>NZ_JAHVDH010000004.1:0-573411 GCF_051487245.1 Plantibacter flavus
GCACCCCTCGCCTACGCGATCCGGGAACGCCTCGACGCCGCCGCGATCCCCACCCGGGTCGCGGGTGATGCGCGGACGCTCGCGCAGCTGCGCGCAGACGCCCTCGCCTCCCTCGCCATCGCGGGCACCGTCACCACCGACGGCAGCCCGATCCCCGCCGACCCCGAGTCCATGAGTGACGTCGCCTGGCTGCCCGGCTCCGCCGCCCCCGCCAGCTGGACCGCACCGGCCAGCTCCGACATCGGACTTCCCGACCTCATCGACGAGCCCGTCGACATCCAGGCCCACATCCGCGCCTCCGTCCACCTCACCGTCCCCGCCCTGAGCATCCTCGGCATCACCGAGGAACCCGGCACCCTCGACGGCTACGGCCCCATCGACCCCGACACCGCTGCACGCCTCACCATCACCGCACCCTCGATGACCCGCATCCTCACCCACCCCGAAACCGGCACCGTCCTCTCCGTCGGCCGCGACCAGTACCGTGTCCCCACCGACCTCCAACGCGCGGTCCGCGTCCGAGACACCACCTGCCGCGCGCCCGGCTGCGCCCGCCCTGCCCGGAACTGCGACCTCGACCACACCACCGCCTGGCAACACCACGGCACCACCAGCCTCGACAACCTCGCCAGCCTCTGCCGACACCACCACCGCCTCAAGCACCACCCCGGCTGGCAACTCCAACAACACCCCGGCAGCACCCTCCACTGGACGACACCCGACGGCCGACGCCACACCACCATGCCCGAGTAGACCGCAATCGGGTCGTCGGCTCTTCGACGAGCTCAGGAACCACCGCCCTGTCCCCGAGCCTGTCGAGGGCGACACCACGCCTGATCATCGACAATGGGTGTGTGCGCTTCCGACGCGCGCCGCACCCGTCAACGCCGACGCAGAGGACACCATGAGAGCCATCCGACTCACCGCCCCGGACTCCGCCGAGATCGTCGAGCGTCCGGCGCCCGAACCGCTGCCGGGCGAGGTGCTCGTGCGGATCGAGCGGGCGGGGCTCTGCGGCACCGATGTCGCGCTCTTCCACGGGACGATGCCGTACCTCCTCGACGGCCGCACCGCGTATCCGTTGCAGCCCGGGCATGAATGGGCAGGTCTGGTGGTCGCCGTGGGTTCACCCGACAGCGACAGCCTGCAGCCCGGTGACCTCGTGACGGGCGACACCTTCATCGGCTGCGACGCGTGCGCCGCCTGTCACGCCGGACGCCACCACCTGTGCACGACGCATGTCGAGCTGGGTGTGCTCGGACAGACCGACGGTGCCCTCGCCGAGTTCCTCGTGGTGCCGGCCCGCGCCGTCCACCGCCTCCCGGACGGCCTCGACGCCGCCCTCGGTGCGCTCGTCGAACCGTCGTCCTGCTCGCTCCGCGGGGTGCGTCTCACCGACGTCTCCGCAGGTGATCGCGTGCTCGTCTGGGGTGCCGGGACGCTCGGCATGCTCGCCGCCCTGTTCGCCGCGCGGACAGGTGCCACCGTCGGTGTCGTCGCCCGCCGAGCCTCGGACCGCGCGTTCGTCGAGGGGTTCGGGCTGCGCTCGATCGACCCGGCGAACCTCGAACCCGGAACATCCGCAGCACCCGACGACCGGTTCGATGTGATCATCGAGGCGACCGGTTCTCCCGACATCACCCGACGACTGCTCGACCACGCGGCACCGGGCGTCCGGATCGCGCTCCTGGGTGTCCCTGGCGAGTCGGCCGGTCTGCCGACCAACGGCCTCATCCCGCTCGACGCGACCGTGCACGCCGTCCTCGGCGGCTCCGCGTTCATCGACGAGGCGGCAGGACTCCTGGCCGAACTGGGCGAGGACGCCCGTCGGCTCATCGGCACGACCGTCACGCTCGACGAGGTCCCGCATGCACTGGCCGCCGGTCTACCGCGCGCTGCTGGCACGGGACCGAAGACGCAGGTGCGGCTCGTCTGAGCGTCGCGCCACCCGGCGGGCGCTCCAGCACCGGTCGTCCGCCCTCCAGCCGACGACTGCTGGTCTGACCAGGCGATGACGGCGTCTACCATGGGAAACCGTGATGACCCGCCGACTCCCGCTCCTCGAGCAGCTGGGTCGACGCATGCCCCTCGACCGGCTGGGCGCTGATTCCGTCGACACGGCCGGATCGACCGCTCCCCTCCGCCGCTCGCTCGGCGTGTGGCAGCTCACGATGATCAGCGTCGGAGCGACACTCGGCACCGGCATCTTCGTCGTGCTCGGCACCGCGGTCCCGCTTGCCGGGCCAGCGGTGTGGATCGCCTTCGCCGTGGCGGGGCTGGCAGCCCTCCTCTCCGCGCTGTCCTACGCGGAGATGGCCGGTTCGGTGCCCGTGTCCGGGTCCAGCTACTCCTACGCCTACGCGACCATGGGCGAGGGCGTCGCCTGGGTCTGCGGCTGGTGCCTGGTCCTGGAGTACGGCGTGTCCGTCGCCGCCGTCGCCGTCGGAGCCGGACAGTACGTGAACGAGGCGCTCACCGTCTTCGGCCTCGCGCTTCCCCCGGCGCTCGCGAACCCGATCGGTGTCGACGGCGGGGTCATCAACCTCCCGGCGGCCCTGCTGGTCCTGCTCGCGATGCTCCTGCTGGTGCGTGGCGCCAAGGAGAGCGCCTGGGCCAACACCGTCATGGTGTTCGTGAAACTGCTCGTGCTGCTCGTCTTCGTCGTCATCGCCTTCACGGCGTTCTCCCTGCAGAACTTCGAGCCGCTGGCACCGATGGGCGTTGCCGGGATCGCCGCCGCGTCGAGTCGACTGTTCTTCTCCTACATCGGTTTCGACGCAGCCTCCACCGCCGGCGACGAAGCCACGAACCCGAGGCGCGACCTGCCCCGAGCGATCATCCTGTCGATGGTGATCGTCACGACCGTCTACATCCTGGTCGCGATCGCGGCGATCGGCGCCAAGCCCTGGACCGAGTTCACCGACGACGAGTCGGCGTTCGTCGGCATCCTCACCGAGCTCACCGGCCAGCCGTTCGTCGCCCTGTTCTTCTCCATCGGCGCGGTCGTCGCCATCGCGAGCGTCGTGCTCACCGTGTATTACGGCCAGACCCGCATCCTGTATCGGATGGCGCAGGACGGCATGGTGCCCCGGTGTTCGGGCGGGTGGGGCGCCGCACCGGGACGCCGGTCGCCGGGACGATCATCGTCGGCGCAGCGGTCGCCGTGGTCGCCGCGCTCATCCCGCTCGGCGAGCTCGCCGACGCGACGAGCATCGGCACCCTGTTCGCCTTCGCGCTCGTGAACCTCTCGGTCATCCTCCTGCGTCGCACGCGTCCCGACCTCGAGCGGTCCTACTCCGTGCCGCTGTTCCCGGTGGTGCCGGCCCTCGGCATCCTCATGTGTCTCGGCCTCATGGTCTCGCTCGGCGGGACGACCTGGCTGGTCTTCGCCGCCTGGATGGTCGCGGGCGTCCTGCTGTACCTCGGCTACGGACGCCGGCACTCCGCCGTCGGGGCGCTGAGCCACGACGCCTACCGGCACGCCATCGAGGCCGAGCGACCGGCCAGATGACGTCCTGTTACGGAATCCTCGATTTGCCAGGTGGCGCTCGGCACCGGTGATGCAGGATCGACCCTATGACCCGTCAGATCCGTTTCAACGCCTTCGACATGAACTGCGTCGCGCACCAGGCCTCCGGCATGTGGCGCCATCCCGACGACCGTTCGAGCACCTACAAGGACCTCTCCTACTGGACGGATCTCGCCCAGCTGTTGGAGAAGGGGAACTTCGACGGCATCTTCATCGCCGACGTCCTCGGTACGTATGACGTGTACGGCGGCAACAACGAGGCAGCGATCCGCAACGGTGCACAGGTGCCCGTCAACGACCCGATCCTCCTCGTGTCGGCGATGGCCGCCGTCACGAAGCACCTCGGCTTCGGTGTCACGGCCGGTACCGCCTACGAGCACCCGTACCCCTTCGCCCGCCGCATGTCGACGCTCGACCACCTCACCAAGGGCCGTGTCGGCTGGAACGTCGTCACCGGTTACCTGCCGAGCGCCGCACGCAACATGGGCCACGACGACCAGCTCGAGCACGACGAGCGCTACGACGTCGCCGACGAGTACCTCGAGGTCCTATACAAGCTGTGGGAGGGGTCGTGGGAGGACGACGCCGTCGTTCGCGACCGCGAGTCGGGCGTGTTCACCGACCCGGCGAAGGTGCACGAGATCGGGCATGCCGGCAAGCACTTCACGGTGCCGGGCATCCACCTGTCCGAGCCGTCGACGCAGCGCACGCCCGTCATCTACCAGGCCGGCGCCTCGCCGCGCGGCATCCAGTTCGCGGCTGGCAACGCCGAGGCCATCTTCGTCGGAGCCTCGACGAAGGCCGGCCTGAAGGCCACCGTGAGCCGGATCCGCGACGCCCTCGAGGCAGCCGGTCGGGACCGCTACTCCGCGAAGATCTACACGCTGCTCACGATCATCACCGACGAGACGAGCGAGAAGGCGCACGCGAAGCACGAGGACTACCTGCAGTACGCCTCCCAGGAGGGTGCACTCGTCTTCATGTCGGGATGGATGGGCATCGACCTCTCCCAGTACGACCCGGACGAGCCGATCGGCAACGTGAAGAGCAACGCCATCCAGTCGGCTGTCGCGAACTACCAGGCGGCGAACGAGGAGGGCGGCGAGTTCAAGGTCAAGGACATCTCCCGCATGGGCGCGATCGGTGGCCTCGGTCCGCGGATCGTGGGCAGCGCTTCGGAGATCGCCGACACGCTGCAGGAGTGGGTGGAGGAGACCGATGTCGACGGCTTCAACCTCGCCTACGCGATCACCCCTGGCACCTTCGAGGACATCGTCGAGTTCGTGATCCCCGAGCTCCGTCGTCGCGGCGCGTACCCCGAGGAGTACACCGAGGGCAGCCTGCGGCACAAGCTGCACGGCCGCGGTGACCGCCTGCCCGAGGAGCACACCGGGGCGAGGTACCGTTACCAGCCTGCGCACTAGCACCGCCCGCTGAGTCGCCCGGAACTGCACGGAATCCCGAGGGAAACGCGCAGATCCGGGCGACTCAAGTCGTGGAGCGCAGACCGGCTAACCTGATGGAACTGCAGAACACGACCCGGGAGTATTCCATGCCAGTGCCCACCAGCTCATCCGACATCGAGCGCCGTTCACTCCGCGACGTCGCCGCCGAGCGGATCCGCGCCGCGATCTTCGACGGCACGCTCGCACCGGGTGAGCATCTGAACGACGGTGAACTGCAGGACTGGCTCGGGATGTCGCGCACGCCCATCCGCGAAGCGCTCAACGACCTGGCGCGCATCGGGCTCATCGAGATGGCCGCGCAGCGCTACACGCGGGTCGCCCTGCCCGATCCGCAGAAGCGCACCGAGGTGCTGCAGACCATCGGCGCGATGCTCGGCGGTGTGGTTCGCGTGACGGTCCCGACCCTCTCTCCGGCACAGAAGAAGCCCCTGCTGCGGTCGCTGGGCACCGTGCTGACGGCTCTTCCGAAGCGCGATGCCGACGAGGTGACGAGTGTCGGCTGGACCTTCGTCCAAGACGTGATCGAGGCCTGCCCGAACCAGTCGCTCGTCACCGCGACCAAGGACATCGTGAACGCCCTGTCGTTCCGGATCGCCGCGACCAACGCGGTCGACGACGTGCCGTGGGACGTCCTCGACGAGGGCTTCGCCCAGCTGCGCGACGCGATCGACGCCGGTGACGCTGTGCAGGCCGAGCTCGCGATCGAGTCGATCTACCGCCTCGGCGAGCTCGGCTAGCACCCGCGCTCAGTCGCCCGGAAGAGCGCGAGAATCGCCGAAAATCGTGCAATCCCGGGCGACTCGGCGACGGCACGATCCGCTACCGTAACGGGATGAGCAAGTCCCACCCGGGGGCTTCGCCTGCGATGCAGTTCTGGGAGACGACGTGGATCCGGTTGCACTCACCGTCGGCGCACTCATCGTCGTAGCTGCTGCGGGCGCGTTCGCGCTCGCGTTCTTCTTCGTCATGGTCCTCAAACGGATGCGTCTGTCGACGATCGTCATCCGCGCCGTCGGCCTCGTGCTCGTCGTCATCGCCGTCTGCGCGCTCGCGATCGCGACGCAACTCGACGCTACGGCGGCCGTCGGTGTCCTGGGCGCCGTGGCCGGCTATCTGTTCGGTGCGGGATCGAGTGGCGACTCCGGTTCGGTGACCGCGGGTGACGTCGGTGACGGGAACACCATCGTCGGTCGAGATCTCAACCAACGTGTCGATGCGCTGAAAGCGGAGACGGTGCACCTCACCCAGGCACTGACGTCCTTGCAGCGATCGACCGAAGCCCGAGCGACGGGCACCACCGTCATCGACCTCGTCACCCCACACGTCGGGCAGATCGCCGACGACGATCTGGCGCGCAAGATCGCTGAGCTCATCGCTCGAGAACACGCCTCCGGCGCGCAGATCCGCGCAACCGTCGGACCGTACCTCTCGCGACGCGACAATTTCATGAGCACACTCCTGGTCTTCGACACCGGGGCGGAGACGTCGGCGGAGTTTCGCACCGTGTACGCCTGCGGCGCGGAACGCCCAGCGCCCCCGCGCGCCCCCGGTCGCTGACGCCCCGTACTGAGTCGCCTTAGATTGCACGGTTTTCCGCGATTTCCGTGCGTTCTCGGACAACTCACGAGACAGCGCGAGGTAAACGTGCTCGACTAGTTGTTATGACTGGTTACGATTCATCGTTCCTCGAGCTCTCCGAATCGGTCGCGCTGCCAACGCCGACGGACGCAGTCGCCGCAGCAGCGCTCCGGCCGCTCACCTACACGCACTTCTCCGTGCTGCTCGATCCGGATCGGCGCCTCGCCGCCGCGACGGGCGTCAACATCGACGGCGCAACGCTCCGTGACCTCGGCCGTGGAGACGACTGGCACCTCGACGACCGCGTGCCGGCGTCGGAGCAAGCCGGTCCGGAACTCTACGCCCGCAACGATCTCGACCGCGGCCATCTCGTGCGACGTCGCGACCCGGTGTGGGGCGACATCGACGAAGCCCGCCGGGCCAATGTGGACACCTTCTCTTACACGAACGCCGCCCCGCAGGCAGCCGAGTTCAACCAGTCGCTGGAGCTTTGGAACGGCCTCGAAGACCTCGTCCTCGAGTACGCGAGCGTCAACCGTCTGCGTCTCAGCGTCTTCACGGGGCCGGTGTTCGCAGACGACGACCCCGTCTACCGTGGCGTGCGGATCCCTCGGCAGTTCTGGAAGGTCGCGGCCTGGTCTTCAGCCGGTGCGCTCTCAGCCGGTGCGCTCTCAGCCAGTGGATACCTCCTCGACCAGACGCCGCAGCTCGACGACATCGACCTCTCGTCGCTTCGCGCGGCCGGCGAGCCGGACACCCCACCGCCACTCGGACCGTTCCGGACGTTCCAGGTACCGATCGTCGACCTTGCGGAGGTCACCGGGTTGGGGTTCGGCGCGCTCGCGGCGGCCGACGTCCTCGAACCCGCACGCGCCGTGCGCCCGGCTCCAGCCGAGTGGATCGAGCTCACCGACCGGGGCGACCTGAGGTTCTGAGACGCCGATGGGCGGTGAGTCGCCCGAAAACGCTCGAACATCGCCGATTTTCGTGCGTTCTGAGGCAACTCAGGGGCGGACGCGGGCGCGGCGCCCGTCGAAGCCGACGATGTCGCCGGGGTGCAGCTGCCGCCCGCGACGGAGATCGACCTCACCGTTCACGGTCACGTCGCCGTCGGCGATCGCCTCCTTCACCGTCCCGCCGGTGTCGAGCAGCCCCGCGAACTTGAGGAACTGGCCGAGGCGGATCATGTCGCCGCCGATCGAGACGTCGTCGATCTGGTCTGGATTGGTCATGCCCGAAGACTAACCGACCCTGCTGTTCCGCCCAGAACAGTGAGAGCCGCTCCGCTCACGCCCAGGCGACCGCGAGCGTCCACCGCCCGTCGGCGTCGCGGCGCAGGTCGAAGCGGGCGGGATCCTCCTCAGCACGCGCGGCGTCGACCCGCCAGGTCTCGATGTCGATGCGCACCCGCGACGGATCTCCGGCCAATGACGGCCGCCGCCCGAAGAGGGCTTGCGGCCGCCCGACGACCCGATAATCGGCCTGTTCCCACACGAACGCGACCGGCTCCCCCACGGCGGAGAGCGTGACCGCCACCTCGACATCCACGATCGTCGACACGAGCAACCTCCCCAACACCCGAACACATGTTCGATGCTGCAAGGCTAGAGCAACCCGCCGACAGTCGGCGCGACGCGCGCTCATTCGTGGACCACGGCGTCGCAGCGGACACCCCTGCCCCACAGCTGGCGGTGGCAGCTCGCCTCTCCATCTCCTATCCTGGCGCGACCGCCGCACACCCGACATGGAGGATTCATGCCGTCCACACCGTTCGCTCTCGCGGGAGTGCTCACCTGCGCCGCTGTGGGCGCCGCGACCATCGTCGTCGCTCGGATGATCGTGCGCGACCGCCCACCGCAGTACGTCACGCTCCGCTCGGGAGCAGACGCTGACAGCGTGCGCCTCGGACTCGACACCGTCACTGCGCTGCCGGGACAGTACGCCCTCGAGTTCGCCACAGGTGAGCGGGTCCTCCTCGGCGAGGTACTGAGCATCGACGACACCGCCCGTGAGGTCCTCCGCCAGGTCATCCGAGGATCCGTCCCTGCGACCGCGACGCACGCTCGCTTCACCGGCACGGCGGTCCTCCCCGAGGACCTCGCTGCTCCGACAGGTCCGATCCCACGCACCGCTTCTGGGTCGTGGAGGCTCGGTGACCCCGGCAGCACGACCTGGGCCGTGCATGTACACGGGCGTGGTGCATCACCGATGTCGACCCTCCGGACCGTGCGGACGACCGAGCGCGCAGGACTTCCGTCACTGGTCGCATCGTTCGGGCACCCCTTCGAAGCTCGACGCACTGGCCTCGCTTCCGATGACATCGACCGTGTGGTCGCCGCCATCGACGACGCCGTGACCCTCGGGGCAGAACGCGTCGTGCTGTTCGGCTGGTCGTTCGGCGCGGCCGTGAGCCTCGCCGCCGCACGCGCCCGCCCAAGCGTGGTCATCGGCGCTGTGCTCGTCGCGCCGATGCTGCACCTCGAACGCACCGTGCTCGCCGGGGCCCAGTCCGCCAGGGTTCCGCGCTGGCTCGCGCGACTGGCCCTGCACTCCCTCCGGTTCCGGCCGACCGCCAGACTCGCCGGCGCACACGGCCCACTCCCGATCCGGGAACTCTCAGACGACAGGGCTCCAGCGATCCCCGTGCTCGCGATCCACTCGCCCGACGACCGGACCATCGCTTTCCGCGAGACGGAGGCCGCCGCAGAACGGTCCGCGCACGTCGACCTGCTCCGCGTCGACGGCGCACCCCACGGCCTCGAATGGAACCGCGACCCCGAACGCTTCGAGCACGAGGTGGCGGGATGGGTGACGCGAGTCGCCGGAATGACGTCGCCCTCGCACGGCTAGGAGCATGTCGCGGCGCAGCACGACCACCGGTTCCTGGTCCTCGTGGGCGATGACGCCCCTGCCGCGTTGAAGACGCAGACGGGGATGAACACCCCCGCGACGACGAGGTTCGTTGCACGGTTCACCAGGGCGGGCAGTGTCAGGGAGAGCAACACCATGAGGCTCGGGATCGCGATGAGCGCGAGGAAGCCGGACAGCAACGCCCCGCTGATGTCGAAGACGAAGATGTCGCCACTCCGGATCGTGTCGATCTCGCCGGGTTGGTAGAGGTGGCGGGGCCCGTTCACCCGGTCGGCGGTAGGTCTGGGGATGCAGGCACACCGCCTGCGTCGTGGACATCGGTTCGCCGGTCACACGGTGACGACGACCTTCCCTCGGGTGTGGCCAGCCCCGACGTAGCGGAGCGCGTCGGCCGCCGCGTCGAGGCCGTAGGTGCGGTCGATGAGCGGCGTCACCTGCCCGGTCGCGATCATGTCGGCCAGAGTGAGCAGGTCCTCCCGCTTCTCGACCGAGAGGAAGGGCTTCAGGCGCTGGCGCGTGAACGCGGACAGGACGCGCGCTGTGACGATCCGCCCGACGGGCCCGAGCCAGCGACCTCCGCGGCCGCTGTTGGGGATGAGGGTGCCGGTGTCCGTCAGCGCGCGGCGCACGGCAGCCAGCGGCTGGGCTTCCACGTTGTCGAGGATGACGTCGTAGCGTTTCCCTGCGAGGGTGACGTCGGACCTCGTGTAGTCGACGACGTGGTCGGCGCCGAGCGACCGGACGAGGTCGACGTTGCGCGTGCTGCACACCCCCGTCACCTCGGCGCCGAGCGCCTTCGCGATCTGCACGGCGAATGACCCCACGCCGCCCGAGGCACCCGTGATCAGCACGGTCTGCCCCGGTCGGACCCGCGCCACGTCACGCAGCGCCTGCAATGCCGTCAGCGCCGACGTGGGTACCGCCGCCGCGTCCACGACCGACAGTTCGGCCGGCACGAGGACGAGGTTGTCGGCCGGGACGCAGGCGTACTGCGCGAGCGTGCCGGCAGTACTCCAACCGAACACCTCGTCGCCGGGCTGGAGCGTGTCGACCCCCTCCCCGACGACTGCCACTCTGCCGGCGAGGTCCCTGCCGGGGATGCCCTGTCGCGGGCGACGGAGCCCGAACGCCAGGCGCACCAGGTATGGCTCCCCGGTCATGACGAAGACGTCGCCGGGATGCACAGCGGCCGCGCTCACCTGGACCAGCACATCGCCTCGACCAGGCAACGGCACCTCGACCTCGGACACCTCGAGCACCGAGGGCGGACCGTAGCGGTGCTGGACAGCGGCCCGCATCATCGCCGTCCCCGCTGGATTCGCGCCGGCCGTCGGGCCTTTCGCCACGTTCGATTGCTCTTCCGTTCCCACCGGGTCCTCCTCGCATCTGAGCCGCGATCCTTGCAGGCTCGTACACTGTACGTCGTACGCTGTACTATGCGCGTACACTGTACGATTGTCAAGCCGCTCGAGCGAGGAGATCCGTGTCTGCAGAGGAACGCCAGGTCACATCCGACGCGGGGCTGAGCAAACCGCGGGTGGTGGCCGAGGCTGTCCGACTCGCCGACAACGAGGGCGTCGACGGGCTGAGCATGCGCCGCCTGGCCGGCGCGCTGGGCGCTGGCGCGATGTCGCTCTACCACTACGTGGCGAGCAAGGAAGAGCTGCTCGACGCCATGATCGACATCGTGTTCCAGGAGATCGAACTCCCGCCCGAGGGCACCGACTGGCAGACGGCGATGCGGAAGCGGACCGCATCCGCTCGCCAGGCCCTGGCGCGCCACCCGTGGGCGATCGGCCTGATGGAGTCACGGACGTCACCGGGGCCCGCGAATCTCCGGCACCGCGAAGCAGTCGTCGCCTGCCTGCGCACGGCCGGCTTCTCGGTCGTGATGGCGACGCACGCCAACTGGCTGCTCGACAGCTACGTCTACGGCTTCGCCCTCCAGGAGGCCAGCCTGCCGTTCGACACGACTGAGGAACTCGCGGACATGATCGAGGACGTCTTCCTCCCCGAGCTTCCTGCCGACGAGTTCCCGTACCTCAACGAGTCCGGCGCAGCGCTCCTCGCGGCCGGCTACGACCCCGCGGAGGAGTTCGGCTTCGGCCTCGACCTCATCCTCTCCGCACTCGAGCCCCTGCGAGCGTCCGCGTCGTCATCGGGACAAGGTGCGGCCCGCGAGAAGCAGGTCGCATCCGCCGGCCGGAGGCGCCGGCAGAACAGATGAGCGTCATGGGGCCGCGTCGTGGCGCTGCGTCGACGTCGCGCTGACGCAGGTCCGTACCGCGAATCAGGACGGAACAGGCCGGTAGCGTACGCTCACCGCACCCGATCGGAACTCCTGTCTCTCGACGGCTTCGAGGCGGATGCTGTCGCTCAGGCCAGCGAGCAGCGTTGGGCCGCGACCAGCGAGCACCGGCTGCACGAGGAACTCGTACTCGTCGATCAATCCAAGCTCGGCGAGAGCTGTCGGGAGACTGACTCCGCCCACCCAGAGGCCCGCCCCTGGTTCCTGCTTCAGCCGCCGCACCGCCTCGGCCCAGTCGGCTCCCAGAAGTTCCGCATTCCAGTCCACATAGCTCAGTGTGCTCGAAACGACGTACTTCTTCTGCTCGTCGATTGCTTCAGCGAACGGAATCTGCCAATCCTCCATCCACTCAGGCCATGCACCTGACGCCGGCTTTCGCCACGCGGACTGCATCATCTCGAACGTGACGCGGCCGAACAGCAGCGCATCGGCGCGCTCCATCTGCGCGGTCCAGTAGCTCATCGATTCGGGGTCAGGCGGTAATCCGGCCTCATGGGAGACAGAACCGTCAAGCGTGACGTTGATTGAGTATCGCAGGGGCCTCATCCTGGTCTCTTCTCTGCCCGTTGGGCGTCACCGACTGGCCGATGCAGGTCGCGGACCTCGCTGCCATGCTCGTGCTCATCACTCTTCTTGTCTTACACCTCTCCGGTCACCCATCGCTCGTTCTCCTGAAGAAGGTGACCACTGGCGATCCTCCGCCGACATCCCTCGTCACCTGCGCGACCACATCGTAGACGTCGGCGATGAGCTCTGCCGTCAGCACGTCGTGAGGCGTCCCGGCGGCGACCACCCGTCCAGCCTGCAGAACGACGACCGTGTCGCAGTACATTGCGGCAAGATTGAGGTCATGGATCGCGATGACCGTCGTGATCGGCAGCGCGCAGACCAGGTCGAGCAACTCCAACTGATGCCGGATGTCGAGGTGGTTCGTGGGCTCGTCGAGGAGCAACTGGCGCGGCTCCTGCGCGAGCGCCCTGGCGATCTGCGCCCGCTGTCGCTCGCCGCCGGAGAGCGTGTGCCACAGCCTGTCCGCTTCACCGAGCAAGCCGACGTGTTCGAGGGCGCGGGTCACCGCCGCGTCATCCGACCTCGTCGTCCCACCGAGCCCCGAGCGGTGCGGGATCCGGCCGAGACTCGCGATGTCCCAGACCGTGATGTCGACCTCAGTGTCGGCGTGCTGTGTGACCGACGCGATGGACCGGGCGATGTGACGTCGACCCACCGTCGACAGGTCCGCTCCATCGAGCGAGACGAAGCCAGCGGTCGGCCTCACCAGTCCGTGGAGCACGCGAAGGAGCGAGGACTTCCCGGATCCGTTCGGACCGAGCAGACCGACCGTCTCGCCGGGCCGCGGTCGCAGGGTCACACCGTCGACGACGAGCGCACCGCCCCTGTTCCACGAGACCTGCTCGGCCCAGAGCGTCATGCGCGCCTCCTCCGTCTCGCCAGCAGTGCGATGAACACGGGGACACCGACGAGGGCGGTGCCGACGCCGACCGGCAATGGCGTCGGGGAGAACACGACTCGTGAGCCGGCGTCCACCCACACCATGAAGACCGCGCCGATGATCGCCGTCGCCGGGATGAGTCGCGCATGGCGCTGTCCGACGAGGAGGCGGGCGGCATGAGGCAGCACCAGGCCGACGAAGCCGATCGCGCCTGCGACGCTGACCAGGGTGGCGGTGATGAGCGCGGTCGCGATGAGCAGGATCGCCCGCGTTCTCACGACGTGGATCCCGAGTGACGCTGCGACGTCCTCGCCGAAGGCGAAGGCGTCGAGCGCATGCGCGTACCGAAGGCACAGCACGGAGCCGACCGCGACGACGATCGCGCAGAGCGCCACGTCGTCCCACCGCACACCCTCGAGCGAGCCGAGCAGCCAGAACATGACACCACGCGTCTCGTCAGAATCGGCGAAGGCGAAGATGATCAGTGAGGTCAGCGCCGAGAACAGCTGGGTGCTGGCGACGCCGGCCAGCACCACACGGTCTGTGCCACCCCCGGAGAGTCGTGCGAGCAGCAGCACGAGCCCGAAGGCGAAGAGGGCCCCGATGAACGCACCTCCGGAGAGTCCGATCGACGCACCGCCGAACCCGAGGATGCCGATGGCGACAGCACCCGTGGAGGCGCCCGAGGAGACACCGAGAATGAAGGGGTCAGCCAGTGGGTTGCGGAGCAGCGACTGCATGATGACACCGCAGAGCCCGAGACCGGCACCGCACGCGGCCGCCACGAGCGCCCGTGGAAGGCGCTCCTCCCAGACGATCGCGTTCTTCGAGACCTTCACCGGGATGTCGGTGAGCCCGAGGTGGTTAGTGACGACGTCGCGGACATTCACCAAGAGCACGTCGGCAGGACCGAGCGTGATCGCCACGCCCACGGACACGAGCAGGAGGAGGACTCCGGCCAGGACGAGGAGACCGGCGGTCAGGGCACGCCTGCCACGCGTCGCCCGCTGCGCGCGCGTCGGCACCTCGGTGGAGGTCAGAGCTCGTCCTCGTGCTCGACCCACCACGCCTTGATCTTCTCGAGCCCGTCGACGAAGCGGATCGACGGGTTGAGTTCAGCGCCGTGCAAGGCGATGTAGCGCTTGTTCCGGACGGCATCGATGGTCTGCGCGACCGGATCAGATTCGAGGAACGCGACCTTCTCGTCAAGGCGGTCCCCTGGGAAGCGGTCGCGCTGCAGATCACCGAGGATCAGCACCTGCGGGTCGCGGTCCACGAGCGTCTCCCACGTGGTGGCCGGCCAGTCGTCGGCGACGTCCGACAGCACGTTGTCGAGGCCGACCGACGATGCGAGGAGCGCGGCCGAGCCGAGCCCGCCGGCGACGTACGGGGTCTTCGTGTCTGCGAACCAGAAGGCGACGGAGGCGCCGTCGAAATCGACGCCCTCGGTCGCCACAGCCGCACGGGTGCGCAGTTCGTCGATCAGTGCCGCTGCACGGTCGGACACGTCGAAGACCTCGCCGAGTTCGGTGATCTCGGCGTAGAGGGCATCCACGGTCAGCATCGTCGTCCGCGTCCCCCCGCCGTTGACGCTGGTGCCGTTGTCGCAGTCCGTCGGTGAGAGGTAGGTCGCTGCACCGGTCTCCGCGAAGCGCTCCCTGGTCGCCACGCCGCCCTCGTTGAAGTGGCGGCCGAACGAGGCGGTGATGAAATCCGGATCGGCGCCGAGGACGACTTCATACGTCGGGGCGTTGTCCGCGAGCCGTGGGACGTCCGCGTTCGCGGCAGCCAGCGACTGCAGCACTGGATCCGTCCAGGACGCGGTGCCGACAACTCGGTCCTCGAGGCCCAAGGAAAACAGGATCTCGGTGGAGTTCTGATCGAGCGAGACGACGCGCTGCGGTGCCGCATCGATCGTGACCTCGGTCCCGCAGTTCTCGAGGACCAGCGGATACTCGGTCGCACCCTGGCCTTCGAGCGCTGGCGAGCTCGGTTCGACCGCTTCGGAAGCGCCGCAAGCGGTCAGGGTTCCGGCGAGCAGGGTCGCAACGGCAAGACTGATGGCGGCGCGTCGAGACACGTCGGGACTCCTTCATTCACAGGGGTGGGCGTGCCGAGCATCGGTGGAGACCTCGACGAGTAGCAAGGATAGCCTTACCTGAACTCGGGTGGCGAATCCAGCACGCCGCACACTGCGTCGCGGCGTAGACCTCGTCGGCGTCGAATCTCATGAGTGTGCGGCCGCCACGTATCGTGGTGTCATGTCGGTGGAGAATCTCGGAGATGATGCGCTGGACCTCGCCTGTCAGCTCATCGCGGTCGATTCCGTCAATCCCGGTCTCGTGCCAGGCAGCGCAGGAGAGGCCGAGATTGCAGCGCTGATCGGCGAGCGGCTCGAGCGGGCTGGTTGCAGCGTCCAGTACGTTCCGGGATCGACCGATCCGCGGCGCGTGAGCGTCATCGCCGTCCACCGAGGCCAGCGGCCGGGCAGGACGATCGTGCTCAACGGGCACCTCGACACCGTCGGCGTTGAGGGCATGGTGGATCCGTTCAAGCCGTACGTCACGGACGGGCGTCTCTACGGTCGCGGCGCCAGTGACATGAAGAGCGGTCTGGCGGGACTGATCGTCGCTGCCGAGCACCTTGCCAGGACCGACCATCCCGGCACGATCGTGTTCACTGGTGTCGCAGACGAAGAGGACGAGAGTGTCGGAGTTCCAGCCGTCTTGGCCCGGCTCACGGAGAGCGGCACGACCGCCGATCTGTGTCTCATCGCTGAACCGAGCTGGCTGAACACCGTTTCGGCGCACCGCGGGTACGCGGTCGTGGAGGTCACACTGCAGGGTGCCGCAGCGCATTCGTCGCAACCGGACCTGGGGGTCGACGCGGTGCGCGCGCTCGGCACGCTGCTGAACGAGGTGGAACGAGCCGATCACGCGCTGCAGAAGCAGCCGGAGCATCCCCTGCTCGGGTTCGGCTCGTTCCGGGCGACCGTCGTGCGCGCCGGGACCGCGCCGTTCACCCTCGCCGCCGAGGCGACCGTCACCATCGAACGCCGCACCCTCCCCGGCGAACGGGCGGAGCACGCCGAACGGGAGGTCCGGGACATGCTCGCGGCCGTGACCGCCCGCACACCGGGGGTGCAGGCGCGCGTCTCGCTGACCCACCATCGTCAAGCCTGGGCGGCAGATGCGCGGGGCCCCGCCTCGCGGTTCAGAGCACTCCTCACTGCACGGATCGCCGAGGGGACCGGTCGCCGCCCGGAGGCGACCGGTGCGCCGTACTGGATGGAGTCCGTCCTCTGGCAGGAAGCCGGCGTCCCGGCGGTCGTGTGCGGGCCCGCGGGCGGTGGACTCCACGCCGCAGTGGAATGGGCGGACGTCGACCAGGTGCGTCAGTTCCCGGTGGCGGTGGCTGCGGCGATCCGCGATTACCTCGAGGCGCCGAGTACGAGGGAATGAGCGCGCTCGCCCTTCCGACGAGCGATGTTCGATGGACAGCGCGGCGATCGACCAGAGAGCGGGCTCAGGTCTCACCTGAAAAGCAGGCGAGCGCACGATCCAGCCCATCCGCTCAGCAGTCCGCTGCCACGTCGAAGCCGAACGGCGGTTCAATCTTCAGGATGTTCATCGGACTCTCGATGGGCTGAGCGATGATGCCCCGCTGGAGCATGCAACGTTTGTCGCAGGGCGTCGATTCGGATCTACAGCGAAAGATTCATCCACGCGCACGTCGACGTTCCAGTCGGCTGCACCGTCCAGCACGCGTACACCAGGTTTGCGCTGCCACTGGTCCGCAGGACTCCCCGAACGGATTCGTACCGACTGATCGTCGGGCGAAGCTCGAAGACGGGATCCGGGAGCCAATGCTCACCCGCATCCTGAATTCTGACCGATGAGAGTTCGATCGTCGTGCCCACCGGATAGCTTTCTGCCGCGTTCAGCCCGATCGACAGGACGACTGACTTCGATTCGAACGTCGGGTCGAAGAGCGTGCCCCGAAGGTGGGCACTCGGGACGGATTCACCGGCCTGGACGGACGATGATCGAAGGTTGACGAGTTTCTCGACGGGGACCTCGTCGATACTGAATCGGGTGATCGTGTCCGTGCCGTCTGCGAACTGGAAGCGATCGAAGACCTGGCACTCCGCCGTCAGGACGTCGACCTGCGGAAAACACACTTTGTAACCGGAATCAATCTGCGTGTATGTTCCGTCATCCACTCCGCCGAGGCCTTCGGCGTACTCCCATCCCTCCCAGATGTACCCCATGATTTGCACGTAGTCATTTGCGGCGGAGCCCGCTTGCGTCATTGCACCGGCCGAGATCTGGGACAACGTCGATGCGTCCACGATCCGGTCCAGAAAGGCCTCGACGGCCGTATTCCTCGCGTCGACCTGACCTCGAATCGGCGCGACGAACGTGAAGACGCTCACTGCGAGTGCAAGTGCTGACAACACCAGGGCGATCACTGCCGTCGCCAAGCCACCCCGCTTCGATCCTGCATGCGTCTCCGTCACGATCGCAGTCTGACAGAACCGCACCCTTCTGAGACACGATGGAGCTCGTGATCTCGCCCCCAAAACATGGGTGCAGCTGGATCCCGACTCCGCACAACGAGTCACGTCCAGCCTCTGTCTTCTCCAGAAGCTGCTTGAGTTTCGCGGCGATGGTGAGCGACGTCGCAGAAGAACGTCAGCGTCCGCTCGGCGGAGTGCCCCCGCTCTGACCCTCGGCGGGTGCCGCACCGGCAGTCGGCGTCGTCGTCGTGTCGACGCGCACCCTGAGCGCCACCTGGTACCCGGCTGTCGAATCGCCCGTCGCCGTGCCGATCTGCAGCGCCCCACTGTCGTCGCCGAAGACGTTGTCCGACGCCAAGGTCACCTGGGAGAGATTCGACGTCGAGCCGTCGTAGCCGGACGTCGCGTAGACGGTCTCGCACGCAGCCTGCGGGAGGGCGACCTGGGAGGTCGCGATCGCGTTCGCCGCATCCGAGATGTCGGGCACGGCGGGATACACCTCGAAATGGATGTGCGGCCACCTGCCCGCATAGCAGGCGGGGAAGATCGATGTGAAGGTGACCGTTCCGGCACTGTCCGCCACCTGGACGCCGCGCAAATAGGTCTCACTCTCGATGCCCTCGGAATACATCGAGTAGTCTCCGGACGCGTTGCAGTGCCACACATACACGGCCGCGCCGGCGAACGGCGCGTCTCCATTCGCCATGTCGAGAATGGTGAGCGTGAGCACCATCGGAACACCGCTCGCAGTGGTCCCGGAACCGATACTGGAGCGGATGTCGCTCCGAACGATGCCCGACTGCTCGAGGACGTCCGCACCGTTCGAGCCATCGCCCGGATACGGTCCGGCGGTCTCGTCGGGGATCTCCCCCGACGGAAGCCCGTCCGTCGTCGGCGTCGCGCTGCTCGTGCCGGGACTCGCGGCACTCGGGCTGGCACCGCTTCCAGACGCGCCGGTCGAGCAGGCCGCCAATGCGACCGCTCCGAGACCGGCACCGACGAGGCTGAGGACGGCTCGGCGGCTGACGAGCGTTCGCACGTCGAACGCGACGCCCTGGTCGACGACCTCCTCGTCCACGTGGTCGAGCAACCGGCCTTCGTACGCCGGCCCGTCCGGGGTGATCTCGGGTTCAGGAATCCTGCTCATGATGCGTCTCGCCTTCGTGGGTGTTCGGTGGTGAGACGAGCATCCGCGCGGACGCTTTGCCCTTCCTATGAACTGCCCCTACCTCGACCAAGCACGTGAAGACATGTGTCGGTCACAACGAGGGCGGCGGTCAGGTCACCATCGCGAGTGTGTTCCACAGCTTGCGCGGCGCAGTACCTCCGGCGATCTTCGCGCCGTAGGCGTACTCCAGGACCGGCACGAGGTCGATGGCGCCGACGATCCCGGAGTGTTCGAGCGTGACACGGACAGCTTCAGTGTCGGGGGCGGCGATGGACTGTACCTCGGTGAGCGGGAAGGATGCGAGACACTCGACTTCCGTCGCGGTGGCTCCCCACAGGGCGAGGGACTCCTCTGTGATGACCAGCGCCGCGATACCCATCGTCGTCTGTACGCGACGGTCACCGTTGGTGTTGAGAATCTGCAGCGCGTCTCCGAGTTCGTCCCCTCCCAGAACCAGCTCGGTGTGCTCGCCTGCTTGACGGCGAGTGCGTGTGAACTCGAACAGCATCGTCGATCGTCTCCGCACATGACGCATCACGAAAGCGACCACACCGCCGCATACCGCAGCGACCAGGCCGACGATCGCGACGATCGTGAGGGCACCCGAGGCCGACATGTTCGAAAACGTCACCACTGCGTAGATCAGGGTCGCCACGCCACCGAGCACGAGAACGGCCGTGCCGAGGGAACGAAGGGATCGACGGTTGAGTCGCATCGGGTGCCGCTCTCGCCGGCTCTCTCGGTCGTGTTGTGCTGAGGGGGTCGACGTCGTGGTCCCTCCGGCCTCGCGGATGACGGCCCCGGTTCGTGGATCACGCTGCGCGACGTGCAGGTGCACCTTCGAGAGGGTCGTGTACCCTGCCCGAATCTCCTCAGCCTCGCGCCGTTTCAACGGGTTGGGCCACACATACTCGATGAACATGAGGGCGAGGAGCGCGATCACCCCCGCGGTGAACCCTGCGAAGAGCATCCAGAGTCCCACTCCGATCTCGACGATCGTCCACACGCCCATCGCGATCGTCAGGTTGCGGAGGCTCCTGGCCGTCCAGCCGTGGACGCGGATGCCACCCCAACCATGTGGATCGTCGATACCAGTCACCGCCTACTCGTCTTCCATTCGAACACGTTGTACCGACTGCCAAAGGCAGTGTGTCTTGTCTACAGCACCGCGGTGCAGCATGTGAACGGCGGTACGCGCGCGACGCTGCGGTTCCACGCGCCGTCGAGCTACCGCGGCTGCTGTCCAGTGCTCGCTCCCCCGAACAGCGCTGAGATTCGCATGCCCCGATGCTATCGGCGGCGGCTACCCAGTTCGCGTCCTTCCTCCGTCCAGAGCGGTGCTTCGCCGGCCGTGACCCCACTGCGGCGGCGCACGGTACACACCGCACGAGAAAGTGGGGCTCCGAGCTGCAAGCTCGAAGCCCCACTTTCACCCGCGCTGCCTACAGGCTCTCCGTTTCGCTCGGCTGAGGTTTCTTCCTCCGGCTAGGCACGAGCAGGTAGATGATCTGAGCGATCATGGCAATCACCACAACGACCACCAGGACCGAATTGGCGTCACCGGCCAGCCCTGTTCCCGCCGCATAGACGGCAACGACGAACGCATTCGCCGCCGCAAGGTACCGCAGCTGTGTCGCTGACATGCCCACTACAGTGAGTTGAATTTGTTCTCGAAGGCAACCATGAAGATCCCCCCGAAGACCGGGGTGAGGAGATTGGCCACCGCCACACGCATGGGCCACTTGATCTGCTGGTACTCCGCACTGCGCAATCCCGCGTGGTACATCTTCACCGCGGCCTGCTGCCCCATGTAGTCGGCCGCACCACCCGCAGCGATCACGGCCGTCACGATCGCAAGCCAGGCGACCCGAGTTTCGGCGTCGCTGTCGGAGGCATTCGACTCCGCCATTGCCACGACGGATGTCGGCTGTACATTGGGCACCGCGGTTGCGGGGCCGACCGCTGTGGCGGCAAGCGCCACCGTCAGCGCCGAAGCGAGCCCCACGCGGCACAGGGTCGAACCAGTCAGCTTCTTCATCATGCACTCTCCTTTGAGTTGCTTAGCACTTGAGATATGTATATCACCTTGTCCGAAGTGTGCGCTACTTGCGCCACAGAGGTCCCCTGGATAGATTCCGCCCTGGGCGGGAGCGCTCTCACCGGACACTGAGTCCGTCCGACACGCCCACGAGCGCGTGGTACCTGCGCTCGACGCCATGGTCGATGCGACGCGATCCGTGGTCGTCGTCACTCACGACGCGGTCGTTTGTCCGACCATCTCCAGCATTGACCCCACAAGCCCCCTGTAGTTCCCACCGCAAGCGAGAGCGAACCGACCCGCACCAGTGGCCGGTCGCTCAGCGTGATCCTTCTTACGGTTTCACGATCGGGTCGACGTCTTCATCCAGTGATTTCTCGACGGAAGAGCTGGAGGCGAAAGCCGCCGCTTTCATCGAGCACTTCTTGTCCCCAGGCGGGATAGGTCCGGTCGATCTTCCGGAATTTGTAGCGTCCAGGAATCGTCAATAGGCCGGCATCGTCAGTTATCGAGTCCGGAGGCTTCTGCGCGATTGCCGACCTTCTGCTTGAGCCAGGCTCGCAGCTGACCGCGGGTCGATTCGACGACACTCCATACCGTGTCGTGTTTGCAGAACCACGGTACAACCGCGAAACCCCAACGCGGTGCGCGCGCGGCGCTGAGGTTCCTCGCGCCGTCGAACTACTGTGGCTGCTGTTCAGTCCGCCAGGTTCATCCGTTGTCGACCTCTGCGGGGTCGGTAGCCATGCCTTGCTCCCGTTCGGACGCGTGCGCCACGCCATCGAGGACGAGGTCGAGTCCGAACGCGAAACTGTCAGCGAAGGCGTACCCGGGCTGCATCGCGTGCTGAACGGTGAATGCTGCGAGCTGCGGATATGCCTCGCCGATGTGGGCGAGGAACTCATCGCCGGGCAGGTCTCCCTCAGGATTGGACGGCAGGGATGCTTCCTGGAGTGCGAAGCCGTAGACGAAAGCATCGATGGCGGCATATGCGTGAGCGGTGAGCTGCAGGCTGAATCCGGCCGCACGAAGGGTGGCAAGCATCGCGTCGTGGTGGGTCAATGTTGCATGGCCGGGCGTCGGGCGGGATTCCATGAGAGCCAGGGCCCATGGGTGACGGTTGAGTGCCGCACGCATCGCGACGCAGCGAGCTCGCACCTCCTCACGCCAGCCGCCAGCCCGAGCCCGATCGGGCCGCGGGAGGTCGATCTCGGCGAAGACGGCGTCGATGATCCCGTCGAGGATCGCGTCCTTGTTGGGGACGTAATGGTAGAGCGACATCGGTTGGATACCGACGGCATCGGCCAATGAACGCATCGTGAGCGCTGCAATGCCGCCGGCGTCTGCGATCTCCACCGCAGCGGCGAGCACCTTCTGCCGATTGAGGTTTGCCTTGGACACGCCGATACATTACCTTACTTTGTATGACTTACAAAGTAAGGTTAGAGGATCGTCCCGCTCCCCTCACCGACCGGACGTCCGCGCTCGTCGCAGCCATCGCGATCCTCGTCATGGCAGTACTCGCGCCACTGTCACTGCTCGGACCGATCAAGGCCGTCGTGAACGGCACCGCACCACCAGAGGGGACCGCCTTCTGGCTCGCGGTCACCGGCGCTGCGCTGATCGCGGTACTCGACGTCGTCGCGGGATGGGCCCTGTGGCGGCTCTTCCGGCCGGCGGACCCTCGGCTCGCCGCACTGACCGGCGGGGCGCGGGTCGTCTATGGAATCGTGTTCCTAATCGCCATCGCCTCCCTCGCCCAAGCGACGCCCGCAGGAGCAGACACGTTCCAGCGAACCTGGGATGGCGCGCTCGGCATCTTCGGCGCCCACCTGGTCCTGCTCGGGATCTTGTCCTGGCGCTCGCGGGTGGTGCCGCGCTGGATCAGCGCGCTCACGTCACTCGCTGGAGCCTCGTACCTTGTCGACGCCATCGGCAACGTGGCATCCTCCGCTTACACCGCCGACATCGCCTCATACCTGTTCGTCGGCGAACCGGTGTTCATGGTGTGGCTCGGATGGTGGGCGCTGCGTCGCAGGGGGTCCCGACGTTCCGAACGGTACGGGCGTCCGAGTTCATGATTCACAATCCACCGCCAGCGTCCCGGTCGGCGTCAAACGGTGCCGAAGGGGTTGTCGATCGCGTAGCGCCACCCTTCGACACCGTCGTAGATGGCGACGTCCGCGGTCCTTCCCGCGAGGGACACTGCGGAGCCGTCAGGCGCGTCTCCCTCAATGGTCCAGTCTGCGATGATCAGCCCGGTGGCGCCGGACTGGAGGACCCGCACCGGAGTCAGGTTGAAGGGGAGTCCGATCGCGAGGAACTGATTCAGAGCTTCGCGCACACCATCCCCCGACACGGTTACTCCTGGCGCAGGAACGAACACCGCATCAGGCGCGAAGAGGTCGAGGAGCGCCTCGACGTCGCCGGCGTTGAAACGATCTGCGAACGCAAGCGGGAGGCTGCTGAGTTCGGTGATGGGAGTGGGCATCGGTGTGGTTCCTCTGTGTGCGGCGCCAGAAGCGTTCTGACGCGGGGCGGACTGTGATGGATGTCGACGGCGCAGTGGCCGGCGTTCCACCTGCACCCCTATTAGTGCATACGCAGCACCAGTAATATCAAGTGCACTAATGGAGATAGGGTCATCATGTGTCCAGAACCGCGGTGTCACCGCTCCCCGATTGTGGAGTCGCACGCTTCCTGATGCTTGCAGACGGCCCATGGGCGACCCTCATCATTCGAGAGCTCCTCACAGGCCCTCGCCGCTTCACCGAGCTGAGGGACGCCCTTCCAGGGATCAGCGCGCACACCCTCACGAACCGATTGCGCCGGTTCGAGGCGCACCGCCTCGTGACTCGGACGGCCTACCCTGAGATCCCACCGCGCGTTGAGTACGAACTCACCGAGCTCGGTGCCGGGATGCGCACAGTGCTCGACGCCATGGGCGCCTGGGCGTCGACCGTCCCTGAAGAGAACTTCGTGAACTGAACGGCGAGAGCGGCGAATACTCCGACTCATTGCGAACGAGTGAGGGGCGGTTCACCGGAATGTGGAGCGCTTCAATACATGCTGAAGGCGCCGGTCGACGACGAGCGTGTCGCCGACCGGTCGCGCCGCTCGGCCTAGGGAGTGCGCACTGAGCTGTCGCGCACGATCAGACGTGGCTTCAACTGCACATGCTCATGGAGGTGATCGCTCGGCCGGTTGATCTCGTCGAGCAGCAGCCGCGTGCCGGTGGCCCCCATCTGCTCGCCCGGCTGATCGATCGTGGTGATCGGAATGATGCTGCTCCAAGCAGACCGGTTGTTGTCGTATCCGGTGATCGCGATGTCGTCCGGTGGCCGCAGGGAGCTCTCCGTCAGCAGGGTCTGGATGACGCCGAGCGCCAAGAGGTCGGCCGCAGCGACGACGCCGTCCGGTCGTTCCTGTTCGGGCATCGCGAGGATCTCGTGCCCGATCTGACGCCCGTCGCCCACCTGCACCTCATGGCTGACGAGCAGATCGAGCGAGACCGCACCGTTGGTCTCCGCAACGGCACGCCGCGCACCGACGTACCGGTCCTTCGCCTGCACGGCCATCTCCGGATGACCGGCGAAGACGAGTCGCCGACGCCCGGTCTCGATCAAGTGTCGCGCCGCGAGGTATCCACCGTGCTCGTTGTCGGTCGTCACCGTGCACGCCGCCCCACTCGCATCGGCGTTCAGGAGGACCATGAGCTCTGCAGATGCGCCACGTCCTCCCCGGCAGGACCGCCGCAAGGAACGCACGCGTGCGGCCTTGATCGGGGCGGCTCAGCGCCTGGTCTCGGAGGGAGAAGACGGGCACGCCAGCATCCAGGCCATTACCGAACTCGCCGACGTCGGGTTCGGCTCCTTTTACAATTACTTCTCCTCCAAGGAGGAACTCTTCGACGCGGCGACGTCCCTGGCCGTCGACGACTACCTCAGCTGGCTCGACGAGCGCACACCTGATGATGCCGATCCGATCAACCGCTTGATCGAGAGCGTGCGCCACACCGGGCGGCTGGCACTCGAGCGGCCGCTGGTCGCCGCGATCCTCGCGCGCCGTCTCCCACTGCTCGAGCAAGCAGACGACCCACGAGGACAGCGGATCCGAGCGGATGTTCGCGCCGCGATCATCGTCGGCGGTTCTGCACCGGAGACCCTCGAGTTCGAGATCCTCGTCACAGCCGCCTTCGGAGCAATCATGGCCGTTCTCCGGCGAACGATCTCACTCTCACCCACCGAGACCTCAGACGCTGCCGAAGTGCTCGCTCAAGCAGTGGTGCGACTGGTCAGCCCTCCCTCAAACGGTTCGGCCCGGTGAGCTGCTCGAATCACGTCGCTGCTGCAGAGATGCGGCACGGCGGCCACGAACTACCCGGTCCAACTCCTGTTTCCCGACGAGGTCGTGCCGATCGCTTCGGAGCATGCCGTAAATGATGAGAGCTCCTGTGAAGGCTGACGTGTATCGCGTATCGGTCGTTCTCGCTGCTTGACCTTCGAGACGGGCGGACGGTTCTTCCTATCCTTTGACCCCTCCGGCGCTCAGGCCAGACTGCCAGAAGCGCTGGAGGAAGAGGAAGGCGACGACGAGCGGGATGATCGACACGAACGAACCGGTCAGCACCGTCGAGAAGAGTACCTGCGCGCCACCGCCTCCGGTCGCAGCCTGTTGCCACTGCGCCAGACCGACTGTCGACGGGAACAGCGAGGGGTCGTTCAGCATGATGAGCGGCAGGAAGTAGTTGTTCCAGGTGGAGACGAGAGCAAAGAGGAGCACGGTGACGAGCCCGGGCGCCAACAGACGCATGGCGATGGTGGCGAAGATCCGCAGCTCACCCGCACCGTCGATGCGAGCCGCCTCGATGAGACTGTCGTCCACCGCATCCGCCGCGTACACGCGCATCAGATACACACCGAACGGACTGACGAGCGAAGGCAGGATGACCGCCCACGGGGTGTCCACCAGGTTCGCCGCACTGAAGAGCAGGTAGGTGGGGATCGCGAGCGCGGTCAACGGCACCATGACCGCTCCGAGGATGAGGCCGAAGATCACTGACCGTCCGCGGAAGGTGTACTTCGCGAGGGCGTAGCCGCACATCGTCGCGAGCAGTGCCGCACCGACGGCGCTCGTCACGGCGTAGAAGATCGTGTTCCCCATCCAGCGCAGGAAGATTCCGTCCTGGAAGGTGAAGAGCTGACCGATGTTCGTGAACAGTTCGAACGTGCGACCGAACCAGAGCCCGAAGGTGCTGAACAGGTCAGCGTTGGTCTTCGTCGACGAGATGACCAACCAGACGAGAGGCAGAAGGAAGTACGCCAGCGAGATCCACAGGATGATCGTCAGGATCGGACTGCGTCGCTTGTCCCGTTCGACGACTGGCCGACGGACTGCCCTGCGGGTGCCACCGACGCGCTCGTTCGCGGACGCCGTGATGATCGAGGCATCGGGTGCGATGGTCATGAGAGACGCTCCTTGCGAGCCGTGGTGAGCTGCACCACATAGCTGATGATCATGATGACGAAGCCGAGGAGGAATGCGATCGCGGCCGCGTAGTTGATGTCCTGGTTCTTGAACGCGACGTTGTAGGCGTAGAGGTTCGGCGTGAAGTCGGAGCCGATCGCGTTCGGCGCGATGGAGTACAGCAGGTTCGGTTCGTTGAAGAGCTGGAACGATCCGATGACGGAGAAGATCACCGTGAGGAGGATGGCCGGCCGGATCGCGGGGATCTTGATGCTCCACGCCACCCGCCACGGACCTGCGCCGTCGATCTCCGCAGCTTCGTAGAGCTCGGCCGGGATCGACCGCAGCGCTGCGTACAGGACGATCATGTTGTAGCCGATGAACTCCCAGCTCACGATGTTCATCGTGCTGCCGAGCACGTTCTGCGGCGACAACAGGTCAGGTGGTTGCAGCCCGAGCGCCCGGAACAGCTGGGCGATGAGCCCCGACTGCGTGCCGTACAGGTACCCCCACATCAGCGTCGCCACCACGCCGGGGACGGCGTAGGGAACGAAGATCGCGAGGCGCACGAACTTGGCGCCCTTCACCCGCCCGGTGTCGAGGGCGAGTGCAACGGCGAGCGCGATCACGAGCATGATCGGCACCTGGACGAAGAGGAAGAGGGCGACCCGTCCGAGACCAGCCCAGAAACTGGGGTCTTCGAGGGCGCGCGCGTAGTTCGCGAGGCCGGAGAACACCTGTCCGCCGACGAGCTGCGAGGTAAACGTACTGAGGTAGCCGGCGTATCCGAGAGGCACGATGAACATCGCGGCGAAGATCAGCAGGAACGGGACGGTGAGCAGCCAGGCGGCGAGGCGCTGCGGCCGTTGCAGCGAGCCGGGCCGACGGACGGTGCGCGTCCGAGATGGGGAGCCGGGGGATTCGCGCCGGACGGGGATGGTGGACATGTTGCTCCTTCGCCTGCGAGGGCGCCGTCTCACGACGACGCCCTCGGTGAGCACTACTTGACGGTGAAACCCTGTTGCTTGGCGTAGGCGACGACGTCGTCCTGCCAGGCCGTGAGGGCTGCTGACATGTCAGCGTGATCGGCAATGGCCTTGCCGAGGGTGTCGTTGAAGCTCGAGTACACGTAGTCCATGAACGGCAGCCACTCGAAGTCGGTGCTCACGGTGTCGGAGACACCGGCGAACAGCTCGTTGACCTTCTGCCCGCCGTAGAAGTCGGAGGCCGCATCGGTGAACTCTGGGCTGGTGAGGGTTGCGGTCGTCGTCGGGAACAGGAACTGCTCGTTTGCGAACGCGAGCGTGGGCTCCGTGGCGCCGTTGATGAACTTCGAGAACTCCGCGGCGACGATTGGGTTCTTGGTGCCGGTGATGACGGCGTCGGACGATCCGCCCCAGTTTCCGGAGACGTCCTCGCCCGCCTTCCACTGCGGGATCTTTGCCGCGGTCCACTTGCCGCTCGTGTTCGCCGCGGTCCCCTGCAGGAAGACCGGTCCCCAAGCCGCAGTCTGCCAGCTGGCGTACTTGCCGGAGGAGAAGCCCTGATACCAGGCATCGTTGAAGTCTGCGTCGGTCGAGACGAGATCCTGGTCGATCAGGTCCTGCCAGAACGTCACGACCTTCTGCGTGTCCGCGGAGTCGAGGTCGATTCCGACCGTCTTATCGCCGTCGTACGAGAACGGCTTCGCGCCCGCCTGCCAGAACAGGCCCATGATCTGACCGGGGTCGTTGCCGGGCAGGTTGGAGATGTACGACTGCGTGTTGGCGCGGATGGTCTTTGCCTGCTCGGCGAAGTCCGCCCAGGTCTCAGGTGCCGCCGTGATACCGGCCGCCTCGAAGATGTCGGAGCGGTACAGATTGCCGAGCGGGCCGGAGTCCTGCGGAACCGACCAGACCCCGTCGTCGGTCGAGACCTGGTTCCAGACCCACGGTACGTACTCGTCTTCGAGCTCGGCACCCCCGTAAGGCGTGAGGTCGACGAGGCTGCCGGTCTGCCGGAACGAGGAAATGTACTGGTACTCGATCTGCGCGACGTCCGGTGCACCCTTGCCGGCTTTGAGCGCCGTGCGAAGCTTCGGGTACTGCACGCTGCCCGTGCCCGTATTGACGAGCTTCACGGTGATATCGGGGTACTTCGCCTCGAACATGTCGACCTGGTTCTGGATGTCGGGCACCCAGCTCCAGAAGGTGATCGTGGTGGGGGTGGTCATCGCCTTGTCGATGTCCGCCTGCGAGACCGGCGCGGTGGAGGAACCGCCACCGCTGGACGATGGAGCGCTGCACCCTGCAAGGGCGAGCGCGCTGACGACGGCGATGGACATCAGCGCCGTTGCTGTGAACCTGGTTTTCATGTTGTTCTTCCTCGGTGTTGGGTGAGTGGTCATGGAGCAGCTATGGAGCGGTCGTGGTGGCGGTGACGCCGTGGTCCGCCTCGACGACCTCGAAGACGCGCGCCGACCGGGGCGCGAGCTCGATGGTCGAACCGGTTTGGTGCACGGTCCCGCTCTCGAGGTCCCGAACGATTCCGGGAGCGGTCGCGGTGCCGGGGGTGCCGGACCAGTTGGACACGAAAGCGACGTCGCCAGCGTCCGGTCTGGTGCCGGTGGTCACGGTGACCGACGCTGATGCATTCCACGCGCGGTGCGCCGTCTGCGGGACGAGCCATCGCGAGATGGAACGTGACAGCTGCGGGTTGGGGACGGTCGCGATGTAGCTGACGCGGCCTTTCCCGATACGGCGGGTCGTCATCGCGGCGGACGCCCCGATCTCGTTCTCGGCGAACCTGAGGAGGACCTCGGCATCGTCGACATGAAGGATGTCGGCCCAGCGGGTCGCTGCCGAACCGTCTTCGAGCTGGATCGCGGCATCGGCGAGGAGCGAGAGCGGTTCATCGAGGTTGCTGTACTCCTCGTACCAGACACCGGCTGCCGTCGCGAGCTTGGCCGGAGCCGGCTCTCTTCGAGCGCGCGC
The DNA here is from genome assembly GCF_051487245.1 of Plantibacter flavus. Lineage (GTDB taxonomy): Bacteria > Actinomycetota > Actinomycetes > Actinomycetales > Microbacteriaceae > Plantibacter > Plantibacter flavus_B. The sequence continues at coordinate 29,366 of NZ_JAHVDH010000004.1, forward strand.
CAGGTGGTCGCCGTACGCCGTACGGATGCCGAGCACCAAGTGTCCACCGGCTTCGGCGTAGGCATCGAGCGCCGCCAGCGTCTCATCGTCCACGACATAGAGCGCGGGGACCACGAGTACCGGCCAACGACGGACCAGCTCAGGGGCAGACTCGCGGACGAACTGCGACACGTGCTGCACGCGCACCTGCGCGCCAGCCTCCGACAGCCCCCGGTAGTGCGCGTCGAAGAGCTGCACGTACGAGTCCGGGTCGGCACTGCCGTCGGGGCGGGCGAGCGGCGGGTAGCTCGTGAACGACCACTTGGTATCGCTCGACCACAGCATGAGCACGTCCGAGGACGGTTCGAAGCCGTCGAGTGCGCTGCCGATGTCGTGAAGCGACTGCCCGAGCGCCGCCACCTCGCGGTAGATGCGCCCCGGCCGCTGGCTGTGCGGGAGCACCCCACCCCAGTAGGTCTCGACGCCGAAGTGCAGCGTGTGCCAGTGCCAGTACTCGATCATCCGGGCACCCCGCGCGATCAACGCGAACGCCGCCTGCTTGATCTGTCCGTCGAACGGCGGATTGTTCTGCCAGGGGCCGCCGATCGACTGGGCGTTGGTCTCTGTCACGAGAAAGGGAGCTTGCGCGGAGGACCAGGCGCGGTCGCCCCATTGGTGCAGAGCCCACACACCGGTGTGCCACCACGCGGCCTCACGAGGGACCTCGACGCCGATGGTGAGACCGTCCTGCATCTTGTAGTACGGGTTCCCGGCCGTGACATCGAGAGCTGCGACGAGCTGGTCGTCCGCCACCTGAGGTCGCGAGTAGGAGATGCAGGTGGTGACGAACTGGTCTGGTCGGGCGTACTCGCGGACGACCTCGGCCTGCCAGGCGATGAGCTCGGTGGCGAGCTCACTCTGGAATCGACGCCATTCGAGGTCGTACTGCGGCATGAGGTTGCCGTCGGGGCGCCACAGCTCGGACCATTCGGTGATGCGGTGCGACCAGTAGACGAGACCCCACTCCTCGTTCACCTGCTCAACCGTGCCGTAGCGCGTGCGAAGCCAAGCGACGAAACGGTCGAAGACGTGGTCGTTGTGCGGCAGTTGCATGCCGGGCTCGTTGTCCACCTGCCAGCCGACGACCGCCGGGTGATCGGCGTACCGGGCGACGACCTTGCGAACGATCCGCTCCGCGTAGAAGCGGTAGACGGGGTGACTCTGGTCCATCTCTTGGCGGCCGCCCCAACCGTTGCGCTTACCCGTCTGCGGCTCGGCGGCGATCTCCGGGTGCCGCACCTGCAACCACGGCGGGACGGCGTACGTGGGGGTGCCGAGGATGACTGAGAGGCCGCGCGCCGCAGCGCCGTCGAGCACCGGTTGCAACCAGTCCAGCTCGAATTCGCCCTCGCGTGGCTCCCAGGTGGACCAAACCGACTCCCCCACACGGATGACGGTGAAGCCAGCCTCCACCATCAGATCGAGATCGCGATCGAGGCTCCCTGGAACCTGGTACTCGACGTAGTAGGCCGCGCCGAACAGGATGCCGGCGTGCGTCGGTGGTGTTGTCATCGTTGACCAATCTGCGTGGGCCATCAAAAAATGTTGTCGATAACATTAGGCCTGTGAGGAACATAATCGACGCCGGCGGAAGGCGCAAGAGGCAGCACGAAATCACCTCAGACTCGCCGTGACCGTGGTGGTCGGAGGGCTTCGGCGTCCGACGGGATCGCGGACGTCAGACTGGGGCTGGCCCTGTCGACGCGCGGGCCACCACGCGTGGGAGCGGGAGCGTCAGACCACCGTGCGCCGGTCGGTGCTCGATCTCTGCAATGAGCGTCGTGACGACGAAGCGACCTTCGAACGCGAAGTCCATGGACACGCTCGACAGCGACGGCACCATGAACTCTGCTTCCGGGACGTCGTCGGTGCCCACCACGCTGACGTCCTCAGGTACTCGAAGTCCAGCTCGCGCGAGCGACGCGAGGGCCCCGTGCGCCATCGCGTCGTTGCCGACGGCAACTGCCGTGAACGATCCGGAGGAGGCTGCGAGCAGCCGTTCGCAGGCGTCGAAACCGGAGCGCGCCGACCAGTCACCCTCCTCGGACACCACGATCGTGCCGGCCGCGGCCGTGAGCGCCTCCTCGAAGCCCGAACGCCTCTCCACCGATGCCGTCCATTGACTCGGGCCCGCAAGGTACGCGACGCGACGGTGACCAAGGGCCACAAGGTGCTCTGCTGCAATCCGGCCCGCGGCACGGTTCATGCTCTCGTTCGTGCTCTCGATCACCAGGCCGAAGTCTCGAGCGACGGGTATCGAGAGCGGTCGTCGTTCGATCGCGGCCCGTCCGGCCTGCGTCTGTGCCGACAGCACGATTCCGGCCACCTGACTCTGTGTGATCAAGTCCACAGCCTCAGTCACCGACTGCTCATCCCCGCCGTCGATGGACACGATGTCGAGCACGTAGTCGAGTTCTCGAGCCGCCTGGGTCGCCCCGAACAGCGTCCGAGACGGGCCGCTCTGGTCCATGCGGTCGGCGAGGAATCCGATGCGGTTGATCTGCTGAAGTCGCAGGAAACGCGCGGCGGAATTCGGCTTGTACTCGAGCTCGGCGAGCGCGACAGTGATCTTGTCGCGCGTGACCGGTCGAATCCCTTCGAAACCGCTGAGGTATCTGCTGACCGTCTGATGCGATACGCCAGCCCGCTTGGCAACGTCGTAGATCGTCGCAGACTTCATGACTACAACATACTGAACGGTTCCCCGCGTGAACCGCGAAATTATGTCAGCGGAGAGGGCCGGTCGTCGTCATCTGCAATCGGGGGTCCCTCTGTGCGACGCATGCGCGCCGCAGGGTGTCGGCGCGCTCGATCGCGGCCTCAACCGCACCTGCGACGCTCCCCGACGCTCCCCGACACTCGCGAGCACAAGGGGTTCAAGCATTCCTCGGCGCACAGCCACGCGCCTGCTGGCGTCTTCCGGTTCTGCACGAGCCGCGGACAACCCTCGAGTTCGCACGCGATGAGAGGACGATGACATCGGTCGGTTCCAGGGCGAATCGTGCAAGCAGGCGAAGTTCGACAAGATGCCCTGACCAGGCATGTGGAGCGGATGACGGGAATCGAACCCGCGCTATCAGCTTGGGAAGCTGAAGTTACCAACTGTTGTCTAACTGATGCTCACTGGAGTGCACTTGCGCGTGATTCCACGGGAGCGTGAGACGTGGTGAGGCATGGTGAGCTCGATTTTGGGGTGAGAAAACCGTGAGGCGATAGACACGTCAGGCGTGGACGGCAGGCGCATAACCCTGTCCAACTCCTGTCTTGCGCCGCTACAACGACCATCGATCGCAGTCGATTGTGTCGACGCCAGATCGTCAGACCTCAGCCGCGCTGGCCTTGCGCCGGAATTCCGCTTGCAGCTCTCGCAGCGCCCCCTCGCCGAACGTCTCGAAGCTGTGCTCGCCGACACGGCCGATGGGCAGTTCGATCTGCGCCGGGACCGGCTGACCAGCTGAGAGGACGCCGATGACGAGAGACTGGAACGTCCGGATGCCGGCCGCTGACGGCCTCGATTCGACGGTCGAGACCGCATGCCGGGGAATGTGCAGCACTTCGTTCGCTCCGGCGACCTGGTCCCACAGCGTGAGATTCGAGTCGTTCCAGGAGAGCACGTACATTGCTCGGCCGTCGCCCCACTTCGCGAGCGATGCCGCATCCACCGCCGAACACTCCTTCCGGAGACCCGGAGTGCTGAGGAACGCGAGCACGCGCTCATTGGGTCGACGCTTCGCGACCGCCGCGACGAGAGCAGCCGTGTCCACGCGCGATCGCCGGGCGGCGAACCACCACAGCACACCGACCAGCATGAACGCCCCGAGGAAGACCAGCACGAAACCCGGCGCAGACGATGGCCCGTTCCCGAACGCATCGGCCGCACGGATACCGAACCCGACGATCGCGACGACCGCTGCAACCAGGATCGGCGCCACAACGACCCACCGAACGTCAGCGAACTTCACGACGCGCCTCCCGCTCACGAGCCCGGCGCTCCGCACGCGGAAGCAGCGGTTCACCAGCACGGCGAATGACCTGACCAGACCGAGGATCGATCTGATCGACATGCGTGTGCCCGATCAAACTCGTCGTGTACCCGCGGCGCAACTCAGCCGGGAACCGACGCGAAGCCAGCAGAACCATCACGCCCCCAGCGAGGACCAGGCTGACGCCTGTGAGAAACGTCGGCACGTACTGCCGCAGTGCGACCATCACCGGGATGAACACGACGACGTAGAGTCCCATAAGCACGCAAAGAACCCAAAAAACCGTAAGAAGCGCACGACCACTGATACCTCGCAGCAGTCGCGAGTCTTTGTTGACCTTCATCGGAACATCTCTCCAACCGACAGGGTGACGCTAAACATACTCACACTCGTCCCGACCGAACCCGCCCCGACGTGCAGCGAGCGACCTGAAAAACGAGTAGCGCCAGCGAATCGCGAACATTGAGGCTGCCTTGCCGAAGGGACCACGTAATCCAACCGCAACTCCGGCGCCGCAGCCCACCCCATCTCGTCTGACACAATCGATGAACGCTTGAGCGCGCGGATCCATCGTGGCGGCAGACTGGTGGGTTCTCGTATGCCCGTTCTTGGGTCCCGACGGCACGACGCAAATGTACGACTTGATCCTCCCCCGCGACCAGAATTTTTACAGCAACGGACGACACATCATCGACAGCCCGATAAGCGGCTCAGTTCGCCCAGCAGGTGTGGGCGGCCTCATCGATCTCGTCACAACCGCGCTCAATGTCACGTGGTTTACAGACGAAGCGACAATGGAAAGGGCGCTCGCCTCCAAACGGGGAAATCCCACGTACCCATGCGAGGATCACTTCATCGGAGTACGAACTCCATAGAACCCCCTACGGAACAATCGGGATCCAGATCAGCCTGAACGAGGCAGTCAGGTCATTCGAACTCAGCTGACGGAACGCAGCGTTGAGAGACACAAGCTCCATTTTGGCGACACTCGATCGGAACGAACTAGCGGAGGACGCAGAGATCTGCCGTTCGGTCGCGTAGCAGAGACCGTAGACACGCGAGCGGGTGAAGAGCTCAACGAAGGCATCTTCCGACAGCTCCGTTCGGCCCTTCGCTACGAGTTGGCCGTGATGCGCTCGAAGCTTCTTGCCGCCCGTCCGCAAATCATTCTCGATGAGCTGCGCCGAAGCAAGAAGCTGTGAGCGGACGTCGCGAATCTTGACATTGAACCCGCGCTTGACGTGCAGGATGTGCAGCACCCCCTCCTGCGCGAAGGAAAGCGTATCGAAGAGTTCAATGTTGTCCGTCAGGATCGTGTCGCCATTGATAGAGAAACTGTGATCGATCGATGTCGTGTTGTAGACGCCCTCGGGGTCTTCGCTTCGCCAGTCGCGCAGACCCACCAGTTGCCGCTCCAAGTCGAGCGTTCCCGCAAGCTCGACGAACTCCCGCTTGATGCTGTCTATGAATGTCGCATCGACTTCGTACCATCGACCTGACAGCAGGAAGTAGGTCTTGTTGTCCATACGTAGCTCGCCGTGAAGATGCGCCGCCAGGTTTGCCCGCGTCGCGAAATAGGCACCGTAGTCTTCATTCGCACTCGTGATGATGATCGATTCGAGGGCCTGCTCGTTTCGATCGCCGTCGACCGTCGCTGCATCCACGATCTCCCGCAAGGTCGGCTCGACCTCAAACTCCGCAAGAACGGTCCCGTCATCAGTCACGACGTACTCGCTCGCGCCGGTATAGAACGAAACGTCGGCGTGGGACAGCGCGAGATCCTCGGTGCGTTTTTCGACGAAGATCTGTCGCGCGAGCTCTATGCGCAGCCGTTCGATCAAGCGCTTCTGCTTGCGAGAGTTGAGCGCCTTGATCGCATCCAAAGCACCCCATGCATCGTCGACCGGCAGTGCCTCATCGACGACCCATCCAAGCCAGGTGACGAGCGCGACCATCTTCTCCAAGGATTCCACTTTCGGTCCTAGCCGGACTGATCCGGTGACACTGATTCGCATCTTCTTCTTCAGTCCGAAAATGCCCTGCAGCCGCCCGTCAGCCAACCACTCCGCCCGCACATCGCCACTCAAGGAACTCCAGACGGTGTCGAGCGACTCCGTCAGCGTGATACGACGCGGATCACGAAAATGCTGATCGCTCATCAAAGTACGGCCGGTGATCTGATTCGCCCTGGCCGATCGCACCTCACCTTTGGCTACCCGGCGACCCACCTCCAGCGGGAAGGCGATGTCAACGTAGCGCTCGAATACAACTGCGGCTTGGCCAGCAGTGAACGCGTAGAGCTCGGCGTCAATCACGACGAAACACAACAGCTGTTGAAACTGACTCGCGATCTCAGGAAGGTCGATGCCTGAGCTTTCGAAGAACTTTACCCAGGCGCTTGTCTGCGGTTGAGAGGTGACGTTGTGGAACAGCTCGATGTAGTGCCCGTCGATCTCCGAGTGCCCTTGCGTCCTGTAGACGATCTGAGACTTCTCAGTGTTGTATGACTGAACGAGCCGCCGCGGAACGTCCGTTAGGCTCACCTCCTCACCGAGAACGTCGAGGAAACCCTGCACATCAATTCGGTAGATCGGAACCGTGATTCCTGCTTTCGCCGCCATTGCTCGCTCCTATCCGGAGACTTCAGCCATCTCCAACAAAGCAAGACTGTCGACTTAGTCTCAAGATCTCCCAAGCTGCCCCTCAGGATTGGCCCAAGATAAAGAGGACACTCGATCGCACCCTCTGCACCGGGTGGCTTCCCAAACCTGCTCCCGGTAACATGGATCGCACGACGGGCTGGTTACCAGAGCGTTGTTCGCCGGATGCCCCGCTCACGCGGGGCTCTCGTGCCTGACCGGCGCCACACCCACACGTGGAGAATGGCTGGCTCGATCGCCGCCCACAGGCGGTCAGCCGCCCGCCGCGATCGTTGGTCCCCGTCAGGGTAATGGTCCAGGCGGCGATACAGATAGGCAACGAGGTCGGCCGCCTGCAGGCCTGGGGTCTGGCCCGAGCGTCGAAACTCGATCGGAACGTTGTTGGCCTCGAGTCGAGCTGAGGCGAGCGTTGGAGCGCCAAGCTCTCGATCGTCGCCGATCGTTCGGTGGTGGGTGAGCTGACCAGGAATCTCGTCCGCGATCACCATGAGGAGAGCGCCGCGGCCTTCGGCCTGCTCGTTCAGCTGAAGACCTTCGCGCGAGAGAGCTAATGCTCTCGACCGTCGCGAGGCGCCGTTCCACTGCGGACGGATTTCTGCGGCCAGTCGTCTAGATCGAGCACGGCCTTGACCGTCCTGATAACTCGTCAACTCTCGGACACTCTTCGCTGTCGCGATGGGTCGATCGCATTCCGTTACGCTCAGCGAATGAGCGAAGTGGATTTTTGGGGCGCTGTTGTACCGGCGTGGTTCGGCGGCGTGGGCGGCATTGCGGCAGCGGTGGTCAGCACAATCGCACTCGTCAAGTCCATTAGGACACAGGGTGGGGTGGAGACCCTGAAAGGCGCGGCGAATACCGGCGCATCTAATGAGCAACTGCGAAGATCTGGCGAAGGCCCAAGAATTACGTCGGACGGACCAATCGTCAGCCCGGTCACCTGGACGACATGGCAGGAGACCAGGAACCGATACCGCCTCCGCAACGATTCAACGCAGAACGGTGCCGCAGCAAGGCTGACCGGGTTCCGGGATGCCACGCCGGGTGGCGATGAGGCGGCCACCTACGCCGGGCCGCTACCGGTGGAACTTGCTCCCAACGACACGATCCCGTTCTCGATCGAGAAGTCACTCGCCAGCCCCAGCGTCACGGCCATCGAACTGACTTGGACAGATGCCGACGGGACCGAACGCAAAAGAACGCTCTACGTCTGACCGAGCACCAAAGCCGGGCGGCACAAATCAACTTTTGCGATCTTCGGCCGACTGCGGAGCGCTGGAAAAGCGACGAATAAACGACAACCTGGGCGAATCAAGCCGGTGTTGACGCATTGGGCGATGGCCCGCGATCCCAGTGGTGGAGCGGATGACGGGAATCGAACCCGCGCTATCAGCTTGGGAAGCTGAAGTTCTACCATTGAACTACATCCGCGTGGCGCCGGAGCGTCCTGTGCAATCGTACATGACCTCGCGGGCAGCACATCGTCGCGGTGGACCCCATGGTCGTGATCGGTGCACAGGCGGCCGCGGTCGCGCCTCACGACAGCGTTTCGGGACTGAGTACAGATATTTGTGACGGTCCGCGACGGTTTGTGACTGCGTACGTCGGCCCGTCTGTGCGCGGCACGCGGAATGCTCCATCATCGTGCGCATGATCCAGCTCGAACAGCTCACGAAGGTCTACGGCCATGGCGACGACGCCGTGACCGTCCTCGACCGACTCGACTTCTCCGTGGAAGCACGCGAGATCTTCGCCGTCGTCGGCCCGAGCGGCGCCGGCAAGAGCACGCTGGCAGCCTGCGTGAACCTGCTCGAGCGCCCGACGTCCGGGTCGGTCATCGTCAACGGCGACGCCCTCTCGCAGCTCTCAGAGGAGCAACTCCGCGTGGCACGGCGCCGCATCGGCACGATCTTCCAATCCGACGGTCTGTTCAGCCGCCGCACGGCAGCGCAGAACGTCGCCCTGCCGCTCGAATACCTGGGCGTCACGAAAGCCGAGACGAAGAAGCGCGTCGCGGAACTCCTCGACCGCGTCGGACTCGCCGACCGCGCGAACGCCTACCCACACCAGCTGTCCGGCGGCCAACGCCAGCGCGTCGGCATCGCCCGCGCCCTCGCCCTCCGCCCGTCGGTGCTGCTCTCGGACGAGGCCACGTCCGGACTCGACCCCGCCTCCACCGCGGCGATCACCTCACTCCTCAAGGAACTGCGCGACGACCTCGGACTGTCCATCCTCTTCATCACCCACGAGATGGAGACGGTACGACAGGTGGCAGACTCCGTGGCACGCCTCGACCACGGCCACATCGTCGAATCGGGCCGACTCGTCGACCTGCTCCGCGATCCCGCATCGCCCCTCGGGCTCGCCCTCAACCCCGTTCGCCCGTCCGTCGTCCCCGCCCCTGGACTCACCGAGTGGATCGTCTCCTACGCCTCGGCCGACGTCCCCGCCGACTGGGTGAGCCGACTGTCGGCGTCCGTCGGCCAGGTCTCACTCCTCGGCGCCGCGATCGAGACGATCGACGGCCAGGCCGTCGGGCACGCGACGATCGCCCTCACCTCCGCGGACGAGCCGCGCATCTCCGCCGCGGCGAGCGCACTCGGCCTCTCGATCCGCTCCGCCGCGCCCCTCACCTCGAAGGAACTCGTCGCATGAGCGCCCTGCACACCGGCCAACTGCACACCGGCCAACTCCACCTCGGCAACCAGGTTCCGCTCGCCGACATCCCCGCCCTGGTCCTCCCCGCTCTCGGGGAGACGCTCATCATGGTGGGCATCGTCATGGCGATCGTGGTGCTCGTCGGCATCCCGCTCGGCGCCGCGGTCCACAACCTGGCTCCCGGCGGGCTGTTCGAGAACCGGGCCGCCCACCAGACGCTCAGCTGGGTGATCAGCGTCGGTCGCTCGCTGCCGTTCCTGATCCTCATGGCAGCGATCATGCCGTTCACCCGCCTCATCACCGGCACCAACATCGGCATCGCAGCGGCGGTCGTCCCCATGTCGATCGCCGGGATCGCGTTCTTCACGCGCATCGTCGAGAACTCGTTGCGCAGCGTGCCCGTCGCCCTCACCCGGGTCGCCCGCGCATCCGGAGCCTCCCGCCTGCAGGTCATCCGCACCGCCCAGCTGAGTGAGGCCGTGCCGCAGATCATCGGCGGACTCACGATCAACACCATCGCCATGATCGAGTACTCCGCGATCGCCGGCACGATCGGCGCGGGCGGCATCGGCTACGTCGCCGTCACCTACGGCTACCAGCGCTTCGACAACACGGTGATGCTCGCCACCATCGTCATCCTCGTCGCGACGGTCGCCCTGGTGCAGCTCGCCGGCGACGCCCTCGTGCGGGCGACGACACCCAGCGCCGTGCGGGGCTCACGGGCCTCCGCTGGCCGCCGCACGCCGCGGCCCGTCACCGTCTAGACCTCCTCCCCGAACACCGCTCCACCTCCCACACCCCAGCGAAAGGCACCACCATGTCCACCGACACCGAGCTCGGCTTCGAGCTGAAGAAGAAGCGCCGATGGCCGTGGATCGCCGGCGGCGCAGTCGTCGCCCTCGGCATCGCGTCCATCATCGCCGTGCCGCAGCTGCTCCCCCAGGCGTCCGCGAACGAGCAGCAGGGCGCGACGCTCTACGTCGCCACCGCCGAGGGCAACGCCTCCGAGCAGGCGCTCGTGAACTTCGTCGCCAAGGAGGTGGCTCCGAAGTACGGCATCACCGTCGAGTTCAAGGGCCTCTCCGACAGCAACACCATCAACCGGGCGGTGAACGACGGCGAGGTCGCGGCCACCGTGTACCAGCACAAGCTCTGGCTCGGTCAGGTGCTCGAAGCCAATCCCGACTTCTCGGAAGAGGCGGCGACGCCGGTGTTCCGCTGGGGCTTCGGGCTGTGGAGCGACAAGTACGGCGACGTCAGCGAGATCCCCGACGGCGGCACCATCTCGCTGTACTCCGACCCCGCCAATGAGGCCCAGGGCCTGTGGCTGCTGCAGAGCGCCGGCCTGATCACCCTGAAGGCCGGCACGGAACCCGGAACGGCGACGCAGGACGACATCGAGTCGAACCCGAAGCACCTGCAGTTCACGCTGCTCGACTTCGCAGCGCAGTCCCGCGCACTCCCCGACCTCGACGCCGCCGTCGGCTACACCGAGTACTACCTGGCGGCGAACATCCCGATCGAGCAGCAGATCTACGCACCGCAGGCACCTGACGACTTCGCCGGTCAGCTGACCATCGGTTCGAAGTACAAGGACACCGAGAACATCAAGCAGCTCATCAAGGCGTTCCAGGACCCGGCCGTGCAGGAGTTCCTCGCGACGGACCCGACGGTGAAGGGCATCCTCCTGCCTCTCGACGCCAAATAGCCGTCGCTCCCACTGAGTCGCCCGGTCCTGCGCGAAAATCGTCGATTTTCGTGCAGGACCGGGCGACTCAGTGCGTTCAGCTGACGCGGATGAGGACCTTGCCGACGGCACCCTGCTCGACGGCGTCGTGCGCAGCGGCGGTCTCCTCGAGCGGGAACCAGACGAGCGGCAGCCCGGCCGCATCGCCGACGGGGAGCGCGCCGTCCTCGAGTGCAGCGACGATGTCGTCCGCCGCTGCCGCGATGGCCTCGGGACCGACGGTGTAGAGGAGCAGGCCCTGCCAGCGCACGTTCTTCGCGAAGCTCGCGACGATCGGCGCGGTGAACTCCTCACCGTTGTTGTTCGCGTAGTAGCCGATGCTGCCGTGGTTCGCGATCACCGCGACGTCGAGCGCCGCGTTCTGGGCGAGCGCGACCTCCACGATGTGGTCGACGCCGGCCGGCGCGATCGCACGGATCTGCTCGGCGAGGTCGTCGGCCGGGTACTGGAGCACGTGGTGCGCGCCGGCCGCACGGGCGAGCTCGGCCTTCTCGTCGGAACTGACGGTCGCGATGACGGTGGCCCCCGCCCACACCGCGAGCTGGATCGCAGCATGTCCAACGGCGCCCGCTCCGCCCTGCACGAGGACGAAGCGCCCGTCGAGCGCCCCAGGCGACAGACGCGCCGGGCCGGACTCGTGGACGGTGAGCGCGCGGTGGGCGGTCATCGCGGGCACACCGAGGCTCGCACCGAGGTCGAAGTCGATGCCCTCCGGCAGCCGCGCGACACGGCTCGACGGGAGCACGGTGATCTCCTGCGCGGTCCCCGTCGGCCGCTCGTGCGCGGCGAGGAAGACCCACACACGGTCGCCGACCCGCACATCCGTGACGCCTTCGCCGACCGTTTCGACCACGCCCGCGCCGTCCTGGTTCGGCACGATGCCGTCGGCATCGACCACCCGGTTGGTGTCGGCGCGCGCCTTCCAGTCGGTCGGATTGACGCCGGAGACGACGACCCGGACCCCCACCTCACCCGCACCTGGTGTCTGAGGGTCACGCTCCTGCAGCCGCAGGACGGACGAATCACCGGTGCTCGTGTACACGATCGCTCTCATGCAGGGTGCAAGGAGTCGGACCTCCCCCGCATTCCCCCGAGTCGCCCGATCATGTTCGAGAATCGCCGGTTTGCCTGCAGTTCCGGGCGACTCAGCGGGTCGCCGGGCGCGCACGACCGGTCCCGCCTGCAAGGGGATGCGGCGGGACCGGCCATTGCACCTGCTTCGCCCAAGGAACCGGGGAGCACCCGGGCGTGCAGCAGGTCGTCGAGGCCTTCGCCCCCGCGTCGACCTCGGTCCTGCACCAACGGTCGGATGTTCGAGCCCCGACCCATCGGCCCGTTCGTTCCTTCGGATCGATGTGAGAGCACGCTAACCCCGCACGCCTGTCCTGCGTCATGGGGGATTCCACTGCACCTGGAGCGCGACACGCGCCGTGGTCAAACGGTCGGGAGGACGACCCGCACGGTCAGGCCGACTCCGGGCCGGTTCTGCAGCTCGACCACACCGCCCGCGCGCTTCACGACCGCCGCGACGATCGCGAGCCCGAGTCCAGCGCCCTGGCCGCCACGCCGCGAGGTGTCCTGGCGGGTGAACCGGTCGAGCGCGTGCGCCTCGAACGCCGGGTCGAGGCCACCGCCGGTGTCGACCACCGTCAACCGCACCGATCCGCCTGCGTGCTCCAGTCGGACGTCGATCGATCCGTCCTGGCCGAGCGCGCGGAGCGCGTTGTCCACGAGGTTGTCGATGACCCGCCCGAAGTCCTCGGCTCGGATCTGCGCCGTCGGCGACTGGGCGTCCACCGGGCGCGTCGTCGCGCCACCGTCGCCCTCGAGACCCTCGTACCGCAGCTCGACCCGCGTGTCATCGGCCCTGAAGCGTGCACGGTCGACAGCCTCCAAGGCCTCCCGATCCAGTTCGAGCAGCGTCGCCCGCTCGACGTGGCCGACGGCCTCGATCGACGACAGTTCGAGCAGCGAGGTGACGAGACCCGACAGCCGGGCGACATTGCGTTGCGCGCCGCGGAGGTCGCGGACGAGCTGGTCGACGGACGAGGCCTCTCGGATCGCCACTTGCAGCTGCGTGTTCAGCAGCGCGATCGGCGTGCGGAGTTCGTGGCTCGCGTCGGAGACGAGCTGCCGCTCTCGGAGCGCGGACGAGCGCAGTCGCTCGATCAGGTCGTTGAGGGTGCGGGCCAGATCGGAGATCTCGTCGTTCGCCTCGCCGACGTCCAGGAGTTCGGTGGACTCCTCCTCGCTCAGCGCCGCCGCAGTCCGACGCATGCGGCGCACCGGGCCGAGCGACACGGAGGTGAGGGCCCACGCGGTCGCGGCGGTACCGAGCGCCATCACTCCGAGCCCGATGAAGACGAGCGCCCGCAACTGGCCGAGCACCGTGCGCTCCTCCACCCCGTCCCGCGCCGCGACGACGGTCCAGTCCTCCCCCGCGACGGAGACCTTGGTCGTGAGCACGACGAAGGAGGTGTCCCCCGCCTCGGCCTCGGTGCTCCCCGCCGTCGCGACGAGCGCCGGCACGCTCGCGGCGAGCGCCGACGGCAGCGTGTCGACGGGGGTCGTCCCGTCGGGCGCGACCACGGCGACGAGTTGCGAGGGGCCCGGCACGTCGAAGGACTCGCCCGGTTCGGTTTCGAGGGCGACGACGTACGGCGCGCTGTCGCTGGTGAGCACCGCCTCGGTGCCGTCTCGGACGATGCGTTCGAGTTGGGCGTTGAACACGACCGCGGCGGCCACGGCGATGAGGATCGCGATGAGGAGGCTGCCTCCCGCGATGCGGGCGCGGATGCCGACGTTCTGGAGGACCGTCATCAGCGTGGTTCGACGATGAGCCTGAAGCCGACGCCTCGGGTCGTGACGATGCGGACTCCGCTGTCCACCTGGTCGAGTTTGCGTCGCAGGTAGCTGACGTACTGGTCGACGATGTTGGGGTCGATGTGTGCGGTGGACTCCCAGACCTCGGCGATGATCGCGGCGCGCGTGACCGTCTCGTCGAGTCGGAGGGCGAGCGTGCGGAGCACGTCGAACTCGGTGCGGCTGAGCGGGACGTCGCGATCGCCGACCCTCGCCCGGTGGCGCGTCAGGTCGATCATGAGCGCACCGGTCTCGATCCGCGTCGGCGCGTGGAGGGCGTCACGGCGACGGACGGCGCGGATGCGGGCTGACAGCTCGGCGAGGTCGAACGGCTTGACCATGTAGTCGTCCGCTCCGGCGTCGAGGCCGCGGATCCGGTCGTCGACGGCGTTGCGGGCGGTGAGGAGGATGATCGCGATCGTGGGGTCGAGCGCTTTGAGGCGTCGACTGAGCTCGAAGCCGGACATCCCGGGCAGCATCACGTCGACGACGGCGAGCTCGACGTCGCCGCCCGACGCGACCCCCATGGCTTCGATGCCGTCATGCGATTCGATGACGTCGTGGCCGTCTGCGGAGAGTCCGCGGGCGAGGAGGTCGGTCATCTCCGGCTCATCATCGACGACGAGGATCTTCATCGGCGCCCCTTCCGCGGGTGGCCGCCACGGCGACGGCGCACCCACATCCTAGGTCCGTCCCCTCGGCGCGACCCTGCACCCCGAGCGCTCAACGGATGCCATGGATGGTCCTGAGCGGGTCGCTCGCGGAATCGGGATCCTGCGGGCATTCGTGTACGAGTTCTCAGGAACGAGGTGCCCGGTCCCACGGTCGCCCCAGCGCGCGTCGCGACGATCAGAGGGTCGGTGTCCGTCCGGATGCCGTGGAGGGACCTCATGACCGTCACGACGCGCGGTACGGCTGTCGGCGAGCCGGGTTCGTCGGCCGCGCCCGCTCGACGGTTCCGCGGACGCTCCACCGCGTGGCGGATCCCACGGTGGCTTCCGGCCCCGGCGGTCGGCGTGGCCGCCGGGGCGCTCGCGTTCACGGGGTCGGGGAACCCGTCGTACTGGGGCGACGAGGCGGCCAGCGTGCTCGCTGCGACACGACCGCTGCCGGTGCTGTGGCAGATGCTCGGTCACGTCGACGCCGTCCATGGCGCCTACTACCTGTTCCTCCACGTCTGGATCGGTTGGTTCGGCAGCGCGGAGGGGGTCGCCCGGTTCCCGAGTGCGGTCGCGACCGGGTTCGCCGCAGCCGGTGTCGTCGTCCTCGCCCGGCAACTGTTCGGCACTCCGACGGGCGTCCTCGCTGGCCTGGTGTTCGCGATCATCCCGCAGGTGACGCGCATGGGCGTGGAAGCCCGCTCCTACGCGTTCGGCATGGCGGTGGCGGTCTGGCTGACGCACTGGTTCATCGTCCTGCTCCGCCGGCGCATCGTCCGTCGGCGCGACTGGGTGCTGTTCGCCGTCGCATCCGCCGCATCCGTCTACCTGTTCCTGTACCTCGCGCTCCTCGTACTCGTGCACCTCGCCGCCGCCATGAGCCTCCGGCCGGGGCGAGCCGTCGTGCGTCGTTGGCTGTGGTCGCTGTCGATCGCCCTGGTCCTGGCGCTGCCGATCCTCATCGCGGGGGTCGCCGAGCGGGGCCAGATCGCCTTCCTCGGGCGTCGCGACTACGCCACGGCGTCGTCGGTGCTCGTCGGGCAGTGGTTCGAACTCCCTGCCTTCGCCATGGTCGCGTGGGCGCTCATGCTCATCGCACCGATCGGTGTCCTGACGTCGCGACGCCGCACGGACGAGCGGTACGGACTCGCGATCATCGCGGTCTGGGTCGTGATGCCGACCGCGATCCTGATCATCGGCAACGAGCTGCTGACCCCCATGTACAACCTCCGGTACGTGACGTTCTGCACGCCGGCCGTCGCCATCCTCATCGCCTTGGGGGTCCGCACCCTCGTCGGCGCGCTGAGTGGCACCCGCACGCCGCTGGCTGGCACCGCACTCACCTTCGCGCTGCTGGCCGGCCTCGCCGCTCCCGCCATCATCGGCCAGCGCGGCGAGTTCGCGAAGGACGACGGCAGCGACCTGCGCCAGACCGCTGACGTCGTCGCCGCACATGCGACGGCCGGTGACGCGATCGTGTTCGACCAGTCGGTCAAGCCGTCACGGCGGTCGCGGCTCGCGATCGACCTGTACCCGACGGCGTTCGCCGGGCTCGACGACGTCGCGCTCACGACCTCCTTCCGCGACCGACCCTCACTGTGGGACGCCGTCCGTCCGCTGGCCGACGTCCACGCCGAACTGCTCGCCCACGACACCGTGTGGGTGGTGGAAGGGTCCTCGGCGACGCCGGACGTGGCGTCGCTCAGAGCCCTGGGCTACACCGTGGAGGCGTCGTACCCCGTCCACCGGAGCATCGTCTACCGACTCGTGAAGGAGCCTCGGCATGTCGATTCGTGATCGGTTCCGGGAGCGGAACGGGCTCCTCCCCGAGCTGCTGCGGTTCGCGGTCGTCGGCGGGGCCGGATTCCTGGTGGACGTCGGGGTGTTCAACATCCTCGCGTTCTTCGTCCTGGAACACAGCGGCAGCGGCGGGCTGATCGCGGCGAAGGCGATCTCCACCTCGCTCGCGATCCTCACGAACTGGATCGGGAGTCGGCTGTACACCTTCTCC
Organism: Plantibacter flavus; assembly: GCF_051487245.1. Lineage (GTDB taxonomy): Bacteria > Actinomycetota > Actinomycetes > Actinomycetales > Microbacteriaceae > Plantibacter > Plantibacter flavus_B. The sequence goes on from NZ_JAHVDH010000004.1 coordinate 45,982, forward strand.
GGGCGTGGCCGGAGTGTGGACGTCGTGCGCGAGGCCGTCGAGTTCGCCGGTGTCAGTCTCGCCGGTGGTGCGATCGCCCTCCTGTGCCTCTGGGTGTCGCACAGCGTCCTGCACCTGACGTCGCCGCTCGCGGACAACGTCTCGGCGAACGTCGTCGGACTGATCCTCGGCTCGGTGTTCCGGTTCGTGCTCTACCGGTTCTGGGTGTTCGCACCGCGTCGGGCCGCAGTCCGCGGCGTCACCACCGCCTCCTGAGTCGCCCTGATCTGCGCGGAAATCGCCGATTTCCGTGCAGATTCGGGCGGCTCAACGAGGTCACGGTGACACGATGAGGTAGCACTAAGGCGAGCCTTAGTAAGGGTTACCTTGGTTGATCGCCCCGGGGTGCATAGGATCCGAGAGCGGCCGCAGCAGCGTCCGCATCCCGAAGGAGCGTCCCGTGCACGAACACCGCTTGTCCACCTCCGTCCTCGTCATCGGCACCGGTGGCTCCGGGCTCCGCGCCGCGATCGAACTCGCCGAACGCGGCGTCGACGTCATCGCGGTCGGCAAGCGGCAGAAGGCCGACGCCCACACCTCGCTCGCGGCAGGCGGCATCAACGCGGCCCTCGCGACGATCGACCCCGAGGACTCCTGGCAGCAGCACGCCGCCGACACCCTCAAGGAGAGCTACCTGCTGGCGAACCCCCACACCGTGCAGATCGTCACCGAGGGCGCGGCCCGCGGGATCGAGGACCTCGAGCGGTACGGCATGCCGTTCGCACGGGAGGAGGACGGCCGGATCTCGCAGCGGTTCTTCGGTGCGCACAAGTTCCGTCGCACCGCGTTCGCCGGCGACTACACCGGACTCGAGATCCAGCGCACGCTCGTGAACCGCGCCGCTCAGCTCGACATCCCGATCCTCGACACCGTGTACATCACCAAGCTCCTCGTCCGCGACAACGTGATCTTCGGCGCCTACGGCTTCGACCTCGAGAACGGCACCCGCTACCTCATCCACGCCGACGCCGTCATCCTCGCTGCCGGCGGCCACAACCGCATCTGGCGCCGCACCTCCTCCCGACGCGACGAGAACACCGGCGACTCGTTCCGTCTCGCCGTCGAGGCCGGCGGCCGCATCCGCGACCCCGAGCTCGTGCAGTTCCACCCCTCAGGCCTCATCGAGCCCGAGAACGCCGCCGGCACACTCGTCTCCGAAGCCGCACGTGGCGAGGGCGGCATCCTCCGCAACGGCCTCGGCGAGCGCTTCATGGCGCGGTACGACCCGGAGCGCATGGAACTCTCCACCCGCGACCGCGTCGCCCTCGCCGCGTACACCGAGATCAAGGAGGGTCGCGGCACACCGAACGGCGGCGTGCTCCTCGATGTCTCCCACCTGCCGCGCCAGACGATCATGACGCGCCTGCCGCGCGTGTACCAGACGCTCCTCGAACTGCAGATGCTCGACATCACCACCACCCCGATCGAGATCGCTCCGACCGCGCACTACTCGATGGGCGGCGTGTGGGTGCGACCGGAGGACCACGGCACCGGCGTCGACGGCCTGTACGCAATCGGCGAGGCCTCGTCCGGACTGCACGGAGCGAACCGACTGGGCGGCAACTCGCTCATCGAGCTGCTCGTCTTCGGGCGGATCGTCGGCGAAGCCGCAGCGGAGTACTCGGCGGGCCTCGAGGCGCAGCTCCGGTCGGCCGAGGCCGTCGCCGAGGCGCGTGCCGAGATCGACGAACTGCTCGCCTCCGACGGACCCGAGAACGTGCGCGCGCTCCAACGCGCGATCCGCAACACGATGACCGAGCACGCGGGCGTCGTGCGGGACGAGACCGGGCTGCTCGCCGGGCTGGCGGAGCTCGACGCGATCGAGGCGCGCATCGCCGACGTCGGCGTCCACCCCGACATCGCCGGCTACCAGGACCTCGCGCACGCCTTCGACCTGAAGTCGGCCGCACTGTCCGCCCGGGCGACGCTCGAGGCCGCGCTGGAGCGTCGCGAGACCCGCGGCTGCCACAACCGCGCGGACTACCCCGAGCTCGATGAGCGCCTGCAGGTGAACCTCGTGTGGTCGGGCCCCGGTCGCATCGAACGCGAGTCGATCCCGGAGATCCCCGCTGAGATCGCCGCCCTCATGGAAGAGGTGTCCGTCGCGGGCAAGCTCGTGGAGTAGCCGAGCGAGAGCCGGCCTCTGAGCTCAGGCCCGTCCGGAACGTGCGCTCAGCGCTCGCGCCGCTCCAACGCGTTGCCGATGATGCGCAGGCTCTCGATGAACACCGCGACCTGCTCACGGGTGAGGTCGGCGAGCATCGCGTTCTCGTCCTCGACGAGGCGTCGCATCGCCTGGTCCACGCGCTGCCGGCCGAGCGGCGTCAGCACGACGATCTTGCTCCGGGCGTCGGCGAGGTTCTTCTGCCGGGCGACGAGGGAGCGGGCGGCCAGCCGGTCGAGCTGACTCGCGAGATTGCCGCTCGTCACGTGCAGGCGGGCGGCGAGCATCGACGGCGTCATGCCGTCCCCTCCGTGCTGACGGAGCACCGAGAGGAACTCGAACTCCCAGGTGCGGAGGTTGTTCGCCGCGAACGACGCGCTCCGCACCTCCTGCATCTGCGGCAGCAGACGGCGCAGTCGCGACACGATGTCGAGGGGCGCGAAGTCGACGTCGGGGAGCGCTGCGGCCCATGCGTCGATGACGATGTCGACGTCGTCGTCATCTCCCTTGCCCATGTCGCCTCCCGGTCCTCCGTCCACGCTAGCCGGTCGACCCTGTCGAGTCGCCCGAGAATGCAGCGAAATCGGCGATTTCCGCGCATTTCCAGGCGGCTCGACGGGAGACTGGGCGTTACGCCGCCGGGATGACGAAGGTGCTGAACGAGTCGCCGGGCAGGACGACCTCGAGCGCCTGGCCGCCGCGCGCGATGGTGACGGGCATCTCCTCGGTGAGGTCGTTCTGCATGACGACGACGAGGCTGCCGTCCGGATTCTCGAACGCCAGCTGGTTCTCGTACCCCGACCAACTGAACGCCTCGATGCGGCGAGCGCCGACCTCGACGAAGTGGGCGAGGTGCTTCAGCAGGTGGTACTCGTGGGTGTACTCGAAGGTGTTCGTCTCGGGGTCGACGACGACGAGGGAGTTCTGCTTCCACCCCCATCGGCTCTCGCCACCCTGATCGAGGGCGAGGTTCCAGTAGGTGTACCCGTTGGCACCTGATTCGAAGAAGCGGCGCATGAGGGTCCAGGTGTAGCGGCAGAAGCGCCAGTCGTTCTCCCCGTCACCGCACTCCTGCTCGGTCTGGAGGAGGGTCAGTTCCGGGGCGACGCGGTGCACCTCGGCGATGGCGCCCTTGCCCGCCCATTGGAAGCCGGCGCCCTGGATCCAGCGGCCTGCGTCCGGGTCGTCGAGCACGTCGGTGACCATGCTCGCGTCGGGGCGTTCGAGGGTGCCGAGGAACACCTTCACGCCGAGGCGGTCCATCTCCGGGCCGAGGTGCGAGACGAACCGGGCGAGGCCGGCCGGGGTCCAGGTGCAGCTCGGGAAGACTTGGGGCGAGTTGAACTCGTTCTGGGGCATCACCATCTCGATGTCGATGCCTGCTTCGCGGTATGCCTCGATGAAGCGGCCGAAGTAGCGCGCGTAGGCGGCGAGGTACTCGGGGGTCTGCACCATCATGTCGGTGCCCTCTTCGCCGAGCTGGTCGTCGCGGATGCCGTTGTCGACGTTCGAACCGTCCCAGGGGCGGGCTCCCGCGTAGTGCTTGTTGGTCTTCATCCAGGTGGGCGGGCTCCACGGCGACGCCCACACGCGAAGGTCCGGCTGGTGGCGTTTCGCGGCGGTGATGAAGGGGACGAGGGTGCTGCGATCGTGCTCGATCGAGAAGTGTTCGAGCTCCAGGTCGCCGTCGACCTCGTCGTAGGAGTACCAGTCGGTGGAGAAGTCGTTCGCGCCGACGGGCATCCGGCACAGGGTGAAGCCGGTGCCGATGCCGGGAGTGAACAGTTCGTCGAGGATGCCGTCACGCTCGGCCTCGGTGAGCCGGGACAGCGCCGTCCAACCGAGCTCGTTGAAGCAGACGCCGAAGCCGTCGATGCGTTGGCGCCGTTGTTCGGGGCGGAGCATGACCCCGGGCATCCCGGCGAGTGGCACCCAGGTGGGCGACGGCTGGGCGGTCCACGCCTCGTGCTGGGTGGTGGTCACCCAGGTGATCTCGCGGGTGGGGGTGGGGTTCGACATCATCGTCCTTCGCTCAAGAAGCGTTTGCATGTTGCGATTCACAACATATGTGAATGTAAACCCTAGCGCTAGTCGGTTTTCAGATCCGGCGCACGTTCGACTCGCCCGGGAACGTTCGAAATCCGGCGCATCGCGGGCACATTCGGGCGACTCAGCGCGGAGAAACCGGTACCAGGGACAACCCGTCGACGAGGAGCCCCACGCCGAAGGCGAACGCCTGCGCCTGGTCATCGGCACCCAGGGGGCCTCCTGCGAGCCCGCCCGCGAGCACCCCGACGCTGTCGTACTGCAGGCGCTGCTGCTCGTGCGACACATGCCCGAGGATGAAGTGCAGGAGCGCCGTCCCGGCCCGGCGGCTCGTCGCCTCGTCGAATCCGCCGAGCGAGACCGCGTCGGTCAGCCGATCGAGCGCGCGGCCGGAACCGAGCCCGAGCGCGTAGGTACTGGAGACGACCTCCGCGCCGTCGCGGTACGCGAGCAGGGCGTCACGGAGCGCAGCGGCCTCGTCGCGTGTGCGCTCGCGCCAGTCGGCGTCCGCGTCTGCGTCTGCGTCTGCGTCGGGCCGGGTGACACCTGGGGCCAGACGCCGGTCGACGATGCGATCCGCGAGTTCCGCGATGAGCGTCTGCTTGTTCTCGAAGTGCCAGTACAGGGCGCTCGGCTGCACGTCGAGCTGAGCGGCGAGACGGCGCATGGTGAGGTCGGCGAGCCCGTGGTCGTCGAGGATCCGGAGGGCGACCTCGGCGACATCGTCGCGTCGGTGGCGTCGGAGGGTTTCGGAACCGGCCATGGTTCCAACTATAGTGAACGCTGTTCAAGTGAACACCGTTCAGGAAGGCCCGAGATGAGCAGACTCCGCATCGATGCGACCGACATCGCCCGCATCGCCGTGTTCGCCGCGATCGTCGCGGCCCTCGGGCTCCCCGGCGCGTTCTCCGTGCTCGGCGCCGTCCCGATCACGGCTCAGACCCTCGGCGTCATGCTGGCCGGAGCGGTCCTCGGCGCGTGGCGCGGCATGCTCTCGATGCTCGTCCTGCTCGCCCTCGTCGCGATCGGCCTCCCGCTCCTCTCCGGCGGCCGCGGCGGCATCGGGGTGTTCGTCGGCCCGAGCGCCGGGTACCTGTTCGGCTGGATCGTCGGCGCCTTCGTCATCGGCCTCATCGTCCACGCCGGCGGCCGGAAGCTCCGCTGGTGGCGCACGGCGCTGGGCGTCCTCGTCGGCGGCATCGGCGTCATCTATGCGATCGGCATCCCCGTGCAGTCGCTCGTCACCCGCCTCTCGCTCGGCGAGACCTTCCTGCAGAGCCTCGTCTTCGTGCCGGGCGACCTCGTGAAGGTCGTGCTCGCGACGGTCATCACGATGACGCTCGCCCGCGCCTACCCGCGCGCGTTCCGCCACGCCTCAGGCCCCGCCCTCACGCAGCCGGTCGAGCGGACGCGAGTCGCGTGACCGCAGCCCGCGCGACCGGCGTCGGCCGGATCGTCCCCCTCCGCGGGGCTGATCCGGCTGCCGTCGCGCGTCGGGTCGGAGCGGAGCGCGCCGCCGGACACATCCCCCTCGTCGGCGACGACCGCTGGTCCGACGAGCACTGGCGCACGGTCTGCGTCAGAGCCGAAGCCGCGGGGGCCCAGCCCGGCCAGGCCTGGGCGACGCTCACCTCCGGCAGCACCGGCGATCCCCGCATCGTGCTCCGGACGGCCGACTCCTGGTCGGCGTCGTTCGGTCCGTTGACCGCGCTGCTCGACCTGCGCCCTGGCGACGTCCTCGCGCTCTCGTCCCCGCCTGCCTCGTCGCTCTCCCTGTTCTCCGTCGCACACGCGGCGGAGTCCGGGTTCGCCCTCGCACTCCCCCGAACGCACACGCTCACCGCCGACGACGCGCACGATGCGACGCACTTCCACGGCACCCCGAACGGTCTCCGCACCCTGCTCGACACCGGCACCCTGCGACAGCTGCGGGTCGCGCTGATCGGCGGCGCCGCGCTCGACCCGGCGCTCCGCTCACGCGCGACGGCACTCGGCGTGCGGGTCGTCACCTATTACGGCGCCGCCGAGCTGTCCTTCGTCGCCATCGACGACGGATCGACCCCCGACCCCGGCCTCCGCGCCTTCCCCGGCGTGGAACTCGAGGTGCGCGACGACGACGTGCTCTGGGTCCGCTCCCCGTATGTCGCGACCCGGTATCTCGAGGGTGATGGACCGCTCCGTCGTGACGGCGACTGGTGCACCGTCGGCGACCGGGCACGCCTCGACGACGGCGTGCTCACGCTGCTCGGCCGCGCCGACGAGGCGATCCTCACGGCCGCCGCCACCGTCATCCCCTCCGAGGTGGAGGCGGCGCTGCGCCGGATCGACGGCGTCGACGACGTGGCCGTGCTCGGGCTGCCGAACGGGGGCGTCGGGGAACTGGTCACGGCGGTCGTCGAGTGGCGCTCGGGAACCCGTCCGACGCGTGCCGGACTCCGAGCCGATGCGGCGGCGCTCCTGTCTCCGACGCACCGGCCGCGCCGCTGGTACCTCGTCGACGAGCTGCCGCGCACCGTCACCGGCAAGGTGGCCAGGGCGGCTCTCGTCGACCGCGTCCGTGCCGGGGAGGTGGAGCGCCTTGTCGACTGACCGTCTCGACGCGTCGGCCGTCGTCATCGCCGCCCGTCGCACGCCGATCGCCACCCGCGGTCGTGCTCTCGCCGCGTTCACCGTCGAAGACCTCGCCGTGCCCGTCGTGCGCGCCGTGCAGGACGATGCCGCAGCCCTCCTCGGGCACGCGCCCACCGTCGCCGACGTGGTCCTCGGCAACTGCATGGGCCCGGGCGGCAACCCGGCGCGCGTCGCAGCCCTCGGCGCCGGGCTCGGCGTCGCCGTTCCGGGCCTCACCGTCGACCGCCAGTGCGGGAGCGGTCTCGCGGCGGTCATCGAGGCGGCGACAGCGATCCGCGCCGGTGACGCACGACCCCGGATCGCCGGCGGCGTGGAGAGCGCATCGACCGCACCCGTCCGTGCCGTCGACGGTGTCGCCTACGATCGCGCACCGTTCACCCCCGCCGGTTGGCACGACCCCGACATGACGCGGGCGGCCCAGGACCTCGCCGTGCACGACGACATCTCGCGCGTGCGACAGGATGCCTACGCTTCCCGCAGCACCCATCGTGCGGCGAGCGCCGTCGCGGCCGGGCGGCTCGCGGCGGAGCTCGTCCCGCTCACGGGCGGTGTCGCTGCGGACGAGCCGCCGAGGTCGGGCATCGATCGTCTGCTCCCCCGGTTCACGCCGCTCTTCGCGGGCGGGTCGCTGACGGCCGGCAACACCTGCCGGGTGAGTGACGGAGCCGCCGCCGTCCTGATCGTCCCGGGCGGGCCGCAACACCGCGGTGAGGCTCCCGGCCTGGCGGTCCGCGCGTATGCCGTCGTCGGCTGCGACCCCGCGCTCCCCGGTGTCGGTGCGGCCCCGGCGATCCTCGAAGCACTCGACCGGGCCGGTCTGACGCTCGACGGGGTCGCCGCGTTCGAGATCGTCGAAGCGTTCGCCGCCCAGACCCTGGCAGTGCTCGGCCGTCTCGGCCTGTCCGATGACGACGCCCGGGTCTGTGCCGACGGCGGTGCGCTTGCGCTCGGACATCCCTGGGGTGCGAGCGGCGCCGTCTCGGTGGTGCGGTTGTTCTCCCGCCTGGTCCGCCGTGGCGCACCGGCCGGAACCATCGGCGTGGCGGCCGCCTCCGTGGGTGGGGGCCTCGGCGTCGCCGCGGTCTTCGAGGTCGTGCGATGATTCCTGATGCCATGACCCCCGACCACACGCAGCCAGCCGGCGCACGTCCCGCGATCGTCCTCGACCGGGTCTCGTCGCAGCTCGGCGACACCCTCGCCCTCGACGACGTGTCGGTGCGCCTCGAGGCCTCGCGCGTCGCGGTCATCGGATCGAACGGCTCGGGCAAGTCCACCTTCGCGCGCCTCGTCGGCGGGTTGACGAAGGCGACGGCCGGGACGGTCACCGTGCACGGCGTCGATGCGGCGAAGCAGGCGTCGTCCCTCCGCGCGCTCGTCAGCATCGTGTTCTCGAACCCCGACGCCCAGATCGTGATGCCGACCGTCGCCGAGGACGTCGCGTTCTCCCTGCGCGGCACGGGCAGCTCGAAGGCGCAGATCGGCGAAGAGGTCGCGGCCGCACTCGTGGACTTCCGGCTCACCGAGCTGGCCGACCGCTCCGCCCATGAACTCTCCGGCGGGCAGAAGCAACTGCTCGCCCTCTGCGGTGCGCTCATCCGCCGCCCTGCGCTCCTCATCGCCGATGAGCCGACCGCCTATCTCGACGCCCGCAACAGCCAGGCGGTCGCCGAGCACCTGCTGCACCCGGAGGCCGGGCACCAGCTCCTGCTCGTGACCCACGACCTCGACCTCGCGGCCCGCTGCGACACCGCGCTGCTCTTCGACGAGGGCCGCATCGTCGCGCAGGGTGAACCGGGCGAGGTCATCGACGCCTACCGGGCGAGCCTGCGATGGTGACGCCGTGATCACGCTGTACCGGCCGGGCACGGGATGGTTGCACCGGCTTCCGGCGGGACCGAAGGCGTTCGGCATCCTGGTCGTCGTGCTGGCGATCTCGCTGCTGCCGACCAGCTGGTGGACAGCGGTGATCGCGCTGTCGGTCACGGTGCTCGGGTATCTGGCGTCGGGGATCGGCCTGCGGGAACTCAGCCGGCAGGTGCTGCTCATCCGCTGGATCATCACGATCACGCTCGCCGGCCAGTTGCTCTTCCTCGACATCGAGTCGGCACTCTCGAACACCTCCCGGATGGTCGCCGCGATCCTGTTCGCCGCCCTGCTGGTGCTGAGCACGCGCGTCGCCGACCTCCTCGACGCCTTCGAGCGCGGGTTGCGACCACTCGGCCGACTGGGCATCGACCCGGCGCGCATCGCGTTGATGCTCGCGGTCGCGATCAACACGGTTCCGGTGCTCGCCCGCCTGGCGCTCAGCGTGCGGGAGGCGCAGCGGGCGCGCGGCACGAGGTCGAGCCTGTTCACCTTCGTCGTGCCGTTCCTCGTGGTGTCCCTCAAACATGCCGACGAACTCGGTGACGCCCTGACCGCGAGGGGCGTGCGGTGAGCGATGAGCGCGCCGGCTCCGCTGCGGCGGGCGCGACACCTGTCTGCGTCCTCGGCAAGACCGTCGACACCCAGACGCGGTGCGAGCACTACGCGACCGCGCTCGACGTCATCGCCATCCGCTTCGTCTGCTGCGGCGAGTACTACCCCTGTCACCTGTGCCATGCCGAGTGCGCCGACCACCCCGCCGAGCAGTGGCCACGCGAGGAGCGTGACCGTGAGGCGGTCCTCTGCGGCGTGTGCCGGAGCGAGCTGACGATCGACGCCTATCTCGGCGTCGAGGCGTGCCCGAACTGCGCAGCACCCTTCAACCCCGGCTGCAAGCTGCACCTGGACTTCTACTTCACACCCTGACGCCGCTGAGTCGCCCGAATCGGATCGAATCGGCGCCATTTCAGCGCCGTTCCGGGCGACTCAGGGGCGGACGGTGACGCTACTCTGGACTCCCGATCACTGAAGGAGCACCCATGTCTGTCGGCCTGCTCGCCGTCGTCGATGACATCCTCACCGCAGCGCTGAAGGCGAGTGCGAAGACCGCCGGCGTCGTCATCGACGATGCGGCCGTCACCCCGCAGTACGTGCAGGGCCTCACCCCGGCTCGCGAGCTGCCCGTCGTGTGGCGGATCGCACGCGGCAGCCTCTTCAACAAGTTCGTGATCATCATCCCGATCGCGCTCCTCCTCACCGCCTTCGCACCGTGGGTGCTGCCGTTCTTCCTCATCATCGGCGGTACCTACCTCTGCTTCGAGGGCGCCGAGAAGGTCATGGAGTGGTTCGGCCTGCACCACGATGCAGCGGAGGAGGAGACGCGCGACGAGAAGAAGCTCGTCTCGGGTGCCGTCCGCACCGACCTCATCCTCAGCACCGAGATCATGCTCATCGCCCTCGCCAGCCTCGACGCCGGCCTCGGGATCTGGCTGACGCTCGGCGCCCTCGCCGTCATCGCCCTCGTGATGACCGCGATCGTCTACGGCGCCGTCGCCCTGCTCGTGAAGCTCGACGACATCGGCCTGCGCCTCATGAAGAGCCCCGAGCGTCGCGTCCGACGCACCGGCGCCCGGATCGTCGCCTCGATGCCCGCCGTGTTCCGCGTGATCAGCGTCATCGGCACCGTCGCGATGCTGTGGGTGGGTGGCCACCTCGTCATCGCGAACCTCGCCGAGACGTTCTGGTCAGGCCCGTACGACCTGCTCCACGTCGTGACGCACGCGATCGAGGCGACCGGCCCCGTCGTCGTGTGGATCGCCGACACGGCGATGTCCGCCGTCTTCGGTCTTCTGCTGGGCCTCGTCGTCGTCGCGATCACACTCGGCGTCTCCCGGGTCGTGAAGCGCGGCCAGCCGACGCACTGACCGCCTTCACTCGCCCGGAAACGTGCGCAAATCGCTCGATTTCGCGCGTTTTCGGGCGACTCAGCGGCTCGGCGCAGCGAGCTCGCGGGCGTAGCAGAGCGACATCGGGATCAGCTCGTACGGGGAGTAGATCGGGATGGGTTCATAGCCCAGCCACTCGTAGAGCCGCACGGCGTCAGGCTGGCGGTCGCCGGTCTGCAGGATGAGTCGCGAGGCACCGTCGGCCAGCGCTGCCCCCTCGACCGCTGCGATGAGGGCCCGTGAGATGCCGCGCCCGCGGTGGCTCGCCAGCGTGACGACGCGCTTCAACTCCCACTCCTCACCGAGCTTCCGGAGCGCCGCGTGCCCCACCGCCACACCGTCGACGAGCGCGAGGAACGTACCGCGGATGTCGGCCGGGTCGAGGGCGAACGCCGTCTGCGCCAGCCGCGCCCGCTCCGGGTCCCAGTCCGCCCAGGCCGAGGCGTAGCGCGCGTCCATCTCCTCGTCCATCGCGGAGCGTAAGGCGACCGCTCTGGCGTCGTCCCAGGCGACGGACTCGATGGTGACGACGGGCGATACGGACATGGTGCTCCTTGTGTGACGGGTGAATCGGTGCAGCGTCGTCGAGTCGCCCGAGAACGCTCGAACTCAGGCGTTTTTCGGACAGGTTCGGGCGACTCAGCGGCGTTTGCGGACCTCGCGGAGCACGATCTGCTCCGGGCAGACGGTCGAGAGGAAGTCGCCGACCGACAGGGCCAGGCGCTCGCCGACCAGCGAGTACAGGATACGGTTCGCGTCGCGTCGTTCGGAGACGAGCCCGGCCTGTCGCAGCACGCCCAGGTGCCGGGAGATCGTGGGGCCGGTGGCGTCGAAGCGCGCAGCGATCTCACCGGCGGCCATCTCGCCGTCCTTCAGGTCCTGCAGGATCTGCCGCCTGGTGGGATGCGCGAGGGCCGCGAAGATGTCCGAAGCCGTATCTGCCATGGTTGCAATCTAGCACGATTGCAATATACGGTTTAGCTACATTGCTAACAAGCGAAGGAGCGACCATGAGAGTGGCCATCACCGGCGGGACCGGATTCGTCGGACGACACCTCGACGAACGACTGCGAGCAGCCGGCCACGAGACCGTCGTGATCTCACGCCGCACCGGCATCGAGATCGACGACGTCGCCGCCCTCACGGAGGCGTTCGCCGGCTGCGACGCCATTGCGCACTGCGCAGGCATCAACCGCGAGATCGGCGAGCAGACGTTTCAGCGGGTGCACGTCGACGGCACCAGGGCGGTCGCGGACGCCGCCCGTCGCGCCGGAGTCCGACGACTCACGATGGTGAGCTTCCTCCGCGCCCGCCCGGACTGCGGCTCGGGGTATCACGAGACGAAGTGGGCCGCCGAGGAGCTCGTGCGCGCATCCGGGGTGCCGCACAACATCCTCAAGTTCGGCATGATCTACGGACCGGGCGACCACATGGTCGACCACGTCACGAAGGCGGTGCGCACACTCCCGGTCTTCGGCACCGTCGGGTACACCGAGCGCCTCGTGCGGCCCGTTCCGGTCGCCGACGCCGTGGACGTGCTCGTCGCGGCGCTCGAGGGACGCGTCGAGGAACCGACCGTGGCGGTGATGGGCGCCGAGACCCTCACCCTCGGCGCGGCGGTGCGGCGCATCGCCCGCGTGGCCGACCGCCGCCCGCTGTACGTCCCACTCCCGGTGTGGTCGATCCGGGTGCTCGCCCAGCTGACGGAGTGGTCGATGCGGACACCGCTCGTCGCGAAGGCGCAGGCGCGGATGCTCGCGGAGGGCGTCAGCGAGGCCGCTCCGCACGCACCGGAACTCCCTGAGGACCTGCGTCCGTCCCGCCCGTTCACCGAGGACCGCATCCGCGCCGCCCTCCCCGAGGGTCGCTTCGCCCGCTCCGACCTCCGGCGCGTCGGCGCGCACTGAGTCGCCCAGGAATGTCCGAGAATCGGCGTTTTCGGAACAGTTCCGGGCGACTCAGCGCCGCGCGACGGGGGCGGTCGACTCGCGCTCGACGAGCGTCGTCGCCAGTTCGAGGTGGTGCGACAGCGGCTTGCCGCCCGCGTGGAGGCGCTGCAGCGTCTCCACCGCGGCACTGCCGATGTCGCGCATCGAGGTGTGGACGGTCGTGAGCCGCGGAAAGGTCTGCACGACGGAGTACGTGTCGTCGTAGCCGACCACGCTCACGTCCTCCGGTACGCGCAGGCCGGCCTGGAACACGGCACGGATCGCGGCGAACGCGTCTGCGTCGTTCGAGGCGAAGACCGCGGTGGGCGGATCGGCGAGCGTCAGCATCCAGGCGACCGTGAGTCCCGCCGTGCCCATGCCGTCCTCCGAGACGAGCGCCGGGTCGTCGGCGATCCCCGCCGCCAGGAGTGCGTCACGGTAGCCGCCGAAGCGCGCACGCAACCCCGGATTCTCCTGATCGCCACCGACGAACGCGATCCGCCGGTGCCCGAGCGCGATCAGATGCTCGACCGCCTGCTGTCCGCCGGTCCAGTGGGCGGAACCGATGCTCGCGACCGAGCGGTCGAGCGGGTTCGGCGAGTCGACGGCGACGAGGGCGATACCGGCATCGAGGCAGGCGTCGACCACGTCCGACTCGATCGCCGTCGTCACGACGATCATGCCCAGATGCCCGCGCCCCGCGACGTCCTCGACGAACGCTCGGTCGAGCGCCGTGCCGCCGACCCCGGCCCCGAACTCCTCGGTCGACAGCACCCGCACCACGAGGTCGACGCCATCGCGCTGCGCAGCGGCGACCATGCCGTCGAGCACGCGCAGCGAGTAGACGCTGTGCAGGGTGTCGAAGACGACGCTGAACGCCGACCGCGCGTCGGTCACGCCGCGCACGGTCGCCACGTAGCCGAGTTCGCGGATGGCGGCCTCGACGCGGGTACGCGTCGCGGCGGACATTCCAGGGCGACCGTTGACGACCTTCGACACCGTCGCCTTCGAGACACCGGCGAGCTCGGCGACCGAGGCGAGCGTCGGTCCGGCCATCGGTGTCCGTGCCATGGGCGCCTCCGTGCGTCGATGTCTTCGCGCCCGCACGAGCACGCGTGGGCATGCGATCAGCGTAGCGAAACTGTTTCACGCTCGCTCGATTGACCGCCAGTGGAGCCGACGCTTACCCTCGACTCATTCGCGAAACCATGAGAAACAGTTTCGCGAACGCCATGATCTGCAGTGACGCACATCCAGCGGGCGCCGATCAGACCACCACCACCGCACCACCATCGGAGCCCGCCATGACCGTCACCCCGTTCACCAGCGACTGGATCGTCCGCGCCCCTCGCGGGCCCTTCGCAGCCGTGCAGGGTGGCGAGGACGACTCGGTGGCCGTGACCCTGCCGCACGACGCCCTGCGTGACGCGGAACGCTCCCCGGATGCACCCGCGAAGGGTGGTGCGGCGTACTCCCCCGCAGGCGCCTTCAGCTATCTGAAGACCTTCGACGTCCCGGCGGAGTGGGCGGGTCGCATCGTGCGGCTCGAGGTCGAGGGAGCGTTCCGGCACGCGATGGTGTTCCTGAACGACGAGTTCGCCGGGAACCGTGCCGACGGCTTCGCCCGCTTCTTCGTCGACCTCACGCCGTTCCTCCGCTTCGGGGAGACGAACACGCTGCGCATCGAGGTGCGCTCCGGCCAGGACACCCGCTGGTACGCGGGCGCCGGCCTCCACCGACCGGTCTTCCTCCACGTGGACGAACCGGTCCACATCGAGCCCGACGGCGTGCGCGTCACGACGGTCCGGATCGAGGACGACCAGGCGGTGCTCGAGGTCGCGACGACGATCGCGAACCGTGGACTGACGACCGCGTCGGTCACGCTCGGGACGGAACTGCAGGCGCCGAGCGGTGCCGTGGTCGAAAGCGACAGCACGCCGGTCACCATCGCGCCGGGCGGCACCGCGCTCATCCGCCAACGTCTGTACGTGCAGGATCCGGCCCTGTGGAGCGTCGAATCACCGGCACTCCACACGGCGACGTCGACCCTGCGCGATGGCGACGGCGGTGTCGTCGGCGAGGAGACCGTCACCGTCCACGGCATCCGCACGGTCACGGTGGATCCGCGCAAGGGTCTGCTGATCAACGGCGAGCCCGTGCTCCTCCGCGGGGCGTGCATCCACAGCGACAACGGTCCGCTCGGTGCCGCCTCGATCGCCCGAGCCGAGGAGCGTCGCATCCAGCTCCTCAAGGACGCCGGCTTCAACGCGATCCGCGCCGCCCACAATCCGGCCTCGCCGGCGATGCTCGACGCCTGCGACCGGCTCGGCATGCTCGTCATGGACGAGGCGTTCGACATGTGGGGCCGCGGCAAGACGACGTACGACTACGCACTCGACTTCGCGCAGTGGTGGCGTGCCGACCTCGAGTCGATGGTCGCGAAGGACGCGAACCACGCGAGCGTGATCATGTACTCGATCGGCAACGAGATCGTCGAGGTCGGCACGCCGCACGGTGCGATCCAGGCCCGCGACCTCGCCGAGCACGTGCGCGCGCTCGACCCGACGCGACCGGTGACGAACGGCGTGAACGCGACCCTGGCGGTGCTCGACGAACTCGACGCGATCATGGCGTCCGACCAGGGACTCAACACGCTGATGGGCGAGGCCGGTGCGAACATGATGAGCCTCATCGGTTCGTCCGACGCGGTCACGAAGCGCACCGCCGAGTCGAGCGCCGCCCTCGACGTCCTCGGACTCAACTACGCCGACGGTCGCTACGCGAGCGATGCCGAGCGGTTCCCGCACCGCGTGATCGTCGGCTCCGAGACGTTCCCCACGCAGATCGGCGAGCTGTGGCCGCTGGTCGAGGCGAACCCGAACGTCATCGGCGACTTCACCTGGACCGGCTGGGACTACCTCGGCGAGGTCGGCATCGGCGCGACCTCCTACGAGGAGGACCCGGAGGCGAACGGAGCACTGGAGCGCGAGTATCCGTACCTCACCGCGTGGTGCGGCGACCTCGACATCACCGGCTGGCGGCGGCCGGTCTCCTACTACCGGGAGATCGTGTTCGGTCTGCGGACGACGCCTGCGATCGCCGCCGTGCGCCCGGAGCGGCACGGGCAGACGGTGACGATGCAGTCGCCGTGGGCGTGGAGCGACTCGGTCGACTCCTGGACGTGGCCGGGGTTCGAGGGGCGCCCGGTGACCGTGGAGGTCGCTGCCGACGCCGACGAGGTCGCGCTCCTGCTCGACGGCGTGGAGATCGCGCGTGGACCGGTCGGTGAGCGACGCCCGAAGCTCGCGAGCTTCGAGACGACGTACCGCCCGGGCACCCTCGAGGCCGTCGGTTACCGTGCGGGCGTCGAGTCCGGCCGCACCGCACTGGTCTCCGCGACGGGCGACACGCTGCTCACCGCGACCGCCGACCGCACCGCGCTCCGCGCCGACGACACCGACCTCGCCTTCATCGCCATCGAGCTGCGCGATGCGGCCGGGGTGCTCGTCACCGGCGCCGACCGCGAGGTGTCGGTCGAGGTCACCGGCTCGGGCACCCTCGCCGGCTTCGGCACCGGCGCCCCGAAGACCGCCGAGCGGTTCGACGCCACGACGCGCACGACGTTCGACGGCCGTGCCCTCGCGATCGTCCGCCCGACCGGCCCCGGCACGATCACCGTCGTCGTCACCGCCCCCGGCCTCGCCGACGTCGTCGTCGACCTGGAGGTGGCATCCGACCCGCGTCAGCACTGAGTCGCCCGCAACGGTTCGAAAACGCGCAATTCCCGAGCAGATCCGGGCGCCTCGCCGCGCCCTACACTCGGAAGTCCCATGGCACACGCACACACGACCCGCCGCGGCACGACCACACTCCCGCCCCTCACCGCCGGGCCGCACCGCAGTCGCCTCGGCATCATCTCCATCGTCGCCTGCTTCGGCGGCCTCCTGTTCGGGTACGACACCGGAGTGATCAACGGCGCACTGCGCCCGATGACCGCCGAGCTCGGCCTCACCCCCTTCACCGAGGGCGTCGTCACGAGCTCCCTGGTCTTCGCCGCAGCGTTCGGCGCCCTGTTCGGCGGGCGCCTCGCCGACGGCTGGGGTCGCCGGAAGAGCATCATCCTGCTCGCCGTCCTCTTCTTCGTCGGCACCATGGCCGTCGTCCTCTCGCCGAGCTTCGAGGTGCTCGTCGTCGGACGGGTCCTCCTCGGCCTCGCCGTCGGCGGCGCCTCCGCCGTCGTCCCCGTGTTCCTCGCCGAGCTCGCGCCCTACGAGATCCGCGGATCCATCACGGGCCGAAACGAGGTGGCGATCGTCATCGGCCAGCTCTCCGCGTTCATCGTCAACGCCGTCATCGGCAACGTGTTCAGCGAGTACCACGGCGTCTGGCGCATCATGTTCGCGATCTGCGCACTGCCCGCCCTCGCACTGTTCTTCGGCATGCTCCGGATGCCGGAATCCCCGCGGTGGCTGGTCGACCGGGGCCGACGCGATGAAGCGCTCGTCGTCCTCAAGACGATCCGCGCCGAGGACCGCGCCGTCGCCGAACTCGGAGACGTGGAGGCCGTCGCGCAGGAGGAGCGTCGCGCACACCGGATCGGCTTCGGGGCGATCGTCCGCAACCCGTGGCTCGTCCGCATCCTGCTGATCGGCATCGGGCTCGGCATCGCCCAACAGCTCACCGGCATCAACTCGATCATGTACTACGGCCAGACGGTGCTCGTCGAGTCGGGCTTCGAGGAGGGCGCGGCGCTCATCGCCAACATCGCGCCCGGCGTCATCGCGGTCGTCGGCGGGTTCATCGCCCTCGGATACATGGACCGGCTCGACCGCCGGAAGACGTTCATCATCGGCTTCTCACTCACCACCGCCTGCCACGTGCTCATCGGCGTCTCCTCGATGCTGCTCGAGGCGGGCGACCCCATCCGCCCCTGGGTGATCCTGTTCCTCGTCGTCGCGTTCGTCGGCTCGATGCAGACCTTCCTGAACGTCGCCGTCTGGGTGTACCTCGCCGAGGTCTTCCCGCTGCACATGCGTGGCATCGGCATGGGCATCTCGATCTTCATGCTGTGGGTCGCGAACGGCTTCCTGTCGCTGTACTTCCCGTCGATGGTCGCCGGCCTCGGTATCACCGGGACGTTCTTCGTCTTCGCCGGCGTCGGCGCACTCGCACTGCTCTTCGTGGTCACACAGGTGCCCGAGACCCGGGGCCGCACCCTCGAAGCCCTCGAGGAGGACGTCTCCACCGGCGCGATCTTCGCCCACGGCTCGTAGCGGTCGTCTCAGGACCACCGGCCCTGCGCTGAGTCGCCCGAAACGGTGCGCAAATCGTCGATTTGCGCGCGTTTTCGGGCGACTCAGCGGCAGGGGCTCGCGCCTCAGCGCAGGACGGTGACGACGAGCAGCGCGCAGCCGACCAGACCGAGCACCTGGAGCGCACGCGGGTAGCGACGGTGGACGCCAGACTGCGTCAACGCGGCGAGGTTCGTGACGAAGTAGTACAGGAGCACCCCGAACGACGAGTACCCGATGACCTCGCGGAGGTCGACGACCAGGACGAGCACGCAGACGACCGCGACGAGCGCGAGCTCCGCCCGCTGCGGCACCTGGAACCGGGGGTGCACGACGGCGAGTCCGCGCGGGAGGTCACCGTTCCTGGCCATGGCGAGCGCCGTGCGACCGATGCCCGTCATGAGGCCGAGGAGCGCACCGAGCGAGGCGGCCGCCGCTCCGAGCTGCACGACGAGCGGCAGCCACGGCACGCCGCTTGCGCGAGCGGCGTCGGCGACGGGCGCCGTCGAAGCCGCGAGTGCGGGTACGCCGAGCGCGCCGAGGAGGAACATCGCGACGACGGCATAGAGCACCACCGCTCCACCGAGTGCGATGACGATCGCCCGCGGGATGGTCTTCGCCGGGTCGCGCACCTCCTCCCCCATGGTCGCGATGCGCGCGTAACCGGCGAAGGCGAAGAAGAGCAGTCCGGCCGCCTGCAGGACGCCGAGTGGTCCGGCGTCGCCGAGGAGACCGTCGCCGAAGGGGTCGCGTGTGATCTGACCGGTGCCCACGATGACGATGGCGAACACGGCGAGGGACGCGAGCGAGATCGCGACGATGATGCGGATGACCCCGGCGGTCCGTGTGACGCCCCGGAGGTTGACCGCCCCGAGCGCGAGAACGGCGACGACGGCGACCGGGCGCTGCCACGGCGCGGGGACGGTGTACGCAGCGAACGTCATCGCCATGGCTGCGCAGCTCGCCGTCTTCCCCAGGACGAAGCTCCATCCAGCGGCGAAACCCCACCAGCGGCCGAGCCGTTCTCGACCGTAGAGGTAGGTACCGCCCGAGCTCGGGTACTGCGCGGCGAGCTGCGCCGAGGACGTCGCATTGCAGAACGCGACGACCGCGGCGATCACGAGGGCGATGAGCAGCCCACCGCCCGCCGCCTCCGCAGCCGGCGCGAACACCGCGAAGACACCGGCCCCGATCATCGAGCCGAGACCGATGACGATCGCATCGGTCAGGCCGAGTCGGCGCGCGAGGGGCTGGTGGGTGGGCACGCTGTCACGCTAGCGCCGCCGGGTGAACGGCGTCCGAACCGCCGTGAGTCGCCCGAAACTGTCCGGATATCGTCGATTTTCGCGCGTTTTCGGGCGGCTCAGGGGGTGGGCGACCCGGCAGGGTAACACCTCCGGGCGCGGTTCACGAGGCCTCAGGGGCTCGCAGCTTCGCCGCGTACCGTCGCTGGCGCGTCCGGGTCTCCGGTCGCGACATGCAGGTCACACGAAGAGAGGATGGCAACCATGACCCAGGTCATCGAAACCATCGACGTCGACGTACCCGTCTCCGTCGCCTACAACCAGTGGACCCGATTCGAGGACTTCCCGAAGTTCCTGGACGAGGTCGAATCCGTGACGCAGGTCACGGACGTCCTCACCGAATGGACCGTGAAGGTCGGCGGTGCGACCCGGACCTTCGAAGCGCAGATCACCGAGCAGCACCCCGACGAACGCGTCGCCTGGGCGAGCCGCGGCGGCGAGGTCGACCATGCGGGCGTCGTCACCTTCCATCGGCTCGACGACGCCGAGACGCGGGTGACCGTGCAGCTCGACTGGCAGCCGACAGGCCTGCTCGAGCACCTCGGTTCAGCCCTCGGCGCCGACAACCATGCCGTGAAGAAGGACCTCAAGAACTACAAGGCCCTCGTCGAAGCAGAAGGCCAGACCGGAGAAGGGTGGCGCGGAGATGTCAACTGACCGCCCACGTCCCGGCCCGCCCGCCGACCACACGGACCCGGTCGAGGCGTCCGTCACCCCGCCCGACGAGGTCGATCCGGAGTCGGGCACCGACGCCGGGGGCGCACCCGTGGAGAACCCGTCCGGCTAGCGCCCCGTGAGTCGCCCGAAACTGTCCGGAAATCGTCGATTTTCGCGCGTTTCCGGGCGACTCAGGGGGTGGAGTGTCCGAGGAGGGTGATCGCCTCGACGCCCCAGCCGAGCGGGGTCACGTCGCCGATCCGCCAACTGGCGGCTGCGGCGAGCGCCCCGATGGCGTCGGCGTCGCGCATGGGCGAGCCCGTCTGGGCGAAGTGGTCGAGCTGCGCCTCAGCGTCCTCGTCGCCGAGGCCGTCCGGGCGGGAGGACTCGATCACGACGGCCGTTCCCGCATGCGCGTGGAGTGCGGTGAGGAACGACACGGCTTCGGCGTCCGTGCGGTGCGCGAGACCCAGCGCTGAGACGACGAGCCCCGTCGGCGCGGATGGTGTCGCCGCGTGGGTGGCGCCGGCCCGCGCCTCCGACACCTCTGTCCAGGTGACGGCGACGTGCTCCCCGAGCTCCGAACGGAGCGCTCCCAGACCGGCGGCCTGCTCGACGACCTCGATCGCCGTGACCCTCCCGTGGTCGAGCAGTGCACCGGCGAGCGCGGCCGTCCCAGGACCGGTGAGCACGCAGCGTTCCACACCAGTCCAGATGCCGTCCGCGACGAACGAGTCGAGGAGGTAGACGAGGTGCCCGGCGCCGTCGATGAGTTCCGTGTAGAGCGCGGCGTCGGTCGCGGCACGGGCGGCGAGCGTCGCACCGCTGCGCTCCTGACGCGTCGAACGGCCACTGCGCAACGCCTCGGCGAGGAGTTCGAGCGACACGAGCGTCTCCGCCTCGAACCCGTCGTACTCCTCTCGGACGTGCTCGTCGTCGACGAGTTCGTCACCGAACGCGCCGAGCCGCAGCGCGTCGTCCTCCCCCGCCACGACGCCGTGCGTGCGCAGCACCGGCAGCAGCAGACGCAGTCGTTCGACGGCGACGCCGACCCGCCTGGCGAGCTCCGTCAGTGAGGTCCCGGGCGACACGGCCAGCACGTCGGTGACGCCGAGGCGGATCGCGGCACGCACCACGAACCACGGCAGCGGTGAGGCGACGACGACGGGCGGCGCACCCTCGCTGCCGTTGTCGGCGCCGGTTCCCCGGTCTGCGACGTCGGCCTCCGCGGTCGATGCGCCGGCGACCGCCTCGTCTCGGTGCCAGTACCCGGTGATGTTCACGTGCGATCGCGGCATGCCGAGTTCGCGCGTGAGGTACCGACGGACCGGCAGCAGCACCTTGCTCTCCGCAGCGGCCCAGGCGTAGCCGGCCGGCTCGGCTTCCGCCTGCCCCCACAGGCGGCGCACCGCTTCCTCGATCGAGGTCGCGTCGGTCGGCTCGGCCTCGATCCACTCGATCGTGTCGCCCGGTCGAAGCGTCAGCTCCTGCCGAGCCGACGCATCGGAGACGGTGACGACCACGACGACCGGCGCGTCCACGGGCCGTTCCTCGAGGAATCGCCCGATGGCGGGGAGTGCGGTCTCGTCCCCGGCAAGTAGCACCCGGGAGACGTCGACGGGCAGCACGGTCGACGACTTCGGGCCGACGAACCACAGCTCATCCCCCACCGCGGCCGACGTCGCCCACGCCGCGGCCGGGCCGTCGCCGTGCAGGACGAAGTCGAGGTCGAACTCGTCCTCCGCCACCCGTCGCGGTGTGTAGTCGCGCCCCAGTCGGGTACTGGAGGGCGACCACTCGATGCCGTGCGCGAGCTGCACCGGCAGCGCCTGGGCCACGTCACCGTCCGACGCGAAGATGAGCTTCACGTGGTCGTCGAAGCCTGGCGCAGCGAACGCCGGATGCAGGACCCCGTCGACCTCGATCGGTCCGAGCCGGTCGCCGCCGAGGGTGACGCGGCGCATGCGTGGGGTCACGTCCCGGACGGCGCGCACCGTGACGCTCCGGACGACGAGTGGGTGGGTGGTGAAGGACCGCTGCGTCATGCTCGACCGATCAGGAGAACTGCTGCTCGATGACGTCGAGGAGGGCCATCGCCTCGTCGTAGTCGCCGCGGAGCGCCCAGTACGGGAGGTCGTAGGCGTTGCCGCTCTGGAACGCGGGGAGCGCCGCGTAGACCGGGTTGGTCTGCAGCAGGGCGACGTCGAGCGTCTCGCCGTTGAAGCCCATCACGAAGACGGACGGCTGGGTGATCGTCTGGCCGACCTGCTCCGTGGACAGTTCGAACATGTCACCGCCACCGCCGTACACCTCGAAGTCGCCCTCGGCGAAGATCGGTGCCGGCTCGATGCCGACCGCGGCGAACTCGGTGGGGAGGCCGATGCTCTCCACCAGCGCGTAGGCGGTGCCGTCGGCAGTGAAGGTCAGGAACGAGACCGGACCCGCAGGGGCGGTGATGACGTCCTTCACCTCGGCGACGCGGTCGTCGTAGGCGTCGAGCGCGGCCTCGTACTCCTCGGTGCGGTCGAAGACATCCTCCGCGAGGAAGGCGAACTGGTCCTGCCAGGTGCCGAGTCCAGCGCCCACGAGGACGGTCGGTGCGATGTCGCTGAGGTCGTCGTACGCCTCCTCCGCCTGGAACAGCGGGAAGCCGATGCCACCGCCGATGATGAGGTCGGGCTCGAGCGCGAGGATCGCCTCGAGGTCGAACCCGTCGACGCTCCACGGGAGGAACTCGGTGCCGTCCTCCTCGGCGTCTTCAGCCCAGAACTCCGAGTACTCGCCCTCGGTCGCATCCGCGTCCTCGGGGATGGTCGCGAGCACGGGCACGTCGAGGTTGTAGAGGTACCCGGCGAGCGCGTAGTTGAGGACGACGATGCGCTCTGCGTCGGTCGGGATGACGACGTCGCCGTAGTCGGTGGTGACGGTGCGGGTCGCGTCGGCGGAACCGGTGGACTCGGCCGATCCGGCAGAGGCGGAGCAGCCGGTGAGGGCGAGCCCGGCGACGAGCATCGTGGCGATCAGGGGACGGGTGAGACGCATGGTTCCTCGCAGAGGACAGGGCGGCACGATGGCACGCAGGCGAAGGGGGAAGTAAGGTAAGGCTATACTTCGCGACATCGTCGGGGCGTCCGGAGACGACATGCCCCGTCCCGGACGCGACACGTTCCCGAACCGAGCCGAAGGGTGGAGATGGTCGTCCGAACACTGGCCACGGTCGTGCCGGAGAACTCGGTGCGCTTCCTCGGCCACGACACGCACGAGCACGACGAACCGCACCTCGTCTACGCGGCGGCCGGCACCGTGGAACTCACGGTCGACGACGAGGTCCTGACGCTCCGCCGCGGCGAGGCCGTCTGGCTCGCCCCGTTCGTCCCGCACGCCGTCCGGCTGAGTGACGGCGGCATGGCGCTCGGACCGATGCTGCACGCCGACGTCGTGCCCGGTCAGCGCTTCCGGGTGCTCGGCGTCGTCCCCGCGCTCGTCGACGTCATGACGACCGTGCTCGGAGCGGCGCCGTCCGGCGACCAGATCGAACCGTTCCGTTCCGCGATCGGCGAGATCCTGCAGCGCCTGCAACGCCAGTACTTCGCGGTGATCGCCCCCACGCACCCGGTCGGGCGACGACTCGCACGGGAGGCGGTCCGGAGCCCGTACACGCTCGTCCAGCTGTCGGAACGACACCACCTCAGCCCCCGCCAGGTGCAACGCATCTTCCTCGACGAGACCGGATTGCCGTTCGCCCGGTGGCGGTCCCGGGCTCGGATGAACGCGGCGGTCGCCCACCTCGAGGGCGGCGGCTCGCCGTCGTCCGCGGCCCGCCTCGCCGGCTACAGCACCCGGGCCGGCCTGCTCCGGGCGCTGAGCCGGGAGACGGGCGTCGCGCTCGATGTGCTCGCCGCAGCCCCCGTCGAGGCGCTGCTCGCGGCGGAGACCACCACCGCCCGGTGAGTCCGGGCGCTCACATCCCGTGCGCTGCAGGGCTCGGCGGTGCTGTTAGCGTGTGGCGGACCGCGAGGTGAGGAGACCGATGCTCGAGCAGCGATCCGGGAGGCAGACCCCGGACCTCGCCACCCGCTCCCGGGGTCGGATGACAGGGCTCCTCCTCGGCCTCCTCCTCTCGGTCGGGCTCCTGGTGGCCGCGACGCTCCTGAGCGTCGCGATCGGCTCGGCCATGCTCCCCCTCGACGTCGTCTGGCGCGCGTTCACCGCGCCGGACGGATCCGTCAGCCAGATCACCGTCACCTCGGCGCGCGTCGACCGCACCCTGCTCGCGATCGTCACCGGTCTCGCGCTCGGCGTCGCCGGAGCCCTCATCCAGGCCCTCACCCGCAACCCGCTCGCCGACCCCGGCATCCTCGGGGTCAACGCCGGCGCCGGGTTCGCCGTGGTCCTCGCCGTGGCCTTCCTCGGCGTAACCTCGATCGAGCAGTACCTGCCGTTCGCGTTCCTCGGCGCGCTCGCCGCCGCAGCACTCGTCTACCTCGTCGCGAGCGGCGGACGCGGCGTCCCGACACCGCTCCGCCTCACCCTCGTGGGCGTCGCACTCGGAGCAGTGCTGACGGGCCTGACGCAGACCCTCGCGCTGATCGACGTGAACACCTTCGACCGCATGCGCTTCTGGGGTGCGGGGACCGTCGCCGATCGGCCGGCGGGCACGCTCGGCACGATCCTCCCGTTCGTCCTGGTCGGGCTCCTCCTCGCCGCGCTGAGCGCGCGCGGCCTCAACGCGATCGCGCTCGGCGACGACCTCGCGAAGTCGCTCGGCGCGAAGGTGACCTTCACCAGGCCCGTGGTCGTCATCGCGGTGACCTTGCTCTGCGGTGCGGCGACCGCCGCCGTCGGCCCGATCGTGTTCGTCGGCCTCATGGTGCCGCACGCCGTCCGTTGGCTGACCGGCCCGGACTGGCGCTGGATCCTGGCGTTCAGCGCGGTGCTCGCGCCGGTGCTGATGCTGGTGTCGGACGTCCTCGGACGACTCATCGTGCTCCCGGCGGAGCTGCAGGTGGGCATCGTCACGGCCCTCATCGGTGCGCCGGTCCTCATCGTCCTCGTCCGTCGTCAGGAGGTGAGCGGCGTGTGACCCGAACCCCCGCGACCCGAACCCCTGGGACATCGATCGCACCGACCGGCACCGTCACCATCCGCCTGGGCGGATCGAGCCTCCGCACGACGCGTCGCCGGATCGTGGGCGCGATCGTCCTCATTGCCGTGATCCTGGTCCTCGCCATGTGGGCGACGACGCTCGGCAGCTACGACCTCGCACCCACCGACGTCGTCGCAGCGGTGCTCGGTACGGCCGACCGGCCGACCACCACGGTCGTCCTGCAGTGGCGTGCCCCGCGCATCGTCGCCGCCGTGCTGTTCGGCGCGTCGCTCGCGATCGGCGGAGCGGTGTTCCAATCACTCACCCGCAACCCGCTCGGCAGTCCGGACGTCATCGGCTTCTCGGTCGGCTCCTACACGGGCGTCGTGGCGACGCTCCTCCTCGGTTTGAGCGGCACCCTGGTCCTTGCCGCGGGAGCCCTCGCCGGCGGGCTCCTCACGGCCGCCGCGGTGTACGCGCTGGCCTACCGACGCGGCGTGCGGAGCTTCCGGCTCATCATCATGGGGATCGCGGTCGCGGCGTTCCTCACCGCTGTGAACACCTGGTTCTCGACGAAGGTCGACGTGGACGTCGCGCTTCGTGCCGCGGTCTGGGGTGCGGGCACCCTGAGCATCGTCGACTGGGCGTCGGTCGGGCTGAGCGCCGTCGTCCTCTGCGCCGTCATCGTCGCCGGGCCTGCCGCTGCTCGCCGACTCCAGACGCTCGAACTCGGCGACGACGGTGCCGCAGCGCTCGGGGTGCGCGTCGAGCGGACGAAGGTCTGGCTGATCGTCCTCGGGATCACGGCGACCGCCCTGGTGACCGCGGCCGCCGGACCGATCGCCTTCATCGCCCTGGCCGCTCCGCAGATCGCGCGGCGGATCACGGGATCGGGCACGTCGATCGACCTCCTCGGCTCGGCCCTCGTCGGGGCGCTGCTCTTGCTGGCCGCCGATGTCATCGCCCAGCACGCGATCCCCGGAGTGGTCCTCCCCACCGGCGCGGTGACCGTGTGCCTCGGCGGCGCCTACCTCGTCTGGCTGCTCGCCGCCGAGAGTCGGAGCGGTCTCCGCAGCGGCCGACCCTGAGTCGCCCGAAACTGTCCGGAAATCGTCGATTTTCGCGCGTTTTCGGGCGACTCAGTGAGTGGTGCGGGCGCGCAGGGGGACGAGTGCGAGCGACAGCAGGACCACCGCGGCGACCACCACGGCGGCGAGGCCCGTCCACCCCCACGCGATGAAGACGAAGCCCGTCGCCCAGCCCATGAGCGACGAGCCCGCGTAGTAGGAGAGGTTGTAGAGCGCGGAGGCCTGGTTCCGGCCGGTCCGCGCGAGCTCCGGCGCCCAGGACGACGCCACCGCGTGCACGATGAAGAAGCCGGCGGTGGCGATGACGAGCCCCACGAGGATGAGGGGCAGCACCTCGGCGACGGTCACCGCCACACCCACCACCATCATCGACGCCCCGAGGAGCACCGTGCGCACCCGGCCGAGCCGGCCGATGAGCTTGCCGGCCTGCGAGGACGACCAGGTGCCGGCGAGGTAGGCGACGAACAGGAGCGAGATGATGCCCGGAGCGAGCAGGTAGGGCGGCGCGGCCAGACGGAACCCGAGGTAGTTGTAGATCGAGACGAAGCACCCCATCGACAGGAACGCGATGGCGTACACGGCGAGCTGCCGCCGGTCGCGGAGGTGGTCTCGGAGCGCCGCCCACCCGCGGGCGGGTGCGCCGCCGATCGAGCGTGCCGTGCGGGGCAGGAGCAGCACGAACGCCACGGTCGCGAGCGCGCACGTCGCCATCACCGCGAGGACACCGAGGCGCCAGCCGGCGAGCTCGGCGATGGGACCGGCGATCAGCCGTCCGCTCAGTCCCCCGATCGTCGTCCCCGAGATGTAGACGGCGGCCGCGCCCAGGTGGTGGGGCCGCTCGACCGAGCCGAGGATGAAGGTCATCGCGATGGCCGGCACCCCCGCGAGGCACAGGCCTTCGACGAAGCGGAGGGCGACCAGCGCGCTGATGTCGGGGATGAGTGGGCCGGCGAAACCGGGGAGGACGGCGGCGGCGAGCGCGATCATGAGCGAACGCCTGCTACCGAGGCGGTCGGCGATGAACGACCACGGGATGACGCCGATCGCCACACCGAGCGTGGTGGCCGACACGGTGAGCGCCGCCATCGACGCCGACACGTGCTCCTCGCGGGCGATCTCCGTCAGCACACCCTGCGTGGAGTACAGCTGGGCGAACGTCGCGACTCCGGCGAGGAACATCGCGACGAGCAGGCGCCGGTAGGCGTTCTCCGAGGGGTGGATCAGCGCGGGAGGGGGCTTGATCGCGCTGGTCACCTCTTCACCCTAACCACCGCCCGGTCGCCCGGACATGTACGGACCATCCAGTGGAAACGCACCGTTCCGGGCGACTCAGCATGTGTACTCAGTGCTGGTTGAGGCGTGCGACCGTCTCGGCGTAGGCGCCGCGCACCTCGGCGTAGCGGAGCAACTTCACGTTCTCCACCTGGATCTCGGTCGCCTCCGGCTGCGTGGTGATGAGCTCCAGCACCTCGTCGATGTACGCGTCGAGCGGCATGGCGAACGGGTTCTCCGCGTGTCCGGGCATCAGGTCGGTCTGGACGGCCGGCGGCACGAGTTCGAGCACCCCGACCGTGGTTCCGGCGAGCTGCAGGCGGATCGACTCGCTGAGCATGTGGATGGCGGCCTTGCTCGCGTTGTAGCTGGGCGTCGCCCGCAACGGGGTGAAGGCGAGGCCCGACGACACGGTGACGACAGTCGCGTCGGGCCGGCTGCGCAGGTGGTCGAGGAAGGCGGCGATGAGTCGGATCGGGCCGAGGACGTTCGTGGTGATGGTCTCCTCGGCGTTGGCGACGGCGGCGGCCGGGTCGGTCCAGTCCTCGGCCCGCATGATGCCGGCCATGGTGATGAGGACGTTGAGCTCGGGGTGCTGCGCGACGAGGTCGGCGGCGACGGCGGTGATGCTCGCCGGGTCGGCGGTGTCGATGCGCACCGTGTGGAGCTCGGGGTGCTCGGTGGAGAGCGCGTCGAGGAGTTCGGTGCGGCGACCGCCGACGATGACCGTGTTGCCGGCTTCCTGGAGCCGCAGGGCGAGGGCGAGACCGATGCCGCTGGTCGCGCCGGGGATGAAGATGGTGTTTCCGGTGATCTGCATGCTTCGAGTGTCGGCCGATGCCGCAGCCGCTTCCAGGCCGCGGCGATCCAGGGACCGGCGATCCCTGGTTCGCGGGGTCGATCCGGCGGATACTGGCTGGATGGACCGTGCAGCCCTCGCAGACTTCCTCGTCCGGCACCGGTCGGCGTTGCAACCCGCGGACGTGGGTCTGAGCGCGGGCCCGCGCCGCCGCACCGTCGGGCTGCGTCGCGAGGAGGTCGCCCAGTTGGCGGCGATGTCCACCGACTACTACGCGCGTCTCGAGCAGCAGCGCGGACCGCAGCCGAGCCCCCAGATGCTGACGTCCCTGTCGCGGGCGCTGCGACTGAGCGTGGAGGAGCGCGACTACCTGTTCCGCATCGCCGGGCACAACGCACCCACCAGGCTCTCGACCGGAGACCACGTGGCCCCCGCCCTGCTGCGCGTCCTCGACCGGTTGACCGATACCCCTGCGCTCATCCTCTCCGCTCTCGGCGAGACGCTCGTGCAGAACGACCCTGCCCGCGCGCTCTTCGGCGACGCGTCCCGCTACACCGGGCTCGACCGCAGCGCGATCCACCGCTGGTTCACCGACCCGGAGGGCGGGAGACGGATGTACCCGGAGGAGGACCGCGAACGCCAGAGTCGCGCGCAGGTGGCCTCCCTGCGAGCCGCGTACGCGACGATGGGACCGCAGTCGCGCGCCGGGGAGATCGTCGCCGAGCTGTCGCGGCGGAGCGCCGAGTTCCGAGCCCTGTGGGCGACGCACGAGGTCGGGCGACGCTTCGAGGACCACAAGGTGCTCATCCACCCGGAGATCGGGCCGATCGAGCTCGACTGCCAGGCCCTCTTCACGGAGGACCAGTCGCAGGCGCTGCTCGTCCTCACCGCGGCCCCGCGCACAGCCGCCGCGGAGCAGCTCGCGCTCCTCGCCGTCCTCGGCACCCAGACGTTCTCGGCCCACTGACCGACCGGCTGGCAGGCTGGCAGGCTGCGCTCAGCGACCAGGGCCCCGCCGAGCCCGAGCCCCGACGTCGTCCAGGAGGTCGCGGCATCCGGCGGACCACCACCTCGACATCGTCGCCGAGGACGAGGTGCCACCGCCCCTCACACCGTGACGACGACTTTGCCGGCGATCCGACCGGCCGCGCCCTCGGCGTGGAGTGCTTGGAGCTCGGTCAGCGGGATGCGTCGGGTGACTTCGACCGTGAGCTGCCCCGCGTCGACGAGGGCCACGAGCGCGGCGAGGCGTTCGCGGTTGCGGCGGACGAATACGGTCGCCGCCCGGACGTCTCGGGACTCGTCGCCCGGGGTCGCCATGAACGCGGTCGTGCTGACCACGGCGCCACCGTCGCGAACCGCGGCGACATATGCCGTGAACTGCTCCGGCTCGATCGGTGCGAGGTTGAGTAGGACGTCGACCTGCCCGTCGACCGCCCGGAGGACGTCCTCGCGGGTGTGGTCGACGACGTGATCGGCTCCGGCGTCCCTGACGGCGTCGGCACTGCGCGGGCTCGCTGTGGCGATCACGTGCACACCGGCCCGCTTGGCGAGTCGGATGGCGTACTTCCCCACCACACCGCCGGCCCCGACGATCAGGAGCCGCTGCCCCGCTGCCAGCCGGCCCTCGTCGAAGAGCGCCTGCCACGCGGTCAACGCGACGGATGGAAGCGCCGCGGCATCCTCCAACGGGATCGATGTGGGTGCCGACACCAGGGCGTCCGCGGGAGCGACGACGTACTCGGCCGCCCCGCCATCGCGCTCCATCGGCAGGAAACCGATCACCGCGTCACCGACCGACAGATCGGTCACGTCGGCACCGAGGGTTTCGACCGTGCCGGAGACGTCGTACCCGGGGATGTGCGGGAGCTGCACCGGGATCGGGAGGAACCCGCCTCGCATCCCGTTGTCCGCGGCGTTGTAGGCGGACGCGGCGACCCGGACAAGGACCTCGCCTTCGCCCGGTTCGGGACGTTCGAGCTCACCGTACTGCAACACCTCGGGGCCGCCGACGTCGTGGAACTGCACTGCCTTCATCATGATCTCCTCCATTATTTGCTTCGAATCTGAAGCAATGAAGACGACCGTAGCACTGCTTTGAACTCGAAGCAACAGGTAGGATCAGAACATGGCCGACTCCTCCCCGTCCTTGACGCCGACACAGCTCGACGCTTACCTGTCGTTCACCGAAGTGGGCGCCCTGCTGCGCCCGACGGTCGAGAGACAACTGCACGACGCAGGCGACCTCAGCTACGTGCAGTTCCAGCTCCTCGCGCGCCTCGGTGACACGGAGGGCGGACACCTTCGGATGACCGACCTCGCCGACGGCGTGGTCTACAGCCGAAGTGGCCTCACCTATCAGGCACAGCTGCTCGAGCGGCGCGGCCTCCTGACGCGCACCCCGTCGCCGGATGACGAACGCAGCACCGTGGTCTCCCTCACGGACGCCGGCCGGGATGTCCTCACCGCCGTGTTCCCCGGTCACATCGAGGTGGTCCGCGGACTCCTGTTCGCCCCCATCAGCGATGACGACGCCGTCGACCTCGCCCGCATCCTGGGCCTGATCGGTGAACACCTGCGACAGAACCCGCCCCGCTCGGCGACGCGGACACCCCGAAAGGTCACGGCCGCACCCGCCGAGCACCCCACCGCACCGAAGCGCTCGTAGGCCGCGATCGCCGCTGGACGACATCACGCTCCTCGCAGCGACATTCGAACATGTGTACTATAAACGCATGGCCACCGGACCCCTGCTGCACGTCGACGCCGATGCGTTCTTCGCGTCGGTAGCACTGCGGTCACGACCCGAACTCGTCGGGGTGCCGGTGGCCGTCACCGCCCATGTGTTCGTCGCGAGCGCCAACTACCCGGCTCGGGCACGGGGCGTCCGCGGGGGCATGTCGCTCGATGACGCGCGGCGGCACTGCCCGGAGCTCGTCCTGCTCGACTCGCCCCGCGCCGAGATCGAGGAGGTCGGCGACGCCCTGTTCGACCTCTTCCACGAGACGGCCGGCGCGGTCGAGCCCGGTTCGATCGAGGAGGCCTTCCTCGACGTCGGCGCAGAGGACTGGCCGACCGCCATCGCCGCTGGTCAGGCACTGCGCATGCGCGTCGCAGCCGAACTCGGCATCAGCGTGAGCGTCGGCATCGGCCGCACCAAGCTCATGGCGAAGCTCGCCTCTCGCGCCGCGAAACCCGCCGGCCTGCACGTGATCGGGCCGACCGAGGAGGGCGAACTCCGCCGCACGCTGCCCCTCGCCGAGGTCTGGGGCGTCGGTTCGAAGACCGCCGAACGGCTCGGCAACCTCGGTGCGACGCGCCTCGAAGACGTCGACCGGTTCTCCGACGAGACTCTGCAGCACGCTTGCGGCACGACCATGGCGCGCCGACTCCGGGCCATCCGCACCGGTACCGACGACACGACGGTTCGCACGGTCGAGTCGCGCAGCACGCTCTCGACCGAGGCGTCGACGAGCGGCTACGCCCGCCCCGACCACACACTCGACGAGATGATCGAAGCCTGCGTCGCCCGACTCGCCCGCCGCGCCGAACGGGCCGGGCTCGCGGGTACGGGGTTGACGGTCGCGCTCCACCCCTCGGGCGACGCACCACCCGTCCGCCGCGCCTGCCTCGGCACGACCGCGACCACCGGCACCGCCTCCTGGCTCGCGATCGCGCACGGCCTCCTGGACGACGTCACCGCACCGCCCCTCGCCGGCGTCCGCGTGAGCCTCACCGGGCTCCGTCCCGTGTCTCAGGTCGCGCCGATGCTCTTCTGAGACACAGCGCCCTCGGGCACTCCAGCCCCCTGAGTCGCCCGGAATCGCGCGAGAATCGCTCGATTCCTGACGTTTCCGGGCGACTCAGACGGGCGCCGGCCGATCGAGCTCCTCGAGCCGGGGCGGGTTCGCGCCGGCCCGGCCGACGGTGATCGCTGCGGACTGCAGGGCCACGTCGAGCAGGCCGTCCCAGTCCACCCGCCCACCGGCACGGATCGCACCGTCCACCTCGGCCGATGCGACGGCGAACAACAGACCGGACATGAACGCGTCGCCGGCACCGATCGTGTCGACGACGGACACGGGTCCGGCCGTACGATCGGCCCACTGGCGCCGACCGTCGTCCGCGAGGTACCCCTCACCACCACGCGTGACCACCACGAGGCGCGGTCCGAGGCTGCTGAGCTGACGGAGCACCTCCTCGAGTGGGCGCTGCGGGTACAACCACTCGGCGTCCTCATCGCTGAGCTTGACGATGTGGCTGGTCGACACGATCCGTTCGGTCTGCTCGACCGCGACGCGATGATCGGGCAGCAGCGACGCCCGGATGTTCGGATCGAAGCTGACGACCGCATGCTCCCGAGCCGCACCCAGCGCACTGCGGACGGCGTCGCTCCCCGGGCTGAGATACGCGCCGATGGAACCGGCGTGCACGAGGTCGTATCCGGCGACCGGAGTGGGCGGCAGGTCCCAGTCGATCGCGAACTCGTAGGCTGCCGCGCCGGTGACGGGCGAGACGGTCGCGAGCGCACTGGAGGTCGCACTGGCCCGAGTGCTGCTCGCCGTCAGTCGCACCGACGACGCCGCGAGGTGCCGGGCGACGACCTCGCCGTACGCGTCCTCGGCGAACCGCGTCGCGAGGGTCGCATCGATACAGAGACGACCGAGACCGACCGCGACGTTCAGCGGGGATCCACCCGGGTGCACCCGCCCGTCGACGACGTCGACGAGCGCCTCCCCCAGCACGAGGACGCGAGTCATCGGAGTCCTGCGGAGAGGTCGTCGACCGCGAGCGCCGTGAGTCGCACACCTGTCTCCGAGACGACGGCGAGCCGGACGCCACCACCGAGGAACACGAGGTCGGTGATCGACGCCCGCCCGTCGGCCGTGAAGACCTCGAGCGAACCGTGATCGTGCACGATGACGAGTGACGTCCGCTCCCCCGCGGGCAGTGGCATGGTCTCGACGCTCGCGAAGTGCTCGATGTCGCCCCCTCCGGTGGCGGCCGTGCGATCGAGCTGCAGCCGACCGCCGTCGAGGTCGACCCGGACCAGCGCGAGGCCGTCGACACCGCGCAGTTCGAGGGCGAACACGCCCTCCGCCCCCACCGCGTCGACCTCGATACGGGCCACCGCCGGCAGGTCCCCGACCTCGACCCGCCCCTCCACGGCGACGTCCTCGAGTCGGACGACGGCTTCACCGGCCGGCAGGACCGGCGAGCTGCGCAGGTTCTGGCGTCCGCCCTCCGAGACGAGGGACAGTCGGCGAGCCGTGGTCATGGATCCGCGCCAGGGTTCGGTCGGCAGGTGCTTGGCGTAGTCCCAGTTGCTCATCCAGGCGATGAGGGTGCGCTGATCGCCCGGCAGTCCGCTGAAGGTCACGCCCGCGTAGCAGTCCCGCCCCCAGTCCAACCAGTCGAGTTCCCGGAGGGCTTCCTCGTCTTCGGCGGCAGGCCATGCGCGATCCGCGGTGAAGGTGTGTCCGTCGAAGTCGCCGACGACGTACTGCGTGCCGGACCCGCCGGCGACGCCGCCGGGGTTCAGTGAGATGAGCAGCACCCAGCGCACGCGTTCCGGGTCCCCGTCGACCGGCAGCGGGAAGAGGTCGGGGCACTCCCACACCCCGCCGACGGCTCCGGCAGGACCGTAGGAGGACAGGAAGGTCCACTCGACGAGGTCGTCGGAGCGGTGCAGCAGGACGCGGCGCTCGGTCGCTTCAACGGCGACCATGACCCAGAACGACTCGTCGACGCCCTCGTACCGGAACACCTTCGGGTCGCGGAACTCTGCCGACCGGCGGTCGAGCACCGGGTTGCCGGCGTACTTCTGCCACACCGTCCCGCCGTCGCGGCTGTAGGCCAGGGATTGGGCCTGGATGCCGTCGGCCCGCGCCGAGGTGTAGATCGCGACCATCGGCGGGGTCGTGCCGTCGCCGAGCCCGGAGGAGTTCTCGTGGTCCACCACCGCGGAACCCGAGAACACCATCTCCTCGGCGTCGAACGAGATCGCGAGCGGCAGTTCCTGCCAGCGCAGCAGGTCGGTGCTCGTGGCGTGACCCCAGCTCACGTCGCCGTGGTCCAGTCCGTTCGGGTTGTACTGGAAGAAGAGGTGGTAGACCCCCTCGTGGAAGAGCAGCCCGTTGGGGTCGTTCATCCAGTTGCGCTGCGGGGTGAAGTGCAGCAGCGGGCGAGCCGGTGCGGCGACCACCGTGGACGTGTCCGCCGCGGTCATCCCTTGACCCCGGACGACGCGATCGAGTTGACGAACGAGCGCTGGAACGCGATGAAGAGCGCCAGGACCGGCACGGTGATGATGCTGGCGTACGCCATGATCTGCCCCCAGGAGACGTTGAGTTGCTTGAAGTAGTCGATACCGACCATGACGGGCCGCACGGATTCGCTCTGGGTGACCATGAGCGGCCAGAGGTAC
The DNA here is from genome assembly GCF_051487245.1 of Plantibacter flavus. Lineage (GTDB taxonomy): Bacteria > Actinomycetota > Actinomycetes > Actinomycetales > Microbacteriaceae > Plantibacter > Plantibacter flavus_B. The sequence continues at coordinate 80,523 of NZ_JAHVDH010000004.1, forward strand.
TGGTTCCATGCGGGCAGGAAGGTGAGGATCGCGGCGGTCGCGAGCGCCGGGCCCGCGAGCGGCATCACGATGCTGCGGTAGATGCGGAACCAGCCGGCGCCGTCGACGCGGGCCGCCTCGTCCAGCTCCCGCGGGATCGAGTCGAAGTACTGGTAGAAGAGGAAGATCGAGAACGCGTTCGCGATGAACGGCACGATCTGCACGGCGTAGGTGTCGAGCCAGCCCTGGACGAACTCGGTGCCGTCGAAGTAGGGCAGCTGGTTGACCCACCACAGCATGGGCAGCGCCATCACCTCGAACGGCACGATGAGCGTCGCGAGGATGACCCCGAGGATGACCTTGCGGCCGGGCAGGCGCATCCGCGACATCGCGAACGCGGCCATCGAGTTCACGACGAGCCCCACGACGACGGTGACGACGGAGATGAGGATCGAGTTGGTGAGGAACTGCGCGAACGGCACCCGCTCGAACACCCCGGTGTAGTTGTCGAAGGTCAGGTCGCCGACGGGCAGGAACGCCTGCGGGCCGCCCAGGTCCGCGAAGATCTGCAGGTCGGGCTTGAAGCTCGACACGATCATGAACACGAGCGGCAGCCCGAAGACGAGCGCCAGCACGATCTTGAGGGTCAGGACCGGTACCGCCCGCCAGCCGCGCGGCGGGCGCTTGCGGGGGTTCGGTGTCACGTCGAGCAGGTCGACGTCGGCGCGCTGCGCATCGAGAGCGGTCATCGCCGGGGCTCCTTGTCGCGAGTGAGGAAGTTCTGCACGAGGGTGACGACCAGCACGAGCACGAAGAACACGAGCGAAATCGCCGACGCGTAGCCGGTCTGCTGCTGCTGGAAGCCGGAACGCACCGTCAGGTAGACGAGCGTGGAGGTGGAGTCGAGCGGGCCGCCCTGGGTCATGATGTTGACCTGCGAGAAGAGGCCGAACGCCGCGATCGTGATCGTGATCAGGATGAACACGCGGGTCGCCCGGAGGCCGGGCCAGGTGACGTTCACGAACTGCTGCCACGGCGAGGCGCCGTCGAGCGACGCGGCCTCGTAGAGTTCCGCGGGGATCGTCTGCAGCCCGGACAGCCAGATGATCATGTGGAAGCCCATGGCCTGCCAGATCGACATGACGATGATCGCGAACAGCGCCCACTGCGGGTCCGCCAGCCAGTCGGGACCTTGGATGCCGACCTTGGCCAGCAGCAGGTTGATCAGGCCGTCCTTCTGGTACATGAACAGCCACAGCATCGACACGACGACGATCGAGGTGACGACCGGCAGGAAGTAGATCGTGCGGAAGAACGTGGTGCCGCGGACCTTCGAGTTGACGAGGACCGCGATGGCGAGCGCGATCGCGGACTGCACGGGCACGATCACGACCGTGAACACGATGGTGTTGCGCAACGACGCCCAGAAGGTGTCGTCGGAGAAGAGGTTGCTGAAGTTCTCCAGTCCGATGAACTGCCCGGGCTCGGGCGAGATCAGTCGGGTGTTGGTGAACGCGAGGACGAAGGTGAGCGCGATGGGGATGATCAGGAAGGTGAGGATCAGCGCGGCCGCGGGGAGGAACATCGCGACGGCGGTGAAGCGTTCCGTGCGCTGCCCCTTGATGCGGCGCGCACGCCGGTCGACGCCAGTGCCCGACCGGGTGGGGCTGTCGGCGCTCGGCCGATCGAGGGTGGTGGACATGGGTCTCCTTCACCGGGTGCCCGGGGCCGCATCGATGCGGCCCCGGACTCCGGACTACTTGTTGTAGGTGTTCTGCTTCTGGTTGGCGTCGATGTCCTTCACGGCCTGGTCGAGCGCCTGCTGCGGGTCGGCGCCGTTCAGGATGTCCTGCGTCGTCTTCGTGAAGGTCGTCGCGATGAACGGGTAGCCGGGCGTGACGGGACGGATCTCGGCGAAGGTCTTGGCGAAGTCGCGGAAGATCTCGTTCTCACCGCCGGCCTCGTAGCCGGGCACGAGTGCCGCGGCACCGTCGGTGGCGGGGATCGTCTGAGCGGCCTCGGCGACCGATGCGACGTACTTGTCCTGCGCGGCGAACGTCAGGTACGCGAGCGCGCCCTCGGTGTCGTTGCAGGTGCTCGACATGCCCCACTGCCAGGACCCTCCGCCGATCTTCGGGCCGTTGCCGAAGTCGACCGACGGGAGGAACAGGGCGTCGTCTCCGAGCTGGTCGCGCACCTTGTCGGCCGCCCAGCTGCCGGAGTAGATGAGGCCCGTCTTGCCGTTGAGGAAGTCGGCTGCCTGGTCGGTGCCGGACTTCGCGGCGATGTACCCGTTGTCGACGAGCCCCTGGAACCAGGTGGCCCACTCGACCGCGTCAGCTCCGTTCAGGACGCCGTCGGCGCTCTCGTACCCGTCGCGGTCGATGAGGTCGCCGCCGAAGCTCTGCAGCATGGGCGAGTAGGCGTAGGGGTACCACTCGCCCACATCGGCCGTCGAGAGGTCGGCCGCGTACTCGAACGTGCCGGATGCATTGATGGCGGCGAGCGCTGCATCGAACTCGTCCTTCGTCCAGGGTTCGTCGACGCTCGGCACGCGGATGCCGTTCGACTCGAGCGTGGTGCGGCTCGTGATCATCGTGAGCGCGACGTCGTAGAACCCGTAGGAGTAGGTCTTGTCCTTGTAGGTGCCGACGGTGGACGGGAGGAACTCGGCGAGCGTGTCGTCGAGGCCGGTCAGTGGCGCCAGGTAGCCCGCCCACGCCCAGTTGGGCACGTTCGGTCCGTCGATGTCGAGGATGCAGGGGAGCTTCTTCGAGGCGGCGGCCGCGGTGACCGACTGGTTGTAGGAGGTCTGTGGGAACGCCTGGACCTCGACCGTGTAGTCGTCCTGGCTGGCGTTGAAGTCGCTGACGACGCCCTCGATCGCCGCGAGTTCGGCGTCGTTGCCGGCGTTGTGCGTCCAGAGGGTGATCGTGCCGTCGCCACCGGAGGACGCGGAGCCCCCCTTGGCGCAGCCGGCGAGCCCGACCGCCATCGTCACTGCCGCGGCCGTGGCGACGACCCTGAATGCTGTCTTCTTCATCGAAGTTCTCCCTGTGCAAGAAGGTTGCTGAATTGATTTAGCAGGACGCTAGCAGACCCGATCTGCGACACGCAAGAACCGTGCTGAATCAATTTAGCAACGGAGTCGATGCGGTAGCGTTGCGCGTCAGGAGGCACGATGAACGACAGACGGCCAACGCTCGCCGATGTAGCCGAGCGCTCCGGCATGTCCAAGACCGCCGTCAGCCTCGTGCTCAACGACCGACCGGGCTCACGGCTCTCCGCGGAAGCCGCCGAGCGCATCCGCACCGCTGCCGCCGAGCTCGGCTACAAACCCAATCCCGCCGCACAGAGTCTCCGTCTGGGGAAGACGCGCTCCATCGGCTTCATCTCCGACGAGGTCACGCTGACGCGATACGCGTCGGGCATGATCAAGGGTGTCCTCGACGCGGCGAAGGAGTTCGACCACACCGTCCTCATCGCCGAGACGCAGGGCGACTTCGCGAGCGTGGAGCCGGCCATCGAGTCGATGCTCGACCGTCGGGTCGACGGACTGGTCGTCGGACTCATGGGCGCCCGCCTGGTCGACCTCCCGACGCCCTCGATGGACATCCCGATGGTGATCGTCAACGGCCGCACACCGTCCGGCCTGCCGAGCATCCTCCCGGACGAGTACGCGGCCGGGCGCGCCGTCGCCGGCGAGCTCCTCGCGGCCGGCCACACCCGTGTCGGCGTCATCGGCCGACTTCCGGAGATCGCGCTGAACCTCCGCCAGAGCGTCACCATCGGTGCACGGTTCGCCGGCATCGACGACGTGTTCCGTGAGGCCGGTGTCGAACCGGTCGTCGCCGAACTCGAGGGTTGGAGTCCGGCGATCGGGCACACCGAGGCCCTGCGGATGCTCGAGTCGCATCCCGAGCTGACCGCGCTGCTCGCGGGCAACGACAACGTCGCCTTCGGCATCTACCAGGCGCTTGGAGAACTGGGGCGCCGCATCCCCGAGGACGTCTCCGTCATCTCCTTCGACGACGAGGAACTCGCCGGCTACCTGCGCCCGGGCCTCACGACGGCGCGCCTCCCGTACGAGGAGATGGCGCGCATCGGCGTCGAGATGGTGCTCGGGCAGCGTGAGCTCACCGACGTGAAGGTCCCCATGCCGGTGATCCGGCGGAACTCACTCAGCGACCGCCGCTGAGTCGCCCGGAATTGCGCGAAATCCAGCGATTTTCGCGCAATACCGGGCGACTCAGGGGGCCGGTCAAGCCGGGAGCCGCCAGGTGGCACGATGACGGCCACGCCGGGCCGCACTAGCCTGAGGGGATGAACGCCCGTCGCACCCTCGATCAGTCCTCCAAGTTGAGGAGCGTCCTCTACGAGATCCGGGGCAAGGCCCTCGTCGAGGCCGTGCGACTCGAGGCCGATGGCCACCGCATCCTGAAGCTCAACACCGGCAACCCGGCCATCTTCGACTTCGAGGCGCCGCACCAGATCGTGCGCGACATGATCGCCGCCCTCCCCCACGCCCACGGCTACAGCGACAGCCGCGGCATCCTCTCCGCCCGCCAGGCCGTCACCTACCGCTACGAGGAGATCGAGGGCTTCCCGCCCGTCGACCCCGAGTGGGTGTTCCTCGGCAACGGCGTCTCCGAGCTCATCACGATGACGATGCAGGCGCTGCTCGACGACGGCGACGAAGTCCTCATCCCGGCCCCCGACTACCCGCTGTGGACGGCGATGACGAGCCTGTCCGGCGGAACCGCCGTGCACTACCGCTGCGACGAGGAGAACGACTGGAACCCCGACATCGAGGACATCCGGTCGAAGATCACGCCCCGCACGAAGGCCATCGTCATCATCAACCCGAACAACCCGACGGGTGCGGTCTACTCACGCGAGATCCTGGAGCAGATCGCCGACGTCGCCCGCGAACACGGCCTCCTGCTCCTCGCCGACGAGATCTACGACCGCATCCTGTACGAGGACGCCGTGCACATCCCGATGGCTTCGGTCGCACCCGACCTGCTGTGCCTCACCTTCAACGGGCTGTCCAAGACCTACCGCGTCGCCGGATACCGCTCCGGCTGGCTCGTGATCACGGGCCCCCGCGACCACGCGCACGGCTTCCTCGAGGGCATCACGCTTCTCGCGTCCACCCGACTGTGCCCGAACGTGCCGGCGCAGCATGCCGTCCAGGCCGCCCTGTCCGGCGTCCAGTCGATCGACGCCCTCATCGCTCCGAACGGCCGTCTGCTCGAGCAGCGCGACGCCACATGGAAGGGCCTCAACTCCATCCCCGGCGTCTCCTGCACGAAACCCATGGGCGCCCTGTACGCGTTCCCCCGGCTCGACCCGGAGGTCCACGAGATCCACGACGACGAGAAACTCGTCTACGACCTGCTGATGGCTGAGCACATCCTGCTCGTGCAGGGCACCGGCTTCAACTGGCCGGACCACGACCACCTGCGCGTCGTCACCCTGCCCGAGGAGCGCGTGCTCACCGACGCGATCGAGCGCATGGGGAACTTCCTGTCCTCCTACAAGCAGTAACCGCTGCCGCGCGGACCCCGTGCGCTACACGCCGAGGTACCGGCCCGGCTTGTGGTTGAAGGCCAGGATGAGGTTCAGCAGCACCGCGCCGACCGCCGAGACCAGCACGTTCAGCGGCGGCACGGCGACGAGCGACACCAGCACGACGATCGTGTCGACGATCATCAGCACGTAACCCGCTCGGATACCGAACCGCTCCTGCAGGATCAGCGCGACGATGTTGAACCCGCCGAGACTCGCCCGGTGCCGGAACAGGATCAGGATGCCGACCCCGCAGAGCACGTTGCCGACGACCGCCGCATAGAGCGGGTCGACGTGCGCGACCGGCAGGAAGATCGCGTGCACGCTGGACAGCGCCGACACGAGCAGGATCGCCACCCCGCTGCGCAGGGCGAAGACCCAGCCCTTCCCGCGGATCGCCAGCAGGAAGAACGGCAGGTTGACCGCGAAGAAGAGGACGGGGAACGGGACGGGCGCGAGGTAGCTGATCAGGAGCGACAGCCCGGCGGTCCCACCCGTCACCGCTGAACCGGCCTTCAACAGGAACAGGCCGAACGACACGACCGTGACGCCGACGAGCAGCCCGAAGACGTCCTCGACGACGCCGTGCGCGAGCGGCGAGCGAACCGCGGCGCCCCGAGTGCTCGTTGGTGTGGTGGTCATTCCGAACACTCTGCGAGATGACGCAGTGATGCGCAAGTGAGCACCTGTGCGCTGGTCTGAATGCTCAACTAAGCTCGCAAACATGAGCAATGTGACACGAGTAGCCGTGATCGACCCGCTGGACGCCCGCATCCTGACAGCGCTCGACGCCGACCCGTCGACGACCGCGCTCGCCCTGGCGCGCACGCTCGGCGTCGCGCGCAACACCGTGCACGCCCGTCTGCGTCGGCTGGAGTCGAACGGAGCGCTCGCCGCACCGAGCCGCCGCGTCGAGCTCTCGGCGCTGGGCTACTCGCTCACGGCGTTCATCGAGATCTCGATCAGTCAGGAATCGGCCGACGACGCCTACGCAGCACTCGAGGCGATCCCTGAGATCGTCGAGGTGCACGCGACCACCGGAGACGCCGATCTGTTCGCCAAGGTCGTCGCCCGTGACACCGCCGACCTGCACCGCATCACCGGGGTCCTGCTCGGCTCGCCCGGCATCGTCCGGACGAGCACCGCCGTCTCGCTCGGCGAGGTCGTCCCGTTCCGCACCTCCAGCCTGCTGGCACAGCTCTCGCGCAGCGCGACCGACTGAAGCGACGACTGGCCGTCGGCGCTCAGTCGTGACCGGCGCTCAGTCGTGGTCGACGCTCAGTCGTGGTCGGCGTCGATCGCGTCGACGGCCTCGCGCATCCGGTCGAGGAACTCCACGATCCCGGCCGCGACCTCGGGTTCGATGCCGGTGGTCGCACCGATCATGCGCGAGTGCATGTCGGTCAGCGTCTTCCGCACCTCGGCGTCGGCGTGCTCCGTGGTCTCGATCACGATCCGGCGTCGGTCCACCGCGCTCGGGTGACGTCGGACATGGCCGGCCTCCTCCAGGCGGTCGAGCATGACGGTCACCGAGGACGTCTTGATGCCGAGGTAGGCGCCGATGTCGGTCGGGCTGACGGCGCGCCCCTGTTGCTTGGCGCGCAGCAGGAAGCGGAGGGCGAGGAGGTCGTTCTCGCCCATGTGCATCTGCTCGCGGGTCCGGCGACGCATGGCGGCCTCCGCAGCGCGGTAGAGCCGCATGGCCTCGAGGATGCGGCGCCCGCGCTCCTGCTCATCCTGGTCGTACCAGTACGCCTGCACCTCGGGTCGCGTAGCCGTCATGGGGAGCAAGCCTAGCCCGTCTCGCTATTCACCCGTCTAGCTTTTAGTGGTTCGAGTGGTGCGCTGTCAAGCATGAGTATTCACGTGCATGGATCACTAGATTGTCTAGCGACAGAGCGAACGAAGGAGATGCGATGACCACCCTGCTTGAGCGCGAGACGCAGATCGTCTGGGCAGAGCTGGACGCGAGCCTCTGGGTCGCATCGACTGGAGGCGAGTACGCCGGCATGGTCGAGTTTCGGGACGGTCGCTTCCTCGCCGCATCCGAGACCGGTCAGCCACTCGGCGAGCACGTGTCGCTGCTCCGAGCCAAGGCGGCCGTCGAGTCCGGCCCGAAGGCCATGGCGCTGCCGGTGCTCTACGTCGCCGGCGTCGCCGCCACCGCACTCATCTCGGCGAGCGCGGTGGCCATCACCGCACTCGCCGTCTTCTGAGCCGTCGGTGAAGCACACGCTCGAGGCGCTGCCCGATGCGATCCTCGCCGAACGGGCGGCCGACGGCGATGCCGCGGCGTTCGAGGTCATCGTCTTCCGTCACGGCTCCCTGATGCGCGCCTACGCCGTCAGGATGCTCGGCGACCGCGCCGAGGCGGAGGACGTGGTGCAGGACGTCCTCATCCAGGCGTGGGGCCAGCTGGATCGACTCAACGACCCGTCGGCGATCCGCTCCTGGCTGATGAGGATGGTCTCGAACCGCGCCATCGACCGGATCCGCCGCCGGCGGGAACACACGGAGATCGAGGACTGGAATGCACCAGCACCCGCCCACCAGTCACCGGAACGCGTCGTCGAGGTGCGCATGCAGATGACTGCACTATCGTCGGTCCTCGACGGCCTGCCGCAGATGCAGCGTGAGAGCTGGATGCTCAAGGAACTCGGCGGGCTCTCGTACCTCGAGATCGCGGAGTCACTGGGCGTGCCGGCCTCCACCGTGCGCGGGCAGCTCGCGCGGGCACGACAGACGATTCTGCGAGAGATGGAGGTGTGGCGATGAACGACGACCCGGAACAGACGCTCGACGGCCTCGGATCCCCCGACCTCGACGGGCACACGATCGACGAGCTCAGCGACTACCTCGACTCCGGGCGCGAACCCCGCGATCCGAGCATCGAGCGCTCCCCCGGCTGCCAACTCGCGCTCGACGCGCTGGCACGTCTGCGGGCGCAGACGTGGTCGATGCTCGAAGCGGAGGCCGCCGACACCTCCGACCGGGATCGCGACTGGATGCGGGCGGTCCTGGCGAACATCTCGCTCGAAGCCCACGCAGGACGCGACATCCCCCTCAGTCACCCCGATCCCGAGGTGCACCTGCGGGTGAGCGAGGGTTCCGTCCGCGCCCTCATCCGCAGTGTGGGCGACGGCATCGGCGGCGTCATCGTCGGTCGGGTCAGCTTGGACGGCGATGTGACGACGCTCGGCGCCCCGGTCACCGTCGCGATCACTGCGTCGGCCGCGTTCGGCACCAATCTCGATCGCCTGGCTCAGCTCATGCGGGATCGCGTCACCGCGCAGCTGGCCCTGCACACCGAACTCAACGTCGTGGCCGTGGACGTCACGATCCTCGACATCCACATGCAGCGCATCGCCCGTCCGGAGGAGTCCTGATGAACGACCTCGAGCTCGCGCAGGACCTCACCGCCCTGGTCGCGGAGACACCGGGTGTGACGGCCGTCTACGCGTCCGGTTCGCCGATCCGAGCGGTGCTGCACGCCGTGGTCGACGCGGTGGGGTCGGCCGGCGACGATGCGGCGAAGGTGGCGGTCACCCGGCATCGCGACGGTTCGCTGACGGTCGACGCGACGATCAGCGTCGACTCCGGCGCACCCGTACCGGCGACGCTGCGGCTCGTCGGCGACGCCGTCCGCGGCCACCTGCTCACCCAGCCGGACAGTGCGCCGGTGCGCGAGATCGACGTGCGCGTCTGCCGGATCGAGGATGCGCTGCGCTGACCGAGTCGGCCCCTGAGCCGCCTCGGCCGGCCCGGTCCCTGCCACCTCGGCTGGCCCGGTCCCTGAGCTTGTCGAAGGGCCTCACCTCTCACCAGTCGGCTGGGCCGGTGCCGCCCGCCTCGTACTCCTCCAGTGGCGTCTCGCCGTCGGCCCAGCGATTGACGACGGGGGTCACGATCCGCCAGCACTGCTCAGCGACGTCACCGCGCACGGACAGCAGCGTGTCCTCCTGCAGCAGTCCGGCGAGCACCTGCCCGTAGGCGTCGAGGGCCGCCGTGCCCGGGCTCGCCTGGAGGGCGATGCGGCGGAGCCCGTCCACGTCCTCCGCTCCCGTGACGACGAGGTCGAGGTCCACGTCACCACCCTTGAGCGACATGCGCAGCACGGTGTCGGCGCCTTCCTCTGGAACCTCGAGCCCGGTCGGGACCTCGGAGCGCTTGAAGTGGACGGCGACCTCGCGACGCGGGTCGCCGATCGCCTTGCCCGAGCGCAACACGAACGGGACGCCCTGCCAGCGCGGGGTGTCGACCTGCAGGAGGACCTGGGCGAGCGTCTCGGTGTCGTGCGAGGCGTCCACGTCTGGTTCGTCGACGTAGGACGGGAAGAGCCGGTCGCCGACGCGCCCCTCCGTGTACCTCGCGCGCCGCGCTGTCGCCGGGTCGTCACGCCAGATCCTGGTCGCACCGAGCACCTCAGCGATCCGGTCGTGCACTGCGGTCGGGGTCACGGCCTCCGGGCGCTCCATCGCCGTGAGGGCGAGGACCATCAGCAGGTGGCTCTGGAGCATGTCGCGGAGCGCACCGGTGCTGTCGTAGAACGCGGCTCGGCCCTCGACCCCGAGCTCCTCGTCGTAGACGATCTCGACCTTCTCGATGTGCTCGGCACTCCAGCCCGCTTCGAGCAGGCGGTTGCCGAACCGGAGCCCGAGCATGCCGAGCACCGTCGCGTTCCCGAGGAAGTGGTCGATGCGCCACAGCCGGTCCTCCGGCACCACCTCGGCGAGCGCCGCGTTGAGCGCTTGGGCGTCGGCGAGGTCGTCGCCGAACGGTTTCTCGATCGCGATGAGGAGGTCGTCGGGCAGTTCGATCTGCGCCAGGGCTTCGGCGACCTTCTGGCCGGCGGACGGCGGGAGCGCGATGTAGAGGATCGGCGAACCCGTGCAGGCGTCGAGCAGGGTTCGGAGGTCGTCGGGGTCGGAGGCGTCGGTGGGGATGAACCGGGCGGTCGACGACACCTCGTGCGCGGTCTTCGCGGACACCTCCGCGGCCTCGAGGCTGCTGCGCACGGTCGCGCGCCACTCCTCGTCGGTCTGCGGCGTGCGCGCTGCACCGATGATCTGCAGCGACAGGTCGCGGGCCGCGTCGACGACCTGTCCGAGCCCTGGCAGCAGCAGCCGCTTCGCGAGGTCGCCGTTGGCACCGAGGATCGCGATGGTGCGTGTCGTCGGCTCGATCGACTCGGCATCGGGGATCCCCGCCTGCGTCTCGGCGTCGGGCTGGGCGGATGGGTTCGACTGGTCGCTCATACCTTCCATCCTGAACGAGCTCCGCCGCAACGGCGTGGGGTTGCGTTCCGGTCGACCTTCGACAAGCTCAGGGACCACCGTGGAGCGTCCGTGGGCGGACGGCGCGTCATCCTCGATGATGACGCGCCGCATCCCGAGCCAGCGCTACATTGATCGCAGGCGACCACGGGTGTCGCGCCACCGGGGGGTCGCATGTCTGCAGGGCCGAAGCCGATACCGCTGTCACGGCCGTATCGAGCGGCGGGAGAGCTCGAGAACCTGGAGCAGGTGCTCGCGTCCGACCACGCCCACGGCGACGGACGGTTCACCGTGCAAGCCACCGAACGCCTCCGCGACATCAGCGGCGCCCCGGACGTGCTGCTGACGACCTCGGGCACCCACGCTCTGGAGATGTCGACGCGGCTCATCGGCGCCGGCCCGGGGGACGAGATCATCCTGCCGAGCTTCACCTTCCCATCGGCCGCCAACGCCATCGTGCTCGCCGGCGCGACGCCGGTGTTCGTCGACATCGACCCGGCGACCGGCAACCTCGATCCGAACAGTGTGCAGGAGGCCATCGGTCCACGCACCCGGGCGATCTCGATCATGCACTACGGCGGCGTTCCGGCCGACGTCACGGCGCTCGAATGCATTGCACGGGATGCGGGGATCCTGATCCTCGAGGACAACGCCCACGGGCTCGGCGTCCAGGGGCAGGGCGTCCGGCTGGGGACCATCGGTGTGACCGCCGCGCAGAGTTTCCACGACACCAAGAACATCCATTGCGGCGAGGGCGGTGCGCTCCTCATCAACGATCCGACGATGCTGCTGTCGGCGGAGATCATGCGGGAGAAGGGCACCAACCGCTCCCAGTACCTGCGCGGCCAGGTGGACAAGTACAGCTGGGCGCAGATCGGATCGAGCTACCTCCCGAGCGAACTGAACGCGGCGGTGCTCACCTGCCAGCTCGCCGAGTTCGACACGATCCAGACGCTCCGACACCGCATCTGGGACCGCTACGCGAGCGAGCTGGCGGCCTGGGCGGACGCTGCGGGCGTTGCGCTCATGGATCCGCCGGGCGGCCTGCACGCCGCCCACCTGTTCTTCCTGCTCCTGCCGAGCCCCGCCCTGCAGCGGGAGTTCCTCGAGCATCTCCACCGCGCCGGCATCGGTGCAGCCTTCCACTACGTCCCCCTGCACACGAGTGCGGCGGGGCAGCTGTACGGTCGCACACCGGTTGCACTCGACCGCAGTGAGCGATTCGCGGAACGCCTCGTCCGGTTGCCACTGTGGCCGTCGATGAGTGACGACGACGTGGATCGGGTGATCGCGGCGGTCACGGCGTTCACCGTTCCGTCCCTGCTCCGCAGCGCGGCGTCACGACGCTGACCCGGCCCGCATGCGCCCGATCAGATCGAGCGCTGCATCGCCGCCTCGAAGCGGTCGACGAACCCCTGACCGGGGTCGGACCAGTCCACTGCGGTGATCGAGGCCGCGATCGTGCGCGAATGCTCGACGGCGTCCGGGCGCTCCACGATCTCGACGAGTCGGCGGGCGATCGCGGCCGGAGCAAGCGGCACGTACTCGATGTGGTCGGTGTCGAGCACGCCCGTCGTGTTCGGGCTGTCGTTGACGACGGGGACGACACCGGCCGCCATGATCTCCAACGGCAGCAGCGACATGTCGGTCAGTGACAGGACGAGCCCGGCGGCGCACCGGTTGTAGACGGCGTTGAGCTCCGAGATGTCCATCGCCGAACGGTTCACGAAGGGGAACCCGGTCTCGTATCCGGCCATGTCCCAGCCGACGAGGTTGATCGTGACGTCCGGGCGCAACCGGTGGAACTCGGTGAGCGCGAGCTCGCCGATCTCCCAACCGCGCCGTGGGGTCGGCGGGCGCGCGTAGAACAGGATCTCCGTGCGCGGTGCGTCGTTGACGTGCGAGTAGTGCTGCTTGTCGACCGAGTAGTCGAAGTGGTCGCAGCTCATGCCGTAGTCGTCGGCGACCTTGCCTGCGAGCCACCGGCCGGCGGAGAACCCGTGGAACCCGAACCGATACGTGTTCTCCGCGAGCACGTACTCGCTGCTCGCCGGGTAGAACCAGGGTTCGAAGTCCTGGACGAAGGAGAACCGCTTCGCCGAGCCCTCGTAACGGAAGGCCGGGTAGGCGGTCTGCCAGTCCGACGACATGACGACGTCCATGCCCGGCGCGATGCCGACCGTCGGGTCGTAACGGCGGATCTCGGCCCGCAGCTCCGGATAGGCGCTGCTCGTCGCCATCATCGCGCGGATGCCCTCGATATCGACAGCCGGCTGCGACGACGCCTGGTAGAGGTAGATCGTGAGCCGATGGCCGGCGCGCTCCAGGAACTCCATGAAGCGGAACGCGTTCTGGTGGCCGCCCGAGGTGCGGCTGGGCGGCGAGATCAGCCAGGCGACGTCGTACGGGCGCTCCGGGAAGGCCACCGCGTTGAAGTGGCGCGGCACCGTCCAGTCGGCGGCGATCGCGTCACTCGGGTAGAGGTCGGTCGGTTTGCGCCGCATCGGGTTGAACCGCCCGTCGGCGAAGTGTGCTGCGCGCCACAGCGTCGACCGGACGCCCTCGCCACGAACCGTCTGCAATCCCCGCCCGATGATCCCCACGGTCAGGAGTATAGGGCCTGCGCTCGCGTGCTGAGTCGCCCGAATCGGCACGAAATCGTCGCGATTCCGCGCCTCTTCGGGCGACTCAGCGGGCGCTGCCTACTTGTCGTTGGCGGCGAGCCAGGCGAACGACTCGGCGACGCCGGCGAAGATCTCGCCGCTGTAGCCGTCGAACTCGACCACGCGGGTGGCGTGCGGTGCCGCGGCGAGGATGGCCGGGATGTCGACCTGGCCCTGGCCCGCCGGCTGCTGGTTCGCGAACGCCTGAGCGAGTGCGTCCGGCACGACGAGGGCGCTCTCGCTGCTCGGGAGGGCGGTTGCGATATCGCCGGAGATGATCCCGTCCTTGATGTGCAGGAACTGCACGCGGTCGCCGAGCGACTTCAGGAAGGCGGGCGTGTCGGCGCCACCGACGGTCGACCAGAAGGTGTCGATCTCCAGGACGACCTCGGGCGACAGCTGCTCGACGAACAGTTCGAAGATGGGGCGTCCGTCGACACGGGTCGAGAACTCCCAGTTGTGGTTGTGGTACCCGAACTTCAGGCCGCTGGCCGCTGCCTGGACGGCGAGCTCGTTGACGCGCTCGGCGAGGCGCGCGGCGTCGTCGGCGGTCTGCCAGCGGTCGGTCGGGATGAACGGGTCGATGACCGTGCCGATGCCGAGCCGCGATGCCGCGTCGAAGGCGATGGCCGGGTCAGCGGCGTCGATGACGGGTGCGTGGCCTGACGGCGCAGTGACGCCGGCGGCGGCGAACGCGGCCTCGAACTCAGCGGCGCGCTCGACGAACGCGTACGGCTCGACCTTGGTGAAGCCGATCTCCGCGATCCGGGCGACAGCGCCCTGGAGGTCTTCGGCGACCGCGTCGCGGACGGTGTACAGCTGCACGGATGGGGACGAGGTCATGGGTACTCCTTCGTAGCTTCGGGCGGGCACCGACGGGCGGCACGCCTCAGAACCACGAGGCGGACCGCTTCTGTCGACGAATCGACAAAAGTACCCACCGCGAGTGTATCGACTCCACCTGGACGGGGCATCAGTCGCCGACGTCCCTCTCGCACGGAGCAGTCACGAGCTCCGCATCGATCGCGCCTAGCTGGCCTCCTGCTTGAGCGACTTCTTCACGGCGCGCTCGGTCAGCACCGTCACGTAGTCCTGGATCGGACGCTTCGCGAGCTCCGAGACCTCGGTACGGACCAGCTCCGCGACATGACCGGGATCCGCGTCAGGGAACTTCGTGGTCATCTTCTCCGTGACCTGACGGATGATCTCTTCGTGGTCGATGTCGGTAGCCATGTGCCCAGTATCCAGGGCGCCGCATTTGCCCGGGCTGGGAATCCGCCCCCGTTGGTCAGACGTTCACCGAGCAGTCATCCCGCACTGAGTCGCCCGGATCTGCGCCGGAATCCCGACATTCCGCGCAGTTCCGGGCGACTCAGCGATTCAACGGCTCGCGACGGGCGACGAGGAGCACACCGGCGAGCAGTGCCAGCACCGCGATCAGGAGCGACACGGACCCGGCGAAGCCGGTTGCGGCCAAGCCATCGGACCCACGATCAGCCGTCACCGGTGCACCCGGTTCGTCGACCGATGCCCCCGGACCCGTCGTGCCGGCGGTCACCTCGAGCGCCGCTGTCGCACGACGCTCAGACGACGCGCCGAGGACCTCGATCGTGTGCGCACCGCTCGGCGTCGCGACGGGAATGACGACCACGGCGGCCACCGAGCCGTCCTCGCCCGCCGTGACCGTCGCGAGCACGACGGGATCGGAGAACAGGGTGACCGTCACGTCCTCCCCCGCGACGAAGCCCGTGCCGGCGATCGCCAACGAACCACCGGCGGTGACGGCCGAGGCGCCGAGGACCACCCGGGGTTCGACCCCCGGCTCAGGATCGACGGGCGCCTCGGTGACCGTGATCGTGACCGCCTGCTCGTCGCTCGTGTTCCCGGCCAGGTCGGTCGCACGGTAACGCAGCTCGTGCGCCCCCGGTTCGGTGATCACGAGTCCCGCGCTCGGCACCTGCTCCCAGCCGTCTGCGGAGTCCGACCGGACCTCGACCACACCGGGCCCGGAACCGGCGTCGGCCTGCTCGAACCGCACCGTCGCCGCACCGTCGGCCGGTGCCACCGGATCACGAACCGGCTCCACCGTCGGTGCCGTCGTGTCGATCCGCACGGTCGCCGTCGCGATCTCCGAGACGTTCCCCGCAGTGTCGATCGCGCGAGCTGCCACCTCGTGGACGGCGTCCGCGTCGAGCAGGAGCGACGCCGTCGTCGGATCGTATCCGTCCACCTCCGCGGCGGACGTCCATGGCCCGTCACCACGGCGCAGCTCCACAGCCGGCGCCTCGTCCACGTCGTCCGTCGCACGGACCGCGAGACGGACGGACTCGCGGTACCACCCGGCGAGGCCGGTGGGCTCGGCAGGAGTCGCGACGACGGCGACCGTCGGCACGGTCGTGTCGGGCACCTCGGTCGGCGCAGGGGCGTTCGCCGTGATCTCGAGGATGCCGGACGAGCCTCCCTGTTCAGCAGCTCCCCAGGCCTGCATGACGACCCGGATCGCGGTGGTCGTCACGGGCGCGAAGCCGACGGAGTTCGCGGTGTCGCGGTCGCGTGTGTACGCGTCCGTCGTGTCCACCGGCACCCAATCGCCGTCCGCACCGAGGGCCTCGACGACCCAGCTGCGCGGCGGGATGACCCCGACGTTCGCCTCATCCGCCGAGTCGGCGAAGAACCGCACCGACGCCGCGTCGAGCGTGACCTCGCGGTCCCAGGTGAGCTGCACCCACTGCTCCCCCACCACGGGCCAGGTCCCCCACGAGGCGCCGGTGTCGCTGCCGTCGTTGACGGAACCGACGGTCGTCCACGGCGAGGAGTGCGACGCGGTGGCCGTGGCGAACGGTGCGATGTTGCCCACGAGTGGTGCGTTCGCCGAGCGCGGCACGCTCACCGACCGGACGGCCGACACGTTGCCCGCTGCGTCGCTCGCCCGCAGGTACACGTCGTGCGCCTCGTCGTCGAAGTCGATCGGCGCGGTGACCGGCTCCCAGTCGTCCTGCCCGTCCACCGCGGCCTCGAGGGAGGCGACCCCGGCGGCGACGGCAGGATCGCCCGGATCAGTGGCCGTCGCGGTCACCGTGCGGGTGTCGGGGTCGAACGCCGCATCGACGGTCGGTACTCCGGAGTCGATGCGGAGCGCCGTGTCCCACACCTCGGAGACGTTGCCGGCAGCATCGGTCGCCCGGATCGACAGCGTGTGTGCTCCGTCGCCGCTCACGAGCTGCGTCGCCGTCCGCTGGCCGGTCACGGCGGACCAGTCGCCGCCGTCGAGCCGGAACTCGACCGTGGGCGTCGGGTCGAGCGCGTCGAGGGCGGTGGCCCGCACCGAGACGTCGCCGAGGAACCAGTCGCCGATGCCGTCGATCCCGACGGTCTCCACATCGAGCGTCGGCGCCTCCGTGTCCTCCGCCGCCGAGCCGTCGATGACGGTGACGACCGCCTCGACCCGCCCCGCCGCATAGCCTTCAGCGGTGCCGAGGACGGTGAACGATCCAGGTGCTGCGACCTGCTCGCCGGGAATCGCGTCCCAGTGCACGGTCGCCCTGGTCGAGGTACCGGCCCCGTCGTCGAGCAGCACGGTCTCCGGCAGGATCGGCAGCGTGCCGGTGATGGTCGACACGGCGACCGGTCGGTAGGCGGTGGACGGGGCTGCGAGCACGCGCCACTCCTCAACGGCGAGCGCCGAGTACGCGGGCGGTGTGGCACCGTTCGGTGCGGCGTTCAACACGGCGCGCAGGCGGGTGGTGGTGACCGGTGAGAAGGTCACCGTGTGCTCGGTGGTCGTGGAGGTCGGGTAACCGCTCGGATCGGCGACGTCCACCCACGCGCCGGACTGCCAGGACTGCAGCTTCCAGCTCGACGGGTCGGAGACCCCGTTGCCGGTGCCGGGTGCGACGTCGCGGTAGAACTTGATCGACGCGCTGTCGATGCGCACCGGGCGCTCCCAGTCGTACTGGATCCACTGCTGTGCGGGACGGTCGGCCGACCAACTGCCCCACATGTCCGGCGGCAAGGGGTTCGGTCGGATGGTCTCGTCGTTGAGCGCATCGATCCAGTACTGCGTGGGGATCGGTTGGTTGGAGGCGGAGGCGGTTGCCCACGGGGCGACGTTCCGGCGCGGCGTGAGGTCGGGGCCGCGCTCGGGCGTCGTGACGACCTGCTTCATCGTCGGTGGGACGGTCGTGTCGTCCCACTCGACCGTGTCGATCGCGACGGAGCGGCGGAAGTGGTTCCCGCCCACCGCATCGGCCGTGTGGTACGCGATGTACCACTCGCCCTGGAACTCGGTGATCGCCGGGTGGCTCGTCGTCGAGGACACCGGCGCCAGGATCCTGCCGCGCTGCGTCCACGGGCCGAACGGCGAATCGGACGTCGAGTACGCGATGCACGCGTGGTAGTTCGCCGGCGTGCAGGTGGAGTCCGGTCCGGCGTTGTTCGCCGCGTATGCGAGGTAGTAGGTCGTGCCGCGTTTGAACAGCCAGGCCGCTTCGAAGAAGCCGTTCACTCCCGAGGAGATCGTGCGGACCCCACCCGTGAGCGTCACCATGTCGGCCGCGATCTCGACGGCGCGCAGCTGCCCGAAACTGCCCCAGTAGAGGAAGACGCGGCCGTCGTCGTCGACGAACACCGTCGGGTCGATGTTGTGGATGGTGTTGCCGAGGATGGCCTGCGAGATGATCGGGCCGCCCACCGCATCGGTCCAGGGTCCGAGCGGGTCGTCGGACACGGCGACGCCGATGCCGAACTTGTCCTCCGACGTGCTCGCCGCCTCGTGCACGGGCACGTACCAGTAGAAGCGGCCGTCGGCCCCCTCGACCACCTGGCCGGCGTAGGCCCGACCGGGTGTCGCCCAGTCGAAGACGACCTCGGGCCGCATGAGCGAGGGGTGGTGCTCCCAGCTGCCGCTCGCGGGATCGGTGGTGGAGAACGCCTGCCACTCGTTCATGATGAAGTCGTTCGTGGTGGGCCCGGCCTCGTCGCGGCCGGCGTAGATGTAGAGCTCGTCATCGACGACGAGGGTGGCCGGGTCGGCCGAGTACACCGATCCGTCGCCGATGATGGGGTTCTCCGTGGCGGCACCTGCGGGCGCGCCGGCGACCACGGTGAGCAGTGAGGCGACGACGGCTGTCGCCGCGGTGAGGGCGCCGAGGCGCAGCGGGCGTGGCACAGGATCTCCTTCGATCGGTGTGTGACGGTGGAGCGGCCCTTCGACAGGCTCAGGAACCGGGATGAGCCGGTCCCCGAGCCTGTCGAGGGGGATCATCAGACCAGCGGTCCGGTGGGTCCGCGCTCGAGCGGGGTGCGACCGGCCCGGTGACGGGCGATCAGCACCGCTGCTGCTCCGAGGAGCACGGCGAGGGCGGCGAGGCGGCCGATGGTGCCGGCCTCCTCCGAGACACCCGTCGACGCGATCGCGTCGGGGCTGCTGGCACCAGGCGTGACGACCGTCACCTGCGCCGTCACCTCACCGCCCGGCAGCACCAGGGCGAGCGTGTGCACGCCGGCCGTGATCGTGTACGGGACGGTGAAGACGCCGTTCGCCGTGCCGTCCGCGGCGACCGTGAGCGTCCCGAGTGTCACCGGCGTCGACCGCAGCTCGACGCGGAACACCGCACCGGGCTGAGCCCCCGTCAGCGACACGGGCAGCGCACCACCGGGTGCGACACTCGTCACACCGAGGCGGAGGACCTCGTCGCCGGTCAACGCACCGCTCGGCTCGGTCGGGCCGGTGGTCGGACCCGGGTCGGTCGGCGTCGGCGAGGGCGACGGCTCCGGGCCGACAGGCTTCGCCGGCACCTCGAGGGAGGCGACCTCCGAGACGTTCCCGGCGACATCCGTCGTGCGGGCCGTCACCGTCGTCGCGGCGTCGCCGACACCGATGGCGTCGGTGTACGTCGTCCACGGGCCGTCGCCGATCCGGACCTCCGTGAAGGAGATGCCGGAGTGCTCGTCCTCGGCCGTCACCTGCACGGTGCGGGTGCCGGCATCGAAGACGGGCGCGGCCGTCGGCACGGTCGCGTCGCGACGCACCTCCACCACGACGGGCTCCGAGACGTTGCCGGCGGCGTCAGCGGCACGGAAGGCGACCGACTGCACGCCGTCCTCCGTGACCACGACCGGGGCGGCGTACGCCGACCACTCGCCGTCGCCGACTCGCACCTCGAGGTCCACGACCAGGTCGCGGTCGTCGACGGCGGTGGCCGAGACGCTCACGTCCTCCGTGAACCATCCCGAGGCCGGCTGCTGCGGCGTGACCGCGGTGGTCACGACCGGTGCGACCGTGTCGACGATCGGCTCGTCGGCCGCCTCGAAGACCTGCCACTCCTTGATGCCGAGGCTGCCCTTGCCGCTCTCCGTGCCCGTGGCTTCGAGCACCAGTCGCAGCTTCGTGGTCGTCACCGGGGTGAATGCGACGCTGTTGAAGGCGTCGACGTCCGTCTCGTAGGCACCGAGCGCTTCGACGTCGACCCAGGCGCCGCTGCCGTCGCCGGCCTCCGCGTCCCAGTACTGCGCCTTCCACGACTTCGGTACCGCGATGCCCAGACCAGCGTCGTCGAGGTTCGAGACGAAGTACGCCCCGGTCTCGCCCACGGTGACGGGTTCCGCCCAGTCGTACTGCACCCACTGCCCGCCGATCTCCGGCCAGGCACCCCAGACGTTGGCGTTGTCGTTCGGTGTCACATCACCCGACGAGGTCGGAGCGACGTCGTCGTTCAGGCCGTCGACCGTGTTCCATGCCGCCGTGTAGGAGGCGGTGGGGACGGCACCGAGTGCGACGTTGCGGCGGAGCTGCCCGTCGCTCTTCGGGACCACGACGCTCGTCTCGGTGGAGACGTTGCCAGCGGTGTCCGTCGCGCGGAGGTGGACGGTGGTCTCCTCCAGGCCGACGAGGATCGCGGTGCCGTAGGCGGTCCAGTCCAGGGCGTCGCCGATCCGGTACTCGATGGTCGCGACACCGGACCCGGCGTCGGTCGCGGTCGCCTTGACCGTGCGGGCCGCTGCGTCGGTGACCGGGGTCACCTGCGGGGCGGTCTGGTCGATGCGGACGCTCACGTCCGAGACGCCCGAGCGGTTGCCCGTCGTGTCGGTCGAGCGAGCGCCCACCGTGTGGACACCGTCCGTCGTCACCGCGATCGGTGCCGTGTAGGGCACCCAGGCGGCGCCGTCCACCTGCACCTCGATGCCGGGCGACGGGTCGCGGTCGTCGGTTGCGGTGACGGTGACGCTCGCGGCTCCGGTGTGCCAGCCGGAAGCCGGAGCCGCCGGGTCGACGGAGATCGTCACCACGGGCGCGGTGTCGTCCTCCTCACCGCCGCCGGCGCCGACGGTCACCGTCGCGGTGGCCTCCTTCACGCCGGGCAGCACCGAGTCGACGGTACCGGCGACCTCGAACACGCCCTCTGCGGCGTAGTCGGCCGGGTCGACGGTCGCCCACGAGACCGGGAGGTCCTCTCGGGAGCCGTCGTTGTAGAGCACTCCGAGCGACGACGGCAGCACCGGGGCGACGCCGGCCGCGGTGGTCACCGCGACGGGGTCGACGGCATTGATCTGCCCGGGAGCGGTCGCCCGCACCCACACGGTCGCCTTCGCTGGGACTGCGGATCCGGTCACGAGGCCGATCACCTCGAAGCTGCCCTCACCCGCGACCTGCTCGGGTGCGACCGAGGCCCACGAGACCGGGAGGTCGGCGTGGGAGCCGTCGGCGAACGCCGCGTCGACGGTCGTCGGCAGCGCCGGCAGGGTGCCGACGGTGGTGCGCACGTCGATCGGTTCGATCGAGGTGGGTGCGACCGCGAAGACCTGCCACTCGCTCACCGCGACGCCCGCGTACGGGTCGCCTCCGGTGCCGGGACCGGCTGCGCTCAGCACGAGGCGGAGTTTGGTCGTCGTCACGGCGTCGAAGCCCACGGCGTTCGGCGCGTCGCGCAGCACCCCGTAGGCGGAGGCCCCGGTGACGTCGGCCCATGCGGTCCCCGTCCAGTACTGCGCCTTCCATCCCTTGGGGATGTTGACGCCGGCACCCGACGACGGGTTGGTCTGGTCGGCCCAGAACGACACCTCGACCGAGTCGACACGCACGGGGCTCGTCCAGTCGTACTGCAGCCAGCGCGTCGCCGGGCGGTTGCCCGACCACGTGCCCCAGATGTCGGCCTGCGAACCGCCACTGTGGAGGACGGTGCCGTCGTTGACGGCGTTCACGTTGTTCCAGCCGGCGGTGTACTCGGCACTCGGGGTCGCCTCGCGGGCCACGTTCTGCCCACCCGCCGAGACCGTGCCCTGCAGGACGAGGTCCTTCGTGCTCGTGAGCTCGCCGTCGGTCGCGGTCAGACGCAGCGTGTACTGCCCCTCGGCCGTGAAGCTCGCCGTCGTCGACGCCGCGTTCGCATCGCCGAAGATCACGAGGCCGTCCGTCGGCGCACTGACCACGCTCCAGCTGGAGCTCACCTCGCCGAGCGGCAGACCGTCGTCCTTGACCTCGCCGACGAGGGCGAGCGAGCCACCGGCGGAGTTCGCCGGGTCGACCCATGCGTTCACCGACGGCGCCTGGTTCGTGGAGGCAGGAGCCTCCACCCCCGTTGCGGACAGCTGGAACTCCTTGACGCCCGTCTTGAAGCCTGCGGCGTGGTTCACCGTCAGCCGGACGGCGTCGCCCGAGACCTCCGGGAACTGCACGTGGTTGTAGTTCGCCCGCGGATACACGGGACCGCGCGCCTGGGCCGGGATCGCCGTCCAGGTGTCGCCGTTGCGGACCTCCAACGAATAGGTCGCCGGTTCGGAGTACCCCTGCACCGTCGCCGTGGACGAGGAGTTGTAGAAGTACACCCGCGCGTCGTCGAAGGTCTTCGTGCCGCCGAGCTCGACGACGAGGGAGTCCTTCGCGTTGGGCGAACCCGCCGTACCCCAGAAGGGCTCGTTGGCCGTCGTCCCGTCGACCGCAGCCGTCGCGGGGCGCGCGTTCGCGGAGAAGCTCGCGCTCACCTCGGCACCCTGCGCGACGTTGGCGGAGCCGGCGCTCGCCGGGCTGACGTCGGCGCCGGCCTTGGCGAACAGGTCGACGACCCGGTCACCGGCGGCGAAGGTCACGTCCTGCGGAGCTGTGGCCGGAGCGGTCGTCGCGGAGAGGACCTCGACGTCGTCTGCCACCTCGACCGCACCCGTCGCGGGGTCGTAGACGACCTTGCTCAGGGAGTCGATCGTGAAGGCCAGCTGGCCGTCGAGGAAGACGGAGTAGCCCTCGGGGACGCTGTCGCCGTAGTGGCGCTCACCACCCGGTGCGTCCCACGTGATCGTCAGGTCGTGGTCGCGGAACGCGATGTTGTTCGCGGTGAAGTGGTCCCAGTCGATGTCGATCGGGTCGAGCTCGATCTTCGCGTCGCTCCGTGGACGCAGACCCATGGTGTCCTCGATCATCGTGAAGTTCGTCGCACCGAGGATGGTGTGGTGGATCCAGGAGCGGTACCCGATGTTCTGCGGGTCGGCGTCGCCATCGGACCAGAACTCGTTCTGGTCGGGCAGTCGGTTGTCTCCACCGTTCTGGTAGTGCGACCACGCGTTCCAGTAGAGGAGCTTCTTGTACCACTCGGCGTCGATCGACTCCGTCGGGTAGTCGCGCAGCACGCTCCCGAGCATGCGGAAGGTCACCGTGGAATTGATGACCGAGAAGTTGTTGCTGCCGGGTCCGCCGTAGTCCGCCTGATCGGCCTGGTTCGCCGTGTAGAAGGGGAAGATCGGGTACTGGGCGTCGTCGGCGAAGAGGTCGAGCGCCTTCACGTAGTCGTCGTCGTAGTCGGCGTCTCCCGGCTTCGGCATGAGACCGACCGTAAAGGGGTAGAAGTTGTTGATCTCCTTCCACTTCGCCAGCTTGCCGTCGCTCGTGAACCGGTGCTTCAGCACCTTCGCGTCGGCGTCCCAGAGGAGCTCGACCACCTTGTCCTTGATGCCCTGGGCGAACTCGTCCATCTCCACGGCCTTGGCCTCGTCGCCGGCCGTCCGGTAGGCCTCGGCTGCGGCGAGCGCGTTCGAGTAGAGGTAGGCGTTCTCGGTGCGGTCCATGGACGCACCGGGCCGCTCGTGGAACGACACCGCGTCGGCGTCGTTGCCGGTCATCGCACCCCAGTTGTAGTCGATGAGGCCGCTGTCGTCGGTGTCGTAGGCGTCGAGCAGACCCTTGACGTCGTCCTCGGCGTACTTCGCGAGGTTCTCGGCGATCGCCGTCGGTCCGCCGTGCAGCTGGTACGAACGCCAGGCCGCCTCGGAGATGTACTGCGTGTAGCTGTTCGACCAGTTGGCCGGGTCGCCGGGGTTGTCGACGAACTTGTAGCTCTTCGACGTCTCACCGGCGGACACCCACGGACCGTAGGAGTAGATGGGGTTGCGGAAGTACTTGAGGTCGTCGATGAACATGCCCGTGGTGAGCACGATCGCGTTGTTGTAGCCGAGCACACCCTCCATCGAGGTCGGGAACTGGTAGTCGTTGCCCGGGATGTCGGCGTCGAGGAAGTTGAACCGCATCAGCCACCAGCGGTAGTACAGCGTCTTGTCGATGTTGTCCTCTGGCGTGTCCAGGTAGGGCACGTTGTCGGCCCACCACTGGTTGTACGCGGTGACCTGAGCCGTGTAGGCGGCGTCCGGCGCGAGGCTGCGGACGGTGTCGTACTCGGTGCGTGAGGTGGCGATCTCCTCGGTGACGAAACCGAGCTGGACCTTGGTGGAGACGGAGCCGCCGGCGGGGACGGCGAGGCTCGCGGTGATCGCGCCACCCTCGGGCGCGAAACCGTCCCCGGAGAGGCGCGGGAAGATGGTCGTGAGTTTGTTGGCGGCGGTGACGACGCCCGTGAGCTCGTCGCCCTCGACCGTGGTCGTATAGGCGCTCGTGGCGGTGAGCTTCACGGTGTGGGCGCCGCTCGTGCTGCGGACCTCGAGGCCGGTGACGGCGACGTTGGCGTCGGTGATGTACTTCGTCTGCACGATCTCGATGCCGGTGGCCGCGTGGCGGTGCACGCTCTGCCAGTAGCTCGGGGTCTGGACGCGACGGTCGGTCACCTCGGTGAGGGGAACGTCGGTCCCGTCCACGTTCGCGGTGATCGTGTACGCGGCCTTGCCGTCGATGGCCTCCCAGTAGGCGACCTGGCCGCCGAAGCCGAGCTTGGACGGGTCGTGCTCCTTCATGAACACGGCGCGACCACGGCTGAAGAGCCACTGGTTGTTGTCACCGAAGCTGCCGGCGGTGCCGCTGCGCTGCAGCATGCGGTCCATCCAGAAGTCGGGGCCGCCGAGGGCTCCGGCTCCGGCCGCGACGTCCGCGTCGAAGATGGCCTGGAGCTGGTTGCCGGTCGTGTAGCCGGTGCCGGTCGCGGGGACCGGGGTGTCGCTGCCCGAGAAGCTCGGGTAGCCGATGTCGGCGTTCGCCGCCTGCGCTGGGGCCGTGAGGAAGGTCGTGCCGATGACGGCGAGCGCGGCTGTCGCCGCGATTCCGCCGCGCCATCTGCGCGCCCCTCGTCCGGGGGTGGGTTTCTGTGTTCTGACCACGCTGTCTGATTCCCTCTCGTCGATGAGTGGACACTCTCGGGGAGGTTATCGGGAGACTCACAGCAACCGCAACCCTTTTCGGAAGTTTCGGGATCGACCGGCTCCAGACACGCCGAGTCGCCCAAAAATGCACGAAATCAGGCGAAAATCGTGCGTTCTTGGGCGACTCAGGCGTTTCGCTCAGGCGTGATGCGTGGGGATCCAAATGCGCATCGTCGACGGGCCGCGCTGGGCCCAGGAATGGTACGGCGCGATCGACGCCGTGAACGCCTCTCCGGGCTCCGTCGACGCGAACGCCTCGGCGTACGGCCAGGAACCGTCCGTTACCGGGCGGGCGCGGAGCGCGACGGTCAACCGCCCCCCGTCGGCTTCGACGGGGACCACTCCCTCGTCGATCTCCACCCGACTCAGCGTGTCGTCGCCTCCCGGCAGGTCGAGCGACTCGACGCAGTACACCTCGGGGCCGCGCTCGATCGCGACGCTGCCGCGGATCGCGTCCACGCGTGGATCGGGCTGCGTGATCCGCGGCCGGACGCCGAAGGCCAGTTCGACCACGTCACCGACGGCGAACGATCGCGACACCGCCGCGTAGCCGGGCTCGACCGCGCGGTCCTCGACCTCGACGCCGTCGGCGGTGCGCACGACGAGGCGTCCGTCGTCCGCCCACGAAGGCACGCGGATCGAGAGTTCGACGGCGTCCGTCGGCGCCTCCACGATACGCACGCGAACCACACCGGACCGCGGGTAGTCGGTCTCGACCTCGGCAACGAACGGCAGGCCGCCGAGCACCGTGGTCCGGATGGTCGACGAGGCGAACTGATGGAGCTGCACCCCCGCATCGGAGCTGGTCGCGATCAACGAGGCGAGGCTCGCCATCGTCCGCGCGACGTTCGGCGGGCAGCACGCGACGTCGAACCACGGCGCTCGTTCCGAGGACGACGCGCGCGGCGACACCTCGTCAGGCGGGCTCGAGACCCCAGGTGTCCGCTGGTGGAGCGTGTTCGCGTAGAAGAAGGTGTCGCCCGTGGCCGACGGCGAGGTCGCGAGCACGTTGTACAGCACCCGCTCGATGTGGTCGGCGTACCGGACGTCTGGGGCTTCGAGCAGGAGCCGCCAGCTGAACATGATCGAGGCGATCCCGGCGCACGTCTCCGAGTAGGCACGGTCGGAGGGCAGCTCGAAGTCCTCACCGAACGCCTCGTCCTGATGGTGCGAACCCTGACCGCCGGTGACGTAGGTGCGTCGTGCGATCGTGCGGTCCCACTGCGAGCGCAGCGCGTCGAGGAGTCCGGCGTCCCCGTGCTCGACGGCGACGTCTGCAGCGCCGGCCGCGAGATAGTTGGCGCGCACCGCGTGCCCTCGGAGCGCCACAGCCTCACGGATCGGCACGTCGTCCTGGAAGTAGGAGCGACCCCACTCGATGTCGGCGAGCACCCCGGTGCCACGGCGCTCGATGAAGAGCGAGGCGAGCTCGAGGTAGCGGCGCTCGCCAGTGACCCGCGCGAGTTCCGCGAGCCCCACCTCGACCTCGGCGTGGCCGCACACCGACTGGATGCCCGTCGCGCCGAACACCTCGCAGATGAGGTCGGCGGCCCGCGTCGCGATCCGCAGGAGACCGTCGTCGGCACCGGGACTCGTCCGCTCCCGCGCGACCGCCGCCTGGAACAGATGGCCGAGGCAGTACAACTCGTGACCCCACTCGAGGTCCGACCACCGAGCGCCTTGACCGGGCCGGCCGAAGCGGGTGTTCAGGTAGCCGTCGGCCTCCTGAGCGGCGGCGACACGATCGACGACGGCACGGAACCGGGTGTCGAGCGCGTCGTCTCCACCGAGTCGACCGATCTCCCAGGCGACGGCCTCGAGGTACTTGTAGATCTCGGAGTCCGAGAACTCCCGCCCGCGCCGCCCCTCGGGCAGGGTGCCGGCGGCGGCCCGGTCGAAGTTGCCCAGCCACCCCTCGCGCTCGAGCCAGTGCTCGATGTGCGGGAGCGTTGACGTCCCGTTGACGCGCTGACGTTCGTTCCAGAAGCCGTCCGTGATGGTGACGGCGTCGAGGCCGAGCGGCGTCAGGGCGCTGCGCGTGGGAACGACGGGGGCCGCGATGGTCCTGGTGGTGATGGTCATGGTTACCCCTTGAAGGCGCCGGACATGAAGCCGCGCACGTAGTGACGTTGGAGGATGAGGAAGAGGACGATGCACGGCAGCGCCAGCACGACGACGCCGGCCTCGGTCGCGCCGTAGTCGACGACACCCTGCACCTGCCCGCGGAGGTTCGACACGGCGAGGGGCAGGGTCATCTTCGTCGAGTCGTTGAGGAGGATGAGCGGCGCCATGAAGTCGTTCCAGGCCGCGAGGAAGGCGAAGAGGCCCACGGTGATGAGGCCGGGTTTGACCGCCGGGACGAGCACCTTCCAGAGCACCGTCCATGCGTTGCAGCCGTCGACCATCGCCGCCTCGTCGAGTTCCTTGGGGATCGACTCGAACGCGATCCGCATCATGAACGTCGAGAACGGCAACTGGAACATCGTGAGCACCAGCGCGACCCCGACGAGCGAGTTCGACAGCCCGACGACGTTGAGCAGCACGTAGAGCGGGATGAGGAGGGTCGCGTAGGGCACCATGAGGATCGCGATGGTCGCGAGGAACAGGGCGTTCTTGCCCCAGAACCGGAACCGCGCGAACGCGTAGCCGCCGAAGAGCGAGATCACGAGCGTCAGCACGACAGTGAGCAGCGAGACGAACAGGGAGTTGCCGATGTACTGCAGGATGCCGTCCTGGTACCCGGCGAGCGTGATGTAGTTGCCGAAGCCCCAGCCGTTGGTCTGGTTCGTGCCCGCGAGCGGCGACACCGAACGCACCGCCGTCCAGACGAGCGGGTAGAGGAAGATCACGGCGAGCGCCGCAGTGAAGATCCAGAACGGCATCTTGACCGCGATGCCGAAGAAGTTCGTCGGCTTGGGGTCGCGCCCGGTGCCGACGCCACGACGCGAGCCGCGCCCATGGCCTCGGACGTCGGGCATCGTCGAGGTGACGGTGGCCGGTTCCTTTCGGGTGATGGTCATGGTCAGTCCTCGGCCTTCTTGCTGAACGCGCGGATCTGCACGATGTTGATCACGATGAGGGCGGCGAGCACGATGACCGACAGCGCACCGGCGACGCCGAGGTTGTTCGGGCCTTGGAACGCCACGTTGTAGATGAGTTGCACCACGGTGATGGTGCTGTTGTCCGGGCCACCCTTGGTGAGGATGTAGAACTGCTCGAAGGCGAGGAGCGAACCGGTCACGCACATCACGGTCGTGAGGGCCAGCGTCGGCTTGAGCAGCGGGACGGTGATGCCGCGGAAGATCTGCCACCGCGAGGCGCCGTCGATGCGTGCCGCTTCGTAGACGTCTTCCGGGATGCCCTGGAGCCCCACGAGCATGAGCAGCATGTAGAAACCGGCGAACCGCCAGACGATGAGGAACACCGTCGACCAGAGCGCAGCGTCCGGGGTGCCGAGGAAGGTGAAGCCGAGCGCCTTCGTGAGGTCCGCGAAGGGACCGGCGATCGGCGAGTACAGCACGTAGAAGAGGAGCGAGGCGGAGGCGAGGCCGAGCGCGCTCGGGATGAGGAACGCCGTGCGCAGGAAGCCCTTCCAGCGACTCGACTCCTGCACGAGGAGCGCGAGCCCGAGGCCCAGGCCGATGAGCAGGACGGTCGCGATGACCGTGTACTTCAGGGTGAAGACGACGGAGTCCAGGAAGAAGCGGTTGTCGATCGCCTCGGGGAAGTTCGCGGGGAAGTTCCAGCCCTGATTCCCGCCGAGCAGCGGCCACTCGGAGGCGGACATCTGGAACACGAGGCCGAGCGGCACGAGGAAGAGGAGCACGACGAAGAGCGCCGTCGGCAGCGCGAACAGCCAGCCGGTGCGGGCGTTCCCCGCTCTCCGCTTCCGGGCGCCGACGGAGTCCGTCGTGCCGGGTCTGGCGATGGTGGTACTCATGGATGCGACCTTTCGAAACGGGTGGGTGCAGGTGCGTCGCCCCGACGTGGGGCGGGACGACGCACCTGCGACGCTGACTACTGCGAGAGCACGTCCGTGATCGCGTCGTTGTCGGCGTCCACGGTGTCGGTGCCCTCGAGCACCGCGTTCCGCACGAGCGTCAGCCAGGGGCTGGTCGGCGAGTTGAACGCCTCCTGGAAGTTGAGCGAGAACGGGGTGTCACCCTTCGCCGCGACCTCGTTGATGGTGACGAGGCGCGGGTCCTTGCTCGAGTACTCGTTCTCCGCGAGGTCGGCACGGGAGACGACGTCGCTGTTCTTCGCGAGCACGCCGACCTGCGCGTCCTCGGACATCAGCCAGCTGAGGAAGTTCCACGACTGCGCGGCCTTCTTGGAGTCCTTCGAGACGCCGATGCCGTCGCCACCGACGAACGTCGAGTCGCCGCCCTTCGGGCCGGGGATGCCGGAGACGCCCACGTCGAACGGGGTGGAGGAGAGCAGGGTCGCGGGGTACGGCATGACGCCGACCTTGCCCTCGGTGAAGCCTGCGGTCCAGGTGGGTCCGGCCTCATCCTTCGACGACGGGAGCACAGCGCCCGACTTCCAGAGGTCGGCCCACGTGCTGTAGACCTCCTTGGCGCCGTCCTCGGCGAGCAGCGACTCGGTGCCGGCGTCGTTCATGACCTGCTCGTCGTCGGCCCACACGCTCGGGAACCAGGTGAAGACGAGGCAACCGCCGCAGTTGAGGCCGGTGGCGGTGCCGTAGGTGTCGGGCTTGTTCAGCGCCTGGACGGCTTTGGCGTCCTCGGCGAACTCGGCGAGCGTGGTCGGGCCCTGCTCGGGGTCGAGACCGGCCTCCTTGTACAGCTCCTTGTTCCAGAACAGCATCGAGAGGTCGAGGACGAAGGGCAGCACGTGCTCCTTGCCGTCGGACGTGCCTGCCGCGAGGTGGCCGGGGTTGATCTCGTCCTTGAAGGAGAGCGCGTCGATGTTCGCGGTGAGGTCCTGGAAGAGCCCCTGCTCCACCCAGTTGGGCACGTAGACGATGTCGGCGGCGAAGAGGTCGGGGAGGCTGCCGGATCCCGCAGCGGCACCGACCTTGGCGACGTAGTCGTCGTTCGGGACGACGGTGAGCTTGACCTGGTTCTCGTGGCTGGCGTTGTAGGCCTCGACGAGCAGCTTCGCCTGCTTCTCGAGAGGGGCGCGCGTCCAGAGCGTGAGTTCGCTGCCGTCGTCGACGCCCTCGGCTCCCGCACTCGCGAGAGGGGTGCTTCCTGCTCCACCCGAGGAACAGGCGGCGAGGCCCGCCAGCAGGGCACCGGCGGCCAGGACACCTCCGACCCGTTGCATTCGTCTCATCTGCGTGCTGCGCATGGTGTTCTCCTTGACTCGTCATTGAGCGGACCGGCTCGGGTCCGGCGGTGCATGGTAGGGTTTCGAAAGCTTCGAAACGCCTTTCGGTAAAGCTAGCCTGGGATCGGAGTAGCGTCAAGAACAGAATCCTGTAACGTTTCCGAAACCAGAAGGGGGAACCATGTCAGACAACGACGTCGCGGCATCGACCACCGGCACAGCGGGGCGCGCAGCGACCCTCGGAGACGTGGCACGCCTCGCCGGCGTCTCGATCGCCACCGCCTCGAAGGCGATCAACGGCCGCAGCGAGGTCGCTCCGGCCACGCGGCAACGGGTGCTCGACGCGGCGAAGACCGTGTCCTTCACACCGAACGAGCTCGCCAGGAGCCTCATCAACGGCCGCACCGGCACCGTCGGACTCCTCACGAGCGACCTCGAGGGCCGCTTCGTGATCCCGATCCTCATGGGAGCCGAGGACGCTTTCGGCGCCGGTCAGGTGAACGTGTTCCTCTGCGACGCCCGCGGCGACGCCATCCGAGAGCAGCACCACCTCAACGCACTGCTCACCCGCCGCGTCGACGGCATCATCGTGGTGGGCCGCAGCACCGACCCACGGCCGTCGCTCGGCCACAAGCTGCCGGTGCCGGTGGTCTACGCGTACGCGCCGTCCGACGACCCGACAGACGTGTCGATCACGCCCGACAACCGTGCCGGCGGTCGTCTCGCGGTCGAGCACCTGCTCTCGACAGGACGCACGCGCATCGCGATGATCACGGGTGAGCCCGAGTACGCCGCCGCCCGGGACCGCGCGACCGGGGTGCAGGACGCCCTCGCCGCCGCTGGGCTCGAGCTCGTCGGCACCCCGATGTTCTCCGAGTGGACCGAGCACTGGGGGCGCGACGCCTCGGCGATGCTGCTCGCCCAGTACCCGGAGGTCGACGGCATCGTCGCCGGTTCCGACCAGATCGCGCGAGGCATCCTCGACACCGTCCGCGACCTCGGTCGGGACGTGCCGTCCGACGTCGCGGTCGTCAGCTTCGACAACTGGGAGATCCTCGCGACCAACTCGCGCCCCGAGCTCTCCACGATCGACGCGAACCTGCAGCAGCTCGGCCGCCTGGCTGCCACCCGCATCTTCGAGGCGATCGAGGGCACCGAACCGAAGCAGGACGTCGAGTACCTGCCCGGCCGCCTCGTGATCCGCGGCTCGACCATCGCCCGCCGCTGACCCGGTCGACTCACCCGGAATCGCGACTGGGGGGTGGATCCCCACTCAGGGTTGCGGGCCCCACCCCACGGTGAGCACTACCGCGGCTCCTCCCGGATGACGGCGACAGCACCTGCGGCGAGGTCGACCCGTCCACGGTGGACGGTGCCGGTGAGGAGGTCCTCGCCGGTCGCCTCCGCCCACGCCTCGGCATCCGTGTGGTTGATGAGGAAGAGGAAGGACTGCCCGTCACCACCACGGCGCACGGCTTCGACGCCGGATGAGGCATGTGTCACGGCCGCGACGCCCGTCTCCTCGAGGATGCGCTCCAGGAGTGCACCGAGTCCGTCGGGTTCCAGTTCCGTCGACAGGTACCAGGCGGTCCCTCGGCCCACGGATCGGCGGGTGACCGCCGGATGACCGGCGTTCGGACCGGTCGCGTAGCTTGCGACCACCTGGGCGTCGTCGACGCGGACGAGCTCCGTCCACCGCTTCGCCGACCATCCGGCGTCGAGGAGCACCGTCTCGTCGTCGGTCAGCGGATGGATCTGCTCGCTGCTCGCTCCGAGCAGGTCACGGAACGCTCCCGGGTAGCCGCCGAGGCGGACCGTGTTGGTCCCGTCGACGATCCCGGAGAACCAGGTGACGAGCACGGTGCCACCCCCGGCGACGTAGTCGGCGACCGCTGCGGCGTGCTCGTCCGAGACGAGGAACAGGCCGGGAACCACGACCACCGCGTACGCGTCGAGCGTCGTCCACGGCGGGACGACGTCGACGGTCACCGCCCGGTCGAACAGGGCGTCGTGGATCGCACGCGCCGTGTCCGCGTAACCGATGCGGTTGTTGGGCTTGAGTCCACTCCGCAGCGCCCAACCGGCCTCGTTGTCGTGCAGCAGCGCGACCCGCGCCCCGACCACCCGGCTCCCGCGAACCTCTCGCAGCCGTTCGACGATGCCGCCGAGCCGGACGACGTCCTCGAAGACCCTCGTCTCCGCGCCCGCGTGCGGGAGCATCGCCGAGTGGAACTGCTCGATCCCGGCGCGTGACGCCCGCCACTGGAAGAACATCACGCTGTCCGAACCGCGAGCCACGTGCCCGACGGCATGGCGGATCATCTCCCCCGGCAGTTTCGGCTGGTTGATGGCGTGCCAGCTGGACGCACCGGTGGCGTGCTCCATGAGCATCCACGGGCCGCCGCCGGAGATCCCGCGCATGCGGTCACCACTGAATGCGAGCTCCTGGTGCCGGCGTGGGTCGGGACCGAAGGTGTAATGGTCGTTGCCGACGACGTCCATCTCCGGCGCCCACCGCGCGTAGTCGACGACGTCTGGGCCGAGCCCCACCATGAAGTTCGTGGTCACCGGAACCTCGGGCGTCCACTTCTTCAGGATCGCGCGCTCCGCACGGTAGTGCCCGAGCAGCTCGTCCGAGGAGAACCGCTCGTAGTCGAGTTGCTGTCCCGGGTTGTGATTCGTGCCGCCCCGCGGCGTCTGGATCTCCTCGAAGGCCGAGAAGCTGTTCCCCCAGAACGCCATGCCCCACGCCTCGTTCACGGCCTCCACAGTGCCGTAGCGGGCCTCGACCCACTCCTGGAAGCTGCGCGTGGACTCGGCGCAGTGGCAGCGACCGTTCCCGCCGCCGAGCTCGTTGCTCACGTGCCACAGTCGGACGGCCGGGTGCCCGGCGACGTGCTCGGCCAGGCGCTCGACGATGCGGAGCGCGACCTCCCGGAACACCGGCGACGACGCGCACCACCCGAGTCGACCGCCGGGCGCCCGGCGCCTGCCCCACTCGTCCTCCGGCAGGATCTCCGGGTGGGCGTGCTGCAGCCACATGGGCGGAGCCGCGGTCGGCGTCGCGAGGTCGACCGAGATCCCGTGCTCGTGCAGCAGGTCGAGCATGCGGTCGAGCCAGGAGAAGTCGAACTCTCCGTCGCGGGGTTCGTGCACGACCCAGGAGAACACGCCCAGGGTGACGAGGTCGACGCCCGCCCTCCGCATGAGCCGCATGTCCTCGAGGATGACGTCCCAGTCCCACTGCTCCGGGTTGTAGTCGCCGCCGTAGGAGATGCCGTCGGTGGGCCATGCGCCGAGCGCTTGTCCTGCGCCGCTCATCCCTTGAGCCCGCCGGCCAGGAGGTCGGTGCGCCAGTAGCGCTGCAACCAGAGGAACACGAGGATCAGCGGCACGACCGACACCGCCGATCCGATGATGACGAGGGCGTACAGGTCGGTGTCGCCGGACCCCTTCGAGAGGAAGGTGTAGAGGCCGAGGGTCAGCGGGTACTTGTCCTGGTCGGACAGCATGATGAACGGCAGCAGGAAATTGTTCCAGATGCCGACGAACTGCAGGACGAACACGGTGACGAGCCCCTGGATCATCATCGGCATCACCATCGAGACGAAGATGCGCACTTCGCTCGCACCGTCGATGCGGGCGGCCTCGATCGTCTCGTCGGGCACCGCCGCCGTCGCGAAGACCCGGCACAGGAAGATGCCGAAGGGGTTGATGATGACCGGCAGCAGCACCGACCAGTAGGTCCCGGCGAGTCCCACCCAGGCGAGCAGCAGGTACTGCGGCACGGCGAGCACGATGCCTGGGACGAGCACGCCCGCCAGCAGGATGCCGAACAGGGTGTCCCGACCACGGAAACGGAACTTGGCGAGCGCGTAGCCGGCCATCGCCGACACGATCGTCGAGAGGACCGCTCCGACACCGGCGTAGAGGACGCTGTTCAGGCACCACTGCCAGAACTGTCCGTCGCTGTAGGCGTTGAGGTCGGCGAGGTTGTCGAGGAACGCCGTGCCCGGAGCGAAGGAGAAGGTGGAGAACAGTTCGCGCGGCGACTTCGACGACGCGATGATCACCCAGGCGACCGGGACGAGGCAGTAGACCGCTCCGAGGAGCAGGACGATGGTGGCGACACGCGAACCCGCCGTCCCTCGGCGGCCCGCACTTCCTCTCCGACGTCTGGGATCCGGTGTCGCCAGAGGGGCCTCTCGGCGATCCGCCGGCATCAGTGTGGTCGTCATGATCGGCCTCCGAAGGTGCGACGGTTGAAGAAGGTGAGGACTGCGAGCGAGAATCCGAGGATGCCGAGCGCCAGCACGACGGAGGCAGCCGCTGCTGCACCGAGGTTGTCGTTCATGAAGGCGTCTTGATAGATCTTCATCAGCGGCACCCAGGTCGAGGAGATCGTGGAGGTCATCGGCCGGAGTGTGGCCGGTTCGCTGTAGAGCTGCAGCGTGCCGATGACCGAGAACAGGCTCGTCAGGACCAGTGCCGGCGCGACGAGCGGGATCTTGATGCGGAGCGCGATCTGCAGCTCACTCGCACCGTCGATCCGCGCCGCCTCGTAGATCTCCGTCGGGATGGCGCGGAGCGAGGTGTAGATGATGATCATGTTGAAGCCGACGCCCGACCACAGCGCGATGTTCGCGAGCGAGAAGTACAGGACGGGATAGCTGAAGAAGTCGAGCGAGTCCTGCCCGAGGGAGCGCGCGATCGACGAGATCGGGCTCGTGCTCGGCAGGTAGAGGAAGCCCCAGAGCAGGCTCGCGATCACACCGGGAACCGCATAGGGGATGAAGATCGCCGTGCGGGAGAAGGCCGTGAACCGGGCCTTCGGAGTGTCGAGCAGCAGCGAGAACAGCAGGGCGAGACCGAGAACGCTCGGGACGGCGATCGCACCGTAGGTGAGCGCCCGGCCGAGGCCGGCGACGAACTCGGTGTCCGTGAGCGCAGCGACGTAGTTCTCGAAGCCGATGAACGTCTCGACGCGACGGCCGAAGGCGCCACCGCCCTCCACCCGCTGGCCGCGGAAGCTGAGGTAGACGGCGTATCCGATGGGGATGACCATGAACGCGACGAAGAAGACGATCGCCGGCGCCAGGAACATCCAGGGTGCGCGGGTGGGCCGCCGTTTCCGGCGGGGGCCGGTCGGCTGCGGTGCGACGGCCGGGGCTCCGCTGCGCGGCGCGGTCGCGGTGGGGGTTGGTGACATGATCCGTCCTGTTCTGGAGTCGTGCGGGAGCGGTGGGGCCGTGACGACCCCACCGCCGTTCGTCACTTCGTGACCGTGTAGCCCGACTTCTCGAGATCGTCGATGATGGCCTGCTGCGCCGTGGTGAAGGCCTCGGAGAACGGGGTGCCGTCGAGCGCGGCCTGCTGCAGGGCGTCTCCGAGCGTCGTCTGCGCGACGTTGACGTTCGGTCCCCAGGTGAGTGGGATGGTCGAATCCGAGATGATCTGGTCGGTCAGCTCGTAGAAGTCGGTCTGCTCCGGCATGAGGAGCGGCGGTTCGGCCGACTTCGTCGCCTCACGACCAGCGGTGGCTCCCGGGTAGAGGTCGAGGCCGAGGAGCAGCTTCGAGCCCTCGTCGGAACCGGCCAGCCAGGACGCGAACTTCGTGGCCGCCTCGGCGTGCTTCGACTTCTCCGGAATCAGGTAGGTCGAACCGCCGAGGAACGGAACGGACGGGTCGCCGGCGCTCCACTGCGGCAGCGGCGCCCCGGCCCACTTGCCCGCGGTGTCCGGTGCGACGGCGTAGATCACGCTCGGCGCCCAGGATGCGGCCGCCCAGCTGAGGATCTTGCCGTCGTTCACCTGCGCGTTCCACTCCGGGGTGAGGAGCGGCTCGACCTTGACCAGGTCGCGGTCGACGAGGTCCTGCCAGTAGTCGGCTACCTCGATCGAGGCGGCGTCGTCGATGCCGACGCTCCACGCCTCACCGTCCGACTCCCACCAGCTGGCACCCGCTTGAGCGGCCTGGCTGGCGAAGAAGGCGAACTCGGTGGGGGCGAACGAGGCGATGTACGCGGTCGGGTCGGCGGCACGGATCTGCTCGGCCGCAGTGGCGTACTCCTCCCAGGTGGTCGGGACGGCGACGCCGAGCTCCGCGAACCGATCCGTCCGGTACGTGAGCATCATCGGTCCGATGTCCTGGGGCAGGCCGTAGATCTCCCCGCCGACGGTCGTCAGATCCCAGACGTTGTCGGCGAAGGCGTCCTTCACGGGTTCCACACCCTCGGTGATGTCTTTGACGACGCCCGCGACGACGAGCGACGGCAGCGCCCGGTACTCGACCTGGACGACGTCGGGGACCTCGTTCGCGCGGTCGGCGGCGAGGAGTTTGGAGGAGGTGTCGGCGGTCCCGCCGACCTCGGAGAGCTTGATGGTGACGCCCGGGTTCGCCGCCTCGTAGGTGTCGATGATCGCCTCGGCCCGCTCCTCGCCACCCTTCAGCGACCAGGTCCAGAAGTTGAGCGTGACGTCTCCGTCGCCGCTGCCGGAATCGGCCGAGCAGCCGGTGAGGGCGCCGACGAGGAGGGCGCTTCCCAGCACTCCCCCGATGATCGCGTGTCGGTTCCTCATCGCCCGTCTGGCGCGAGCCCCGGTGCGTGTGGTGATTCGTGGTGCAGTCATGTCACATCTCCTTCGACGTGTTTCGGGGCCGTGTGGCGACCGGGTCGGAACCGGCGCCCTGGCTTGTGCTCCATCGGTGCGTTCTCCATGATGATGTTAACGTTGTCATTTCGTCAAGTGAAAAGTTGTCTGAGCCAACAAACTGGGAGTTCCATGACCCTCGTCCGCAATCCGGTCCTCCCGGGCCTCCACCCGGACCCATCGCTCTGCCGCCACGGCGACGAGTACTTCCTCGTGGTCTCCTCGTTCGGGTACTGGCCCGCCATCCCCGTGTTCCGATCGACCGATCTCGCCCACTGGACGCCGATCGGGCACGTCGTCGACCGGGTGGAGCAGCTCGACCTCCACGATGCAGACCTCTCCGACGGCGTGTGGGCGCCGACGATCCGGTTCCATGACGGCGAGTTCTTCCTCGTCGTCACCATCGCGAAGCAGCGCACCGGCGAGCGGACACTGCTCTTCACCACGACGGACCCGGCCGGCGATTGGAGCGACCCGATCGACCTCGATGCGACGGGCATCGACCCGTCGCTCCTCTTCGACGACGACGGGCGGGCCTGGCTCACCCTCTCGCGCGACGCGGAGAACCCGGAGCTCGGGCCAGCGGAGATCACCCTGCAGGAGTTCGACCCGCGCAGTCGACGGCTCGTCGGCGACGTCACCGTGATCTGGCGCGGATTCGCGCGAGACACCTGGGTCGAGGCGCCGCACCTCTATCGGTCGGGCAACGGCTACCTGCTCCTCGGCGCGGAGGGCGGCACTGAGCGCAACCACGCCGTGACCGCAGCCGTCTCGGAACACATCGAGGGACCCTACCGATCCGATCCACGCAATCCCCTCCTCACGCATCGACACCTCGGTGCGGCGCACCCGATCCAGAACGTCGGCCACGCGGACCTCGTCGACACGCCGAGCGGGGAGACCTGGGCGCTCGTACTCGGCACCAGACCCGTGCACGGGCACCATGTGCTCGGTCGTGAGACGTTCCTCGTGCCCGCCGTCTGGGACATGCAGGGGTTGGTGCTCGCGCCCGGGGACGGTCAGGTGCCGGATCGGGTCGAGATCCCCGGCAGCGGGCCGACCTCGCCCGGCACCCTGCACACGGATCGATTCGACGGGGATTCGCTGGCAGCGGACTGGCTCTCGCTGCGCGGGCCGCTCGGCGAACGCGCCGCGACCCGAGCCCGCTCGGGCGCCGGACTCCGGCTCCGGAGCTCGAGTGAGCTCGGTGCCGTCGACGGGACCCCGGCGTTCCTCGGTCGTCGGCAGCAGCACCACCGGTTCAGCGCCGCCGTGACCCTCCGGCCTGACGGACTCGTCGATGCCGCTGCAGGGATCGCCGTCGTGCAGAGCGAGCACCGCTTCGTCAGCGCCCTCCTCGAGCAGCGCACCACGGGCGACTTCCAGGTGCGCGTCACCCTGCGCGCCGACGGTGAGAACCGCGTGCTCGGTGCCGAACCGGTACCCCAGGGCGCGTCCTGGGTACGCCTCGTCGTCGATGCCGACGAGCGCGCCTACCGCATCGCGGTGGAGACCGACCTGGACGCCGGCACACGAGCCGACCCGGGCATCGCGATCGACACGAGGCTCCTCAGCACCGAGTCCGGGGGCGGATTCGTCGGCGTCGTCCTCGGACCGTACGTGGAGGGTCGGGGGTCGGCCGGAGCAGCCGTTCTCGAGCAGTTCGACTATCGCGGCGTGGAGCGCAGCTGCGACGACGACGACGCGGCGGTCAGCGACGGGGAGCTGCGGTACTCCGTCGCACCATGAGCTCCGGGAGGAGCCGCGTGATCCCGGGCGCGGCGCCGCCGATACGGTCGAGCACGATCCGGATCGCCTCGGCCCCGAGAGTGGTGAAGTCCTGACGCACGGTCGTCAGCGCCGGCACGGTGAACTCCACACCCGCCTGGTCGTCGTAGCCGACGAGGGAGACGTCCTCCGGCACCCGGATCCGGTGCTGCGCGAACGCGGCGAGCACACCCATGGCGATCTGGTCGTTCGCGGCGAACACCGCCGTGGGCGGACCCTCAGGTCGTGTCGCGAGGAAGGAGCCCCAGCGGTATCCGCTGGTGGCTTGGAAGTCGCCCTCGTAGCGCTCGCCGCCGGTGATGCCGTGGGCTCGCAGTTCCTCCTGCCATCCCTGGAGGCGCGCGTTGGCGTCGAAGGTCGCCAGGTTACCGGTGATGTGCGCGACGGTGCGGTGGCCGAGGTCGAGCAGGTGCCTGACGGCAGCACGCGCGCCGTGGACGTGGTCGTACTCGATGTACCCCAAGCCCTCGGTGCCCTCCACCTGGCCGGAGAGCATCGCCGTGGTGGGCACGCGCGGGCGGAGCGCCGCCAGTTGGTCGACGACGACCGGTCGGTCGGCGATCAGCAGCACGCCTTCAACGGCGCGGTCACCGAGCCGCTCGATGGTCTCGGCGAGCGGGTCACCGCCGATGCCCTGCCAGCTCGCGAGGTTGAGTCCGTACCCGGCCTCGCGGGCGGTGGTCTCCACGCCGAAGAGTGTGTGCGGCAGCTCGAACAGCTGCGCGCCGGCGAGCACGACGCCGATGGTCGAGGACTTCCGGCTCTTGAGCTCCCGGGCGATCTCGTTGCGTCGGTAGCCGAGTTCCGCGATCGCGTCCTCCACGCGCTTGCGCGTCTCCGGTTTGACGAGCTCGCGGTTGTTGAGCACGCGCGAGACGGTCACGTGGGAGACGCCGGCCAGTCGGGCGACGTCGACCATGCCAGGCGGACGGGACACGCGACACTCCAGTGGTTCGACCGCGCGAACAGCTCGCGCAGTCGAATCCTCCCATACGGGCGCGGCTCACGGATGCAACGGTCTCAGCAGCGCGTAGCGTTGGCGCATGACCGTCGTCATCGCGTTCCTCGCCAACATCGTCGTCGCCATCGCCAAGTCGATCGTGGCCGCCCTCACCGGTTCGGCGTCGATGCTGGCGGAGGCTGCGCACTCGTGGGCCGACGCCGGGAACGAGATCTTCCTCCTGATCGCCGATCGACGGGCGGTGAAGGATCGAGACGACGCCCATCCGCTCGGGTACGGGCGCGACGCGTACATCTTCTCCCTGTTCGCCGCGTTCGGGATCTTCACCGTCGGTGCGGTGGTGTCGATCCAGCACGGCATCCAGAGCCTCGCGGCACCTGAGGCCGTCGAGAACTATGCACTCAACTACCTCGTGCTCGCCGTCGCGTTCGTCCTGGAGGGCTTCTCACTCACCCAATCGATCCTCCAGGGGCGCCGTGCGGCGAGGAAGTACGGGCGCGGGTTCTTCGACTACGTCGTCAACGGGTCCGACACGACACTCCGCTCGGTGTTCTTCGAGGACACCGCTGCGCTCCTCGGCCTCGTCATCGCGGGTGCCGGGATCGGACTCCACCAGGCGACCGGCGATCCGGCGTGGGACGCGATCGGCTCCATCGCGATCGGCATCCTGCTCGCGGGCGTTGCCTTGCTACTCATCAGCCGCAACCGCCGGTACCTGCTGGGGGCCGGGCCGAGCGCCCAGTACCGGACCCGGACGATCCGCGCGTTGCTCGCGCACTCGGAGATCGAGCGGGTCACGGCCCTGTACCTCGAGTTCAGCGGGCCGAGCTCACTCTTCCTCGTGGCCGCCGTCGACCTCGTCGGTGACGACACCGAGAACGACGTCGCCCGTCAGCTGCGCCGTCTGGAGCGAGACCTCGAGCAAGACGAGCTCATCGGCAAGGCCGTGCTCACCCTCTCGGTGAGCGACGAACCGTCCCTGACGCCGTGATCTCACGCTGAGTCGCCCGAAAACGCGCGAAATCCGCCGATTTCCGAACCGTTTCGGGCGACTCAGTGAGGGGTCACGCCATGCAGGGGGCCCATTCCTGGTTGGAGAGCTCGCGCTGCTCCTCGTCGGTCTCGACGATCCAACCGGTCTTGGTGGCGCCGCGGTACTGACCACTCACGAGGTCGGCGCACCATGATCGGCCGTCGAACGCCCAGCGGACGAAGCTCGCCTCGCTCCCCTTACGCAGGAGTGGTCGTTCGCGCTCGGCCTGAATCATGGGATCCGTTCTGTTGGGTGAACACACAAGTCTTCCCACCGTACAGATGATCGATGTCGCTGAACAGACATCTTGCGTTTCCCTCAGCGATCACGCATGATGCGCCGCGGAGTCGGCGCCGCCGAACCGGGCGATCCCGCCGAGCAGACATCGCCTCCGATCAGAGCGTCTTTCGACAAGCTGAGGGACCGGGCGCGGTCGGCAACCCCGCCACTCAGCGAAGCGAGTAGCCGCCGTCGACGTAGAGGGTCGAGCCGGTGGTGTAGCCGTTCGTGAGCAGGTGCACGACGGCACCGGCGATCTCGTCCTCGGTGCCGGGACGGTGGAGGAGCGTGTCGGCGGTGAACTGCGCGAACGCCGCCGTGCGCGACGCTTCGTCGCGGTTCGCCCAGAGGTTGCCGTCGATCGTGCCCGGCGAGACGGCGTTCACCCGCACCGGCGCGAGCTCCACCGCCAGCCCTCGCGCCAAACCCTCGATGGCCGCGTTCGCCGCGACGTAGGCAGGCGCTGCCGCCGGCGGCCGCACACTTGCCGCACCCGACATCAGCACGATCGACGCATCAGCGGACAGCCGGTCGAGCGCCGCCCGCACCACGCGGTACTGACCCCAGAACTTCGATTCGAACGGCGAAGCGGCGGCCACCGGATCGAGGTCGCGCATCGACCCCACCGTGTAGTCCGCGGCGGTCGTGAAGATGCCGTCCACCACGGGCACACCGTCGAAGAACGCCGCGACCGACGCCTCGTCGCCGGTGTCGACGACCGCCCACGTGGCCCGCTCCCCCAGCTCAGCGGCGGCCGCGCTGAGGCGCTCCGGAGTGCGACCACCGAGCACGACCGCAGCGCCGAGCGCGATCGATCGTCGCGCCACAGCCAGACCGATGCCCGAACCACCGCCGATGAGCACGACCGTGCGGCCATGCAGCGACTCGTGGAAGGGGTGGGCGGTGGTCGTGGCCTGCGGTTCTTCGTTCGTCATGCCCTCAGTGTGACGACAGCGCGCGCGCACGGGATTGTGCAGAGTGCTGATTGTTACGCCCGATTACTGCATCTTGCACATTCAGTCCCTTTCGCCGCCTGCGTAGGGTTGCCGCAACCCGCACCTCTCCCGCCTCATCCCCCACCTCTGGAGACCAGCATGGCTCGCATGGCACACGCAGACGACTTCGCCCTGTCCCGCGTCCGTCCCGACGCGCAGAAACCCTGGTTCGGCATCGCCGTCCAGCGCTTCGGTCAGGTATCAGCACTGTCCCAGTTCCTCCTCGGCGCCACCCTCGGTTACAGCATGACCTTCGGCGAGGCCTTCCTCGCCCTCCTCCTCGGCTCGATCATCCTCGAGGTGATCATGTGCATCGTCGGCATCATCGGTCAGAA
Source organism: Plantibacter flavus (assembly GCF_051487245.1). Classification (GTDB taxonomy): domain Bacteria; phylum Actinomycetota; class Actinomycetes; order Actinomycetales; family Microbacteriaceae; genus Plantibacter; species Plantibacter flavus_B. Next base: position 122,914 of record NZ_JAHVDH010000004.1, read on the forward strand.
GGAGGGCCTCAACACCGCCCTCCTCGCCCGCTGGACCGGCTTCGGCGAAGTCGGCGCCTCACTCGTCGGCCTCGCGATCGGCATCAGCCTCATCGGCTGGTTCGGCATCCAGAGCGCGATCTCCGCAGAGTCCCTCGACGCCCTGCTGCCGGGCGTCCTGCCGGTCTGGGCGTGGAGCCTCATCTTCGGCCTCGCCGTCACCGCGATCGTCGCCTACGGCTTCAAGGGCATGCAGTGGCTCGCGAACGTCACCGTGCCGCTGTTCCTCATCCTCGTCGGATGGTCGATCATCAGCGAGCTCACCCAGCACGACTTCATGGAGCTCGTCACGGGCCCCGCTCCCGGTCCCACCATGAGCGTCTGGGCGGGCACCGGGATCGTCGCCGGCGGCCTCATCGTCGGCGCGATCATCACCGCCGACATGACCCGCTTCAACCGCTCACGGGCCGACGTCATCAAGCAGACCGTCGTCGGCGTCTCGCTCGGCGAGTTCGTCATCGGCCTCTCCGGTGTGCTCCTCGCCCACGCGGCAGCCTCCGGCAACGTCGTCGCGATCGTCACCTCCTCGGTCGGCCTCGTCGGCCTCATCATCGTGATCACCGGGACCCTCAAGATCAACGACTGGAACCTGTACTCCTCGACGCTCGGGCTCGTGAACTTCATCTCGACCGCCCTCGGCAAGAACCTCAACCGCGTCACCACCACGATCGTCCTCGGCGTCGTCGGCTCGATCCTCGCCGCCGTCGGCATCCTCGGGCAGTTCTCCGGTTTCCTCATCATCCTGGGCGTCGCGTTCCCACCCATCGCGGGCATCATGGTCGCCGAGTACTTCATCGTGAAGCGCTGGCGCGGCGAGCTCGACGCCACCCGCGAGTCGGGCCGACTGCCCGTCTCGGCTCCGCGCATCGTGCCGGCGACCATCATCATCTGGGCCGTCTCCGCGATCACCGGCTACTTCGTCACCTGGGGCATCCCGGCGGTGCTCTCGCTCATCCTCTCGATGGTGCTCTACGTGATCGCCGGCAAGCTCGGCTGGGTCCGCGGCGTCGGCACGGCGCACACCACCCAGCCGGATGCCGAACCGGCCCTCGACACCCCTGCCAACGCGACCAGCTGACCGACCGCACCATCGCGCACCTCTCCACCGCTCCAACAGAAAGCGAACCCCCTTATGCACATCGGTATCGATGTCGGCGGCACCAACACCGACGCCGTGCTCATGGACGGCACCAGCACCCTCGCCGCCGTGAAACACGCGACCACCCCTGACGTGACGGACGGGATCGTCCAGGCGATCGGCGAGCTGCGCAGCGGCCACCACTTCGACGGCGAGCAGATCACCGCCGTCATGATCGGCACGACGCACTTCATCAACGCACTCGTGCAGGCGAAGCGGCTCGCGCCGACGGCAGCCCTGCGACTGGGGCTTCCGGCGACGCGGGCGCTCCCGCCACTCGTCGACTGGCCGGCGGAGCTCATCGAGGCGATCAGCGCGAGGAGCTATCTGGCGCACGGCGGCTACGAGTTCGACGGCCGGCCGATCTCCCCGATCGACCCCGAGGAGCTGCGTGCCCACGCCGAGGACATGCGGGCGAACGGTATCCGCTCGGTCGCGATCTCGTCCGTGTTCAGCCCGGTCAACCACGACCTCGAGGTGGAGGCTGCGCGCATCGTCGGCGAGGTCCTCGGACCGGACGTCGCGATCTCGCTCTCCCACGAGGTCGGACGGATCGGCCTGCTGGAGCGGGAGAACGCGACGATCATCAACGCGGCGCTCCGCGAACTCGCCTCGGAGATCGTCGACGGGCTCACCGCCGCGGTGCGGAAGCAGGGCATCGAGGCGCCCATCTTCCTCAGCCAGAACGACGGCACGCTCATGGACGAGGACTACGTGCGCCTCTATCCCGTGGCGACCTTCGCCTCCGGGCCGACGAACTCCATGCGGGGGGCCGCGCTCACCAGCGGACTCGCCACCTGCGCGGTCGTCGACATCGGCGGCACCACGGCCGACATCGGGCTCCTCATCAACGGCTTCCCACGCGAGACGTCGAACGAGGTGAAGGTCGCGGGCATCCGTACGAACTTCCGGATGCCCGACGTGCTGTCCATCGGCATCGGTGGCGGCAGCATCGTCGATGAGGAGACCGCGGAGGTCGGCCCGGCTTCGGTCGGCTACCGGTTGATGACCGAGGCCCTCGTGTTCGGCGGTTCCACCCTCACGGCCACCGACATCGCCGTGGCCGCCGGGCGCGCGTCGATCGGGGACGCCTCGAAGGTGGCCCACCTCGACCCCGTGTTCGTGGAACGGGTGCTGGCCAGGATCGGCGAGCGGATCGCGGAGGCCGTCGACCGCATGCGCACCTCGCCCGAACCCATCCCGGTCGTCGCGGTCGGCGGTGGTTCGATCCTGCTGTCCGAGGAGCTGCCCATCTTCGGCGCCGTGCACCGACCGGACAACTACGCGGTCGCGAACGCGATCGGCGCCTCCATCGCCCAGGTCGGCGGCGAGATCGACAAGGTCTACGCGATCGAACCGGGGCGTCGAGAGGAAGCCATCGCCGCTGTCCGGGCTGAGGCGGTCGACAAGGCCATCGCAGCTGGTGCGTCGCCGTCGTCGGTCGCGATCGTCGACTTCGACGAGGTCCCCATCCCCTACCTGCCCGGCAACGCCACACGCATCCGCGTGAAGGCGGTCGGCGACCTCGACATGGGAGGACTCCGATGAGCTGGACGATCACCGCCGACATCATCCCCGAACTCGCCCGCGGGGCGGCCGTCCTCGGCACCGGCGGGGGTGGTGACCCCTACATCGGCGCGCTCCTCGCCGCCCAGGCGCTCCGTGAGCACGGCGACGTCACCGTCGTCACGCTCGACGAGGTGCCGGACGACGCGCTCGTCCTCACCGTCGCGATGATGGGCGCCCCGACCGTCATGGTCGAGAAGCTGCCGAGCCTCACCGAGGTCACGGCTCCCGTGCACGCCCTGAGTGCGTCGCTCGGCCGCGCGGTCACGCACGTGGCCTGTGCGGAGGTGGGCGGGGTGAACTCCACCATCCCGATCGCCGCGGCAGCCGCACTCGGTCTGCCGCTCATCGACGCCGACGGCATGGGCCGCGCCTTCCCCGAACTCCAGATGGTGCTGCCGACGCTCTACGACATCGACGCTTCGCCACTCGCGTTCAGTGACGAGAAGGGCAACACCGGCGTCCTGACGACCGTCGACAACAGCTGGACCGAGCGCATCGCCCGCGTCGCCTGCGTCGAGATGGGTTGCTCGGTGATGATCTCCGGCTTCCCGATGTCCGGCGTCCAGGCACGCGAATCGCTCGTCGCCGATTCGCTGTCGCTCTGCCGCGAGATCGGTGCGGGCATCGTGGAGGCTCGCGCCGAGAAGACCGACCCGGTCGAGCGCACGGTCCGCCTCCTCGGTGGGCGGGAACTGTTCGCCGGCAAGGTCGTCGACGTCGAACGCGCGACGACCACCGGGTTCGCGAGAGGTCGCGCCCGCATCGACGGCGTCGACAGCAGCCTCGAGCTCTCGTTCCAGAACGAACACCTCATCGCCGCAGTGGACGGCGCGGTGCTCGTGACGACGCCCGACCTCATCATGGTGCTCGAGCACGACTCCGGCGAACCGATCACCACGGAGGGCTTGCGCTACGGACAGCGGGTCCGTGTGATCGCCGCACCGAGCGACGAGCGCTGGCACAGTGAGGCGGCTCTGGCCATGGTCGGCCCGGGGTACTTCGGCTACGACGTCCCGTCGCGTCGATTCGACGGCACCGTCGACGACACGTCGCCCGTCGGGACGGAGGTGGCGGCGTGAGCTGGCAACTGACGGCGGCCGACCTCCCCGACCTCGCCCGCGGCGCCACACTCCTCGGCACCGGCGGCGGCGGCGACCCCTACATCGGCATGATGCTCGTGCAGCAGGTGCTCGGCGACCGCTCGATCACGATCCTCTACCCCGACGAGCTCGACGACGACCTGTTCGTCATCCCGACCGCTCAGATGGGTGCCCCCACTGTGATGATCGAGAAGATCCCCGCCGGCTTCGAGCCGACGCTCGCGCTCCGCACCCTGGAGGAACATCTCGGCCGCACCGCCGACGCGACCATGCCGATCGAATGCGGAGGCGTGAACTCGATGATCCCCCTCGTCGTCGCCGCAGAGACCGGCCTCCCGGTCGTCGATGCCGACGGTATGGGACGCGCGTTCCCCGAGCTGTCGATGGAGACTTTCGCGGTGTACGGCGTGCACGGTTCGCCCCTCGCCCTGGCTGGGGAACGCGGCGAGCGCGTGATCATCGACACGGGCGACGACGACCGCCAGATGGAGTGGTTGGCGCGTGGGATCACCATCCGACTCGGCGGTGTCGCGCACATCGCCGAGTACGCGATGAGCGGTGCCGATGTGAAGCGCACCGCGGTGCCGCGCACGATCTCGATGGCGCTCGCCCTCGGCCGGGCGATCCGCGTCGCGCGCGAGGAGCACCGGTCGCCGTTCGACGCCATCGCCGAGACGCTGTCGACGACGCTCTATTCGCACGTGCGCGAGCTGTTCGTCGGGAAGGTGACCGATGTCGAGCGACGGACGACCGACGGGTTCGCCAAGGGCACCGCGGTCATCTGGTCGGTGGACCAGCCGAGCACCGAGCGTCTGGAGATCACGTTCCAGAACGAGAACCTGATCGCCAAGCGGAACGGCGAGCTTGTGGCGATCGTGCCCGACCTCATCTGCATCGTCGACCACGAGACCGCCGAGCCGATCACCACCGAGGGCCTGCGTTACGGCCAACGGGTGCGGGTGCTCGGCATCTCGACGCCGGCGATGATGCGCACGGACGGGGCGCTGCGGGCGTTCGGTCCGACCGCCTTCGGGCTGTCGGAGCCGTTCGTGCCCGTGGAGGGTGAGGCTGCCGCGGCTGTCGCAGCCGAGACCTTCGCAGCGACCGCGCACGCGCGCGGGCTGGGGCTGGGCGAACTCGTGCCGGAGGACCTCGCGGGGGCGGTTCGCGCCTAGGTGCGGGGCGCCCGTGAACCGACAACGGCGCTTCGTTTTCGGTGCACTGTGGTGAGGAGGTCGGCCTGGGGTCAGCGGTCGATCCAAGACTGCATCTTGTCCGGATAGCGAGCCGCTGACGTATCGATGCCAGCCGAAGCTTCGGTGAGCTGAGCCAGCTCATCGTCTGTGAGCGCGACCGCGGCTGCTCCGGTGTTCTCTTCGAGCCGATGGATCTTCGTCGTGCCGGGGATCGGTGCAATCCAGGGTCGCTGGGCGAGCAACCACGCCAGGGCGACCTGCGCGGGTGTGGCATCTCGACCCTTGGCGATCGCACTGAGCAACGAGACCACCTGGGCGGCCGCGGCGCGGCTCTCTTGCTCGTACCGTGGCAGGGTGGCTCGGACGTCACCCTCAGAGAACCGGGCCTGCATGTCGACCGTACCCGTGAGTAGCCCCTTGCCCAAGGGACTGAACGGTACGAAACCGATTCCCAGCTCTTCGAGCGTCGGCATGATCTTCGTCTCGGGCTCCCGCCACCAGAGCGAGTACTCGCTCTGGAGCGCAGCGACCGGATGCACGGCATGTGCTCGGCGGATCGTGGAAACACCGGCCTCAGAGAGGCCGAAGTGCGCCACCTTTCCCGCCTGGATCAGTTCTTTCACTGTTCCTGCGACGTCCTCGATCGGCACGTCGGGGTCGACGCGGTGCTGGTAGAGCAGGTCGATCTTCTCGATGTCGAGCCGCTGGAGCGAGGCGTCGACGGTCTTCCGAATGTACTCCGGGGAGCTGTTCAGCCCAGATTCACGGGTGCCCTCGAAGTCGAAGCCGAACTTCGTTGCGATCTGTACGTGATCCCGCACGGGGGCGAGCGCTGCGCCGACGAGTTCTTCGTTGGTGAACGGTCCGTAGACCTGTGCGGTGTCGAAGAACGTCACCCCGAGGTCGACGGCTCGGCGGATGATGGCGGTGGCTTCGCCGTGGGTGAGCGTGTGGTTGTAGCCGTGGTTGAGCCCCATGCACCCGAAGCCGAGGGCGGAAACCTCCAGCCCGTCACCGAGTTTGCGTGTCTGCATCGTGTGGTCCTTTCGTTTCAGAGCGCCTGGTCGGCTGGGCGCAGCATGATCTCGTTGAGTGCCAAGTGGCGCGGCCTCGACAGCGCGAAGGCGATGACCTCTGCGATCTCCTCGGGCTTGACCGTCGCCTGGTCGTAGCCCTGCTGGACGGCTCGGCGGGTTTCCTCGTGAGTGATGTGGCTGGGTAACTCGGTGTCGACCACTCCTGGTTCGATGATCGTCACTCGAACATCCGGACGCAGCTCCTGGCGCAGCGACTCGGACCACCCGTTCATGCCCCACTTCGTGGCGGCGTACACACCGTTGCCCGCACGAGCGACCCGTCCGGCGACGGAGGAGATGTTGACGATGTCGCCGCCGCCGTCCTTGAGCTGGTCCAGGAAGACCTCTGTCGCGGTGATCGCGCCGAGCAGGTTCGCCTCGATCATTGCCCGGTAGTCCGCGTGCTGCTCCGAGAGAAATGGGCCCAGCAGCATGATCCCGGCGTTGTTCACCAGGACGTCTGCGCCTCCAAGCTCCTCCTGCACACGGATGCTCGCCGCGATGATCTGTTCGCGGTCGGTGACATCGGCGGCGACCGCCAATGCCCCGTCGCCGAGTTCGTCAGCAAGGCTTTCGATCCGGTCGACGCGCCGCGCCAGAAGTGCGACCTTGTAGCCGTCGGCGTGCAGGGCCCGCGCCGTGGCTGCCCCGATGCCGGATGAGGCGCCGGTGATGACCGCGACGCGGCCCGAGTTCTGAGTGTTCGACATGTGCTTCCATCTTCTGCAAGCGAGCAGAGCGCTAGTCGGGCAGCTCTGCGAGAACGTTGACCGCGGTCATGCCCGCGGGCCAACCTGCGTAGAACGCCAAGTGGGTGGCGATCTCGGCGAGCTCGTCGCGTGTGACGCCGTTCTGGAGCGCCCTGCCCATGTGTCCCTTCAGCTGGACGTCCCGACCGAGGGCCATCAGCGCGGCAACCGTGATCAGACTCCGATCCCGAGGAGACAACTCGGGGCGTTCCCACACGTCGGCGAAGAGAACGTCGTCGGTGAGGTCGGCAAGCTTCGGCGCGTGTTCGCGAATGCGATCGGGGGCGACGCGAGGGTTGGTGCCAGTCATCTGCTCAGGCCTCCGGGATGTCGCGCCCGAATGATTCCAGGGTGATGACCTCGGGCTCAGGGCCACCGCGGACTCCGGTGTCGAGGCCGTCGATGGCGGCGATCTGCTCATCGGTCAGCTCGAAGTCGAACACGTCGAAGTTCTCCGCGATGCGGGTGGCCTTGGTTGACTTCGGGATGACGGAGCGACCTTCCTGGATGCCCCAGCGCAGCATCACCTGCGCGGCGGATTTGCCGTGCGCCTCGGCGATTTCGAGGAGGGTGGGGTCTTCAAGGGCGCTCTTGTCGGAGTCGCGGTAGTGGGTGATGCCGCCGATGGGCGACCACGCCTGGGTGAGGATGCCGTTCTCGTCGTTCACGGCCTGCAGCTCCTTCTGCTGGAAGAAGGGGTGCAGCTCGATCTGGTTCACTGCGGGTACGACCGTTGTCTCGGCGAGAAGCTGCTCGAGGTGGTCGGGCATGAAGTTGCTGACGCCGATCGCGCGCACCTTGCCGTCGGCGAGGAGCTGCTCGAGAGCTTTGTACGCGTCGATGGTGAGGTCGAAGCGGCTCGGCAGGGCCTGGTGGAGGATGAACAGGTCGATGGTGTCGACGCCGAGCTTCGCGGCGCTCTTCTCGAACGCGTGCAGTGTCGCGTCGTAGCCGTAGTCACTGATCCACACCTTCGTCTCGATGAAGACCTCCTCGCGGGGAACACCGGAACGGCGGATGCCCTCCCCGACCTCGCGCTCGTTGCCGTAGGCGGCGGCGGTGTCGATGTGGCGGTAGCCAGCGCGGAGAGCGGCCTCGACTGCGGCGGTAGTCTCCTCCGGCGGGGTCTGGAACACGCCGAGACCGATGGCGGGAAGCTGCACCCCGTTGTTCAGGGTGAGGGCGGGGACGGTGGTCATGATGGTGCTTCTTTCTGTCGTGCTCGGCCGGTTGTTCGGCGAGCGAGGGGTGTGGAGGCTAGGCCGCCGCTTGTTCCTTGATCTGGGCAAGGGCGTTCATGAACCCTTCAGAACAGCCGCTAGAGCCGGCGAGCCGATCGACCGCGATCTCGTCGAGGTTGCGGCCGATGACCGTCCCGGGAAGCGCTTCGGCGAAACGCTGCTGGTAGCCCAGCGAGGCTTCGTCCTCGGCGGGGGTGGTGATCTGCACCTCGGTGACGATGTCTTCGTCGACGGTCAACGTGACGTCGTGATGTGAGGGCAGTGATCCGTACCAGCCGGTCGCGCTGTACGTGCCGTCCGCATACGCACCGGCAGCGTCAGGCGCAGGTGTTGCGGCTGCTGTCGGTGACGGTTCCCGGGAGTCGACGGCGGACGATGCGGGCGTCTGCGCCTGCGCGGCGCAGGCGGCAAGCGTGGCGCTGAGGGTGAATGCGCCGAGGCCGAGAGTAGCCCGGGTGCGGAGGTTGTGAGGCATGATCGGGTGGTCTTCCGGTGTCAGTCGGTGGCGGCGGGTGCGGTGGCTGCCCAGCTGGCCAGGAGGCGGAGGGCATCGGCGGTCTCCGAGCCGGGCTCTGCGCCGTAGACAATGAGCATCTGGCCGTGGTCGGCGGGGAGTTCCATCGCTTCGAAGGTGAGGTGCAGGTCCCCGACGACGGGATGGTGAACGTCTTTGAACCCGGTGTCGTGGTAACGGACGTCGTGCGACGTCCACAGCGCCCGGAACTCGTCGCTCCCCCGGTTCAGGTCGTCGATCAGAGCCGTGACGCCCGTGTCGAACGGATCGCGGCCGAGCTCGGTGCGGATGTTCGCGACCGTGTCGACAGCGGTCTTGTGCCAATCAATGAAGAACTCCCGCGAAGCCGGGCTGAGGAACAGGAACCTGGCCGTGTTCGGAATTCCGTGTGACGCCGCGTCGTAGAGCGGGGAGAAGACCGCTCGTCCGAGCGCGTTCGTCGCAATCAGGTCACGGTTGTTGGTGGCGACGAACGCGGGAGCGTCGGTGACGGCATCGAGGACCCGCTGCACAGCCGGACGGACGACGCGAGGTGCTGGGCGGCGTCGGTCGGGCCGGATCGTCGCGGCGGTGCCGGTGAGGTTGAAGAGGTGGTTCCGCTCGGCCGGGGTGAGCTGCAGGGCCCGGGCCACCGCATCGAGGACGCTCTCCGACACGGCACCGATCGTGCCACGTTCGAGTTTCGTGTAGTAGTCCACGCTGACGCCGGCGAGCATCGCGACCTCTTCACGGCGCAACCCTTTCACCCGCCGGTTGCCGCCGTACACGGGCAGCTTCGCCTGCTCGGGCGTGATCTTGGCGCGGCGGGTGCTGAGGAACTCGCGCAGCTCGGTTCGGGTGTCCATGTCCACCACGCTACGCCCGGGACTCAGGGTGAGAGAGGCTCTCTCGGTACCTGGCTCACGAGAGCCTGTGCCGGATCGAATAGGAGGTATTGAATCAGCAGGAGACACCGCACACGCTGCGGGAAGAACGGAAAGGCCATCATGACCACCATCCGAACCGTCCTCATCGTCGGCGCCACGGGGAGCATCGGCCGACTCGTCACCGAGGAGGCAGGGCGTGACGGACACATCACCCGCGCACTCGTGCGACCCACCTCGAACGGGGAGCCACATGCCCCCGGTGCAGTCGCTGTCGTCGGTGACCTCACCGACCCCGACCAGCATGCGCTCACCTTCTTACAAGGCGACACCCGGCGTGCGGGCGATCCCAGCGACGGAGCCATCTCCCGCCGGCAACTCGGGCAGGTGCTCATCGAGAGCCTCACCTCCGCATCCGCGGAAGACGTCACGTTCGAGCTCGTCGCCGACACCGGGCCCACGCCGGCGCAGCTCGAACCGCTGTTCGCGGCGCTCGACCGCGACCCCGCGGACTCCATCGACGGAGTCCGCGACCCCGACAACCTCCCGGCGCGCGGCGAGCCCGACCGCGTCCGCGCCGATCTGACCAAGCACACATCGATGAAGGGAAACTGACATGACCACCTGGTTGATCACCGGAGCTTCCAGCGGCCTCGGAGCCGCACTCGCCCGCGCCGTCCTCAAGCAGGGCGACACTGCCGTCATCACCGCCCGAAACCCCGATCACCTGACCGACATCACCGCTCAGTACCCCGACACGGCGCTGGCGGTTGCGTTGGAGGTCGCCGACCACAACCAGGTCGTGGCGGCAGTCACCGCTGCGACCGCCCGGTTCGGAGGAGTGGACGTTCTGGTCAACAATGCCGGTCACGGCTACCGGGCGGCTGTGGAAGAAGCGTCCGTCGACGAGGTCGACGAGCTGTTCGCCACGAACTTCTTCGGACCCGTCGACCTCGTCAAAGAGGTGCTGCCGCAGATGCGTCACCGTCGCTCGGGCACCATCATCAACGTCTCCTCGATCGGCGCGCCCCGCTCGAACCCGGCGTCCGGCTACTACACCGCCTCAAAAGCCGCACTGGAAGGCATGTCCGACGCCCTCAATCGGGAAGTCTCACCGCTCGGCATCCGGGTGATCGTGCTCGAGCCCGGCGCCTTGCGCACTGACTTCTCCGGCCGCTCTCTGGCACAGTCCCGCACAGTGATCGACGACTACGCCGACACGGCGGGCAAACGCCGCAAGGAGAACGACACCACCCACGGCACCCAGCAGGGCGACCCCGACCGCGCCGCGCAAGTCATCATCGACACGGTCCGAAGCGATTCCGCACCGTTCCGGCTCCTGCTCGGCTCCGACGCGATCGCCATCGTGCGAGACGAACTGCAGGGCCGCATCGACGAGATCGACGCGTGGGCACACGTCAGCGCCACCACAGACTTCCCAGACCAGACCCGCCCGTGACCACTCGCCCCTCGCCGGAACCTCCAACGCCCCCGGTCGAGTTCCGCCGAGCATCCCACGACGGTCGCCAACGACCGGTCGCGTGCCAGATCTCGCACACGTCACACGACAACGAAGAAATCTTCCCCGCTGCCATCAGAAGCTCTCAGCTGAGCGGCACGATCGCGTCGATCTGCACGAGCGCATTGCCCTGGAGTACGTCCACTCCGATGAGAGAGCGCGCAGGAGGCGCCACGGTGAAGAACTCACGGAGGACACGATCGATGATCGGGGCGAACTGGATCAGCATGGGCGTGTAGACGGTGAACTTGATCGCGTTGGACAGATCGGCCCCTGCCGCCTGGCAGATGGCGTGCAGATTGTTCAGGCACTGCCTCATCTGAGCGTCGGCCGCTTGCTCGCCGCCGCCGAACGACGGGTTCAGCGGTCGGGGCAGCATCTGCCCGGTCGCCGGGTCGATCGGCAGCTGACCCGACACGTGGAGCAGACCGTTGTACGCGATCGCCTGACTCGAGCCGCCGGGCGACCACGGTGCGTTCGGAGTGAAGATCACGTTGCGTTCCACAGGTCCCTCCCCAGGTGTGATGTCGACAGCTCTGATCCCGACATCCTACGGTGGCACCTTCCTCGCACCGATCGGCGACGCAGCGGCGGTCCGAGCCTAGGCTGGTGCCATGCCGACCACCCTCGAGCCTGCACGGCTCCCCGCGCTCGCCACGGGGTTCGCCTTGCTGGGATCGGGCGGGGGCGGAGCGACCACCATGCTCGAGATCGCGCTCCGCGATTCGGGCGGCTGGCCGTTCACGCTCTTCGACGTCGACGACCTCGATCCGGCGACCCCCTGCCTCGGCGTCGGCTTCGTCGGATCGACCATCCTGCTCAGCGAGCGCCTGCCGGGCACCGATCCGTTCGGCCGCCTGATCGCAGCCGCCGAACGCTGGCTCGGCCATCGGGTGCCGGTGATCTGCTCGCTGGAGGGCGGCGGCGTCAACGGGCTCGCACCGTTCGCATTCCCGGGCGGACGGATGATCGTGGACGCTGACCTCACCGGGCGGGCGTTCCCCGCGCTCGACCAGATGTCACTCCTCGTCGACGGCGTCGGCGGAGTCGTCGTCACCTGCGACACCGGCGACGGCGGCGTCGCGCTCGTCGACACCGGCCGAGCCCTCGACATCGAACGCGTCGTCCGCGCCGCGACCGTGCAGGCGGGCGGCAGCGGCGGCATGGTGTTCGCCGGCTTCACCGTCGGCGACCTGCGAGAGCACGCGATCATCGGCGGGACCGCTCGCGCCCTGCGGCTGGGCGAGGCGTTCCTGTCGGCCGCCTCCGGCCCGCTGAGCGAACTCGCGGCGCGCCTCGGCGGTCGACTGCTCGCGGAGGGGCGGGTCAGCGCGGTGGAGGCCGACGCCCTCGATCCACACGTGATCGCCTTCGGCATCGACGGCTCTGAGGGCGCCGTGCACCGCCTCGTCGCCCGATCTGAGACCCTTGCGTTCATGACCGACGGCCGGTTGGAGGCCTCTGCACCCGACCTCATCGTCGTCATCGACGCGGTCTCGCGCGACATCCTCGAGGTCACCGCGGTCTCGATGGGCCGCCACGTCGCCGTCATCCACCTCGACGGACCGGGGTGGTGGTTCCAGGCCGCCGGTCGACTCCGGCACGTCCTGCCCTCTGCCTACGGACTCGACGAGCTCGACGACCGCAGCGGGCTGAGCCGTGTCGGCGGGGTGAGCGCATGAGCGACGTCCTGCACCTGAGCGCCCTGCTCGCGCACCCGGAGAACGGGGGCGTGCGGATCGTGGCCGGGCCCGCCGTGGCCGAATGGGCCGGGGTCGTCGTCGAGACCAACGAAGCCGCGCTCCCCGCAGACGGCGCCGGTCGGCTGGCCATCCTCACCGACCTGCCGCCGTCCCGCCCCTGGCAGCAGGACGCCCTCGTGCGCCGCACCCGTGATCGCGGGTTCCGGGCGCTGGCCGTCCCCGAGGCCGACGCGTTCGGTTCGGGGACCCGCGCCCTCGCCGACCGCTTCGGGTTCTCGCTGCTCCACGTCGACCGGCCGATGCTCCTCGCGAAAGCGTGCTGGCAGCTCGTCGAATCCCGCGACGCCCTGACCCTCGGATACGTCCGCAAGGTCGCGCAGTCCATCGAGTACCACGCCGACGGTCTGCCCGATCTGCTCCGCCATCTGTCGTCGAGCGTCGGGCATGGGATCGCCCTCATCGACGCCGAGGGGGTGCTGCTCGAGGCCGGCGGTCGCCTCACGTCCGAGGTGCACGGAGCCATCGACTTCGCCCCATGGGTCGATCTCACCAGGATCGGTGCCGGGACCGCGGCGTCAGTGCGCGTCGACAGCCCGAGTCGCGAAGGTCTCCGACTGGCGTTCTTCGGGGACGGCCTCGACGAGCGTCAGATCAGCGCACTGGCCGTCGCCGCCGAGGTCGCCATGCCGGCCGTGGCCGCGCGGATCCTCATCGACGAGGTCGCCGAGGTGAGCGACGCGTCGGTGTCGTCGGGCGTGCTCCGCGACTTCGTCGACCTGCGCGGGCGACCGGACCCGGATGTGGAGCGTCGCATGCTCGAACGCGGCTGGCGCACCACCGGCTACCATCTCGCCTTCCGGATGATCGGGCGCAGCCGCGTCGACGCCCTCCAACTGCTGCGGTCCGTCACGGCAGGGCTCGGGCGTATCGCCGCCGACTCGCATGCGACGACGAGTGGTCGAGGGGTGAGCGGGTGGCTGACCTTCGCCGAACCGCCGGCGCCGTCCCAGGTGGAGCGGTACATCGCCGCGCTCCGCGACCTGCACGTCCACGCGCGGCGTTCGTTCAACATCGCGACCGCGGTCGGTTCCCTCGCGAGCGGTTCCGCAGGACTCACGAGTTCGCTGGGCGAAGCCGCCGACGCCGCGCGGATCGCCGTGAACCGGTCGACGACCGGCTGGTTCGTGCGCGTCGACGGGCTCGGGCTCGAACAGCTGCTGCTCGCCTGGACCGGCAACGACACCTTCGTCCCGGCCGCGCGGTCACTGCTAGCGCCCTTGCAGACCGGCGGCGGAGAACTCCTCACCACACTGTCCGCCTACCTCGACCACGAGTCGGCGGTCGCCCCGACGGCTGCGGCGCTCGGCCTCCACCGCAACACCGTCGCGACGCGCATCACGCGTGCCCAGGAGCTGCTCGGCGTCGACATGTCCGACCCCGAGGTGCGCCTCGCCCTGCACCTCGCCTGTCGCGCCGTCCAACCCCGCTGAGTCGCCCAAAACGGTGCGAAAATCGTCCGGATCCGTGCAGATCCGGGCGACTCAGCGCTCGGACCCGTTCGGACCCGACCGGATCGGACCGCAAGAGTAGGGTGCCGGACTGAGAGACACGGCAGTGTGGCTGTCGAAGGAGGCGCTGATGATCTCGGAGTTGAACGCCCTGGTGGACCTCGTGGAGGAACACCTGGACGACGACCTCGACGTGGGTGCCGAGGCGACTCGACTCGGCACGACCGAGTACCACCTCCGGCGGATGTTCTCATCGCTTGCCGGGATGCCCCTGTCGGAGTACATCCGTCGACGCCGCATGTCGGTCGCCGCAGCAGAGGTGCTCGGGAGCGGAACGCTGCTGGGCATCGCCGTGCGCTACGGCTACGGCTCGACCGAAGCGTTTGCGAGAGCGTTCCGGTCGGTGCACGGCGTCGGGCCCGGCGAGGTGCGACGAGACGGCGGCCCCCTTCGATCACAACCGCAACTCAGGTTCCGCCTGACCGTCGAAGGGAACTCCCCCATGGACACCAGCATCACCGACCGACCCGCCTTCCGCCTCATCGGCCACGCCGTTCGCGTCCCACTCATCCACGAGGGCGTCAACCCTCGCATCCAAGCGCACATCGCTGCGCTACCCGGCACAGAGCACGCCCGGCTGAGGGCGCTGAGCGACACCCAACCGGCTGGCCTCCTGCAGGTCAGCGCCGACGTGGACCCGGACTACACCGAGGGGAGCGAGCTGACCTACCTCCACGGCGTCGCGGTGACCGAGACGACGCCGGTTCCCGCCGACCTCGACGTGGTCGAGGCACCTGCAGGCACCTGGGCGGTGTTCCACACCGAAGGCGAGTACCCGGCCACCCTGCAGGCGACGTGGGCGGCGACAGCGACGGACTGGTTCCCCTCCAATCCGTGGCGGCTCCGCCCAGGGCCGTCCATCGTCGCGATCCTCGACCGCGCAGACGACTTCAGCACGGCACGGTGCGAACTGTGGCTCCCTGTGGAACGCACGGCACCGGCAGAGCCGCCCCGCTGAGTCGCCCCAACGTGCACGAAAATCGCCCGGATCCGTGCAGATCCGGGCGATTCAGCGTGGGGTCAGACCGCCGTGGCGGTGAACTGCAGGCGCGGGTTCGCGTAGAACTCCTGCGCCTCGACGAGCTGCAGCTCACGCTGACCGGAACGGTAGGTGAGCTCCACGAGGTCGAAGACGCTCGACACCGTGCGCTCGAGCGAGAGCTTCGCGTCGCGGGTCTCGCCGTAATGCGCCGCGAACAGCGCAGCCGTGACGTCGCCCGAGCCGTTCGCCTTGAACGGCAGCAGCGGCGTCTGCACGAGCCAGCGCCCGGCGTCGTCGACGACCAGCATCTCGATGGTCTCCGGGTCGCGGTCGGGGCGCTCGACGCTCGTCACGAGGACGACCGACGGGCCCATCGCCCGGGCGAGCTCCACCGAAG
Source organism: Plantibacter flavus (assembly GCF_051487245.1). Taxonomy (GTDB): domain Bacteria; phylum Actinomycetota; class Actinomycetes; order Actinomycetales; family Microbacteriaceae; genus Plantibacter; species Plantibacter flavus_B. The sequence continues at coordinate 138,568 of NZ_JAHVDH010000004.1, forward strand.
CGAGCGTCGACTCGAGCGAGGCGGGCTCCGTGCCGGTGAGGTAGCCGAGTTCGAACTGGTTCGGCGTGATGATGTCGGCGTTCGGCACGACGCGGTCGCGCAACAGGTCGGGGATCTCGGGGGCGACGAAGCAGCCGGACTTCGCGTTGCCCATCACCGGGTCGCACGCGTAGAGCGCCGACGGGTTCGCCGCCTTGACCCGCTGCACGGCGTCGACGATGACGTCGCCGATGCCGACCCCGCCCTGGTACCCCGACAGCACGACGTCGATCTGCGGGAACGCTCCACGCTCCTCGACGCCCGTGATGACCTCGCCGACCTGCTCGGGCGAGATGAGCGGACCGCGCCACGCGCCGTAACCGGTGTGGTTCGAGAAGTTCACCGTGTTCACGGGGATCACCTCCACGCCGATGCGCTGAAGGGGGAACACTGCTGCCGAGTTGCCGACGTGCCCGAAGGCCACGGCGGACTGGATGGAGAGGATCTTCACGGTGTCGCAATCACGATGGGGTGGCCGCCTCGGACGGTGCGTCAGGGCGGGCGTGGACGGTGCCTGCAAGAAGTCAACGATACTCTCGCCGGAGTCAAGCCGAGCCCGACATCCGGACACCCGCAGTGTTCCCCTCCTATGCTGATCGGATGACGACACCCGAGAGCACGACACCCTCGAACGACGCCACCGGCAGCACGCCGCCCACCGCCGCAGGCAAGCGCGTCGCCGCCGTCGTCTACAACCCCGTCAAAGTCGACCTCGACGCCCTGCGCACGGCGGTCGACGAGTCCGCCGCCGAAGCAGGCTGGGGTGAGTCGCTGTGGTTCGAGACGACCGTGGAGGATGTCGGCCAGGGGGTCACGGCTGAAGCGATCGCCGCCGGCGCCGACCTCGTCATCGCAGCCGGTGGCGACGGGACCGTCCGCGCCGTCGCCGAGGCGCTGCGCGGAACGGGCGTCCCGCTCGCGCTCCTCCCCTCAGGAACCGGCAACCTCCTCGCCCGCAACCTCGACCTCACCCTGAACGACCTCCCTGGCTCGGTCATCACGGCGTTCACCGGTGAGGACAAGCGCATCGACCTCGGCGTCATCGACATCGAGCGCGCCGACCATTCGCGCGACCGCCACGTGTTCGTCGTCATGGCCGGCATGGGTATCGACGCGAAGATGATCAAGAACACCGACGACGACCTCAAGGCGAAGGCCGGCTGGGCCGCGTACGTCGACGCGATCGTGAAGTCGCTCCGCGATCCCGACGAACTGCACATGCGCTTCAGGATCGACGGCGAGGACGCCACCCGCGCCACGGTGCACACGGTCATCATCGGCAACTGCGGCTCGCTGCCCGCCAACATCCTGCTGCTCCCCGACGCGGTCGTCGACGACGGCATGTTCGATCTGATGTTCATGCGCCCGGGAGGCCTCCTCGGCTGGCTGCGCATCTGGGCGAAGGTGGCGTGGGTGAACGGCGTGCTCCGACGGACGAAGGCCGGGCAGGCACTCGCCGGGAAGACCAAGGACGACAAGCACCTGCAGTACGGCACGGCGAAGCGGTTCGTCGCCCGGCTGTCGAAGCCCGAGGAGATCGAGCTCGACGGCGACGGCTTCGGCAAGGCGACGGCGTTCAACGCGTGGATCGAGCCCGGTGCGCTCGCCGTGCGGGTGCCGGCAGCGACGGCCGACGCGCCGCGATAACCTGGCCGACATGACCGCCTCGTTGAACGCCCTGGCCGCCGAACTCGCCCGTCGGGAGCTCCTCCCGTCACCGACCGTCGAAGACGACTTCGTCTACGGACTCACCCGGTTCGCGGCGATCGACGCCGAGGTGATGTTCAACGTCGACCCCGAGCCCGAGGACCGCCCGGAGCTCGACGTCTCAGACCTGGCGGACGCCGTCGAGCGGGTGCTCGCGATCACGCCAGCGCAATGGAGTGTGCTCATCGAGCGCATCGCCGCCGAGGTCGAGGAGGCCGTCGGTGAGGACCCGGTCGAGGAGTCGACCGACCTCCGCGACGACCTGTCCCTCATGTCCGTGGTCGTGTTCGCCGACGTCGTCCTCCTGTCGTTCGACGCCCCGAAGCAGTTCCCCGACAGCGACATCCGCGTCCAGCTCGACGAGGAGCTCGCGTTCGACGACCTCGAGATCGAGGACCGCGACGCCGACGACGCAGAGACCATCACCTTCGAGAGTGTCGACGCGCTGCTGGACCACCTCTCCAAAGATCAGTGATCGGGCCCCTCACCCGCGTCACGCCCTGGTCGTACGCCTCGCCCACAGCAGGACGGGGATGAGCAGCAGCGCGAGCACTCCCCCGGCGATCGACAGTGCTCCGTAGCCGACACCGGCCATCACGACGCCGGACAGGACACCGGCCCCGGCTCCGGCGAGGGCGATGAGCACGTCGAGCGTGCCCTGCGTCCTGGCCCGGTTCGCCGGCACGGTGTGGTCGACGACGAGCGCGGTTCCCGCGATGAGGCCGAAGTTCCAGCCGAGGCCGAGCAGCGCCAGTGCCAGGATGAGCAGCCCCAGCGAGTCGGCCGGTGCCAGTGCGCCCGTCGCCCCCGCGAGCAGCAGGGTGACGCCGGCGGCGACCGCCATCGGCGTGCGGCCGATCCGGTCGACGAGCGCACCGGTCACGAGCGACGGCAGGTACATCGCACCGATGTGGATACCGATCACCAGGCCGACCTCACCCAGCCCGTGATGGTGCGCGCGCATGTGCACGGGCGTCATCGTCATGATCGCGACCATCGCGATCTGCGTGACGACCATGACCGCCGCACCGACGTAGGCGCCGACGCCCGGCCTCGGCACGACGGCGGCGGCGGGTGCGGGTGCGGATGCGGATGGAGTGGGTGCGGTTGCAGTTGTGGGTGCGGGTGCGGAGGGTGACGCACCGGGGGCGAGGGCCGGTGCGGACGACGCGTCGGACACGGCCGCCCGGCCGTCCACCTCCTCTCGGGCAGCGCGCTCCGCATCGAGGCGTCGGGCCAGGAGGAAGGGGTCGGGGCGCAGGAGGAGCAGCAGCGCAGAGCCCGACGCGAGGTAGGCGACCGCGGCGAGGAGGAACGGGCCGGCGAGCGGCGGCAGGCCGAAGGAGGTCGCCATACCGCCGAGCGGCTCGACGAGGTTCGGTCCGGCGACCGCCCCCAGCGTCGTCGACACCATCGCGACGCTGATCGCCGTACCACGACGGGCGGGGACGGCGAGGTCGGTGGCCGCGTACCGCGCCTGCAGGTTGGTCGCGGTCCCAGCGCCGTACACGAACAGCGAGAGGAAGAGGAGCGGCACCTGCTCGGTCGCACTCGCCACGACCACACCGATCGCGCCCAGTCCGCCGGCGGCGAAGCCCAGTCCCAGGCCGATCCGACGCCCCAGACGTTGCGTCACCCGGCCGACGAGGAACGCGGTGAGCGCCGAACCCAGGGTCAGCAGCGCCGCCGCGACCCCGGCGAGGCTCGCGCTGCCGAGGATCTCCTGCACGAGCAGCGCGCCGACGGTGACCCCCGCCGCAAGACCGGCACCGCCGAGGACCTGACTGACGACGACGACCCGAAGCGTCCGCCGTTGGACGCGAGCGCGTTCCGACTCGATGGTCGCCGCGGTCATGCTCGCGGCGCGGTCATCGCCTGGTGGACACGCGCCCGTAGGCATCGACCGTGACGATGAGCGACTCGATCTTGCGGTTCACCACGCGGATGATGACGACGATGAGCCAGAGTCCTGCCGTGAGGAGGGTGAGGATCAGGTTCCAGAACCAGCCGATGCGCTTCTTGCGTTGGAGCACCGCCTGCTGCCCCTGCACGGACGACACCGTCCAGCCGCGTGCCGCGAAGCGAGCGACCTCGGCGTTGAGGATCGCGGTGAGCTGGTCCATCGGGAGCGGTGCTGCGGCTGCGGAGGTCATGGTCCGAATCTACCCGGCCGAGGCCGCCACGGCAGCCGCGCTCCCTGGGCCACCCGGTCCCCGAACCGCCCGCGGTCACTGAACCGCCCGCGCTCCCTGGCTCACCCCGGCCCCTGAGACGCTCCGGTCCTTGGGCCACTCCGGTCCCTGAGCCGCTCTGGTCCTTGGGCCGCTCCGGTCCTTGGGCCAATCCGGCCCCCGAGCCACTCCGGCCCCCGAGCCACCCGGCCCCCGAGCCACTCCGGTCCTTGAGCCACTCCGGCCCTGGGGCCACCCCGGTCCCTGAGCCTGTCGACGGGCGTCGCGCCTCTACGATCGAGGGATGCACATCCGTCATGCCGAGACCGACGACCTGTCGGGCATCCTCGCCATCCACGCCGACGCTGTCGCGAACGGCATCGCCATCTGGACCGAGGTCCAACCGGACCTCGAAGAGCGCGCTGCGTGGCTCGCCCGCCATCAGGAGCCCGGTCGCGTCGCCCTCGTCGCGATCGCCGACGACCCGGCGGACGGCATGCCCACCGGCAGCGTCCTCGCCTTCGCCGGCTACGGTCCGTACGCGGCGAAGGACGGCTATCGGCACACCGTCGAGAACTCCGTGTACGTGCATGCCGACGCCCAGGGCCGTGGGCTCGGGAAGGCGCTGTTGCTGGAGCTCCTCGAGCGCGCGACCGCCGACGGCCACCACGTCATGCTCGCGCTCATCGAGTCCGGTAACGCAGGATCGATCGCACTGCACACGAAACTGGGCTTCGAACAGGTGGGCCTGCTGCCGGAGGTCGGCACGAAGTTCGGTCGCTGGCTCGACCTCGCGATCCTCCGACGCCCCCTCGGCTGAGCCCCTCCGTCCACAACTCCTGCATCCCGGAGCGACCGGGCCCCGGGCATGCCCCCAAGCGGCGGAACACCGCAATCAGCAGGAGTTGTGCGCGCCGCCCCCGGAGAACTCCCCCGAAACTCCCCCTGACCCCCGGAGAACTCCCCCGGCAGCTCCTCGGAGAACTCCCCGGGACTCCCCCAGAACTCCCCCAGAACTCCCCCGGCAGCTCCTCGGCCGAGCACCCCGTCCACAACTCCTGCAGCCCGCGCCGAATCGGGCCGGGTCAAGCCCGCGAGCGGCGACGGGTGGAGATCAGCAGGAGTTGTGGACGCGGTCAGTCGACGGTGACGACGATGCGGACGACTTCACCGGCGGACAGCTCGATGGCCTGAGGCGTCGGCGAGGCTGCCAGCTCCACGCGCAGTGCAGCCTCGGTCAGGTTGCCGAGCAGGAGCACGACCTCCCCGGTGTCGTCGACGGCCGCGACGGCAGTCAGTCCACCATCCGACACCGGCGACCCGTCACCGATCGAGACACCGTCGACGTCGACGGCCACACGTCGACGCCCAGCGAGAGCGGCGATCCAGCCGAGCGCCCGGCCGGCACCGGTCAGCGTGCCGTCAGCCGCCGCCAGCCCCCGCGGCCCCGTCGCCTCGAAGTAGGACAGTGTCTCGACGCCGGGCACCGCGAGCGCCGCGACACTCGCCACGACCCACGCGCCCAGCGCCTCGGCGGATTGCCGCTCGTCCGTCGCGCCGGGCACGGATTCGGCTCCGAAGCCTGCTCGCAGGTCCGGGTCGACCGTCTCGCTCTGGGCGGCAGCGGTCGTCGCGACGGCGTTGTACCGGGCACCGAGCGTCACCGGGCCCACGTGCAGCGGACGACCGTCCGCGATGCGCGCCGCGTCCCGCACGACGACCGCCTGCATACCGAGCGATTCGACGAGCTGGTGTCCGCCGCGATCGTGCATGAAGGGCGTGATGCTGAACGCGAGTGGTCCGCTCCAGCGTTCGAGCCTCGCGTGGTTGCGGTTCAATTCGGTGAAGTGGGCGCGTGTTCCACCGACGACGGTGGGGCGGGGAAGGTCCGTGTCGACCCACACGGCATCGAGCGCGTGCGAGACCGAGTCGAGCAGTGCACCCTCGGAGAGGTGCGTCCGCCGGTGGAAGACGCCGAGGCGGGCGATCGGCGACGCGTCGTCGAGCAGGCGGCGCAGCACGGGCGTCGCCTCCTCGCCGCGTCCGAGCACGAGTCGCACGTCGAGGGGGCGGCCGTCGGCCTGCCGCACGGCGCGGTCGAGGACCGCCGACCACTCGGGGTGGACTGGGTCGAGCTCGACGAGCAGTGCGCTGATCGACACCGGGACGGATGCTCCAGCGCGCCCACCGTCGGGGTCGCTCGACACCGCGGTCGAGACCGTCGGGACGACGGCGTCGAGGACCGCGCCGAGCTGGATCCGCACCGGCGCACGCTCGGCCTGTTCAGCATCACGCCTCGCTGCCACCTCGGTCTCGGGCACGACCGTCACACCGAGCGCCGCTGCGAGCGGTTCGTCGGACTCCCCCGACCCGCTCGCGCGCTCGCACCGGACCTCGACCTGCTGCGTGATGACCTCTCCGACCGCGAGCGGCACGGGGAAGGGCAACGAGAGCGGCGTCGAATAGGTTTTGAACGAGGCGTCGGTCCAGTTGCGCTGGTCCTCCATCTCGAAGACGTCTCCGGCGAACTCGACACGCGTGGCGATGCGATCGCCAGTCCAGGACAGCGAACCGATGCGGATCGCGGGCTGGTGCGGCGAGACCTGCTCCGGCAGCACGGAGGTCGTGGTGGAGCCCTCCGGGTGACCGACGATGATCTCAGTACCCGCGAGCGACGGCGACTGCAGCACGATGAGACCGAGACGGTTGCGCCGGAACGGCGTCTGGACGACGGCTCGCAGGCCGACACGGAGGGCGGACGCCGCGACGTCGACGGTGAGCGTCCACTCGGCCACCTCGCCGTCGAACCCGGTGCGGCCACGCAGCAGCAGGCCCCCGGTCGTCTGTTCGAGTGCGTCGACGACCACCGGGAGCGTCGTCCAGTCCTGGTCGCGCACCACGAAACGGATGCTGCGCAGCACCGTCTCCCCGTCGAACGCGATGTCGTCGAGTTCGGAGCCGCGCAGGGAGCACGACCAGGGGCCGCGGGTGACGGAGAGCGCCGTGCGTTCGCGCTCCAGCAGGAGTTCCGGTGCGACTCGGAAGGTCATGGTCCTGGCCTCAGAGGCTCGTCATGCCGCCGTCGACGCGGAACGTCGCGCCGGTGGCGAAGCTCGACTCGTCGCTGGCCAGGTAGACCATGATGCCCTCGACGTCGGCGGCCTGGCCGGGACGACCGAGCGGGATGCGGCCGACGATCGCCGCTCGCGACTCGGGGTCGCCGGAGATCGCGGTGACGAGCGGCGTCTCGGTGTATCCGGGGACGACGGTGTTCACGCGGATGCCCTGGTCCGCGTATGCGGCGGCCACGGTGCGGCCGAGACCGTGGATGCCGGCCTTCGTCGAGCTGTAGGCGGTGAAGTCGGCGCCTTCGCCGTTCAAGCCGGTGGGGCTGCCGGTGAGGATGATGGAGCCGCCGCGACCGAGCATCGCGCGCACCGCGTGCTTGGTGGTGAGGAAGGTGCCCGTGAGGTTGATGTCGACCGTACGACGCCACACCTCGAGGTCGAGGTCGGCGATCTTCGCATCCTGTCCGAAGAGTTGGACGCCGGCGTTCGCCACGACGACGTCGGGGGTCTTGCCAGCAGCGTCCATGACGGCGAAGGCGGCTTCAACGCTCGCTTCGTCGGCGATGTCGAGTCGCACGGCGATGGCCGTCGGGAAGGGGGCGGCGGCTTCGCGGGCGGCGGCGATGTCGCGGTCGGAGAAGACGACCGAGGCGCCTTCTCGCGCGAAGCGTTCGGCGACGGAGCGCCCGATCCCGGAGCCTGCTCCGGTGATGAGCGCGGTCTTGCCTTCGAGTCGTCCAGTCATCGTCGTCTGTCTCTCCTGTGCAGCGTTGCGGGGGTCCTGCGGGGGCATTGCGGGGTGTGCCTGGGGGTGGTCGCCTGCAGCCTATCCGGGAGAACCGGTTGACCGCACGCGTATTACCTGACAAGTGTCGGTTTTCAACCACCAGCGCGCTGTTGCCCCTTTCTCAGGAGCTGCCCGGCGTGTCCGGCCCGACGGGGCCGGACACGCCGAAGCGAGCCTGAGAAAGGGCGAGGGAGCCGGTGGTGACGGTGCGGCCTAGCGCTCGATCTTGTCGAGGTGGAGCATCGCGGCGAGGTTCTTGTCGAGCTCGTCGTCCTGGAAGACCTTCTTCCAGTCGTCCTTGATGATGGCGCCGCGGCCGTAGTCCATCGCGATGAGGCACGCGTCGGAGAACGGGTTGTCACCCTTGAGCGAGTTCGCGAGCGCGACCTGCGTGTGACCGAGGAGGATCGCGCGAGCGGCCGGCTCCGGGACACCCATGGTGTTGACGGCCTCGTCCAGCGACTCCTTGAGGAGTGCGCCGATCATGCAGGCGATGGTCTCGACGAGCGTCGGCTCCAGCTGTGCGAGCTGCTTCACGGTGACCCAGTGCACCTCGCCGACGGGCGCGAAGATCGCGCGGACGACGGCCTCGACCTGCGCCTGCTTCGCGGCGTCGTCGGACTCGATCGCGGCGATCGCGTCCTGGAGGGCGGCGATGCCACCGAAGGTGTCCGCGTACTCCTCGGGCGTGTGACGCTCGACGAACACCGACGGGTGACACGGGTGCGTGACCGCCTGGATGACGTCGTCACGACGCGTGAGGAGACCGGCGTAGGCGGCCGCAGGGTCCAGCGTGAGCAGCACCGCGCCCGACTTCATGAGCGGGACGACACCGGCGGACACGGCCTTGAGGGCGAGGTCCGGGACGGCGAGGATGACGACGTCGGCGTCCGTGACGGCCGCATCGGTCTCGGTCAGCACACGACCGGTCGCGGTGACGCGCTCCTGGCCGGCGGGCGAGACCTCGCTGTAGAAGACGTTGTGGCTGGTCTTCACGAGGTTGTTGGAGACGCGCATGCCCATCTTGCCGCCAGCGCCGATGACGGCGATGGTGAGCTGGTCCGCGACGGTGTTGGTGTCGGTCATGATCTTCCTTCTCTCAGGTACTGCAGGTTGTGTGCGGTCCACGTGCGCTCGAGTTCGATCGTCTCCGTGATGGAGTCGCCGAGCGGGAGCCAGTGTTCGATGATCTGGTTGATGCCGCGGTCGTCGGGCTGCACGACGGCCACGAGAGCGGCGTAGTCGAGCAGGCCGGTGCCGAGCGGCGCACCCTCGAGGGTGAAACCGACCCAGCCGCCACGGCGGGTGAATGCGAAGTCCTTCACGTGGATGTTGCGCACGTGAGGGGCGGTGCGGGCGATGACGTCGCTCGGGTGTTCGAGGCGCGCGACGGTGTTCGCGGGGTCCAGGCAGATGCCGAGGTTCGGGTGGTCGACGGCGGTCACGAGCTCGACGAGTTCCTGCGACGACAGCTGCTCGTACGTCTCGAGGGCGATCGTGACGCCGGCAGCTGCGAACGCCGGGAGCACCTGGCGAAGACGCTCGACGGCTTCGGCGTGCGTCGGGCGGTCGTCGCCCGAGGTCACCATGCTGCGGAGCAGGGTCGCACCGAGCAGCGTCGCGATGTGGAGGAACTTCTCCAGGTGCGGGACCGCGATCCCCTTCGTGCCGAGTTCCAGCGCGACGCCGCGTTCGCGGGCGACCTCGGCGACCCGTCGCAGCTCGTCGTCCGACATCGTCTCGATGCGGCTGTCGTCGCAGATCTGGAACAGCTCGACGCCGGCGTCCGCAGTGCGCTCGACCATGCCGATCACGTCGAGGCGTTCAGGCGCGAGTTCCGAGCCCTCCCAGAAGAAGGTGTACGTTCCGAAGCCGATCACGCTTGGCCCTCCGATCCCTGAGCCTGTCGAAGGGTTTCATCGAGCACGGCCTCGAGGGCGGCGACGTCGTGGGCGAAACGTCCGAGGAACACGCCGTCGACGTCGTCGCCGAGAGCCGTGAGCAGACCGGGGCCCGCACTGCCGCCGTAGATCACCGAACTGCCGACACGGTCGGCGCGTGAGGCGATCGCGTCCTTGAGGATCGCTCCGACGGCCCGCACGTACGCGGGTTCGGCGGGCTCGGCCGCACCGATCGCCCACACGGGCTCGTACGCGACGATGACCGCGCCGGCGACGGTGTCCGCGAGCGCCGAGTCGAGTTGCCGCAGGCACTCGGCCGCTGCCGCTTCGGGGCTGACCCGTTCCAGCTCGCCGATGCAGAGGACGGGCGAGATGCCGTTGCGGAGGGCGGCGGCTGCCTTCGCGGCGACGACCTCATCGGTCTCACCGAAGAGCGAGCGACGCTCGGCGTGCCCGACCTCGGCCACCGCGACGCCCACCTCAGCGAGCTCCGGGCCGCCCACCTCACCGGTGAACGCACCACGGTCCGCGCTCGCGAGGTCCTGCGCGCCGACGAGCACACCGGTGCCGTCGAGCGCTGCGACGGACTGCACGATCGACAGGTAGCCGGGGATCACGAACAGCTGCACGCGGCCGTCGACGATCGCCGGGTGACGACGCGCAAGCGCACCGACCTGGCCGATCCAGTCGAGCGTCTGCGCGTGCCCGAAGTACATCTTCAAGCTCACGCCGACCACGCGCTGCGCGGCGGAGGAGGACGGGGAGGTCATCAGCAGGAGCCCGTTGCCTCGTACTCGCCGATGACGGCGACCTTCTCGGCACTCGCGCTGGTCTCGTCGAAGCGGTAGGTCAGCCACTCGCGGACGAGGCGGCGGGCGAGCTCGATGCCGATCACACGCTGACCCATGGTGAGCACCTGGGCGTTGTTGCTGAGGACGCCGCGCTCGACGGAGAAGCTGTCGTGGGCCGTGACGGCGCGGATGCCCTCGACCTTGTTGGCTGCGATGGCGACGCCGAGGCCGGTGCCGCAGAAGAGGAGGGCGCGGTCGGCTTTTCCGGCGGCGACGAGTTCGGCGGCGGCGATCGCGACGCGCGGGTAGGCGGTGTGGCCGTCAGCATCGACGCCGACGTCCTGGACGGAGGCGACGCCGTCGTTCTGCTCGAGGTCGCGCTTGACGATCTCCTTGTAGTCGAACCCGGCGTCATCCGAGCCGATGACGATGCGCAGCTGATCGGTCATTGCTGATCTCCTTCGTAGGTGGTGCTTCGGTGGTGAATGCTGTGCGGGCGGCGCTTCAGACGCTCAGCGCGGGCACGATCGCCGTCACGATGAGACCGAACGAGTACGCTCCCGCGTCAACCGTGCCGAGGCTCTTCTCGGCGTGCGGGCGGGCGCGGCCCATCTTCGGCAGCAGGTTCGCGGTATCGGCCGCGGCGGTGCGTGCCGCCTCGGCGGCGTTCGTCCACGCGGCGACGAGGTCGGCTCCCGCTGCCACGTCCGCGCTGAGCGTCGTGGTGAAGGGGACGAGCGCGTCGACCATGGTCTTCTGTCCGACCTCGGCCTTCCCGAAGGCCATGATGCCGTCGACCGCGGCCTGGACGCCGGCGGCGACATCGGAGCGGGTCGGCGCCTCTTCGTCGCCGAGCGCGGTGCCGACGGAACGCAGCGCGACGCCCCACAGGGCACCCGAGGTGCCGCCGGCGCGGTCGGCCCAGGCGTCGGCCGCGAGGTGCAGGACGGTGCGGGCGCCGGCTCCGGCCTCTGCGGCGGCGTGGGCTGCGGCGACCGCGGCACGGGCTCCGCGCTGCATCCCGATGCCGTGGTCGCCGTCTCCGGCGATGGCGTCGATGCGGCCCAGCTCGTCGACGTTGGTGTCGATGACGTCACCGAGGGCGTCGAGCGCTCCGACGACGACCGCTGCTGCCTCGCGGGAGGCTGGGCTCGACGCGGGGATGACGGCGGCGAGCTCGGCGACGATGTCCGCAGGGTCCAGCTGTTCGGCGGCTCCGACGACTCCCTTGCGGTAGGCGGGGGTGTCGGCACCGGCGAGCCAGAAGCCTTCGAGCTCCTCGTCCAACCAGAAGAGGGTGAGCGAGACGCCGGCCATGTCGAAACTCGTGACGAGCTCGCCGACCTCCGGGTCGACGATCTCGACACCGGCGGCCTCGAGCTGAGCTGAGACCGCGCGGTAGACGACGAACAGCTCCTCGTACTTCACCGAACCCAGGCCGTTGAGGATGACGCCGACGCGGGCACCGTCCGCTTCGGTCACGCCGTCGGGCAGTTCGGCGAGGAGGGAGGAGACGAGCAGGGCGGCGAGTTCGTCGGCGGTCGGGACGTCGGTCTCGTCGATGCCGGGCTCACCGTGGATGCCCATGCCGACGGCCATGCGGCCCTCGGCGACGGTGAAGAGCGGTTCGGTCGCCCCGGGGAGTGTGCACCCGCTGAAGGCGACGCCGAAGGAGCGAGTGCGCTCGTTGGCGTGGGTCGCGACGCGCACGACCTCGTCCAGCGGGTAGCCGGCCTCGGCTGCTGCAGCGGCCGACTTGAAGACGGTGAGATCACCGGCGATCCCGCGACGCTTGTGCTTCTCAGCGATCGGGGCGCTCGAGATGTCGTCGGTGACCGCGACGCTTCGGGTCGGGATGCCCGCAGCGTTCAGGGCGTCCTGTGCCTGGGTGAAGTGGAGGACGTCGCCCGCGTAGTTGCCGTAGCTGAGGAGGACGCCGCCGCCGCGCTGGGCGGACTTCGCGACGGATTCGACCTGGTGCGCGGAGGGGGATGCGAAGAGGTTGCCCATCGCCGCCCCGTGAGCGAGACCCTGGCCGACGATGCCGCCGAACGCCGGGTAGTGGCCGGAGCCGCCGCCGATGACGAGCGCGACGGTGCCTTCGGGGGTCTTGGTGCTGCGGACCACACCACCGACCACGCGACGGACCTGCTTGCTGTTGGCAGCGACGAAGCCGTCGATCATCTCGTCGGCGAAGTCGGCCGGATCGTTGAAGAGGCGGGTCATCGGGAGTCCTTCGTGAGAAACGGCCGTCGGTGGCCGGTGGAGCGTGGAGCGTGGATTGGGGCGGACGGGGCGACGCGCATCACCCCGTCCGGGCGCGGGTCAGGAGTGCGCTGCGACGTCCTCGACCGAGGCGTTGAGCCGCTGCGAGCTCTTCTGCTTCGAGAGGATGAGCATGAGCACCGCTGAGAGCAGCATGAAACCGCCCACGATGAACATCGGCACGATGTACTGCGGGGTGTCCCCGACCTTGGTGAGGTCGGCGACGGCACCCGTGATGTACGGCGCGGAGAATCCGGCCAGGTTGCCGACGGTGTTGATGAGCGCGATTCCCGCTGCGGCTGCTGCACCGGTGAGGAACTGCGTGGGCAGCGTCCAGAAGTTCGGCAGCGCGGCGAAGATCGCCATGGCGGTGATCGCGATGATCGCGATGGTGAGGGCGGGCGAGTTCGCGAACAGCGCGAGCGGGATGCTGACGGCACCGACGAGCGCGGGGATCACGATGTGCCAGGTCTTCAGGCCACGACGCGTCGCGTCACGCGACCAGAAGTAGAGCGCGATGGCAGCCGGCACGTACGGGATGGCCGTGATGAGACCCTTCTGCATGACGTCGAACTCGACACCGAAGGACTCCTGGAAGCCGGCGATGATCGTCGGCAGGAAGAAGCCGAGCGCGTAGAGGCCGTAGATGAAGCCGAAGTAGATGAAGGCGAGCATCCAGACGCGGCCGCTCTTGAACGCGTGCTTGATGCTGACGTGGCCCTGCTTCTGCTCGGTCGTCGCCTTCTCGTGGGCGAGTGCCGCCGTGAGCCAGGTCTGCTCCTCGGGGGTGAGCCACTTGGCCTCGGAGGGACGGTCCTTGAGGTAGAACCAGGCGATGACACCGATGATGATCGCGGGGAGACCGACACCGAGGAACATGAAGCGCCAGCCCTCGAGGCCGAAGAACACACCGTGCTGGCCGATGAGCCAGCCGGCGAGCGGGGCGCCGATGACGGTGGTGAGGGGCTGCGCCAGGTAGAACAGCGCGAGGATCTTGCTGCGGTGCTTCGCCGGGACCCAGAGGCTCAGGAAGAGGATCGCGCCCGGGAAGAAGCCGGCCTCGGCGACACCGAGGATGAAGCGCAGGATGGCGAGCTGTTCGAAGTTCGCGACCCAGGTGAAGAGGACCGCGACGATGCCCCAGGACACCATGATGCGCGACAGCCAGCGGCGGGCGCCGAACTTGTTGAGCGCCAGGTTGCTCGGGACCTCGAGCAGGATGTAGCCGATGAAGAACACGCCCGACGCGAAGCCGAACTGAGCCGCGGAGAGGGCCAGGTCGTCGTTCATGCCGTTCGGGGCGGCGAACCCGATCGCGGTGCGGTCGAGGTAGTTGATGAAGAACATCAGGGCCACGAACGGTACGAGGCGAATCGATACCTTCCGGATGGCCGAGCGCTCAACGGCCGGGTTGGCCGCGGGTGCTGTGGTGTCCACTGTGACTCCTTGGGTGGGCGGCGTCGGCGCCGCGTGCAGGGCTGGTCCGTTCCGGACCCGGGATGACGATACATCAACCGGTTGACCAATTCAAGCGACCAGTAGGCCTGGATACATGACCGAGCCCGGTAGCCCTCGACAAACACCCGACGAGCACTGACATCGCGGGATGATCAGGGCACGCCGCGGGAGACGGCACGAACCCCTGGCGGGAGCCGACGAACCGTGGCACGCTCTCGGTACCCAGTGCGAGACGGAGAGCATCATGACCACTGCCGCTGACCTCATGACCGACGACCCCGCCGCCATCACCCCTGCCGACACGCTCGTCGAGACCGCGGAGTTCATGCGCGACCTCGACTCCGGCGTCCTGCCCGTCATCGACGACGACGGGTACCTCATCGGCGTCATCACCGAACGCGACATCGTGGTCCACGCCATCGCGAAGGGCTTCGACCCCGGGACGACCCTCGTCGACGTGCTCGGCTTCCAGGTCGTCTACACCGTCAGCCGGGAGACCGACCTCGACTCGATCCGATCCCTGATGCAGCGTCGCCGGGTCCGCGAGTTGCCGGTCGTGGATGACGGCGGTTTCCTCGTCGGCATGATCTCCTTGCGCGACGTCGCGGCGCACACCGCCGACGCGCTCACGCGCATGCTCACGACCGTGCTGTCCGAGTAGCACAAGCGGCGGCTGGCGCGGAGGGAACCGGTCGGCCACCGCGCTACAGTGAATGCATGCCAGCGTTCCCGGATCGGCCGACCGACGAGATCTCGTCCGCGCTCCGCCCGGTCGCCGTCGGCTCGGCCGTTTCAGCGGTCGCGAAGCGCCTGCTCGACCACTTCACGAGCGGCGACATCGCGCCGGGCACCCGTCTCCCACCGGAGCGCCAGCTCGCGGCATCACTGGGCATCGGCCGCTCTGCGGTGCGCGAGGCCCTCGCCGCCCTGGAGATCCTCGGCGTCGTCGACGTCCGCCCCGGCAGCGGCACGTACCTGCGCGGCAGCGTCTCCGAACTCCTCCCGGAGACGCTCAGCTGGGGGCTCATGCTCGGCGAACCCCGCACGCGCGAGCTCATCGAGGTGCGCGGTCAGCTCGAGGTGTTCGCCGCCGGACTCGCCGCGACGCGCATGGACGACATGGCGCGCAACCGCCTCCGCAACCACCTCACCGCGATGCGCGAAGCGGGCGACAACCGCAACAAGTTCATCGAGGCCGACCTCAAGTTCCACCTGGAACTGGCTTCCAGCACCGGCAACCGCGTCCTCTCAGACCTCCTGCAGAGCATCCGGTCGCTCCTGCGCATCTGGGTCGAACGCGGCATCCACGCCGACGAGGACGCCCAGCGTGCCTTCGAGGAGCACGAGGCCGTCTACGAGGCGATCCTCTCCGGCGACCCCTCCGCCGCCAGCGCCGCGATGCAGCACCACATGGACACCGCGACCGAGCGCCTCAACCGCACGCTCACCGCATAGGCCCCACGCCGCAGCAGGTCATCCGCGCGACGGCAGGACGTTCCGCGGCGGCGTGTCCTGCTGTCGGGCACATCTCCTGCTGGCCACGGGAGCGGCACACCCGCACGGACCCGTGGTGTCACTATCTTGGTGGCATGAACTCCCGGACTGCCGCGATCCTCTACCGACTCGTGTTCGCCGTGCTCTCGCTCACCGCCGTGTTCGTGCAGTTCTTCGCGGTGACGGTGGCGGGCGGCCTCAGCGTCTTCAACTTCTTCTGCTATTTCACCAACCTGTCCAACCTGATGATCTCGGCCGTGTTCATCATCAGTGCCGTGCGGCTCATCGTCGGCCGCACGGATCCGTCGGATTCGGACGTCGCGATCCGCGGCGGCGCGGTCGTCTACATCGTGTTCGTCGGCGTCGTCTTCAACACGATCCTTGCGGACGGCGACGTCGGTGCGGTCATCCCCTGGGTGAACACCGTCGTCCACATCATCGTGCCGATCGCCGGCCTCGCCGACTGGATCATCTGGGCGCCACGACGTCGACTCCCGTTCAGCGTCACCCTCTGGTGGATGATCTGGCCCGTCGTCTACTCGCTGTTCTCGCTCATCCGCGGGGCGATCGACGGCTTCTACCCCTACCCGTTCTACAACCCGGAGCGGTCGGGCGGCTACGGCGGTGTCGCGCTCTGGTGCCTCGCGCTCATCGTCGGGTTCTTCGTGCTCGCGAACGTCGTGCGCTGGGTGGGCAACCTGCGGCACCGCACGCTCGAACCCGCCAGCTGATCGCAGGAGTTCCGCGCGGCGACAGGCCCCTCGTGCACTGTCGGTCCTGCTGCGGGGCGATGCTCCTGCTGCCGAGCGGTGTGGCTACAGCGGGCGACCGAGCAGGCCGGACAGGAACGCGCGGAGCTCGTCGGCCATGTCGACTGATTCCGGCGCGAGCAGCCACTGCACCTGCAGGCCGTCCATGAGCGCGATGGTCATCGACGCGGCGCTGTGCGCGGAGAACCCCTCATGCACCTCGCCGCGCTCGACGAGTAGTCCGAAGGTCCGCTCGAGGCGCCCACGGGTGGACGCGTAGCGCCGCACGAAGTAGTCGTGAGCCGGGTGATCGGGCGACGTCCCCTCCGCCGATAGCGTGCAGTAGAGCGCGACCACACCAGGGATGGAAGCGTTGTACCTGGCCAGGTCGACCAACCCCCGAAGGGTCGCGATCGGGTCGTCGCCGTCCATCGGCACGAGCCGCCCGGCGTGGTCGTCGCGGTGGGCGAGGACGGCCGACAGCAGGGTGCTCTTGTTCGGGAAGTGGTGCAGCAGACCCGCCTCGCTCATGCCCACATGAGCGGCCACTTCACGGAGGGATCCGGCCCGGTATCCGCCGTTCGCGAAGACCGCCAGGGCAGCATCGAGGATCGCCAGACGCTTCATGCCCGTTTTCGCATACGAGCCGCGCGGCTTCCCCTGCGCCTTGCTCGCGGTGTTCGCGGTGTTCGCGACTGCCATCGGACGACCTCCCCCTTCGGACGGCTTCACGATATCGCGCTCGTCGTCGAACGCCGCGGCCTGGTCGTGATCCAACTGTGACAGAGCGGAAAACAAAAAGCTAGTAGGTACTCGGGTTTCGTGCTAGCGTCCTCAATCACCAGCGATCCGATGAGGGATTGCTCACAGCGAATAGGACAAAGATGTTCCGATGGAAGACGACCGCAGCCGTCGCGGTCACCGCTGCTGCACTCGTGCTCACCGGATGCTCCGGTAGCACCTCCGGTTCCGACAGCGGCTCCGGCGGCACCCTGATTCTCGGCGCGATCACCGCCCCGACCACGTTCGACCCGGCCGGCTCCGAATGGGGCAACCGCTCGGCGTACTACCAGGCCGTGTTCGACACGCTCCTGGTCGCCACCGCCGACGGCGAGATCGAGCCATCGCTCGCCACCGAGTGGTCCTACAACGACGACAACACGGTCCTCACCCTGAAGATCCGCGACGACGTCACCTTCACCGACAAGTCCAAGCTCACCGCAGACGTCGTCAAGCAGAACCTCGAGCGTTTCAAGACCGGCACCTCCCCCGACGCCGGCTACTTCGCAGGCGTCGCATCGGTCGAGGCTCCGGACGACACCACCGTCGTCATCACGCTGTCGGCTCCCGACCCCGCCATGCTGAACTACCTCACCCGCGACCCGGGCCTCATCGGCAGCGCCGAGAACTTCGACAGCCCCGACCTCGCAACCACCCCTGTCGGCTCCGGTCCGTACATCATCGACACGGCCGCGACCGTCACCGGGACGAGCTACTCCTTCACCAAGAACCCCGACTACTGGAACAAGGACTGGCAGCACTACGACAAGCTGACGATCAACGTCCTCCAGGACGCGACCGCAGGTCTCAACGCCATCAAGGCCGGCGAGGCGAACGGTGTGAAGCTCGCGAGCAACGACAACCTCGCCGAGGTCGAAGGCGCCGGCTGGACCGTCAACGCCAACGAGCTCGACTTCCAGGGCATGCTGCTCCTCGACCGCGCAGGCACGATGAACCCGGCCCTCGCCGACGTCAAGGTCCGCCAGGCGATCAACTACGCGTTCGACCGCCCCGCACTCCTCAAGGCGCTGCAGAACGACAACGGCACGGTCACCGGTCAGGTGTTCCCGGAGAGCTCGCCCGCGTTCGACAAGTCGCTCGACGACCGCTACGGCTACGACCCCGAGAAGGCCAAGGAGCTCCTCGCCGAGGCAGGCTACGCCGACGGCTTCACGCTCGCCATGCCGTCGTCCCCGGTGCTCGGTGCCACGACGTACACGCTCATCTCCCAGCAGCTCGCCGACATCGGCATCACCGCTGAGTACACCGACCCTGGCAACAACTTCATCGCCGACCTCCTGGCACCGAAGTACGCCGCCTCGTTCATGGCACTCGAGCAGAACCCCGACTGGCAGCTGATCCAGTTCATGATCGCCCCGAACGCCGTGTTCAACCCCTTCAAGTACGACGACCCGAAGGTCGACGAGCTGATCAAGCAGATCCAGTACGGCGATGAGGAGACGCAGGGCAAGGTCGCCAAGGAGCTCAACACGTACATCGTCGAGCAGGCCTGGTTCGCACCCTTCTACCGCGTGCAGGGCAGCTTCGCGACGGACGCCAACACGACCGTCAAGATGATCCCGACGAACGCCTACCCGTCGCTGTACGACATCCAGCCGAAGTAGCCCTGCCGGCAGTCGCACCATTCCCGGCCCACCCGAGCGCCTCGCGCTCGGGTGGGCCGGCCCCAACACCCCTTCGTTCACCCACTTCCTGGAGTGACCCATGCTCGGATTCATCCTCAGACGCCTGGTTTCCGGTGTCGTCCTCATCTTCGTGATCTCCGTGATCGCGTACACCCTCCTCTATCTCGGCGGCGGCGACATCGCCCGTCGCATCCTCGGTCAGAGCGCCACGGCTGAGACCGTCGCCAAGAAGGCGACCGAACTCGGGCTCGACCGCCCACTGCCCGTGCAGTACATCGACTGGCTCACCTCGGCCTTCCAGGGCGACCTCGGCCGCTCCTGGTTCACCGGTCAGCTCGTCGCGACGGGCGTCACCAGCCGACTCGCCGTCACCCTCTCGATCGTGATCGGCGCGACGATCATCGCCGCGATCGTCTCGGTCATCCTCGGTGTCCTCGCAGCCCGTCGCGGTGGATGGATCGACAATGTCGTCCAGTTCATCTCCGTCATCGGCTTCGCGATCCCCAACTTCCTCATCGCCCTCGTGCTCGTGATCACCTTCGCGATCAACCTGCGGCTGTTCAAAGCGACCGGGTACATCCCGATCACCACGTCGTTCTCCGGCTGGGTCGCCTCGGTGACGCTCCCGATCATCGCGCTGGCCATCGGCGCCATCGCGACCGTGTCGCAGCAGGTGCGAGGTTCCGTCATCGACGCGATGTCGAAGGACTACGTCCGGACACTCCGCAGCCGCGGCCTCGGCACCAACCGGGTCGTCTACAAGCACGTGCTCCGCAACGCCGGCGGACCCGCTCTCGCCGTCCTGGGCGTCCAGTTCATCGGCCTCCTCGGTGGCGCCGTCATCATCGAGCAGATCTTCGCCCTTCCGGGCATCGGCCAGCTCGCCGTCCAGGCGACGAGCTCGGGTGACATCCCGATCGTCATGGGCGTCGTCATCGCGACAGCGATCATGGTCGTCATCGTCAATCTGCTTCTCGACCTCGCGCAGGCTGCGCTCAACCCGAAGGTGCGACTGTCATGACCGCCATCGAAACCCCGATCACCGTCCCGACGCCGCAGGTGCGCGTCAACCTGCTGCGACGACTGCTCAAGCGACCGATCGGTGCGATCGCGCTCGGGTTCCTCACCATCGTGGCCGTCATCGCCGCCATCGGACCGCTCATCGCACCGAAGGACCCCAACCTCGCCTCGTTGCAGCTCGTCCTCGCCCCGCCGAGCGGCGACCACCCGCTCGGCGCCGACAGCGCCGGCCGCGACGTGCTCTCGCGACTGCTCGCCGCGACGCAGATCAGTATCGCCGCCGCCCTCGTCGCCCTCGTCGTCGCGATCGTCATCGGCGTCATCGCCGGTCTGATCGCCGGCTACTACCAGGGCTGGTTCGACGCCGTGTCCTCCTGGTTCGCAGGGCTGATCATGGCGTTGCCCGGGATCGTCGTCCTCCTCGCCGCCCGCGCCGTCCTCGGCCCGTCCGTGTGGATCTCCATGGCGATCTTCGGCATCCTGCTCTCCCCGGCCTACTTCAGGCTCGTCTACGCCGCGGTCACCGCGGTGCGCTCGGAGCTGTACGTCGACGCCGCCCGCGTCTCCGGCCTGAGCGACCCGCGCATCATCGCGAAGCACATCCTGTCGGTCGTCCGCGCGCCGATCATCATCCAGTCCGCCATCGTGGCGGGCATCGCGATCGCGATCCAGTCCGGCCTGGAGTTCCTCGGCCTCGGCGACCTCTCGGTGCCGACCTGGGGTTCAATGCTCAACGACGGCTTCACGAACATCTACAAGGCGCCGCTGCTGATGGTCTGGCCGTCGCTCGCGATCGCCCTCACCTGCATCGCCCTCACCCTGCTCGCCAACGCCATGCGCGACGAGCTGGAGCGCACCGTCACGGTCCGTCGCCGCAAGCGCAAGATCGTCACCACCTCGAAGACCGGCTCGAACACGATCGTCACCCAGTCGATCAGCACGTCGGGCATCTCCGAGGACGAGATCGTCGGCGTCCCACCGATCCGTCACGACGACGACGCCCGCGCCGCCGTCCGTGAAGGCGGGCTGGTCCTCAGCGTCCGCGACCTCCGGGTCGGCTACGACAAGGAGGGCGGCAAGGTCACCGAGGTCGTCCACGGCGTCGACCTCGACATCCGGAAGGGCGAGGTCCACGGCCTCATCGGCGAGTCGGGCTCCGGCAAGACGCAGACGGCGTGGGGCGTCCTCGGGCTCCTCCCGCGCGGCGGTCGCGTCACCGACGGCACGATCAGCTACGAGGGGACGCGCCTCGACACGCTGGGCGAACGCGAGTACACGGCCATCCGCGGTCGCCGCATCGGCTACATCCCGCAGGAGCCCATGTCGAACCTCGACCCCGCGTTCACGATCGGCAGCCAGCTCACCGAACCGCTCCGCGTCGGCCTCGGCCTGAGCAAGAAGGAGGCGACCGCGAAAGCGCTCGCACTGCTCGACCGGGTGGGCATCCCCAACCCGAAGCGCACCTTCGACGCCTACCCGCACGAGATCTCGGGCGGTATGGCTCAGCGCGTCCTCATCGCCGGAGCCGTGTCCACCGACCCCGACCTGATCATCGCCGACGAGCCCACCACGGCTCTCGACGTGACGGTGCAGGCCGAGGTCCTCGACCTGCTGCGCGACCTGCAGGCCGAACGCCACATGGCCATGCTGCTCGTGACGCACAACTTCGGCGTGGTCGCAGACCTCTGCGACCGCGTCTCGGTCATGCAGAACGGCCTGATCGTCGAGACCGGACCGGTCCGCGCGATCTTCAACGACGCGAAGCACCCGTACACGCAGTCGCTGCTCGGCGCGATCCTCGACGAGGGTCCTGCGCGTCCGGCGCTCGCAACCGAACCGGCAGGAGAGACCCGATGACGAAGTCACTGCTCGAGGTCGAGGACCTCGAAGTCGAATACCCGGGCAAGGGGTTCCGCGCCCAGCCCTTCAAGGCCCTCAAGGGTGTGTCGATCGACATCAAGCCCGGCGAGACCGTCGGCCTGGTCGGCGAGTCCGGCTCCGGCAAGACCACCCTCGGTCGCGCCGTGCTCGGGCTCGCCCCGGTCACCGGCGGCAGCATCCGCTACCGCGAGCAGGAGATCGGTCACCTGAAGCGCAAGGAGCGCAGGGCCCTCAGCTCGGAGATCCAGGTCGTCTTCCAGGACCCGTACTCGTCGCTGAACCCCTCGCTCACGATCGAGCAGATCCTCACCGAACCGCTCACCGTGCGCGGCGTCTCCGGGGCGGATGCGCGCAAGCGTGTCGGTACCCTGCTCGACCAGGTGCAGCTGCCCACCGGAGCCGCCTCCCGTCTCCCCCGTGAGTTCTCGGGTGGTCAGCGCCAGCGCATCGCCATCGCCCGGGCCCTCGCGCTCGACCCGAAGCTCATCGTCTGCGACGAGCCGGTGTCGGCGCTCGACCTGTCGACGCAGGCCCGGGTGCTCGACCTGTTCATCGACATCCAGGAGCAGACGGGCGTCGCCTACCTCTTCATCTCGCACGACCTCGCGGTCGTCCGGCACATCAGCCACCGCGTGGCCGTGATGTACCACGGTGAGATCGTGGAGTCCGGCGACGGCGACCAGGTCACGGCCCGCCCGCAGCACCCGTACACGCAGCGGTTGTTCATGGCTGCGCCCATCCCGGACCCCGACCGCCAGGAGGACCGGCGCGTCGAGCGACGCCGCCTCATCGACGAGCAGAAGGCCGCGGAGACCGCCGCCTGATCCTCGATCACCACGACCGCCCGGTCGGCCAGGGCCAGGAACCAGGCCGGCCGGGCGCACCATCGCTCCACCACAGCACGAGCACCGCCGCCCGTCCTCCGCCCGGCGCCTCGATCCCCACCGCGCCGCGAGCGCAGAACGGACACCCCGTCATGACGATCACCTCCCCCAAGCACGCGGCGCCGGCGCGCACCGTGGATCTCGCGGCCATCGACGGCCTCGTCGCACGCCTCGACCTCGAGGAGAAGGTCGCGCTCGTGTCGGGCGCCGACTTCTGGACCACGGTCCCTCTGGAGAAGATCGGGCTCCGAGCCATGGTCCTCTCCGACGGCCCCGCCGGCGTCCGCGGGCCGGTGTGGGACGAGCGCTCCCCCTCCATCAACCTCCCGTCGGCCACCGCCCTCGCGTCCTCATGGGACCCGGCGCTGGCGTACCGCTACGGTGCGGTCGCCGCTGCAGAGGCCCGCCGCAAGGGCGTCGACGTCGTCCTCGGCCCGACCATCAACCTGCACCGTTCACCCCTCGGCGGCCGCCACTTCGAAGCGTTCAGCGAGGACCCCGAGCTCACCGGCACGCTCGCCAGCGCGTACGTCAGCGGGCTCCAGGACAACGGTGTCGCTGCGACCCCGAAGCACTACGTCGCCAACGACTCGGAGACCGACCGCTTCACCGTCGACGTCCACGCCAGCGCGCGTGCCCTCCGCGAGCTCTACCTCGCACCCTTCGAGCGCACCGTCACGGAGGCGGGCACCTGGGCGATCATGAGCGCCTACAACTCCGTGGACGGCGTCACCATGAGTGAGAACGACCTCCTCGAGACACCGCTCAACTCCGAGTGGGGCTTCGACGGCGTCGTCGTGAGCGACTGGACCGGCGTCCGCAGCCTCGGCTCGGCCACCGCATCACAGGACCTCGCGATGCCGGGCCCGGCTCCCGCGTGGAGCGAGCAGTTGGTCGCCGCCGTGCGCGACGGCAGTGTCCCCGAGGCCGACGTCGACCGCAAGGTCGCCCGTCTCCTCGCACTCGCCGTCCGTGTCGGCGCCCTCGGCGAGGAGGCGCTCGCGCCGGCGACGGTCGACGGCATCGGCTTCTCCCGCGAGGCCGAGACCGAAGGCATCGTGCTCCTCACCAACGACGGGACCCTCCCGCTCGAAGCCGCAGCACTCGGCCGTATCGCCGTCATCGGCCACAACGCCCGCGATGCCCGAACCCAGGGCGGCGGCAGCGCGACGGTCCTCCCGGAGCACACCGTCAGCCCGCTCGAGGGGCTGCGGGCCGCACTCCCCGGCGCGACCATCGACTACGCGGTCGGAGCGATCGTGCAGGAGGGCGTCGCCGAGCTGCCCCTCGACCGCCTCACCAACCCGCGCACCGGTGGGCCCGGCCTCGTGTCGACCTTCCTCGACGCCGACGGCGGCGAGCTGTTCACCGAGGACCGGTTGTCCACCTCGCTCGTCTGGTTCGGCGGCGACGCCCCGGTCGGTACCGCCGCCCAGCTCGTCCTCACCACCACCTACACGCCCGACGCGACGGAGCAGCTCCGCCTCGGCTTCGCGACCGCCAACCACGGTCGCCTCTTCGTGGACGGCGTGCTCCTCGTCGACGAACAGCCCGTCGTCACCGGCACCGACCTGGGCGCAGCTCTCCTCGCACCGCCCTCCGCCACGGGTGCCTTCGCAGCCACCGAAGGGGTCGCCGTCGAACTGCGCGCCGAGTTCGACCTGGTGGCGACGGAGAACGGGCTGAGCGCGGTCAGTGTCACCGTCGGCCGTGCGCCCGACGACTCCGACCCGGACGCCCTCATCGCGCAGGCGGTCGATGCGGCGCGCGCTGCGGACGTCGCCGTCGTGGTCGTCGGCACCAACTCGCAAGTCGAGTCGGAGGGCTGGGACCGCAGCGACCTCACACTGCCGGGCCGACAGGACGAACTCGTCCGTGCCGTCGCCGCCGCGAACCCGCGCACGGTCGTCGTCGTCAACTCCGGCGCGCCCGTGCTCCTGCCGTGGAGCGAGGACGTCGCGGCGGTCCTGCTCGGCTGGTTCGGCGGTCAGGAGATGGGCAACGCCCTCGCCGACGTCCTGCTCGGCGCCGTCGAGCCGGGTGGTCGTCTGAGCACCACGTGGGCAGCTGCGCTCGACGACGTCCCCGTCCGGGGCGTCACCCCGCAGGACGGCGTCCTCCGCTACGACGAGGGCATCCACATCGGCTATCGCGCCTGGCTCCGAGCGGGCGCGACGCCGGCGTTCTGGTTCGGTCACGGCCTCGGGTACACGAGCTGGAGCATCGGGGGCAGCAGCCTCGACGGCGACGTCGCCACCGGCACCGCGCGCCTCCACGGCTCCGCGACGAACACCGGCGACCGCGCTGGCAAGCACGTGGTGCAGGTCTACGCCGAGCGCAACGACTCCGCCGTCGACCGTCCGGTGCGCTGGCTCGTCGGGTCCGCCGTCGTCCGTGCGGCGGCCGGCGCGACCACCGACTGGGAGGTCGCCCTCCCGGCGCGGGTCTTCGCGCACTGGTCCGACGGCTGGCAGGTCGAAGCCGGTGACTACGCGGTCCGTGTCGGCAGCTCGGTCGCCGACCTCGCTGAGGGCGTCGTCGTGACCGTCGCCGAGGGAACCGACCGATGAGCACGGGCGCGGCAGCAGGATCCGCCGAGGCTCGCATCGCGGGCTTGCGGGCGGAACTGCGCGACGACCGGCCGGCCGTCGCGACCCCACTGCCGCGCCTCAGCTGGACCGTCCAGACGCCGGGCACCGACTGGGTGCAGGCGTGGGCCGAACTCCGGAGCGACGGCGAGACCGTGCGCCTCGAGGGCCGCGACTCCGTGCTCGTCGCGTGGCCGTTCGCGCCACTGTCGGCAGACGACGTCCGCACCGTCGAGGTCCGAGCGGCGTCGACGACCGGCGAGGCCACGCCGTGGAGTGCGCCACTCAGCGTCGAAGCCGCGTTCCTCTCCGAGGGCGACTGGCGGGCCGAGTTCATCGGGCTCGCGTCGCCCCTGCGCGCCGCGCAGCCCGTCCGACTCCGTCGGTCCTTCACCGTCGATCGGCCGGTACGCCGCGCCCGCCTGTACTGGACGGCCCTCGGCGCCGCTGCGCCGCAGCTCAACGGCACACCCGTCGACGACGACGTGCTGGCTCCGGGCTGGACCGCCTACCGCGACCGCCTCGTCCACGAGACGGTCGACGTCACCGTCCACCTCGTCGACGGCGAGAACGTCATCGGCGTCGACCTCGCCGGCGCCTGGTACACCGAGAAGTACGGCTTCTTCCAGTTCGCCGACCGCGTCTACGGCGATCAGCCGTCCTTCGCCGCGCAGCTCCGACTCGACTACCTCGACGGGACCAGCGAGACGATCGTCACCGACGCGACGTGGTCCGCCTCCGACGGCGCCGAGCACGTCGACAGCGGCATCTACGCGGGCGAGACCATCGACGCCACCCTCGCCGAACCAGCCTGGGCGACCGCCGGTTTCGACGCCTCGGCGTGGCCCCCGGCCCGCATCGACGAGACCGCGACACCGACTCCGGAAGCGCGCATCGCTCCGCCGGTGCGCCGTATCGAGGAGCGGGCTGTCGAGGCCGTCTTCACCTCACCCTCGGGCGGCACCATCCTCGACTTCGGACAGAACCTCGTCGGCCGACTCCGCCTCACGGTCACCGGTCCTCGTGGGACGCAGCTCACGCTCCGTCACGCCGAGGTGCTCGACGCCGGCGAACTCGCCCTCCGCCCACTCCGCAACGCGGCGGCCACCGACCGCATCACCCTCGCCGGCACCGGCGAGGAGACCTTCGAACCCCGCTTCACCTTCCACGGGTTCCGCTACGCCCAGATCGACGGCTGGCCGGGCGAGTTCGACCCGTCCGCGGTGCGAGCCGTCGTCCTCCACAGCGACCTGACGCGCACCGGATGGTTCTCCTCCTCGCACGAGCTGCTCGACCGACTGCACGAGAACGTCGTGTGGGGCATGCGCGGCAACTTCCTCAGCATCCCGACCGACTGCCCGCAGCGCGACGAACGCCTCGGCTGGACGGGTGACCTGCAGGTCTTCGCGCCGACCGCCAGCTTCCTCTACGACAGCGCCGGCTTCCTCGACTCCTGGCTCCGCGACCTCGCCCTCGAACAGCAGCACCGCGACGGCATCGTGCCGATGGTCGTGCCGTCGGTCCTCCCCGGGTTCGGCGGTGGCGCCCCCACCGCGGCCTGGGGCGATGCGGCCACGGTCGTGCCATGGGTGCTCCACGAACGCTACGGCGACGTCGACATCCTGCGCGACCAGTACCCGTCGATGCGCTCCTGGGTGGAGGCGGTCCTGCGCGTCAGCACGGAGGGCCTCTGGTCGAACACCTTCCAGCTCGGCGACTGGCTCGACCCGAGCGCGCCGGCCGACCAACCGGCGAAGGCGAGGGTCGACTCGGACATCGTCGCGAGCGCATACCTCGCCCGGTCGCTCCGCATCCTGGCCGACACCGCCGCGCTCATCGGCGAGACGGACGACGCGGCGCGCTATGACGGGCTTGCCGAGAGCAGCCGTGCCGCATTCGTCGCGGAGTACGTGACCCCGGCCGGCCGCATGATGTCCGACGCCCCGACCGCCTATGCGCTCGCACTCCGCTTCGACCTCGTGACCGATGTGCGCATGCGCGACCGTCTGGCCACCCGCCTCGCCGAACTCGTCCGCGCCGACGGCTATCGCATCGGCACCGGCTTCGTCGGCACGCCGCTCATCACCGATGCGCTCGCCGACGGCGGCCGGCTCCGGGAGGCCGGACGCCTGCTGCTCCAGACCGAGAACCCGTCGTGGCTCTCACCCGTCACCAAGGGAGCGACGACGATCTGGGAGCGCTGGGACAGCCTGCTCGAGGACGGCTCCGTGAACCCGGGTGAGATGACATCGTTCAACCACTACGCGCTGGGCGCTGTCGCGGACTGGATGCACCGCACCGTCGCCGGGCTCGCCCCCGCAGCCCCTGGGTACCGCGAAGTGCGGATCGCCCCACGGCCGATCGCCGGGCTGGACCACGCCCAGGCCCGCCATCTCACGCCGTACGGGCTCGCGTCCGTCGGCTGGCGACGTGACGGGTCGACCGTGCACGTCATCGCCGAGGTGCCGGCGAACACGACCGCGACCGTCGCCCTGCCCGGTGCCGCCGAGTTCACGGTGGGTTCCGGGTCGCACGGGTGGAGCTTCGCAGACGCGGTCGACCACGTGTCCTCGGTCTCGTACGGCCTCGACTCGACCCTCGCCGAGATCATCGACGAACCCGCGGCGTACGAGGCGCTGCTCGCGGCGGTCGCGAAGCACGATCCGGGCAAGGCCGACGAGATCCGGCGCGGCACCACGTGGAGCGCCGGACGACGGGTGGACCAGCTGCTCATGTTCGTCTCGCCGGCCCTCTCGTCCGAGGTGGCGACGGCCCTCGCCGCAGTGGGTTCTCGGGAGCCGGAAGTCGCTCACTGACCACCGGCGGACCGTTTCACGTGCAACACTCCCACCGCCTGCTCCACCCGTTCCTCTCGTACCATTCGTTTCACCGCGCAGAACAGCGCCGGGCACCGCTCGGCTGATCAAAGGAGTTCCATGTTCGACCGCAGCTCAGCCTTCGGAGACGTCATCGCAAGCCCGGCCGGTCGTACCGCCCTCGAGACGTTCCTGCCCGGGATCGCGGCATCGCCGATGGCCAAGCAGTTCACGAGCATCCGTCTCGGCCAGCTCTCCGCGATCGTCCCGGAGCTGCAGGACGCCGATGCGAAGGAGCGACTCTGGGCCGCGCTGGCCGAGGTCGACGACGGCCCCGACGCGCGCGCTCCGTACGGTGCGGCCATCGACGCCTCGACCGAGTACGAGGGCGACGACGTCGAACGCGGCTCCGCGGCCCTCACGCTGCCGGCCCCGACCCCGCTCTACGGCGTCATCGAAGTCCGCCTGGACGGCCCCTCGCACGGCAACCCCTTCGTCGACGTCGAACTCGGTGCGACCTTCTCGAACGGGTCGCGGGAGATCACGATCGGCGGCTTCTACGACGGCGACGGCCGCTACCTCCTGCGCATCCTCGCCGAAGCGGAGGGCGAATGGACGTTCACCACGACATCCACCGCGCGCTCGCTCGACGGCATCACCGGCAGCGTGACCGTCGCGGGGGCACAGCCCGGTAGCCACGGGCCCGTCCGCGTCGACGGGTTCCACTTCGTGCACGCCGACGGCACCCGACACCGCCCCCTCGGCACCACCGCATACGCGTGGACGCACCAGCCCACCGAGCTGCAGGAGCAGACCCTGCGCTCGCTCGAGGCAGCACCGTTCACCAAGATCCGCATGTGCCTCTTCCCGAAGTCGTACCTCTACAACGCGAACGAGCCCGAGGTCTTCCCCTTCCCCGGCTCCCTCGCCGACGGCTTCGACCACGAGCGCTTCGACCCCGACTACTGGGCGAACCTCGAGCAGCGCATCGCCGAACTCGGCCGACTCGGCATCGAAGCCGACCTCATCCTCTTCCACGCCTACGACCGCTGGGGCTTCGCCGACCTCGGTCCCGCCGTCGACGAGCGGTTCCTCCGCTACGCCGTCCGTCGCCTCGCCGCGTACGCGAACGTGTGGTGGTCGATGGCGAACGAGTACGACCTCCTGTGGGCGAAGACGGGTGACGACTGGGAACGTCTCGCGGCAGTGGTCGGCGCGGAGGACCCGCACGGGCACCTCAACTCGATCCACAACTGCCAGGGGTTCTACGACTACTCGAAGCCGTGGATCACCCACTGCAGCGTGCAGCGCATCGACGTGTACCGCACGGCGGAGAACACGGATCAGTGGCGCGAGCAGTGGGGCAAGCCGATCGTCATCGACGAGTGCGCCTATGAGGGCGACATCGACCAGGGCTGGGGCAACATCACCGGCGAGGAGATGGTGCGGCGGTTCTGGGAGGGCGCGATCCGTGGTGGGTACGTCGGCCACGGCGAGACGTACCTGAACGACATCGAGCAGTTGTGGTGGTCGAAGGGTGGGGAGCTCGTCGGTACGAGCCCCGACCGCATCGCGTTCCTGGAGCGGATCTCTGCGGAGTCGCCGACCGGTGTGCTCGACCCGTTGCCCGGCGACTGGGACGTGCCGTGGGGTGGCGCCCCGGGCCGATACGTCATCGGGTACTTCGGCTTCAACCGTCCGCGCTTCCGGAACGTGTTCCTGCCGGACGGCGAGTTCCACGTCGACGTGATCGACACCTGGAACATGACGGTCGAGACGTTGCCAGGCACGCACTCAGGTACGGTGCGCGTCGATCTGCCCGGCCGCCAGTTCATGGCGGTGCGGCTGCGTCTCGTCGAGTAGGCCGGCCCTGCCCCCACCCACCCCGCCCACCCCTCTCGCCCTCCTGAACCACTGGCCCCTGACCCCTTCTCATCTCCCCAACTCAGGAAGCGCTCGGCGCGTCGTGCCTGAGCGTCCTGCTCCGGACGCGACACGCCGAGGTGTTCCTGAGTTGGGTCACCGCGCCGGTTCGCGTTGACAGGGTTTGCACGGACGGTTTACGGTTGGTGCGCATTCACGCAACGTCCGTTGCGTAATGCGCAACCTCTGCAGACTGGAGCGTGAGCATGCACGACGGCACCAGCACCGCCCTCCTCGGTGGGCTCCTCCGAGGTACCGCGCTCACCGCGCTCCTGCCGAGCTGGGTCTCCGGCGGCGGCGGGGACGCGGTCCTGGATCGCCTCCGCGACGACGCGGTCGTCGCCGAACTCGAACGTGCGCTCGACGAGCCGCCCGAAGCCGACCGGATCGACTGGTCCGCTGTACGCATCGCACAGGTGTCGCACCCCGACCTCGCCGAGCTCGTCGGTCGCAGCATCGCGGACCTCGCCGCTGAGGCCGGACAGACCCCGCTCGCCGTCGTCTCGGACACGCTCATCGCCGACCGCCTCACCACGCTCGTCGACGCCTCGCCCGCGCTGTCGCCCGCACCCTCCCGACCCTGAGTCTCCCGACCCCGCCGCCAGGACCAACGCACCAGTTCCGACCACCTCCTCCCCGTCCCTGTCTCAGGACTCCCTCGGCGCGTCGCTCGCCCAGCAGCGCGACGCGCCGGGACTCTCCTGAGAACGGGTCAGAATGAGGGAGGCTTCGATCAGAGGAGGAGAGCAGATGCTCCCACTGCCCACGTCCGTCCGACCGCAGGGCGGGGCGTTCACGCTCCGCGAGACGACCGGCCTCGGCGGCGACCGCCGCTTCATCGCAGCGAGCCGGTGGCTGCGCGGGGTGCTGCAGGCGTCGACCGGTTTCGACCTCGACGCACGGATCGACCTGCGCACCGACAGCATCGCGTTCATCCACGACGGCGCCGTCGTGCCCGGCGGCTACCACCTCGAGGTCGGCGCGGAGGGCGTCCGCATCGCAGCTTCCGACGCGTCCGGCGCGTTCTCGGGCGCCGTCACGCTGACGCAGCTCCTCCCCGCCGAGGCCAACCGGCGGGCGCTCGTCCGCGGCGTGGACTGGACCGTCCAGGCCACGATCATCGACGACGAGCCACGGTTCGGCTGGCGCGGGGTCATGCTCGACGTCGCCCGCCACTTCCTCCCGAAGGCCGACGTCCTCCGCTTCATCGACCTCGCTGCACGCCACAAGCTCAACGTCCTGCACTTCCACCTCACCGACGACCAGGGCTGGCGCGTCGAGATCGACGCGTTCCCCCGCCTCACCGAGGTCGGCGGGTGGCGGACCGAGAGCCAGCACGGCGCAGCACGTCACGCTCCGGGCGATGGGCGTCCGCACGGCGGCTTCTACACGAAGGACGACCTGCGGGAGATCGTCGCGTACGCCGCGGACCGCTCCATCACCGTGGTTCCGGAGATCGACCTCCCGGGCCACGCGCGCGCGATCATCGCCGCGTACCCGGAGCTGGCGGTGCCCGACGTCGCGCAGGATGCCGACGAGCCGTCGGTGTGGACCCGTTGGGGCATCAACGAGGCGATCCTCGACATGGGCGAGGAGACCGTCGCCTTCTTCCGCACGGTGTTCGACGAGGTCATGGAGGTGTTCCCGTCGACCTTCATCGGCGTGGGCGGCGACGAGGCGAAGAAGGCACGCTGGGCCGCGAGTGCGCGGACGCAGGCGCTCATGGCCGAGCGAGGTCTCGCCTCGGTGGAGGAACTGCAGGCCTGGTTCATCCGTCAGCTCGAAGCGCACCTGGCTGCCGCCGGCCGTCGGCTCTACGGCTGGGACGAGATCTTGGAGGGTGGCGGGTTGCCGCAGGGTGCGACGGTCGCGTCCTGGCGGGGAGAGTTCGGCGCGGTCGCGGCGGCACGCTCCGGTCATGACGTGATCGCCTGTCCGGACGACCGCGTGTACCTCGACTACCGCGAGTCCGACGATCCGCGCGAGCCGATCCCCGTCGGACCGCCCCTGACGATCGCAGAGGTGTACGCCCTGGAGCCGGTGCCGGCGGAACTGACCGACGACGAGGCGAAGCACGTCATCGGCGTGCAGGCGAACATCTGGACGGAGCACATGGACTCCGCGCGGGTCATCGACTATCAGGCGTACCCGCGGCTCTGCGCCCTGGCCGAGGTCGCCTGGGTGGGTCGCGAGCGCGACTTCGCCGGATTCGAGTCACGTCTGGAGCAGCACCTCGAGCGGCTGGACGCCCTCGGGGTCGAGTACCGGCGTGCGTCCGGCCCGATGCCGTGGCAGGAGCGCCCGGACGCGGAGGGCCGCCCGTCCACGCGCGAGCAGCGCGCCGCCCTCGTCGCCGAGCTCACGAAGGACATCCGGGCGTAGCCCCTCGACAGGCTCAGGGACCGGCGCCCTCGCTGCGCCCGACCTCCCGGTTCGCAGCGCCCGACCTCCCGGTCCTGAGCCTGTCGAAGGGTGCCCTCGCCCGCTACTCTCAGATCTGACGCGCATGGTGCGCCCGCCGCCAGATCGGACCCTGTGGATGCCCGGACTCTCCCGACGCCAGTTCATGACCCGCGCGGCCGTCATCGCGGCCGCCACCGGACTCGATCTCGACCTGCTCGGCCCGCGCCTCGCCACGGTTGCGGCGGCCGCAACGACCGCGCCCGCCACCGTGCTGCCCGGAAACCAGGACATCCCCACGACCCTCCTGCAGACCATCCGTCAGGGCGGCGTCACCGCCGGGCGATACCGCACCCTGACGACCGGTCCTGGTGAGCCGTATCTCCCCCGACTCGACATCCTCCGCGCCACGCCCACCGCGAACCGCCAAGCCGCCCGACGCTCACTCCTCTACCTCGGGCATCTGTCCGACCTCCACGTGATCGACGCGCAGTCCCCGGCGCGCATCGAGCCGATGATCGAGCAGGACCACGCCGCATGGGGCTCGGCGTTCCATCCGCAGGATGCACTGAGCGTTCACGCCACGGCGGCGATGGTGCAGGCGTTCTCCGACGCCCGCTACAGCCCACTCACCGGCGCGCCGATGGGAGCGGCGATCGTCACCGGCGACAGCGCGGACATGCACTCGAACCTCGAACTGCGGTGGTACATCGACCTCATGGACGGCCTCTCCGTCGACCCGGCGACGGCCGGCGGCGCCTACCAGGGCGTGCAGGCGTGGGCCGAGGCGCAGTGGGCGTACCGGCCAGGCGATCCGCGAGGCGGTGCCTTCGGCGAGTACGGTTTCCCGACGCTCCCCGACCTCCTCGCGCAAGCCATCGCGAAGCCCGTCGAATCGGTCGGCCTCCCCGCACCGTGGTACGCGGTCTACGGCAACCACGACACCCTCCTCCTCGGCACCTTCGACCTGACACCGCAGCTGCGCGCGCTCGCGATCGGCGGGCAGAAGTCGTACACGCTCGACGGCACGGCGGGCGTCGCCCTCGGCGGGTACACCTCTGCGGCCGGGGCGCTCGCTCAGGCGATCGACGCGCTCGGCCTCGCGTTCGGTCGGCCGGGCTTCCGATCCGTCCCGTCGAACCGGGACCGCTTCCTCTTCGAGCAGCGCGACTTCATGGCCGAGCACTTCCGCACCGAACCGACTCCCGGTCCGGTCGGCCACGGCTTCACCCAGCACAACCTCGACACCGGTGAGACCTGGTGGCGGACGGAGCTCACCCCGAGCATCCGCGCCTTCGGCCTCGACACCTGCAACCAGGTCGCCGGCCCGGACGGCGCCGTGCCCGACACCCAGTTCCAGTGGCTGCGCCAGGAACTCGACGTCGCGCAGCGCGAGCAGAAGCTCGTGCTCGTGTTCAGCCACCACAACAGCCTCACGCTCGAGAACCGCGCGCAACGCCCCGGCGACACGGAGGTGCTGCACGGGGCGGAGGAGTTCGTCGACCTGCTGACCGGCTACCCGGTCGTGATCGGCTGGCTGAACGGCCACACGCACCTCAACCAGATCCTCGCCCACCCGGCGGCCACGGGCACCGGCGGCTTCTGGGAGATCACGACCGCGTCCTGCATCGACTTCCCGCAGCAGCAGCAGACGGTGGAGGTCGTCGACAACCGTGACGGCACGCTCTCACTGTTCACGACCGTGCTCGACCACGCCTCCCCCGCGGTGCCCGGCACGAGCGGCGACCGCGCCGACCTCGCCTCCCGCAGTCGAGAACTGGCCGCCAACGACTGGGCGGAGACGCCGATGATGCGCCGCGGGTCACCCTTGGATCGCAATACGGAGCTGCTCCTCCCGGCTCCGTTCGACCTGTCGGGCATCACCGACGCCACGCTGGAGTCCCAGCGGATGACCGAGCACGCACGCCTGCTCGCCTATGAGACGGAGCGCGGACTGTGATGAGGCGACGGACCGGGAGCATCCTGTTGCTCAGCGGATTCGGGCTGGCGGTGCCGCTCGGCCTGCTCGGCTGCTCGCAGATCGCGGCGGTCGCCCCGGTCGGCGGCGACCACCTCGCCGAGGTGCGTTACGCGACGATCGACGTGCTGCTCGATCAGGGCGTCGACGTCATGGTCGCGCCGGACTGCGAGCAGGCTGCCGACAGCACCGTGACCTGCACCGGTGAGACGACAGACGGTGAGCGCATCCTGTCCGTGTCGGAGGCGGCCGACCCGACGAGGGTGACCGTCACCGTCGGTGACGACCAGGTGTTCGACGGCGTGATCCTCGACGTGCTCGACGACGCAGCGCGGGACGCCTCGTGAATGCGACCGGCGACGTGACGTCGCCTCGCGTCTCGACGTCGCGTTCGGCGTTGGGGCTCGTCGCCCACGGGTGGCGTCTGCTGGTGCCGGCGGTCATCGGCAACGCGGTGGTGCAAGCGCTGACGGCTGCGCCGCTGGCGACGCCGGAGGCCACCTGGTCGGTCGGCCTCCGCGTCGGCGGTTCGGCCCTCGCCGTCCTCATCGCGACTATCCTCGTGCTGTCACAGCTTCGCGCGTCCGCCCTGGGTGACCGGCTGTGGCCTCCGCGGGCGCGGCTGGTGTGGTTCGTGCTCGTCGCCTCGGCGGTCGTGATCGCCGCGACCGTGCTGCTCTGGCCGCTCCTGATCCCGGCGACGGCCGCCGCGGTCCTCGTCCTCGCTCCGCGGCCAGCCGACGTCACGTGGTGGTCCGTGTTCCGCGTCGATCCGGCCCGATCCGTCCTGCTG
Source organism: Plantibacter flavus (assembly GCF_051487245.1). Taxonomy (GTDB): domain Bacteria; phylum Actinomycetota; class Actinomycetes; order Actinomycetales; family Microbacteriaceae; genus Plantibacter; species Plantibacter flavus_B. The sequence continues at coordinate 173,707 of NZ_JAHVDH010000004.1, forward strand.
TTCGCCGGGACGCTGCTCGTGCTGACGCTGCTCGTCGTCGGCGCGTTCCTGTCAGGCTTCTTCATCTCGGGCCGCGGCTCCGCGCTCCTCGTGTGGGTCGTCGTCGGTGCGGTCGTGACGCTTCTCGTTGCCGCGTGGACGGCGCGAGCGTGTCGGGGTCTCGCAGTCCCGAACCGCCCCGCTGCTTGAGTCGCCCCGGCCTCTGAACCACCCCGGGGCCTGAGCTACCCCGCCCATGACGACCCCCGGGCCCTGAGCGTGTCGAAGGGCATCCCGCCGCGCACGTGTCCCAGGTCGCACGGAGGGTCGCCTGGAACACTGGCGACATGACGACCATCACGCTGACCAAAGGCCTCACCGCCTACCGCGCCGACCCGCCGAAGGGCGTCGAGCTGCGCGGCGGGCTCGTCCTCATCCACGAGATCTGGGGGCTCGTGCCGCACATCACCGATGTCGCCGACCGTTTCGCCGCGGAGGGCTACATCGTCATCGCGCCCGACATCCTGAGCGGCGCGGGTGTCACGCCTGAGATCGGCGAGGAGCTGCAGCAGCTCGTGTTCAACGCCGACGAGGCCACCCGCACCGCTGCCCAGCCGAAGCTCAGGGAGAAGCTCTCGACCACGAAGTCGCCGGAGTATGCGGAGGAGGCGCTCGGGTACCTCGGCAAGGCCGTCGACAAGCTGTTTGACGAGGAGGGGGTCGACGGGCGTGTCGCGGTGGTCGGCTTCTGCTTCGGCGGCGGCTTCAGTTTCGCGCTCGCGGCCGCCGATCGCCGCATCCGTGCCGCCGTCCCGTTCTACGGCTACCCGCCGGAGCCCGAGGCCGTCACCGCCATCTCGTGCCCCGTGCTCGCGTTCTACGGCGATCAGGACGAGGGCCTCATGAAGAGCCTCCCCGAGCTGACGGCCACGATGGAGGACGCCCGGGTCGAGTTCACCGCGACCGTGTACCCGGAGGCCGGCCACGCCTTCTTCAACGACACGAACACGATCACCTACCGTGAGGACGCCGCCCTCGATGCGTGGGCGAAGACGCTCACCTTCCTCGACACGTCCCTCGGAAACGCCTAGCCCCGTCCCGTCCCGCCACCGCCCTGCCCCGTCCCGTCCCGTCCCTGCACCGCCGCGCCCCGTCCCGTCCCTGCCCGTCACCGCCCCGTCTCTGCACCGCCGCGCCCCGTCCCGTCCCTGCCCGTCACCGCCGCACCCGGTACACAACTCCTGCGATCTGCGGATCCGTGCCGCCTCAACAGCCGAATAGGGCCGACGACGCGCCATCGAGCAGGAGTTGCGAACCGGCTTCGACCGATGCGGCGGTTCCGCGCACAACTCCTGCAGCAGCCGGACTTCACCCCCGGAACCGACGGTCTGGGCCCGCCTCGCAACCAGGAGCAGGAGTTGTGCACGCAGCACACTCGGCGACCAGGCACCGCGGCCGCGCACCGCGCACCCCGCACCGCGCACCGCGCACCCCGCACAACTCCTGCAGCAGCCCGGTCCGGACCACAGATCGAAGCAACTCAGGGCCGAATCGAGGGATCAGCAGGAGTTGCGCGCGAAACGACGGGGACGGAGGACGAACGAGACAAGCTCGGGACCGGAAACCGGTCACCGAGCTTGTCGAGGTGGAGAGCAGAGGACCTACGCGCCCTTGAGGCGGGTGGCGAGGTACGCGTAGAGCTCGTCGATCGCGACGCGCTCCTGCTGCATGCTGTCGCGGTCACGCACGGTCACCGCGTTGTCCTCGAGCGAGTCGAAGTCGACGGTGACGCAGAACGGCGTGCCGATCTCGTCCTGGCGACGGTACCGACGCCCGATGGCGCCCGAGTCGTCGAAGTCGATGTTCCACGACCCGCGCAGCTCGTCACCGATCTGCCGGGCGAGCGGCGACAGCGCCTCGTTGCGGGACAGCGGCAGGACGGCGACCTTCACGGGCGCGAGACGCGGGTCGAGGTGCAGCACCGTGCGCTTCTCGACCTTGCCCTTCGCGTTCGGCGGCAGCTCCTGCTCCTCGTAGGCGTCGACGAGGAACGCCATGAGCGCACGCGTCAGGCCGAAGGACGGCTCGATGACGTACGGGATGTAGCGTTCGTTCTTCGCCTGGTCGAAGTAGGAGAGGTCCTTCGTGGAGCTCTCGGCGTGCACCTTGAGGTCGTAGTCGGTGCGGTTCGCGACGCCCATGAGCTCGCCCCACTCGCTGCCGGCGAAACCGAACTTGTACTCGATGTCGACCGTGCGCTTCGAGTAGTGCGCGAGCTTCTCCTGCGGGTGCTCGAACCAACGGATGTTGTCGGGCGTCATACCGAGGTCGATGAACCACGCCCAGCAGAGGTCCATCCAGGTCTGCTGCCACTCGTCGTCCGTGCCGGGCTCGACGAAGAATTCGATCTCCATCTGCTCGAACTCGCGCGTACGGAAGATGAAGTTCCCGGGCGTGATCTCGTTGCGGAACGCCTTGCCGATCTGGCCGATGCCGAACGGCGGCTTCTTCCGCGCCGTCTGCAGCACGTTCGCGAAGTTCGTGAAGATGCCCTGCGCGGTCTCCGGACGGAGGTAGTGCAGGCCCGACTCGTCGTCGACGACCCCGAGGAACGTCTTCAACAGGCCTGACATCTGACGGATCTCGGTCCACTGGCCGATCTTCGACGGGTGCTCCGGGTCGGGGATGTCCGCGAGACCGTTCTCCGGCGGGTGGCCGTGCTCGGCCTCGTACGCCTCGAACAGGTGGTCGGCGCGGTACCGCTTGTGGGTGATGAGCGATTCGGTCAGCGGGTCGCTGAAGACCTTGACGTGACCGGACGCCTCCCAGACGGCGGTGGGCAGGATGACGGCGGAGTCGAGGCCCACCATGTCGCCGCGGCCGCGCACGAACGCGTTCCACCACTGCTTCTTGATGTTCTCCTTCAACTCCACGCCGAGGGGCCCGTAGTCCCACGCCGACCGGGTTCCGCCGTAGATGTCACCGGACGGGAAGACGAACCCCCGGTGCTGCGCCAGGGTGACGACGGAATCGAGTCGGGACTGCTCTGCCATGTGGGCCTCTCCATGCCGCTTTGCCGTGCGGCGGTACCTTCCGTGCTGACGCCTGGCTGGCGCCCGCTCCCGGAACCACTCAATCCTATGGGCGCGCGCCTGACAGCCCCAGTCGTGTGCCTGGACCGCGTCCTCGTCCATCGGCGCTCGGAGCGACGGGACTGCCGCCTCAGGATCGCGAGCGCTACGCTCAGCACATGCTCGACGTCATCGGAAGCCTTCTTCCGCTCGGCCTCGCCGTGGCGCTCAGCCCGTTCCCGGTGATCGCCATCATCCTCGTCCTGCTGTCCGAGCGGGCGCGGGCGAGCGGCCCGGCGTTCCTCGCGGGATGGGTCCTCGCCACGACCGTGGTCGCGATCGTGTTCACGGCATTGGCGAAGACGGTCGAGCCCTCGGACCCCGACGTCCCGAACCCGCTGACCGGCGTGCTGCGACTCGCACTCGGCGCACTGCTCCTCGTGCTCGCCGTCCGCAAGCTGCGTGGCGGACCGAAGCTCGACGCGGACGGCGAACCCGAACTGCCCGGCTGGATGTCGACCCTGACGTCCGCCACCGCCGGCCGCAGCTTCACCATGGCGTTGCTGCTCGCGGGTGCGAACCCGAAGAACCTCGCCATCACGGCCGCTGCCTCCCTCTCGATCGGAACCGGCGGGCTCGCGCCGGGTGAGGTCGTCTGGTCGATCGTGGTCTTCGCCCTCATCGCCTCGGCGACGATCGTCGTGCCCGTCGTCGGCCATGCCTTCTTCGCCGCTCAGCTCGACGCCCCGCTCCGTCGGCTCGAAGTGTGGCTGCTCGGCAACCACACGGCCGTCATGGGCCTCCTGCTCGTGATCTTCGGCGTCATCCTGCTGGGGAACGGCATCGCGAGCTTCTGAACGATCCACCGGCTCAAGCCTGTCTGCGTGCGGGCCCAGGATCGGCCGGGACGGGAGGACTACTGCAGCGACGACGTCAGGCGCGCGAGGTTGTCGAGTACCTTCGCCGAGAGCGGCCGGCGCTGCCAGTCGTCGAGGTGCAGCCTGGTGCTCGCCGCCTTGTAGTCGTCCTCGACGGCACGCATCCGTGTGACGAACGCTGCGCCGTGCACCAGCACCGAGGCTTCCATGTTGAGGCTGAAGGAGCGGATGTCCATGTTGCTCGAGCCGATGACCGCGACGTCGTCGTCGATCGTGAAGTGCTTCGCATGGAGGACGACCGGCGGCCGGTACTGGTAGATGGCGACGCCCGCACGGAGCAGGGACTCGTAGTAGGAGCGCTGCGCGTGGTGCACGAGCTTCTGGTCTCCCAGTTCGGAGACGAACAGTTCGACCTGGAGCCCCCTGGCCGCCGCGGTCGTCATGGCGAGCAGCAGCGATTCGTCGGGCACGAAGTACGGGCTGGCGATGCTCACGCGCCGGTCGGCCTTGTGGATGAGGGCGGTGAACAGTTTGAGGTTGTTGTCGGCATCGAAACTCGGGCCGCTCGGCAGCACCTGGGCGTCGAGCAGCTCCGGGTCGGATCCCGGCAGCACTGCGGACGTGTCGAGCGGCAGGAGCACCCCGGTCTCGGCGTACCAGTCGGTGATGAACACGGCGTCGAGCTCCCGGACGACGGGACCTTCGAGCTCGACCATCAGTTCGAGCCAACGGAGACCACGCGCGATGTTCGCGGGCTTCAGGTAGCTCTCGTCGATGAGGTTCTGCGATCCGGTGAAACCGATGCGCCCGTCCACGACCACGATCTTGCGGTGATTGCGCAGGTCCGGCCGCTGCCACTGTCCGCGGAACGGGCGGAGCGGGAGCATCGCCTCAGCGGACGCGCCCATGGCCCGCAGCGCCTCGGCGGTCTGGGCGCGATTCGGCGACAGGAAGCTCGCGACGTGGTCGAAGAGCACCCGCACGACCACCCCGCGGGCGCAAGCGCGGGCGAGCGCGTCGAAGAACGGCCTCGTGGAGTCGTCGAGCACGAGGATGTAGAACTCCACGTGAACGGTCGTGGTCGCGCTGTCGATCACCTCGATCATGCGGTCGAACGACTCGCGGTAGTCGGCGATGAGCGAGGCACGGTTGCCGCCCACCATGGGCAGCGCACCGAGGGTCGTGTTGAGGCGCACCGTCGTGTGCAGCCACGCCGGCCACTCCTCGGAGTGGCTGAGGAGCCAGGGGCCGTCGGTGCGGGCGAGCATCGCCGCGTTGACCTCGTGCTGTTGTCGGACTCTCGCGGCCGGGAGGCGGTCGCGACCGACGAGGAAGTAGGCGAGGGCGCCGACGAAGGGGATGAAGACGATCGTGAGCACCCAGGCGATGGCCGCGGACGGGCACCGATTGGCAGCCACGAGCACCGTCGCGACGAAGCCGAGGACGATGTGCGCGCCGATGAGGAGTAGCGCGACCGTCTCCGTCGTCTCCAGGGCGGTCACGCGAGTTCCTGCTTCGGGACGATGACCTTCTTGATGATGAGGAGGATCGAGGCGCTCACCGGGCACGCGATCAGTGCGCCGAGGAGACCGAGGAGGGTGCCGCCGACGAGCGCACCGATGAGCACGAGGGAACCGGGGATGCTGATCGCTTTGCCGACGATGCGCGGTGTCAGCACATAGGACTCGATCTGCACGTACACCAGCATGACGATGAGCACGACGAGGCCGGTTGTCGGCGAGGTGAACAGTGCCACCGTCGAGATGACGACGGTGTTGACGACGCTCCCGACGAGGGGGATGAGGGTGATCGGGAACGCGATCGCGGCGAGGACGGCGGCTGAGCGGACCCCGCAGACGCTCAACAGCACGAAGGTGAACACGGCGTTGCACGCCGCCAACGTCACCATGCCGCCGAGGTACTTTCCGACCGACTGCGTGATCGTCTCCGACAGCTCGATGAACGAGGTCCGCTTCGATGCGGGTACGAGCGCATACGCCGCCGTCTTCATCGATTCGAGACCGGCGACGAAGTACATCGTCAGGACGACGACGAAGACGGTGCCGAACGTGGCGTTCAGGAATCCGGCTCCGACACGCAGCGCGCCGCCGCCGACGGCGAGCCAGACGCTCGGGTCGACGATGGCACCTCGCAGCCAGGTCACGGCGTTCGTGAGCGCTCCGCCGAAGGTCGCGTCGACCTCCGTGAACCATTCCTGGTGCTCGATTCGGGCGAGACCCGCCGGCACGGAGTCGATCAGTTCGCGCAGCTGGGCGATGACGATGGGGACGACGAGACCGATGAGCAGCGCGGCGATGGCGAGGAAGACGCCGAGCACCGTGAGGACGGCGCCAACGCGGGACAGCCCGCGACGTTCGAGCCAGAGCACGCTCGGGTACATGCCGAGGGAGATGAAAAGTGCCAGGAAGATGAGGGTGAGCGCGGTGCTCAGCGAAGCGATCGCAGCGCCCAGGAGCAGCGCGAGCAGCACCCCGAGGGTGGTGACGAAGCCGAACTGGAACGGGCCTCGGGCAAGCAGTGACGGTCGACGCGGTTCGCCGGTCTCGCTCATGCTGATCGCCTCTCGTCGGGTGCCCGTCTCACCAGGCGGACGCCTGCTGGAGCGGCGGGGTCCGCGCGCTGCCGCCACAGTACTGGAAAACGGAGCGCCCGCCGGGCTCGCTACGAGGAGCTCTCTGGCGCGGGCGGGCCGGCGATGGCGGCGCCCGTGTCGGTGGCCCCCGCCGTGGCGCCGCTGGTCGGCGCGGCGTCCGCGGTCGCGAGGAAGGTGCCCGCCCGGACCGCCGCACGATACTCGCCGGGCAGCATGCCGTGACGGGCGCGGAACGCCGCCCGCAGCTCGAATGCCGAGGAGAATCCGCTCCGTCTCGCGAGCTCGTCGATCATCATCGCCGAAGCGCCTGTCGCGGACAGCAGCATCGACGCCGTCTCGGACCGGCGGTCCGCGATGGTTCCCGAGATCGTCGAGTCGCTCCCCTGGAAGGCGCGTTGGAGGCTGCGCAACGAGACACCCAACGCGAGCGCGACGGTCTGTGGCGACAGGGCGGTGTCGCGGTGGCGCTCCTGGATGTGCGTGAGGGCCCGCCGTCTGAGGCCCAGTCGGAGTTCGTCGCTGTCCATGGCGCGACCGGAAGCCTCCTGGAAGAGGCCGATCACGAGGTCTTCGACGACACGCTCCGCGACGATCGCCGTCGCTGGGTCGGGCGCCCATGCCGCATCGGCGATCGCCATGCCGAAGTCGCGGAGCGGTGTCGCGAGTGACAGCCGGACGTCCGCACGGTAGCGGTGGGCGGACAGGTCCACACCCCGTTCCCTGAGCCGCGCCTCCGGCACCCTGATGCTCAGGCCGCGCGTCGATTCGAGCGCCGTGAGGTTGTACGAGGTCCAGTCGTGCACGACGTACGCCTGGCCGCGCCCGATCGAGCCACCGCCGCCCGACGACGGACCGAAGTCGCAGACGCCCTCGAGGAGGAATCCGAGGTGGACGGTGCCTGAGGAATGCGCTTCGCGCCCTCTGATCCGCAGGCCCGACTGGCTCGACATCATGACGAGTGAGCGTCCCAGGCGCGCCGTCCGCGCGGCGAAACGGAACGGTCGTCCCTTCCGGGTCCAGAATCCCGGGCTGAGCCGACCGAGCTGCGCGTCAGTCGCTGTGACGCCGGTGGTGCGCAGGATCAGCTGACGCAGATCGGTGGTGGCGATGGGCTTCCACACGTACGCCCCTTTCAACGTCGTCCACCGTCGGTGGGCCCAGAAAACGAGCACCTGTCGGATTTGGGCCCGTGCGCTCACGTTACACAGGATCGAAGCCCACCGATGCACCCCGATCGCGGGCGATGCGCACCGTGAAACCGCGCCACTGCCGCAGCAATCCCGTGCCACCGACTCGGAGGGCTCCCGAGCACCGTCCTACTCTCTGCACAGGAGCGCACGCACCCGAGCGCCCCTCTCTCCGCCGCAGCCCGGGCAGCGGCGCTTCGCCTCGAAAGGCCTCCCGTGAACTTCTTCGACGTCCTCTGGCTCATCATCATCTCCTTCGCCTTCGTCGCCTACCTGAGCGTGCTGCTGTCGATCGTCCGCGACCTCTTCCGCGACCACGGCCACAGCGGTTGGTGGAAGGCGATCTGGGTCGTCTTCCTCGTCTTCGTCCCCTTCCTCACCGCGCTCGTCTATCTCATCGCGAACGGCAAGGGCATGGCGGAGCGCCAGCTCGCCGACGCCCAGCAGCACCAGCACGCCGCGCAGGAGTACGTCCGAGACCTCGCCGGACGCAGCCCGGCGACCGAGATCGCCGACGCCGCAGCACTTCGCGATGCAGGCACGATCACCGAGGCCGAGTTCCAGGCGCTGAAGACCAAAGCGCTGGCCTGACCCTCCCCGACAGCCGCGGTCGCGTACCGCGGTGAGCCCGCCTGCCGACCGCGCTCCCCGACGCGCGGTCGGGGGGGGGCGTCAGCGCACGCACACTTCGGTCGATTCGCCTCTGGCGCGCTCCAGCACCCGAGGTCTAGCGTTCCCCGTAGGCGCCACCACACGCACCACGCACGATCACGAGAGAAGAGCAGCATCATGGCATTCGGACGACGCAGAGCACGCGGCAGCCTCCTCCAGACCGCAGCGCGGACCGCGGTGATCACCGGCACGGCCGCGGCGACGAGCAATGCCGTCCACGGCAAGGCCGCGGCCCGCGAACAGGCCGCGCAGGCCGCTGCCGCACCAGCTGTCGCCCCGGTCGCAGCCGCCCCCGTGGCCGCTGTACCAGCCACCACCGGCGTCAGTCTCAGCACGATCGAGCAGCTCGAACGCCTCGGCGCTCTCCACGCCTCCGGTGTCCTCACCGATGCGGAGTTCGCGACCTTGAAGGCCCAGGCGATCGGCTGACCTCGGTCGTTCCGCACCGTCTCGCAGCACCAGCTTCTCGAGAAAGCAGCAGCGCATGAACGCACCAGCGACCGAACCCGCGGTGGAGACCGAGACGCGAGCGTCCTGGCTGCCGCTCGTCGTCGTGGTCCTCACCCAGATCCAAGCGTCGTTCGCCGTGAACGCCCTGACCGTGTCCATGGGCGGCATCACGACCGACCTCGACACGCCGGCCACGTCGGTCGGCACAGCGATCACCGCTGGAACCTTCGCGATGGCGGCGTTCATCCTGCTGGGAGCGAAGATCGGCGCGAAGTTCGGCACGCGGCGCGTGTTCCAGATCGCGGTCGTCGTGCACGGCGTAGCCATGGCGCTCGTCGCCCTGAGCGTCTCGCCCGCCATGCTGTTCATCGCCCAGGCCGCGTCCGGCGCGGTCATCGCCCTCATCGCCCCGGCGCTGACGGTGTTCATCGCCTCGAACTTCCGTGGTGCGCAGCAGGGCCAGGCGATCGGATTCCTCGCCGCAGCCATCCCAGCGGCCGGCGTCCTCGCACTCCTCATCGCGGGCACGTTCGCCTCGACGATCGGCTGGCGCTACTCCTTCGCCCTCGTCGCCGCGCTGGCAGTCATCAACCTGCTGCTGAGCTTCAAGCTGAAGGTCGTGCCAGCGCACCCCGAGCTCACCATCGACTGGATCGGCGCCCTCCTCGCCGCAGCCACGATCATCCTGCTGAGCTTCGGCTTCTCGGGTCTCGGCTCCTGGGGAGTGTGGCTCGCTCAACCGGGCGCACCGTTCTCGGTGCTCGGCCTCTCGCCCGCGCCCGTCCTCATCATCCTCGGCATCGTTGGCGGCCAACTGTTCTTCTCCTGGCTGCGCAAGGGCAAGGCCTCAGGCCAGCCGCGCATCTTCGACCTCGACGTGCTCGCCACCGGCGCCGAACGTGCCGTCACGGTCTGCATGGCGACCATGTTGTTCGTCGGCACCGCAGCAAACTTCCTCATCCCGCTGTACATCCAGGTGGTCCAGGGACGGTCGAGCTTCGAGACGTCGATCGCGATCATCCCCTACACGTTGTCGATCTTCGTCGCCAGCACGGTCGTCGCGAGCCTGTACAAGCGGTTCACGCCACGCCAGATCGCCCGCTTCGGCTTCGTCGTCGTCGCCCTCGGGCTCATCATCCTGGCGTTCACCATCCGCAACGAGTGGGAACAGTTCTTCGTCGTCGTCGGCCTCATCACGCTGGGTCTCGGTCAGGGCTCGATCGTCGCCCTCGTCTTCAACACGCTGCTGTCGGCCGCGCCGAAGCGGCTCGCCGGGGATGTCGGGGCCTGGCGCGGACTCGTGCACAACCTGAGCGGCAGTGTGGGAATCGCCGTGGCGAGCGTCTTCGCCGTCGGACTGCTGAGTTCCATGGTGCTGACCGGTGTGGCACAGAACGAGGAGCTCACCGAGCAGCTGACCGCGCAGGTCGACCTCGGCAACATCAACTTCGTCTCGAACGACCAGCTCGACGAGGTGCTCGCGACGACCGACGCCACGCCGGCGCAGGTCGAGGCAGCGGTCGCCCTCAACGAGGAGTCGCGCCTGCGTGCGCTGCAACTCTCGCTGCTCGGTCTCGCCGCCCTCTCGCTGCTGGCGATCATCCCGGCCGGTCGTATGCCCGGTCGCTTGCCCGGTGAGCTGCCGGAGGACCTCGCGGCGACCAGTGTCCCCGTCCCCGCCGGCGAATCGCCCGCAGCAGACCGCGACTGAGCGCGGCGTCGGTGGATCAGGTCTGGATCACCCTCGGCATCCTGCTCCTGGCTGTCGTGGCCTTCATCTGGAACCGTCTCCCAGTGGGCATCGTGGCCATCGGGGTGGCTCTCGCGCTCGCCTTCAGCGGCGTGCTCACCTTCCCCGAAGCTCTGGCAGGCTTCGGCGACCCGGTCATCGTGTTCATCGCGGCGCTCTTCGTCGTCAGCGAGGGCCTCGACGCCACCGGCGTGACCACCTGGGCCGGCCAGCAGCTCGTGCAGCGTGCCGGCACCGGACGGAAGACGCTCATCACGCTCGTGATGGTCCTCGTGGCCGTCGTCACGGCGCTCATCAGCGTCAACGGGGCAGTCGCGGCTCTCGTGCCGATGGTCGTCGTGCTGTGCCTGCGCACCAAGCAGCCACCGTCGCAGATGCTCATGCCGCTCGCCTTCGGCGCCCATGCCGGATCGCTGCTCGTCCTGACCGGCACACCCGTGAACGTCCTCGTCTCGGAGTTGGCAGCCGACATCACCCCGGAGGACGGTGGACGGCCCTTCGGCTTCTTCGAGTTCGGCCTGGTCGGCGTGCCACTCGTCGTCGGCACGATCCTCATCGTCGTCCTGTTCGGCAACCGGCTGCTTCCGAAGCGCGCAGCGACGCACGCACCACGCGACCTGAGCGCCCACGCCGCAACGCTCGCCCAGCAGTACGCCCTCGACTCCGCCGACGGTCTCCTCACCCGTGATTCGGGCCTCACCGAGGTCGTCGTGGTCCCCCGCTCTCCGTTCATCGGCGATGAGGTCTTCCCCGGCATGGTCACCGCCAGCGGCGACCTCGTGATCGTGGCCATCCAGCGCAGCGGCGAGGACCTCGGCAGGGTGCGGCTCGCGGCCGGAGACGTCATGCTGTTGCAGGGCACGTGGGCAGCCCTCGATGCGAACACCGTCGACCCGGCCGTCGCCGTCATCGACACCCCGCAGACGATCAGGCGTCAGGCCGTCCCGCTCGGGCCCCGAGCCGGTTTCGCCATCGTGATCCTCGCCGCCATGGTCGTCCTCCTCGCGACGGGCATCGTCCCGCCGGCCGTCGCCGCACTGACGGCTGCCGCAGCGATGGTGCTGCTGCGGGTCATCAGCGTCAGCCAGGCGCACCGGTCCATCTCCTGGACGACCCTCATCCTCGTCGGCGGCATGATCCCCCTGTCCACGGCGATCCAATCGAGCGGCACCGCCGACCTCATCGCGAACGGCCTTGTCGCCGCGCTCGGCTCGTCGAGCCCGTATCTGCTGCTGCTCGGCATCACCGTCGTCACGGTCGTCCTCGGGCAGCTGATCAGCAACATGGCGACTGCGCTCATCGTCGCCCCCATCGCCATCGCGATCGCCGCGGAATCGGGCATCTCCCCGCTCCCGCTGCTCATGGGCGTCGCTGTCGCAGCGGCGGCGTCATTCCTCACCCCGGTCGCGACGCCCGCGAATACGATGGTCATGGGGCCGGGAGGCTACCGCTTCGGCGACTACTGGAAGCTCGGGCTACCGCTCATGCTCCTGTTCATCGCCGTGGCCACGCTCCTGGTGCCACTCATCTGGCCGTTCTGATCGATCATCGACGCCCGGACCACCAGCCACCCACCGACAACCGAGACGAAGGACGCTGAGATGCCATCCCGCCCACACAAACTGATCCCGCCGACGTTCTCGCGCACGCCGTCGCTCGACGCAGAGACGGTCGAGCTCGCCGTCGCCATCGAACTCCCCGAGGGCGTCGAGGCGATCGGCCTCGCGGTCGCACCGGTGGTCGATGAGGATGCCGACGACGTCCCCTCGGCTCTCGGCCTCGATCGCGCCGCGCTCAAACGCGCCGGTTTCACCGGCGAGGTCGGCCAGACGCTCGTCATCCCGGCCCAGGACGCACCCACTTACATCGCTGTCGGCGTCGGCGCGCCGGAGAAGCGGACCGCCGCAGTGCTCCGCGACGTCTCCGCAGCGTTCGCGCGGGCTGCCGGCGCGTTCGCGAGCATCGGTCTCGACGTGTCCCGCTCCTTCGACGTCGATCCGGCGTCCGCCGGTCAGGTCATCACCGAGGGCGCACTGCTCGCCCGGTACCGCTACACCGAGCTGAAGCGCGAGGCGAAGCACACGCCCCTCGCAGCCCTCCACCTCGTCGCCGGTGCTGAGGACATCGCAGCGACCGCCTCCGGCGCACACCGTGGCGAGGTCCTCGCCCGATCCGCGAACCTGGCCCGCGACCTCGCGAACACCCCACCGAGCCACCTCACCGCGAGCGACCTCGGCGACGTCGCGCTCGCGGTCGGCGCGACGCACGGTCTCGCCGTGGAGGTCTTCGACAAGGACGCCCTCATCGCGCTCGGCACGGGAGGCCTGCTCGGTGTGAACGCCGGCAGCGTCGAGGAGCCGCGCATGATCCAGCTCCGCTACACGCCGAAGGACGACAGCGGCGCACCGATCGAAGCGACTGGACACCTCGCCCTCGTGGGCAAGGGCATCATGTACGACTCGGGCGGCATCTCGCTCAAGCCGTCCGACCCGATGCACGCGTCGATGAAGATGGACATGGCCGGCGCCGGCGCCGTGCTCGCGGCGATGACCGCACTGCAGGAGCTCGGCTGCACGAGCAGCGTCACCGCGTTCCTCATGTGCACCGACAACATGCCGTCGGGATCGGCCACCATGCTCGGCGATGTGCTCACCTTCCGGAACGGCACCACTGTCGAGGTCAAGAACACCGACGCCGAGGGTCGGCTCGTCCTCGCCGACGCGCTCTGCCTCGCCGCCGAGGAGGAGCCTGACGCCATCGTCGACATCGCGACCCTCACTGGCGCCGCGCTCATGGCGCTCGGTACGAAGACCGCGGCCGTGCACGGCAACGAACAGGGCATCGTCGACCAGGCGCTCGCCTCGTCGAAGGCGACCGACGAGCCACTCTGGCAGTTGCCCCTCGAGCGCAGCTACCGCAAGCAGCTCGACTCCGATGTCGCAGACATCTCCAACATGGGTGGCCGCTTCGCGGGATCGACGATCGCCGCACTGTTCCTCGCGGACTTCGTCGGGGACATCCCGTGGGCGCATCTCGACATCGCCGGCACGATGCTCGTCGACGCCGACGAGTCCTGGCGTCCCAAGGGCGCGACGGGCTACGGCACGCGCCTCCTGATCGACCTCGCGGAGAACTTCACGGCCGCTCGCTGAGTCCCGTCGACACGTTCGGGGACCGGGAGCCACCGGTCCCTGAGCGTGTCGAGGGGGTTGCCGTTCCAGCAAGAAATCGGCGCCCGAATGACCGGATGGTGCACACTCGCGAGATGACCACTGCACATCGCCACCCGCACCATGAACCGGCGATCACCGACGAGCGGGCGATCACGGACCCCGCGGCCTTCTGGGAAGACCGCTACAGCAGTCGCGGTCAGGTGTGGAGCGGCCGACCGAACGCCGCGCTCGAACGCGAAGTGACCGGGCTGACGCCCGGCACCGCACTTGAACTCGGCAGCGGTGAGGGCGCGGACGCGATCTGGCTGGCGCAGCAGGGTTGGCAGGTCACCGCCGTCGACATCTCACCATCGGCTCTCGCACTCGGGGCGTCGATCGCCGAGCGGGCGGGCGTCGCCGAGCGCATCACGTGGGTCCAGGCCGACCTCGTCGACTGGCAGCCGGAGGGCACGTACGACCTCGTCACGTCGGCGTTCCTGCACTCCCCCGTCGAGTTCGCACGCGAGACCGTGCTGCAGCGCACCGCCGCAGCGGTCGCTCCCGGTGGCGTCCTGCTCGTCGTCGGCCACGGTGGTCCACCACCATGGGCGCCCGCCGAGCACATCGGTCATGCCACCTTCCCCACCCCGGAGGAGGTCCACGCCTCCCTCGAACTCGACCCGACAGCATGGGATGTCCTCACGTCCGGCGTCATCGCGCGCGCCGCGATCGGACCCGACGGCGAGCCTGCCGAGCTGGACGACAGCGTCCTCAAACTCCGTCGACGCTGACGGCGATCAGCTGAGGGCGATCACCGGCTGGAGCCGCCAGCCTGCTGCTCGTTCGTGGTCGAGCCGTCGCCGGCAACGGCGAAACCGAAGCGGTCAGGCACGCGGAACACCTGAGCCGCCGCGGTCATGCCGGCTCCGAAGCCCATGCTCAACGCGAGCTGACCAGGACGGACGATTCCGGCGTCGAGCATGCGGGCGAGCGCGAGCGGGATCGATGCGCTCGAGGTGTTCCCCGAGGTCCGGATGTCGTCGGCGATGATCGAGTGGCCGAGACCGGAACGACTCACCAGCGCGTCCGTGATCCGAAGGTTGGCCTGATGGGGCACGAACACCTCGATGTCGGCAGCAGTGCTCCCCGCTCGTTCGAGGGCGTGTGCGATCAGGCCGGGGCCGTGCTCCACGACCCACCGGTACACCGCTGGACCCTCCATGCAGACGACCGGCCAGACAGGAGGGTTCGCATCGAACGCGCGTCGCCAACCGGCCGGACGCATGCCGATCAGGCCTCGACGTGTCCCGTCTGCGAGCGTCGCCGCCGGCCAGAGGCCGGGAACCGGCGAGGCGACCACGAGCGCTGCTCCGGCGCCGTCGCCGAAGACGGGTGCGGTCGAGGCGTCGGTGTGATCGAGCCAGATGCTCATCTGCTCCGCAGCGACCACGAGCACCGAACCGGACGTGCCCGCGACGATCTGGTCTCGTGCCAGACCCAGGGCATACGCGAATCCGGCGCAGGCTGCGACGACGTCGAACCCGCCCGCTCGACTCGCCCCGATCGCCGCGGCGACGGTCGGGGCGACCGGCGGCGACTGATGCACGCTGCTCTCCGTGACGACGATCACCTGGTCCACGTCGCGAGCGTCGACCTCCGCACTGTCGAGGAGTCGGCGCGCCACGTCCACCGCCAGTGTCGTCACGTCTGTGTCGGAGACGAAGCGACTCGTGATGCCCGTTCGCTGCGTGATCCACTCGGCCGAGACTCCCGCGGCCGCTCCCGCCTCGGCGTTCCCCACCTCGCGATCGGGTCGGATTCCGGCCACTGTATGGATCCGAGCGTGCATGTTTTCCCCTCACGACGACCACGTTGGTGCGATCACTAGTATATGTTCTGATGAGCATCATGCATATTTGTTATCGAATCGTGCCAAACTGCGGGCTACGCCGCATCAAACCAGGAGCGTGACATGCCGATCCCAGAACCTCACCACAGCCCGCGTCGACGGACCCTCCGCCGTGAGGCCGCGGATCTCATCCGCGAGGCGATCTACGCCGGCGTGCTGAAACCCGGGGAGGCGCTCGGCGACCACGAACTGCAGAGCTGGCTCGGCTTCTCTCGCACCCCCATCCGAGAAGCCCTGAACGACCTCGAACGCATCGGGCTCATCGAGATGTCCCCGCAGCGGTACACCCGAGTCTTCGTGCCTCGTCCAGAGGACCGGGTACCCATCCTGCACTCGCTCGGCGCGCTCCTCGGCGGCGTCGCGAGCCTGACGATCCCGACGACCACGGGTTCAGAGCGAGACGAGCTCGTCACCACGTTCCTCGCGATCGAAGACGCGGCAACAGCGACAGATCGCGATGCGCTCGAGCGCACCACCGCGGCCTCCGTCGATCTCCTGCTCGCACTCTGCCCGAACCACATCCTGCTGGACGGCGTCCGCGACCTCGCGATGGGACTGCTCTACCGTCTTGCGGCGGTCCGAGACGATCTGGAGATCGACTGGGCTGCGATCGCCACCGGCTCGCAGCTCCTGGTCGAGGCGACATACGAGAACGACGGCGTCAAGGCAGGGCTGTTGGTCGCCAAGATCTTCCGGATGCCCACACCGGGAGCGGCGACCGGGATCCAGCCCGAACGCGTCGAGGCATTGGCGAACACCTCCACATCCTGAGCGGCGAGACGCATGCAAAGCGAGCCGTCTCCCCGGCAAACGGAGAACGGGCCACGGAACGCCATGTCCCGGGACCCGCTCTCCCTGCGTCGTCGGACGGTGGTCAGTCGGTGCCGGCGTCGAACGCCGCGCCCTCCGAAGCCAGGTCGGTCGCGCGGTCCAGTGCGTCCGTCGCAGCGTCGATGAGTTCGCCGCCGAGGATCTCCTGCGCCTCACCCTGCTCGAGCTTGCCGACGAGCTCGCCCGTCGCGCCACCGACGATGCCGGCTGCCGCGTACTGCTCGAGACGCGAACGCGAGTCGGCGATGTCGAGGTTGCGCATGGTGAGCTGCCCGATGCGGTCGTCGGGGCCGAAGGCTGCGTCACCGACGCGCTCCATCGAGAGCTTGTCGGGGTGGTAGCTGAGGCTCGGGCCCGCGGTGTCGAGGATCGTGTAGTCGTCGCCACGGCGCAGACGGATGGTGACCTCACCGGAGACGGCGGAACCCACCCAGCGCTGGATCGACTCACGCAGCATGAGTGACTGCGGGTCGAGCCAACGGCCCTCGTACATGAGGCGACCGAGACGGCGACCCTCGTTGTGGTAGTTCGCGACCGTGTCCTCGTTGTGGATCGCGTTGAGCAGACGCTCGTACGCGATGTGGAGGAGGGCCATGCCGGGAGCCTCGTAGATGCCGCGGCTCTTCGCCTCGATGATGCGGTTCTCGATCTGGTCGCTCATGCCGAGCCCGTGGCGACCACCGATGGCGTTGGCCTCGAGGACCAGGGCGACGGCGTCGGCGTGCTCGACACCGTTGAGCGCGACCGGACGACCGGCCTCGAAGGTGACGGTGACGACCTCGGACGCGATCGCGACGTCTTCACGCCAGAACGGCACACCCATGATCGGCTCGACGATCTCGATACCGGAGTTGAGCTCCTCGAGACGCTTCGCCTCGTGGGTGGCACCCCAGATGTTGGCGTCGGTGCTGTAGGCCTTCTCCGTGGAGTCGCGGTAGGGGAAGTCGCGGGCGACGAGCCATTCGCTCATCTCCTTGCGACCACCGAGCTCGTTCACGAAGTCGACGTCGAGCCACGGCTTGTAGATGCGCAGGCGCGGGTTGGCGAGCAGCCCATAGCGGTAGAAGCGCTCGATGTCGTTGCCCTTGTAGGTGGAACCGTCGCCCCAGATGTCGACGCCGTCCTCCTTCATGGCGCGGACGAGCATGGTGCCCGTCACGGCGCGACCGAGCGGCGTGGTGTTGAAGTACGTCTTGCCGGCGTTGCGGATGTGGAACGCACCGCACTGGAGGGCGACGAGGCCCTCCTCGACGAGCGCCGACTTCGCATCGACGAGACGCGCGATCTCTGCGCCGTACTCCTTGGCACGGTCGGGGACGGCACCGATGTTGGGCTCGTCCGCCTGGCCGATGTCGGCGGTGTAGGTGCACGGGACGGCACCCTTCTCGCGCATCCAGGCGACGGCGACGGAGGTGTCGAGACCTCCGGAGAAGGCGATGCCGACGCGCTCGCCGACGGGGAGGCTGCTCAAGACTTTAGACACGCCTGCGATTCTACAAGTTCGCGGCGGCGCGCGTTCGCTCGCCCACTCTTGGGCGAGGGGGGCATTCGTCTCCCCAAGAACGGGCGGCACGGCGACGCCGATGCCACCAGGGGGCGCGGCCGGGGGGGACGGCGAGCGCGGGTGGCATCGGCGGCGACGCTGCTGTGAACCGGACGGATCGGACCAGGTCCACTCGGGCGCGTGTTCGGGTCTACGCTTCGGGTGTCTCAGGAGCTCGGGTGGGGATTCGTCGACTCTTCGATGATTCTGGCAGCGTGCATCGACGTCGCACACCTCCCAGTCCTGGGGTCATCATCTGGGGGCGACAGGCAGGGTCGACCGCCGACGTCGTCAGGGCTGGCGATACCACCCGCAGGCAAGCGTCTTCTCGCCGGTCGCCTCATCCGTCACCACGAAGCCGACGGGGTTCCACCCAGGAACGGCGGCGGCCGGCTGGATGAACACGTTGAAGACCGGCACCGCGTCACCTTCGGCCACCACGGGAGCGGACTCGTCCGGTGCCGATCGCAGCACCACCGCGGACGGCGACGCCTCGTCCTGCCAGGCAGGATCGACCACCCAGGCGACACCGGCTGCCGCCACGGGCGCCAGCTGCGTCGGCCAGGCCACACCGGCGCCGTCGATGAAGACGCCGATGACCCGCTCCCTGACCGTCGGTCCCGGCTCCGAGCACGGGACGTCGACGTCAGCGGCGGTTCGGAGCGCCTCGACGACACGGAATCCGCCCTCCACCGCCGTCACCCCGGTCACGGCGTCCCCACACCGTGCGCCGCGCGCGACCGGGTAGTCGAGCTGCACCGGCACGTCGGCGTCGGCCAGCCACACGTAGTGCAGGATCTCGACACCGTTGCCGTCCGCCCGCTGGATCGGCACGATCGCGTCATCGGCACCATCACCGTCGGCATCCGAGTAGACCGGTTCGCCCACGGTGTACACATACGGCCCCACCGTCGCGGTCCCGCCGACGAGCTGCACGGCATCGGCCTGTTCCGCACGGAACGACGCGAACGTCCACTCCAGCTCGCCGAAATCGACCTCAGTGATGAGCGGTGCCGTCGGGGTGGGGGTCACTCGCGCGGTCGTCGGGTCGGTCGCCTGGTCAGCCGCACCGCCCGAACCGGTCCCGCAGGCGCTCAGCAACATGGCGAGGAGCGCACCGGCACCGGCCGCGAGACTGATCCGGTGCGGGCGTGCCAGCGGCGGACGGGTGGGGCTTCGTTCAGGACCGAGCATGAGCACGCCTCTCGACCGCGGCGAGCAGGGCCACCGCTGCTGGCAGCCAGCCTGGCACCACGGGCGAAGCGACGCACCACCCAGTCCTGGGGTCGTCGATCCGAGTCGTCGGACGCACGAGAGCCGGATGGAATCCATGATTCCGCCCGGCTCTCGTGCAAGCAGCGCGTCTCGCGGCTACCAGATGGTGACGCGCTCCTCCGGGGCGAGCCAGGCCGCATCGCTCTCGGTGACGCCGAAGGTCTCGTAGAACGCGTCGATGTTGCGGACGATCTGGTTGCAGCGGAACTCGTTCGGCGAGTGCGGGTCGATCGAGAGCAGACGGATCACCTCGGCGTCGCGGCCCTTCTGCTGCCAGGCCTGCGCCCAGGAGAGGAAGAAGCGCTCTGCGCCGGTGAGGCCGTCGACGACCGGCGGCTCCTGGCCGTCGAGCGACAGGAGATACGCCTTCCAGGCGATGCCGAGTCCGCCGAGGTCGCCGATGTTCTCCCCGATCGTGAGTGCACCGTTCACGTGGTGATCGGGCACCTGCGCGGGGGCAAGCGCGTTGTACTGCTCGATGAGCGACGCGGTGCGCTCCTCGAACGCCGCACGGTCGGCCTCGGTCCACCAGTCGGTGAGCTTGCCGTCGCCGTCGAACTTCGAACCCTGGTCGTCGAAGCCGTGGCCGATCTCGTGGCCGATGACGGCGCCGATCGCGCCGTAGTTCGCGGCGGCGTCGCGGCCGGCGTCGAAGAACGGGTACTGCAGGATCGCCGCCGGGAACACGATCTCGTTGAACCCGGGGTTGTAGTACGCGTTGATCGTCTGCGGCGTCATGAACCACTCATCGCGGTCGAGCGGCTTGCCGATCTTCCCGAGCTCGCGGTCCATCTCGAAGCGGCTCGCGCGCCGGACGTTGCCGAGCAGGTCGTCGGACTCCAGCTCGAGCGCCGAGTAGTCGCGCCACTTCACCGGGAAGCCGATCTTCGGGGTGAACTTGCCGAGCTTCTCGAGCGCGCGGGTGCGGGTCTCGGGGCTCATCCACTCCAGCCGCTCGATGCTCTGACGGTACGCCTCGACCAGGAAGCCGACGAGCACGTCCATCTCGCCCTTCGCCTCAGCCGGGAAGTGGCGGTCGACGTAGATGCGGCCGACGGCTTCGCCGAGCATGCCCTCGACGAGCGAGACGCCGCGCTTCCAGCGCTCGCGCTGCTGCGGGGTGCCGGTGAGGGTCTTCCCGTAGAAGTCGAAGTTGGCGCGGCCGAAGTCCTCGGACAGGTACGGGGCGGCTCCGTGCACGACCTTCCAGGCGAGCCAGTCCTTCCACGACTCAAGCTGGGCGGGGACGAGCAGCTCGCCGAGTCCTTCGAGGAAGCTCGGCTCGCGCACGACGATCTCGGCGAACACGTGCTCCGACGCACCGACGGCGTCGCGCCAGACACTGAGGTCGGGGCCGTCGAGGTCGGCACCCGCGGCGAGCGCCGCGGCATCGTCCCAGCGGTAGAGGTTGTAGGTCTTCTCGCTGTCGCGGGTGGCGACGTTGTCCCAGTGCTTGGAGGCGATGGCGGTCTCGAGGGCGAAGACGCGGTCGGCGCGGCCTGCCGGGTCGTCGACGCCTGCGAGTTCGAACATGGTCTGGATGTGCGCACGGTAGGCGTCGCGGATCTCGGCGAAGGTGTCTTCGCGGAAGTAGCTCTCGTCGGGCAGGGTGATGCCGCCCTGCTCCGCGAACACGAGGTAACGCTCGGGGTTGCCTGGGTCGTTGTCGACGAAGAGCTGGAGGAAGCCGCCGACGCCCTCTGCTTCGAACTCGCCGGAGAGACGCAGGAACTCCTCGACGGAGGAGACGGCTGCGACGCGCGCGAGCTGGTCGGCGAGCGGCGCTGCGCCGAGTTCGTTCGCCCGCTCGACGTCCATGAAGCTGGCGTACAGGGCGCCGATCTTCACGCCTTCGTCGCCGTCGGGGGTCGTCTGCGACTCTTCGATGATCTCGCGGACGGCGTTCTCCGCGTCTTCCGCCAGCTGGTGGAACGAGCCCCAGCGGGCTTTGTCGTCGGGGATCTCGGTGCGATCGATCCACTTGCCGTTCACATGCCGGAAGAGGTCGTCCTGCGGCCGCACGGCCGGGTCGAGTTCGGTGAGGTCGATGCCGGAGGCGAGCTGCGCGTCAGTCATGCGGTCAGCCTAGCGACCGGGTCCGACGACGGGCCGGGTGTTCTCTCAGAGCGCCCTTCGACGGGCGCGGCGACCGCCGCTCACAGGCGGGCGGGACCCGCGACCCCGCCGCAACGGTTCCTGAGCTTGTGGAAGGGCGGAGCCGAGGGACTACCGTTGCATCACCGGTCGGAAGGAGCTCGCGTGGACTGGTTGGCGAACTTCCCGCCCGGTGTGCTCCTGCTGGTCGTGTTCCTCGTCGTGGCGGTCGAGAGCCTCGGGGTGCCGCTCCCGGGTGAGACGGTCCTCATCGCAGCGACGCTCCTCGCGGCGACCAGCGGCGTGAACCCCGTGTTCGTGGCGGCCGCCGCTGCGGGTGGCGCGATCCTCGGCGACTCCATCGGGTACTGGATCGGCAAGCGTTACGGCCGACGCCTGCTGTCGGTGCTGAACCGGCGGTTCCCGAAGCACGTCGGCCCGAAACGGCTGGGTGCCGCCGTGCACCTCATGCACCGGTGGGGTCCGTGGGCGGTGTTCTTCGGGCGCTTCGTCGCCGTGCTGCGCATCTTCTCCGGGCCGTTGGCCGGCATGTTCCGCATGACGTACCCGCACTTCCTCGTCGCGAACGCCGCCGGCGGGATCGCGTGGGCGACGCTCGTCGTCACGGTCGTGACGCTGCTGGGTTCCGCAGCGACCGAATTCCTGCATCGCTTCTCGTGGGCGGCGCTCGCCCTGGCCGGGGCGGCGGCCGTCGTGATCGCCGTCGTCCTCGTCTATCGCGCCAGGCGGCGAGCGGCGCAACCCGCGGCAGAGCGCGCGGTCGTCTCGATGACGGAGGCGGAGCTCGACGAGCTCTTGTCGCCGGGCGGGGCCGTCGCACTCGGCGGCCGAGCAGTCGAGGGGACGGGTGCCGAGGCCCCGGCTCCCGACGCGACCACACCGGCTCCCGCGCGAGCCGATCTGCGTGCCGCCGTCGTGGCCGTCCTGGCACCGGCCCGTTGGGTGATCCGCCGCACTCCGGCCACCGGCGCGTTCGTCACCGTGTTCGTCGCGCTCGGCGTCGTCACCGGAGGGCTCTGGCGCGCCATCGACCAGGCAGCCTGGTACCCGTGGTTCGCCTACGGCATCCCGAGTCTCGAGGATGGGCGCTGGTGGACGATCCTGACCGGCATGTTCATCACTGCCGATCCGCTCACGTACCTCGTCGCGATCGTCGGGGCGGCGGTGTTCGGCGGCTGGGTGGAGTACCGCTTCGGGACGTTGCGGGCCTCGGCGATCTTCCTCTCCGGGCATCTCATCGGCATCCTCGGCGCCCTCGCGATCGCCGCTGCGCTGTCCCCACTGGACTGGCCGTGGGCGCAGTCGCTCGCGACCACACTCGACGTCGGTCCCAGCTGCGGCATCCTCGCCTGCGTGGCGACGGCGACCGCGTTCATGCGTTCCCCGTATCGCTTGCGGTGGCGGCTGCTCCTGCTGTCGTGGGTGTCGATCGCCCTGCTCTACGTCGGGCAGATCGACGATCTCGAACACTTCATCTCGACCGTCGTCTTCGTCATCGCCGCCCGCCTGTGGGTCGGTGAGCACCGTTCCACGCCGCGGCCCACCGAGCGCGACTGGAGACTGTTCGCGGTGTCGGGCCTCCTGATCCTCGGGGCCGTGCAGCTCCTCGTCACCCTCGTTCCGCTGAACGGACCACTCGGCTCGACCGCGCTGACGCAGGGGTCACTGCTCGACGTCGCGTTCGACACCGTCGCGATCCTCGTCATCTCGAACTGGCTCCGCCGTGGGCATCGCTGGGCCTGGTGGGCGGCGATGGTGCTGACCGTCGGGAACCTCCTGATCACGCTCGCCCTCGTCGCGCTCGCCTGGCTGGCGGCGGTGCCGCTCACGACGGCGACGATCTGGATCTCCGCGAGCGTGCTCTGGGTCGCGCAGGCGGTCGTCCTGGTGCTCTCGCGGCACGCGTTCCGGGTGGCTGCCAACCAGACGCGACGGCGGCTTCCCGGCGCGATCGGGCCGGGAGGGCGGCGGGCGCGCGCCCGAGCCGCCGAGCTTCTGCGCGAGTACGGTGGCGGGCCGCTGTCCGCGTCGGCGCTCCGTTCCGAGAACCGCGTGTTCGTGACCGCTGACGGCACGCACGCCGTCGCTTACCAGCAGCACGCCGGGGTCGCACTCGCGCTCGGCGAACCGATCGGCCCGGCCGGTGCCACGCAGCGCGTCGTGACAGAGTTCGCCGCGGCTGCAGAGCGTGTCGGCCTCACACCCGCCGTGTTCGCAGCGGTCGACCGTGAGGCTGCTCCGGCGGGATGGCGGGTGTCGCCCCTCGCACGTGACCTCGTCCTCGACCCGTCGACGGCCGTACCGACCGCGACCACACGTGATGCCGGTCTCGTCGGCACGCTGCACTCGGCGAGCGACGTGCCATGGGAGTTACGGAGCCAGATCCGGGCGCTGTCGTCGGTGTGGGCATCTGACCGACGCGTGCCCGAACTCGGCCTGACGATCGGGGCGAGTGTTGCACCATCCGGCACTGCCCTGCCCGGAGTGCGGGTGTCCGTCGTCACCGACGAGTCGGGGACGGTGCTCGTCGCGCTCACCTGGCTCGCGATCCCCGGGCCGGAAGGCACTGTGCGCGGCTGGGCGCTCGACGTCGTCCGCCGAGCCGTTCCGTCGGACACTGCGATCGACGAACGCGTGTCTGAGGCCATCGACCTCGCCATCGTGGAAGCGTGCGCGGACTTCGGCGCCGAAGGTGCGTCGCTCATCTCCTTCGCAGCCTCGGGGCTGTCACAGGATGGCACGGAACCCGACGGTGTCGCTGTGCGCACCATGGCCGGGATCGCGCACCGCGTCGAACCGCTGTTCGGCTTCGCGCAGATCGCCGCAGTGGCCGAGCGTTTGGGCGCACGACCTGTGCCACTGTTCCTCTGGTGCCGCGAGGACGGCGACCAGCCCCGTGTCGCCTACGCGGCGACCACCGGGTTCCTCACCGGCATCCGCCTCCGCGACCTCCCGGGCATCAGCGGGTCCCTGCTCGTGCGGTGAGCGGCAGGACCGCTCCTCCCAGCCGTCGGGCGAGACTGCAGGAACGGTGGCAGCGACGTCGGCGCACTGGCAGCGGCCTCCGGTGTCAGCACCCGTGGCTAGGCTCGACGAGTGAGTGACGGACGGAACGGGCGACGGATGCGGCCTGTCGACCGCGACATCCTGCGACTCGCCGTTCCCGCGCTCGGGGCGCTCATGGCGGAACCGCTGTTCCTCCTCGCCGACTCCGCGATGATCGGCCACCTGGGCGTCGTCCCGCTCGCCGGCCTTGGCGTCGCGAGTGCCGTGCTGCAGACGGTCATCGGCCTGATGGTGTTCCTCGCCTACGCCACCACCCCTGCAGTTGCACGACGCCTCGGCCACGGCGACGAACGCGGCGCGGTCTCCCTCGGCATCGACGGGCTGTGGCTGTCGCTCGGCCTCGGCATCGTGATCGGTGCGGCCGGCTGGTTCCTCTCCCCCACCCTCGTCGGGCTGTTCGGCGCGACCGACGCCGTCGCACAGCAAGCCGACGCCTACCTCGGCATCTCGATGCTCGGTATCCCCGCGATGCTCCTCGTCTTCGGCGCCACCGGGCTGCTGCGCGGGCTGCAGGACACCACGACACCGCTGGTCGTCGCGGGAGCCGGGTTCGCGGCCAACATCGGCCTCAACTTCCTCTTCATCTACGGTCTCGGGCTCGGCATCGCCGGTTCCGCCATCGGCACCGTCATCGCCCAATGGGGCATGGTTGTCGCGTACCTCGTGGTCGTGCTGCGACACGTGCGGCGAACAGGGGCGAGCGTCCGACCGCACCGCGCTGGGCTCGGCGGGGCAGCACGCTCCGGTGGGTGGCTGTTCCTCCGCACCGTGAGCCTCCGAGCCGCCATGCTCATCGCGGTGTTCGTCGCAACCGACCTCGGTACCGACGAACTCGCTGGTTTCCAGCTCGTCATGACCCTGTTCGCCACGCTCGCGTTCGCCCTCGACGCCCTCGCGATCGCCGCCCAGGCACTCGTCGGGAAGGGTCTCGGGGCCGGCGACGTCGACGGGGTGCGGGCCGTGCTCGTCCGATGCCTGCAGTGGGGCGTCGGCGCGGGGCTCGTGCTCGGGCTCATCATCGGCGCGACGAGTCCCGTCATCGGCCTGCTGTTCACGAGCGACCCCGAGCTGGCTGCCCTCATCACCCCGGCGATCATCGTGCTCGCAGTCACCACCCCGCTCGGTGGCGTGGTCTTCGTGCTCGACGGCGTCCTCATCGGTGCAGGCGACGCCCGATATCTCGCGATCACGGGCCTCGTCAACACCCTCGCGTTCCTCCCGCTGGCCCTCGCGGTGCTCGCGTGGGGTCCCTCGGGCCAGGCGGGACTCACCTGGCTGAGCGTCGCCTTCCTCGTCGGCTACCTCGGTGCGAGAGCGATCACGCTCGGCCTCCGCGCCCGCACGACCGCCTGGATGCGCACCGGCGCCTGAGCGCACGACGTCTCGTTCGCTCCTGCTCGGGCGAGGAAGCAGCTCGCCCGACCACGGGCGAACGGACGGTGGCGCGGAGCGCTACTCCTGGCCGGCTTCGGCCTTCGCCTGGGCGATGGCCGCGTGCACCTCGGCCATGTCGAGTCCCTTGACCTGACCGATGAGGTCTTCGAGTGCGGGCGCGGGGAGCGCACCGGCCTGCGAGAACACGAGCACACCGTCACGGAAGGCCATGAGCGTGGGGATGGAGGTGATGCCCATGCCGCCGGCGAGCTCCTGGTTCGCCTCGGTGTCGACCTTCGTGAAGGAGACGTCGGTGTGCTTCTCCGCGGCAGCTTCGAAGACAGGGGCGAACGCACGGCACGGACCACACCACTCGGCCCAGAAGTCGACGAGGACGATGCCCTCTGCGGAGACCGTCTCCTCGAAGTCGGTCACGGTCAGTTCGCGGGTCGCCATGGTTCCTCCAGAGGGATCGAGTCGGCGTGCGCTCCGATGGGCGGCGCGGCCGAGCTGAGAGCCTACCCCGCCCACCTGAACTCCGCCCGGGCGCGCATCCTCGCATCAACCGATCGGTGGATGCGAGGATCACCCACTCCACCGCTACCGGCCGCGGCTCCACCGGGCCAGCATGGACACCATGAGCACACGACCGATCATCGAGGTCCGCGAACTGCGGAAGCAGTACGGCGACCTGGCCGCCGTCGACGGCGTCACCTTCGACATCAACGAGGGTGAGACGTTCGCCCTCCTCGGCCCGAACGGTGCGGGCAAGAGCACGACCATCGAGATCCTCGAGGGCTACCGGCACCGCACGGGAGGTGAGGCGCGCGTCCTCGGCGTCGATCCGGCGCACGGCGGCCTCGACTGGAAGGCTCGTCTCGGCATCGTCCTCCAGTCGAGCGCTGAAGCCGCCAACGTCACCGTCCGCGAGCAGCTCACACAGTTCGCCCGCTACTACGCGGATCCCCGCGACGTGGACGAGGTCATCGCGGCTGTCGGCCTCACCGCCAAGGCCGGTACCCGCATCGGTAAGCTCTCCGGCGGCCAGCGCCGACGGGTCGACGTGGCCCTCGGAGTCATCGGCCGCCCCGCCCTCCTCTTCCTCGACGAACCCACGACCGGCTTCGACCCCGAGGCCCGCCGCCAGTTCTGGGACCTCATCCGCTCGTTGAAGCGCGACGGAACGACCATCCTCCTCACCACCCACTACCTCGACGAAGCCGCGCAGCTCGCGGACCGCGCCGCCGTCATCGCCGGAGGTCGCCTGGTGGAGATCGGTGCCGTCGACGAACTGGGCGGTGCGGCGGCCCGCGTGCCCGTCGTCCGTTGGCGAGACGCGACCGGCCTGCACGAGGAACGCACCGAGCAGCCCGCAGCACGAGTCGCAGCACTGACGGCGACCGTCGGCGGCGAACCTCGCGACCTCGAGATCATCCGTCCAAGCCTCGAGGACATCTACCTCGGCCTCGTCCAGGCGGCGAACGCCACCAGCGCAGCCACCACCAGCACCACACCGAGCACGACCCTCACGACCGGAGTCGACGCATGACCGTCATCGACCGCCCATCGGGCGCCCTCGTCCCACCGCTTCCCCGTGGCCGCACGCTGCGTCTCGGCGCGAGCCGTGTCGGCTACGAGACCCGCATCTACTTCCGCTCCGGCGACCAGGTGTTCTTCACGTTCCTGTTCCCCGTCGTCATGCTCGCGATCTTCTCGACCGCGTTCAGTGCGGTGGGCGACGTCGGTGCTGGCCCCGATGGCACCGGCGGTGTCAGTCAGGCGGCATACTACCTGCCGGGCATGATCGCGGCCGGCATCCTGCTGTCGGGTGTGCAGAACCTCGCGACCGACATCGCGACGGAGAAGAGCGACGGCACCCTGAAGCGCCTCGGCGGCAGCCCGCTCCCGGTGGTGAGCTACTTCCTCGGGAAGATGGGGCAGGTGCTCGTCACCTCCGTCCTGCAGATCGCCCTGCTGCTCCTCGTCGCTCACTTCGCGTTCGACGTCGCGCTGCCGACGGAGCCCGAGAAGTGGTTCACGTTCGCCTGGGTGTACCTGCTGGGCATCGCGACGTCGGCTGTCCTCGGCATCGCACTGTCGGCGGTGCCGCGGAGCGGGAAGAGCGCGACCGCCGTCGTGATCCCGATCGTGCTCGTGCTGCAGTTCATCTCCGGCGTGTACCTGACGTTCACCATGCTGCCCGAGTGGTTGCAGAACGTCGCGAGCGTCTTCCCGCTGAAGTGGATCGCGCAGGGCATGCGGTCGGTGTTCCTGCCGGAGAGCTTCGCCGCAGCCGAGCAGACGGGCGCGTGGGACCTCGGCTCGGTCGCGCTGGTCCTGGCGATCTGGGCGGTCGCGGGCCTCGTCCTCACCCGTCTCACCTTCCGCTGGGTCCGCCGCGCCTAGCCCGCGAGGGGTCCCGAATGGCTGGTCGGGACCCGGGCACACCAGCCATTTGGGACCCTTCGCGAGCAGGGATGGGAGAGTATGACCATGGACGGACGACGATGGTGGGATGTCGCCTTCGGTGTGGGCTGCCTGCTCGTCGGTGGGATCGCCAGCGTGAGTGTGGATGGGACGACGTGGCGTATCGCCGGCGTCTGGATCGTCATGGCGCTCCTCTGTCTCGTGTACTACACCGCAGGACGGCGCACCCTCCAGACCGAACGCGGCGGCCTCTGGTTCGCGATCACGATCATCGTGCTCACCGCGGTGGGCACGGCGTTCGCGCCGAACGTGCTCACGCTGCAATGCCTGGTCTTCCCGCTGCTGTGGGTGCTCTCACCACACACGCGGACGGCGATCCTGCTCAACATCGTCAGCGCGTTCGCACTCGCGGTGGGGTTCATCGTCGGGCTCGGCGCGACACCGGACGTCATCGTCCAGGCATTCGCCATCCAGGGCGTCTCCCTCGTCTTCGCACTGTCCCTCGGATTGTGGATCACCCGCATCGCGGAGCTCGGTGACGAGAAAGCCCGCCTGCTCGACAGCCTGCAGGCCGCACAGGCGGAGACCGAGCGGGCGAGCCGCGAAGCCGGCGCCGCGGCGGAACGTGAGCGGATCGCCCGCGACATCCACGACACCATCGCCCAGAGCCTGACGAGCGTGGTGCTGCTCGCGCAGCGGGCACGGGCCGAGGTCGGGCAGACGATCGCCGGGACGAACGACGCAGCACCGCTCGACGGCCGACCTCCCGCGGTGTCCGAGAGCATCGACCTCATCGAGTCCACTGCCCGCGAAGCGCTCGGTGAGGCACGCGCGCTCGTCGCGACCATGGCGGCGATGCCGAGCCCCGACTCCTCCCTCGGCGACAGTCTGCGGCGACTCGGTGAGCGCTTCGAGCGGGAGACCGGAGTCGCCGTGCGCGTCGAGGTGGCGGCGGACAGGTTGCCGCGCGCCACCGAGGTGGTGCTGCTCCGCTGCGCCCAGGAGGGGCTTGCGAACGTGCGGAAGCACGCACAGGCCGAGAACGTCTGGCTGCGCGTCACCGTGATCGACTCCTTCGCCGACCTGCGACTCACCGATGACGGCGTCGGCGTCGTCGGTACTGCCGGCGACGGATCGGCCCCCGACGCGCTCCTCGAACACGCCGCGCGGTCGGGCTTCGGCTTGCACGGCATGCGCGATCGCGTGGCACTCCTCGGCGGGACGGTGAGCATCGCGGCCGCGGAACCGCGCGGAACCGAGTTGCGCGTGCGTGTGCCGGTGCCGGTCGCGAGCCCGCAACACGCGGCCTCTGAGCCTGTCGAAGGGCCCACCCCGACCACGGACCAGAACGAGACGACCGCATGACGACCGACACCACAGCACCCATCCGGATCGTCGTCGCGGACGACCACCCGATCGTCCGCTCGGGCATCGTCGCTTTGCTGGGGCGGGCGCCGGACCTCGAGGTGGTTGCAGAGGCAGCCGATGGTGGTGCAGCGGTGGCCGCAGCGGACGAGCATCGTCCCGACCTCGTGCTCATGGACCTCCGCATGCCGATCCTCAGTGGTGCGGAGGCGACGGCGCGGATCCTGCAGCAGCTGCCGGGTGTCCGGGTCCTCGTGCTCACCACGTACGAGAGCGACGACGACATCCTCGGCGCGATCGAGGCGGGTGCGAGCGGCTATCTCTTGAAGGCTGCTCCCGAGCAGGAGATCCTCGCGGGGATCCGTTCGGTCGTCGCCGGGCAGACGGTGCTCGCACCGGAGATCGCCGCGACCCTCGTCGGGCGGATGCAGGGCGGCTCAACGGCTCGACCGCAGCTGAGCGCGCGCGAACTCGACGTCCTCCGCCTCGTCGCCGCAGGCAACAGCAACCGGGCCATCGCCGCTGCGCTCTTCATCTCCGAGTCGACCGTGAAGACCCATCTCATCCACGTCTTCGAGAAGCTCGACGTCACCGACCGCACCCGAGCCGTCACCCGCGCGCAGGAGCTCCGCCTCCTCTGAGGAGGCGGCGCGTTCGAGCCGAGCATGGCGCGCACCGGCAGGTGAGCTCAGGCGGTGCCGCGCCGCTTCGGTGCGTCGGGCTGCGCGGCGGCGAAGGCCGACTGCCCGGTCGAGCCCGGCTCACCAGCCGGGATCGGGACGATGTACGCGGCCGTGCCGTAGGCGGTGAGTTGGGTCCACGTCCCGCCGATGTCGGTCGTCTCGAGGCGCATCGCGAGGATGGCGTTCGCCCCTCGCTGCTCGGCCTCGGCGACGAGTCGCCGCATGACCTCCTGACGGGACTCGAAGAGCAGTTGCGTCATCCCCGGTACTTCCCCGCCACCGAGCGCGGAGAACCCGATCGACATCGACGACCCCCAGTCACGCGCGCGGACCGTCAGGCCGATCACCTCACCGAAGACCGCGTCGATGTGATGCCCTGCGACGGTGTCGGTCGTGACGACGATCACGCTTCGACCACCACCCCTCCGCCAAGTCGGGAGAGTGCCGCCAGGGAGAGCGCGGCGATGCCGACATCGAGGGTCGGGTGGATGAGCGGCGCGAACTTCGAGGAGTGGTTGCCGGGGAGATCCTGCTCCATGCGGCCGGACGCGTACGCCGCCGCGAACGCCTGCGGGTCCGCGCCGCCGAGGATCCAGTAGACGATCGGGGCGTCAGCGGCGGTCGCGAGCATGCCGACGTCCTCGCTCCCCGTCACGAGCCCGGGGTCGAGCACACGGTTCGCGCCGAACGCCTCGGAGAACACCCCGGTCAGCTCAGCGGTCGCGGCCGGGTCGTTCACGAGCACCGGGAACGCCTCGGTGTGCTCGATCACCGGTTCGCGTTCGGCACCCGAAGCCGCCGCCTCGGCCCGGACGATGCGCTCCATCGAGCCGACGACGCGGTCGCGCACGTGCGGCTCGTAGCTACGGATGTTGACCCCGATCTGCGCGGTGTCCGGGATGATGTTGTTCTTCGTCCCGGCGTGGAAAGTACCGACAGTGAGGACGGCGGTGTCGGTGCCGGCGACCTCGCGAGACACGATCGTCTGCAGCCGCAGCACCGCGGAGGACGCCATCACGATGGGGTCGATCGTCGACTGCGGTCGCGAGCCGTGCCCGCCGCGACCGTGGAACGTGACGCGGTAGGCGTCGGTCGCCGCGAACGACGGACCGGCGTGCGTCCCGACGACCCCGGCCGGCAGCGGGCCGACGTGCTGCCCGAACACGATGTCGGGCTTCGGCACCTGCGCGTACAGATCGTCGTCGATCATCGCCTGCGCGCCACCACCGGCCTCCTCGGCCGGCTGGAACAGGACCACGAGGGTGCCCGACCAGCTGTCGCGACGGGCGACGAGGAGTTCGGCGGCACCCAGGAGGCAGGTGACGTGGACGTCGTGTCCGCAGGCGTGCATGACGGGGACGTCGTTGCCGTCCGGGTCGACGCCGCGAGCGACGCTGGCGTAGTCGAGGCCGGTCTCTTCCAGGACGGGCAGGCCGTCCATGTCTGCGCGGAGCAGCACGGTCGGCCCGTCTCCGTTCTCGAGCACCCCGACGACGCCGGTCTGGCCGATGCCCGTCGTGACGGCGTAGCCGAGGGCTCCGATGCGCTCCGCGACGATGCCGGCGGTGCGATGCTCAGCGAACGACAGCTCCGGGTTCGCGTGGAGGTCCTGGTAGACGGGAGCGAGCGACGCGGCGAGCGCCGACGCCTCCTGCTGGACGAGGATGGCGGAATCGGCGTGCGTGGTCATGGTCCTCCTTGAGCGTTGCCTCCACCCTACGACTCGGCCGTGGAACGTTCGAGGAGCGCGTCCCGAGTCGCAGGGAGTCGTCAGCGTCGTGCGCGGCGTCGTGCGCGGAGACCGAGGAGGACGAAGACGACCGCGATGACCACGGCGATCGCGGCGACGCCGAACGGTCCGATTCCGGCGAGGAGCGCCGTGAAGCCTGCGCGTCGGCCGGTCCCGCGCCCGGCGACCTCGTCCCAGATCGGCGTGAAGCACAGCACGGCGGCGAGGAGACCGACCCCCGCGCCGACGAACCAGCCGAACGGGGAATCCCCCGACTCCTCGACCGTCCACTGGCCCGACGCGTCCTGCTTCGCCTGGTCCTGTTTCGCCGGGTCGTGCTCGGGCTGCTGCGCGGCGGTCACTTCTTCCAGACCGTCCCGCCGTCGTTCACGTCGGAGTTGCCGACGTACACGCCGGTCAGGTCCGTGTCGCCGTCCGAGGACAACGGGATGC
The DNA here is from genome assembly GCF_051487245.1 of Plantibacter flavus. Lineage (GTDB taxonomy): Bacteria > Actinomycetota > Actinomycetes > Actinomycetales > Microbacteriaceae > Plantibacter > Plantibacter flavus_B. The sequence goes on from NZ_JAHVDH010000004.1 coordinate 206,230, forward strand.
ACACCGTGACGGTCTTGCCGGAGGCGAGGTCGTCGACGGCCGTCGTCGGGTCCTCCGGAGTACCGCTGCACTCGCTGAGGCCGATGAAGGAGGTGTCGAGGAAGGTGCCGTCGGAGAGTTCCGCGTACACGTTGTTCCAGGGCACGGCGAGCACATCGGCACTCGCGTCGCCGGCGTAGGAGAAGTCGATGGAGGCGAAGTAGACGGTGTCGTCGCCCTCGATCTGCTCGGCGACCGCTGCGGGAGCCTCGTCGAGGGAAGCGACCGTGACCGTGAACTCCTGGGCGTCGTTGCCGGCCGTCTTGGCGGCCATCGTGACCTTCGCGGAATCACCGATCGACACGGAGCCCCCGGAGCATCCGGCGAGCGCGGCGGCGAGCACGAGCACGCAGGCGCCCCCGGCGAGTCGGGCGAGCTGCTTCGTCGGTCGGGGGCGTTGCGTCATGGGTCTGTCGTCTTTCTGCTGGTGTGGGTCGCGCCGGCGAGCGTCGGCCGGCGGTCCGAGGCTGGGGAGGCGGCCGAGATGATCGGCCGGGACGAGCGTGCCAGGACGGCGCTGCGTGCGGCGAGTCTCCCGAACGAGCCCGAACGGCGGCGACCCGCGATCGGAGCGGCTCGGAGCGCGCCGGAGCGCGCCGGTCAGACGACTGGTACGGCGGCCGGCGGGGCGATGACGGCCGCCCGCCAGTGGCCGACCGTCGCGAGCAGCTCGGCGGCCTGCGCGAGTGCCACAGAGCAGGCTTCGGCCTCTCCGCGCAGCGCGTGCGCACGGGCGATCGTCTCGATGGCCCTGGCCTCCTCGACCCGGTCCCCGAGATGTCGGGAGATCTCCAGCGAGCGGAGCGCCCAGCGTCGCGCCTCCTCAGCGTCGCCGGCGTCGGCTGCGATCTCACCGAGCGTGCTGCCGGCATCGCTCAGCAGGATCGGGTAGGCGACCCGTTCGGCCTCTGCGAGGGCGACGTGCGCCAGACGCTCGGCTTCCACGAGATTCCCTCGGCGACGGGCGACCTGCGCGAGGTGGATCGCGATCTCGGCGTCCTCGTCGAAGGTCGTGGGCCCGCCGTCGTCCGCCCCTGCGGCGAGCAGGTCCGCCTCCGCCTCGTCCACGCGGTCCACATCGAGCAGGATCATCGCGCGCTGGATGAGCAGGTAGCCGTGGTTCACGCCCGGACCTCCGCGGGCGATGAGTGCATCGCATCGTCGAAGGGCATCGTCGAACCGCCCCTGCGCCTGCAGGACGAGCACCCGGTTGGACTCGACGATCGTGAGGTTCACCTCGTCGCCGCACCGCTCGCTCACCACCTCGGCGAGGTCGAGCAGGCGCTCCGCCCGACGATACCGACTCGTGATGCGCGCGAGGTTCCCGAGGTTGCCGATCGCCCGGCCACGCGTGACCGGGTTCTCGGCAGACGCCGCGATGCGCGCCGCCTGTAGGTACGAGCGCTCCGCCTCCGCCATCCGACCCAGCTGGCGTTGCACGTTCGCGATGACGTTCATCGTGCGACCGGGTTGTTCCTCGGCCAGCAGGCGACTCGCACGGTGCAGCTGGTCGAGCGCGTCGTCATAGCGGCCGAGCTTCTCGAACGCACGCGCGAGAAGTTCGGCCGCGGTGCCGCGTCGCTCGGGGGCGACGAACGGCTCGGCCAACTGGAGGAGCTCGGCCGCATGGCCCCAGTACCCGGCGTCGCCCACGCGCTCGACGACCTCCAGGGTCGCCTCGGCGAGCATCGTCCCGACACCCTGTTCCACCGCCAGCGCGGCAGCGGCGGTCAGCCCGTCGGCGAGTGACAGGTCGACACGATGCGCAGCGACGAGCGTGCGCAGATGGTCCAGCACGCGCAGGGCGACGTCGGTCAGCTCCGACGGCCGCTCCTGCCGGGCGGCCAGCCGACGCGCCGCGGTATGGACGAGCGGATGCAGCTCCACGGCGTCGCCGACTTCGACGACGAGGTGCATCGCGGCGAGCCGGTGGACCAGACGATCGACGGCGGCGGTGTCCATCTCAGATCGCCCGGCACCCGCGAGGACCTCGACCACGTCACGGCGCACGGTCCCACGCAACAGCCCGAGCCGCCGGAACAGCGCTTCGGCCTCCGGACCGACCGCAGCGATGGACGGCTCCAGCAGCGGCACCGCATGATCCCGGCGCGGGTGGTCGCCGAAGCGCTCGGCCACATCCGTCAGCGTCCAATCAGGGTGGTCGTGGATGAACCCCACCACGAGGTCGAGGTCGAGACGGATGCCGCTGATCGCTTGGGCCAGCCGCCGGATCGCCGCACCATCGGCCTCCGAGCGGTCGCCGGTATCGGGGTCGACGGATGATCGCCATCCCCGCGTCGCCGATTCGAGCAGCCGCACCGTCTCCTCGGTCTGCAGCGGGTGGACGATGCGCCGATCGACATCCATCGACTCGGTAGCAGCGAGCTCCTCCAGCCCGTCGAGCCGTGCCCGCGACGTCACGACCAGCCGCAGCCCACCGCCTCGGCCGGTGGGCGACGCGCCGGCGATGAACACTGGCGCGAGCTGGGCGGCGGAAGCGGCGTCTTCGAGCAGCACCACGACCGCGCGGTCGCGGGTCGAAGCGGCCAGTGTCTGGCGGAGCGCCGCGGCGTCGTACCTCCGGTCGGGACGCCCACCCAGCACCCGCACGAGTTCGCGCAGGACGTCGACGGGCTCGGCCGGACGCTGATCGTCCTCGAAACCGTGCAGGTGGAGGCGCAGCACGAGCTCGGCACCCCACCGTTCGCCCTCAGCCTCCGCGAGCGCTCGCGCCAGATCGGTCTTCCCGACGCCCGGCATCCCCGTCAGCACGACGACCGGCGCGGCAGCCGGGGCGATGTCGACCGTCCGCGCAGCAGCGGCGGGAGCGAGCACCGTCGCCACGACCGGACCGCCGATCACCGAGCCGTTCAGGCGCGCAGCTGTCACCCGCCAACCGACCGCGTCGGCCGGCGTCGCCCCGAGCGCGAGCACGAGGTCATGGATCAGTTCGGCGTCGATGCGCTGGCGGTCGGTGCGGAAGCAGTCGTAGACGGTCACCTTGCCTGGTGCATCGGACGATCCCCGAGCCTGGCGGAGCGCGCCGACGCGTCTCGCGAGCTCGGCGTAGGACGGCGCTCCGGCATCGACCCGCAATGCACCGAGCGCGAGCGCGAAGTCCTTCAGCGTGGCGACGGACGGAACGGATGCGCCGCCCATCACCGGGACCGGTGGGCCTCAGCCGTCGTGGCACCGCGGTGGAAGCGGACCTCGAACTCCTCCAACTCGGGGTCTCGGCCGTCGAGCATCGCGACGATCGCCCGGCCGGCGGCAGACCCCTTCTCCCGCGAGGGCTGCCAGACGGTGGTGAGATCGTAGTCGAGTCCTTCGACCCGGATGCCGTCGAAGCCGACGACGCTCAGCTCGCGCGGCACGTCGATCTCGAGCTCCTCCGCCGCCCGGATGACGCCAGCGGCGAGGAGGTCGCTCTGGGCGACGATCGCCGTCGGACGCAGTTCCGGTGCCACATCGAGGATCGCGTGGCCGGCGATACGGCCCTCCTCGAGCGATGACCCGGTCGCGACGAAGCCGCCGACATCGGGGAAGACGTCGCGGAGACCACGCAGGCGGTCGATGGCGGGCACGGTCGTGGCCTGCCGCTCCAGGTCGGCGGTGAGCGGACCCCGACGCTGCGACGGCACGAGGTTGAGGGTGACGACGGCGACATGCTCATGACCGAGCCCGACAAGGTGCTCGGCCTCCTGCCGCACACCGCCGCGGTTGTCGACGGTGATGTCGGGGACACCGAGCGAGGCGAGCCCCTCGATCGACACGATCGGCATGCCGCGACGGCTCAGCACGCTCACCGAGTTGTCGAGGCGTGGACTGCAGCCGATGAGGACGACACCGTCCATCGGGGCGTTGCTGAGCTGCAGCATGCCCTCCTCGGCGTCGTTCAGCAGCAGCATGCCCGCGCCGATCGCCGCGAGTTCCTCGGCGAGACCGTCGAGCGTCTGCACCATCACGGGGTCGCGGAACGAGTGGATGATGCGGCCACCGATGACCGCGCCGACGATCCCGCTGCGACCCTGGCGGAGCGAGCGGGCCCGGGGATCGGGGCCAGCGTAATCGAGCTCGGTCGCGGCCTGGAGCACGCGCTGTTTCGTCGCCTCGGAGACGGGGCCCGCGCCGCTGAACGCGAGTGAGGCCGTCGACGGGGACACCCCGGCGCGCGCGGCGACATCGGCCAGCGTCGGTCGTTGGGGGCGTGATTCCTGGTCCACGATCTGCTAGCTTAGTCGACGTCATCGAATCGATTCGATTATCGTCCAGCATCACCCGGAACAGCAACGAGGACCACCGTGTCAGAGCCGACCATCCCGCAGCCCGCCGTCGACGCCTCGCGTCCGCGCCGGGAACTCGTCGCCTGGCGGAACGCGATCTTCGTCATCTTCGCACTCAGTGGCCTGAGCATCGCGACCTGGGTGGCACGCCTCCCGGCCATCCGCGACAACCTCGACCTCACGACCGGCACCGTCGGCCTCCTCATCCTCGGCATGTCGATCGGCTCGATCATCGGCCTCGTCGCCTCGCAACACCTGCTCGCACGCCTCGGCCCGCGGAACGGCATGCGCCTCACGCTCGGACTCGTCGCCACCGGCCTGCTGCTCATCGGGATCGGCGCGAGCCTCGTGCCAGAGGCCGGCATCGTGCTCATCGGCCTCATCATCTTCGGCTTCGGCAACGGCGCGCTCGACGTCATGATGAACGTCGAGGGCGCGGCAGCGGAACAGGAGCTCGGCAAGACCGTCATGCCACTCATGCACGCCTGCTTCAGCTTCGGAACGGTCGCGGGAGCAGGCCTCGGCGCACTCGCCTCGGCGGCAGGCATCGAGGTCTTCTGGCACGCGCTCATCATGGCCATCGCCATCGGCGTCACCGCGGTGGTCGTCATGCGCTTCGTGCCGGCCGCGCAGGAGATCACGCCTGTGCACGCCGATGCACCGAAGACCCCCTGGCAGGAACGCCTCCGCGAGAGCCTGTCGGTGTGGGCGGACGGCCGCCTCATCCTCATCGGTGTCATCATGCTCGGCATGGCGTTCGCCGAGGGCAGCGCGAACGACTGGCTCGCACTCGCGGTGGTCGACGGCCACGGCCAGACCAACACGACTGGCGCGCTCGTCTACGGTGTCTTCGTCACGGCGATGACCGTCGGACGCATCGTCGGCGGTCCGCTCATCGACCGGTTCGGCCGCGTCCCGGTGCTGCAGGTCTCGGCGGGCGCCGCCATCGTCGGGCTCGTGCTCTTCATCCTCACCCCGATCACCTGGGTGATGATCGTCGGCACCGTGCTGTGGGGCCTCGGCGCCTCGCTCGGCTTCCCCGTCGGCATGTCGGCTGCGGCGGACGACCCGAAGCGCGCCGCAGCCCGCGTGAGCGCCGTCGCCATGATCGGCTACTGTGCGTTCCTCGTCGGCCCGCCGCTCATCGGCATCCTCGGCGAGCACGTCGGCTTGTTGAACGCCCTGTTCGTCGTGCTCGTGCTCATCGTGTTCGCCGGCCTCGCCTCGCCCGCCGCTCGGGAGAGCAGCCGCCGGAAGCGCTGAGGCGGGTCGGTTCGCACGCCCCGCCCCAGCGCGTGGTCGCGTCAGTCGAGCGGCACGAACGCGCCGCCGACGACGCGGTACGTGCGCTCCTTCGCGTCACTCCCGGCGAGCAGTTCGCCGGTCGCGCGGACGATCAGCCGGTTCGTCGGCTCCTGATGGGTGACGACCAGCGTCGAACCCTCGGGAACGGACACTCCGTGCAGGGCGTCTCGCATGACCGCGCCGGTGGCGTTCCCGTCCACGCTCGCAGCGGCGAGCACGGCGCCGTCCGCGGACCTCAGCTCGGCGGACACGTAAACCTGTCCGCCGAAATAAGGGTGGGCGGCCGTTGACGAGCCGGGATCGACGAGCAGCACGCCGTCGTGGAGGCCGACCGTCGCCACCAGGTTCTCGCCGATTCCATGGAACGCCGCTTCGTTCTGCATCGGGACGAATGACCCGTCCACGACCCGGAACGACCGCTCGCGGCTGTCGCTCCGCGGCGCCTGCACGCCGCCCGTCCACACCTTCAATCGATTCTTCGGTTCTGCATGAGCGACCACGAGCGTTGAGCCGTTCGGCACAAGCACTCCCTCGAAAGCCTTGCGCAGCACCGAACCGTTGTCCTGACCCTGCACGATCGCGGAGGCGAGCACGTCGCCCCGCGGGGAACGCAGTTCAGCCGACACGTACTCCTGTCCTCCGAAGTAGTCATGCGCGGCTCTTCCGTCCCCGGGATTCACTCGGACGACGCCCGCATCGAGAGCGATCGTCGCGATCAGACGGTCACTGATTCCGTCGAACTCAACGACGTCCACTGCGCGCGCTTCAGCGCTGCCGACGAGGACGTTCCGGTTCCCGAGCGAGTCGACGATGGTGGCTGCGATCCGAGCGCCCTGAGCGCCCACCTTGGAGTACACCACCGAGACATCCTCGACGATCGTGCCGGCCGCGAGCCCCGTCACCGACAGGTCGTCCGGGTCGAGGACCGACTGCCCGTACTGCACCGTGCCCACAGGGCCGAGCACACCGGATGGGACCACGAGGGAGGGGACCTGGCGCTCGATCACATCCGTCAGGCGATCGTCGTTCTCCCAGATCGGCGTCTGCAGCTTCGGGAACGCGGCGAGTTCCTCTGCCAGCGCGCCTTCCACGGGCAGACCCCACTCCCGGAAGAACGGTGTCAGGTCGCGATCGGCGATCCGCGAGGCTTCCCAGATGAAGCGGTCGTGCCCGGCGTACGCCCGGTCGTACCCTCGCGCATCCTGCATCCGGATCTCCTGAGCGAGTTGCGCGTAGAAGTCGTCGCCGAAGGCTCGACGCAGCTGGTCGAACATGAAGACCTTGAGGAACAGGTCCGAGATCTTGTTGTAGGCGCGCTCACCGATGGGCGTCTGCCGGAACGCGGCGAAGCCATTGCGAATTCCGGCACTGTCGACGCGGCTCGGATAACCGAGACGCTCCTGGACGTACAACGCCGAGATGTTGACGCTCACTTCGCCCAGTCCGCCCCCGTCTCGAACGATGCTCGGCTGGTAGGTGTGTCCGATCTCGTGCCAGAGGCCCCAGTTGTCGAAGCCACCCGCGAGGAGGTCCTTGCCGGCGCCGGTGTCGACCTGGAAGGTGATTCGCGAGTTCGTCGCCGACGCATAACCGGCACCGGTGTCGGGGTTCGAGACATACATCCGGTGGTCATAGCGGTGTCCGACACCTGATGCCGATTTCGCGAGACCGTAGGCGTCATCTGTGAGCTGCACCACTGTGTCCCAGGACGCGATCCGCACGTCGAGATCCTGTCCCTTGACCGCTTCGACGACGATCCGTCGCTGGAAGTCACCGAAGATCCGATCGCCGACGAGCGACACATACGGCGTCGACGACCACGCTGCGAGCTGGGCGTCGAACGTCGCGCGATCAGTACGTCCGACGAGGTACGTCGGGACAGGGAGCCCGCCGGCCACCGTCACCGCTCCGGCGGAGGTCTCGGACTGCAGGTAGACCATGCCGTCGCGGTCTGCTGTGATCGTGTTCACACCGGCGCGCAACCCATGCGAACTGTGCCCGACCGAGGCGCCGCCGTTCGCGACGGCGTGCGATCCGTACAAACCGACGACGAGGGCCGCGCCGTTCATGTCGCCCGGCACCGTCACGGTGAGGTCCTCGCCCTTCTCGACGTAGCGACCCGTTGGCTGAAGATCGCTGTGCGCGTAGGACCGCCCTTCGCGAGCCTGCGCCTCCCCGGCCGAGATGAGCGCGACGACATCGACGACCGAGCTCTGCTCGGAAACGACTGGGCCAGGCAGGTACTGCCCGCGGACACTGATCGTGGTGCTCACCCGGTCGATCTCGACGCCGCCCACCGTCTGGACGGCGCGGACATCCTCATACCGTCCGACACCGATCGGTTCGTCCCACAGCGCCGACCAGGCTCCGTCGGCGCCGGCCCGTGTCGCGCCGACCACGTGTCCATCGGCAGCCTCGATGCGGATGTCTGCGTGCGGCGTGGCATGACCGGTGAACTCCGGGGTCACCGACCCGCCCGCGTCGGCCACCAGCTCGGTGCCTTCGACCGGAGTGAGCAGTTCAAGCGGACGCATCGCGGGTCGCACGACCGCGAAGTCGTACGGAACCCGACCGACGTCCCGCCCACCGACCGACTGGATCGTGTGCCCACCGGAATACCGCGCCGGACGCAGCGACTTGTCCCAGGTGATCGACCAACGCCCCTGGGCGTCTGCAGCGACCTCGCCGACGTGGTCGCCCCACTGCGTCACGACACGCACCTGCGCCTCAGGGGTGGACAAGCCCGAGAACACGGGAGTCGCGAGGCCTGACGCATCGATGAAGACCTCACCGTTCAGTGCCGGGGTCTCAACCTCGAGCGGGGTGACCGCAGCATGGTTCACCGTGAAGTCGTATCGGACCCGGTCCACGTCTCGCCCACCGACGGACTGGATCGTGTGCCCGCCGACATATCGCGCCGGAAGCAGCGACTTCTCCCAGAGGATCGACCAACGCCCCTGGGCGTCCGCCGTGACCTCGCCGACGTGGTCGCCCCACTGCGTCACGACACGCACCTGCGCCCCAGCTGTAGCGATCCCGGAGAACACCGGGGTCGCCAGACCCGTGGCGTCAGCGGCGAACTCGCCACCGGCAGCCGGAGACTCCACCTGGAGAGCCACAGACGTCTCGACGTCGCGTTCGGCGAGGATCGTCGTTCGAGCCACCGAAGGCGACACAGCAGACCGGATGTTCGGCACGCTCGCAGCTTCGGCGGCCGTCGGCACGAGGATCGCCGTCGCGATGAGGGCGGTGATGCAGAACGTGAATCGCCCGTGGTGAGCGCGCTGAGAGACACGGGGGGACATGGTCAAGCCTTCCGATGGGGAGAGATATGTTAGTATATTACTATCACGATCACCGTCGCGCAAGACCATGCAGGGCGACCGCGAGCGACCTCCCTACCGGTAGGCTCGTCGTCGTGCGTTTGGTGATTGCGGAGTGCTCGGTCGACTATGCGGGACGCCTGTCGGCCCATCTGCCGTTGGCGAAGCGGCTGCTGATGGTGAAGAACGACGGCAGCCTGCTCGTCCACTCCGACGGCGGCTCCTACAAGCCCCTCAACTGGATGAGCCCGCCCTGCACCCTCACCACCATCGAGCCCGATGAGGACCAGGCTGCCGCCGGGATTACCGAGCTGTGGAAGGTGACCCACAAGAAGACCGGCGACGCACTCATCGTGTCGATCCACGAGGTGCACCACGACAGCGCCCACGAACTCGGTGTCGACCCCGGCCTCCAGAAGGACGGTGTCGAAGCACACCTGCAGAAGCTCCTCGCCGAGCAGATCGAGCTCCTCGGCGACGGCTACCGGCTCATCCGCCGTGAGTACATGACGGCGATCGGACCCGTCGACATCCTCGCCACCGACGCCACCGGCGCTTCAGTCGCGGTCGAACTCAAGCGCCGTGGCGACATCGACGGCGTCGAACAGCTCACCCGCTACCTCGAACTCATGAACCGCGACCCGCTGCTCGCTCCCGTGCAGGGTGTCTTCGCCGCCCAGGAGATCAAGCCGCAGGCGCGCACGCTCGCGCAGGACCGCGGCATCCGCTGCGTCGTCCTCGACTACGACGCCATGCGCGGCCTCGACGACAGCGACTCGCGCCTCTTCTGACCGACCCGGGGACCTTTCTCAGGAGCCCTCGGGCGTGTCGGCCTGTCGCGGGGCCGACACGCCGGGAGGGTCCTGAGAAAGGTCGACCAGCGAGGGCTAGACGAACTGCCAGATGAGGGCGACCATCGCGAAACCGACCACCGAGAGGATCGTCTCGAGTACGGTCCAGGTCGCGAGCGTCTGCTTCACCGACATGTTGAAGTACTTCGAGATGATCCAGAAGCCGCCGTCATTGACGTGCGAGAGGGTGATGGAACCCGCCGCGATCGCGATGCCGATGAGGGCGAGCTGCGGCTGCGAGTAGGAGGCCTCCAGGACGACCGGCTGCAGGATGCCAGCGGTGATGACGATCGCCGCCGTCGCCGAACCCTGCGCCACTCGGAGTCCCGAGCTGATGAGATAGGCGGAGACGATGATCGGCAGGCCGAGCGAACCGAGCACCTCGGCGAGCGCCGCTCCCACGCCGGTCGCGGAGATGACCGCACCGAAGAACGCACCGGCGCCGACGACGAGGAGGATCATGCCGATGGGCTTCAGCGACTGCCCCGACAACTCCCCGAGTTCTGCGAGAGACATGCCCCGCCGCACACCGAGCACGTAGTAGGCCAGGCAGACGGCGATCGTGAGGGCGACGGCCGGGTTGCCGATGAGCGTGAGCGCCTCCAGCAGCGGGCCGTTCGGCAGGGCGAGCGCACCGAAGGTCGCAGCGAGGATGAGCAGGATGGGTGCGACGATGATGAGTCCGACGCTCCACAGCGAGACGTCCTTGCGATCCGGGGCGTCGTCGGCAGGTTCGAGCACGTACTCTTCGGGCACGGACACCATGACGCGCTTGCCGATCCACAGCGGCCAGGCGATTCCTGAGGCGATGAACGCAGGGATACCGCAGAGGAAGCCCATGAGGATGAGCCAGCCGAGGCCGACCTCGAAGGTGCCTGCGAGGGCCGTCGGACCGGGGTGCGGCGGCAGGAACGCGTGCGTCATCGACAGGCCGGCGAGCATCGGCAGCGCGTACAGCACGAGCGACTTCCCGCCGCGACGGGCGGTGATGTAGACGAGCGGCGCGAGCACGAAGATGCCGACGTCGAAGAAGACGGGGATGCCGAAGATGAGACCGGTCAGGCCCATCGCGATCGGCGCACCACGTTCACCGAATCGACCGAGCAGTTTGCGGATGAGGACGTCGGCACCGCCGGAGCGTTCGAGGATGGCGCCGAGCACCGTGCCGAGGCCGATGATGATCGTGATGTGGCCGAGGATGCCGCCGAAGCCGGTCTCCAGCAGTGACGCACCCGGCTTGATCTGTTCGTCGTCGAACGGGTCGGGGACGGCGACGCCGACGATCTGGTAGATGCTCGTCCCGGTCGCGAGCGCCAGGCCGATGCCCACGATGAACAGCGAGATGAACGGTTCGAGCTTCACCCTGATGATGAGGACGAGGAGGACCGCGATCGCGACCGCACAGAGGATGAGGAGGCCCGGAGTGGTCTCCTGCAACCAGCTGATGGGGTTGTCGGGGGAGGATGCGGCAGCGGCGATGCTGCGCGCGAGGGAGCCTGAGTACATGCGTTGCTTTCAGTTCTGGTTCGGAATTCAGGGAATCTCGGGCCGCCATTGACGGGTTGTCCGATTTCCGCCAGCGATCAGCCGATTTCAGCGGAGTCGCCGAGAGATTCCCTGAATTCTGAACATGGTCTTGGAGAGGGCAGGGGGGCAGGGGGTCAGGCCGACGGGCGGCGGAGGGCGCGGCCGGGTGTCGCAGTGGTGCGACGGCCGTCGGCGATGACCGGGATGCCGGCGACGAAGACCCAGGGGATACCGGCCGCCTGCTGACGGGGCTCGGCGAAGGTGGCACGGTCGGAGACGGTGGCCGGGTCGAAGAGCACCAGGTCGGCGACGGCACCGACGCGCAGGACGCCGCGGTCTCGGAGGCCCAGCCGCGCCGCTGGCCGCGATGTGAGGTGCGCGACGGCCTCCTCGAGCCCCAGGACACCCTCTTCGCGCACGTAGTGGCCGAGGTAGCGGGGGAAGGTGCCCCACGCGCGTGGGTGCGGCTTGGCTCCGATGAGGATGCCGTCGCTCCCGCCCGTGTGCGCCGGGTGGACCATCATCGTGCGGACGTTCGCCTCGTCTCCGACGTGCTGGAGGATGCCGGTCGCCAGGCGGTCGGCGAGCAGGATCTCGAAGAACACTGCCGTGGGGTCTCCGGACCAGGACCGCCCGGGCTCTTCGGCGATCGCCGCGACGGTTCGGCCGACGAACGGCGCCAGTTCCGGGTTCGCGACACCCGAGATCTCGATCGTCGACCAGTCGGTGACGACACCGTGGCAGCCGTCCGTGCCGACGACCTCGACCTCATGACGCACCCGCGCCCGCACGGACGGGTCGCGGAGGCGCTCGAGCGTTGCAGCCGGCCCGCCCACGGCAGCCCAGCTCGGTAGGAGCGCGGAGAGCGTCGTTGAACCGGGGAGGTACGGGTAGGTGTCGAGGGTGATGTCGACCCCGTCGGCGATGGCTTCGTCGATGAGCGCGACGAGCTCGGCCGCACGGCCGGCGTTCACGCCGAAGTTCATGGTCGCGTGCGTGAGGTGGAGCGCACAGCCGGACTGCCGGCTCACCTCGATCATCTCGGCGTACGCCTCGAGAGCGCCCTTGCCGTAGGAGCGCTGATGCGGCGCGTAGAAGCCGCCGTGCTCGGCGACGACCGTGCAGAGTGCGACGAGCTCGGCCGTGTCGGCGAACATGCCGGGCACGTAGGTGAGTCCGGAGGACAGGCCGATGGCTCCCTCCTGCATCGAGGTCGCTACGATCTCCTGCATCCGAACGAGCTCCGCAGGGCTTGCCGGTCGATTCTCGGTGCCGACGACGAGCATCCGCACCGAACCCTGCGGTACGAGGTAGGCGACGTTGAGGGCCGCACCGCTGTCGACTCGGTCGAGGTACTCCCCCACCGTGCGCCAGGCGAAGTCGACATCGTCCGGCTCGCCGTTCCAGCCCGCGATCTGCTGCCTGATGATCGCCATGGTGCGATCGTCGGTGGGTGCGTAGGAGAGCCCGTCCTGACCGAGGACCTCCGTGGTGACCCCCTGCGACACCTTCGCGAGGTGCTCGGGATCGCGCAGGACAGCGAGGTCGGAGTGGGCGTGCATGTCGATGAAGCCCGGTGCTGCGACGAGGCCGGAGGCGTCGATCACGTGGGCGTCGTGCGGTGCGGCGTGCTCGGCTGCACCTCCGAGAGCCGCGATGCGGCCGTCCTGGATGAGCACCGACCCGTGCACGCTCGGTGCGCCCGTGCCGTCGATGATGCGGGCGTCCTGGACGAGCACCGCCCGGCCGTTGCCCGCCGATGCAACGCTCATGGCAGGAGCGCCGCCTCCGTGAACGCGGTGGCCCGGGCAGCGACGCCCGCCCAGTCGGCGGCCGCGACGTGTGCGGCACCGACGACGCTCGATCCTGCCGTCACGGCGGCGGCGCCGGCCTGGATGTACTCCCGCGCGTTCCCGGCGTGCAGCCCACCGGAGGGTACGAGACGGAGCTCGGGGAACGGACCTCGGAGGTCCTTCAGGAACCCTGATCCCATCGTCGCTGCGGGGAAGATCTTGACCGCGTGCGAACCGAGCGCCGCCGCACGCATGACCTCGCTCGGTGTCATCGCGCCGAGGAGGAACGGGACGCCTGCCGCGAGTGCGACCTCGGCGACCTCTTCACTCAGCCCGGGAGTGACGAGGAACTGCGCGCCGTTGTCGATCGCCCGCCGCGCGGTGTCGGCGTCGACGACCGTTCCGGCTCCGATGACGGCACCGTGGTCTGCGCGTGCGTCGGCTGCCGCGCGGATCAGCGCCTCGACGCCCGGCGTCGTGAACGTGAACTCGACGCTGCGGATACCGCCGGTGGCGAGGGCACGGCACAGCTCCACCGGGTCGGGGATGACGGGCACCCGGACGACGGCGATCGCGCGGTCGTCGTAAAGCGCGTCGAGTGCGTGCGGGGTGGTGATGCTGGACATGCGGTCCTCTCTCGCCGGCGAGCCCGGCTCGGTCGTCGGGGCTGGATCAGCCGAAGGTGGTGGTGACGACGTCGACGGCCAGTGGATCGGCGCCGCGGACGTCGTCGATCACGATGAGGGCTCGCCACTTGTCGAAGGTCGTACACGGGTGCGAGAGGCCGAGCCGGACGACGTCGCCGACCTCGAGGTCGCTTCCGGCCGGGAGGGCGATGAAGGTGTGCTGGTCGTTCATGGCCGTGGCCGTGGCCCCGGGGAGGGGTTCGACGGTCTTCGAACCGGCGCGGCGGACGCCCTGCACCTCGGGTAGGCCTTCGTCGAAGGGGAAGTCGCGCTTGCCGCCGTCGACGAGCGCGAGACCGGGCTCAGGACGCGACACGATCGTCGCCCAGCCGTGGATGGCGGAACGGAAGTCGCCTGTGCCCGTGTGCCGGGAGAGTGGACTGATGCCGCGGTAGAAGCCGTCGTCATGGGTGATGTACGCGCCTGAGCGGAGGAGGACGTCGACGGCGCGGCCAGTGCTGCCTGCCAGGTCGCGGAGGCTGGCGAGCACCTCGGCCACCACGTCGAAGTAGGCGCTGCCACCGGCGGTGACGATCAGGGTGTCGACACGGGCGTCGTAGCGGTCGGCACGCAGGAGGGTGGTGTGGAGGTCGGCGAGCGAGACGAGGTAGTCGTGCACGATGCGGAGCGAGCCGTCGTCGCCGTGATGGGCGAGCGCACCCTCGTAACCGCTCACGCCGGCGAGGGCGAGCTCGGGCGATGCGGAGACCGCCTCGGCGATCTCCAGCGCCGTCGCGTGGTCTCGTGCGCCGGTACGTCCGCCGGGGGCCCCGAGTTCGACGAGAACGTGCAGCGGTCGGCGCGGCGGCTGCTCGGCGAGCACTGCGGCCATGATCTGCACCGCTCGGACGGAGTCCGCCCACACCACGATCTGTGCGTCGCCGGCGTCGAGCGCACGAGCGACGGCACGGAGGTGCTCCGGCTGCACCAGCGCGTTGGCGAGCATGACCTTCGGAATCGACCAGTCGAGCGCGACCGCGAGCTGCCACGGGGTGGCGACGGTGATTCCCCAGCTGCCGGCGTCGAGCTGGCGTTGCCAGAGCGCGCGGTTCATCGTGGTCTTGCCGTGGGGGGCGAGACCGACACCGGCGCGCTCGCACCAGCGGCGCATCGTCTCGACGTTGTCGCGGACAGCCGAGCGGTCGAGGGTGACGAGTGGCGTGGTGAACCCGGACAGTGCAGGCGCGGCGGCGAGGAAGGCCACGGCATCGAGACCGACGGAAGCCGGCGGGAAGCCTTTGAGGCTGCCGTCGAGCACACCGATCCTGCTGGCGTCGAAGTCGTCCGTCATGGTCTCCTCGTTTCGATGTCGAGAACCGCTTGCCCTTCATTCGTTGCGTATTGTGCAACGTGTATTGCATGCAGCGCTACGTCTGTTCTAGCATTGACGCCAGAGGCCGTCAACCGAGATCGGCCGGAACGCGAGGCGAACTGTGATGACGACGTCACCGTCCACCGTGAGCACGATCGGCGAGGCCATGGTCGTCCTGCTCCCCGAGAGCCAGCTCCCGCTCGCAGAGGCCCGTGAGTACCGCACCGGTGTCGGTGGAGCCGAGTTCAATGTGGCGTCCAGCCTCGCACGCCTCGGCATCCCCACCCACTGGATCTCACGCGTCGGCGATGACGGCTTCGGAGACTACGTCCTCGACACCGCCCGCCACGACGGCGTCCTGGTCGATGCGGTCGAGCGCGACGCCCAGCGCCCGACCGGCCTGTACATCAAGGAGACGGTCGTCGCGGCCGACGGCGACCGCCGCCCGCGCATGCACTACTACCGCAGCGGCTCTGCGGCCTCACAGCTCAGCGCGTCCACGCTCCAGCACGCCAGCACCCGTTCCGCGCTCGACGCCTCAGCCATCGTGCACACCTCCGGCATCACGCCGGCGCTGTCCGACTCCACGGCCGAACTCGTCGGGGTCCTGCGAGCAGCCCTCGTCACCGATGCGGTGCTGAGTGTCGACCTCAACTTCCGGCCTCGCCTCTGGGAGGGCCGGTCGACGGCTCCGCTCCACCGCCTGCTCGATCAGGCGGCAGTGCTCTTCCTCGGAGTCGACGAAGCCGAGCTGTTCTTCGGGCACGCCGATCCCGCGCGCCTGTTCGCAGAGCTCCCAGCACTGCAACGCATCGTGCGGAAGGACGAGTCCAACGCCGCGACCACGGTCCATCGAGACGAGCCGAGCGACAGCACCGAGGTCCCGTCCCTCGTGGTCGACGTCGTCGAGACGGTCGGAGCAGGAGACGCCTTCGCAGCCGGATACCTCGCAGGCCTGGCCTCCGGCGCTCCCGACGCCGCCTGCATGCGGCTCGGTCACGCGATCGCCGCCTCCACCCTCATCTGTCATGGAGATCGCCCCGAACTCGTCCCCGACGCTGACGGCGTGCAGGCCATCGTCGACGCCACCGACGAGGCGTGGGCGTCGTGGCGCATCTCGCCCGCGAGCCCCCTCCCGTGGACGACGATCGCGGCACAGGGGATGATCAAGACATGAGTCAATCGCTGTCGCGCGCCCTCGACCTCCTCCGCGAGATCGTGTCGGGCACCAACTCCCTCGATGGCCTCGCCGCAACGGCCGGCGTGCACAAGACCACCGTCCTGCGTCTGCTGAACACGCTCGAAGAGCACGGCTTCGTCACCCGCGACGCCGGATTCCGCTACCACCTCGGCCCCGCGATGTTCGAGCTCACCCAGACGGCGCTCGAGGAGCAGGACGTCCGGGGTGTCGCATCACAGCATCTGCGCGCGCTCGGGGCGGCGACCGGGCAGACCGTCCATCTCGCCGCCTACGAAGACGGCTCCGTGTTCTACATCGACAAGGTCGAGTCACGACAACCGCTGCGCATGTACTCCCGCGTCGGCCTTCCCGCCTCGCTGTATGCCACCGGCGTCGCGAAGGTACTGCTCGGTGGCCTCGACCCGGCCGAACGTCGGCGCATCGTCAACGGCATCGTGTTCGAGCGGTACACCGACAAGACGATCACCGACGCCGACGCCCTGCTCGCCGACATCGAGCGTTCGAAGGAGCGCGGCTGGGCCGAAGACCACGAGGAGCACGAGAGCTTCATGAACTGCGTGGCCGCCCCGGTGTTCGGGCCGGACGGACGCATCGCGGCCGCCGTGTCGATCTCGGTGCCGACGATGGTGCTCCCACACGCCGACGTCAGAGGCCTGCTCCCCCAGCTCCTCGCGACGACGGCGGCCATCTCCATCGAGCTCGGCTACGCACCCGCCGAGGCGCGCACTCCCAGCGCGTCAGTCACGCCCACCACGGCGGCGACTGAGCCCCACCCCGCCACCTGAGCCTCCACCCCGGCCACGGCCGTCCAACCTCGGCCGCTGAGCCTGTCGAAGCGCCACCAACACGAAGGAACGAACACCCCCATGACCGCACGCACCGCCATCTCCACCACGGACGCTCCCGCACCGGCGCACACCTTCTCGCAGGGTGTCCGGAAGGGCAACTTCGTCCAGGTCTCCGGGCAGGGCCCCGTCGACCCGGCCACGAACGAGTACCTGTTCCCGGGCGACGTCGCCGCGCAGACCATCCGGACGCTGCAGAACGTCGAGGCGATCCTCGCGGCCGGTGGCGCGAGCTTCGACGACGTCATGATGCTGCGCGTGTACCTCACGAAGCGCGAAGACTTCAGCATCATGAACGACGCCTACGGCGAGTTCGTCGGCTCGCGCATCGCGGGCGGCGTCCTGCCCTCCCGCACGACCGTCTTCACGGGTCTCCCCCGCGAGGAGATGCTGGTCGAGATCGACGCGATCGCCATCGTCGACTGACACCGTCCCGGCTCTGGCCCCTCGGTTGTACGCTCCAGTGCGTGGAACGCGAACGATGGGTACTCGACCCGAGCAGCCAGGTAGAGCTGCGTGTGCCGCCATTCGCAACGCCTGAAAGCACGATTCGTCACCACGAGCTGGCCAGCCAAGGCCTCTTGCGGCGGATCCGCTTCTTTCCGGATCATGGCCGATTGGACCCTCTGTGGGACGACGAAGCCGATGAGTACACCGTGTCTGCGGAGGAGCTCGGACTGAGCTCATCACTCACCGTGGAGCTTCGATCGTGGCTGCAGTCCTGGCAGGAACGTACCGAACGACCGCATGCCGAGGACGATGATGACCGAGCCACGGCGGCTTGGGAAGACAGAGGTGACACCTTGCTCGAGCGTCTTCGCGAAGAACTGTGGCCGACCTCACAGGTGGACCCAGAGTTCCGACGAGCCCGCGGGCTTTCGCTCGCGTAGATCGTCGGAACTGGGGAACCTGTCAGCAGGTGGTCTTGCGGACCCCCGCGTTCGGTCCAGCGCACCGAGCTGGACCGAACGACGGAGGAACTGCTACTGGGCGCTACCGCGGCGGCGGCGACCACTCAGCACGAGCAGCAGAGCACCGAGAAGCGCCAGGACGCCTCCCACGATCCACAGCCATGCTCCGGCGAAGCCGGTCGAGCTCAAGGAACCGTCCGTGAGTGCCGAACCCGGGTCAGCGGGCACGACCGGTGCCGGGTCGAAGGTGTTCACGACCGCAATGGTCGCAGCCTCGCCCGCGGCGACCGTGACCACACCGACAGCGGCGTCGCCGTCGTTCGGCGTGATCGCCGTCGACGTCGCGCCACCGGCATCCGTCTCGACGAGCTCGCACTCGGCACCGACGGGCAGCTCCGCGTACTCGGCGGTGAGGCCGGTGTCGCGGGACAGTGTGCGCTCGGCACCGCCTGGGATCTCGACGGCGGCGGACTCACCGTCGACGTCGGCGAGGCAGCTGAGCGCGACCGTGAAGGTCTTGTCCGCGTTCGCAGCGGCTGCCGCACCCGCGAGTTCCTTCGTGACCGTGATCGACCCGACCTCGAACACGTTCGTGATCGTGGCGGCGAGCGTGGCGTCCGACTGGATCGTCGTCTCGACACCCTCGGTGCCCGAGCCGGTCTCCGCGCCCTCACCCGAGCCGATGGTGATGATCGAGTTGGTCGCGCCACCACTCAGCGACTCGACGATGCGGCACTCCGCACCGACAGGCAGGGCGTCGAAGTCGGCGATGAGTCCACCGTCGATCGACACCTCGCGGGTCGGACCACCGGGGATCTCGACAGCCACGGACTCGCCGTCGACCGTGCGGACACAGCTCAGCTGCACCGTGAAGACGCCCTGACCGTACCGCTCCGCACCGTCACCGGCCACAGCCTTCGTCACCTCGAGCGAGCCGAGGAGGAAGGTGTTCGTCACCGTGAAGCCGACCGTCGCGTCCGGTGCGATCGGGTCCGCCGAGGAGGCGATGTCGACGATGTCGGCACCACCCGTCTGCGTCTCCGTCATCGCGCAGACCGCGCCTGCAGCGAGGTGCTCGATCGTCGCGACGAGCGGGAGGTCACCGCCGAGGGTGACGTCGCCGTCCCAGACGACGCGCGTGCCGGAGTCGTCGGTGAGCGTGCAGACCGCGTGGACGACGAACGGACCGGCTCCATAGAGTTCGGCACCGGGACCGGTGACGACCTTCGTGATCTCGAGTGCACCGTCGGCGAACCCGTTCACGATCGAGGCGGTGTTCGTCGGCTCGCCGTCGGCGTCCGCGGTCAGCGTGACCGGCGCGTCGGTGGCGTCGACCGGCTCCGCAGCCCCGTCGGCCGTCGTCATCGTGATGCTCGTCGAGACAGCACCCTTCGGGTCCGTCTCCGTCACCGTGCAGTCGGCACGTGCCGGCAGGCCGGTGAACGAGGCGGACTCACCATCGGCGAGCGTCGCGGTCATCGGGGTCTCAGCCGAGAAGCCGTCGGCGTAGACCGGCTCGTCGAGGAAGAGGCACTGCACCGCGACGTCGAAGGGTCCGTAGGAGACCGGCGTCCCGTCCTGATCGACGGCGTCCGTGGCGACGGACTTCTCGACGACGAGCCCTGCGAGGTCGTAGGTGTTCGTCGCGATCACGACGGGCACCGTCTGCGGCGGGCGCACGATCGTGACGGTGTTGATCTGCTCCGAGGTCTGACCGTTGTCGTCTTCCGCGATGGTGCACTCGGCACCCCACGGCAGGTCGGGCACCGACACCGGCGTGCCGTCGGCCGACAGGGTGATGGGACGGACGGGGATGTCCTCGCCGACCGAAACACACGTCACGTCACCGGTGAAGGTCGCCGGCGCGTACCGCTCGGCGCCGTCACCCGCGAGTTCCTTGAGGGCCTCGAGCGGACCGGTCGCGAGCGCCACACCGACCTTGTTGCCTTCGGTCGCAGGCGTCGTGCCGATGGTCTGACCGCTGACCGTGCGCCCCGCCACCGCGATGGTGTTCCACGCGATGGTGTCGGGGCCGGCCGTCGGCGAGTACGCGGGAGTCCGCGTCTGCAGGTCGATCGAGACCGTGCCGGCCGGCGGCAGCGCCGTCCCGAAGTCGACGACGAACTTGAGCGAGGTCACCGTTGCCGGGTCGACGGCGGCGGCGGCCGCGCTGTCCCACACGAGCCAGCTGCCCGGTGCGCACTGCGCTCCGGTCGTGTTGAGGTCGCTCACGCAGGGGTTCGCGGCCGTCGTGTAGTAGGTGGTCATCGATGCCGTGGGTCCTGCGACGGCGAGCGTGGCGACGCCCGTCCAGCTCGGCTGCCACTCGGAACGGCGCGGCAGGGCGCTGTTGGCACCGGTGTCGCCGACCTTGGGGAGGCGGTCGATCGCGACCATCCGGTTCATCGGGAGGGTTCCGACATTGGTGAGCACTGCACGCCACGTCTCGGTGCCGCCGGGCTTCGTGACCGGAACGCAACCGCCGCGGTAGAAGCCGGCCTGGTTGGGCTTGCAGTCCACGGCGCCGTTCACGGCGTTGGTCCCGAGTTCGGTGTCATCGGCCTTGACCGTCTTGACGCCGCGGATGGCGCCGGCGAGCTGCACCGTCACGCTGGTGTTCGTGCGGCACTCGCCCGTGGTGGCGTCCAGACGCCCGGAGCAGGCGTCCCACGCCCGGTCACCGGTCACGCCCATCGTGTTGGTCACGACGGTGTTGGCCGTCAGCCCCGGACGGAAGACCAGCTGCACGGTGATGCGGTACGTCTGACCGACCTCGAGGACGCTGCCCTCGGGGAAGGTGAACGTGATGACGTCTGCGCCGGAGTTCACGGAAGCGGTCACGTCGGCACCGTCGGTCGGCAGGGCCGGCCCGTTCGGGGTCGACGGTGCCGCGCCGGTCAGAGCGTAGCTGTACGGCGAGCTCGCCGGATCCGCCGCCGGGTCGAAGATCAACTGCACCCCACCGGCGTCACTCGGCAGGCGGTCGGTGACGACCGGGTTGACGATCGGCGTGTTGCCGGAGTTCGTCACCGCGAGGCCGTAGTTGATGACACGACCGGGGCTCTGGACACCGGTCGGCGTCTTCGCGACGGTCACGGCGTTGTTCGAGTGGATGTATCCGACGGTCGCGTCGGCGTCGTCCGTCGCAGTGAGCGCCGGAGCGCCCTCGCCGCCGGTCAGTGCGCCAGTGACATCGGCGACGACGCGGTTGCTGAAGACACCGGCCGCGCTCTCGCCCGGTGCCGGCTGGTTCCCGGCGAGCGTCGAAGGCACCTCGCCTCCGGACCGGAGGTCGACTCGACGCTGCACGGCGACCGGCACCTGCTGAAGCGGCGATGCGGGGTTCTCCCAGAACGCGCCGTCAGCGCGAGTGAAGGTGTACCGGACGCCCTCGACGTCGCTCGCAGCCACCGAGTCGGGCAGCGGCGACGCGTTGAACTGCGATGCGGTGCGGGCGGTGCCGTTCACCCATGTTCCTCCGGAAGCGACGCAGTCCAGCGAGACGTCACTGAAGTCTCGACCGACGCAGACGTCCATCTGCACGCGGTTGATCGGAGCCGTCAGCGTGATCTGCGGGGCGAGTCCGACGTAGTCGAACGCGTTCCAGAACGTGCCGGCGTCGTCGGTGAGCACGAGCTCCACCGCGCGGACGCTGCCGCCGGGACGACCCGAGAGGGTCATCGTGATCGGCGCCCGGTTCGGCTCCTGCTGGGACACGGTGTTGAACGTCTTGCCTGCGGTGACGGAGATGCTCATCGCCTGCAGCACCATCGAGGCGTCGTCGGTCGCGGTCGGGCTGCTGTCGGGGCTGCCTCCGAGGTCGGCGACCTGCGCGACGGTGTCGTTCGCGACGGCCGAGTCGGCCACCGTGACCGGGGCGTCGGTGCTGCGGTGCGTCGCGCGCAGGCGGGTGTCGAGCGTCAGCGTGGCCTGCGCACCCGAGTCGATACGACCGGTGTGCAGCACGCGAACGGACACGACGTCGACGAGTTGCGCCTCGGTCATCCCGAGCGCCGTCGTCCTCGAGACCGTCTGCACGGAACCGTCGGACGCGGTCAGTTCGACGACCGTGTCGACGGTGCCCGCAGGCTGCGAGATGGTCACGAAGCCCTTGATGTTGAACACGTCGAACGGCGCCGAGGTCGAATCCGGGTTCGGCTCCGTGATCGACAGGCTGTCGACCTTCGCGGCCGTCACGTTCGTCGCGACGATGCTCGCGCGGCCGGACGGGAAGAAGGCCTGATCGGTGCCGAGCGGCGGGATGCCGAGCGGACCGCCGGTCCACGTCTTGTCGACCTGCACGTTGAGCGGCACGTCGATGAGCGTCACGGTGTCGGAGTCGACGTCGGTGACGACGAGGTCACCGGCGCTGTCGAGCCCCGAGGCTCGCGCGGTGTTGACGACCTGGCCGGGCGTTCCCGGACCGGCGTTGTACTCGCGGGAACCGACGGCCGGATCGGGGTCGGTGACCGGCACGCGGACGAGGTCCCGGACCTGGAAGTCGAGCACGAAGGAGCGGTCGTTGCCGATGGAACGGGCGACCCCGCTGCCGACCTGCGGAGCCGTCGGGTCGTCACCGATCGTCGCGGCGCGCGTGGGGCTCTCCGCGAAGACGAGGCGGACGCCGACCGTCGACGCCTGCTCGGCGGCGGTGAAGCTCACACCGGGGAAGGTGCCGTCGCACGCCCCAGGGCAGGGATCGTTCTGGGCTTCGACCCAACCGTCGCCGTCGTACAGTTCGACGCGCAACACCTGGTCGTATTGGAGCCACGGATCCTGCTCGGCCGTGATCGGGTCCACGCCGGTGACGTTGAAGGCGTTGAACACCGTGTCCTCGACGGGCGTCGTCGCGGGGTCGGCGGTGTCGGAGATCACGACGGTGTCGAGGTCGGCGTATCCGCCCGTCGACCAGTCGATCCGAGCCGGGATGCTGTCGCCCGAACGCGCGATGACGGTCTGACCAGCCCCGGGCGAGCTCTCGAGGAAGGTCTTCTCGATGAGGTCGCCCTGACCCGGCTCCACCGGGATGAGCGTGATGGTCGGGCACGGCACCGCGGTCACGCCGGTGGCAGGGTCGATGTTCGCGGCGGAAGCCCCGGCAGCTGCGCAGTTCTCGATGACGTCGTCGCCACCGGCTGCCGCGCCGCTCGCGTCCCGCTTGTCGGCACGGAGCGCGACGCCGAAGTTCGGCTGCACCTTGGTGCCGGGCGCGAACCCGATCTCGGAGTCGAACTGGAAGCGCAGACCCTGGATCGAGCCGCGAAGCTCAGCCGGGATCGGCATCGAGAAGATCCGCGGGCCGGCGACACCCGTCGCGCCGGGGAGGTCGACGAACTGCGTCCCGTCCCAGTACTGGACGGTGAGGGTCGCGTTCGCGGGGATCGCCGTCTGCGTGATCGCGGTGGCGTCGAACGAGTTCCACCAGGGGTTCGGCGACGGCACGGCCGGCAGCACCTGGGGGTCCTGGACGACGATCTGGTCGGCGTTCGTGGTGGAGGCGGGGAACGGCAGGAGCTCGGTCGGCAGCAGCACGGTCGCCGGCGAACCGGGCACCGAGAGGATGCTGGCCGGTGCGATGCGCTTCGCGACCTCGACGGCCAGGTGCTCGTCGTAGATCGTGAGCTGGTCGCTCGCCGTGGTGGTGCCAACGGTCCCGTCGACGGCGGTCGCGGAACCCTCGATGAGGTTGTCCCAGACGAATGGGGTGGGCGCGAAGTCGGGGTCGGTCGTGATGCCGAACGGCACGGTGGCCTCGGCACCGGCCGCGATGGTCCCGGTGAAGGTGACCGTGTACCCGGCGACCTGCTTGCCGGTTGCCGGCGCCGGCAACGTGTCCGCTGCGCCGGCAGCGATGGTCTCGGTCGTCCCGTCGCGGTAGGTCCAGGTGACAGAGGCACCCGTGGCGCCCATGGGCCAGACGACACCGGTCGTGAAGGCGTCGAACTCGATGCCCTCCGGGATGCTCGACCCGCTCGGCTCGGTGATGCTCAACGAGGTGACCGCGTCAGTGCTGTCGTTGGTGACCGTCGTGGTGACCGTGCTCGACTCGCCGTGGACGATCGCGTCGGGTTCGAAGCTCTTCGTCGCGGCGACGTCGACGACGGTCGGCACGATGCTGTACACGCCGGTGGCGGAGGCGTCGTCGGACTCGTCGCCGAGCACGACGGTCGCGGTGACGACGTTCGCGACGTCGGTGGGACCGGCGATACCGGCGACGTTCTCGCGCTGTTCGAGGTCGACGTCGATGGTCGCGGTCGCGCCGAGCGGCAGTTGCGCGCCGCCGCTGTTGTCGAAGGTGAAGCGCAGACCGCCGATGCTGGCCGGGTCGACGCCGTCGGGCAGGGTCGCCGTGGCCGCGGGGCTGCCGATAACCCAGTCGGTGCCGTCCCACACGTCGACCTGGACGCGGTCGGCGCCCTCGGGCAGGGTGACCTGGCCGAGCGCCGTCACGCCCAGGTACTGGAACGGGTTCGGCGCCGCTGTCGGATCGATCGGGTCGGTGACGACGAGGCGGTCGACCGGGCCGTTCGAAGCGTTGCGGCCGATGAGGGTCGCCGTCGTCGCGGTACCCGGTTCGTTGGCTGCCGAGGCGGGCGCGAAGCTCTTCTCAGCGCCGGCGAGCAGGGTGCGCTCCACGGTCGGGGTGACGATCGCCGTCGAGTTCGCCGGGGCGATCGCGTTGCTCGCGTTCAACGTGCCGGTGTTCGGAACCGGGAGGCCCGACTGCGCGAACGGGAAGTCGTCGCGCACACGGACGGTGATGGTCACCACACCGGTCGAGGAGTCCATGAGGCCGACGGCGCCGGCCGGGTCTTCGAGCTGGTCGGTGAAGGTCACCGTCACGGTGTTGCCGGTGATGACCGGGTCGGCGGCACTGACACCCTGGCCGACGTCGACCGCGAGGATCTCGAACCCCTCGGGGATCGGGTCGGTGAGCACGGCGTTCGTGCATCCGGTGCCGGTGTCGAGCGCTGAGCAGCCCACCGTCAGGTCGTAGGAGAAGGTCTCGCCCGGCACGACGTTCGGTGTCGAGACCTCTTTGAGCAGCGTCACCTCACTCGGGCCCTCAGCGAACGCGGCGGGTGCCGTGAGCGACATGAGTCCCGTCGCGACGACGATCGAGGTGAACAGGGCAAGCAGGCGGGAACGACGGCGCATCGGAACTCTCGGGCTGGGTCCTGACGGCGCAGCGAGGCGACCGTCCGGATTCATCGGGTGAATCGGGCGTTCGAGGTCAGCGCTGTCGGGCGCGGTTGACGATCGGTGGTCGAATCCCCCGCTGCGCTGTCCCCGATCGACATCCTAGGAGAACTCCCAGCCCCCACACGGGGGATATCCCACATTTGTCCTATAACTTTTCGGTCTCAGTGCTTCGGCCAGCGCGGTGCGCTCGCGCGAACGCGCCCCTGTGCCGCGAGCGCGGGCCTCCGGAGGGACGCGCTCGCGCCACAGGGGCGCGGCGGGACCAGCGCACCGCGCTGGCCACAGGGGTTACCAGTCGTGGACTGTTCCGTCTGCGAGCCGGTTGTAGGGCAGGTACGCGCGCTGGTACGGGTACTTGCCGGCCTCGTCGACATCGAGCTCGACCCCGAGACCAGGCTTGTCGCCGGGGTGCAGCATGCCGTTCTCCCACGAGTACGACTGCTGGAACACCGCGTCGGTCTTCGCACCGTGCTGCATGTACTCCTGGATGCCGAAGTTGTGGATCGACAGCCCCAGGTGCATCGCCGCGGCCATGCCAACCGGCGAGATGTCCGTCGGTCCGTGCATGCCGGACTTGATCTGGTACTGCGCCGCGTACTCGAGGGTCTTCTTCAACGCCGAGATCCCGCCCATGTGCGTCACCGCTCCACGCACGTAGTCGATGAGCTGCTCACGGATGAGGCTCTGGAAGTCCCACACCGTGTTGAAGATCTCACCGATCGCGAGCGGCGTCGTCGTGTGCTGGCGCACGAGCCGCAACGCCTCCTGGTTCTCCGCCGGGGTGCAGTCCTCCAACCAGAACAGGTCGTACGGCTCCAACGACTTCCCGAGCTTCGCCGCCTGGATCGGCGTCATCCGGTGGTGCCCGTCGTGCAGCAGCGGGAGCTCCGGTCCGAACTCGTTCCGCACCGCCTCGAAGACACCCGGGAGGTGCCGCAGGTACGAGCGGGTGTCCCAGTCCTCCTCGTTCGGCAGCCCACCCCGCTGGGCGGGCTCGTGGTCGTACCGGACTCCGGCGTTCTCCGCGGAGGTCTCGTTCGACGCGATGCCGTAGATCGACTTCAACCCGGGCACCGCCGTCTGGATGCGGATGGCCTGGTAGCCCTGCGCCTGGTGCTCCCGGACACTGTCGAACAGCTCCTCGTTCGTGCGCCCCGAAGCATGCCCGTACGCGAGCAGACCCGTCCGCGACGCCCCGCCCAACAGCTGGTACACGGGCATGCCCGCCGCTTTGCCCTTGATGTCCCACAGCGCCATGTCGACCGCAGCGATCGCCGCCATCGTCACCGGCCCGCGCCGCCAGTACGCGGAGCGGTACAGGAACTGCCAGGTGTCCTCGATCCGCGACGCGTCGCGCCCGAGCAGCAGCGGTACGACGTGCTCCGCGAGATAGGCGACGACCGCCTGCTCGCGACCGTTCAACGTCGCATCACCGATGCCGGTCAACCCGTCATCCGTCGTGAGCTTGAGCGTCACGAAGTTCCGGTCCGGACTCGTGACGATGACCTCGGCCTTGTCGATGTTCATGGGGTGCCTTTCTGCAGTGCGGCGCTCAGCCGCGGGGCCTGGGGGAATTCGGTCCGCGGGACACGGAGAACGATGCGGTGGAGAGGTCTGCCGCGACCGGGGTTGCGTGGCCGGTGGCGGCGCGGCGCTCGGCGATCGCCCGGACGACCTCGGCGTGCTTGGCGTCGGTCAGCGGGTAGAAGATCATGACGAGCACGGCGAGCAATGCGGCGACGGCGGGGATGAGGCCCGTGGCGGCACGGATACCCCATTCGGCGCCCGCCGACTGCACGGCGGCCCCGGCGGTGTATCCGCCGAAGGCGAGCGCGTAGGCGGCGAGTGCTCCACCGACGGCCTGCCCGGTCTTCCGGGTGAAGGAGAACAGTGCGTAGGTGATGCCCTCGGTACGGACACCCGTCTTCCACTCGCCGTATTCGACCGTGTCGGCCTCGAGTGCCCACACGAGCATGTTCACGAGCACGATGCCGACGTAGGCGATGACGAGTCCGGTGAAGCCGACGGCCGGCGCGCCCGCGGGGGCGAACAGGATGACGAGGCCGCCGACGATCATGAAGCCGGCGCCGCTCATGTAGGCGTTGCGCTTGCCGAAGCGTCGCACGATCCGCGGGATGAAACCGGCCAACCCGAAGGTGAGCGCGAGCTGGATGAGCGTGATCGCGGAATACAGGTGGATGGAGCCGAGGACGTCACGCAGGTAGTACAGCTGCACCGTCGACAACGCGAGCATGCCCGTGAGGAACAGGAACGAACTGAGGCACAACAGCATGAGCGGCTTGTTGCTGCGCAGCGTCTCGACGCTCTGCTTGAACGTGACCTGCGGCACGTCGCGCTGCACCCGCTCCTTCGCCGTGAGGACCGTGAAGAAGTAGAGCGCCGTCCCGACGACGACGAAGCACAGCGTCATCGTGGTGAAGATCGCCTGCAGGTCGGCGCCGGGCACGATGAGCGGGGCGATGAAGACGCCGAGACCGGCACCGACGGCCGCACCACCGATCGCACGGGCGCTCGCGAGCTTCGCGCGCTCCGTACCGACCTGCGTCATCGCGCCGGCGAGTGAGCCGTACGGGATGTTGACGAGGCTGTATGCGAGACCGAGGGCCGCGTAGGTCAGGTAGGCGTAGATGAGCATGCCCGTCTCACCGATCTGCGGCACGGAGAACGTCGCGACCGTGAGCAGGAGCAACGGGATGGAGCCGAACATGATGAACGGACGGAACTTGCCGAAGCGCTTCGAGAAGCTGCGGTCGACGACGCGACCGGCGAACACGTCGGCGAAGGCGTCGAAGATGCGGACGATGAGCAGCAGGGTTCCCGCTGCGGCCGCGGAGATGCCGGCGACATCGGTGTAGTAGACGAGCAGGAACATCGTCGCCGTCGTGAAGGCGAGGTTGTTCGCCGCGTCACCGGCGCCGTACCCGATCACGCTGAGCGGTGACAGGCGGTCGGCCTTCGGCGTCGGCGACGTGGTGTCGGCGACGACTGGAGGTGTCGAGGTCATGAGGGGCTCCTTTACCCGGGGGCGGTGCTGCGGCTCGGGATGCCGCGGAGTGGTCGTGGTCGGTGGACAGGGGTCGGGGCTGGCCGGCTGTTCAGCGGAGCGACGCCGCAGCGGCGTCGACCTCGGCGACGAGGACGGGGTCGGCAGCGAGCCGGGGGTCGATCACCGCGAGCAGCGCGGACAGCACGCCGCCGGCGGGCTGCGCCAACGCCGACGAGATCTGCTCGCCGGCGGCGTCGACCGGCACGGTGCCCGATCGCACGAGGGCGACCCAGGCGGCGATCACTCGGACGGCAGCCGCACCGGAGCGTCCGGCAGCCCGCTCGGCGAGCACGATCGGGACCGCGCGGACGCGCAGCTTGGTCACGCTGTCCTGGCCGATCTGCGCGAGTCGATGCTCGATGCGCGCGTTGTCGAAGCGGTCGAGCAGCGCCGCGCGGTAGGCGTCGAGGTCGAGTCCGTCGGGCAGGTGGCGGACGGCCTCGTCCCAGAACTCCTCCACCCAGCCGCGACAGACCGGATCGGCGACCGCTGCCGCCACCGTGTCATGGCCGCGCAGTCGTCCAACGGAGGCGAGCAGGGTGTGGGAGCCGTTGAGCAGCCACAGCTTGCGTCGCTCGAAGGGTTCGATGTCGTCGACGAAGCGGGCGCCGGCCTGTTCCCAGGCAGGGCGACCGGCGGGGAACACACCGCTCAAGACCCAGTCGCGGAAGGGCTCGGTGACGACGGCGGCCTCGTCGCGCAGCCCGGTCAGCGCGGTCGCGGTGTCGAGATCGGCGGGCGTGGTCTTCGGGGTGATGCGGTCGACCGAGGTCGAGACGACGGAGACGTGTTCGTCGATCCAGTCGGCGAGGGTCGGATCCACCTGGGCGGCGAGTGCCCGCAGACCCCCGGCGACGAACGGACCGTTGTCGGGGATGTTATCGCACGGCACGATGGCGAGCGGTCCGGCACCGGCCGCCCGTCGGGCCTGGAACCCGCGCAGCAGGCGGCCGAGTGCGGTCGTGGGCGAACCGTCACCGGCCAGCGCCGCGAGGTCGGCTGCGACCGCCGGGTCCGATGTGAGGGGCGCTCCGTCAGCACCCAGCCGGTAGCCGGCCTCGGTGACCGTCAGCGTCACGATGGCGGTGCCGGGTGCGGCGAGCAGCTCGACGAAGCGGTCGAGGTCCGCTCCGTCGACAGCCTCCGCGATACTGCCCACGATGCGCACGGCATCGCCCTGGGCGGAGCGTTCGATCACCGTGAACAGGCCGTCCTGCGGTGCGAGCTCCTCAGCGGCGTGTGCGCTGCGGCCGGTGAACGAGGCGATGCCCCACTCGCGTTCCGTGTCGACGACGTCGGTGTACCAGGCCTGGTGGGCCCGGTGGAAGGCGCCCAGGCCGAGGTGCACGATGCGGATCGGTGCCGCGGGAAGATCGCAGGTCGATCGCGAGAGCCGAGGTGCGGCATCGGTCGCCTGCGGTGGCTCGGTGGTCGTGAGGGTCACAGTTTGAACACCTTCCGGGGCTGGGCATCGACGAGGTCGACGATGATGGACTCCGCCGTGGCGACGTCGATCCGCCCTTCGCCGACGAGGCGGGCGAGGAAGGTGGCGTCGAGGCGGCGCGACATGTCGTGGCGCGCCGGGATCGAGAGGAATGCGCGCGTGTCGTCGATGAAGCCCGAGCTCCGCGAGAAACCGGCCGTCTCGGTGACCGCCGCACGGAACCGGAGCACGGCGTCCGGGGCGTCGAGGAACCACCACGGCGCCCCGATGAACACCGAGGAGTAGTAGCCGGCGAGCGGCGCGATCTCCCGCGAGTACACGGTCTCATCGATGCTGAACAGGACGACATGGAACCCGGGGGTGTTGCCGTAGCGCTGGAGCAGTGGGCGGAGCGGCTCCACGTACGAGGTGGCGACGGGGATGTCGTTGCCCATGTCCGGACCGAACCGGTGGAAGGTCTCGGTGTCGTGGTTCCGGAACACGCCAGGGTGGATCGTCATGACGAGTCCGTCGTCGCAGCTCATCCGGGCCATCTGCAGCAGCATGTGTCCGGCGAAGACCTGCGCCTCCCCTGCCGCGAGACGGCCACTGCGCGCCCGCTCGAACAGCGCGGCGGCCTCGGCCTCGTCGAGCTCGACCGTGAGCGGTTGCACGACGCCGTGGTCGGCGGACACGGCACCGTGCTCGACGAAGTACCGGCGCCGGCCCTCGAGGGCCTCGAGGTACCCGCCGTAGCTGGCCTCCGGGGTTCCGTTCCAGCTCGCGAGCCGGGCGATGCGCTCCGTCCAACCGGGCGCGGCCGGGTCGAGGTAGGCGTCGGGGCGGAACGTCGGCAGCACCCGACCCCGGAAGGTCGGGTCGGCGGCGAGGGCCGCGTGCGGCGCCAGATCGTCCATGGGGTCGTCGGTTGTGGCGAGCACCTCGATGCCGAACCGGTCGAACAGGGCGCGGGGTCGGAAGGAATCGGTTGCCAACGCCGCATTGATCGTGTCGAACAGGGCGTCGGCGTTGCCCGGCTCCGGCTGCTCGGTGATGCCGAACTGCTGCGCGAGGATCGACTGCAGCCAGTAGCCGGAGGCCGTGCCCGCGTACAGGCGCCAGTGGGCGCAGAAGGTGCGCCAGACGTCGCGCGGCTCCGCCGGGCGGTCGCCGCCGGGAATGCCGAGTTCGCTGAGGTCGACCCCGGCCGAGTGCATGAGTCGGGTCACGTAGTGGTCGTAGCGGATGAACAGCTCGGCGGCATCCGTGAACGGGACGTCCTCGACGAGGATGCGCGGGTCGACGTGCCCATGGGGCGACAGGATCGGCATCGCGGCGACTCGTTCGTAGAGGTCGCGGGCGACGGCGCGAGTGGTCGCGTCCACCGGGAACAGGCGGTCAGGGTCGTTCAGCAGCTTCGTTGGCACATGATGATTCAAGCCGCTCGACACTCGTTTGTCAACCGGTTGCCAAAACTGCCCACGAAGGGTCCCACATGGCTGCCCAACGAGGCTGAAGGCAGCCAACTGGGACCCCTCGCGGGCGGAGGGAGGTCAGGAGTCCAGTATCCTGGCGGCCGCCTTCCCAGATGCCGGTTTCCTCAGCGCATCCCCCGGAATAGCATGGCCGCATGAGCCTCGCCTTTGCGGTCAAGGATGACCTGTTCGACGCCCAGACGCTGCGCGCGGTGTCTTCCGCCATCTTCGGCGGAGCCGACGTCTTCGAGTGCATCGCCATCGCCCGTCGGGTGAAGGGGGACGACCTCGCGAGCTGGCACGCGGAGTGGAAGCGGGCCGCCGAGGACGCCTACTCCCTCGGCGTCACCGCTGAGGCGAATGGCCAGCACGAGACCGCACGGCTGGCGTTCCTCCGCGCGTGCACCTCCTTCCGCACCGCGGGCAGCGTGTACCTGGCAGCTCCGGTCGACCCGCGCCTCACGGAGAGCATCGCCCGCCAGCGCGACTCGTTCCGCCGCGCGCTCGCCCACTTCACCACGCCCGTCGACGTCGTGGAGATCCCGTTCGAGGACATCACCCTGCCCGGTTATCACTTCCGTGTGGCGGACGACGGGAAGCGACGGCCGACCGTGATCCTCGTGAACGGATACGACGGCACCGTCGAGGAGAACTACTTCTACAACGCCCAGGCCGCACTCGACCGCGGATACGACGTCCTCGCGTTCGATGGCCCCGGGCAGGGCTCGGTGCTGGTGGAACAGGGCGTCCACCTGCGACCGGACTGGGAGAACGTCGTCACCCCGGTCGTCGACTGGCTCCTCGAACAGCCGAGCGTCGACCCAGAACGCATCGCACTGATCGGGCTGAGTCTCGGGGGCTATCTCGCACCACGGGCGGCCAGCGGCGAACATCGGCTCGCCGCCTGCATCGCCGACTCCGGCTTCTACGACCTGTTCGACGCGGCGATCTCCCGTATACCGGCGCCGCTCCGCGGCCAGATCCCCGACGGCAACGCGACCGCCGTCCGACTCGTCGAAGACCTCATGGACTCCCGCCTGAAGAAGCCGACCGACGGTTGGTCGCTCCGGCGCGGGCTCTACGTCAACGGTGTCGACACGATGATGGACTACATCCGCGACGCGAGGAATTACACGCTGAAGGGCTTCGCGGAGCAGATCACCTGCCCGACGCTTGTCTGTCATGCCGAGGGCGATGACATCGCCGCCCAGGCGCCTGAACTCTACGCGGCGCTGAACTGCGAGAAGCAGTTGATCCTCTTCACCGAGGCGGAAGGTGCCGGTCAGCACTGCGAGGTCGGCGCACGACAGCTCTACCTGGCTCGGAGTTTCGGTTGGCTCGACGGCATCCTCAACCCGGACGACCTCTAGAGCATCGCCAGGCTCGGACCACTACCGGGTCGAGAGCTCGACCGGGCCGGTGGAGCCGCGGCGCACGAACTCCGTCGGGAGATCGGCCGAGGTCTCCCGACCGGTCGTCTCGCCGAGGAGCTGACGCACGGCGCGCTCCCCCATCGCCCGAAGCGGCGTGCGCACCGTGGAGAGGGCGGGCGAGGTGAAGTCGCTGCCGAAGATGTCGTCGAAGCCGATGACGCTGAGGCGCCCGGGCACGCGCACCTCGGCGGTCTCCGCAGCCTGCATGAGGCCGATCGCGACGAGGTCGTTGTAGGCGATGGCTGCGGTCACCCCGGAGGCGAGCACCCTGGGGAGGACGTCTCGCCCGCCCTCGAGGGTCGGCGCACTCGGACCGATCTCGACGATCGTCATGCCGCGCTCCGGTGCACGCCGCAGCAGGAACTCCCAGCGCGCACGGCTCATCCAGGCGTTCGCCGGCCCCGAGAGGAACGCGAGGGAGGTGTGACCGAGCTCGGCGAGATGCTCCAGGGCTGCGTCCAGACCCGACTCGAGGTCGGGGACGATCCCGCCGACGCCCTCGACCTCACGGTTGATGACCGCGACGGGGACCAGCGCGGCGAGCGCCTGGATCTCCTCGTCGGACAGGCGGCTGCTCACGAGGATGAGTCCGTCCGTCGACGGGATGATGCGGTCTGCAGCCGCGCGCTCACGCTCGGACGACTCCTGCGACTCGGCGAGGATGAGCGTGTAGCCCCGTTGCGAGGCCGCCTCCTCCGCACCGCGCACGGCCGGGAAGAACATCGGGTTGGTGATGTCGGCGATCAGCAGGCCGAACATCGACGTCAGGCCGGTGGGCAGCGCCCTGGCCATCGGGTTCAGCCGATAGTTGAGCTCTTTCGCGGCCGCCTGGACACGCTGCTCCGTCTTCACGTTGATGCGGCCGGGCTTCCCCAGTGCGCGTGAGACCGTCGACGGCGCGACCCCGGCCAGCTTCGCGACGTCGTAGATCGTCGCGGAACGACCACGCGGATGAGCAGCGGTGTTCGCCCCCGCGGGAGACACGACGGACTCGACCGGGACGGTCTCTTCGCTGGACAGGGTGTCCCTCATCTCTTGCGGCCTCGACGCCGCATCCGATGGGCCGGACGGGCACCTTCATGGTGCCACATCACGATGCTTCGGACACCAGGCCGGCGGTCTCGCGGCCACGCTCCTCCTCCATGAGCCGCAGCCGGTCCGACCGGCGCTGACGCTGGCGGTCGGGATCGGGCACGGGGGACGCGAGCAGCAGCCGCTGCGTGTACGGGTGCCGCGGGGCTCCGGTCACCTCGAGCGCGGGGCCCTGCTCGACGATCTCGCCGCGGTACATCACCGCGACCCGATGGCTGATGTGCCGGACGACGTCGAGGTCGTGCGAGACGAACAGGTACGAGACGCCGGTGTCGCGCTGGATCTGCAGGAAGAGGTCGAGCACCCGCGCCTGTGTCGTGAGGTCGAGGGCGCTCACCGGTTCGTCGCACACGATGAGCTTCGGCGAGAGTGCCAGGGCTCGGGCGATCGCCACCCGTTGGCGCTGTCCGCCGCTGAACTCGCTCGGCAAGCGGTCGAGTGCGTCCGACGGCAGCCGGACCTGGTCGAGCAGTTCGCCCACGCGACGACGGGACTCCTTCGTCGCCACACCCTGGATGCCGAGCGGCTCGGAGAGGATGTCACCGACCGTCATCGCCGGGTTCAGCGAGGTGTACGGGTCTTGGAACACCACTTGCAGGTCGCGACTGAGTCCGCGACGCTGCGCCCGCGAGGCGTGCGTGATGTCCCGGCCGTCGAAGGTGACGGAACCGCCCGTGATGGGCGCGAGGCCGAGGACCGCCCGCCCGAGCGTCGTCTTGCCGGAACCGGACTCCCCCACGAGACCGAGCGTCTCACCGGCTCCGATCCGGATCGAGACGTCGGTGAGCGCACGGAACGGCTTCGCGCGGAAACCCTTTCCCGGGTACTCGACGACGAGGTCGGAGACCTCCAGCAGTGCGTCCATCAGTTGCCTCCGGTTGCGGTGGTCAGCATGGTCATGGGCTCCTTGCCCTCGAGCATCGAGGACAGCAGGGTGATCGTGTACGGGTCGGTCGGCGTGCGCAGGATGTCGCGCACCGGTCCCTCTTCGACGATGCGACCGCCCTGCATGACCACGACCCGGTCGCAGAGGTCGGCGACGACACCGAAGTTGTGGGTGACGAGGATGACGCCCACGCCGAGCCGATGCTGGAGGTCGCGCAGGAGGTCGAGCACCTCGGCCTGCACCGTGACGTCGAGCGCTGTGGTCGGCTCGTCGGCGATGATGAGGTCGGGCTCGCAGCTGATCGCACCGGCGATGAGCACACGCTGCGCCATGCCGCCGGACACCTCGTGCGGATAGGCGGCGAAGGTGCGTTCCGGGTTCACGATGCCGACGTCGGACAGCAACGAGAGCGCTCGCCGCTTCGCCTCGGCCTGGCTGATCCCGAGGATCCGCACCATCGGCGTCGCGAGTTGCGACCCGATCGTGAAGGCCGGGTCGAGGTTCGACATCGGTTCCTGCGGGATGTAGGCGATGCGGCGCCCGCGCAACGGTGTCAGGCGGGACTGCACGACGGCGGATTCACCCGGCGCGGCCGTGTAGGCGCCGTCGAACTGGATGCTGCCGCCGGTGATGACGGCGTTGTCCGGGAGGAGGCCGAGGACCGAGAACGCGGTCTGCGACTTGCCGGAACCCGACTCGCCGACGATGCCGAGGATCTCTCCCCGATCGATCGCGAAGGAGACGTCGTCAACGACGTGCTTGATCGTGCCGTCGGCCTGCGGGTACCCGACTCCGAGGTGCGAGACCCGGAGCAGGTGGTGCTCCGTGCCCACCTCGACGGCGGCGACAGCACCCCTGGACGCACCGGCGGGTTTCGCCGGCGTCGACGTGCGCGTGCGCTTCGCCTTCACCGTCACCCTGTCCTCGAGCGCGTCGCGGATCGCGTTGCCGAGCAGCACGAGTGCGCCGATCGTGACGCCGATCGCGAGCGCGGGCCACAGCAGCAGCCCCGGCGTCAGATACACGTTCTTGAACCCTTCGCTCAGCATCACGCCCCAGGTGGCGACCGTCGGGTCCCCGAGTCCGAGGAACTCGAGCCCCGACTGGATGCTGATGGCCACGCCGCAGACCATCGCGGTCTGGATGATGATCGGCGCTCGGACGACCGACAGGATGTGGCGGGAGATGATCCGGCCGTCGCTCAGACCGGACACCCGGGCGGCGTCGACGTAGAGTTCGTTGCGCACCGACCGGACGGCTGTGCGGGTGAGACGGAAGTAAC
This sequence comes from Plantibacter flavus, assembly GCF_051487245.1. GTDB lineage: Bacteria > Actinomycetota > Actinomycetes > Actinomycetales > Microbacteriaceae > Plantibacter > Plantibacter flavus_B. Next base: position 242,167 of record NZ_JAHVDH010000004.1, read on the forward strand.
CGGGGCTGATGAGGACCCCGAACGCGACCATCGAGACCCAGACCGACGGGCCAAACGCCGCACGGATCGTGAGCAGCACGATGATGCTCGGGAGCGCCATGAGGACGTTGGTGATCCAGTTCGCGGCGGCGTCGAAGCGACCGGCGTAGTACCCGCCGAGCAGTCCGGCCGGCAGCCCGATCGCGATTGCCACGGCGGCGCACAGGACGGCGGACAGCAGGGTGATCCGCGTGCCGAACACGAGTCGACTGAAGGTGTCGCGACCGGCGCTGTCGGTCCCCAGCAGGTTGACCGAGTCGGGTGCCGCGAGCGTCTTGGCGATGTTCGCCGAGTTCTCACCGAAGGGCGCGATGACGTCTGCGAGGATCGCGACGACGACGAGCAGCGCGAGGATGAGCACCGCCAGCAGACCGAACGGGTTGCGCAGCACACGCTTGATCGTGTGCGGGCGCACCACGGCCCCGGTCTGGCTGGGGGTCGTCCGGACGGAACCGGTGAGCGGGGGCAAGGCTTCGGTCATGAGACACGCACCTTCGGGTTGAGCCAACCGTTGGCGAGGTCGACGAGGAGGTTGACGATGATGACGATGATGACCGTGTAGATGACCACGCCCATCACGAGCGGGATGTCGCCGAGCGTCGTGGACTGCACCGCCAGGGCGCCCATGCCGGGAAGGGCGAAGATCTGCTCGATGATCACGACACCGCCGAGCATCCCGATGAACTGCAGGCTGAGGACGGTGAGCCCGGCAGGAGCAGCACTGCGCAGCACGTGTGTGAAGAGGATCTCCCGCTCGCTGATACCGCGGCTGCGAAGGGTGCGGACGTAGTCCTTCTCCAGCTGTTTGATGATCGCGCTGCGCACCTGTTGCGCCGAACTCGTGACGCCGTTGATCACGAGCGCGATGACGGGCAAGGTGAGCGAGGCGATCCAGGCCGAGGCGGCGACTCCTGGTGCGATGCTGCTCGTCGCCGGGAACCAGCCGAGCTGGATGGCGAAGAGCGTCACGAGCATGATCGCCAGGACGAAGCCGGGGATCGCGTCCCCGACGACCGCGGCGGTCTGCACCACGCGGTCGACGGCGCCACGCCTGACCGCGGCCGCCATGCCGAGCAGCGTCGCCACCACGGCGATCAGGAGGATCGCCGAGATGATGAGCGCCAGGGTCACGGGCAGCCGGCCGGCGATCGCCGAAGCGACCGACTGGCCCGTGAACCAGGAGGTACCGAGGCTCCCCGTCAGCGCACCACCCAACCATTCGAGGTAGCGCACGGGGAGCGGCTGGTCGAGTCCGAGCTCGGCGGACTTCAACGCGACCTGTTCCGGCGTCGCGAACTCCCCGAGGATGTTCCTCGCGATGTTCGCCGACGAGAAGTACAGCAGGAAGTAGGTCAGGCACGAGATCGCGAACAGGACGACCACCCCGGCGCCGAGCCGCTTGAGGATGAACGCGAGCATGGTCAGCCCTTCGGCGTGTAGTTGTACAGGTTCGGTACGGCCTGCTGCAGCTGCGGGACCACCGTGACCTTGCCGCTGTTGCTGTAGAACATCTGGCTCGGCGTGAAGAAGGGCACGAACCAGGCGTTCTCGGTGACGTAGGTGTTCACGTCCTTGGCGATGGACCCGCTGTCGTCGCCACCGGCCTGGACGGCGTCGAGCATGGTCTGCAGCTCGGGAGTCGTCGTCTTGAACGGGTTGTACGCGGCGTTCGGGGCGATCATCTGCTTGATCGCGACCCACGGCTCACCCTGGAAGGTCTGGAACCACGCGGCGGCGTACTTGGCGCCGGAGATGTCGGCCACATAGTTCGCCGCCGGGACGGCCTCCTGCTGGACGGTGATGCCGATGTCGGCGAGCTGCTGCACGATGACGGCCATGATCGCCTCGGTCCCGGGCAGCGCTGGCAGGGTCAGCGTGAAACCGTCGGCGTACCCCGCCTCGGCGAGCAGCGCCTTGGCCTTCGTCGGGTCGTACGGGTACAGCTCGTTCAGGCTTTCGTCGTAGGCCTCAGTGGACTTCCCGAAGACCTGCTCGGTGACCTCACCGGAACCGAGGGCGAGCTGCTCGAGCATCGTCTTTCGGTCGAACGCGAAGTTCAACGCCTGGCGCACCCGGAGGTCGGCGAGTGCGGGCTGGATCGCCCCGTCGCGGTCGAAGAGGTACAGGCCCATCCAGTCCACCGGGTACTCGGTGAGTTCGAGTCCGGCGCCCTCGGCCTGCTTGCCCGTCTTCGCGTCCAGGATGGCTGCATCGATCTGGCCGGACACGAGCGCGTTCGTGCGCGCCGTGATGTCGGTCAGCACCTTGAAGACCACGGTGCCGTACTTCTGGAGGTCCTTGTTCCAGTAGTCGGGGTTCGCGGTGAACGTGAACTGCGAGCCGGGCACCGACGTGTCGGTGTCGAGGATGTACGGGCCACTCCCGACCGGGTCGGTGACGATCGCGTCGGTGCCGAGGGCTGCGGGGCTTCCCATGAAGCCGGCCGCCTGGCTGAGGTAGTAGGTCATCGCCGGGTCGGCTGCGCTCAGCGAGATGGTGACGGTCGTGTCGTCGACGACGTCGACCGAGGCGATGGAGGAGGCCTGCGCGGCGTCCGGGCCGTTCGCCTCGCGGAAGTGGTCGAGGTTCGCCTTCACCGCGTCGGCGTCGAACTCGGCACCGTCGGAGAAGGTGACGTCGTCGCGGAGCGTCAGCGTCAGCTGCGTCTGGTCGTCGTTGTAGACCCAGTCGGTGGCGAGCATGGGCTCGAGCTCGCCCTCGGGAGACCGGAGGATCAGGGTGTCGTAGGCGGCCTGGTAGATCGGCATCTGGTGCCCCAGGTGCGCCTGCGCGGGGTCGAAGGACTTGATGTCCGAGACCGAGCCGAGGGTGAGCGCTGCTCCCGCACCGCTCGCGTCTGCATCGGACGCCGAGCCGGAGCAACCGGTCAGGGCGAGAGCCGCTGCGGCCATGAGGGCGACGACTGCCGTCGCCCGTGAGTGAAACGTCATTGTTTTCTCCTGGATTGGAACACTGCAGAAAGCAGGGGCAATCGATTGCCACTACGTCGGGGCTGGTGCTTTGGAGCAAGAGTAAGGGAGCAGGGGTCGTTTGGCAACCGGTTACCAGATTTTGCAGTCGATGCAGACATCACGGCGCTCCGGACAGCCGATGGGACAGCCCAGGCGGGCACGCTGACCCGCACGCGGACATGGCAGGACGGCCGGCATCCCCGGTCAGAGGGATGCCGGCCGTCAGGCCTTCACGGGACTCAGACGCGCTCGGCGAACGCGCCTTCGACGCGGATGCGGTCGTTGAGCTCGGCGACGAACTCCGCCTCGTCGAACGCGAGCGGGACCTCACGACCCGTCCAGCTCGACAGGTGGATCGCGTTCGCGAGACGCACACCGAGGATGCCGTCGGCGCCCGGAGCGAGCAGCGGCTCACCGCGGAGGATGTTCGCCGCGAAGTTCTGCAGCACACCCGCGTGCTGCGTTCCCCACCCGGATTCGAACTCGATCGTCTCGCTCGAGTACAGCGCAGCCGTGTCGAGCTGACCGGTGAAGAGCTTGCGGACCTCGTCCATGCCCATGCCGTCGCTGATCTCGCGTTCCGGCTTCACGAGGCGGGTCACCGTCGCGACCTGCGAGCCCTCGACCACAATCTTCCCCTGGTCGCCGAGGATCTCCAGCCGGTCGGTGCCGATGAGGTCGTGCGTCGCCGTCACGAACACCCCGGTGACGCCGTCACCGTAGTCGGCGAGCACGGTGACCTCGTCCTCGACCGCGATCGAGCGACGGAAGCCATAGGCCACCTTGGAGAACACCGACTGTGGGACGCCGCACAGCCACTGCCAGAGGTCGAGCTGGTGCGGCGCCTGGTTCACGAGCACACCGCCACCCTCGCCACCCCACGTCGCGCGCCACGCGCTCTGGTCGTAGTACCCCTGCGGACGCCACCAGTTGGTGATGATCCAGTTCGATCGCAGGATGGAGCCGATCTCACCCGCGTCGATGATCTCCTTGAGACGCTTGTAGAGCGGGTTGTTGCGCTGGTTGAACATGATCGCGAAGCTCAGCTCGGGATGCGCGGCGGCGCACTCGTTGAGCTCGGCGACCTGTTTCGTGTAGACCCCCGCCGGCTTCTCGACGAGAGCGTGGAGTCCGCGCTCCAGGGCCTCGATGCCGAGCTGCGGGTGCAGGAAGTGGGGCACGCAGGTGATGACCGCATCGACGTCACCGCCGTCCATCATCGTGATCGCGTCGTCGTAGACCGGGATGCCGGGGAACTGCTCCGCGGCCGCAGCCTGCTTCGCGGGGTCGATGTCGGCGATCGCACCGATCACCATGTCGGGCACGAGACCGTCGGTGATGAACTTGGCGTACATCGAGCCTTGGGCTCCGAGGCCGATGATGCCGAGGCGGACTGCGGTCATGGGGTGACTCCTTCGGTTGTGCCGGTGCCGGCGGTGGTGGCGAGCAGCCGGTCCGGGTAGCTCTGGTCGTAGACGTCCTGGATGATGCCGAGCGTCTTGCCCGCTTCGGCCGGTGAGATCCAGAAGGGTTCCGGATCGTCGAGGCTGGCGTAGAAGTCCTGCACGAGCAGCTCGTGGGAGACGCCCCAGTAGGCGCGCTCACCCGCAGCCGTCGCGCGTTCCGGTGTCGTCTCGACGGTGCCGTCCGCGTACCGGACGGTGAGTCCGTCCTCGATCCGGAGGACGGCGCGCTCGGTCTCGACCTCGACCACGATGGGGGCATTCCAACTGTTCGCGTTCGTGGCGGAGAAGGTGCTCTCCGCTCCGTTCGCGTGGGTGAGCCGGATCTCGGCGGTGTCCTCCACCTCGATCACCTCGGAGAGCGCAACGGTACTGGCCTCTCCGTCGACCGTGACGACGTCGCCGACGAACCACTGGAGCAGGTCGAGCGTGTGGATGGCCTGGTTCATGAGGAGACCGCCCCCGCTGCCGGCCCACGTTCCGCGCCACGGGCGGTCGAGGTAGTAGTCGGCGGTGCGGTGCCACTGCACACTCGCTGAGGCGCGACCGACGGCACCGAGTTCGCCTGAGTCGAGCAGCTCGCGGAGCCGCTGCACGGGCTGGTTGTAGCGGTTCTGGAAGCAGACGGCGATCTTCGCCCCGCTCGCCGCGGCAGCGGCGATCACCCGCTCCCCGTCGGCGCGTGTGTGCGCGACCGGCTTCTCCAGCACGACCGAGACACCGCGCTCGAGGGCCGTGATCGCGAGATCGGCGTGCGTGTGGTGCGGGGTGCAGATGTGCACGACGTCGGGGTGCACGGTGTCGAGCAGTTCGACCAGGTCGCCGAACGCCGGCACACCGTTCGCGGCGGCGGCCGAGGCTGCCCGCGTCGGGTCGACGTCGCAGACCGCGACGAGCTCGGCACCGCTGACGGTGCGAATGGCGTCGAGGTGCACGACGGAGATGTCGCCGCAGCCGATCACCGCGGTCCGGGTCGTCATCGCAGCTCGATCCCGAGCTCGCCGGTGAGCGCCGCGAAGGCCCGGGCAGCCGTGCCGAACGCGGCCGGACCGGAGAACCCACCGAGGGCGTGCGTCTCGTCGAGGTGCGGTTCGAGCGACGCGAAACCCGTGTAGCCGTCATCGCGCAGCGCCGTCAGCGTCTCGCGCAGCTGGCCGTCGCCCTCGCCCGCCGGGACCACGCTGCCGGTCGCTGCGACCGCGTCCTTCACCTGCAGGTAGTCGACGTAGGGCCGCAGCATCGCGTAGGCGTCGTCGAACGGCTTCACGCCGACCTGGACGAAGTTCGCGTTGTCCCACGCGAGACGGAGGGCCGAGGATCCGACCGATTCGACGATGTCGAGGATGCGCTCGGGCAGGTCGCCGAAGATGTCCTTCTCGTTCTCGTGGAGGAGGACGACCCCCTCACGTTCGGCGAGGTCGGCGAGCAGACGCATACGGACGAGGACGTCGTCGCGGATGCTCTCGACCGGCACGCCGTCGGCACGGAAGAAGGAGAAGATGCGGATCTTGTCACTGCCGAGGACGTGGGCGGCGTTGACCGCTCTCGCGAGCCGGGCGACCTCGAGCTCGGCGTCGAGCGCGACGTCGACCTTGCCGATGGGCGAGCCGATCGCCGAGACGCCCATGTCGGCGTCGCGCAGCAGACCGGACAGCTCGTGGAGCTGTTCGTCGCTGAGGTCGATGACGTTCGTGCCCCACGCGCTGCGGACCTCGATGTTGGATGCCCCGAGCGCGCGCAGCACGGCGAGTTGGATGGCGGGGTCTGGGTCGATCTCATCGCCGAACCCAGAGAGGGTCCAAGCGACCGGCTGTTGTGCATTCACGTGCGCTGACGCCTCCGTGGTCGGTCTCATCGTCGGAACCGGGCAGCAGCACTGCCGGCGGACCCACCATAACTGTTTGGCAACCGGTTGACAACCCATGCCCCCTGAGGCACTGTTGAACGGTGCACCAGCGACGACGCGGTGCCGGGAAGACGAGGAATCCATGACCACGATCGGTGTCCAGGCGATGATGCTGAAGGACGAGTTCGCGACGACCGGACCGTTCGAGACACTTCGGAAGGTGACCGAGATCGGCTACCACGCCGTCGAGATCTCCCAGATCCCGATGACCGCGGAGAACGTCGCCGAGCTGCGTCGCGCGAAGGACGAACTCGGGATGGACATCGCGTCCCTGTCGGCGGCACTGTCCCCGGGCGGCGCACCCGGCGACACACTCGAGGCGGATCTCGACAAGATCGTCGCGGACGCGCGCACGCTCGACACCTCGATGGTGCGGATCGGCATGCTGCCGTTCGCGGCGATGGCGTCCCTCGACTCCGTGCTCGACTTCTGCGACCGCAGCAACGCCGTCGCAGAGCGACTCGCCGACCAGGGCATCCGGCTCTACTACCACAACCACCACATCGAGTTCGCGAAGTACGACGGGCGCTACCTGCTCGACATCATCGCCGACCGTGCACCGAGCATGGGTCTCGAGATCGACGTGCACTGGGTGCAGCGCGGCGGGCTCGACCCGGTCGCGACCCTCGCGAAGTACGGCGACCGCGTCGCGATGGTGCACCTGAAGGACTACCGCATCGGCACCCTTCCCGATGAGGCGTTCGCCGCCTTGGCCGCCGGCGACTTCGCGGCGTTCATGCAGGCCTTCACGGGCGTCGTGCAGTTCGCCGAGGTCGGCGAGGGCAACCTCGACTTCCCCGCGATCATCGAGCAGAGTCAGGCGATCGGCGCCGAGTACCTGCTGGTCGAGCAAGACGACCAGTACGGCCGTTCACCGCTCGACTGCCTGCAGACCTCGTACGACAACCTCGTGGCAATGGGCTTCGCCGACCTCTTCTGATCGGTGCGGTCGCCAGCGCGGTGCGCTGGACCGAGCCCGCGCTCGGTCCAGCGCACCGCGCTGACCCAAGGGCATCAGGCTGGACGACGGGTGCTGGCTCGGACGACGATCCGATGGGGCACGGCGACGACCCGCTGTGGCGCGTCGGCGTCGGACATCCGATCGATCAGCAGCCCGATCGCTTGACTCGCGAACGCCGCCTTGTCGAACGAGACCGTCGTGATGGGCGGGATCGAGTAGCGGCCGTCCACGATGTCGTCGAAGCCGGCGACCATCACGTCCTCGGGCACCCGCAACCCGGCGGCATGCAGGGCACTCACGGCACCGATCGCCATCGAGTCGGTGAAGCAGAAGATCGCGTCAGGGGCGCCGTGCTCGGCGACGAGTGCGGCCACCGCGTCCGCCGCGGCACCCGGCTCCCACGCCGCGCACCCCAGCTCCAACCGTGGATCGACGGCCAAGCCCGCCGCTTCCACAGCTTGCCGATACCCCTCACGGCGCAAGCGGCCGGTCGCCGTGCCGGCCTCACCGTCCGGCGCTCCGACGATCGCGATGCGACGGGCGCCCTGCGAGATCAGGTGCTCGGTCATCTCCCGTGACGCGACGACGCCGTCCACCCACACCTGGTCGACGAGCGTCTGCTGCACTTCGCCGACGAGCACAGTGGGCGGCAGGGATCCCGCTTCCGTGAGCGCGCTCTGTTCGATGGTCACGGGGTTGAGGATGAGTCCGTCGACGAGGTTCGCGCGGGCACGGGACAGCAGTTCCCGCTCGCGCTGCGGTTCTGCGGCGGTCTGTTCGAACTGCACGACCCAGCCGGCGTCGCGGGCCGCCTCGATGTAGGCACTCGCCATCTCGGCGGAGTAGAGCGTATTGAGCTGGGGCATGGCGAGCGCGATGACCCCGGTCCGGCCGTTGCGGAGACCACGCGCGCTGAGGTTCGGCACGTAGTCGAGTTCGCGGACCGCCGCCTCGACCCGCTCTCGGGTCTCGGGGCGCACGAACACCCCACCGTTGATCACATTCGAGACCGTCTTCGGCGACACTCCGGCAAGCGTCGCGACGTCCCGCACGGTTGCGCGCATCGCCCCAGGGTAACGGAGGCCGCCCAGGACGGCCGTGGCCTGACCATAGGATGGAGCGTGTGACCGATTCCTCCCCAGCGACCACGTCCATCGACGCGGTCCACCGCACGTGGTCCTGCGTCCTCTTCGACCTCGACGGCACGATCGCCGATTCCGCTCCCGGCATCATCTCCCGCATGAAGAAGACGCTCGCTACCGTCGGTGCGGTCGTCCCGTCCGACGAGTCGCTGCTGGCCTGGGTCGGCCCGCCCATCCTCGACTCCTTCCGCGACTTCGCCGGCATGGATCCGCTGCAGTCGCAGATCGCGCTCACCGAGTACCGCCGTCAGGTCGGCATCGAGGGGGCTGAGGCCGGAACCGCCATCTTCCCGGGCGTCGCGGGTCTCCTCGCGCGCATCTCCGAGGCCGGTATCCCGTTGGGCCTCGCCACGTCGAAGCCGGAGTCGCAGGCGAACGCCATCCTCGACCACTTCAACCTCACCCAGTACTTCACCGTCGTGACCGGCGCGTCCGAGGACGAGGTGCGCAGCAGCAAGGCCGACGTCGTCGGTGAGGCGCTGCGCCGACTCGCAGCCGCCGGAGCCGATGTATCGCGCACGGTGCTCGTCGGCGACCGACTCCACGACATCGAGGGAGCGGCAGCCCACGGCGTGCCGACGATCCTCGTCGAGTGGGGGTACGGCTCCCCTGCCGAGGCGGAGGGCGCGCTGGCCGTCGTGCACTCAGTCGACGCGCTGTCGCAGCTCATCATCGGCTGACCGTCGGCTCCTGCGCCGCCGGTCTGATGCTGGACGGCTCCTGAGCGCTCTGGGACACTGAGCGCATGACGATGGAAGACGGCCTGTTGAGCCTCCTGATCGTCCCGGCGGTCGCCGTGGCGGCTCCGCCCCTCGCCGCCCTCGTCGGCCGGTATGCGAAGGTGCCGCTGGTGGTGTTCGAGATCGTGCTCGGCATCCTCGTCGGACCGGCGGTCCTCGGTTGGGTACAGCCGAACGACTTCCTCGACATGCTGTCCCAGTTCGGCCTCGCAGTGCTGTTCTTCATGGCCGGGAACGAGATCGACTTCGCGACCATCGCGGGCCGCCCCCTGAAGCGAGCCGGGCTCGGCTGGGTGGTCTCGCTCGCGGGCGGCATCGCGCTCGGGGTCATCATCGGCGGCGACCTCGCGTCGGGGGTCTTCATCGGTGTCGCCCTCTGTTCGACGGCGCTCGGCACCATCCTCCCGGCACTGCGGGACGCCGGGGAGCTCCCGACGCCGTTCGGGCGCGCGGTCACGGCCACGGGTGCGGCGGGCGAGTTCGGGCCACTCATCGCGATCTCGCTGTTCCTGAGCGGCCGTTCGCCGCTGCCGGCGACGATCGTCCTCCTCGTGTTCGTCGGCGTCTCGGCCCTCGCCATCTGGTACGCGTCGAACGGCAAGCACTCGCGGTTGCACACGCTCGTCACGGCGACACTCCACACGAGCGGGCAGTTCGCCGTGCGTCTCGTGCTCCTCGGCATCGCCTCCCTCGTGGTGCTGAGCATCGTGCTGGGACTCGACATGCTGCTCGGAGCGTTCGCCGCCGGCGTGGTGTGGCGGGTGTTCGTGGCACGGGCGACGCCGGCCGACCACCGGGTCATCGAGACGAAACTGGACGCGGTCGCCTTCGGCTTCCTCGTCCCGATCTTCTTCGTGTCGAGCGGGGTGACCTTCGACCTGCAGGCGCTCACCACCCAGCCGGCGACCCTCGTGCTCGTGCCGCTGTTCCTCGTCCTGCTGCTCGTCGTGCGTGGGCTGCCGTCCCTCCTGGCGTCGCCTCCCGGTGCGACCAGGGCCGACCGACGCGGGTTGCTGTTGTTCGGCGCGACCGGCCTGCCGATCATCATCGCGGTGACGACGATCGGTGTGGAGAGCACGTTCCTGCCCGCTGACACCGCCACGGCCCTCGTCGGAGCGGGCATGCTGTCGGTGCTCCTGTTCCCCGCACTCGCCCTCGTCGGCCGCGCCCAGCGCACCCGGGAGGTCGGCGCCGACGTCCTGGACGAGACGCCCTAGACGGCCCGGTCGACTGGGGTCTGGTACGGAACCGCTGCACTGCATACAGTTGCTGCATCCCAAGGAGGTCGTCATGGCGGTGTTCACTCGAGGTTTCGGCGGTCGCGCACGCGAGCAGGACGACCGGCTTCCTCCCGGGCAGTTCCTCACCGAGGACTTCCCCGTCCTGTCGGCCGGGCCGACGCCGCGCATCGACACGGCGGAGTGGGAGTTCCAGATCCGCACCGAGACCGGCGAAACGCATCGGTGGGACTGGGCTGCGCTCCAGGCACTGCAGGCCGACGACATCACCCGCGACATCCACTGCGTCACGCGCTGGACGAAGCTCGAGACGAGCTGGCAGGGCGTGTCGCTCGACACCCTCTTCGCGGACGTGGAGAGCAGCTACGACTTCGTGATGGCGCACTCGTACGGCGGGTACACGACGAACATCCCGCTCGACGACCTCCTCGGTGGCAAGGCCTGGATCGCGACCGGCTTCGACGGCGAACCACTCGCGCCGGAGCACGGCGGACCGGCGCGACTGTTGATCCCCCACCTGTACTTCTGGAAGAGCGCGAAGTGGATCCGCGGGCTCGTCATGCAGCAGGACGACGAGCCCGGCTTCTGGGAGCAGAACGGCTATCACGCGTACGGCGACCCGTGGCTCGAGCAGCGGTACTCGTGAGGCGGCCCGACCATGTCGACGTCTGGAAGCCTGCGACCGTGGTCGAAGCGACACGACTGACCGCGACCGGGCGCAGCCTCGTCCTCGACGTGCCGGGCTGGGGCGGGAACCTGGCCGGTCAGCACGCCGACGTCCGCCTCACCGCACCGGACGGGTATCAGGCGGTCCGCTCGTACTCCGTCGCGTCCGCTCATGCCGGGGACCGTCTGGAGATCGCCGTCGACCGCCTGCCGGACGGCGAGGTGTCGCCGTTCCTCGTGGACGCGATCGAGGTCGGCGATCAGGTGGAGGTCCGCGGCCCGCTCGGCGGCTGGTTCGTGTGGCGCCCGGAGGAGACCGGGCCGGTGCTGCTCATCGGCGGCGGGTCGGGCATCGTCCCGCTCATGGCGATGGTGCGGGCGCACGAGGCCGCCGGCAGCGTGACCCCGTTCCGGCTCGTCTCGTCGGTCCGTTCCCCCGAGGACGCGTTCTTCGCCGACGAACTGCGGGCGGCCGCGGGCGTCGAGGTCACCTGGATCTACACGCGACGGACGCCTGAGGGCTGGTCGCGTCCGGCGGGGCGACTCACCGCGACCGACCTGGGGGCCCTGCGATGGCCGGACGGCGAGGCGCCTTCGGTCTTCGTCTGCGGGCCGACCGGCTTCGTCGAGGCGGTCGCCGACACACTCGTCTCCCTCGGCCACGACCCGGCGCGCATCAAGACGGAACGGTTCGGAGGCGCCTGATGACCTCGCATCTCGACGGCAACGTCCTCGCCGGAGCCCTCTCGGAACTGACCGGGAGCGACCCCACCGACACCATGTCGCAGTGCCTCTCCTGCGACGATGTCTCACCGCTCGCCGCCGAGCTGGTGTTCGGCAATCCGGACGCCTGGGTGGTCCGCTGCCGCCACTGCGACGACGTCCTGCTCGTCGTCGTGCACCGCGACACGACGACGGTCGTCACCCTCGACGGCGTCCGATGGTGGACGGAACTCGGTTGAGCGGCCTCTGCGCAGGCCGCGCGAACAACACGATGCGGTAACTGGTCGTGTTACAGTACCGGCATGGAACCAGATAGCAAGCTCGTGGCACTCCGCCGCGGCATGCTCGAGCCACTGGTGCTCGCTTCCGTCGAGCAGCAGGCGCGGTACGCGGGCGAGATCGCAACCGCTCTCCGCGACGCCGGCTTCCCCGTCCAGGAGGCCACGCTCTACCCACTCCTCAACAAGCTGCGCCGCGAGGAACTCCTTGCGCACGAGTGGCAGGAGTCGGCAGCCGGACCACCGCGGAAGTACCTGTCGCTCACCGAGAGCGGCCGGGCGCAACTGCGCGATTTCCGCGCGTACTGGGCATCACTGACCGACATGATCACGACGATCGGACACTGACATGGAACAGATCCACCACATGAGCCTGAGCGGTCACGCGGGCACGATTCCACTCACCGCGACCGCGCACGCGCGCCTGCTGCACTATCTGTCCGAGACCCGTGCAGCACTCACTTCAGACCCCGATGCCGACGAAACCGTTCGCGATCTCGAGACCACACTCGGCGAGCGCTTGCACGCCATCGCCGCCGCGACCGGCCAGGCGGTCGACGACCCAGCGCTGGCCCACCTCCTGTCCGAGACCGGCACGATCGAGCGCGGGACGGCAGCGCCACCGCCGCCGCGAGTCGTCACCACCCCTGCGCGCGGGCGCTTCCTGTGCCGCATCAACGAGGGCAAGTGGTTCGGCGGCCTCTGCGCGGGTATCGCCGCCCGGAGCGATTTCAACGTCGACTGGACGCGCACCGTCATGTTCTTCCTGCTGCTCCTCACCGGCGGAACGATCGGCCTGGTCTACCTCGTCGTGCTGCTGCTCGTCCCGCGCGTCGAGACACTCGAGGAGTACCACCGCCTCTGTGCCGAGCCGCGTCCAGCGAGCTGATCGACAGCCGCGAGCACACCAGGTGGTCCGTGTGACGCGAAAGCTATTGACATTAGCTAAATGCCAATTGATACTAGCTGCATGACGACGAATGCAGCATCCCACGGACCTGCCACCCAGTACCTCGACCGCCCAGAGGGCACGGTCGCCTACGACATCCAGGGCGACGGCCCACTCGTCGTCCTCGTCCCCGGCATGGGCGAACTCCGCTCGTCGTACCGGTTCCTCGCACCGACGCTCGTCGAGGCCGGCTACCGCGTCGCCTCGACCGATCTCCGCGGGCACGGCGAGAGCGATGCCTCATTCACCTCATACGGCGACGAGGCGACCGCGTCGGACATCCTCGCGCTCATCGAGGAGCTGCATGGTCCCGCCGTCATCGTCGGCAACTCGCTCGCAGCGGGTGCCGCGGTCATCGCAGCCGCCGAGCACCCGGACGCCGTCGCCGCGCTGGTCCTCGTCGGACCGTTCGTCCGCAACCCGAAGTCGAACGCCGCGATGCTCGCCCTGTTCCGAGCGATGACGGCGCCGCTCTGGGTGGCCCGCGTCTGGAAGGCCTACATGCCCTCGCTCTACGCCGGCCGCAAGCCGAGCGACTTCGACGAATACCGCGCCGCGGTCTTCGCGAGCCTTCGTCGCCCAGCCTTCGGCAAAGCCTTCTCGGCGACGACCCGACAGACGGACCACGCCGCAGCGGAAGCAGCCCTGCCCGCGGTACAAGCGCCCGTCCTGGTCGTCATGGGAGACAAGGACCCCGACTTCCCTGATCCGGCCGCCGAAGCGCACTGGATCGGCGACGCCCTGCACGGCGAGGTCGTCCTGGTCGCCGAGGCAGGGCACTATCCTCAGGCGCAACAGCCGGAGATCACGGCGAGCGCCGTCGTCGGCTTCCTCGGCTCGGCGGTGCACCGTGCCTAGGGCGGGCCTCACCCCGGAGCGGGTCGTGGACGCGGCTGCGGTCCTCGCCGACGAGCAGGGGCTCGACGCCCTCACGCTCGCAGCCCTCGCCGAGCGCCTCGGCGTCCGTCAACCGTCCCTGTACAAGCACATCGACTCCCTCGCCGGGTTGCGGCGGAGCATCTCGATCCAGGCGAAGGGCGAACTCGGCGCGGTGCTCCTCCGGGCCGCCGTCGGCCGCTCGGGTGCCGATGCGATCCACTCGATGTCCCGCGCGTACCGCGCCTGGGGTCTGGAGTTCCCCGCTCGATACACCGCGGCCCAGTGGATCGCGGGACCCGAGGACGCCGAGGACGCTTCGGCTTCGCTCGCTGCCATCCAGATCATCGCCGACGTGTTGACGGCGTACGAACTGCAGGGGGATGATGCGATCGACGCCATCCGCGCATTCCGGTCGACCCTGCACGGCTTCGTCTCCCTCGAGGCCGCCGGCTCCTTCGGCCTCGACGTCGACATCGATCGCAGCTTCGACCGACTCGTGCGCGGCTTCGTCCTGGCGCTGAACGACTGGGCGTCGACCGGGGAACCGTAGCCTGCACGATGCGCTCCGAGCGGGCAAGGGCTTCCTCCAGCCGATCGCCCGCCGGTAGATTGCCCGGCATGGCCTGCCGCATCAGTGAACTCGTCCTCGACTGCCGCGATCCGGAGACGCTTGCGCGGTTCTGGTGCGAGGTGCTCGACTTCGTCGTCCTCGACCGGGACGACGACTCCGTCGAGATCGGTGCGCGCGACGGCTTCGGCGGATCGCAACCGACCATCATCCTCAGCCGCAGCGACGACCCGCCGCAGACGAAGTCCAAGCTCCACATCGACGTCAGCGCCACCGACAGCGAACAGGAGGCCGAGCTCGAACGTCTCCTCGCACTCGGTGCACGGCCTGCCGACGTCGGCCAGACCGGCGAGGAGTCGTGGCACGTGCTGCAGGACCCGGAGGGCAACGCGTTCTGCCTGCTCAAGCCGCGAATCAACCCGGTGTGAAGCGGGGACGGCCGGCCGACCGGATGCGCTTCGAGCGCCCGACCTGTCCTCGGATCGTTCGGGCTTGTCGCCGGTCCGCCGCGGCCGCGGTGACATAATCGGCCCATGTCCACGACCGCACGGTACGCCAGGCAGCTCGCCCTACCGGGCTTCGGCCTGGCCGCGCAGGAACGCCTCGCCGAAGCGACCGTGCTCGTCGTCGGCGCCGGCGGCCTCGGCAGCACCGTCATCCCTGCGTTGGTCGCGGCGGGGGTCGGATCGGGTGGCGGCGCACTCCACCTCGTCGACGACGACACCGTCGAGCTGAGCAACCTGCACCGCCAGACCGTGCACTCGACGGCGGACATCGGCCGCCCGAAGGTCGACTCGGCCGCCGACCGCGCGCTTGCGATCAGCCCGGACACCACCGTCGTCCGCCACCGGCTGCGCCTCAGCGCCGGCGAGATCATGGGGCTGATCACCGGCGCCGACCTCGTCATCGACGGCAGCGACAACTTCCAGACGCGCTATCTCGTCGACGACGCCGCAACACTCGCCGACGTTCCGCTCGTCTGGGGTTCCGTCCTGCAGTACAGCGGGCAGGCCGGCCTCAGCTGGGCGTCCAGAGGTCCCCGCTACCGCGACCTCTTCCCGCACGCCCCGGCCGACGACCAGGCGTTGTCGTGCGAGATCGGCGGGGTCCTGCCGACGACCGTCGGCGTCATCGGTTCGCTCATGGCGACCGAGGCGATCAAGGTCCTCACGGGGGTCGGCACGCTCTCTCTCGGCAGGGTGACCGTGTTCGACGCCCTGAGCGGCGCGTTCCGCGAGGTCCGCTACGAACGCGATCCGGCGGGTGCCCGACCGGTGTCACTCGACGAACACCTCCACCACGAACCCGAACCCGCTGCGACGCACCCGGCCTCACCGCACGCTCCCCGCCACGCGATCTCGACGATCACCGCCGAGGAGCTGTCCGCGGGCATCAGTGACGCCGTCCTGCTCGACGTCCGCGAACCGTGGGAGGTGGAGATCGCGCGCCTCCCGGGCTCCACGCTCATCCCCCTCGGCTCGCTGGAGGAACACGTGGGCGAACTCGACCCGAACGTGCCGCTCGTCGTCTACTGCCACCACGGCATCCGCTCGGAGACGGCCCTCCGGTTCCTCCTCGACCGCGGGTACTCGGCCGTGCACCTCGACGGCGGCATCGACGCCTGGTCGCGCCTCGTCGATCCCAGCGTCCCCCGCTACTGACGCCGGCTCCGAACACTCCGTGCAGCCCCACCGACCCACGACGACGGGAACCTCAATGACCACACCAGCAGCCGCGAGCCGGAAGACCGTCGAAGAACACGTCGCCGATGTGGCCGCCCTGCTCGAGCGCGTGGTCGACACCGCTGTCGAGTCCGTCGGGATCGACGATGCGGCCGGACGCGTGACCCACTCGGCAGTGCGCTCTCCCGTCGACCTGCCGCTGTTCCGCAACTCCCAGATGGACGGCTTCGCTCTGCGCGCCTCCGACCTCGTTGCAGGCGAGACCCGCCTGCGCGTCGTCGGCGAGATCGCGGCGCGGCCGATCGAACCCGCCACGCTCGATGCCGGAACCGCGGTGCGGATCATGACGGGCGCAGTCGTCCCACCCGGCGCCGACGTCGTCGTCCCGGTCGAGGAGACGCGGGTCGAGCTCGCGGACGACGGCACCGAGACGGTCGTGCTGCTGGCCCCACGGAACGGCGGCACCCGCGCAGCCGGGCTCTTCGTCCGGGACCAGGGCAGCGACGTCCGCGTCGATGACCAACTCCTCCCCGCGGGACTGCGCCTCGCCTCCCGGCACATCGCCGTCCTCGCCGCCGCAGGCCTCACCGCGGTCGACGTGCGTCGACGGGTGCGTGTGTCGATCATCACGACGGGTGCCGAGCTCGTCGAACCGGGCGAGTCACCCACGCTCGGGCAGACCTTCGACTCCAACGGCTCAGCCCTGGCGGCCGCCGCCATCGCGGCGGGGGCGACCGTGGCATCACGTCACCGGGTCGTCGACGACGCCGAGGAACTCATCGCCGTCCTCGATGCGCTGAGCGACACCACCGACCTCATCCTCACCTCCGGCGGCATCTCCATGGGCGACCATGAGGTGGTGCGCGACGTCCTCGGCCCGAGCGGCGGGTGGATCGGGTCCGTCGCGATGCAACCGGGCGGCCCGCAGGCACTCGGCGAGCACGGCGGGGTGCCGATCATCGCCTTCCCCGGCAATCCCGTGAGCACCCAGCTGTCGTTCGAAGTCTTCGTCGCCCCGGTCCTCCGGCGCGACGCAGGCCTCCCGCAGGCTGCTCGCGGACCAGCCCAGCTGGCGACGGACATCCGATCAGTGCCCGGGAAACGGCAGTTCCTCCGCGGGAGACGATTGGACGACGGCCGGGTCGAACCGGTCGCAGGGCCCGGTTCACACCTCGTCGCGGGGCTGGCGGCATCCGACGTCCTGATCGTCGTGCCCGAGGACGCGCTCGAGCTGGCCGCGGGCACGACTGTGGAAGCATGGGCGCTATGACCGGCCTCACGCACCTCGACGACGACGGCCGCGCGCGGATGGTCGACGTCGGCGACAAGACCCCCACCAAGCGTGCCGCGACGGCGACCGCGACGTTCACCACCCGCCCTGACGTCATCGCCCTCGTGCAGGCGGACGGTCTGCCGAAGGCCGACGTGATCGCGACCGCTCGCATCGCCGGGATCGCAGGCGCCAAGCGCACCAGCGAGCTCATCCCGCTCTGCCATCAACTCGCCCTATCCTCGGTCAGCCTCGACTTCGCGTTCACCGAGGACTCGATCGTCATCACGGCCACGGCCAAGACGACGGGACCGACGGGCGTCGAGATGGAGGCGCTGACCGCGGCTTCCATCGCGGGTCTGACGCTGCACGACATGGTGAAAGCCGTCGACCCGGCCTCCGTGCTCGGCGACATCCGACTCCTGGAGAAGTCGGGCGGCAAGCGCGGCGACTGGACGCCGGGCTCCGACGCCTCGGCGACTCCCGCCGGCACGGCACCGCCCGCCATCCGGCCCAAGTCCGCCGCGGTGATCGTGGCGTCGACGGCCGGCGCCGCCGGGACGCGCGAGGACCTGACGGGCCCGCGCATCGCGAGCTGGTTCGCCGATCACGGCTACAGCGTCGACGCGGTGACGGTCGTGGCCGATGCCGAGGTGCACCTGGCCATCGCCGCCGCCCTGGCCGAGTCCCCCGCGGTGCTCATCACGACGGGCGGGACGGGACTCTCACCGAGCGATCGCACTCCGGAGGCCACGCGCCCGCACCTCGACCGCGAGCTGCCCGGTGTGGCCGAGGCGATCCGCGCCCTCGGGCTGACGAAGACCCCGACCGCGGCCCTCAGTCGCGGCCTGGCAGGCGTCGCGAACGGCACCGTCGTCGTGAACCTGCCCGGGTCGACCGGCGGCGTGAAGGACGGCCTCTCGGTGCTCGACGGTCTCCTCGATCACCTCGTCGCACAGATCGCGGGCGGTGGCGCGCATGAGTGAGCCGATGGCGGAGGCTGCGGTCCTCGCACTCATCTCCGCGGAGCCGCTCGACGCCCACGCGATCGAGGACTTCGTCGCGGCGCCCGCGAACGGCGCCCTCGTCGCGTTCCGCGGCATCGTCCGCGACCACGACCACGGCGAGGCCGTCAGCGCGCTCGAGTATCGCGCGCACCCCGAGGCCCAGCGGTTCCTCGAGGAGTGCTGCCGGGCGGTGTCGGAGCAGACCGGCCTCCGGGTGGCCGCAGCTCACCGCATCGGGCCGCTCGTCGTCGGCGACCTCGCGCTCGTCGCCGCCGTCGCCGCCGCCCATCGGGCAGAGGCCTTCGCCGCCTGCGAGCGGCTCGTCGAGGAGATCAAGCGCACCGTCCCCATCTGGAAGCGCCAGCACCTCGCCGACGGCGAGACGGAGTGGGTCGGGCTTTAGGCGGCCGCGACCGGGATCAGCGCGGCGTGACGTCGTAGGTGATGCGCACGAGGCCGTCGTCCGGCGTGACGTGCGTGCCGCGCACCCGCAGGAGGACGTCGGCGTCGAGGTCTCCGAACAGGCGCGCTCCGGAACCGATGAGGACCGGCGCGATCGAGACCGTGATCTCGTCGATGAGCCCGGCCCCCAGGAATGCCTGGATGGTCTTCCCGCCGTCGACGTAGACGCGCTCCGCCCCCTGCGCGTCGAGCAGTCTCACGGCGTCGTCGAGCGACCTCGCGACCGTCACGCGGTCGTCGCCCGACTCAAGGGTCGTGCTCAGGACGACGACGCGCTTGCCGGTGAACGGCCACTCGTCGAAGTCGAGGATGGTGTTGTAGGTGGTGCGCCCCATGACCAGGGTGTCGATGCCGGGGAAGAAGCTCTCCCAGTCGAGCGCCGGGTGTGCTCCAGCGGCGTCCGCCGAGTGCCCGCGTGGCTCGAGCTCGGTGAGCCAGGTGAGCTCGCCGTCGGAGCGCGCGATGAAGCCGTCGAGGCTCACCCCGATGAAGACGCAACCGTGCCAGGAGTGTTCGCGAGACGTCATTGGTCCAGTGTGCTCGTGACCACCGACATCGGGCCTCGGTACGGTGTGCCGCTGCGCTTGACGCCCGACAGGCGACCCAGCAAGCTGACCTGATGCACGCGACGACGGCCAGACGAGGCGAGTGGCTCACGCGACGGGTCGGGTTCTGGGGGTCCGTCGGTGGCGGTGCCGGTGCCTCATTCGAGGCCTACGCGCGCATCCTGCACCCGGTCGACGGGCACCGCTTCGACCTCGCGTCCGCCGACGAGTGGGGCATGCAGCCGGTGATCGAGGAGCGGGAGTGGTCCTGGGCGGAGGTCGCCGAGCGCACCGGCCGCACGATGCACCCGCTCGTCCAGTGGCAACGGCTCTGCGGCGGCACGGACGGCGTCAGATTCGACGACGGCTGGATGATCGGCCAGTCGCCGGAGGGGTGGCTCGACCCGAGACTCTGCGCAGCACTCACGCGCCACCTGCGCCCGGCGACCAGCACGCCCGACGACATCACGATCGGCATCTGGACCGGGTTCGGACATCTCACCGGATCGGTGGGCTACTTCTCGTTTTCGACGCTCGAGGACGGCGAGGACGAGGCAGCTCGCGACGCCCGCCTCCGCGAGGGCGAGGACATCCTCCGGCGTGAGGCCGAGGCCTCGGTACGACCCGAGCATCGCGCGGCGGTCGCGGCGACAGCGCTCGGGGGGTCTCAAGATCAGGTGCTCGCGCTGCCCGGGCGGGACTATCTGGTCCTCGGTGGCGGGCTCGACGAACTCGCGGACCCGAGCTGGGGCTACAGCGCCGGCATCGGCTGGACGCCCACCTTCCCCCCGAGCCCGACCCCGCAGCTCATCTGGCCGGAGGACCACTCGTGGGTCGTGTGCAGCGAGATCGATTGGGACTCGACGATCGTCGCAGGTCCTCGGTCCCTCATCGACGCGGTCCTCGCCGACCCCGCCTTCGAGTCGTTCGAGGTGCAGGAGACCGACGAGCTGATGCTCCACAGCGACGTCATCAACTCGCGCTGAGTCGCCCGAATCGGCGCAATAATCCGCCGATTTCCTGCATTTCCGGGCGCCTCCGCCAACCGGGGGAGAACGTACGGAGATTTGCCGTACAATTGCCGTATGGTCTCTCCACTGAAAGACAAGCGCATCGAGGTCCGCGTCACCAGCGCCCAGAAGGACGCGATCGCTACCGCAGCGGCGATCGAGGGCCGCTCCATCACCGACTTCACGACGGCGGCCGCAACAGAACGAGCCGCCGACGTCATCAGTCGCGAACGCAACATTCGCATCGACGCGGCGGCATTCGAGCAGTTCGAGGCGATCCTCGACCGCCCGGCCCGGTCGATCGACGGGCTCCGCGATCTCCTGAACCGACCCTCGATCTTCGTTGACTGAGTTCCGGACACCACGTCCCCTCGCCACCGGAGACGTCCTCTCTGACTTCCGGTGCGGGGTCGACGCACTCGACAGTTGGCTGCGCGGATACGCACGGAACAATGATCGACACGGCGGATCGAAGACGATGGTCTCGGTGACGACTGAGGGTCGAGTCGCCGGCTACTACTGCCTGTCGGCCAGTTCGCTCATTCGCGATGATGCCCCGAAGCCGCTCGCACGCCGAGCACCCGATCCTGTCCCCGTCGTCCTCCTCGGACGACTCTCGATCGACCAGGAGTTCGCGGGCCGCGGTCTCGGCACCGCACTCCTGCAGCACGCGGTCCTCCAGGCGATCAGTGCGGCGGAGATCATCGGCATGCGCGCGATCCTCGTTCACGCGCTCACCGACGAGGTCATCCCCTTCTACGAACGCTTCGGATTCGAGAGGTTCCCCGGCTCCAATCGCGCGCTCTACCTGTTGGCTTCCGACGCACGTGCGACACTCAACGGCTGAGCCCCCCTGAGTCGCCCAAATCGGTCCAGAAATCCGCCGATTTCGTGCATTTCCGGGCGACTCAGCGGACGCCCTCCGTGTACGGCGCGAATCGCGTCCATGTGCCGCGAAGCCTCCATCGCCGCGTCGGGGCGAAGAAGCCGTCGATTCGGGTGCTCTCCTCGACGGTCCCATCGGGGAAGGTGACGCGCACCGCGAACCGCACCGTTCCGACGAGTTCCTCCGCACGCCCGGCGATCGCGGCGTCGATCACCCGTTCGGCGAACGCGGTATCGGCTTCAGCATCGTCGAGTTCCCAGCGACAGCCGTGCTCGCCAAGGTGCAGCACCATTCCCCGCGGCTCGATCAACAGGCTGAGCGGTGCACCCCGCGGATCCACAGGCTTCACGTCGATGACGGTCAGAGGTCGCTCGGTGTCGAGAGGGGCGTCTGTGATGGTCGCCGATTCGCCGGCGAGGCCCAGCGCGAAGGCGTGCCATCGCTCGACGCGCACAGCGAGAACATCCAACTCGCCGTCGACTTCATCCGCCATCGAACGCTCTCCCCGGCACCCTTGTGTGGGCAACCGACGATCATCCCAGCGCGACTGTATTCCTCGCAAGCGCACCGACCGCCGCACCCCCCTGAGTCGCCCGAATCGGTCTGGAAATCCGCCGATTTCGTGCATTTCCGGGCGACTCGGACGGGGAATGGACGTAGGGTGATCCGATGCCCGAACACGACCCCGCTGCCATCGACTCCTTCGTGCGCGTCCGCGGCGCCAACGAGAACAATCTGCGCAACGTCGATGTCGACGTGCCCCGCGATGCGATCGTCGCGTTCACGGGGGTCTCTGGTTCCGGCAAGTCGTCGCTCGCGTTCGGGACGATCTTCACCGAAGCACAGCGGCGGTATCTGGAGTCGGTCGCCCCCTACGCGCGGCGCCTCATCCAGCAGGGACACGACCCGCACGTCGACTCGATCTCCGGCCTCCCACCCGCCGTCGCACTGCAGCAGCGTCGAGGCGCACCGAGCTCCCGGTCGAGCGTCGGCACGGTCACCACCCTGTCCAACTCGCTCCGCATGCTCTTCTCCCGCGCCGGCACCTTCCCCGAGGGCTTCACGACGCGCCTCGACTCCGATGCCTTCTCGCCCAACACCGCGGTCGGCGCGTGCCCCGAATGCCACGGCATCGGTGTCTCCCACACCGTCACGGAGGACTCGCTCGTCCCCGATCCGACCCTCAGCATCCGCGACGGCGCCATCGCCGCCTGGCCCGGTGCTTGGCAGGCGAAGAACCTCCGCGACATCACGATCGCGCTCGGCTACGACGTCGACCGCCCGTGGCGCGAACTCGACCAGGCCGACCGCGACTGGCTGCTCTTCACCGATGAACAGCCCGTCGTGCAGATCACCCCGCAGCGCGACCGCGTCGCCAAGCCGTACAACGGAATGTTCTGGAGCGCGAAGAAGTACGTGTTCCACACCCTCGCTGATTCGAAGAGCCAGATGATGCGCACGAAGGTGTTGCAGTTCGTCCGCAGCGGTCCGTGCCCGCTCTGCGGCGGCACCGGCCTCCGACGAGAAGCACTCGCAGTCACGTTCGCGGGGCGGACGATCGCCGAACTCAACGCCCTGCCGATGACGGAACTCGCCGAGGTGATCCGCCCCACCACCCTGCTGCAGGATGCTGCACCCGCCCTGCCCACCACGCTCTCCGGCGAGCGCACCGACGTCGCCGTGGCCATCACCACGGACCTGTTGGCACGCATCGGCGTCCTCACCGACCTCGGCCTCGGCTACCTGGGACTCGGCCGCGTGACGACGACGCTCTCGCCCGGCGAGATGCAGCGTCTGCGACTCGCGACCCAGCTGCGCTCCGGCCTCTTCGGCGTCGTCTATGTGCTCGACGAACCGTCCGCGGGTCTGCACCCGGCCGACGCCGAGCCGCTCCTCGAGGTCTTGGAGCAGCTGAAGCGCTCGGGCAACTCGGTCTACGTCGTCGAGCACAACATGGATGTCGTGCGGAATGCCGATTGGATCGTCGACGTCGGTCCCGGTGCGGGCGAGGGTGGAGGCGAGGTGCTGTACAGCGGCGCGGTCGAGGGACTCGCGGCCGTCGAGGCCTCGGCGACACGGCCGTTCCTGTTCCCGCAGCCCGGAGCCACCGGCGCTGAGCGACGCCCACTCCGTGAGCCGAGCGAATGGCTCGCCGTCGAGGGCATCACCCTCCACAATCTCGCGGGCATCGACGTGGCCGTCCCACTCGGCACGCTCGTCGCCGTCACCGGGGTGTCCGGTTCGGGCAAGTCGACGCTCGTCAGCCGAGTGCTCCGCGACGTCGTCCGCGACCACCTGCACTCGGACGACGGCAGTGGCGACGCGGCAGAGGACGACCCGACGGCGCTGGACTCGACCGCGACGGAAGAGGGCTCCGGTCTCGCCGAGGCGACGGTGCCGGACGGGCACGCCGACACCCTCACCGTCGGTCGGGTGACGGGACTCGAACACATCGATCGCCTGGTCCGGGTGGATCAGAAGCCGATCGGTCGGACGCCGCGCTCGAACCTCGCGACCTACACGGGCCTGTTCGACTCCGTCCGGGCGGTGTTCGCGTCGACCCCGCTCGCCCGCGAACGGAAGTACAGCGCCGGTCGGTTCTCCTTCAACGTCGCCGGCGGACGGTGCGAGACCTGTCTCGGTGAGGGCTTCGTGTCCGTCGAGCTCCTGTTCCTGCCCGGCAGCTACGGCCGCTGCCCCACGTGCAACGGCGCACGCTACAACGCGGAGACGCTCGAGGTGACCTACGAGGGTCAGACGATCGCGGACGTTCTCGCGCTCACGGTCGAGCAGGCAGCCGAGTTCCTCGCGGGCATCCCGGCGGCAGCCAGGAGTCTCCGCACCCTGCTCGACGTCGGCCTCGGCTACCTGCGTCTCGGCCAGCCTGCGACGGAACTGTCGGGCGGCGAGGCGCAGCGCATCAAGCTCGCGACCGAGCTCCAGCGCGTGCGCCGCGGCCATACCCTGTACCTGCTCGACGAACCGACGACGGGACTGCATCCGGCGGATGTCCGGCTCCTGCTCGCGCAACTGAACTCGCTCGTCGACTCAGGCGACACCGTCGTGGTGGTCGAGCACGAGATGGACGTCGTGGCGGCAGCAGACTGGGTCATCGACCTCGGCCCGTCCGGTGGTGACGCCGGCGGGCGCATCGTCGCGGCAGGGACCCCCGACGAGGTCGCGGCCGACCCTGCGAGCCGGACGGCCCCGTATCTCGCGCGTCGCCTCGCCTGAGCCGCACCGTGCGTGCGCTAGCCTCCGGCGAACGGCGGGAGCACGTCGACTCGGGAACCGAGGGGTCGGCTGTCGTCTCGGCTGACCACACCGTCCACGAGGAAGGAGCCCGAGGTGAGGACACGAGCCATCGCGTCCCCGTAACGACCGAGCAGCACGGCCTTCAGCTCACCCACGGTCGCGACCGCCGGCAGTGACTCCTCGGGCACGCCCGCTGCCTCCTCCGCGGCCGCGAAGTACCGCACGAGCACCTGTCCCGTCATCGTCTCAACCACCGATGGCCCCCATACTGCGCTCGGGTCGCACGAAGTCGGGCGACGCGATCCGGTGGCCGGCCTGCTTGTGCCACATCGCCGCGCGCCAACGGTCGGCGATCTCCTCGTCCGCGACTCCAGAACGCAGCAGACCCCGGAGGTCGGTCTCGTCGTCGCCGAACAGGCACGAGCGGATCGTGCCCTCGGCGGTCAACCGGGTTCGGTCGCAGTCGTCGCAGAACGATCGCGTGACGGACGCGATGATGCCGACCGTCGCCGGCCCACCGTCGACCAGCCACTCCTCCGCCGGGGCCGACGGGTCTTCGCGATGCGGCGCCGTGAGGGTGAAGCGGGTGCCGAGGACGTCGAGCAGTTCGGCTGCATCCACCATGTTCTCGCGCACCCACGCCTCGTCCGCGTCGAGCGGCATCTGCTCGATGAATCGGAGACGGCACCCGTTCTCGATCGCCCATGACAGCAACGCGACGGCGCCGTCGAGGGTGTCACGCATGAGGACGGCGTTGATCTTGAGCGGCGTGAGCCCGGCCCGCTTCGCCGCGTCGATCCCGGCGAGCACGGCTGGCAGCCGGTCGCGACGGGTGAGGCGGGCGAAATGGTCGCGGTCGACCGTGTCGAGCGAGATGTTCACGCGCGTGAGGCCGGCGGCGACGAGCTCGTCGACGCGCTTGTCGAGTCCGATGCCGTTCGTCGTCATCGAGATCGACGCGTCTCCGGCGACGGCGGAGCTGCGGGAGATGATCTCGGCGAGGTCTGGTCGCATGAGCGGCTCACCACCGGTGAAGCGGATGTCGTGGACACCGAGGTCGCGGACGGCGATCTCCACGAGTCTGCCGATCTCGGTCGGCGTCAGGAGGTCTTCGCGGGCGATCGCCGGGAGCCCCTGCTCCGGCATGCAATAGGTGCAGCGGAGCGAGCACTTCTCGGTGATCGACACGCGCAGGTCGCGGGCCACCCGCCCGAAGCGGTCGATCAGGCCGTCGACGTCCGGGCGCCCGGCGGCATCCGGGATGTGCCTGAGCGGCGACCCGATGCGGGGGATTCCGAGCCCGACGGCAGTCATGTCCCCCAGCGTACGTGCCGCTTCGGCGAATCCGTCCCTCAACGGAGTCCTCATCGGTGACGAACCGAGGACAGACGGCGCCCTCACGGCGAACTCCCGCCCTGGCGCGCGTAGCATGGCGCCCATGGAGCCACGCCGACGGACGCTGCTCGCCGGTGCGGCGGGCCTCGTCTCAGCCGTCGCCACCCTCGGTGCGGCCGAGGCCGTCGCGGCGTTCGTCGCCCCGGCGGCGTCTCCGCTGCTCGCGGTCGGCTCACTGGTGATCGACCTCGTTCCCGGCTGGGTGAAGGACACGGTCATCGCGCTGTTCGGCACGAACGACAAGCTCGTCCTGCTGCTCGTGCTCGGTGTGCTCGTGGCCGCTCTCGCATTCGGCATCGGGGTGCTCGAGGAACGTCGCCCGGCCGTTGGAGCGATCGCCCTCGCCCTCGTCGGTGGCATCGCGGCGTTCGCCGCCCTCAGCCGAGCCGACGCAGGCTTCGACTGGGCTCTGCCGAGCGTCGTCGGCGCGGCGGTCGGCATCATCGTCCTGCGCGCTCTCTGCTCCCGGCTCCGCACGTGGGAGCAGGAGGCTGCGATCGACGCCGCCCGTCCGGTCGTCGGTGCCTCACGAGCCGCGCTCCCCCGACGGTCCTTCCTCATCCTGCTCGGCGGCACTGCGGCAGGCGCTCTCGTCATCGGAGTCGGCGCACGGGTCGCCTCGGCCGGTGCGGTCGCCGTCGAGACGATCCGGAAGGCGCTGAAGCTCCCGGCGGCTGCGGTCGCCGCCCCGCCGATCCCCGCTGGCGCCGACCTCGGCATCACGGGCCTCAGCCCACTCATCTCCCCCAACGACTCGTTCTACCGCATCGACACCGCCCTCCAGGTGCCGAACATCGACCCGTCCACCTGGAGCCTGAAAATCATCGGCATGGTGGAGCAGGAGGTCAAGATCGGCTTCGACGAACTTCTCGCGCTGCCCCTGCAGGAGTCGCGGATCACCCTCACGTGTGTGTCGAACGAGGTCGGCGGCACGCTCATCGGCAACGCGCTCTGGCTCGGCTACCCGATCCGAGAGCTGCTCAAGCGGGCGAAGCCGAAGCCCGGTGCCGACATGGTCCTCTCGCGCAGCATCGACGGCTTCACCGCCGGCACGCCGCTCGAGGTCCTCCAGGACGAGGATCGCGACTGTCTGCTCGCCGTCGGCATGAACGGTGAGCCGCTCCCCCTGCAGCACGGGTTCCCGGTGCGCATGGTGGTGCCGGGGCTGTACGGCTATGTGTCGGCCACGAAGTGGGTCGTCGAACTGGACGTCACCCGCTATGCGGACGCGAGCGCGTACTGGACCGATCGCGGCTGGTCAGAGCTCGGACCGATCAAGACGCAGTCGCGCATCGACGTGCCGCGGAACGGCGGTCGGGTCGCGAGCGGGACCGTCGCGGTCGCAGGCGTCGCGTGGGCCCAGCACACCGGTGTCGCGCGAGTGCAGGTGCGTGTGGACGACGGCGACTGGGTGGATGCGACACTCGCGCCCGCCATCTCGGAAGACACCTGGGTGCAGTGGGTGCACGAATGGGACGCCGCGGCCGGCGACCACACGATCGCGGTCCGCGCCACCGACGCCACGGGCAAGACGCAGGGCGAGACCTTGGTGGACGTCGTCCCGAACGGTGCCGAAGGCTGGCACACGATCAGCGTCGGAGTCGACTGACGATCACACGCTGACGACCGGGGCCTCCTCGTCGGCGTCGGCCGGCACCGCGACCACAGGGCGCTGCACGAACTCCAGGACGAGCAGCACGAGGGCGGAGACGAGCAGCGTGCCGAATACCAACCCGCCGGTGAGCGGCCGGACGAAGAGGATCACCGCGCTCGCGACGACAGCCACGGCGATCTGCAGCAGCACCCGACGCAGGTAGAGCCATTCGCCGACCCTCCCGGTGGTGAGACCACCGCGTTCCGCCGCACTGCGCGTGAGCGCGGCCGCCCGGCTGACGAGTCCGCGGAGCTTCCGTGGGGTCCGGAACGGCCCGGCGAGCCACGCGACCACCGCGATCACGATCGCGAGGACGAGCAGCGAGGTCGCCGTGCCGCGCATCCCACCGGCGACAGCGTCGAAGAGCGCCGCCGTCACGTCTCCCGGCATGCTGGCCGGGCTGACGAGCGTCGGCAGCACGGCCCGCGCGATGGAGAACGCGGCCGCGGTGACCGCCATCGCGAGCGCGAGGGCGATGCCGGCCCAGATCAGGGCGACCGACCGCCGCCGGGCCACGACGACTCCGGCGACGAGCAGGCCGAGCACCACCCACGGCAGCCAGGTCCCGACGCCGATCGCCAAGCCGTACGCGAGCTGCACGGTCGGTACGGCATCCGATTGCGCGACCGTCACCGTGAGATCGACGGTGGGGATGTTCGCCGCGAAGGTAAGCCCCTGCGCCACGAGCCGTTCACGCACCTCGACGAGGATCGGGGCGAGCTGCACGCCGATCGAGCCGTCGGCGCCGATCGAGATCGCCGCGTCCGGGTCGCCCTGCAACGCCGCGACGAGCCCCGTGTGCGTCACCCGGAGCGCCTGCGCCCAGGTGTTGGAGAACGCGTCGGAGGCGACGAAATCCGAGACGGTCGAACGCACGAGCCCCACGAGCCCTCTCGCAATGGGGCCTTTGAGCGCTTCGAGCGCGTTCGTCGCCACCGGACCGGTGCCGAGGTCGACCACGCCGTCGACGACGTCCGAGGTCAACTGCCCGATGTCGACCTGCTCGTCGATCGCCGCCACGGCTCGGTCGGTCACGAAGCGTTGGACGGCCGGGTCGTCCGCCAATGGCGCATACGCGGCGACGAAACGCTCGGTGTCCGAGACATCGATGCGCACCCACGCCGCGACGACCGCGACCGGGGCGAGGAGCGACCCGAGGAGGATCAGCACGGTCGACAGCACGGTCCACGCCCAGGCTCGCCGCTTCCACTCCGGGGCCCCGCCCGCCGCACCGCCCGAGAGCGGGGGCGGCTCCTCGGTCGGACTCGTGGAGCGCATGAGCTGCTCGGACTCGAGCTCGGCGTTCGCCGCGACGAGATCGGCGTTGCGGGCGCTGAGCTCGGCAACCGTCGCCAACAGTTCCGCACGGGTCGGTCCGGCCATGATGAGCTCCCCACGTCGTCGACTCGGCGCGCCTCCCACGACGCGCCTCGCTCGCAGAGCGTAGCGCGCGAGCACGAGCCGACGGGAGTCGGAATCGGCTCATACCGACCCGGATTCGACTCCTGACCGTATGGAATATAAGATGACGCGGCTAGCCCTACGACGAGACGTCCGGGACGCATCACGATTCCGATCCAGGTCGCCCCGGTGTCACCAGCTCGGAGTATCGTCACGGAGGTAACCGCACTTCGCACTCCCGACCGCCTGCGCAACGCTCGGGGGCACTGGGCCAGCATCCACACCACCCAGCTCCATCTCCTCGTCCCGGACACGCCATCCGTCCAGGACACGAATCGACAAAAGGACCTCACGTGGCCCTCCTCTCCCTGACCCTTCGACATGCCAAGCCGTACACGGCTTGGATCATCGCGGTGTTCGTGTTGCAACTCGCCTCCACGATCGCCGCCCTCTACCTGCCGAGCCTCAACGCCCAGATCATCGACAAGGGCGTCTCCACCGGCGACACCGACTTCATCTGGTCCACCGGCATGACGATGCTCGTCGTGTGCTTCGTGCAGGTCATCACTGCCATCGGCGGCGTGTACTTCGGCGCCCGCACCGCGATGGCGATCGGCCGCGACCTCCGCAGGGACGTGTACCGCAAGGTGGACTCGCTCGGCGCCCTCGAGATCAGCGGCTTCGGCAGCGCGACGCTCATCACCCGCGGCACGAACGACGTGCAGCAGGTGCAGATGCTCGTCCTCATGACGCTGAACTTCATGGTCTCCGCCCCCATCATGTGCGTCGGCGGCATCATCATGGCGCTTCGTGAGGACGCCGGGCTCTCCTGGCTCGTCTGGGTCTCGGTCCCGATCCTCTTCGTCGTCGTCGGCTTCCTCGTGTACCTCCTGATGCCGCTGTTCCGCGTCATGCAGGACCGCATCGACGGCATCAACAGCGTGCTGCGCGAGCAGATCATCGGCATCCGGGTCGTGCGGGCCTTCGTCCGCGAGCCCTTCGAGTCGGAGCGCTACGACCGAGCCAACGAGGCCCTCACACGCGTCTCGGTGAAGGTCGGCAACATCTTCGTCCTCATGTTCCCGGTCATCATGATGATCCTGCACCTCGCCACGGCGGCCGTGCTCTGGTTCGGCGGCCACCGCGTCGACGCCGGGCAGATGCAGGTAGGGTCGCTCACCGCGTTCCTGCAGTACCTCCTGCAGATCCTCACCTCGGTGATGATGGGCGTGTTCATGGTCATGATGATCCCGCGCGCCGTCGTCTGCGCCGAACGCATCCAGGACGTCCTCGACACCGAACCGAGCCTCGTCGTTCCGACGGATGCCGACGTCCGGGTCCCGACGGCGGGCCGGGTCGAGTTCACCGGCGTCACCTTCGGCTACCCGGGTGCCGAGCGGCCTGTCCTGTCGGACGTCACCTTCACGGCTGAGCCGGGGAAGACCACGGCGATCGTCGGCTCCACGGGTTCCGGCAAGACGACACTGCTCTCACTGATCCCCCGCCTCTACGATCCGCAGCAGGGCCACGTCACCATCGACGGCGTCCCGGTGTCACAGCTCACCCGCCAGCAGATCGCCGGCGTCGTCGGGCTCGTGCCCCAGAAGCCGTACCTGTTCTCCGGGACGATCGCCTCGAACCTCCGCTTCGGACGTCCCACGGCGGACGATGACGAGCTCTGGGAGGCCCTGCGGGTCGCCCAGGCCGAAGACTTCGTCCGCGCGAAGCCGAAGATGCTGAACGACGGCGTCGCCCAGGGCGGCACGAACGTGTCCGGCGGTCAGCGACAGCGACTCTGCATCGCGCGGGCGCTCGTCGCCCAGCCGCGCGTGTACCTGTTCGACGACTCGTTCTCCGCGCTCGACGTCTCGACCGACGCCCGCCTGCGCGAGGCCCTCGGCGACTCCACGGCCGACGCGACGGTCATCATCGTCGCTCAGCGCATCGCGACCATCCGCGAAGCCGACCACATCATCGTCATGGACGACGGCAGCATCGTCGGCCGTGGCACCCATGACGAACTCATCGAATCCAACGAGACGTATCGAGAGATCGTCCAATCGCAGCTCGCTGTGGAAGGGGTGGCGTGATCATGGCCCGTTCACCACGTGACAAGCGTTCGTCGGACGCGCCCCAGGCGCCAGAGCTCGGTGCGGTGGAGGAGGAGCTCCTCACCCCCGAGTACGTCCCGAGCGAGTCCGACGGCGACATGTTCGGCGGGACGCCCGCCAAGAAGGCCGAACAGTTCTGGCCCTCCGCCAAACGGCTCATCGGACTGCTCGCCCCCGAGAAGGTGAAGATGAGCATCGTCGTGGCCCTCGTGGTCGTGTCGGTCGTGCTCACCGTCATCGCTCCGAAGATCCTCGGCCAGGCGATGGACGCGATCTTCAACGGCGTCATCGGCTCGCAGCTGCCGGCCGGCGCGACCCTCAGCCAGGTCGTCGATCAAGCCCGCGCCTCGGGCAACGACCAGTACGCGGACATGCTCGAGAAGTCGAACATCACGCCCGGCCAAGGCATCGACTTCACCCTGCTCGGACGACTCATCATCATCGTGCTCGCGATGTACATCGTCGCGTCGGTGCTCAACTGGGCGCAGGGCTACATCCTCAACGGGCTCGTCATGCGGGTCGTCTACCAGCTGCGCCAGGACATCGAGCGCAAGCTCAACCGCCTGCCGCTCAGCTACTTCGACACCCGCCAGCGCGGCGACCTGATGTCGCGCGTCACGAACGACGTCGACAACATCCAGACGGCACTCCAGCAGGCGTTCTCGCAGCTCGTGCAATCGGCACTCACGGTGCTCGGCATCACGGCGATGATGTTCATCGTCTCCTGGCAGCTCGCACTCATCGCACTCATCGCCTTGCCGCTCTCGGCGATCATCGCCGGAGTCATCGGTTCCCGCTCGCAGAAGCTGTTCACCGCGCAGTGGAAGAACACCGGGTCGCTCAACGGCCACATCGAGGAGTCGTTCTCGGGGCTCGAACTCGTGCGCGTCTTCGGGCGCGACAAGGAGATGCTCGCGGAGTTCGACGAGCGCAACGAGAAGCTCTACAAGGCGGCGTTCGGAGCGCAGTTCGTCTCGGGCATGATCATGCCCGCGATGCAGTTCGTGTCCTACCTGTCGTACGTGCTCATCGCCGTCGTCGGCGGTCTGCGGGTCGCATCGGGCCAGATGACCCTCGGAGACGCGACCGCGTTCATCCAGTACTCGCGCGAGTTCTCGCAGCCGCTCGGGCAGATCGCCGGCATGGCGAACCAGCTGCAGTCCGGTGTCGCATCGGCAGAGCGCACCTTCGAGCTGCTCGACGCCGACGAGCAGGACCCGGAGACGGTCACCGCGAAACTGCCTGAGCACACCGACGGCCATGTCGAGTTCGAGGACGTGTCGTTCAGCTACACCCCCGAGAAGCCCCTCATCGAAGGACTCTCGTTCTCGGCGCAGCCCGGACACACGGTCGCGATCGTCGGCCCGACCGGCGCCGGAAAGACCACCCTGGTGAACCTCGTCATGCGGTTCTACGAACTCACGGGCGGCCGGATCCTCCTCGACGGCGTCGACATCACCTCGCTGTCCAGGGCGGAACTCCGCTCGCAGGTCGGCATGGTGCTGCAGGACGCCTGGCTCTTCGAGGGCACCATCCGCGAGAACATCCGCTACGGCCGACTCGACGCCACCGACGAGGAGGTCATCGAGGCCGCGGAGGCGACCATGGTCGACCGCTTCGTCCGGCAGCTGCCCGACGGCTACGACACGGTGCTCGACGCCGAAGGCGGCAGCGTGTCGGCCGGTGAGCGACAGCTCATCACGATCGCCCGGGCGTTCATCGCGAAGCCGAAGCTCCTCATCCTCGATGAGGCGACCTCGTCGGTCGACACCCGCACCGAACTGCTCGTGCAGCACGCGATGGCGGCGCTCCGCAGCGACCGCACCTCGTTCGTGATCGCCCACCGGCTCTCGACGATCCGCGACGCCGACACCATCCTCGTGATGGAGAACGGTCGCATCGTCGAGCAGGGTTCGCACGAGAAGTTGCTCGACGTGAACGGTTCGTACGCCGAGCTCTACCGCACGCAGTTCCGCGGCGGCGAGCAGGCGCAGGCTGAGTCCGGCGCGCCGGCCGATCAGCTGAACGACCAGGCGGAGCACGCACCGCGGAGCTGATCCGCGCAGCATGTCCGACGGCGGGCCTGCTTCCGAGCCACTCGGGAGCAGGCCCGCCGTTTCAGGTGAGGGTGGCGGACCGCCACGTGCCCTGATCGTTGACCCACAGCTTGCCGTTGCCGACGAGGAGGTCGCCGGACGCGCCACCGTACGGCCGCGCAAGCCCCATGTGGCGCGTCGACAGGTAGCTCGTCTGTGGTTGGGCGTTCGCGTGCGCCGTGTTGTTCGACTCCCAGCGGTTGCCCTGGACGACGGAGCGGCCCGTGGTGCCGTAGGTGTCGAGGCCGTACTCGCACTCTCTGGCGGTGTTCCCGACGATCGTCGCGCCGCCCGTGCAATTGACCACGGCCACGCCGACGCGGATCCGGTCGATCCGGTTGCCGGTGATGACGATCGAACCGGCTCCCTGGTGGTGCAGTCCGAAGCCGTTCGTCACCGCGGCTCCGGTGATCGAGTTGTCCGTCAGCATCGCGTCGACGCAGTGGTATGAGAGGACCCCGCCGACGACGCCGGAAGCCAGACTGACCGTGAGGCGGTTGCCCGACACGGTGGGCCGGACGGCGCGATCCAGCACGATGCCGTTGGGGCAGGTGCCGTCTGCGATGCGGACGATGTTGTCGGAGACGACCGTGTCGGTCGCGCCGACCGGACTGTTGGATCCGGGCAGCACGGCGGCCGACAGGGAGATCGCCGCCGCAGCGTCGCCACGGATCTCGATCTGGTTGGCCTCGACGGTGGCTCCCTGAACATCCCGGTAGATCATGATGGGGCATCGCGACGGTTTCCACGCCGAGCCGGGATGCTCAGCGGCCGTCCTCGTCCACCGCACCGTATTGCCGACGACAGCTGTCGCCCTCGTGTCGATCAGGGCGATCCCCCACCAGGTGGCATCGGACACGGTGTTCGCGACGATGACCGAATGACTGACTCCTTCGAGCACGATGCCGCGCCTGAACGGCCCGGTCACGACGTTGCCGGTGAAGGTGATCAGCGCGTCCGCCCACGGACCGGGGTCGATCGCGTAATCGGGCAACGATTCAGCGTGGATGCCGATCCGGGCGTCTGCGCCGGAAGCCGCCGTCACGATGTTGCCGACGACGCTGGCACGGGCACCCCAGATGGTGATGCCGTCGCCTCGGTCTTCGCCCGCCGATGAGCCGGAACCGGACCCGCCGCCCGCACCCGTGACGTTGAGGACGTGGCAGCCCGTGATCACGACACCGCCGTACTCACCGAACGGGCGGTTGATGATGCCGTTCTGGAAACCGTCGACGGTGACGCCATCGATCACGACATCGCTCGCGTGGATGTCGATGCCGACGTTGCGCTCACCGGAGGTGGACCCAGCTGGCCCGGTGTAGGTGATGCGGACCTCACTGACCGTGGATCCGGCCGCGATCAGTTTCAGGGCAGGAGCCGACTCGATGCCGCCGACGAAGCGCAGTTCTCCACCGCCACGGAGATCGATCCGCCGGTCGATCCTGATCGTGCCGTCGAGTGCGATGACGTCGCCGCCACGGACGACGACCGTGCTGTCCGCGGGGAGCGCGGCGAACCACGCCCGGACGGCGGCGGTGGACACGGATGCACCGGTCGGGTCGATGCCCTCGCCCGCGAGGACATGCTCGCCGCGGGGCTCGGCGAGCGGTGGGACATCGGCGTCCGGCACGCCTGCAGGCTCAGGCTCGGGCCCTGAAACCGGCTCCTCCGGTGGCCGTGGACTCGGCTCTGGTTGCGGGTCTGGATCGACCCCTGCTCCGCCGTCGCCGTCGGGCGGCGTCTCGGGTTCAGCCACGGTGCGGGTGATGAGCGTTGTTCTGTCCACAGATACAGGATACAGATACATGAGGTGAAAAAGCATCATAAGCTGAAGCATCGGGAGAGCGGCTCCCGCCCGCCGGAGGACGCCATGCCACCACTGCGACAAACCGATGCCTCCAATGCCACCGGGTCCGCCCGACGATGCCTCGACGCCTTCGCCGGCGCACGGGCACTGGCCGCCTGGTGGGTCGTCTTCTCCCACTCATGGGAGTGGCTGTCGGGCGTCCTCCCCGAGCTCGCCTGGCTCGCCCCGTTCGCACACACCGGTCTCGCGGTCGACTTCTTCTTCATCCTCAGCGGGTTCACCATCGCCGAGGCCTCCATCGATCGCACCTGGACGACTCGCAGGTACCTCGGCTACCTCAGGAACCGCCTGGCCCGCCTCTATCCCGCACACCTCGCAGTGCTCCTCCTGTTCGTCGCGCTGTTCGTCGGCGGCGCCCTCGTCGGGATCGAGGCCGATGAGGGCGCGTTCCCCTGGCTCGGCTTCGCCGCCGAACTCACCCTCACCCGCGCCTGGTTCGGTGACGCCCTGTGGTGGAACGCGCCGGCGTGGTCCCTCTCCGCGCAGCTCTTCGCATTCCTCGTGTTCCCTGCGGTCGCGGTCGCGTTCCGCGGGCGGCTGCGGCGGACGACACCGCTCCTCCTGATCGCCGTGATGCTCATCATCGTCGACACCGCTGCGGCAGCGACCGCACCCTCGGCGATGAACGGCATGGCCTGGCCGGTCGTGCGCGTCCTGTGCGGCTTCATCGTGGGCGTCTGCGTCGCGCTGGGGACCAGGCAGCTCCCGCGCACTCCGGTCGCCGCGTGGGTCGCCGCCGGTGGCGCCCTGGGCCTGCTCGCGGCCGCCGTCATGCTCGAGCCCGGCGCCCCACGCGCCTGGGCCGCAGTCACCTTCGGCGCGATCGTCGTCGCCGGACTCGCCACCGCCTCGCCGCGGTCGACGCGGCTCCTCCGCAACCGCGCCGCACGCATCCTCGGGGAGCTCGCGTTCAGCACCTACCTCGTGCACCTGTTCGTGATCATCGTGCTCGCGAAGACCATCGAACCCGCGACCGTCACTGGCGCTCCGCTCGTACTCCGAGCAGCGGTCCTCATCGTCTGGTTCGGATCGATCCTCGGAGCAGCGTGGCTCCTGCACACGATGGTGGAGAGCCCGGCACATCGGAGGTTCTCACGCCGGATGCGGTGAGGCGCGCCCGGTTCGACCACGCGGTCGCGCTCAGTGCACGGGTCGCTGTGCCGCCCGGAACCCGTTCGCGAGCCGCTCAGGCAGACGCAGCACTGCACTCACGAAGCCGAGCACCATCACCGCGACCGCGGTCCACAGGAGCAGCCAGCCGGTGGCGGTCGGCGGGCCGAGCAGCATCGCCGCCGCCACGTCGCCAGCACCCCCGGGGATCGCCGTCGAGACCGCGATGCCGAACGCCAATCGAGCAGCGCCGAGGGCGAGGAGGAGGAGACCAGCGGACAGCGCGACGCCGATCGCCGCACCGGCGACCACCCGGCTCGGATTCCGCCGCCCGATCCACAGCAGCAGCACGCCGAGGATGAGGAGCGCGACCGCCGCCCACGGCGTCCAGTCCGCCACAGACTCGACGACGCGGATCGCAGAGAGCACTGGAGCGACCTCATCGGCAGGCACGACGTCGACCACGCGGTCCACGTCCGGGATGAGCGCCGCGAATCCGAAGCCGGCGTCCACCAGCCAGGTTCGCGTCGCCGCCACGATCGGGCCGAGCTGTACCCCGAGCCCCTGCTCGGCGGAGACGGCGACCACCGCACCGTCTGCCCCCGCGAGGCCGTCGGCGAGCTGCTGATGCGTCACTCGGAGCGCCTCGGTCCAGGCCGTTGCGAATGCCGGAGAGGCGGCGAACTCCGCCACGTTCCTGCGGAGCACCTCGCGGAGCGCGTCCGCAGCCTCCCCACCGATGGCCCCGAGGACGTCGGTGATCATGGGCGGCAGCGCGAGTGCCGCTGCGAGGTCCGCCGGGCTGGCGGCTGCTGCATCGAGGTCGACCTGGCTCTCGAGCGCAGCCAGTGCCTGCTCGCCGAGGAACTCCTGCACCGACGGCTCGGCCGCCAGGGGCGCGAGCGTGTCGACGAAGGTGTCGGTGTCGCTGAGGAGGGCATCGGCCCAGGTGCTCACGACGGCGACGGGCACGAGCAGGGCGCCCAACACGAGGGCCACCGTGCCGAAGAAGCCCCACCAGGCGGCACCCCGCCGCTCCGAGAGCTCGACCGCCTCGAAGGCCAGGAAGTCGTCGTTTGCGGCGGTCGTCGATTCGCTGGTCACCCGCCCGAGTCTACGAGTGGTCGGGATTCCGTCAGGCTGTCGGCTGACTGGGCGATCGACGAACCGCATAGGCGGCGACCGCTGTACTCGTGGAGACCGTCACGTGCTCGGGGAGATCGTCCAACGAGAACCAGCCGAGGCCACTGTGCTTGTCCGGCTCCCGGAGAGCGGGTTCGCCGATCGCAGCCTCCGCCAGATACACGGGCGAGATCCAGTGCTGGTTCAGCCCCACCTCGAAATGGTCGACGACGCAGAGGAGGTCGACCGGGCCGAGGTCGAGACCGGTCTCCTCCTCCACCTCGCGCCGCACGGCGTCCTCGAGGCGCTCCATCCAGTCGACCTTCCCGCCGGGGATCCCCCAACTGCCGGCCTCGGGTGCGCGGCGACGTTCGAGGAGCAGGATGCGCCCGTCACGGATGATCGCCGCGCCGCAGCCCGAGCGGGGACGGCGCGCCTCGTCAGTGGATGGTGTTGCGGAGGAGGACGACACGGCTTCACGCTAGTCCACGGCGAAGGGTTCCGGCCGTGAACGATCACGGTACGCTTGCTCCGGCAGCACGACGATTCGATGAAGAAAGCGCAGATCATGGCCCACGAACCAGCCGAGACCCGTTACGACG
Source organism: Plantibacter flavus (assembly GCF_051487245.1). Taxonomy (GTDB): domain Bacteria; phylum Actinomycetota; class Actinomycetes; order Actinomycetales; family Microbacteriaceae; genus Plantibacter; species Plantibacter flavus_B. Next base: position 280,166 of record NZ_JAHVDH010000004.1, read on the forward strand.
ACATGAGCTACCGGCGCGTCGGCCGCAGCGGACTGAAGCTCCCCGCCCTGTCCCTCGGCCTCTGGCACAACTTCGGTGAAGCCCGCAGCATCGAGACGCAGCGGGCCATCGTGCGTCGCGCCTTCGATCTCGGCATCACCCACTTCGACCTTGCGAACAACTACGGGCCGCCGGCAGGTTCCGCCGAGACCGCCTTCGGCCGGATCTTCACCGAGGACCTCGCCGCGCACCGCGACGAGATCATCATCACCTCGAAGGCCGGCTACTACATGTGGCAGGGGCCCTACGGCGAGTGGGGTTCGCGGAAGACCATGCTCTCGTCGCTCGACCAGAGCCTCTCGCGCATCGGCGTCGAGTACGTCGACGTCTTCTACTCGCACCGTCCCGACCCGGAGACGCCGATCGAGGAGACCATGGGCGCGCTCGCGACCGCCGTGCAGTCGGGCAAGGCACTGTACGCGGGCATCTCGAACTACTCGCCCGAGCAGACGGTCGCTGCCGCTGCCGCGCTGCGGGAGTACAAGGTGCCGCTGCTCGTCCACCAGCCGCGTTACTCGATGTTCTCCCGCGAGGTCGAAGACGGCCTGCTCGACACCCTCGACGAGCTGGGCCTCGGCGCGGTCGTCTTCAGCCCGCTCGCGCAGGGCATGCTGACCGACCGGTACCTCGGCGGCGACGTGCCGGCCGACTCACGTGCGGCGACCAGCCACTTCCTCAGCGAGGACTCGATCACCGGCACCTACCTGGAGCGTGCCCGCGGCCTGCAGGCCATCGCCGAGGAGCGGGGCCAGACCCTCGCGCAGCTCGCGCTGTCGTGGGTCCTGCGTCGCAACACCGTCACCTCGGCGATCATCGGTGCGAGTTCCGTCGCGCAGCTGGAGGGCAACTACGCGGCCATCCACCGTCTCGACTTCGACGACGCCGAGCTCGCCCGCATCGACGAGTTCGCCGTCCACGGCACCCTCCGCTAGTCGGCTCGCCCCCTCGTTCCCGTTGTTATTGCCCTAACTCAGGAAGCGCTCGGCGCGTCGCGCAGAACGCCCCGGCGTGTCATCGCGACACGCCGGGGCATTCCTGAGTTGGGGACCGAACAGACAGCGGGGCTACTCCTGCAGATCTTGCGAATGTCGCCTGGCGGACACCGCGCTCCCCGCCCAGGCGAGCCCGTAGCCGATAGAGGCACCGATGAGGACGGGTGCGAACGCGCCAGGAATCGCGGTCCATGCGCGACCTCCTACAACCGCCTGAATCACGAATGCAATGAGCGTTCCGAACACCGTCAGAGCCCAGAGCAGTCCGATGTACTTGCGGGACGCCCTCGGATCCTTCCAATCGAGCCGTTTCCCGCAACGCTGCACTCGAGAAGCCATCTGGATAAAATATTCCACATATCCCCTCCTGTGCGAAGGGAGGACTCACTTGAAACGCCCGGCCCGCCCGCAACTATTGAAATCCGACGCATGGTGAACGGGGAGCCGTCCATCGCGGTGACATCATCGGATAGGCACACACGCGGCGCCGAGCATGTCACGAGGCCCCAGTTAGCGGCATTACAACCTAAGGGCAGTTTGGCTGAGAGCGGGAGGCCAGCGGGATCGGCCTGCAGCGGCGACAGAGGACGTAGCTTCCACTTAGTTGCCGAGGGCCATCCCGGGGCTTCCCTAATTAGAAAGCGGAAGGGGCGATGACAGATGCGATAAATCGAGTTCATCAGAGCGCCGATACTGCGCCATGGTGAATTCGGTCTCGTCTGCGATAGATACCACGACCGAAGCCAGTGCCCCTTTGACACCCGCCGTTCCAGCCATAGGTCCCGCGGGAGTGATAATATCCTGAACTAATTCGGCAAATCGCCACCACAGGGCATTACGTTCCTCCTCCGCGGGTCGAGCCTTATCGACCGGAAACAAGCGATCAGATACGCCCGGGATCGTCCTCAGAGGCTTCTCCTCCGGAAGGGCGAGGCTCCAATCGTCGTGATCATCCGGAGCGATTGGGAGTTCGCCCGCTTCCAAAATTAGGAAGAGCTCCATCGATGCCCCGGTTCTGGACCAGTCGTCAGCTGCCACTCGAATTTCTGAGATCGCCTCGATTGCCCGGCCCAACGGGCTGGTGGCCTTGCCTGCCTTGCTGATCACGAGGTCGCTCAGATTTTTCAGCCAAGGTACGACCTCGTCCGGCAGAGCTAAACGAGAGAATCGACGCCCGACCCGGTGCGCGAACTTGCGCTGTTCCGCCCACCGCTCGTCAGGTATGGAACGCTCGACCGTCAGATCCAGCGCCTCCGTCTTGGGAATAGAAGAGATCACCTCAAGGTCGGCGAAAAGACCCCCTACGTCTCCAGTAACGGGCACCCACCGAGGGCGCTTGCCTCGCAGCACTTCAGCTGCGGTATTCGCGTTCAGACGCACCGCTTGCGCGACCGTTATGTTCGGCCTGTCGGCCAGAACAAGGTCGCAGGTTTGCGAGAGGATGACTACGTGCTCCGGGCACGCCACAAGCCCCGACCCGACGTGAATCTCGCGCAAATGGAGAATGTCAGCTTGGCGCAAGTTCCTAGAGAATGCGTCAAGACGTTCGTTGCCCTCCACGCTCAGCTCGGGTCCAGCATGGCATCCAGGGACGCGACGCGGGGCTTCGTCTCCGCGTATGCACCTACGGCCAGCTTCCTGAACGCACTTAGAGGCGACTCGCCAGAGTCGTCCGGGCCGACAAGTTTCCGACGGACGTCGTCAGGCTGCCCCGACCCGACGCCTGTCAGCAGCTGATCGAACTCCTCGAGAAGAGCGGTGTTCACAGCGCTCAAATTACCGCCAGAGGCCCAATGGTGAGCGGCTCGTCGAGAAACGTTGAATGCCCTCGCGAATTGATCCCAAGTCAGGCCTGACAGCTCGCGCATGCGCTTCACCTTCGCCGCCGCTGATTCGTAAGCGCGTGGCGCCGCAGCCGCCGGAGCGACCACGACGATCGAGGTTGCGTTAGCCGAGCTCGGCAGCGCCGCGGGCGTGCCCAGCAAGACAGACGTCGCCGTCGCTGCACCCACGAATAGGAACAGGAACGGAGCACTCCTAGTGGGCTCCGCGTGGTGCACGTAAGCACTGTTCGTGCCCCCCGTTACACGCATCGGAGATGCGAGGGTTGTGAGCACTTCAACCCCCAAATCTCTCGATGAACGAATCTTTCACAGACCAACGGAAGAAGTTGTAGGCCAGTCCGGTGAGCCCTTCGAGCCGCTCTAGCAACTGCTCTGGCACAAAAGCTGTACGGCCCTCGTCGTACGCGTCAAGATCCAGAATCCAGCTCTCGGAAGGTACCGCAATCAAACTTGCATCGTGCGTGGAGTTTGGCGGCATAAACCCCCACTTAGCCAAGAGGGTCCCTCGGCCTGACCGAAAAAGAGACTCACTGAACGAGTGGACCAACTGCACGTGGTCGGGAGCAGGTACGGCACCAGCCCCCAACACCGTGGCCTGGACCAGGTTCGCGAGGTCGTCATAATCCGGCCGCTCACTAATGCGGTTGACATACCTCCATCCGATGCGCTGAGCAGCAGGGAGGCTTGTGAGTTCCGAAACGACGTCTAGGATTCGCGCGAACCGTTGCGTCATGTCCTCCCGCGACGTGTAGGCCTCACGGTTCTCAAGAGTGATGAAGGTCGGAGCGAAATAGACGCTCCACGCGTCATCGACCGAGACCCATTGCCGGATCACCGGCGCAGCCTGCGGCCGCACCTGGCCCGTAAGCGTGTCCAGTTCGAACGCAATCCCTTGACCAACCGGGCTGAGCGGGTACTGATCGGACAAACTTGTCCCGATCTCGTCCGCTACGGCGGAGAACCGTGTTGAGAGGAGCGTGTGCTCGGGCCACTGGACCTGACAGAGCACTCGGACCAAAGGAGCGCGGTCGAGATGAACTTCTGCGTGGTCACGGGCAAACGGTCCTTCAGGCTCAGTCGTCACGCTTCACATTCTACTTCACACTACGCACGTCGACCGAATTTTGTCTATTGAACTTCAGTGCCCGACTCAGGATAGCCACGACAGAACACGTACCTGAGGAGCAGACGACTGCGGACATCGTGCGGTCTCCCGGGCAAGATTACACGCGCCTCCTCGTCGGGCCGGCGGCAAGCCTCACCGATCAAGGCCTGCCGCGGGCGGAGCACATCGCCCAGCGCGAGCGGCTGGGTAGCGGTGCAGGCGCGCAGGTCGCCCACCCGGGCCTCACCCTGCGCTCATCCCACGTTCGTCACTCAGGAAGCGCTCTGCGCGGCGCGCAGAACGCTTCCTGAGCTAGGGACAGGGCGAAAGGGGAAAGGCGATCAGATGATGTCGTCCGACAGGTGGTTCGGCGTGCCGAACCGGTGCGCGGTGATGGACACGGCCTGCTCCTGGAGGAACGGCAGCATCTCGATACGACCGGCCTCGGTGACCCGGCCCGCGTAGATCGCGACATCAGGGCTGCCGGACGTCGCGTGGGCGACACCCTCCGGCGTCCCTCCGATGATGCGGATGCGAGCGCCCGCCTTCGTCCCGACGAGTGCCTCGGCGGTCACGAGCCAACGGTCCTCGCTCTCGACCGTGACCGACCGGGCGATCGACTCGACAGCCGCCGCCAGGCCTGCCGGGAGGGCGACGGCGGACGACACCTGCACGACGCCGCCTGACGCCGCACCGGCCGCGACCACGCGCACCAGATCCGCGACCGAACCGCCGTCGACGAGACGCACGTGCACCTCGCGCGGCATGTAGCGGAACACGTTCCGCTCTGCCGTCAGCTTCGAGACGTCCTTCGCGACACCGAACTCGTCCGCCCATGCAGCGGCGTCGCTCGCCACCGCGCGACGCACGGACGCGAACTCGTCTGCCGAGAGCACCGCGTCCGCAGCGCGCAGCAGGGCCGCGACCGCAGGCTTCGGGCCGCGACGCTCAGCCGAACGACCGACCGTGCGCTCGGCCGTGCTCTCCGCAGACGACCACGAACCCAGGCCGATGAGGTAGTTCGGGCCGCCGGCCTTCGTGCCGGCACCGACGGCCGACTTCTTCCAACCGCCGAAGGGCTGACGCTGCACGATCGCACCGGTGATGCCACGGTTCACGTACAGGTTGCCGGCCTGGATGGTGTCGAGCCACACGTCGAGCTCAGCCGGGTTCAGCGAGTGGAGGCCGGCGGTGAGGCCGTAGTCGATCTCGTTCTGGATCGCGATCGCCTCCTCGAGGGTCTCGGCGGTCATGATGCCGAGGATCGGACCGAAGTACTCCGTGAGGTGGTACTCGGAGCCGCGGGCGACTCCGGCGCGCACGCCGGGACTCCACAGCTTGCCGGTCTCATCGAGCTGCTTCGGCTCCACGAGCCACGACTCACCAGCGGCGAGCGTCGTGAGCCCACCGAGGAGCTTGCCCTTCGCGGGCTCGATGATCGGCCCCATCTGCGTGGTCGGGTCGACGGGGTAGCCGACCTTCAGCGAGGTCACCGCGTCGACGAGCTGGTGCCGGAAGCGGCGTGAGGACGCGACCGAGCCGACGAGGATCACGAGCGACGCCGCGGAGCACTTCTGCCCGGCGTGACCGAACGCTGAGGCGACGACGTCCTTGACGGCGAGGTCGAGGTCGGCGCTCGGAGTCACGATGATGGCGTTCTTGCCCGAGGTCTCGGCCAGCAGCGACAGTTCGGGGCGGAAGGAGCGGAACAGCTCGGCCGTCTCGTAGCCACCGGTGAGGATGACGCGCTCCACCGCCGGGTGCGAGATGAGGCGCTCACCGAGCGAGTTGTCCGCCAACTGCACGAAGCGGAGGGCGTCGCGGGGCACCCCGGCCTCCCACAGAGCCTCGATCATGACGGCGCCGCTGCGGCGAGCCTGTCGGGCGGGTTTGATGATGACCGGTGAACCTGCGGCGAGCGCCGCGAGGGTGGAACCGGCGGGGATGGCGACCGGGAAGTTCCAGGGCGGGGTGACGACGGTCAGCTTCACGGGGCTGAAGGTGGCGCCGTCCATGGTGTCGAGTTCGCGGGCGCGCTCGGCGTAGAAGTGGGCGAAGTCGATCGCTTCGGACACTTCGGGGTCGGACTGGTCGAGCGTCTTGCCGGTCTCGGAGGCCATGACCTCCATGAGCTTCGCGCGGTGCTCCTCGAGCACGTCGCCGGCGCGGTGCAGGATGACCGCACGCTCGGCGCCGCTGAGCGAGCCCCAGGAGGATCCGGCTGCCGTCGCACCGTCGATGACCGCGTCGAGCGCTTCGGTGCTGTCGACGACGGAGGCGGCGACCGTGTCGTCGCCGAGCGTGGAGGCCTCGACGCGAGTGAGGATGTCGCGACCCCAGACCCGGTTGGCCGGCAGCGACGGGTCGGTGTCCGGGGTGTTCGCGAAGGCGTCGATCGGGGACGCGGCAGCGGGCTTCGTGCGGTCCTGCTGGCGGTTGGCCGGCGGGACGTGGTCGTCGAGCTCGGCGAGGGAGGCGAGGAAGCGCTGCTGCTCGCGGGCGAACAGGGTCTCGTTCTCACTCAGCTCGAACACGGCGGACATGAAGTTGTCCTGGCTCGCGCCCTCCTCCAGGCGGCGGATGAGGTAGGCGATGGCGACGTCGAACTCCTGCGGGTGCACCACCGGCGTGTAGAGGAGCAGCTCGCCGACGTCGCGCTTCACGGCTTCGGCCTGACCCTGCGCCATGCCGAGCAGCATCTCGAACTCGACCCCGCGCTCGACGCCGCGCTGCTTCGCGAGCAGCCAGGCGAAGGCGATGTCGAAGAGGTTGTGACCGGCGACACCGATGCGCACGTTGTCGATGCGGTCGGGGTGCAGGGCGTACTCCACGACGCGCTTGTAGTTGGTGTCGGATTCCTGCTTGGTGGACCAGGTGGCGAGCGGCCAGTCGTGGAGCGACGCTTCGACCTGCTCCATCGGCAGGTTCGCGCCCTTGACGATGCGGACCTTGATGCCCGCGCCGCCCCTGGCACGGCGCCCGGCCGACCACTCCTGCAGGCGGATCATCGCGGAGAGCGCGTCGGGCAGGTACGCCTGGAGGACGATGCCGGCCTCGAGGTTCGTGAACTGCGGGAGGTCGAGGAGCTTCGTGAAGACCGCGATCGTGAGGTCGAGGTCCTTGTACTCCTCCATGTCGAGGTTGATGAACTTCGCCGGGCTGGCCTTCGCCGCACGTTCGAAGAGTGGCGTGAGGCTCGTGACGACGTGTTCGACGGCCTCGTCGAACGCCCAGACGGAGTGGGGGCTCACGGTGGAGGAGACCTTGATCGACACGTAGTCGACATCGGGGCGGGCCAGGAGCTTGTGCGTGCCCTCGAGGCGACGTGCGGCCTCGGAGGTGCCCAGCACGGCCTCGCCGAGGAGGTTGACGTTCAGCCGTGTGCCCGGCGTCTTGATCTTCGCGATGGCCGGGCCGAGCTTCTGGTCGGTCGCGTCGACGACGAGGTGCCCGACCATGTTGCGCAGGACCTTGCGGGAGATGGGGATGACGACGCCCGGGAGGATCGGGGCGAAGAACCCGCCGCAGCGGACGGCGGCCTTGAGGTACCACGGCAGGAAGGTGGGCACCTTGGGGGCGATGGTCTGGAGCGTGCGTGCGGCGACACGGAGGTCTTCCGGGCGCACGACACCGTCGACGAAGCCGACCGTGAACTCCAGCCCTGTCGGGTCCTTCAGCACACCGGCGAGCTGCTGGGCCGAGGCGTCGGCGGGGATGGTCGAGGCCGTGGTGAGCCAGCGGCGGACGAGGGCGATGGCCTCGGTGGCGAGGGCGTCGCGGTCGAGCTCCTGCGCCTGGTGGGTGGTGTCGGTCATGGTGACAGTATCCGTGGCGCAACGCATAAGATACAGCGAAGGTTTTCGATGAATATTCATCGGCTGGGCCGAATGATTGGAGCGCACCATGCTGGACGTTCGCCGCTTGCGTCTGCTGCGCGAACTGCGCATCCGCGGGACGATCGCCGAGGTCGCCGCCGCCCTCAACTTCAGTCCCTCTTCGGTGTCCCAACAGCTGTCGGTCTTGGAGCAGGAGACGGGCGTCGAACTGCTGCGGAAGGTGGGGCGCCGCGTCCAGCTCACCCCGCAGGCCGAGATCCTCGTCGGCCACACCGACGCGATCCTCGACACGCTGGAACGGGCAGAGGCGGACCTCGGCGCCTCACTCACGACCGTGTCCGGCACGATCCGTGTCGCGGTGTTCCAGTCCGCTGCGCTGGCCCTCATGCCCGCGGCCCTCAGCTCGATGCGCCGCGACCACCCCGACGTCCGCGTGGAGATGGTGCAGCACGAACCCGAGACGGCTCTCGCCGAGACCTGGGCGCGCGACTTCGACGTGGTCGTCGCCGAGCAGTACCCCGCCCATGCCGCTCCTCGGCACCCGGGCCTCGACCGCCGGCAGCTCGCGACGGACCCGATCAGGCTCGCCTGCCCACCCGTCGGGAACGAGATCCACCCCGTGCTGCGCATCGAGGACGCAGCCGACCTGCCCTGGGTGATGGAGCCGCACGGTGCCGCGTCACGGCACTTCGCGGAACAACTCTGTCGCCGCGCCGGCTTCGAGCCCGACGTCCGTTATCAGACCGCCGACCTGCAGGCGCAGATCCGCCTCATCGAGTCCGGTAACGCGGTCGCCCTCATCCCCGACCTCCAGTGGGCCGGGAAGGAGGCCAGCTGTCGCCTCGTCGAGTTGCCGGACTCCCCTCGCCGCACCATCTTCACCTCAGCCCGCGAAGCCGGCGTCGCCCGTCCCGCGATCGTCGCCTTCCGCGCCGCTCTCGAGGCTGCGGCCGCCTGACGCCTCACCCGAATTCGACCTGGTCGACACCGTGTCGCCGATTCGAGGCAGGTCGACGCGTGCGTGCTCCACAATGGACGCATGCCCCAGCCGCTGCGCGTCGTCGTCGCCTCGCTCCTGCTCGTGATCGCGGCGCTCGGACTCGCCGCGGTGTCCGGCCAGATCGCCCTGACGTACCTGCTGCCTCCCGGCGACTCGGGCATGGCCACGAAGCACGTCGCCGTGTTCGTTCCTGCCGTTGTCGGGACGATCGTCGCCGCTCTCGCCGCCGGCGCCCTCCTGGCGCACCTGGTCGCCGTGATCCGCCGGCGGACGGCTCCCTGGTCGTGGATCGCCGCAGCGATCTGCACGGTCGTCGCGGTGGGAACGCCCGTCGTCGTCGCGATGCTGGACCGGCCGACCTTCTAGACCCCGGAACACGCACCGGGAGGGAAGCGCTCGATCGTGTGATCCGAACGGATTCGTGTCAGTCCAGGTCGAGCATCGGCTCCGGACGCATGAGGGGCACCACGAGCGGTGTGCCGGAGACCGGGTCGGTGATGATGTGGCAGGGCAGGTCGAAGACCGCCTCGATGACCTCCGTGGTCACCACCTCGGCCGGTGAGCCCTGGGCGACGATGTTGCCGTCACGCATCGCGACGATCCGGTCGGCATACCTGGCCGCCTGGTTGAGGTCGTGCAGGACGGCGACGATCGTGCGACCCTGTCGCCGGTTGATGGCGCGAAACAGGTCGAGGATCTCCAGCTGATGCGAGATGTCGAGGTAGGTCGTCGGTTCGTCGAGCAGCAGGGTACGCGTGTCCTGCGCGAGCGCGAGGGCGACCCACACGCGTTGACGCTGGCCTCCGGACAACTCGTCGACGATGCGGTCGGCGAGGTCGGTGACATCGGTCGCCGCCATGGCGCGCCGCACAACGGCCTCGTCGGTTGTGGACCAGGCGGTGAACGGGCGGCGATGCGGATACCGCCCACGCGCCACCAGCTCACCGACTCGCATGCCCTCCGGCACCACGGCCGTCTGCGCGAGCAGGCCGATCTCGCGCGCCAGTTCCTTCGAGCCGCGACTCGCGATGTCGCGTCCGTCGAGGAGCACCTGACCGTCGCGCGGTTCGATGAGGCGGGCGATGGCGCGGAGGAGTGTCGACTTGCCGCACGCGTTCGGCCCGACGATCGCGACGAACGATCCCGCCTCGATGTCGAGGTCCAGGTCGGCGCTGATCGCGGAGCGCGCGTCGTATCCGAGGGTGAGCGATCGCGCCTGGATCCCCAGCTCGCCGACCGCGCCGGTGTGGTTTGCGATGGTCACAGTCCGTTCCTCTCGAGCAGTTCTTCAGCGCGGTCGCGCTGCACCTCCGGATCGTCCGCGCTGGCGTAGATGCCCTCGAACCGCTCTCGGAAGGCCGCGCCACGGCTGTCGAATCGTTCGCGCCAGCTCGCCGAGTCACGGCGCCAGTACGCCATCGTCGTCCATTGGGTGGGAGGGCGGCCCAGCTCGCGCCGCACGTGACGACGCACGGCCCTCATGTCTGCGGCTTCACCCGAGAACCACAGGTACCCGGGCTCGTCACGCGCCGCGACCGTCCGGGCTGCCGCGACCAGATCGTCTCCGGGTCGGAGCCATTCGACGGTGTCTCCCGGCTGGAGGGGAAGCCGCAGACGGTCGCTGTCGCTCTCCACGAGCAGCACCACGTGCGCAGGTGGAGCGCCCGCTTCCCGCTCCTCGAGGACACGGGCGACGGCTGGCAACGCGGTCGCGTCACCGACGAGTCCGATCCACTGGGCGTCGGAGCGCGGTGCGAAATGCCCGCGCGGGAGATCGAAGCAGACGATCGCTCCTGGCTGCGCGGTGGCCGCCCAGTTCGACGCAGGGCCGTGTCCGTGGAGGACGAAGTCGATGTCGAGCTCGCCCGCCTCGTCGCGCCAGGCTCGGATCGAGTAGTAGCGCACGACAGGCGACTCATCCGTCGTCGGAGCGGGGATGTGCAACGAGACGAACTCGTCAGCATGGCCCGTGCTCGTGAAGGCCGGACTGACTGATCCGAAGGTGAGACGGATCAGGTGCGGCGAGAGCTCGGTCCGCGAACGCAGCGTCGCGGTGTGGCGCGGCGCGTCGGCGTCCGCGTCGGCGTCGGTCGTGTCCTCGACGGTCATGTCGATCGTCCTCTCCGGGCGAGCGCCCAGACCAGGTAGAGGCCACCGAGACAGATGGTGACGATGCCGGTCGGCAGGATGGTGGGGGCGATGATGCGTTGGGCGATGAGGTCGCTGGCCATGAGCAGAACCGAACCGGTGGCCGCGGACGCCGCCAGCGGGACCGGTCCCGTGGCCCAGAGCCGCCGGGCGATCTGCGGCGCAGCGAGCGCGACGAAGGCGATCGGTCCGGCGACGGCGGTGGCGAGCGCGATGAGGACGACACCGATGACGATGGCGGTCATGCGGAGCCGAACGGAACGCACTCCCAGAGCGGCACTGACGTCGTCACCCAGTTGGTAGAGCGTGAGGGCGGGTCGGATCCACGCGACGACCAGCGCGCAGAGCAACACGACCAGGATCGAGGGCACGATCCACAACGACTCCACACCGTTGAGTGATCCGGCACCCCAGATGGCGGCGCTCAACGCCTGTCGCTCGTCGGCGCCCGTGATCATGACCGTGTTCACGGCGTTGATCAGCGCGGTCACGCCGATGCCCGCGACGATGAGCCGGAAGCCCGCGGAGCTGCGTCTGATGACCAGGAACCAGATGACCGCCGCGGTCGCCAGCCCCCCGAGCAGTGCTCCCACGGACGTCGCGAAGTAGCCGGGGATGCCACCGAGCATCACGATGAGGACCCCGGTGAACGCCCCGGTGGAGAAACCGAGGACGTCCGGGCTGCCGAGCGGGTTGCGGGTGATGATCTGGAAGAGCGCTCCGCTCAGGCCGAGGGCGGCGCCGAGGAGGGCGCCCATCAGCAAGCGCGGCAGTCGCCACTCGAGAACGACGACGGCGGTGCCGCGGTCTCCCCCACCGAACAGGGTCGACAGGACCTGCATGGGACTGACGGCCAGCTCGCCGACGCTGAGACCGACGATGAGGAGGGCGGCGACGGCGCAGGCGGCGCCGAGCCACAACGCCGCTCGACGTCGGGCGACGTCGCGGGGTGGTGCCAGAAGCGAGGCGCCGCCGTCCGAGCGGGCCGAGGGCAGGCGTACGCGGGTCACGACACCCTCCGGCTGAAGACGACGAGAGCGATGAGCAGCGGCGCGCCGAGGAACGCCGTGACGACGCCGATCGGCACCTCGTGTGGGCGGATGACCGATCGGGCGATGAGGTCAGCGGTCAGGAGCAGGATCGGCCCGGCAAGGACGCTGGCGGCGGTCGCCTTGAGCTGGTCGACACCGACGAGCACCCGCACAGCGTGCGGCACCATGAGCCCGACGAACGCGACCGGGCCGACGGCCGCCGTTGCCGCACCGCAGAGCAGGATGATGACGGCGAGACTCCAGCCGCGGATGGTGCGGACCCGGGAGCCGAGTGAACGTGCTGCGTCCTCACCGAGCACGAGGACGTTGAGGCCGGGGGTGAGGCACAGGGCGGCGACCACTCCGACCGCCACGAGTGCGAGTGTCACCCCCGCGATGCCGAGGTCTCGCCCTGCGAGCGAGCCGGCCTCCCAGAGGCGCATCGAGGCGTATGCCTTCGGGTTGGCCATGCTGAGCGCTGCGGTCCCTCCCGCGAGCACGGCGCCGATGGCGACCCCACCGAGGACCAGACGTGCCGACGATTGCGGCCCTCGCGCCGACGCTCCGAGGGCGGCCACCGCGATACTCGCCGCAGTCGCACCGGCGAACGCGAGCCAGAGCGTGGCCGCGTATGTGCCGATCCCGAACACGGTGAGTCCGAGGGCCACGGCGAACGACGCTCCCGCGTTGACGCCCAGGATTCCCGGGTCCGCGAGCGGGTTGCGGGTGACGGCCTGCATGAGGACACCGGCGACTGCCAAGGCCGCACCCGCCGCGACGGCGAGGAGCATCCGCGGCAGGCGGACACCGGTGATGACGAGGTCGACCTCGCTGTCCGTCGGTGACACGAACGCCGAGACGATCTGTGTCGGGGAGAAGACCGTCGAGCCGAACGACAGGCTGCACCAGGCGAGCACGAGGACCAGACCGACCCCGCCAGGGACCAGCACCAGGCCGGGGATCGCTCGACCGCGTGACACACGCGTCGCCGAGACGCCGACCTCAGAGGACAGAGAGCACCTGCTGCTCGAGTTCGTCCACCCATGCCTCTGCAGTCTGGTAGTCGGTCACGCTCGTCACCAGGCGGAACACCCGGTCGTTCTGAGCGACCGCGAGCCGTGTGAACAGCTCGTTCTCCTCGATCGCCTGAATCGTCTCGTTGGGACTGCCGTCGGCGTTCGCGAAGGTGAGCGCGACGGTCACGCCGTCGAAGATCGGTCCGAGCTGCTCGAGGGGGTACGAACCGTAGCCGTTGTCGGCATAGTCGGTGGGCACGCCGGGGCCGTACTGCAGTCCGAGTTCGTTGACGACGAGGTTGCCGGTCGCGCCGGTCGGCTGCTGCACGGAGAACTGACTCGCGTCGTCACCGAGAGAGAAGTGAATCCAGCGATTGTCGGCGATCACGTCTGCGTATTCGGTCTTGATCCGGTCACGGGTGGCTTCGAACGACGCCTTCTGCTCGGCCCACAGCTCGGTTCTGCCCACTGCCGCCGCCGTGTCCTCGGTGATGTCGGCCCAGTCTCCGCGCGTCTCACCACCGACGACGACGGTCGGCGCGATGTCCGACAAGCGTTTGAACGCGGCCTCGTCGACCTCGCCCGCCTCGCCGATGATCAGGTCGGGGTCGGTCGCTGCGATCGCCTCGTAGTTGATCTCGCCGTAGGTGCCGATGGTGGGGACGCCGTCGACGAAGTCCTGCTGCGCTTGGCTGAAGCTCTCGATCCAGCGACCGTAGTCCTGTGCGGCGACGGGCGTCACGTCCAACGACATGAGCTGCCACGGGGTGTCGTACGACACGGCGGCGACCCGCTCAGGCTTGTCGGGGACGGTGACCTCGCCGTACACGGAGTCGACGCTCCGCGTGGCGCCGTCCTCCGTACCGGCAGCAGGACTGCACGCGGAGAGGGCCAGGATCGACACCGTTCCGAGAACGGCGGCCGAGAGACGGACGGCCAAACGTGGCCGGACCGGATTGAGCACGGGAACTCCTCGGGGTAAGTAAGGCAGACCTAATTTATACACAGCCGGACCGCCCCTCGGAGAGGGATCTCCATCCGGTATCGGCCAACTCGTCTGCAGAACCGGCCACTCCCAGCGACCGGCGCACCCGTGGTCGTCTCGACGGCCGACGCACCGGTGTTCTGACCGTCTGCCGACGCACGCCGGCACCGGCGGCAGCCCCTTTCGGAGGCCGTCGGCGCGGCGTACAGTCAGCGCCATGAGCGACGTCATCAGCACCAGCGGACTCGTGAAACGGTACGGGCGCGTCCACGCCCTCGACGGCCTCGACCTGCGCGTCGACGCCGGCGAGGTACACGGCTTCCTCGGTCCGAACGGGGCGGGCAAGTCCACGACGATCCGCGTGCTGCTCGGCCTCGCGCGAGCGACGGCCGGCGAGGTCTCGGTGTTCGGCCAGGATCCCTGGCGCGACGCCGTCCCCCTGCACCGGCGTATCGCGGCCGTTCCCGGCGATGTCAGCATCTGGCCGAACCTCACCGGCGGCGAGGCGATCGACGTGCTGAGCAGGCTCCGAGGCGTGAGCAAGCACGACCCCGATTACCGGGACCGCCGTCAGCGACTCATCGAGGCGTTCCAGTTCGACCCGCGCACCCGGGGACGGGCGTACTCGAAGGGCAACCGGCAGAAGGTCGCCCTGATCGCGGCGTTCGCGGTGCCCGCCGAGCTGTACATCCTGGACGAGCCGACGAGCGGCCTCGATCCGCTCATGGAGGTCGTGTTCCGCCAGGAGGTCGCGCGGGTGCGTGAAGCCGGGGCGACCGTGCTGCTCTCCAGCCACATCCTCTCCGAGGTCGAACTGCTGTGCGACCGGGTGAGCATCGTCCGATCCGGCCGGATCGCCGACAGCGGCACGCTCGCCGAGCTCAGACACCTGACCCGCACGGCAGTGTCCTTCCAAGCGACCGGGGCGGCAGCCGCCGAGGGCATCCCCGGTGCACACGAGGTGGCGTTCGCCGAGGGCCGCGCACGGTTCACGATCGACAGCGATCGCGTCGCCGAGGTCCTGCCAGAGCTCGCCCGGCGGGCCGTCACCGGCTTGCGCATCGAGCCACCCTCTCTCGAAGAGCTGTTCCTCCGGCACTACGGCGACGACATCGGCCGGCCGTCGCCCGCGACCCCTGGCGTCTCCGAGTCGGCGTCGAGCCCGGCGTCATCGTGAGTGGGTTCGGAGTCCTGCTGCGTCAACGTGCGCGTCGGGACCGCTGGCAGGTGCCGCTCTGGGTGGTCGGCACCGCGCTGCTCGCGAGCTCGACCATCGTCGGCGTCAGCGACTCCTACGGCACCGAGCAGGACCGGGTCGCCCTGTTGGCCACGGCCAGCGCGAACCCCGTCATCATGCTGTTCCGCGGACTGCCCTCGGGTGCCGGCGAGGGCGCGTTCGCCCTGTTCCTGATCTTCCCGTTCCTCGCGATGCTCGCCGCCTTCATGAGCACCTTCCTCGCCGTGCGCCACACGCGTGCTGAGGAGGAGTCCGGGCGAGCGGAGCTCGTCGGTGCGACCACCGCAGGCCGCGTCGTCCCGCTGCTCGCGACGCTCGTGCACGGGTTCCTGGCGAACCTCGCGCTCGGGGTGCTGACCGCGCTCGCGCTGATGGCGTCGGGGTTGCCGACCACCGGCTCGCTCGTCGCCGGTCTGGGTGCCGGTGCCGTCGGGGTGTCCTACCTCGGCGTCGGGCTGCTCGCGGGTCAGCTCATGCGCACGGCTCGCGGCGCGAACTCCCTCGCTGTGTGGCTCCTGCTGCTCGGCTACCTGGTGGCCGGCATCGGCAACGCCCTTGGAACGCCGAGCACCGACCTGCAGCGCATCACGAGTTCGTGGCTGACGTGGACATCACCGTTCGGCTGGGGCGAGAACTCGCGGCCGTTCGCCGACGACGCCGTCTGGCCGTTGCTGCTCTGCCTCGTGTTCGGGCTGGGCCTCGCCGGGGTGTCCGCCGCGGTACAGGCCTCGCGCGACCTCGGCGAGAGCCTCGTCCCAGGACGGCGCGGATCCGCGACCGCCGGCTCCTGGGCGGGTGGCCCGACCGCCCTCGTCTGGCGGCTCACCCGCGGGTCGATCCTCGGCTGGTGTCTCGGCGGCCTCCTCTCGGGCGTGCTGGCCACGTCGCTGGCCGGGGTGCTCGCGGGCGCGGCATCTCAGCTGCCGTCCGTCCAGGCGATCCTCGATGCGATCACCTCGGAGGGCAGCATCGCGCAGGGCGCGGTCGCGATCTTCTTCCTCATGGTCGGCGTCCTCGCCTCCTGCTGCGCCGTCCAGACGATCTGCCATGCCCGCCATGACGAGTCGAGCGGGACGGCCGAGGCGGTCCTCTCCACCGCTGTGGGGCGTGTGCGCTGGCTCGCAGCGCACACCGTGGTCGGATTCGCGGGCGTCGTGGCGGTGGTGGTGTCAGCGGTCGCGGGTGCCGCGCTCGGCCTGGCGCTCTCCGGTGGCGACTGGTCGCTGATGGGCGACGTGCTGGTGAGCGGGGCCGGGCAGGTCGCTGCGGCATCGGTCTTCCTCGTGCTGACCGCGCTCGTGTTCGTGCTCGCTCCGCGACTGACGGTCGCGCTCGGCTGGACGCTCGTGCTCCTCGGCACCGTGCTCGGGCTCTTCGGGCCGCTGTTCGGCTTCCCCCGCTGGCTGGTCGACCTCGCGCCGATCTCCCTGGCCCCGTCCGTGGGCGCTGGCGGCGCCGAAGTCAACGGACTGTGGTGGCTCGTGCTCGTCGTCGCCGCGGGTGGTGTGGCGTCGCTGTCCCTGATGCGGCGGCGCGAACTCGTTCCGGCCGGCTAGGAGCGCGGAGGAGTCCGCGCACGCTCGGGTCAGCGCAGCCGCTTCGAGAGCTCGTGCGCCTGCTCGAGGAGCAGCTCGCCGAGGAATGCCTGACGCTCTGGCCGGAAACGCGACTCGATGCCGGTGAGGCTCAGCGCCCAGGCAGGGTTGCCGGCGCCGTCGAACACGGCCGCACCCATCCCCCAGCTGCCCTCGAGGATGAGGGCCGGGTTCACGGCATATCCGCGCTCGCGAGTCTCCCGGATCCGTTCGCGCACCGGTTCCGGAGCATGCGCTGCACCCCAGCGCTCCACGAGATCCGTCCGCGCGAGGTAGTCGTCCACCTCGTCGTCACTCGAGAACGCGAGGATCACGAGGCCCGCGGAAGCGACCCCCAGCGGGAAGCGCACGCCCTCCGTCAGCACGAACGACCGCACCGGGAAGCTGCCCTCCTCGCGCAGCAGACACACCGTCTCGAAGCCGCGCCGCACGGACAGGAAGGCGCTCTCACCACTCTCATGGGCGAGGATCCGCACACTCTCCCTGGCGAGTTCGGCGACGTCGTAGCGTTCCGCCGCGAGCGACCCCAGCAGGAACAGCTCGGGGCCGAGATGCCAACGGGCCTGCTTCGCGTCGTGGTCCAGGAACCCCTCGGCCGCGAGTGCCGCGAGGAGACGGTGCGCGGTGGGCCGGGTCAGACCGGTGGCGGACGCGACAGCCGACGACGATGCGCCGCCCGGATGCTCCGACACGATCCGGAGGATGCTGCCGACGCGCGACACCAGTTGGGCTCCCCGCACCGGCTCAGCCACGCTCGCCACCCCAGTTGTCCATATCGTGAGCATACGCGCCACCCGCGCCCACGTCATGAGTCGCTGGCTGCTGCCTGTCACCGCACCCTTTGACGCTCGCGCGTGCCTGTGACTAACTGGACGAAGGCGCACCCATGACTCACGATGTGAACATGCGAGCGTTGCCGCCATCCACGAAGGAGTGACATGTCGAAACGTTGGTCGAGCGCAGCCGAGGCGTTGCACGAGGTCGTGCAGGACGGAGCCACCATCGCCGTCGGCGGTTTCGGTCTCAGCGGCAACCCGACGGACCTCATCGAGGCCCTGCGCGACACTGGGGCGACCGACCTCACGATCGTCTCCAACAACATGGGCGTCGACGGCAAAGGCCTCGGCATCCTGCTCGAGAACCGCCAGGTGCGGAAGGTCGTCGCCTCATACGTCGGCGAGAACAAGCTGTTCGCGCAGCAGTTCCTCGACGGCGAACTGGAGGTCGAGTTCACCCCGCAGGGCACGCTCGCCGAACGATTGCGGGCTGGCGGGGCTGGCATCGCGGGCTTCTACACGAAGACCGGCGTCGGCACCCCGGTCGCTGAAGGAAAACCGACTGCGGTCTTCGACGGCGAGACCTATGTGCTCGAACGCGGCATCGTGGCAGACGTCGCCCTGGTGCACGCGTTCCGCGCCGACCGGGAAGGCAACCTCGTCTACCGGCACACCGCGCGCAACTTCAACCCGATCGTCGCGACCGCCGGTCGACTCACGATCGCCGAGGCGGAGCAGGTACTCGAGGACGGCTACCTCGACCCGAACACGATCGTCACCCCCGGCATCTACATCCAGCGTCTCATCACCTCGACACTGCGGGTGAAGGACATCGAACAGCGCACGGTCCGCCCGGCGGCCGCGCCCGCACAGGCAGGGGTCTGATCATGGTGTGGACGAGAGACGAGATGGCGGCGATCGCCGCCTCCGAACTGCGCGACGGCGAGTACGTGAACCTCGGCATCGGGATCCCGACGCTGGTCGCGAACCATCTGCCGAGCGGCGTGCACGTCACCCTGCAGAGCGAGAACGGCCTCCTCGGCATGGGCCCGTTCCCCGTGGAAGGCGAGGAGGACGCCGACCTCATCAACGCCGGCAAGCAGACCGTCACCCTCCTCGAAGGTGGCTCCTACTTCGACTCCGCGACCTCGTTCGCGATGATCCGCGGCGGTCACGTGCAGGTGGCGATCCTCGGAGCCCTCCAGGTGTCGGGTGCCGGCGACCTCGCGAACTGGACCATCCCGGGCAAGCTCGTGAAGGGGATGGGCGGCGCGATGGACCTCGTCGCTGGAACGCCGCGCGTCATCGTCGTCACCGAGCACGTCGCGAAGGACGGCAGTCCGAAGATCGTCGCCGAGTGCGACCTTCCGCTCACGGGCATCGGCGTCGTCCACCGGATCATCAGCGACCGGGCCGTGTTCGATATCGTCGAGGGAGCGCTCGTACTGCGGGCGTTCGCCCCGGACACCAGTGTCGACGAATTGCGCACGATGACGGGGGCGGAGTTCGCCGTCGATCTCGATCCGACCACCACCGGCGGGGTGCCGAGCGCCCCGACCACGCCTCAGGAGGCACGAGCATGAGCACCGTCATCGTCGGGTACGCCCGCACCCCGTTCGTGAAGTTCAACGGACAGTTCGCCTCAGTCCCTGCCACCGAGCTCGGCGCCCACGCGATCCGCGCTGCGCTCTCCCGCGCCGGCGTCGACGCTGCGGACGTGCAGCAGGTCGTCGGCGGCCAGGTACTCCAGGGCGCGGCTGGTCAGAACCCAGCTCGGCAGTCGGCGGTCGGCGCGGGCATCCCCTTCACCGTGCCCGCCATCACGGTCAACGCCGTGTGCCTGTCCGGCATGGAGGCGATCGTCACCGGCACCCGCCTCATCGACGCCGGTGAGGTGGATGTCGTCGTCGCCCTCGGCCAGGAGTCGATGAGCCTCGCCCCGCACGCCTGGTCGGGTTCGCGCGCCGGCAAGCGGTACGGCGCGATCGAGCTCATCGACACCCTCGACCACGACGGCCTCACCGATGCCTTCGAGCACCGGTCGATGGGCTCGTCGACGGAGGAGCGCAACGGTGCGCTCGGCATCGCGCGCCCGGAGCAGGACGCGTGGGCGGCCGGTTCCCACCAGCGCCTCGCGGCGGCAGCCGCGATCCAGGCGGAGGAGATCGAACCGTTCTCGGTCCCCGGTCGGAAGGGAGCGACCCTCGTCAGCACGGATGACGGGCTGCGCGCCGACACGACCGCAGCGTCGCTCGCCGGGCTGCGGCCCGCGTTCGGCGGCGAAGGGACCATCACGGCGGGCAACTCCTCGCAGATCACCGACGGAGCGGCAGCGGTCGTCCTCATGAGCGAGGAGGCTGCGGCTGCGCACGGCATCACCCCGCTCGCCCGCGTCGTCGCCCACGCGCTCGTCGCAGGCCCCGACGTGAGCTTGCACGCGCAACCGTCGAACGCGATCACCGCCGCCCTCGCGAAGACCTCCCACAGCGCCGCCGACCTCGCGGCCGTCGAGATCAACGAGGCCTTCGCGGCCGTCTCGGTCCACTCCACGAACGAGCTCGGTGTCGACCCGGCGATCGTGAACGCCAACGGTGGAGCCATCGCCCTCGGCCACCCGATCGGCGCCTCGGGCACGCGGATCGTCGGGCATCTCGCCCGTCGCCTCGCCGCGGCAGGCCCGGGCTCGATCGGTGCCGCCGGCATCTGCGGTGGTGGCGGTCAGGGTTCTGCGATCGTCCTCGAAGCCCTCTGATCCTCGCTGATCCGCCCTGAATCGTCGCTCACGAGCCGCACAGACGACGATTCGGGGCGAACGAGCGCGCCAACGATCACACCGGGATGTCGGTGACGGCGTAGCGGAGGTGGACGACACCGCTCGCGAAGCGATGGTCGTCGAGCAGCTCGAGCCGTCGACGCAGGTTCGCGGGCAGCGCCGCCAGACCGCCGCCGACGATGACGGGCGTGATGAACAGGTGCACCTCGTCGACAAGGCCCGCCGCGATGGCCTCGGCCGCGAGGTTGGCGCCTCCGACACTGAGGTCCTGGTCCGACTCGAACTTCCACTGCCGCACAGCCTCAGGGTCGAACGAACGCTCGAGCGTGGTGCGTGCCGTCGACACGGCGTCGAGCGTCGTCGAGTACACGACCTTGTCGCTCGCCTGCCACAGGCGCGTGAACTCCCTGATCTCCGGCGGTGCGTCCTGCAGCTCGTCGGCGGTCTCCCAGAAGCTCATCACCTCGTACATGCGCCGCCCGAAGAGCTGGGTCCCGACGGTGCTCGCGAGATCGTTCACGAAGGCGTGCACCTCCGCGTCCGGCATGCTCCAGTCGAAGGAGCCGTCCTCATCAGCGATGTAGCCGTCGAGCGAGGTGATCGCCGTGTAGATGAGCTTGCCCATGAGTCCTCCGTCGCCGATGCCGGTACAGGCGAGAGACTAGCAACAGGAGATGTCGCCGTGTCGAGCGCGTGTGCAGCCGGTGGCGGGGATATCCCGCTACCGAGCGTCGGCTCCTCGCTCTAAGCTCGGGACATGGTCGACTCCCCCACAATCCGCGCTTCCCAGCCCGGGGCTGACATCCCTGACGCACGCGGGCGGACGGGGCTGCACCGCACGGGGCTCGACCTCCGCGGCAACCCGAAGGTGGAAGTGCGAGAGGTCGAACTCATCGCCTCCCCGTGGCATGTGTTGCGACGCACCACCTTGAACGTGCAGGACCGCGACGGCTCATGGTCCACGCAGCAGCGCGAGACCTACGACCGCGGCAACGGCGCCACCATCCTGCTGCACCACCCCGAATCGCGGCGGGTGCTGCTCACGAGGCAGTTCCGCTATCCCGCATATGTGAACGGCCACCCCACAGGTGACCTCATCGAGACGGCCGCCGGCCTCCTCGACGACGACGATCCCGAGACCGCCGTCGCGCGCGAGGCCCTCGAGGAGACCGGTTACGCGGTCGAGGCGCTCGAGCACGTGTTCGACGTCTACATGAGCCCCGGCTCCGTCACCGAACGACTCCATTTCTACGCCGCCGTGTACGACCCGGCCACCCGCCAGGGAGACTGGGCCGGACTCGCCGAAGAGGGTGAGGAGATCGAACTCCTCGAACTCGACATCGACGAGGCCATCGCGCGCATCGGCGACGACATCATCGATGCGAAGACCATCATGCTGCTGCAATGGGCCAAGCTGTCCGGTCCGTTCGCAGCAGATCGCTAGACCCTTCGAGACTCCCAGACCCCGAGCTCGCCAGCACCACCGCACCACCCGATCCCGGGTGGTCGATCGGCGAACCCGAACACCGATCGGTCACCCGGTACCCGGACGATCACGACGACGTGACCCTTGTCCCTGGGCGGCGTCCGGTTCCCTGAACGGTGACCCCGTCCCTGAGCTTGTCGAGGGGCGCGCCTCTTCAAGCTCGGCGAGCGGGCCTCTGCGCCGGCCCCGGCGTCACGCCGAGCGGATGATGTCCGTGAGCACCGCGCAACCGAAGTCGAGGGCGTCGAGCGGGACACGCTCATCGACCCCGTGGAACATGCCCGGGAAGTCGAAGTCGGCGGGGAGGCGCAACGGGATGAAGCCGTAACCGGTGATCCCCAGCCGCGACAGTGCCTTCGCGTCCGTCCCTCCCGGGATGAGGTGTGGCAGCACGGTCGCGCCGGGATCGTGTCGCTCGATCGCCGCGCCGATGACCGACACGAGCTCGCCGTCGTTCGGTGACTCCATCGCGATGAGCTCGAGCTGCACCTCGACGTCGACGTCGGGGCCGGCCGCCTCCCGGATCCGCTCGATGACCTCGTCGCGCTGCCCCGGAAGGAACCTCGCGTCGACCGTCGCCGTCGCCGACTCCGGGATGACGTTCTCCTTGTACCCGCCGGAGATCATCGTCACGTTCGCGACGTTCTGCAGCCCGGCACGCAGGCGGGAGGCACTCGGTCCGACGAGGGCGGCGAGTTCGAACGGCGACAGCTCGGGCGAAGCCCCGGTGAGCTCGCGCAAGCGCTCGAACAGGTGGGTCGTCGTCTCGGTGAACGACACCGGCCAGTCGAGCGCGCCGATGCGACCGACGGCGGCTGAGAGCTTCACGATCGCCGAATCGGTGCTCGCGAGCGAAGCGTGTCCGGCAGCTCCGTGCGCGGTCAACCGGAGCCAGAGCACACCCTTCTCCCCCGTGTTCAGCAGGTAGGCGCGGGCGTCGGGCTGAGCGCCGAGCGCGACACTGTAGCCGCCGCCCTCACTGATCGCGTCGCGGACGCCCGCGAACTGCTCCGGGTGGTGCTCGACCATCCACTGCGACCCGAGGACGCAACCGGCCTCCTCGTCGGCGAAGAAGGCGAGGACGACGTCGCGCTCCGGCTGCTCGCCGGCGGTGATGAGGCGGCGCACCGAAGCGACGATCATCGCGACCATGTTCTTCATGTCGACAGCGCCTCGGCCCCACAGCAGACCGTCCGCGATCTCACCGCCGAACGGGTCGACGCTCCACGCGGCCGCGTCCACCGGAACCACGTCGAGGTGGCCGTGCAGCAGCAGTCCCGGGAGGGTGCGGTCGCGGCCGGGCCAGCGAGCGACGAGGTTGGTGCGCCCGGGCTCGGCCTCGAACCGCTCGCAGACGATCCCGACCTCGCCGAGCAACCGTTCGACCAGGTCGGCCGCGCGCGACTCGCCCACCGCTCGACCGCCGCCGAAGTTGGAGGTGTCGATGCGGATGAGGTCACGCGTGATCGTGACGACCTCGGAGAGCCCGACCGGGTCGCTCACGGGGTCGTCCGAACGGGTGCGGAAGCGGGCGCGTCGAGCGGTACGACGCCGAAGCGACGGTTCGCGAGCGAGGGCACGCGGGCACGGACGGCTTCGATTCGTGCGCCCTCGAGGTCGGCGAACACCAGCCCGGGTGCCTCACCGGCTGCGGCGACGACGACACCGGCCGGGTCGACGACGATCGAGTTGCCGGTGGCGAGCGGGCCGGTCTGGTTCGCACTCACGACGTAGGCGGTGTTCTCGATGGCGCGGGCGCGCACGAGCGTCGTCCAGGCGTCCTCCTTACCGGGACCCGTGATCCACATGGCGGGCAGCAGGATGACGTTCGCGCCGGCGTCGATGAGCCGCCGGGCGCTCTCCGGGAACCGCAGGTCGTAGCAGGTCATGGCCCCGAGGCGCAGGTCGCCGAGGTCGAGCACGAACGGTTCGGTGATCTCGCCTGCCGTGATGCCGTCGCTCTCCGCATAGCCGAACGCGTCATACAGGTGCACCTTGCGGTAGGTGGCGACGATCTCGCCCTCCGCGCTGATGGCGACGAGCGTGTTGAACGGCAGTCCGTCGGGGTTCTCCTCGATCGTGCCGACGACGACCGCCACCGAGCGCGCGGCGGCCGCCGCTGCGACACCGGCGATGAACGGCCCGTCGAGCGGCTGAGCGGCTGCGGCGAGCGCGCTGGGCGGCGCCGACGTCGCGTAGCCGCTCATCTCCGGGAGCACGAGCAGTTCGGCACCACCGGCAGCAGCCTCGCCGAGGAGGGCGACGACGCGTTCGAGGTTCGCCTCGACGTCGGTCCCTGCGGAGAACTGCCCGGATGCGATGCGCATGTGAACCCTCGTCCCGTGGTCTGGACGGCGCCCGGTGGCAGGCGCCCGTCCGCCCACCCTAGACCGAGACGGGACGCGCACGCCGCTTCAGCCGGAGCTTGCCCTGGCTCACGAGGATGCCGAGCACGACGATGACTCCGCCGAGTGGTTCGTTCCAGTGCAGCACCTCACCGAGCACGAGGATGCCGAGCACGACGCCGACGAGTGGGGTGAGATAGGTGACGGTGGACGCCGCGGTCGGGCCCCAGGTGTCGACGATGGTGGTCATCCAGATGTAGGCGACTCCCGTGCCGAGCGCTCCGAGCGCGAGCATGCTGAGCACGACGGTGACGTCGAGTGAGACGGGCTGCATCGCGATGAACGGCGACAGGATGAGCATGATCACCGCGGCGAGGGAGATCTCGACGGCGGAGATGACCACGGCGTCGTAGCCGTGGGTGCCGAGCACGAACTTCCGCAGGTACACGAACGCGATGCCGTAGCAGAGGGTCGCGCCGAGGCACGCGAGCTGGGCGGGGACCGAGGAGAGGATGGCCGGGTCGCCGAGGATGCGCCACGGCCCGACGACGATCGCGACCCCGAGTGCGCCGACGAAGATGCCGAACACCTGGAGACCGTTGAGGCGTTCCTTCGGGAGCAGGATCGCGCCGACGGCGAGCGTCATGATCGGGGTGGTGGCGTTGAGGATGCTCGACAACCCGGAGGGCAGGAACTGGCCGGCCCACGAGAACAGCAGGAACGGTGCGACGCAGAGGAAGACGGAGACGACGGCGAGGTGCGCCCAGAGCCGACGTTCGCGGGGCCAGCGTCGGCGTGTGACGAGCATGATGATGCAGAGCGTGAGGGCGCCGAGCACGAGGCGGGACAGCGCGACCTGCGCCGGCGAGAGCCCGGAGAGGCCCGTCTTCATGAAGAGGAAGCTCGCACCCCAGATGAGTGCGGCGCCGAGGTAGGCGAACAGCACCCGCTTGGACGGACGGACCAGCGCTGACGTGCTCGGTGGTGCGACGCTCATCCTGCTCCTCGGTGTCGAAGGTCCCAGCATGGCACCACCCGCCGACACCCCGTGCCCGTGCCCCATGTCCCTAACTCAGGAACGGGTCGGCGTGTCGACGCCGGTGGCCGGTCCGGCCACGCGACACGCCGAGCCCTTCCTGAGTTAGGGCAGAGCGGCGACGGGCTCCAGGCGGTGGATGGCGTCGACGAGTGGGGCGAGCTCCGGAAGCTGTTCAGCGGCACCGAGCGAGTCCTCCAGTGCGCGGTCGTGGACCGGCCGCGCCTCCTCCAGGAGCGCTTTGCCGGCGGCCGTCAGCTCGGTGTAGATGCCGCGGCGGTCGTCCGCGCAGAGGACGCGGGTGAGCAATGCGCGGTCTTCCAGACGGTTGACGAGTCGCGTCGTCGCGCTCGGCGACAGTGCCGTCGCGCGGGCGAGCTGCTGCATGCGCATGTGCCAGCCGTCCTGGCGGCTGAGTGCGTCGAGCACGGTGTACTCGACGACGGAGAGGCGCGCCTCGGCCTGGAGTGCCCGTTCGAGGTCGGACTCGATCGCACCGTAGAGGGCGGCGAGTGTTCGCCAGCCCTGCGCTCGTACCTCGACGGCGTCGTCAGCGATGCCCATCGTTCCTCCTCGGTCGGGTTGGTTCGGTTCATTTCATTGCAGACGCGTTATATCTGCTTGCGCAATTACCAAGCGTGTGCAACCATATTTATCACGCGCTTGCAACTAACAGCGTACGCGCATGGCCCGCTGAACTCCAGCACTCACCCCCAACTCCCGGAATCGCAGGAATCTCACATGCCCATCGGTCTCATCGCCCTCGCCCTCGGCGGCTTCGGCATCGGTCTCACCGAGTTCGTCATCATGGGGCTGCTCCCCGAGGTGGCCGCAGACTTCGGCGTCTCGGAAGCCGCGGCCGGCTGGCTCATCTCCGGCTACGCGCTCGCGGTCGTCATCGGCGCCCTCGCGCTCACCGCAGCAGTGACCCGCCTCCCCAAGAAGCCCGTCCTCCTCGCGCTCATGGTCCTCTTCATCGCCGGCAACCTCGTCTCCGCCCTCGCAGGCGACTACGAGGTGATGCTCGCCGGTCGTATCATCGCCGCCCTCAGCCACGGTGCGTTCTTCGGCATCGGCTCCGTCCTCGCAGCGTCGATGGTGCCCAAGCACAAGCAAGCCGGCGCCATCGCGATCATGTTCACCGGCCTCACCGCCGCGAACGTGCTCGGCGTCCCGTTCGGCACCCTGCTCGGCCAGCAGTTCGGCTGGCGCTCGACGTTCTGGGCGATCACCGTCATCGGCGTCGTCGCGTTCATCGCCATCCTCGCACTCGTCCCGAAGCCAGAACACGACGAAGCGCCAGGCTCACTGCGCGCCGAGTTGCGCGCCTTCCGCTCCGGCCAGGTGTGGATGTCGATCGCCGTCACCGTCCTCGGCTACGGAGGCATGTTCGGTGCCTTCACCTACATCGCGTACACACTCACCGAGGTCAGCGGTTTCGCATCGACGACCGTTCCGTGGTTGCTCATCCTCTTCGGTGTCGGGCTCCTCGTCGGCAACATCGTCGGCGGCAAGGCGGCGGACCGCAACCTCGACCGCACGCTCATCGTCGTCATCGCCGCTCTCACCGTCATCCTCATCGGTTTCGCAGCGACCGCCCAGTCGCCCATCGCGACGATCTTCGCCCTGGTCCTCATGGGCGGCTTCGGCTTCGCGACGGTCCCCGGCCTGCAGATGCGGGTGATGCGCTACGCGTCGGACGCCCCGACGCTCGCCTCCGGTGCGAACATCGCGGCGTTCAACCTCGGCAACGCCCTCGGCGCGTGGCTCGGAGGGGTCACGATCACCGCGGGTCTCGGGTACACCTCACCGATCTGGGCGGGTGCCGCGATCACCCTGCTCGGCCTCGGCGTGATCGTCATCGCCGCTGCAGCAGCCAGACGTACCCGCCGCCGGGTCGCGGTGGAGGGGCCGACCGACGATGCTCGCGCCACGATGACGCAGGACGCCTGACCAGGTTCCAGCCACCCACGGACACGACCCGTCCCCGGCTGGGAAGCCTCACGGGACCCGACTGCTCGCCCCGATGCCGCCGGGGCGAGCATCGCGTTTCGCGGCTCGGAGACTGAGCACCCACGTCCCTGAACCCGGTCTCGGGTACCGTTGCCGGATGAGCGAGCGACACCGACCGAGCGACACCATGATGGCGGTGGCCGAGCACTGGGCTGCTGAGCGGCCCGCCATGCAACCGGGCACGCCGACCATCACCCTGCTCGGCCACGGCACCGCGAACGAGGTGGCCGCCGTGGAGCTCGACGGCGGTGAGCGCGTCATCGTCAAGCTCGCCCCGGCCTCGCCCGACGGCCTCACCTACGAGCGTGAACTCATGCCGACCGAGGCGCTCGCGATCCGCATCCTCGGGCGTGCAGACGTCCCGCAGCCGAACATCGTCCTCGAGACGACGCTCGACGACCGCGACGCCCTCGTGATGACGGAGCTCACCGGTCGCCCCGGCAGCAGCACCGAGATCGTGCCGCTCGGCCGCGACGTGCTCGGCCGGACGCTCGCCCGGCTGCACGAGGCCGGTCGCACTCCGTTCGCCGGACCACACGACGATGCGCCCGCAGGCGACGACGACGGGTCCGATCCGCTGACACTCCCGAACGGTCTCCACAGCGGCAACGCCTTCGGCTATCCCTTCCGGCCCGAGCTGCAGGCCCCGACCGCTGCGGCAGGCTATCGACTGGCGGTCGAGGCCGTCCTCGCCGATGCGACGCGTTTCGAGGTCGAGCTTCCGGTCGACGCCGAGGCCATCCGGCGCGTCGTCGAGTCGTCGCTGCACGCCTTCGAGTCCGTCGATGGGGCCGTCCTCGTCCACTTCGACCTGTGGTCCGGCAACCTGCTCGTCATGCCGGAGCACGGTGCGGACGAAGCGCAGCTCACGGGTGTCATCGATCATGAACGTGCGCACTGGGCCGACCCGACGGCGGACCTCGTGTCGCTCGCCCTGTTCACCGACGTCGCCGAGGCGATCGCCACGGACACCGAACTGCTGCGCGCCTACCGGGAGGAGTCCGGCCGCGACCTCCTGCCCGACGACGACGCCCGCCGACGCGCCCGCCTCTGGTCGCTCTACCTGGCGCTCATCATGGTGGTCGAGGGGGTCCCGCGCGGGTATCACGGCGAGTGGTTCATCGAGCATGACGCCACGGTGCGCGCCTGGATCGTCGACATCGTCGGCTCGCTCGACTGAGGCCCCTCGACACGCTCGGGGACAGGACCCAGGCTCGGGAACGAGAGCCAGGTGCAGGCACCGGAGCAGGCGCACCTCGACCGACTGCGCGTAGCGGGCTAGACTGGTCGGCTCGCCAGGCGGTGGGCGGCCCCTCGCAACGCATCGGGGCCCGTTCGGGAGCGGGAAGCTCCCTGGGGAGTGCACACCATGGGCTACATCGACGTCAGCGATCTCACGTACACGCTGAGCGACGGCCGGACGCTGTTGGACGAGGTCTCGTTCCGGGTCGGCGAGGGCGCGATCGCAGCGCTCATCGGCGCGAACGGTGCCGGGAAGACGACGCTGCTGCGGCTCATCCGCGGCGAACTGCAGCCCGATTCCGGCGTCGTCGCGATCGACGGCGGGCTCGGCGTGATGGATCAGTTCGTCGGCCGCGGCGGCGACGAACGCACCGTGCGCGACCTCCTGGTGCAGGTGGCGCCGCCACGGGTGCGCGCAGCCGCGGAGGCTGTCGACCGAGCCGAACTCGCCCTCATGGAAGACGACGTCGAGGCGACGCAGATGGCGTATGCGACGACCCTCGCGGAGTACGCGGACGCCGGCGGCTACGACCAGGAGGTGCTCTGGGACAGCTGCTGCGAGGCAGCACTCGGCGTCCCCTACGACCGCGCGCAGTGGCGCACACTCGGCACCCTCTCGGGCGGCGAGCAGAAGCGGCTCGTCCTCGAGGCGCTGTTCCGCGGTCCCGAACAGGTGCTCCTGCTCGACGAGCCGGACAACTCGCTCGACGTGCCGACCAAACGCTGGCTGGAAGGCAGACTCGCCGAGACGAAGAAGACGGTGCTCCTCGTCTCCCACGACCGCGAGCTGCCGGCCGAGGCGGCGACCAGGATCATCACCCTCGAGGTCGGCGCGGCAGGGAGCACGACCTGGACCCACGGCGCGAGTTTCCGGAACTATCACGAGGCCCGCGACGCCAGACTCGACCGCCTCGACGAACTGCGCCGACGCTGGGACGAGGACCGTGTGAAGCTCCGTGCACTCGTGCTGCGGCTGCGCGAGCAGTCGAAGTTCAACGACTCGATGGCCTCCCGCTACCGCGCCGCCCAGACACGGCTCGCGAAGTTCGAGGAGGTCGGTCCACCCGAGGAGCGCCCGAAGGACCAGAACGTCACCATGCGACTTCGCGGTGCGCGCACCGGGCGTCGGGCCGTCGTGTGCACCGGGCTGGAACTGACCGGCCTCATGCAGCCGTTCGACGCGGAGATCTGGTTCGGCGAACGCATCGGTGTGCTCGGCTCCAACGGCTCGGGCAAGTCGCACTTCCTCCGACTGCTGGCCGGTGGAGGCACGGATCCCGACCCCGGAGCGGGGCACCTGGCTGCGGCCGGTGTCGCGCTCGAGCCGGTGCTCCACGAGGGCGTCGCCACGCTCGGTGCGCGCGTGCAGCCCGGCTGGTTCGCGCAGTCCCACCAGCATCCGGAGCTCGTCGGCCGGACGTTGCTCGACATCCTGCACCGGGGCGACGACCACCGTTCGGGCCTCCCGCGCGAAGCGGCGAGCCGGGTGCTCGACCGCTACGGGCTGGCCGGGGCGGCGGAGCAGCGCTTCGAGTCGCTCTCCGGTGGGCAACAGGCCCGGTTGCAGATCCTGCTCCTCGAACTGTCCGGCGCGACCCTGCTGCTCCTCGACGAACCCACCGACAACCTCGACCTCGTCTCAGCCGAGGCACTGGAACAGGGCCTCGCGGGCTTCGAGGGCACCGTCATCGCCGTCACGCACGACCGCTGGTTCGCGCGCGGGTTCGACCGGTTCCTCGTGTTCGGCTCGGACGGTCGGGTCCAGACCGCCGACGAACCCGTCTGGGAGGAGACCCGCGTCGAGCGGCGGCGCTGAGCACCCCGCACGGCTCGCGCCGATCGTCAACCCTCCGCGAGGGTTCCGGCTGGTTCCTTACCCTGGTGGGAGCGAACGGACGGAGAGCCGATGGCACGACAGCGCATCATCACGATCGGTCGGGGAACGTACCTGCTCGATCCGGTTGCTGACGTCCGATCACTCAAGGACGCGGTGGAACGGGCCGTGCAGGACGGCGGGGCGTTCGTGTCCATCCCGCTCGCGCTCGGGGCTGCGCTGGACGTGCTGATCACGCCGGGTCTCCTGGTGAGCATCGAATCGTCGACGACGGTCGAGCTCAGGCCGTACCCGGAGGCGAACCAGAGGGTGTCTTCCGCGTTGGAGGACTTCTCGGAGTACTGAGCGCCCGATGCCCCGCTAGGAGCCGAGCGTCGTGCTGGGGTACTCGCCGAAGCGACTCGTGTACGAGGCGGAGAAGCGGCCGAGGTGAGCGAACCCCCAGCGGCCGGCGATCGCCGCGACGGTCGTCGTGGAGGCGTCCCCGAGGCGCAGCTCCTCCTGCACGCGGTCGAGCCTGATCCGGCGCAGGTAGTCGAGGGGAGTGATGTCGTACTCCCGGCGGAACGCGCTCTGCAGCGAGCGCAGACTCATCCCGGCAGCCTCTGCCACCTGCTCCGTGCGGATCGGCAGGTGCGCGTTCGCGATCATGAACTCGACGGCGGCGCGCGTCTTGCCGCTCGCGGAGATCCCGACGTCGACAGGCGCGTGCAGGGCCGTGTGGGGAAACGTCTCCAGCAGCGCGATCGCCGCGGTGCGGTTCGCCTCGGAGCGCAGCAGCGGCGAGCTGTCGTCGTCGTAGATCACGCGAGCGACGCCCGTCACGGATGCCGCCCAGCGCCTGAGCGCTTCGCCAGTGGGGCGAGCGGTCGTGTCGAACAGGATGGGACCGCTGGAGCCCTCGACGTCGGCCGCCACACGTTCGAGGAAGGCACCGTCGAAGTGCATGAGGTTCTGGCGGTAGTCGGTGAAGTCGAACTGCGAGAGCTGGTCGTTCACGAACATCGCCGGCTGACCGTGCGCCAACCGGACGGGCTTTCCGGCGAGGTCGGTCGCCCCCTCCCCTGCCGTGAGCCAGGACACCACGTACTCGCCCTGCGTGAGGACGGTCCCCGTGACATGCCCGGCGAACTGCGAACCGCGCAGCGTCAGCTCGTCATCACCGATCGAGGTGTACCGGTAGGTGAACTGCGCCTCGGTGGGTTCGATGATCATCTCGCCGGCGTTGTAGGCGCCTCCGAACACCTCGTGCGCTTGGGCGATCTCATCGCCGGCGACCTCGAACCGTTCGGCTCGACTCGTTTCCTCACTCATCGTTCATACATTCTCATGTCGACCTCGAAGTGCGGATATCCCGTAGACGTGCGTGCGTTAATCGGATAATGGCCGCTTCGGCCAGGACGAACTCAGCCAGCCTCAGGCAGCGGGTCACCTTCGAAGCCGAACGCCTCGGCCATCGCCGAACGCGCTGCGGAGGTGAACTGCCGCAGGATCACCGTGCGGTGGGGCGCCGCCGTGCGGTGTGACCACACCACGAGGGAGGTCGACCCACCGCCGCTTTCCATCATCCAGCCGAGGAGGTCGGCGGAGGTCACGTGGACCGTGTCAGGGGAGGCGCCGAGCACGACCGCCTCGCGCGTGACCACCAGGCCTCCCGGACCGGCGCTGTTCACATGCGAGCTCTCGAACAGCACGGTGGACGACGGGAAGAAGCGAGTGGAGGCTCGCGGCGCTCCGAGCGCCGAGAAGTCGGGAAGCCGCGCCTCGTCTGACCGAACGGCCATGATCGCCCCCAACTCTGTTGAGCATCATCCCGACCGCCCCGTCGTCGAGGGATGATGCGTGCGCGTTCAGGCGCGCTCTGATGCTGCGGTCAGGCGACGGCATCCATCCGCGCGATACTGCCCGCGGCCAACACCGGTTCGGGCACCACACGCAATCCCTTGGCGCTGTTCGCCTGCTCGAGGAGGACCGCCAGCCACTCTCGGTTCATCTCCGGCGCACGGCTGCCGGAGAAGGCGAACTGCAACGGGATGGTCGGGTTCAGCCACAGGGACTGACGCCCCGTCCCCCGGCCGGGAACGGCCTCGAGGTGGAAGGCGAAGCTCTCGTTGCGGCGGAACTTGCTGAAGATGACCACCTGCAGGTGGGCGAGGAGTCGATCCTCGATCTCGTGGAGCGTGGGCGGCGTCCCGTAGAGCAGATTTCCCATGAGTGCGTCCCGTCCATCCTCCACCCCGGCATCCGCCAGGCGATGCCGCCACCGTACCCGCCCCGGGCGACCATGAGCCCGCCACTATCCGTATTGCGTCGCGCGAGCCGGCACCGGATCGAAACCCCGTGCGACGGCGAGCTCGCGTTCATCAGTGCCACCCTGAGCGGGTTCGCCCGTCTGGAGCCGTCGTCACGTCGGGCCCGGTCAGCTGCCGAAGGCCCACGCCTCCCGATCGCCGCGAAGCCTGGCGGCGAGCGCCGTCGCCTGCTCGTCGGTGAGGGACGCGACGTAGTCGAGGATGCCGCGGGCGCGGCCGAGCCTGCCGAGCGCACGAGCGTCGGTCAGGGGGCGGTGGCGGCCCTTCGACTCCGGGTCGACCGGCAGCCAGTCGGGGTTGTCTGCGCGGAGGCGGAAGTAGCCGTCGGTGGCGAGTTCGACGAAGTCGAGGAGTTTCTGCGGTGCGCGCGCGCCGTCGCGCGGGTCGTCCAGCCAGCTGTCGAGTTCGGTGACGAGCACGTTCAGCACGCGAGACTGGCCGCGCTGGTAGGTGGCGAAGTCGGGCCGGTCGATGACGAATCGGGTGTGGACGAACTTCAGCACGGTGACGTCGTGCCACGCCTCGGGCAGCAGCGACACGTGTCCTGAGCGGACGTTCGGTTCCTCGACCACGAGCACGGAACGCTGCAGTCGTCCGATCCACGAGGACACGAACGACTCGATGGCGCGTTCGGTGCGGCTCGATCCGTCGAACGGCACGGCGAGCAGACCTTCGACGAGTTCCGTCGCAACCCGCTGCACGGACGCCCGGAAGTGCTCGTCGCTCGCGATCCAGGGGTCGCGCGACACGATGCGGCGGCGCAGCAGTTCGAGCGAGTGCCCCGGCGTGCGGTTCCACAGTTCCTCGGTGTCGAGGGCCGCGAGCGCCACCTGATCGCGCAGGAACGTGCGGAACTCGACGGCGACGGCCGCCTGCTGGAGCACCCCCGCGCGGTAGAAGTCGTCGAGGTCGTGGAGGGAGTAGGCGATGTCGTCGGCGACGTCCATCACCGAGCATTCGACGGTCTGCTGCCAGGGCGCGATCGCGGTGAAGGCGCTGCGGGCGTCGAGCATGTCGTCGAGGTCGAGCGTGTACGCGGAGAACTTCGGCGGCGCGGTCTCCCAGCGGCTCGCCGTGGATCCCCGCGGGAGGCGGGTCGGATCCTCGGAGTCGATCTCCGGGCGACTCATCGTGCGTCCCCACGGGTACTTGAGGACGGCGGCGCGCGAGGCCGCCGTGAGGTTGAGGCCTTCCTTCACCGTCTCGCACACGTCGAGAGCGGAGAGGATGCGGAACGACTGAGCGTTGCCTTCGAACCCCTCCGCGAGGCCGAGGCGTTCGCGCGCGAGGCGGTCGAGGACCTGCTCGCCGAGGTGTCCGAACGGCGGGTGCCCGAGGTCGTGGGCACTGGCCGCAGCCTGGACGACGACGGGGTCGCAGCCGCCCAGTCGCTCGACGATGGCGGTCTGCGCAGGATCGGTCGTCGTCAGCTGCATCGCGATGGCGCGGGCCACAGCGGTGACCTTGATCGAGTGCGTGAGGCGGTTGTGGACGACCTGGCCGACACCGGACGGCGACACCACCTGCGTCACCGCCGACAGTCGCGCGAAGTAGGGCGAGAACCGGATGCGTTCGAGGTCGACCCGGTACTCCGGGTACTCCTCGCCCGTGGCGAACCGGTCCACGGGCTCGGGGATCAGCCGGCGTCGGCGTTGTGCGTCGTCCATGCCCTCACCCTATTGCGCCGATACGATGGAGGGCCTCGGCAGGCGCAGCGGCACCCTTCATGGTCGGCGCGCGGCCGCTCCACGGAGTACGGATGATCACCTATCGGCATGATGACTGGGACGCGAGCCCGCTGCATCCGTCGACCGTCGTCGCGCCGTATCTGATGGGGACCGGGGTCGTCACCGGAGAAGCCTCCGGCACACGCCTGCTGTCACCTCCGCACAGCCATGCGGATGCCATGCTCGCCTGGTGCTACCGCGGCACCGTGTCGGTGCACTTGCAGGATGCGGTGTGGCGTCTGGCCCCCGGGCAAGGCGTCTGGATCCCCGCGCACATCCGCCACACCACGCACCACGAACGGGATGCGACCGGCTGCTACACCTACCTCCCGGACTCGTCTCTCATCGCCCCGATCGAGGCGGTCACCCGGGTGCTCGTCCCCCGCGCGGTGCAGGAGATGCTCCTCCACCTCGGCATCAACGACATGGACACGAACCTGCGCGTGCGAATCCAATCGGTGCTCATCGAGATGCTGCAGCAGTCCGTGCCGGAGGCGACTGGCGATTGGGCTGAGGTGCCGATTCCGGCCGACGAACGAGTGGCCCCACTCGTGCGGGCGGTGCTCGCCGACCCCGGCGATCCGGCCACGGCCCAGGATCTGTTCCTCGCGCACGGACTGCACGAGCGCACCGTGCTCCGCCTCTTCCAGAACGACGTCGGGATGAGCTTCGGGCGGTGGCGCACCGGCATCCGGATGACCTTCGCGGCCCGCCTGATCGTCGACGGCGTCCCGATCGGGGCGGCGGCGCACCGCTCCGGATACGCCACGACGAGCGCGTTCTCCGCGAGTTTCAAGGAACGGTTCGGTCTGACGCCGCGGCAGTACGTGGCGCGCGTCCGCGCCGACGACGCCCACCAGCCGTATTGGCGATGACCGGCTTCGAACCGATCGAACGTCGTCGATTCTGCGATAGAAGTTGTCCGTTCTTCGACACTTTCGGCTCGACCCGGGCTCTAGCATGGCTCTGTTAGGGAATGCTTACCTAACTTCTTGCCGCTCGATGCGGCGCCCACCCCACGTCTCCGAAGGAGAAACATGCCGCTCGCTTTCGCGCGCCCGAAGACCCGCCGAGGCCTCGCCTTCGTCGCTGCAACCGCCGCCCTCGTCCTGGCCCTCACCGGATGCTCGGCGTCCGCCGACGAAGCGGCAGCGCCCGCAGCCACCGACGGCGTGGTCATCGAACACGCCCACGGCGAGACCGTGATCCCGGAGAAGCCTCAGCGCGTCGTCGCCCTCGGCTGGATGACGCCGGACATCGTCGCCGCCCTCGGAACGAACCCGGTCGGCATCGAGGAGGTCTGGGGAGCGGACGAGAGCGGCTACCAGCCGTGGTTCGAGGACTTCGTCACCGAGGAGTACGGCGAGACCCCCGAGATCATCCCCTACATCGAGGACGGCCCGAACTACGAGGCCATCAAGGCCCTCAAGCCCGACCTCATCCTGAGCCTCTACTCCGGCGTGACCGACATCGAGTACGAACGGCTCACCGAGATCGCCCCGACGGTGCCCTACATCGAGGGCCCCTGGAACCCGGGCACCTGGGAAGGCATGACCCGCACCGTCGGCAAGGCGCTGTCGGAGGACGCGAAGGCCGAAGAGCTGATCACCGAGACCGAGGAACTGATCACCGGCCTCGCCGACGAGCACCCGGAGTTCGACGGGAAGACGTTCGTCTGGGGCCTGACCCTCAACGAGGGCGGCACCGACCTCGGCGTGTACCTCGAGTACGACCCGCGCGTCCGCATCACCGAAGCCCTCGGCTTCACGTCGACCTCCGCCATGGACAGCTTCCTCGCCACCGCCGAGGGCGACAACTGGTACACCGGCGTCAGCCTCGAGAAGCTCTACGACGTGCAGGCCGACCTCTTCGCGGCATGGGGCAGCAGCGCGGCTGAGGGGACGTACACCGTCGAGAACAAGGTCGTCTCGCGTTGGGAACCGATCGCAGCGGGTTCCTACGTGATCTACGCCGACGACGCCGCGGCGTCCGCGATCAGCGCGCCCACCGTGCTCTCCCTGAAGTACATCCTCCCGACGTACGTCGACGACCTCGCAGCAGCGCTGCAGGGCGAGCCGACCATCGACGGGGAATGACCTCGGAGATGTCCCGGCCGCCAGCTCCCCCGGCCCCGCCGGTGGCGGAGGACGGCACGGACGTCTCGAACCCGGATGCGGGGAGTCGTGCAGGCGACTCCCCGCACCGCACCGGGACGCTCGTCGCGGGACTGATCGTCTCGGCGCTCGTCCTGGTGGTCGTCACCATCGCCTCGCTCGCCGTCGGCAACCGCGCGATCGATCCCGCCACCGTGCTCCACGCGGTGTTCGCGTACGACGATGAGAACCCGCTGCACCTGATGGTGATGGAGCTGCGGGTGCCTCGCACGCTGCTCGGCGTCATCGTGGGAGCGGCCCTGGCCGTGTGCGGTGGTCTCATCCAGGCGTTCACCCGCAATCCGCTGGCCGACCCGGGCATCCTCGGCGTGAACGCCGGGGCGTCCTTCGCGGTCACCTTCGCCGTCGGCGTGCTCGGCCTCAGCACCCCCAGCGCATACGTGCCCTTCGCCCTCGCGGGAGCGTTCGCCCTCACGATGCTCGTGTACACCCTCGGCTCCTTCGGACCATCGGGGGCCACGCCCATGAAGCTCACCCTCGCCGGGGTGGCCCTCGGCGCAGCGTTCACCGGCTTCACCACAGCGATCGTGCTCCGCGACACCAGCACGCTCCAGGTCATGCGGTTCTGGGGTGTCGGTTCGATCGGTGGACGCACCCTCGACCAGCTCACCTGGGCGGCACCGCTCATCGCCGTCGGTCTCCTGATCGGTCTCCTGTGCGCCCGTTCCCTGAACGCACTGGCACTAGGCGACGACCTCGCCCAGGCCCTCGGCGCCCGCGTGCGCGTGACCCGCGTGATGGTGATCGTCGCGGTCACCATGCTTGCCGGAACGAGCGTCGCCGCCGCAGGACCCATCGCCTTCGTCGGGCTGATGATCCCGCACATCGTGCGCTGGTTCACGGGCCCGGATCAGCGCTGGGTGCTGACCTACTCGATGATCATCGGCCCCTCGTTCCTGTTGCTCGCCGACATCCTCGGCCGCATCGCGCTCCCGAACAGCGAGCTTCGCGTGGGGATCGTCACGGCCCTCCTCGGCGCACCCATCCTCATCGCCCTGGTGCGCCGGAAGCGGGTGAGTGGACTGTGACCGTCGACCGACGCCCCACCACACCGCCACGGAACGACACCGTCGAGGCGGAGTTCACTCCGGTCGACCACGGCCGCCGCCAGCTCAGGATCGAGACCTCCCGAATCGCCACCCTGATCCCGGTGCGAGCGGTGGTGGTGAGCCTCGCCCTCGTCCTCGTGATCATCGGAGCGGGTCTCGCCTCGATGACGCTCGGCGCCTACGAGGTGGACTTCGGTTCCGTGGTCCACGCCATCGTGGACCCCGCCTCGGACCCCGACATCCGCCAGGTGGTCTTCGAGTGGCGGCTGCCCCGGGTGCTGTTCGCCGTGCTCTGCGGCGCCGCCCTCGCACTCGCCGGCGGGGTCTTCCAGTCGCTCACGCGGAATCCGCTCGGCTCGCCGGACATCATCGGTTTCGGCGTCGGGTCGCAGTTCGGCGTGACGGTCGTCATGGTCGTCCTGGAGCTGAACACCTACATGTTCAAGGCCGCCGGGGCCCTCATCGGCGGCCTGCTGACCGCGCTGCTCGTATACGTGCTCGCGAGCAAGCACACGATGTCGTCCTTCCGCCTGATCATCGTCGGCATCGGCGTCTCCGCCGGGCTCGGCTCGCTCACCTCGTGGATCCTGATCTCGGTCAGTGTGGAGAAAGCCATGATGGCGGCGACCTGGGGTGCAGGATCACTCGCCTCCCTCGGCTTCGAGCAGCTGATCCCCGCCGCCGTGGTCTTCACCGTGGTCGCCGCCCTGTCCCTTCCCCTCGGACGGACGCTGCCCGTGCTCGAGATGGGCGACGACGCCGCCACCGCGCTCGGCATCAGCCCTGGACGCACGCGGCTGCGGGCGATGGTGCTCGGTGTGGCCCTCGTGGCGCTGGTCACGGCCGCCGCCGGCCCCATCTCGTTCATCGCCCTCGCAGCTCCCCAGATCGCGCAGCGACTCACGCGCTCGAACACCCCGATGGGCACGGCTCCCGTGATGCTGACCGGCGCGGCGCTTGTCGTGGTGTCCGACGCCGTCGGCCAGCTGGTCGCCGTGCCGGTCGGTGTCGTGACGGTCTCGGTCGGTGGCATCTACCTCGCCTGGCTGCTGGCCGCCCAGTACGCGCGTCGCACCTGAGACCCGCTGCCCGCCCGAAAGGAACACTCATGACCGCTTCGCTGCTGGCCCGCGACATCACGCTGGGCTATGGGGAGACCCCCATCATCTCCGAGCTCTCGCTCCAGGTGCCGGACGACTCGTTCACGATCATCATCGGCCCGAACGCGTGCGGCAAGTCGACCCTGCTGCGCGGGTTCGCGCGGCTGCTCAAACCCACCACCGGCGCGGTGCTCTTGGACGGCGCCGAGCTGCGCTCCTACAAACCCAAGGAGGCCGCCCGCAGGCTCGGGCTCCTCCCTCAGTCGTCGATCGCGCCCGACGGCATCACGGTCGCCGACCTCGTCGGTCGTGGTCGGTTCCCGCACCAGAGCGCGATGAGGACGTGGAGCAGCGCGGACGAACGCGCCGTGTCCGAGGCAATGGCGGCCACCGGTGTCACCGAGCTGTCGCGGCGCCTCGTCGACGAGCTGTCCGGTGGTCAGCGGCAGCGCGTGTGGGTGGCGATGGCGCTCGCCCAGCAGACGAAGCACCTGCTGCTCGACGAACCGACCACCTTCCTCGACATCGCGCACCAGATCGACCTGATGGAGCTGTTCGCCGACCTGCATCGCGGCGGTACGACGCTGGTCGCGGTCCTGCACGATCTGAACCATGCCGCACGCTACGCGACGCACCTGGTGGCGATGCGCGACGGAGCCATCGTGGCGCAGGGCGACCCGCGCGAGATCATCACCGCCGAACTCGTCGAAACCGTGTACGACCTCCCCTGCAAGGTCATCACCGACCCCGTTTCCGGAACGCCACTGGTGCTTCCGCTCGGTCGGCGGAGGCGGTGACGACGACGGTGCGGGTGGCGGCGCGGGTGGCGGCATCCGGCCGGCACGGTAGCGTGGCGTGATGCTCAGCCTCACCGATGTCTGGCCCCTGTTCGGTCTCGAGATCCGCACGCCCCGGCTCGTCCTCCGCCCCGTGCGCGACGACGACCTGCCCGGGCTCATCGAGTCCGCTCTCGCAGGCATCCACGACCCGGAGGTCATGCCGTTCAGCATGCCCTGGACGGACCAGCCGCGCGAGCAGCTCATGCGCGAGACTGCGCGGTTCCTGTGGCAGCAGCGCGCGGGCGTTCGGCCGGAGGCGTGGGCGGTCAACCTCGCCGTGCTGCACGAGGGCACGCCGATCGGGTTGCAGGACGTGGGCGCGACGGACTTCGCGGTGACCCGCACGATTACGAGCGGTTCGTGGCTCACGCGCGCTCGGCAGGGTGTCGGCCTCGGCAAGGAGATGCGCGCCGGCATGCTCCAGTTCGTGTTCGACCACCTGGGCGCCGAGGTCGCAGCGTCTGATGCCGCGGTCTGGAACGAGGCCTCGCTCGGCGTCTCCCGCTCGCTCGGCTATCGCGACAATGGCAGGAACCGCATCGTCGGTCGCCCCGGCCAGCTCACCGAGTCGCAGCAGCTCCGCCTCGAACGAGACGACTTCCGCCGCCCCGACTGGACCATCGCCGTCAGCGGCGTCGCCGAGACGAAGGCGTTCCTCCTCGGTTGAGCTGCTCTGCTCGCGCAACCGCGCGCGCAGAAATGGCGCTATTCGCGCGTTGTGAGAGCGAGCATCGCAACAAGGCCCGCCGCGCTGCCGAGGGCAGCCAGGACGAGCCAGCTGACGATTGAGGGTGCGGTTGTGCCGACCGCCCAGCTGAACGCAAGAGCCGTTACAGCTGCGACGCTCACCGCTACCAACGGTTGCGCTGCCCGAATGGCGGCCTGAGAACCCACAGCGAGCCGCACGATGAGCGTCGCTGTTGCAATCAGTAGCGCACCCAGGGCTCCGATCATTGCGGCGACGATCATGGCAAACACGCCCAGCCCCGAAGCAAGGTTCACTGGGGACGGAAAGATATTCAGGCCGGCTGCAAGCAGGAGGCCCGTTATCGCGAAGGCCGCACCGGTGGGTGCTGCGCACAGCAGCAGCACCCACCACGCCACCCGATACTGGATCGGAGAAGTCATCGATAGCTACTGTAGTTTCGCGCGCAAGTTGGATGCGAATTCATGCCATTTCGCGCTCGCAAGGGCCGTGTTCGCTGCGTTGCCGGGGCCAAGATCGTTCTTCACGTTGGCCATGACCTGTAGCACGAGCGATCCGCTCTGATTCTGTGTGAACGTGAATTGGACGAACGACCCCTCACCGTCAAAGTGACCGGCCAGCGCATCGAAACCGAAACCTGCGACAGTTCCAGCGTTGTACTTGTTGGCGACACGGACGGGCGCAGGCACAGCGACCCAGCTGATCGGGCTCGCGTTGAGGCCGATCATCGAGCCGACGTTCGGGAATACCGCAGGCGCGCCCCCGACGGGGAAGGAGCAGTTGAAGCACCGGCTCAGCTCGTTGAACGCTTGACCGCCGGTTCGTTGAATTCCTGCGGAGATGTACAGCTCGTAACCCCAGTCAGGGTCCGCCAGGACCGGGTACTGGGTTGCATCGTCGGTTTCAACGATCTGAGTCAGAACGCCTGACGCCCAATCGAAGTGGGTGGGCAAGGATCTGCCTGCGGCGTCGAGGGCCCACGGGGCGCGAATGGCGCCATACGCCTGAACAACGTCTTCTGAATCGCTGTCGACCGGAAGGAAGACCATGGTGCCGTCGAGCAACTGATCGACTCGAACGTCGCCCGGAAAGTCCATCTCGTAGGAAACCGACGCCATCGTTGCATCACTGTCAATCGCGGAAAGGAATCGTACGCCGCCGTCATGCGGTTGGATGTAGTTGTTGATGCCGGGATCTTCGCTCGCGAGAACAACGATGTCGCTAGACGAGAGCACCGAGGTCGCGCCGACGGGTCTGATTCTCACTACGTCGCCGCCTCCAAACGAGCTGATGGGAATAGCTACCGAAAGTTCCTCGTCCGTCGGCCGAACCAATCCCTGATCAACATTGCGCGATGTCGGCTCGGCCCATGCTGGAACCGTCTCGTCGAGCAAGGTAGGAGCAATTCGCTCGATCAATGCAGCTGCGTCGTCGATCCCTCCAGACGAAGCAGTTGCAGGTGCGACAACACCTGCGAGACAGCCGACGATGACGGTAGCACTGCTACATAGTGCAAGAAAACGCCGCCTTGTATCCATAATTTATTTCTCATCTCTTTCCGAGCCCTACAGACTGACCAGCAGAAGTTTCAGACTGTAACATGTTCTACACGGGCAATGGGCGTCCATAGCAGCT
The DNA here is from genome assembly GCF_051487245.1 of Plantibacter flavus. Taxonomy (GTDB): domain Bacteria; phylum Actinomycetota; class Actinomycetes; order Actinomycetales; family Microbacteriaceae; genus Plantibacter; species Plantibacter flavus_B. The sequence continues at coordinate 322,041 of NZ_JAHVDH010000004.1, forward strand.
TGACGAATACCGCGCGGAAGTTGTCCACAGAGCGTCGAGCGGATCCCGCGAACGGCGTTCATGACGCACAGACCGTTGACTTCGTCAGCGACGGGACTCTCGAACACTGCACATCGGCCCTCATTGCGCGGATTCAATCTCCCGAGCAGGTGCTTCTTCGGCGCCCCAGCGCGCGACGAGCTCGAGCGCGTCGAGGTGCCCGCCATGTACATGGCGATCTGCGGCATCCATCTCGGGTCGATGACCCGGACGGCGATCGCCGCATCGGCACTGAGATGCTTGACTCTGACACGGTGTGAGGGGGGAGAACAGAACCATGTTGTCCATCGGAGCGTTCGCGCAGATCGGCCAAGTGACCCACCGGATGCTCCGGCACTGGGACACCGCAGGTCTGCTCGTGCCCGCCCACGTGGATGAGTACAGCGGCTACCGCTCCTACGATCCCTCGCAGCTGGCAAGGCTGCACAGGATCGTGGCGCTTCGGCAGCTCGGTTTCGGTCTCGAAGACATCGCACTGATTCTCGACCAAGGGGTGGATGCGGCACGCATCGCCCGGTTGTTGCAGGTGCGTCGAGCAGAGGTCGAACGTGAGCATCGGATCGCGGCCGCACGACTCATCGATGTGGAACGGCGGCTCCACCTCATCGAAAGAGAGCATCACATGTCAGAGATCGAGATCATCGAGAAGCCCCTGCCCGCCGTCCGCCTGGCCGCCCGCCGTGGCGTCGTCCCCTCCCAACCGGAGATCGCGGACTTCGTCGGACCCTCGTTCGACGAAGTCGCCTCCGTCATCGGCGGCGAGAAGGGTTCGCTGTCCACGCCGATCGCGCAGTACAGCGCTGGCGAGGACGGCACGGAGGTGGTCGTCGGCTACGCCTACAACGGGCCGGTCCGTGACGGGTTCGAGATCGTCGAGTTGCCCGCCGTGAACCTGGCGATCTGCGGCATCCATCTCGGACCGATGGAACGCATCGCCGAGAGCTGGCAGTCCATCCACGCCGAGATCATCGCCCGTGGTTTCGTGCCCGCAGGCCCGTGTCGCGAACTGTATGTGCGAGCGGTGTCAGAGGATCAGTCCGACTGGGTCACCGAACTTCAGCAGCCGATCGCCACCGCCTGATCACTGGGCGCCGACGTCTCGGATTGGATCGTTGCTGGCCGAGACGCCTTGCTGGGCGACTCGCTCTGACGATCCACAGCCGGGCGTCGGACGCCCGGGGCAGCTCGTCGGAATCCTGCTGGTGCTTTTCGTGCGCGGTCGCGTCCTCGACAAAGACGCTGCGCCGACGTTGGGTACAGGCGTTGCACCGGAAACGTCCCACGGAAAGCCCCGTTGCGACGAACAGTCACCGCTCACGGCTGCCCCTGCGGTACCTCCAGCGCCCACGCGGTGAGCGTGACCGACGACCCCTCGATGACATCCATCTCCACGGGCCACGAGCCTCTCGTCTCGCCGGGGAACATGGCTGCGAACAGCTCGGTCGCGACGAGTTCGTCCACGGTCGGATTCGCGTTCCAACCGATGTAGGCGATGGCGGTTCCGCCGGCCGGGACCTCGACGCGCTGCGCACCCGGGTCCGTCGCCATGAAGGAACTGCCGCGATCGACTTGCACGTCGAGCAGATTGCCGTTCTGGTCGGCGAAGGCGATGTCGGGATACCCGTTGACGACACAGGTGCCCTCGGAGAAGTTCATCAAACGGATCGAGGTCACACGGTGCCCGGTCGCAGCGTCGTGGTCTCCGTACAACACCATCGCCTGCTCCGGCGTGCACCAGTCCGCCTCAGGCGCCACCCCATCCGCAGCCACGGTCGGCACCGGGGTACTGCCGGCAAAGGGGTCCGGGAGCGCTCCATCATCCTCACTGAACCCGGAGTCGATCGCCTCCTGCTGCGCAGCCACCGTGACGGCCGCCCGCTGACCTCCCACACCGATCGGGACCAGCGCGATGAGAGCGACCGCAACGCCACCGACCGCGATCCAACGCGAACGCGACATTCCTCCGCCAGCGGACGACTCGGCCACACCGGTCGCGCGAGCGCGCCGCAGCCCGAACGCGACGACGAGTGCGGGGATCCACCCCTGGACGAGCCCCCAATACGCGCCGACGGCGGCCGACGTTCCGAGTCCGTCGAGCAACCACGCGAGTCGCTGCGGCGGGAACGCCACGATGATGCCCGCGATGTCCGCGGCCACACCGACCAACCCGCCGGCGAGGACCGCCGCGAACCACGTGATGAGCACCGCAGTCCTGCGACGCGAGTCCGCAGCGAGCACCGAGGTCACTGCGCGATGCACGAGCGCTATGGCGATCACTCCGACGAGGACCGAGGCCACGGCCCACACGCCCGGCCGCGCCCACACCGCAGACGGGACCGTCTCCGGCAGCACGCCAGCCCTGCCTCCACCTGGGACGGAGTACCAACCCAGCAGAGCATTCAGCGCACCGCTGACCACCCACAGCACTCCGGCGAGCGCCGCCCCGATCCACAGCATCCGCGCGCGGCGTCGTCCATCCCCCATGTCGCCCTCCCCAGACTGATGAGACTCCCATTCTAGGAAGATAGGTCGGAGACCGAGCTGAGCGGAGCTGCAGGCTCGCCAATCAGCGGATGGCGGGCGCTGGGACTGCGTCTGCTGCCACCGCGCCTCCGGCTGCCTCCCGCACGGACGGCCGACGGTCGAGATGGATGCCGGCGATCATGCAGCGGACCGATCCGCCAGCGAGTTCGATCGTCGGCACGTCGAGCGGCAGGATCCGACAGCTGCGCTCGATGACCGCCAGCTGCTCCGGCCGCAGACTCTGCACGGCACGACTGGAGATCGCGAGGAACCGTTCTCCCCCAGCGCCGCGCAGCTCGATGGCGTTCCCGGCGAAGTCGCACACCTGCTCGTAGCTGAGGTCGATGATCGTGCGGCCGTGCGCGGTGAGACGCTCGACGACCTGCTCGCGACGAGCGGGCGAGGCGATGAGGTCGAGCCCGACCAGCGCGAAGTCCGTCGCCACGCCCATCATGACGTTCGTGTGGTAGATCGGGACGCCGTGTGGATCCATCGCGTCGAACACGAGCGGTTCGTACCCGAAGTTCGTGCAGAACCGCTCGAGCGCGATCGGATCCGCCCGGTGCGAGCGCGCGACGAACGCGACCCGTGCCGCGTGGTCGAGCACCATCGCACCGGTGCCCTCGAGGAACACGTCGTCGAGTTCGAGGCCCGAGTAGTCGATGACGTCCTGCACGCGGTACTCACGCTTGAGCATCTCGACGATGTCCCACCGACGCTCACGACGCCGATTCACCGCATACATCGGGTAGACGGCGATGTGCCCGCCGGCGTGCGTCGACAGCCAGTTGTTCGGGAAGACGCTGTCGGGTCGGTCCGGGTCCTCGTCGTCGAACAGGTGCACACGCACGCCGGCGGCGTCGAGGGCGTGCGCCGCCTCCGTGACCTCGTCGAACGCCGCGCTCGCGACCCCGATGGCCGATGAACGGGGCACGCCCTCCGCCACCTGGAACACGTTGTCCGCAGCAGTGAGCGGGTTGGGCGTGAACCGGTGGGGCCGGATCATGACGACGGCAGACGGTGCCTGCACGGACATGGCAGGCTCAGCCGACCGGGGAGAGCGCACCGACGAGGCCGAAGAGGTCCTTCGGGTCGTCGGGAGCGGCCACGAGGTCGATCTCCTCGAAGTACTCGCTGCCGTCGACGGAGTCGCGCACGAAGCGGAGGGCCGTGAAGTCCTCGATGGCGAAGCCGACCGAGTCGAACAGGGTGATCTGCTCGGGCGAGGTGCGGCCGGGGACGTCGCCGGTGAGCACCTGCCAGAACTCGATGACCGGGAAGTCGGCGGGCTTCTGCTGGATCTCGCCTTCGATGCGGGTCTGCGGCGGGAACTCGACGAAGACGTCAGCGCGATCGAGGATCGATGCCTCGAGCTCGGTCTTGCCGGGACAGTCGCCGCCGATCGCATTGAGGTGCACGCCAGGCTGAACGAGCTCGTCCGTGAGCACCGTGGCGTTCGCCTTGTCCGCCGTGCAGGTGGTGATGATGTCGGCTCCGGCGACAGCGTCGGCAGCACTCGTCCCCTTCACGATCTCGAATCCGAGCGGCTCGAGGTTGCGGGCGAACTTGTCCATCGCGAGCTCGTCGACGTCCCAGATGCGGACGCGGTGGATGCCGAGCGCTGCACGCATGCCGAGCGCCTGGAACTCGGCCTGACTGCCGGCGCCGATCATGGCGTGCACCGTAGCGTCGGTGCACGCCAGGTGCTTCGCGACCATCGCCGATGTCGCGGCGGTGCGGAGCGCGGTGAGCAGCGTCATCTCCGCGAGGAACGTCGGGTAGCCGTTGTGGACGTCGGCGAGGACACCGAACGCCGTGACCGTCTGGTAGCCACGGGCAGGGTTCGAGGGGTGGCCGTTCACGTACTTGAAGGCGTACGTCTCGTGGTCACTCGTGGGCATGAGCTCGATCACGCCGAAGGGCGTGTGGCTCGCGACGCGCGGGCTCTTGTCGAAACTCTGCCAGCGACGGAAGTCGGCTTCGAGGTAGCCGATCATGCCGGCGATGATCTGCTCCGGACCGCGATCGGCAGCCCAACGGACCATGTTGCGGACATCGACGAAACGGGTCATGAGTGCGCCTTCCAGACGAGGTGATCGAGCCGACAGTGATGCTCAGCGCTTCAAGCCTAGATTTCGTCGTTCTGCACTCTCCATTCCAATACTGCGCGTTTTATGCACAGGTTATGCACAATGTGAGTAACTCGGATGTACATTGTGTTCATGCCCGCGCTCGACGATCTGGACCGCCGCCTGCTCGCGGCCCTCCGAGCGGACGGTCGGGCGTCGGTCGCGAGCCTCGCCAGATCACTCGACGTCGCCCGTGCCACGGTGAACAGCCGCCTCGAACGGCTCGTCTCCTCCGGAACGGTCATCGGCTTCTCGGTGCGGGTGCGCGACACCATCGATCCCGGCACGGTCCGCGCGATCGCGTTCATCGAGGTCGAAGGGCGCTCGACCGACAACGTCATCCGTCAGTTGCGCGGCTTCCCCGAGATCAGCGCCCTGCACACGACGAACGGCGGCTGGGACCTCGTCGCCGAGCTCGTGACGGAGAACCTCACGGAGTTCGACCGCGTCCTCGGCGGCATCCGTCGGATCGACGGCGTCGTCAACAGCGAGACGAGCCTCCTCCTCAGTTCGGTGCTCCGCTAGGAGTTGCCCACAGGCGCCTGGGGCCTCTGTTCGCCGCGCGTCGTCTCTGGCAGAGTGTTCCGCACCAGCGGGGCGACGACGCAGAGGAGCGGGCATGACCACATACGACGAAGCAGACCTCCAGCAGAAGGCCAAAGACCACCTCTGGATGCATTTCGCCAGGCAGTCCGTCATGGAGGACGGCCCCGGCGTCCCGATCATCGTCAAGGGCGACGGCCATCACATCTGGGACTCCACCGGCAAGAAGTACTTCGACGGTCTCTCCGGCCTGTTCGTCGTCAACGCCGGGCACGGGCGCAGGCGGCTCGCCGAGGCGGCGGCCAGACAGGCCTCCGAGCTCGCCTTCTTCCCCATCTGGTCCTACGCGCACCCGAGCGCGATCGAACTCGCCGACCGGCTGGCCGGGCACGCCCCGGGCGACCTCAACCGCGTGTTCTTCTCCACGGGCGGCGGCGAGGCCGTCGAGACGGCGTTCAAGCTCGCGAAGTACTTCTGGAAACTGCAGGGGAAGCCGACCAAGCACAAGGTCATCTCGCGTGCGGTGGCGTATCACGGCACGCCGCAGGGGGCCCTCGCCATCACCGGCATCCCGGCGATGAAGGCGATGTTCGAGCCGCTCACGCCCGGCGGCTTCCGCGTTCCGAACACCAACATCTACCGCGCGACGGAGCACGGAGACGACCCCGAGGCGTTCGGGCTCTGGGGGGCCGACCGCATCGAGGAGATGATCCTCTTCGAGGGCGCTGACACCGTCGCCGCGGTGTTCCTCGAGCCGGTGCAGAACTCCGGCGGGTGCTTCACCGCACCGCCCGGCTACTTCAAGCGGGTCCGCGAGATCTGCGACCGCCACGACGTCCTGCTCGTCGCCGACGAGGTCATCACCGGATTCGGACGCATCGGCGACATGTTCGCCTCGACCACCTACGACATCCGCCCCGACATGATCACGTGCGCGAAGGGCATGACGAGCGGGTACTCCCCCATCGGCGCGACCATCGTGAGCGAACGCCTCTACGAACCGTTCAAGCACGGCGAGGCGTCGTTCTCCCACGGGTACACCTTCGGCGGGCACCCGGTGTCCGCTGCGGTCGCCCTCGAGAACCTGGACATCTTCGCCGAGGAACGCCTCGTCGAGAACGTGAAGACGAATTCGCCCGTGTTCCGTTCAACCCTCGAGCAGCTGCTCGACCTCCCGATCGTCGGCGACGTCCGGGGCGACGGCTACTTCTTCGGCATCGAGCTGGTGAAGGACAAGGCCACGAAGGAGACCTTCAACGACGAGGAGTCCGAGCGCCTCCTGCGCGGGTTCCTCTCGAAGGCGCTCTTCGACGCCGGCCTCTACTGCCGTGCCGACGACCGCGGCGACCCGGTCATCCAGCTCGCACCGCCGCTCACCATCGGTCCGGCCGAGTTCACGGAGATCGAGGGCATCCTCCGTGGGGTCCTGACGGAGGCCTGGTCGCGCCTGTAGTCCCGCGCTCAGTTGCCCGGAACTGCACGGTTCTCCGCGAATTCCGTGCAGTTTCGGGCGAGTCAGCCGCCGAACAGCTTCCCGAAGAACCCCTTGCGGGGCTTCCAACCGGCGGCCGTGAGCGTGTCGATGACGGGTTGCTTCACCTCGTCGGTCGTGAACCGGTACCCGTAGGTGTTGCCGGTCTCAGTGCCGTGGCGGTCGGTGGTCTCGGCCGCGATCGCAGCACCGAGGTTGAAGGAGAAGCTCTTCTGCGGACCCTTGTTCCAGGTGCGCTTCGTCGACAGCTCTCCGGGGCCGAGCGAGGCCTCCGCCGCCGAGGACTCCTCGTGGAACCGCCACTCGCCGGCGGCAGGATCGAGCTCGACCCGCAACGAGTACTCGGCCGTCAATGCACCGGCGCCCGCGATCATCAGCCAACGCTGATCGGCGTACTTCCAGCGAGCGATGACACCGTCCGGAGTCGGTTCGTAAAGGAACGGCAGGTCGTCGCTGTTCAGGGCGAGCAACCGGGCTTGAGCATCGCGCACATCGAAGGTCATCGCCCGAGTCTATGCAGCGGCGCCCCGGGAGGACATGGGGACGACTCCCCTACGCTGGCCGAGTGAGCGAATCCATCCTGACCAAGCACGTCGTGACGACCATGAGCTACAACATCCGGACAGCGGTCCCGCAGCCCGGCCACGAGTGGGTCGACCGCGCACCGCTCGTCTCCGAGGTGATCGCACGGAACGCACCCGACCTCCTCGGGTTGCAGGAGGTGCAGGAGCACCAACTGCAGGACCTGCTTCCGGGGCTCGCCGAATACGACTGGTACGGACAGGGACGCGACGGCGGAGAGCTCGGCGAGTACGGCCCGGTGTGCTTCCGTCGCGCTCGGTTCGAGCAGCTCGATGCCGGCACGTTCTGGCTCTCGGACACCCCCGACGAGGTCGGCTCGAACACCTGGCCTTCGCTCTACCCGCGGTTCGTGACCTGGGTGCGTCTGCGTGAACGCTCCACCGGCGACGAACTCGTCTTCGCCAACACCCACCTCGACCACGATCCCTCGCGATACGGCGACACCGTTCGTGCACGCAGCGCGGCGCTCATCGCAGAACGGTTCGCAGACGTCGACGTCCCGATCCTGCTCACGGGCGACTTCAACACCGTGCGCGGCTCCGAAGCGCACCACACCTTCGAGCAAGCCGGCTTCGCCGACCTGTCGCCGTCGGCTGACGACAGCGTCGGGACCTTCCACGACTACGGCCGACAGCTCGGGGCGATAGCGCGGATCGACTGGATCCTCGCCCGTTCGGGACCGGCACCGCGACACGCGCATTTCCAGTCGATCGAAGCCGTCGTCGACGACCTCGCGCCGGCGGCAGAAGCCTCCGACCACTTCCCGGTGACGGTGCACGCGCAGTTCGCCGACTGACGAAGCCTGGCCGTTTCGTCCGATCCGCCGGCTTCGGAATCCGCATACCGTTGGACCATGACACTCTCACTCGGCTTCATCGGCATCGTGACGACGGACCTCGCGGCATCGCTCGCGTTCTACCGGGCCCTCGGGGTGTCGATCCCTGACGGCCAGGACGATGCGCCGCACGTGGACGCCCGCCTGGCCGACGGCACGACGCTCGCCTGGGACACGGTCGACACGATCCGCGGCTTCGATCCCGCGTACGTGTCACCGGTCGGCGGGCACCGCATCGCGCTCGCCTTCGACAAGGGCACGCCGGCCGAGGTCGACGCTGCATACGCAGCACTCGTCGCGGCTGGCTACCGCGGTCATGTCGCACCCTGGGATGCCGTCTGGGGTCAGCGCTATGCGACCCTGCTCGACCCCGACGGCAATTCGATCGACCTCTACGCCGCGCTCGACGCGAACTGACCCGGCGTCATGCCGACCAGGTGCACGAAGTCCCGTGACAGGTGCGGCTGGTCGGCGTAGCCGGCGGCGGCCGACACGTCAGCCAGCGGGAGCCCCTGGGCGATCAACGCATGATCGCAAGGACGCCCGACAGTCGTTGCGCCCGTGGCGGAAACCGGGACACGGTCCGGGCCGGTCGGGCACCATGGATCGGGGTCGGATCCGGCCCCCAGAGCAGAGGAGCGCCGATGTCCGTCGTGCAGTTGATCCGGTCCGAACAGTTGTCAGACGCTGCCGAGTACGCCTATGCCTCGAGCGTTCCGGCGAGCGCGCGGCTTCTGTTCCTCGCCGGATCGTGCCCGCTGAACCTCGACGGCTCGACGGCAGCGGTCGGCGATGTCGCAGGTCAGGCGGCGAAGTGCGTCGAGAACCTCATCATCGCGTTGGAGGCTTCCGGAGCGACGCTCGCAGACGTCGCGAGCACGCGGGTCCTCGTCGCCTCGACGGAACAGGCGGACCTCGTCACCGCATGGGAGGTCGTGCGCGCCGCATTCGGCGACCATGACGTGCCGAGCACCCTCCTCGGCGTCACCGTGCTCGGCTACGACGACCAACTCGTCGAACTCGAGGCCACTGCAGCCCTCGCCTGAACCAGACGAGGGTCACCGTCCGTTGCGGTGGACGGTGATGCGCACCTCTTCTGCGGGTGGAGCTGCGGCGAGGATCGCGAGGCCCGCAACCGACGGCAGCAGCGGGAGTGCGGCACCCAACGCAGGGTCGACCCCGGTGAGCAGCGAGCCGGCGAACGCACCGGCGACGAGCATGAGGATCGCGGCCGCCCTCATGACGCGGTGGTCTCGCACGCCGTCCGCGAGGCTCTGCATCAGGCTCGTCAGCGTGCCGGTGACGAACGTCGTCGTGACGCCGGAACGGTTCTCGATACGCCGCGCGACCACGGTCTGGCCGCCCATCGCGAGCGCCGACAGGGAGATCAGCACGCACAATGCGAAGGCTCCGGGCGCCTCGGGGAGGAGCAACCAGACGGTGACGACCAGCACCTGGGCGAGGACGGCGCCGGCCAGCACCGCGACCAGTCTCCGCGGTGGGGCCGCCACGGGTCGCTCGGCAGAGGTGCTCACGAGTCGCGTGAAGCGGAAGGCGAGATAGGTGCCGACCGAGAACAGCGCCACCGCGACCGCCGCCCCGAGGAGGACCTCGGCGAAGTCCGGGCGACTCGTGAGCCCCGCCAGCACGAAGTTCCCGGTCATGTTCGCCGTGAACACACCGCCGAGCTGCAGGAACGCGAACGCATCGGTCGCACCCGCCGCGAACGACAGCACGAGCGCCATGGCGGCGATCATCCCCGCCCGGGTCACCCGAGATCCGGTGGTGTGCGACCGGGCGGCACGCATCAGCCGAAGAGGTCGGCGAGCGCCGTGAGCTGGAGCGCCTGCTGCACGGGGCCTCCGCCCTCGTGGCCGTTGTACGGGTACACCGCCATGTCCTTCTGCACGCCCGCATAGTGGTTGAACGCCGCATAGACCGTGGACGGCGGACAGACCGCATCGCACAGTGCAACCGAGAAGAGCGCGGGCGCGGTCGCGCGAGCGGCGAAGTTCATGGCGTCGAAGTACGACAGGGTACGGAAGACCTCTTCCTCGGAACCACGCCGGGAGATCAGGTACGTCTTGAGCTCGGCGAACGGGCTGGCGTCGGTGATCTGGAGCGCCCGGCGGTAGTGGGAGAGGAACGGCACGTCGACGAGGGCGCCGGAGAGGCCTTCGCTCAGCCCTGCCGCGGCGATCGCGATGCCGCCACCCTGGCTCACGCCTGAGACCACGACGCGCGAGGCGTCCACCTCGGGGAAACTGCGGGCGGTGTCGACCGCGAGCACGGCGTCGGTGAACACGCGGCGGTAGTAGTAGGTGTCCGGGCTGTCGAGGCCGGCGCTCATCTTGCCGGCGACCTGCGGGCCGCTGCCAGCAGGGTCCGCGGTGGCGCCGGGCAGGCCGGCGTTGCCCTGGCCTCGCGTGTCCATGACGAACAGCGCGTATCCGGCGGAGGGGTAGAGCGTCCACTGGTGGGCGAGCCCGCGTCCGCCGCTGTATCCGATGTAGTGGACGATGCACGGCAGCGGCTCGGTCGCCCCGGCCGGGCGCAGGAACCAGCCCTTCACCGGGTCGCCGCCGAAACCGGAGAACGTGACGTCCTCGACGATCAGACCCGTGAGTTCGGGGTTCGTCCGCTCGCGCTCGGCAGGCTGAGCGAGCGCCCGCGACGATGCGAGGGTGTCGGCCCAGAAGGTGTCGAAGTCTGGCGCCTCCTCGCGCTCGGGCAGGTACTGCTGGAGCTGGGAGAGCGGGAGGTCGAACTGGGCCACTGGTCACCTTCGATTCGTGTGGATGGGTTGGTCTGGTGGTTGTGCGGTGCGACGGTCAGGACGGGACGGCCGAGATGAGCCCGAGACCGACGCTGATCCGGTCGGCGACCTCGATGAGGTCTTCGGTGAGCACCGCGAGGTCGCGGTCGCGCACGAGGCTGAGGCGACCAGAGATCGAGATCGCGGCAACAACGTTCGCATTCGCGTCGCGGATGGGAGCGGCGATGCCGAGCCGACCGAGCGCGAGTTCCTGGTTCTCGGTGCACACGCCCGTTTCGCGGGCGGTGGCGAGCTCTGCGGTGAGGGCCGCGTGCTCGGTGATCGTGTTCGCGGTGTAGCGCGGGAGAGGTTCGTCGCCGATGAGCGCACGGCGGCCGGCCTCGTCGAGGTCGAGCAGGAGGCACTTGCCGAGGGCGGAGGCGTGCAGTGGCTGACGCAGACCGATCATCGAGTGCGATTTGGGGGCGAGGGAACCCTCGAAGTGGCAGAGGTAGATGAGGCTCGAGCCGTCGAGGACGCCGACGTTCACACTCAGTCCGATGCGCTGCGCGAGTTCCTGCGCGGGCGCGCGCGACTCGCGGTGCACGGGGTTCTGGTTGAGGCCTTCGCTCGCCAAGGCGAGGATCGTCGCGCCGATCGCGTACGACGGGCTGTCGGCCGCCTTGGTCACATAGCCGAGCTCTTCGAGCGTGCCGAGCAGCCGCGCAGTCGTCGACGTGCCGAGGCCCGTGGCACGGGCGATGTCGGAGGCACGGAGCGGACCGGTCGTCGATGCCCCGAGGGCCGCCAGCACCGATGCTGCGCGCCCGATGCCCTGCTGGATCTCGGCTGCCACGGGTCCTCCACCGTTCCACTGCTCGTTCGGGTGTCTGCCCTGTCGGTTCGGGCCGTCTTCAGCGTAGCGGGCGTGCTCGGCGGGGTCTTGTGGTGCGGCCGCTCGGCTGCTCATAGACCTTGATGCTGGAGACGGTGACGTACGGCGAGCCGTTGGTCGCGGTGGCGACGAGACGCAGGGCGTCGAGGTCGACGGCGTCGAGATCGTGGATGCGGTGACGGTGGCGGTTGCCGGCGACCTCCGCGAGGACCGTCCAGACGCCGTCGATCGACCCCTCGAGCCGGTAGTCGGCGACGAGGTCGGGCACGGCTTCGAAGTCGGTCCGGTGATGGTGGAGGTTGATGAGGTCGACGTCGACGTCGTCGTTGAGCACGATCCGGACCGAGCCGACCGTGACGGGTGACTCCCAGCGCAGTTCCAGGTGCTCGGGCTCGGCAGCTAGGGATCGTGAAGCATCGACCCGCTCCGACGACCACAGGTGTGGACCGCCGTAGGGACGCTGGTAGCCGTCGACGATCCGTTCCGGAGCATAGGCCGTCGACGATGCGCCGAGCTCGAGCGCGAAGCTCCTCCCTCGCAGCTTTCGGGCGTTCCAATCGAGGATCGTCTGGTCCTGCTCGTCGGGGATGTGGTCGTCGAAGACCTCGTCGGAGGTGTGCTTGGCGGTGAGCGCCAGCAAGCCGTAGGGGTGACCGTCGGTGAGCACGAGCTCGACGTCCGGGTTCGCACGGACGATGAGCACCGCGTTCTGTTCACGATCCGGCGTCCAGTCGAACCGTACGGTCACGCGCACGTCGGTTCCGCCGGTGATCTCGGTGGAGGCGTCCTTCAGGTGCTCCACCGGAACGGCGTTCTGCCGTTTGCCGGAGCCCCACAGCTCGACACGAAGGGTGGTGTCGGCGCGGGCGTCGAGGAGGAACGTGACCTCGTCGAGCGTCGGCGCGACGGGCATGAGGACCGCGACGTCGCGGTCGAGCGAGAAGCGTTCGCCGGCGCCCAGGTCGTCGAGCGTCGAGACGCCCCGGAGGGCGCTGGACGCGGTGACGGTCGCTGTGGCGGCAAGGTCGTCGGGGTCTTCCGCAGTGATGCCGATGACGGGAGCATCCTCCTGGAGCAGCGTGCGCTGCAGGAGCGGGAGCGCTTCGCCGGCCAGCTGGCGCGGCGTGAACCCGTGGCGCGAGGCGAGGGATGCCGCGGTTCCGACGGCCTGCCCCTGCGTGGAGCACGTCGCCATCACACGGGTGGAACCGAACGCGATGTGTGAGGCCGAGATGTTGCGTCCGGCGAACAGCAGGTTGTCGACGTCGCGTGAGTAGAGACTGCGGAACGGGATGCCGTAGGTGCCGTTGCTGAACCGTTGGTGCGCCCCGGCCGTCTCCGCGTACACGCCCTCGACCGGGTGCAGGTCGATGGACCAGCCGCCGAACGCGACCGCGTCGTCGAAGTCGACCTGGTCGAGGAGGTCCGCCTGGGTGAGCGTGTGGTCCCCGACGAACCGCCGGTACTCGCGCTTGCCTGGGATGGATCCGACCCACTCGAGCGTGAGGTTGTCGGCGTCGAACTCGCCGGAGTTCTTGATGTAGTCCCAGATGCCGTAGACGACGCTCCACAGCTCGTCGCGGATCTGCTCGTTCTCTGCGACCGTGTCGAGCTCGCCACCCCATTCGATCCACCAGTAGTTGCAGCCGTTGTCGCCGGTGCGGATGATGCGGTTGGTGAGGATGGGCGTGTCGCGGATGTCTCGGGCGATGTCGGGGGCGACGAAGCGTTCGGGCCGGCCGGCGTCCTTCGTGTAGAAGAAGATCGAGCTGCCGAGGAGTTCGTCGTCCGGCAGTTCCGGCGCCCAGGGCTCGCCGTGCTCGGCACGACCCTCGCGGCCGATGCGCGACTCGGCACCGGCGAGATGACCGACGAGGCCGTCGCCCGTGCAGTCGATGAAGACCGGGGCGGTGAACTGGGTCTCGATCTCGCTGCCCATCGTCCAGCCGGCGACGGAGGCGATGCGGCGCGTGCCGACGGCATCGCTCGACTCGTCCATCGTCACGATGCGCACATCGGTGTTGAGGTGCAGCTGCAGGTTCGGTTCGGCGCGCACGAGGTCCAGGATCGTCTGGTCCCAGTAGAAGGGGTTGCCCTCGGGGTTGCGATACTGGTTCTCGAGGAACAGTTCGCCCATGATGCCCGTCTCGCGCGCGAACCGCTGGTGTCCGTGAGCAGTGGCGCCGACGACCCAGACGCGTACCTCGCTCGACGAGTTGCCGCCGAGAACCGGTCGGTTGGTGACGAGCGACACCCGGGAGCCGAGACGAGCTGCGGCAACCGCGGCCGAGACGCCGGCGAGCCCACCGCCGATGACGACGACGTCGGCGTTCTGGGTGCGGTGTTGCATGACACTCCTTCGTGGTGAGCCGTCCTGAGATGGTCATCGATGGGAACTCCCGCAGGACTTCCTCCAAGCTACCACTCTGCGGCACGACATTCCCACTCAGCGGGTTTATCTTGTCATCAGGTGGCATCATGGCGCCGACTCGATGCGGCTCCTCACGTCGGACATCCGACGTAGACTGCGGGCATGCCACGCATCAAGAGGTTCGACCATGTCGGCGTCACCGTGCAGGACCTCGACCTCGTCACGGCGTTCTTCGTCTCCCTCGGCCTGGAGGTCGAGGGGCGGACCTTCGTCGAGGGCGACTTCATCGACACGGTGACCGGCATTCCCGACTCGCGCTCGGAGATCGTGATGCTGAACGCTCCCGATGGCGGGACGAGCGTCGAACTGTCGAGCTTCGTCCGCCCCGATGCCGTCCCGGGCTCACCGGACGCGATGGCGAACGAACTGGGTCTCCGCAGCCTCGCGTTCGAAGTCGAGGACCTGACGGACTCCGTCGAGCAGCTCGCCGCCCAGGGCTACGGCCTCGTCGGCGGCGTCGGCAGCTACGAGAACGTGTGGCGCATGGCGTACGTGCGCGGACCAGAGGGAATCATCGTCGCCCTCGCCGAACGTATCGGCTGAGGTCACTCCCGACGACGAGGCCCTTCGACAAGCTCAGGGACCGAGGTGTTCCGGGGCTGGGCGAGCCCGCCACACGGCCGCCGTCTGGGGACGGTTCGTCAGGCCGCGAGGTGGAAGGTGTCCGCGAAGCGGTCGAGGAGTGCGTCGGGACCTCGCAGCACCTCGACGACACCGGATTGGATCGCGCGTTCCGGCGCGAGTTCACCGGAGATCAGCCGACGGATGTCCGGCCCGGCTGCGAAGGCGAGATCTGCAGGACCGTCGCCGCGCCGCACATCGAGTGACGAACCGTCGACGCGGATCAGGAGTTCGGCCGCGCCGACGCGTGCAGCGTACGAGGTCGCGGGGAGCGCAGCTGCGACCGGTGCGCGGAATGCCGCTCGCAGATCGATCGTCATCGCGTCGGGCGTGATGACCTGTTCCTCCCGCGGGTCGCCGAGGGCTTTGAACCCCCAGGCGCCGAGGGCGAGCACCACCGGCTCGAGCTCGCGCCCGTAGGGCGTGAGCTCGTAGAGGATCACGCGGGAACGAGGCGCCCGGCGGATGACGCCGGCCGCCTGCAACTCCTTGAGCCGCGTCGCGAGGATGTTGCTCGGGATCCGCTGCAGACCGGCAGCGAGCTCCCCGTAGCGACGCGGCCCGACGAGCAGATCGCGGATGATCAGCAGGGCCCAGCGCTCACCGATGAGCTCCAGGGCCTGCGTCACACCGCCGTACTGCCCGTAGTCGCGTGAAGCCATGAGACCTCAGGCCTGCTCGCTCTGGAACGCCTCGGGGCCCTGGGCTGCAGCCACCGGGTCCATGTAACCGAACTCGATGATGTTGCCGTCGGGGTCGGTGAGCTGGCGCTGGTACATGAAGCCGTAGTCCGAAGCCGGCTGCGCCTCCGTGCCACCCGACGCGATGCCCGCGGCGACGTTGGCGTCGACCTGCTCACGGCTGTCGACGAAGATCGCGGTCGAGACGGACACGTTCTCTGCCGGGTTGCCGATGGGACGCTCGCTGAAGGTCTGGAAGTAGTCGCGGACGAGCAGCATGAACGCGCTGTGGTCCTCCTCGACGACGACACAGGCTGCGTTGTGGTCGGTGAACTGCGGGTTCACCGTGAAGCCGATCGCCGTGTAGAACGCCTTCGCGCGCTCGAGGTCGGTCACCGGCAGGTTGACGAACATCATCTTCATCGTGCACTCCTTGTCGTGGGTCCGCACCGCGGACACCTAGATACTTGCAAAAAACAAGTGCGCGGTCAAGGGGTGATTCAGTCGCCCGTGCGCGGGAGCTCCACGCGGTACTTGAACCCGCGGTGGGATCCGACGAAACCGAGGCGCTCGTAGAAGCGGTGGGCGTCGATCCGCGCCTCGTCGGAGGTGAGCTGGACGAGCGACGAGCGCGTGGCCGGAGCTGCGACGTCGGTGACCCATCGCATCATCGCGGAGCCGATGCCCCCGGACCGGAGTTCGCTCGCGACACGCACCGCCTCGACGAGCAGCCTCGTCGACCCGCGACGAGCCATCCCTGGGATGCGCGTGAGCTGCATCGTGGCGAGCGGCCGGTCGACATCGTCCACGACGAGCAGGACGTCGTTGGAAGGATCGTCGATGATTTCGGCGAGCGCCGTGCGGTAGGCCGGGAGGTCCGCCGGGTCCGCCTGGTCACCTCGCGATGCGCTCACCGCATCGTCCGACAGCAAGCGGATGAGCGCGCCGAGGTCGTCGAGCCTTGCCCGGCGGAGGACGACCGACCGGCCTCGAGCGGTCAATGCGACGGGAAGCTGCAGTGCGGCGATCATCCCTCCAGCCTCCCATGCGGAGGGCCTGGCACGACGGCCCTACTGGGTGGGAGGCGGGGCGTCCTCATCGGGCGTCGCCGGCGGCCGGGGTGCCTCGGGCTGGGCCTGCTGCTGCGGGGGCACGGGCTGCTGCGGCCAGGTGGGCTGCGACGCGTACTGCTGCGGAGGCTGGGGGGCGTACTGCTGCGGGTTGTACGGCTGCTGCGGGGGCGCGGGCTGCCACTGCTGCGGTTGGCCGAACTGCTGGGACTGACCCGGCTGCTGCGGCCACTGACCCGGCTGCTGCTGCGGCTGACCGGGCTGGGCGGGTGCGTTCCCCTGCCAGGCGGGCGCGGCAGCGGGCTGTACGGGGTACCCGGAGGGCGGCGCCTGCAGTTGCTGCCCCTGCGGGTACTGACCCGGTGCCGGGTAGCGCGGCGTCTGGTACGGGGCCGTCGAGAACCCCGGACCAGCGGCGCCCGGGTACTGGGCAGCGGGGGTCTCGGGCTTGGGTTCGAACGCGCGGACGACGACCGGGATGATCGCGGAGATCGCAGCGGCGAGGGACGTCGCGCCGGCGATCCGCCACCACCAGTCCGGCCAGGCCGGCTCTGGGAACGCCATCGGGACGACGAGCACGATGACCGTGACCGCGAGCAGCACGACGGTCGCGACGGCGGTCCCGCGGATGACGGCGGTGGTGCCACGGGTGACGAAGTGGAGGATGTACAGCTGGATGATGAAGAGCCCGAGGCGCACCAGGAACACGATGCCGAGGAACAGGGCGATCTGCTGCGACCACACGTAGGCACTCGCGGTGTTGGCGGGCTGCAGCCAACCGTTCCAGAGCTTGAGCAGGCCGATGATGACCAACAGGATGTTGACGACCGTCGACGCCGCGAGGTACCAGCGGTTCGGGCCGTGCCCGGCGGCGGCGTCGAGCGACACGGCTCCGACGAAGGCGGCGAGCAGGAAGAGCGTCAACCAGACCCGACCGGCGATGCCTGCTTGATCGCCGACGATGATGAAGTACCCGCCCACGACGGCGGCCACGATGAGCGTGCCGATCGTCAGGGACATCGCGAACACGGCGGACCGTGACCGACGCGGCTTCGTCTGTTCCATCAGGAGTCTCCTGCCTCTTGGTGAACCTTCAGCGTAACGGGGTGCCGCCCGGGCACCAGGGGGCAGTCCCTCTGCTGTGGAGAAGGTCGACGTCCGTGTGCCTGTGGAGGGATGCGGACCGGCCGTCACCGCGCCGCATGCTCGGACCGTGCCGCCTCCAGTGCGCGAGCCAGGTGCGCTCGGGTCCCCGCGTACGACTCCGCGAGCACCGCCTCGACGCCCGGATACTCGGCGTGGCCTGCTGGCAGTACCTGCAGCTCCAGTTCGTCGATGGCGTTCGCGACGGCGAACTGCCCTGGGGGCGGCACGAACCCGTCCCAGAGCGCGCACTCGACGCGGACCGGCAGTTCGAGGAATCCTGCCGCCGTCGACGCATCGAAACACCGCAGGACCTCTCGCGCCTCAGGATGCTCGGCGACATACCCGCGGACGCGTTCGCCACTGCCCTCGCACTGCAGCTGCAGACGGATGTCGTACTGGCCGAAGCTCGGCACGACGAGCGTCGCCCCGACGAACCGCTCGTCCCACGGCAGTGCGAGGGCACCGATCCCGCCGCCGAAGCTCTCGCCGATGTAATACAGCGGCAGCTCACCCGCCACCTCCACGAGCGCCGACGCCGCATGCCACAGGTCGACCGCACAGCGCCCGAGCGAGTACGTGTCGACCGATTCGATGCCGAAGAGCACGTGCCCGTCATCCGGCGTCGGCGCACCGAGTCCTGCGTTGAACACGCCCTGGCCACGCGCGATCGGGAAGATCACCGCTGCGTCGTCCGGCACGCGTGAGAAGTCGGGTGCATCGCGCCCGCCGTAGCCGTGCCCGTGGACGATCCCGACGCGGGCCGGCCCTCCGATCGGGAGCGCCAACCAACCGCGCAGTCGCAGACCGTTCGCGACAGCGTGTTCGACCACGAAGACCTCGTGCGCGCCCTGGCGACCGACCGGGGTGAGCACCGGCTCAGGTGCCACGGTCATCGCCTCCGCGTACCAACTGCGCCACCGCTCGGCGAAACCGTCGGGCGGCGGCACCGGTGGGACCGCGTGCAACGCCTCGAGGTCGTAGCCGTAGGTCGCGTCGCGCACCTCGCTGCCGAACCAGTCCAGATATCGTGCGTCAGGCATGTGGGGTGAGTCCTCGTCTCATCGTCTCGGGGTGCTGCTGCATGGCCGGGCGACGCGGTCGTGCCAGACTGGCAGCCGGGTCGAAGGAGGACGCTGTGCTCGGTGCGGAACGCAGATCGCAGATCATGTCGGAGGTGCGACGTCGCGGAGCGGCGAGCGTCACCGAGCTCGCGCTCAGCCTGGGCGTCAGCGACATGACCGTGCGGCGCGACATCGAGCAGCTCGCCACCGAGGGTCTCGTCGACCGGGTGCGCGGAGGAGCGACGACCCCGCGGCTGCCCGACCAGGCGGACCTCGGCTTCCCGAACCAGGCCCGACGCCTGCTCGCCGAGAAGCGCGCCATCGCACGCCGCGCCGCCGAGCTGGTCGAACCCGGCATGTCCATCGGGCTGTCCGGCGGCACCACGACGTGGGCACTCGCCCAGGAGCTGCGCGCGATCCCGGAACTCACGATCGTCACGAACTCGCTTCCGGTCGCCGATGTGTTCGCACGTCCCGACCGCGCGGACGAGCCGTACACGCAGACCGTCGTGCTCACGGGCGGCGTCCGTACGCCGTCCGACGCACTTGTCGGCCCGGTGGCCGTCCGCGCGATCGAGCACCTGCACTGCGACATCGTCTTCCTCGGCGTCCGCGGCATCGACGTCCAGGCAGGCCTCACCACGTCGAACCTGCTCGAAGCGGAGACCAACCGTGCGCTCGTGGGCGCCGGCCGGCACTCGGTGGTGCTCGCCGACCACAGCAAGTGGGGTGCGGTCGGACTCACCACGATCGTCGACCTCCGCGAAGTCGACCAGCTCGTCATCGACGATGGCATCACGGCCGAGGTCGAGGAGTCTCTGCGCGCACAGTTCGGCGAGGTGTGGGTCGCGCGAGTCGAGGACGGATCATTCGCCGCGGCCGGTGCCGACGACTGATCGGGCGCACGGTCGAGGTCGCGCGCGCCGACGGGCGACCCGACGACCGGCAGGGAGGTGTGTGTCATGCGGGGTCAGCGGGTGGTGCTGTCCCGCACGACGATCGTGGCCTCCACGACGACGTGACGCACGGGCGTGTCCGCTCCGGGAGGGGCCGCGATCTGTCGTTCCAGCTCGGTGAACGCCGCCCGCACGATGGCGTCGTAGTCGGGCGCGACTGAGCTGAGCGAGGGCGCCGAGAACTGCGCCGCGTGGACGTCGTCGATGCCGATCACCGCGACGTCGTGCGGCACGCTGCGACCCGCTTCGTGCAGCGCCGCGAGCACACCGAACGCGACCGAGTCGTTGGAGCAGACGACACCGTCGACCGCCACACCCTCCGCGAGGAACCGCCGCATCACTCGGCGACCCTCCTCCGGCGTGAAGGCGTCGACGTGCCCGATGAGTTCCGGAGCCTGCGAGCGCCCGAGACGGGCCACCACGTCGCGGTACCCGGCGTAGCGCTGGTCGGCCGCGTCGGAGGGGCGCTCGTCGCGCGGGCCGATGAACGCGATGCGCGAGCAGCCGACCGCAGCCAGATGCTCCGTCGCCGTGACGGCCGCCGCCCGGTTGTCGATGGAGATGTGCGTGAACGGGCTGACCTGGATGTGCTCGCCGAGCAGCACGAGTGGCCCCGGCGAGGTGCGCCTGGTCAGGTCGCCGACCGTCAGCGACCGAGGGATGTGGATCAGGCCGTCGGTCGGCGGCAGGCCGACGCCGTTGGCGATGTCGACCTCGCGCTCGTGATCGCCCTCCGTGTGCTGGATGAGGATCGACAGCCCGCGCTCGTCCGCACCCCGGACGAGGAGGGTGGTGAGCTCCGCGAAGTAGGGCTCGTCCAGGTTCGGCACCGCGAGCGCGACGATCCCGGTGCGCTCGCGTCGGAGCACAGGGGCTGAACGCTGCGAGCCCGAGGCGGCGTCTGACACGGTGAAGCTCCTCACTGATGGCCGGGTCGTTCCGGACCGGTCGGGACCCATCCGGCCCCTGCCGAGCACAACGCTATCTCGGGTCATGATCGTTCCCCACTGCTTGCGTCCGTTCCGTCGCCGCGGGCGCGGGTTCTGCCGCGATCGCCTCGATCTCGAACACCCTCGCGACGTCGGTCGCCGATGCGGACGGGTCCGTGATGAGTAACCGCACCTGGTCGGCGACGAGCCCGTCGATCTCGGCGACCACGCTACCGAGGCGGTTGTCGTCAAAGCGTCCGACCTCGATCCACCCGGTCGCCGTGTGCACCTCGATCGTGAAGTCGCGCAGCACCGATGCGACGTTGTCGCCGCCGGCGTAGCCGCTGTGCACGCGGACGGCGGACAGCTCCGTCGGGGCCTGCCAGGCGGCGGTGATGTTCGGCGCCGTGTCGCCGACCGCCGAGATCCACCGGCTCGCGTCGGTGCAGTCACCGTCGACGGCGAGCTCCCCGCCGGTGTCGGTGCGCAGCGTGGACGAGACGGTCACCGTGGCGCCCAGGGCGACGTTCGTGCCGCCGAGATCGCCGCGGAGTGCCGAGACGATGTCCTGCAGCGACGAACCGCCGGTCTCCGCCACTGATCCCCGTGGGATCGACGCGTGCCGCAGCACGCCCTGCGTCCGCTCGTGGAGCGGTGCGCTCAGGTACAACACGTCAGTGCCATCGGTCGTCGTCTCGGCGCGCAGCCGCTGCTGGCCACTCATCGGCTCGCCGACGGTGCGCGCGTCCCAACCCGAGCCGCCTGCGGCCCGTTCGAGTCGGACGACCTGGCTCCGGTTCTCGCCACAGACCTGCACGGCAACGACGGCGTAGACGCGGTCGACACCTCCGGCGCTCGTCACGTCGATCCCCGCAACGGTGGAGACGCCGGAACCGAGGGACGATGAGTCGATAAGGGACTCGTCCGTCCAAGCGTTGTTGCTCCAGCTCGCGTAGCGGACGTCGTAGGCGGTCTCGTCGGCCTCCACGAAGCGGTAGACGATGCCCGTGAGCTCGGTGCCGTCGAGCGCGAGCTTCGCTGTCTGCAGGGCTGGCGTGTAGCTGCCGATCGCCTCACCGGTACCGAACGGGCGCCAGACGACCGAACCCGGCGTGGTGGGGGTGACTGGTCCGGTGAGACTCGTCCCCGCGACGTCAGTGAGCGAACCGTCGGCCGGGTCGTAGACCGCGTAGGAACCGAGGTGCCGCGCCGGGTCCGCCGGGAAGGGGCCCCACTCCCACAGCACGTGAACCCGACCGTCGACGTCGACCTCGAGGTCGTCCGGATAGAAGGAGTAGCCGGTAGCCGCGGCGATCGTCGACGCCCGTTCCCAGACGCCGGCTGCGAGGTCGAAGTGGTAGAGCACGCCCTCGCGGCGTCCCTGCGCATCCGTTCCGACCCGAACGAGCACCCAGACATCGCCCTCGGGGCCGCGAGCGGTCACCGGGTACGTCATGGCGGCGTCGAGGTCGGGCATGGCGGCCGTCACATCGACGAGGGAGGTGACGTCACCCGGCGTCGAGGAGCGGAACGCGTTCCACTGCTCGTTGTGCATCGAGACGAAGGCGTGGATCGTGCCCGCGCCGTCGACGACGATCGACGGCTGGTTGTGTCCGTTGTCGTCGGCGAACGTGACACAGGCGGCACCGGCGCTGGCCCGCAGGCAGTCCTCGGTCCACGTCCCGTCGATCGCCCGCGAAGCGAGGTGCACCTCGTGTCGCGCCGTCGCGGCGGCCGGCGCGTTGAAGGCGAAGTACGAGACCCCGTCGACCACGTCCAGCGGACGCCACCACCCTGCCTGGTTCGACGTGTCGACCGGGTACGGGAGCGTCTCGACCGAATCCGTCACGCTCGTGGTCGGCACGGCGCTGATGGACGGTCCGGTCGTCGCGGCGGAAGCCGGTGCCGCGCTTCCGAGTGCGAGCACCCCGATGGCGCAGACCGCGAGCATGCGGGCGATGGACGTGTGACTGAACTGCATGGTTCCCCCTTGAACCGTCAGGATGCTTTGGTACTCACGAGCGGACGTGCACGGCGCCGACTCAGCCGACCAGCTTCTGGGCAGCCTCGCCCGCGGACTTCATCGCGTCCGCCGGCTTCTCCTGGCCGACGAGCACCGCCTGCATCTTCTCGGCGATCTTCGTCTCGATCTGCGAGTACTGGACGAACTTCCAGAACGGGTTCGTCGAGCTCGTCGCGGTGATGCGGTCGCTGAAGTTCGCGGCGAAAGTGTCGTTCTTCACCGCATCCGAGTTCAGCGCGTCCTCCGTCGCCGGCGGCAGTCCGCGGGCCGCGAAGTCCTCGAGTACCGTCTCGGGGTCGGAGGTGACCCACTGCGCGAAGTCGGCGGCGGTCCCGGAGGCCGCACCGTCGACCACGGCGAGCGCACCGCCCCACACGAGCGCACGAGGCGTGTCGCCCTGCTTCAGGACCGGACGCGACACCGGCTGCAGCTTGCTCGCGAAGTCGGGGTCGGGGGATTCACCGGTGACGGCACTGCGGCCCACGATCGCGTCGTCGTAGACGGCGGTGCGTCCCTGCGCGAAGAGCGAACGGGCGTCGAAGCGGTCGACGTCGGCGGCGATCAGGCCCTGGTCGTACAAGCTCTTGTACCAGGTGACGGCCTCGATGCTCGCGTCGTCGCCGATGGTGACGGTGTCGCCGTCGACGAGCGGGCTGCCGAAGGTCTGCATCCAGATGAGGATGTCCTTGAGCTGTGCCGCCTTCGTCGAGGCAGCGTACGGGATCATGCCGTTGCCGAGACCCTTGAGCTTCTTCAGCGACCCCTCGAAGTCGTCGATGGTCGTCGGGAACTCACCGACCCCCGCCTGATCGAGGATGGCCTGGTTGGCGACGAGACCGATCGCGCCGATCGTCCACGGCAGGCCGTACTGCACGCCGTCGAACTGCGCGGCCGTGAGACCGGACTTCGTGTAGCCCCGGCCCTCGGTGAGCCCTGAGACGTCCTGCAGCTTGCCGAGGCTCGCCAGCGAACCGAGCCACGCGACGTCGACGTGGGCGACGCCGGAGAACTGTCCGCCACGCACCTGCAGCATGAGCTGGTTGATGTACTCGTTGTACGGGAACGACACCTCGCCGACGGTGACCTTCGACTGCTTCTCGTACTTCTGGAGCAGGCTCTGAATCGCAGGCGCGGACGCCTTCTCGGTGAGCGACCAGCTCGCGAAGTCGAAGTCCGTCGGGGTGCCGCCTGCGGTCGCCTTCGGGATCGACCCGGCGCCTGGTGCCGCACCGGTCGGGGCGCAGCCGGCCAGCGTGGCCGCGGCGACGCCGATGCCGAGGAACTGCAGGGCGCGGCGACGGGTGATGATGGTCTGGGACGTGTTGGACAGGAAGGTGTTGGGGTTGGACATGGCTCCTCCTCGAGCGGGTTCCGGGGGTTGCGGGAGAGTGGCGAAGGTACGTGGAAGGTCTCGGCTGATCAGCCCTTGACCGCGCCGGCGGTGAGGCCGCCGACAAGATGTCGCTGCAGCGCCATGAATGCGATCGCGACGGGCAGGGACACGACGAGCGACGCGGCCATGAGTTCCGGCCAAGCAGTCGCAGCCTCCCCCACGAAGGTGTTCACGAGGCCCGGCGGCAGGGTCTGCTTGTCTGGGCCGGCGAGCGTCAGGGCGAACACGAAGTCGTTCCACCCGCGGACGAAGGCGAATAGACCGGCCGCCACGAGACCGGGCGCCGACAACGGCAGCACGATCGAGTGGATGATGCGGAGTCGGGATGCACCGTCGACGCGGGCCGCCTCGATGAGCTCGTCCGGGATCGTGTCGAAGAAGCCCTTCAGCATCCACACGCACAGCGGCAGGGTGAAGGTCGTGAACGACAGGATCAGCGCCGCATAGGTGTTGAGCAAGCCGTACGCGCTGAACACCGAGTACAGCGTGATCAGCAGCAGTGCCTGCGGGAACATCTGCGAGGCGAGCACGAAGTACATCAGCGAACGACGACCGCGGTACCGGAACTTCGAGAACGAGTACCCCATGTATGCGGAGACGATCACGGACAGCAGCGCCGTGATGACCGAGACGATGATGCTGTTCCGCAGGTAC
Organism: Plantibacter flavus; assembly: GCF_051487245.1. GTDB lineage: Bacteria > Actinomycetota > Actinomycetes > Actinomycetales > Microbacteriaceae > Plantibacter > Plantibacter flavus_B. The sequence goes on from NZ_JAHVDH010000004.1 coordinate 346,798, forward strand.
ATGAACAGGTCGGGGTTCGAGGCGAGTGACGCGTACGCCTCGAAGCTGATCTCGGTCGGGAAGATCTTCGGCGGGTAGGAGAACACCTGGTCACGCGGGGTGAGCGAGGTGGCGAGCAGCCAGTAGACGGGCAGGAGGCCGAACCCGCCGCAGACGATGACGGCGATCCACGCGCTGACCCGGACGGAGCGACGCTCGGAACGGAACAGGGACGGCTTGCGACGCAGCGCGCTCGTGTCGGCGGGGACGGGTGGAACGGCCTCAGGGGTCGTCTTGGGTGCTGCGGGAGGGGCGGTCGTGACGCTCATTTCTGCTCCCCTTTCTCCGAGAAGCGGACGTAGACGACGACGAGCGCCATCAGGAGGATGAGCCACAACAGGCCGAGTGCACCGGCGTGGCCGAGGTCGAAGCCGCGGAAGGCGGTCTCGTAGACGGCCGTGGCGAACGTCTGCGTGCTACCGGCCGGACCACCGCCGGTGAGGACGTAGATGATGTCGAAGTGCTGGAAGTTCCAAATGAACTCCAGCAGCAGGACGAGGCCGATGATGCCCTTCAGCTGCGGCACGGTGATCGAGAAGAAGCGACGGATCGTGCCGGCGCCGTCCATCTCGGCGGCCTCGTGCAGCTCCTGCGGAACCGTCTGGAGGCCCGCGAGCAGCATCACCATGATCCAGGGGAACGACTGCCAGGTCTTGGCGACGATCACGGCGAACATCGCGGTCTGCGGCTGGGCGAGCCAGGCCTGCGCTTCAATCCCGAAGATACCGAGGATGGCGTTCATCACGCCGTAGTTCGCGTTGAAGATCCACATCCAGAGGAACGAGACGACGACCCCGGGCACCAGCCACGGGATGAGCATGAGGCCGCGCATGATCTTCGCGCCGCGGATGCGGGTGTTGAGCGCGAGGGCCAATGCGAACCCGAGCACGAACGGCGCGATCGTGGTGCCGAGCGTGAAGACCATGGTCTGGCCCAGCAGCTTGAAGAAGTCGCCCTGCAGGACGTCGATGATGTTCTGGAACCCGACGAACTCACGGCCGGGCACGACGAGGCTCTGCTTGAAGAACGCCGTGACCAGCGCCGTGATCAGCGGATACGCCACCACCGCGACGAGGAGTGCGAGGCCCGGCACCACCAGGATGAAGGCGAACATCCCATCAGGGAGACGTTTCGGTTTGTTTGAAAATGTTGATACGTGTGAAGTCGTCATACTCACATCCTTGTGAGGAGCTCCCCGCGGGCCGAGGTCGTCCTGGTGTTCGAAGTTGACAGATAGCCGCCAAGTGATTCCCAGCTTGCCGGACAATCTCCAGGGCCGTCAACGCGTGACGGTTACATTTGCATAACTGCATGATTGTTTCTGTGTGTTGCTGTCATTTTGTGCTGTTCAGATCTCGCTCGGTGCGCCGTTTTGGGCCCGGAGCAATCGTTCGCCCATATGTGCACGACCGAGCTGGGATAGTGGAGGGGTGACCTACGACCTGAGCGTTCCCGCCCGACGAGACATCAAGCAGATTTCTGCAGCCATCGAAGCGGCCGAGGACGGTTCGTCCGTCCAGGCCCGGCTGAGCCTGTCGCGCTACGGCACGTTCGACCTGATCGGGGCAGCACGTCGCTCGCAGATCGTGACCGGTCTCTTCGTCGCTGGCACCGCGCTCGACCAGAACGGCAAGCCGACGAAGCCACTGCAGGTGCTCGAGTCGGTCGCCGACCTCGACGCGGTCGACCCCGACGCCTCGGCGGTCAGCGCACAGCTCGCCGACCTCACCCACGGCGACCTCGTCACGACGCGCTTCACAGATCCGTCCTATGGCGACTTCGGCGTCACCGGCATCGCCGTGTGGTCGGTCGTGGGCGGCGCATTCCTCGTCGGTGGCTGGCTCATCGGTGCGGAGGGGTCACCGGCGCCGCGCCTCACCGAGCTGGTGCGACTCTCCCCCGTCGGCGAACACCCGTGGCCAGTGCCCGCGCAGATCACGGTCGTCGGCGAGGACATCGGCACCGACTAGTCCGAGCTGCCATCCGTTCGCCCATCTGCAGGGCGAACGGGCACTCATCCGCCCGAACACGGGCGACCGAAGCGACACGCCGGGGGGCGAGGCACGGTGAAGACGATCCGGGAGACGTCGGCGGTCGCGCTCATGGGCGTCCCGCTCGTCACCACGATCGTGAGTGCAGCAGTCCTGCTGCCAGCGGCACCCGCGGAGCTCGCGATCCACTTCGATCGCAGCGGCGTGGTCGACGGGACGGCACCGACATGGCTCCTGGTGGCGATCTCACTCGTCCTGTCGCTGGGCGCACTCGGGCTCGCGATCGTCGGTCTACGCCCGTCATGGCAGGTGAACCGTCGCGTGCAGCGCGGCTTCGCCAGCGGAGCCGCCGCTGTCGCGACAGCGCTGTGGATCTCCACGGCGACGCTCGCACAACCCGGAGCCGCCAGCACTGGACCGACAGCGCCGCCCATCATCCTCGCGGTCCTGGGTGCCATCCTCTGGGGTGTCCTCTGCCTCGTCGTCACCCCGCCATACGTCGCCCCCGATGAAGACGACCGCGGGCCGGCGTCATGATCGTCGGATGCTCGACATGTTGAAGTGAGGGGCCGGTTCGGCCGGAGCACGACGGGGGAACATGCACCACACGACGACGAGCGACAGTGAGTTGCTTCGCGCGGCGGCCGGCGACGACCAGGCGGCGTTCGCGGCGATCTTCGACCGCCACGCACCGGCGGTGGGGCGCTACGCCTGGGCCTTCGTCTCCTCGCTCGACGAGGTCCAGGAACTCGTCCAGGAGACGTTCATCACCGCCTGGAACAAGCGCACCGGCATCCGGGTGGTCGACACCTCCGTGCTGCCCTGGCTGCTCGTCACGTGCCGCAACCATGCGCTGAACCATCGACGACGACGAGCCAGGCACGGTGCCGACGAACTCCCCGACATCGCGACGTTGAGGCCCGATCACGACATCGCTCGCGAGCGCCTTGCGGTGGTGCTCGCCGAGATCGAGGCGTTGCCCGATCTCGATCGCCTCGTCTGCGAACTGTGTCTCATCGAAGGTCGCTCCTATCGCGAGGCCGCCACGCTGGTCGGCGCGTCGGTCGGGAGCGTGGCGAAACACGATTGGAGCGTGCGCGAGCACGACTGCGGAAGGCGGTGGCAGCTCATGACGAATGACGAAACGACCCAAGACGCCGAGTTCTCGGCCATGCTCCTGCGCGCGCGCAGCACGGTGCTCGCGGCAACCCATCCGCGACCGAAACGCCGTCGAGGCGTGATCATCGGGGCCATGGCCGTGCTGCTCGTCGGAGGCGCCACTGCAGCCGGCGTCGCGGTGGCCGGTAACTCGGGGCCGCAGACGTATGTGGGACCGACCGTCATCGATGTGCCGGCGCCTGATGAAGCCGCAAGCGCGCTCGTCGTCACCTTCAGCTGCGTCGACCCGGGCGCCTACAGCGTGAGTGTCGATGGGGCACCGAACGGGACGATGGTGGGGACGTGCCGCGAGGGTGCGCCGGGCGGTGAGCGCTTCGGCTTCCAGATCGCCGATATCGGAGCACTGACCGACGCCGCGCAGCGCATCGAGGTCGTCGTCCCGGACGGCGCGCGGTTCACGCTCGAGCACTGGTATCAGGTGCCGAAGGGACCGAGCGTCGCCCCTGCCCCGGTGACGCCGGACGATCTCACGACGGACCCCGACTCGTACCCGTCACCTGATCCGATGACTGAGGACGAGCTCCTCCGGATCGCAGCGGCATCGGACACGCAACTCGTGGAGTCCATGCAGGAGCGCTACAGCGACTTCGTCGTTCCCCAGGTGGAGCGGGAGCGATTCCTGCTCCAGCCGGAGTGGGCGACGGTGCTGGCGGATTGCCTCACCGACGCCGGCCACCCGACGACGGCGTCCTCCGACGATGGTCTGCGGAACGATCGCCCGACCGGCGTCTCCGAGAACCAGCCGTGGGACACCGCATTCACCGCCTGCTCGCTCCGGTTCCCGATGGATCCGCGCTACAGCGTGCCGTTCAACGACGAACAGCTCACGTACCTGTACACGTACCTCGTGACGGTCGCGACGCCTCGGATCGAAGCCCTTGGTGGCTCCGTCTCGACCCCGCCCAACCTGACGACGTTCATCGCCGACTACCGGACGGGTGCCGCCTGGAACCCCTTCTGGGACGTGAGTGGCTCGTTCGACCGCGACGCGATGCTCGACATCCGCCAGATCCCGGTGGGGTTCTACGGCGCCGACATCGCCGAGGAGGAACGGGCGTACCGCGAGCGCTGAACCGTGCACCCGTTCGCCCGAAGCTGGGCGAACGGGACGGGTTAGAGCGCGTCCACCGTGAAGAGTTGCGCCTGCTCCGGGAGCAGGAGTGGCACGGCGACACCGATCTCGGCGAGGGCACGGCCCGTGAGCACGATGGAGCCTGCGGCGATCCAGGCGGGCGGTGCGTCCTGGATGGTGCGCGGTTCCGCCCCCAGCGACAACGGCCGCACGACATAACTGCGGTCAACGTCGAGGCCGGGGATACGGAGCGGGGCCGGGATCGCCGTGAGTGGTGCGGCGAGCGCCACCTGTGCGACGAGCGCCGACGAGCGGTCGGCGGACACGACGCCGTGCGCGAGGATCGCCGGGTCGGACGGGTCCATCCGCACGAGCGTGCCCGTGTGCAGCAGGGGCCGCAGGCGCTTGTCGTGAGCGATCCAGTCGGCGATGAGTTCGAGTTCGGTCTCGCTCGCCTCGTTGAGGTTCCACTCGATCCCCGCGCTGCCGAAGAGCGCGGTCGCGAGCCGGAACGCGAGGTCCGAGGTCCGGTAGGTGGTGTGCGACTGCGCGGCCCCGAGGTGTCCGCCCAGGTACTCGGGCGGCACGACGAGCGAGGTGTACCGATGGATCGACTGCCGCTCCAGTGGGTCGTTGGTGTCGCTCGGCCACACCCGGTCGACGCGTTCGAGGATGCCCAGGTCGACGCGGCCGCCGCCGGAAGCGCACGATTCGATGTCGACGCCCGGATGCGCGGCCCGCACGGCGTCGAGCAGTCGATACAGCGCCTGCGTCTGCCGGTGGGCGGAACCGCCGAGCAGGTCTCGGTTGTGGTCCCACTTGAGGAAGGCGATGTCGTACTCGGTGAGCAGTGCGTCGAGGCAGCCCAGAATGTAGGCGAAGGCGTCGGGGTTGGAGAGGTCGAGGACGCGCTGGAACCGCCAGGTCGGTGCATCCACGTGACCGAGGATCCACTCGGGGTGCGTTCGCGCCAGCTCGGAGTCGGGGTTCACCATCTCGGGTTCCACCCACAGGCCGAAGTCCATCCCGGCGGCGGTCACCGCGTCGACGAGCGGCGAGAGTCCGCCGGCCCAGCGTTCGGGGTCGACGAACCAATCGCCGAGCGCGCGTCGGTCGTCGGTGCGACCGGTGAACCAACCGTCGTCGAGGACGAAGCGTTCGACGCCCACGCGACTCGCCTGCTCGACGAGACGGAGCAGGGTCGGGAGGTCGTGGTCGAAGTAGACGGCCTCCCAGGTGTTGAGGACGACGGGGCGCGGCCGGGTGATGGTGCTCCAGGAGCGGATCCACGGGTGCAAGCGGGCGGACACCCCGTCGAGGCCGGCGGCGGAGTACACGGCGACGGTCAACGGTGAGGCGTACGACTCCCCCGGTGCGAGGACCATTTCGCCGGGCGCGAGCAGTTCGGCGGAACCGGTGACCGCGGACCCGAGCGCCGAACGCTCCACCCAGACAGCCTTGTCACCACTCCACGCCAGGTGGGTCGCCCAGACCTCGCCGGAGCGGAACCCGAACCCTGGCGCGCCGACGGCGAGGAGGAAGGCGTCGTCATGACCGGGGCGACCGTGGCGGTGCTCGCGGGTCCAGGCGCCCTGGCCGAGACGGTGTCGTTGCGGTGTGCGTTCGTGCGTCCACAGCCCGGTGAAGTCGAGCACCTCCGCCGCACGGTCGGGGACGGGCAGGACAGTGCCCAGGGCGTCGACTGCGAGCAGCCCGGCCGCAGGCTCTGCGGCGTCTGCATCTGCGTCGTTCCGGACGACATGTCCGATGCGCAGCACACCCTGCGGCGTGAGCTCGATCGTGGAGACCACCGTGAGCTCCGCGTCGGCGTCGGCGACGGTGAGGACGAGCGTGTCGCGGTCGCGCTGCTGTGACACCAGACGCAGGGCGAGGAGGGTGAGCGAACCGAACGAGGCCGGGCGGTGCACCCCGATCCCCGGGCGCCCGCTCCACCCGTCGAACAGGGTGGGGAGCAGGCTGAGGCGAGGCGGTTCGTCGATGGATGACGGCGGGATCGCCGGCGTCAGCGCCTCGGCGAGCGAGGTGAGGGCGGGGGCGTCGAGGTCCCCGACGTCAGCACCCCAGTGCAGGATGGTGGGCACCTTCGTGCCGCGGGCGTCGACGATCAGGCTGACGCCCGCGGCACGAAGGTGGTGGATCACTGGTGACTACTCCTTGACGGGGATGGACTGCGCCTTGAGGGCGTCGATCGTCGCCGACTGACCCTTCGTGAGGGCGTCGAGCAGCGTGCCGTTGCCGGAGACCGCCGCCTTGAAGCCATCGGACACGTCGTTGTACGTCTGCGTCATCGTCGGACCCCAGGCGAAGTCCTCGGACACCTCGGAGGACGCCTCTGCGAACACATCGTAGATCGGCTGGCCACCGTAGAAGTCGACACCCTCCTTGAGCACGGGCAGCTCGAGGCCGGCCTTCGTCGCGGGGTAGATGTTCGCGGACGTGTTCAGCATGGTGAGCGCCTCTTCGGAGGTGTTCAGCCACAGTGCGAACTTCGCAGCCTCGTACGGGTGCTCGGAACCGGTGAAGACCGCCGTGGAGGAGCCGCCCCAGTTGCCCGCTGCGGAGTCGCCGGACTCCCACTGCGGAGCCTTCGCGACCGCCCACTTGCCGGCCGTGTCAGGCGCGCCGGAAGCGATGGAGTTCGCGCCCCAGACCGCGGAGTTCCACGTCCATGCTGCGCTGGAGTTGTAGGCGTTGTCCCACTCGGTCGTCCACGCCGGAACGGTCGAGACGAGGTCCTCGTCGATGAGGTCCTGCCAGTAGTCGGCCACCTTCTTGGACGCGGCATCGGTCAGGTCGACGGTCCAGTCGCTGCCGTCGTTCTTGAACCAGCTGCCGCCGGCCTGCCAGACGAACCCGGCGAACTGGTTGATGTCGCCCTGCGAGAAGTTGGTGATGTAGGCGCCGGTGGCACGCACCTTCTTGGCGGCCTCCTTGTACTCTGCCCACGTCGTCGGGATCGCGATGCCGTTCTGCTCGAACAGGTCGGCCCGGTAGAACATGGCCATCGGGCCGGAGTCCTGCGGCACGGCGTACACCGAGTCCGATTCACCGAGGGAGACCTGGCCCCAGGTCCAGTCCACGAAGTCGTCCTTCGCGGCCATGACGTCTTCACAGGCGCCGAGGTCCATGAGGCCGTTCTGCACGCGGAAGTTCGGCAGGGCGTCGTACTCGATCTGGCCGAGGTCGGGTGCGTTGCCGGCCTTCAGCTGGTTGAAGAAGTTCTGGTACGTGCCACTGTTGCCGTTCGGGCCGGTCTGCACGGCGACCTGGATGTCGGGGTTCGCCTTGTTCCAGACGTCGACGACCTCCTCGATGCCGGGGATCCAGGAGGTGAAGCTGAGGTCGACCTTGCCCTCTGCCGGGGCGCAGGAGGCAGCAGCACTGCCGCCCTCCGACCCGGTGGAGGAGCAGCCGCTCAGGACGACGGCCGACAGCACCGCTGCGGCGACCGCTGTTCTCTTGAGGTTCATTGCTGATCCGTTTCTGTGGATGGTGCGGGATGGGTGTTCGGGTGGTGCTGGTGTTTCGGGAGGTGCAGGTCGTTGGGACGGTTACTTGACCGCTCCGGCACCGAGGCCGGATCGCCAGAACCGCTGGAGGAGGAGGAAGGTGATGACGAGCGGGATGATCGACAGGAAGGCGCCGACGAGGACGTACAGGCGCAGCTCGGGGATCTGGTTCACCTGCGAGTTCCAGGAGTAGAGCCCGAGGGTGACCGGGAACAGCGCTTCGTCGCGCAGCATGATGAGCGGCAGGAAGAAGTTGTTCCAGATCGCGACGAACTGGAACAGGAACACCGTCACGAGCGCCGGGAACATGAGGCGTACCGAGATCGTGAAGAAGGTTCGGATCTCACCGGCGCCGTCGAGACGCGACGCCTCGAGCAGCTCCTCCGGCACACTCGACGCCGCGAAGATCCGCGTCAGGTACACGCCGAACGGGCTGACGAGCGACGGCAGGAAGACGGCCCAGAAGGTGTTCGTCAGGCCGACCTGGCTGAAGATGAGGAAGAGCGGCAGGGCGAGCGCGGTCGCCGGCACGAGCACTCCGCCGAGGACGACGTTGAAGATCGCGTCGCGGCCCGGGAACCGGTACTTCGCGAGCGCATACCCGCACATCGCGGCGATGAGCGTGCCGATGAGCGCACCGAGCCCGGCGTACAGCACCGAGTTCAGCATCCACTTCAGGTACACGCCGTCGCGGTAGGCGATGAGCTGGCCGACGTTCTCGAACAGGTTGAAGTCCGCGAACCACAGGGGCGCGGAGTTCGTGAACTGCGTGGGCGACTTCGTCGACGCGATGAACAGCCACCAGATCGGGATGAGGAAGTAGAGCGTGAAGACGAGCATCACGATGAGCGCGCCGGCACGGGAGAGGCGACTCTCCTTCGGGCCACGGCCGGTGGACAGGATGGCGGTCATTTGCCTTCCTTTCGCTGCGTGAACTTCAAGAACCCGAAGGAGAGGACGAAGGTCGCCAGGGCGAGCACGACCGAGAAGGCGGCTGCGAGGTTCACGTTCGGGATGGACGAGGTGGTGTACACCGTGAGGTTCGGCGTGAAGGTGCTGCTCACTGCCGAGCTGAACGAGCGGAACACCTGGGGTTCGGCGAGCAGCTGGAGCGTGCCGATGATGGAGAAGATCGCCGTGAGGACGATCGCGGGCATGACGAGGGGGATCTTGATCGCCCACGCGATCCGGAACTGACCGGCGCCGTCGAGTCGGGCCGCCTCGTAGATCTCCGTCGGGATGGAGAGCAGCGACGAGTAGATGATGAGCATGTTGTAGCCGACGAACACCCAAGTGACGACGTTCGCGATGGCCCAGAGCACGAGGTCCGCGGACAGGAAGTTCACGTTCTGTGTGATCGCGGTGAACGGCGACAGGTTGGGCGAGTACAGGAAGCCCCACATGATCGCTGCGATGACACCGGGCACCGCGTACGGGACGAAGAACGCGAGGCGGAAGAACCGCTTCCCTCGGAGCAGGGGCGAGTCGAGCAGGAGCGCGAAGATCAGCGCCAGGCCGAGCATGATCGGCACCTGCACGGCGCCGAAGGCGAGCACACGCCCGACGGACTGCCAGAAGGGCCCGTTCTGGAACACCTGCACGTACTGGGCGAAGCCGCCGAAGACCTCGCGGGCCTCGCCGAACGTGCCGTCGCGTTCGATGACGAGCAGCGACTGGTAGACCGCGTACCCGATCGGCACGAGGTAGAACAGGGCGAACAGGACGGCGAACGGGGCGATGAAGATGAAGATGGCCCGTTTGTGCTGCACCACCGCCTTCGCCAGGCGTGGTGCCGTTCCGCGGCGCAGGGGCCGCGGGGACGCCACCTTCGCCGTCTCGGTGTTGACGCTCATCGCGTGAGGTCCTCTCTGATCACGCGCACGGCACCGGCAGGCACACGTGCAATGGAGTCGACGGGTTCACCGGTGACGAGTTCGTATCCGGTCGCCGGCAGCTCGACGTCGTGCGTCGAGTGGTTGATGAGGAAGCGGTAGCTCCGGTCGGCGTCCGCGCGGCGGATGACCTCGAGGCCGGGTTCGCGCTCATCGCCCTGCGGCTGGGCACCGGCGGCGTGGGCAGCGTCACGGAGGACATCGTCGAGCGCGTCGGCGTCGAGGCTCGTCGCCAGGTACCACGCTGTGCCGCCGTGCTCGCCGACCCGGTTGCGGGTGATCGCCGGGCGTCCGACGGCTGGTCCGTCGGCGAAGGTGTCGACGACGTCTGCGCCGCGTGCGCGGGTGCGCTCCGACCATGCCGTGGCCGTCTTCCCGGAGGCGAGGGTGAGCACCTGGCCGGGGAGCACGGGTGCGAACTCCTCGACGTTGACGCCGAGCAGGTCGCGGAAGGCGCCGGGGTATCCGCCGGGTCGCACGCGGTCCTCCTCGTCGGCGATGCCACTGAAGAAGGTGATGACCGCATGGCCGCCTGCCGCCACGTAGTCACTGATGACGGCGGCTTCACGGTCGCGGACGAGATACAGGTTCGGCACGACGACGAGACGGTAGGCGGACAGGTCGGCGCCCGGGCGCACGATGTCGACGGTGTGGCCGAGACGACGCAGTGAGGCGTGCGCCGCGTGCACCTGCGCCAGGTGTTCGACCGAGTGCGACGGGCGACTCTCGCCGTCAGCGGCCCACCAGTTCTCCCAGGAGAACAGCAGGGCGACGTCGGCCTGGACCCGTGTGCCGATGATCTCGTCGAGTCGATCGAGGGTGCCGCCGAGCTCGACCACCTCGCGCCAGAGGTCCGTGTCGGTTCCGGCGTGCGGGAGGAGGGCGGAGTGGAACTTCTCCGATCCCTGCAGCGACGCACGCCACTGGAAGAAGCACACGGCCTCGGCGCCCTTGGCGACGTGGGTGAGCGAGTTGCGCGTCATCTCCCCGGGAGCCTTCGCGAGGTTCTGCGGCTGCCAGTTCACGGCACCGGTCGACTGCTCCATGAGCAGCCAGGCCCCACCGCCTGCGAGTCCGCGGGTCACGTCGCTCGCGAACGACAGCTCAGCGGTCGGGTCCGCCAGGCGGTTGTCGAGGTAGTGGTCGTTGGCGACGATGTCCATCTCCGGCGCCCACTGCCAGTAGTCGAGGTTCCTGATGTGCGCGGTGACCATGAAGTTGGTGGTGACGGGGACGGTGCTGTGTCGACGGAGCACCTCGAGTTCGGCACGGTAGTAGCCGAGCAGTTCGTCGGAGGAGAAACGCTGGAAGTCGATGACCTGGCTCGGGTTGCGGCTGGAGAGCGTGAGTCGCGGCGGCAGGATCTCGTCGAAGTCGCTGTACTGCTGGCTCCAGAAGGAGGTGCCCCAGGCGGTGTTGAGGCGATCGATCGTCGCGTAGCGGGCACGCAGCCAGCCTCGGAACGCCTCTGCGCTCTCGTCGTCGTAGCAGAGCGCATTGTGGCAGCCGAGCTCGTTCGAGACGTGCCAGAGGGCGACGGCCGGGTGCGAGCCGTAGCGGGCACCGACGCGCTCGACGAGCTCGAGCGCTGCGCGACGGAACACCGCGGACGACGGGCACCACGCCTGTCGTCCACCGGGGTAACGGGTGGTGCCGTCCTCGGTCTCCGGCAGGATCTCGGGGTGCTGGTGGGTGAGCCACGGCGGGGCTGACGCGGTTCCGGTGCCGAGGTTCACCCGGATGCCGGCCTCGTGCAGGAGGTCGAGGATCTCGTCGAGACCGCTGAAGTCGTATTCGCCCGGGCGCGGCTCGAGGTGCGACCAGCCGAAGATGTTGAGGGCGACGAAGTCCACTCCGGCTTCGCGCATGAGGGCGACGTCCTCGCGCCAGACGGCACGATCCCACTGCTCGGGGTTGTAGTCGCAGCCGTAGGCGATGCCGTCGTGGCTGAACGTGGGAGCGCTGCTCATCGAATCTTCTGCAATCTGTGGACGAGGTTCTGTGAACGTGCACAGATTGCAGAGCGACAACTCCACGTTGAGAGTCTGTGAACGTACACAGAGTATGGGCGAAGATCGGAATCTGTCAATCCGGACCACCCGGAATCAGGTTGCAAGCGGCGCTAGGGTGGAGCCGTGACCCCTCCGCCGACTCGACGCAGACGCGCGACCGTCCACGACGTCGCCGTCGAAGCCGGCGTGTCCCGTGGCACCGTCAGCCGTGTCGTCAACGGTGAGCGGTACGTGTCCGCCGAGGCCCGCGAAGCGATCGAGGCGGCCATCGAGAAGGTCGGCTACGTGCCGAACACCGCGGCCAGGAACCTCGTGATGCAGCGCACTCAGGCGGTGGGCTTCGTGGTCCACGAACCGCACAGCCTGTTCGTCGACGACCCCAACATCGGCAACATCCTCCTCGGTGCGAACGAGGCCCTGTCGCAGGCCGACCATCAGCTCGTGTGTCTCGTCGTCGACTCCGAGCGCGACACCGACCGCATCACCCGCTACCTCTCCGGCGGTTTCGTCGACGGCGTCATCATGGTCTCAGCACGCCAGAACGACCCGATCACCCGGGTCATCGAGCGGCTCGCGCTTCCCGCGACGTTCGTCGGTCATCCCCCGGACCTCCATGAGCTGCCGTTCGTCGGCATCGACAACCGTGCAGCATCCGCGTCCATCACCGGCGAGCTGATCGGCGCCGGCCGTCGACGGATCGGGATGATCGCAGCAGCCCTCGACCGCGACTCCGGCTCCGACCGTCTCGCGGGCTTCCGCGACGCCCTCGGTGCGGGGTTCGACGAGCAACTCGTGGTCGACGTGCCGTTGTACTCGTACCAGGACGGCTTCGAGGGGATGAGCGTGCTCCTCGGGCGCGATCCCGCGATCGACGGGGTGTTCGCCGCGTCGGACGCCGTCGCCGCAGGTGCCATCGAAGCGCTGCGGGCCGCCGGCCGTCGGGTGCCCGAAGACGTCTCGATCGTCGGATTCGACGATTCAGCCTGGGCGCTGCGCTGCCACCCAGCGCTCACGACGGTGCACCAGCCGGCAGCCGCCGTCGGTCGGCGGGCCGCGGAGGTGCTCCTCGCCCAGCTCCGGGGCGAGACCATCTCCCCGCCCGGGTCGTTCGTCCCGACGTCGATCGTGCGGCGCGGGAGCGTCTGACGCCGTCAGCGGTAGCAGCCCTCGTCGGAGATGAGGACCACGTACTCCTTGCCGCCTTCGGTGTACGCCTGCACCCCGAGGGCATCGTCGTAACTCTGGACGTCGATGTCGTCGGCCGATTCCGAGAGATCGAAGCTGACCCAGGTCGGGTCGTCGGCGCCCCCGACGTACACCGGCCATTCTTCGTCTGCGAAGAAGTCCGCGATCGTCTGCTCAGACGACTCGCTGGTACCCGGTGCGACCTCGAACGTCTTGATGGAGCGGGCGAAGTAGAGCTCGCCGCCATCCCACGCATCGAATGAGCATCGAATCTCCTCCCACTCGCCCTCCTCGCTGATGATCGTGTTGAACGGGATGAGCGAGGAGCCCTGGGTGAGCGTCGCGTTCGCGAGGGCACGAGCCTCCGCAGGCGAGGGCATCGAGTCGTCGTCTGCCAGTCCGCCGTCGAACAGGTCTTCGCCGGTCAGGCCCTGAGCGTTCAGCTCCTCCTCGACGGCCGCGGCGAACGGGCCTGCGCCGGCGCCGATCGTCACCGCGACGGGGAGGACGTAGCCGACGATCTGGAGGACGAACGCCGCGATGAGCAGGACGACGGCCCCCGCGCCGAGCTGCTGTCGCTTGTGCGTGGGAGCTGCGGACGGCGCGTTCTCGATCACAGTGGCTCGCTTCATCCGGACCGGGGACACGCGGCTGCTCCCCCGGAGCCGGCAGCCGCGTCGCACTTCGGGACGCGGTACGAGGGATCGTGCGGCGCCGAGGCACAGTGCATGATCTCAGAGATCTCCGCCCCGGGTCGTCAGCCGGCCCATCCGTGTCACAACCGGCCCACACGATTCGTCCAGCGGCGCACGCCTAGCGTTGGGGGATGCTCGGTTCCGGTCTCTCCCGCAGGCTGCGCGCCTCGATCGCTGCGGTCGTCGTCGCAGCCGCAGCCATCGGTCTGTCCGGATGCTCGCCGGAGCAGATCGAGCAGCGCTCCGACAACGCGTCGATCCAGGCGCAGCTCGACTATGTGCACGCGCACTGGAAGTCCTACAACGACGCCGAGTACGGTGCGCTGCCCGACTCCGACTGCGTCAACTTCGCAAGCCAGTCCCTCATCGCCCGCGGATGGCAGATGGACGACGACTGGTGGTTCGCCACGGACGCGGACGGCGACCCCGAGTACTCGGACGCGTGGGTGAGTTCGACGCTGTTCGAGCGTTACCTCCGGGCCCACCCCGAGCGGGCGACCGAACTCGCCACCGCCGACCTGAGCGAGTTGCAGCTCGGCGACATCGTCCAGTTCGACTGGGACGACTCCGGCGACGAGGACCACACGGGAATCGTCACCCGCATCGTCGGCGAGGGGGCGGACCGCGAAGTGTACTTCGCGGGGCATACGCTCGACTCGCACTACCGGTCGGTGACGAACGCGACCACGGTGAAGTACCCGGGTGCGCGCGTCACCTACTGGCATCTGGCGACGCCCACCTCCTGACGCCCGACCGGTGACTACAGGTGCGACGGACGACGGATCGCGATGTTCTTCGCTTCCTCGAAGGTGTCGACGTGCACCCATTCGGGCGGGCTGGGCGCGACGATCAGGACGTCGAACCCGGGTTCGCGGCCTTCAACGTAGGCGAGGCAGCAATCCGGCGTACCGGGCTCGTTGCCGTTCGAGATCCTCCACTGACGGGCACCGATGGGTACCACGTACGGAAGGTGGGGCTGGTGTCGTTCCACTGGTGACGATGAGTCGAGCGACACTGCTTGACGAGCGTGCTTCGTGACCATGTCGTCAGCCTACGAGCCGGAGGTTTTTCCCTCGTTGGCTTGATTTCCCAGGCGTGTGGTGGGTGAGGCGGCCGTCTCGACCAGTCGCCTCGACGCAGTCGCCTCGGCTGTGGTGAGTGGCCAGTACCTGGACGCGTGGTCGTTTCGCGGCGGGTGTGTGCGCTCGTCGGCGATCGACTGGTTGACCCGCCGGAGGTCGCTGAGAAACTCGTTGAAGCCGTCGCGTTGCTTCACCCAGACGCTCCGCCCCGTCGCAAGCCGGATCGCGACCGTCCGAGGCGCACCGGGCTGCCCGAGCATCGGGCCGGCCGACCACTTCGGTTCGGAGACGGACACGATCTCGGCGATCGGGATGACACGCTTGCGGAACGCCCGATGCTCGATGATCGAAGTGTCGACGACGTCGATGCGATGAGCTGCGCGGAACAGTTCGAGCCAGGCGATGCCGAGCATCAGCGCCAACATCGCAGCGGCGAACAGCACGACCCAGGGCTGCGTGAGCGCCACCTCCCGGAGGAGGAAGCCTTGGGCCGCCCCGAAAGCGATGATGAAGAGGACGGGATACCAGACGCCGTTGCTCGCTGCGGACTTCATGGACATTCAGACCACCGCGCTCGCGGCGATGAGACGTCGTGCTGAGACGAGTTCGTCATCGGTCATCTCGGTGAACTTCGACGAGACGTACTGATCGGTTCTCGGCTTTCCCCGTGCGTATCCCGAACGGATCGACGGCCGCTCGGCGAGCAGATGGGCAACGAGGTCGCCGAAGCCGTTGCTGGACCTCCCGTGGATGCCACGCTGGCCGCGGATGCGGATTCGGAACATCCCCCACTCCATCAGAGCCGGCCCGACTGACAGGACCTCGTCAAAACGCACCACGCGATGCGTGAACGCGGTGAACGCGATCAGGTGTTCATCAACCACGAGAATCCGGTACGTCGTCCAGAAGAGCACCACCCAGACGACGGCGAGGTAGATGAAGCCGAAGGAGATGAGGAAGGCTACGTTCGCCGCGAGGCGTTCGCTCGGTATGACGAGGAACGCGAACACGGGTGCCGCGATCAGCCCGAACACCTGGGCCATGAGTCCGAACGTCGGCACGTACTTCAACAGATCCCCCCGTTTCCAGATGCTCCTGCTCCGAGCGGATGTCAGAGCGTCACGGCACCGCAGCGCCTGCTAACCCGAGTATGGCGTGAAGACCCACACGCCTGCGGCATCCAGACGCACGCTCCCGTCGACCCAGACCTCGCAGTCCTCTGCGGTCGCGATGCCCGTCTCCCCCGTGGTGAGTCGATACTCCGCCAGGAAGTCGGCGCTCCCGCGTTTCGTCGTGGTCACCATGAAGCCGGATTCCTCCGAGTAGGAGTCGAAGGTGAACTCCGGCGCCTGGGTCAGCGCCCAGCTGACGGACGTCAGTTCGTCACCGGCGGAGTTGTCGATCGCGAACGAACACCCCGACGGCTCGTACGAGGTCGAAGCGATGCACGCATCGACGTACGCCGTGACGGCCGCGGAAGCCTGCTCGACGCCCAGACTCGTCAGCGTGGGATAGAGGAAGAGATTGCGCTTCGCTCCCCACGCGGCGTCGACTTCGGGCGCGACGAACTCGAAGGACCCGGTCGGCGAGTCGACCTGCAGCTCGTACGTGCCGGGCGCGATGAGGAACGTCGTGTCCTCCTCGATCGTGCCGAGCGAGGTTCCCGCGTACGACAGCTCGAGAGCGCCGAACCGGTCCGTCGCGACGGAGACGGTGGGCATCCCGCTCGGCGTCAACCGCCACGCGTTGAACCAGAGGAACACGTTCTCCCGCCTCGCCAGCTCGAGTTCCATCGTCTGGCGCTCGTCACGCTGCTCGTAGTCGACCGTCACGACGGCGCCGGAGTCGCGCACCTCGGTTCCTCGGATCCGATACCCCGTCGCCTGCTCGGATGCCAACGCGTACGACGTGTTCGTCAGGAGGTCCAGACGATACCCCTGCTCCTCGGCCGCCGCAGCCGTGCCGTCGAGTCGGGCCGCCTGCTCCACGTCTCCGTCCGCCAGTGACGCGAGGTAGGCGCGGACAGGTACCTCAGGTGTGACGAGTTGCGTCAGCGACCAGCTGGCGCCCACGATCCAGGCTCCGACGACCACGGCAGTCGCCGCGATCACGGACGTGACGATCCGGCCCGAGAGGCCCGGTCGGGCCGCGGGCTCGAGCTGAACCGACGGTTCTGCGGTCGGTTCGGATCCCGAGCGAGCGACGGGCGATGGCGAGTTCTCGGGCAACGGGCATCCTTGATCGTCCGGGACCGGTTTCGCAGGGGCCGCTCCCCCGGAGTCGACAGCCACCTCGCGCGTCGAGAGGGTGCGGGCGGAATCGCGCGCGTTCGAAGCAGCACTGCATCCTCCCAGAACCGCGGGCAGCATGGCGGTACCCCAGGTTCTGCGCACGATCGTGTCGGATCGCCCGGGATGTGCGGTGCTCCCGTGGCCGCCGCCACACGTATTCTGGAAACGGCATAGAACGGATGGGTGGCACGGATGGCCTTCACACGCATCAACGGAATCGACCTGTACACAGAGGTCGACGGTGCGGGTGAACCCGTCCTGTTCCTCCACGGCGGGTTCTGCTCACTCGAATCGCTCCGTTTCCTGTCCGACGCGGTCGTCGCCGATCACACGGTGCACGCCTTCGAGCGCCCCGGCCACGGTCGGTCCGCCGACATCGACGAGGCGTACAGCTACAGGCGCAGCCTCGCCGACACGGTCGCCTACCTCGACGCCCACGAGCTGGAGTCGGTGCACGTCGTCGGCTACAGCGACGGCGGCATCCTCGCGCTCATGCTCGCGCTCGAACACCCCGAGCGCGTCCGGTCGGTCGTCGCGATCAGCGCCAACCTCGACCCGTCGGCGTTCAGCACCGCCGAGGAGCACGGGCGACTGCTGCTCACACCCGCGAAGGCCACGACAGACGTCGGTGCAGGAGCGGCGGAGCGCCCCGACCTCGAACGCCAGCACTACGAGCGACTGTCACCGGACGGGCCCGAGCACGGCGACGTCGTCCTCGACAAACTGCTCCGCCTCTGGACGACCGAGCCGAACATCGAGCCGGCAGAGCTCGCCGTCATCGACGCCCCAGTGCTCATCATCGCCGGCGACCGAGACTCCATCCGACCCGACCACAGCCTCCTGATCGCAGCGTCGATCCCGGGTGCACAGCTCTGCATCGTTCCGGGTGCCACGCACGGACTGCTCGCCGAGCGGCCCGCGCTCCTCACCCTGGTGATCCGCGGTTTCCTGACCTGAGGACACGCTCATCCTCCGGTGTCACGTGCCTGGAGGGCGACGTGCAGGACACGTACGATGAGAGGGACGCCTCGATCGGCGTCGGGGGCGAGTGGGGAAGCAGGTGGCGACATGAGCGACACGTTCGCCCTCGTCAGGAGCGCGCTGGAGCGTGTCGACGGCGACGACCAGCTGGTCGAGCCGATCCTCCAGCTCATCCCTCTGAGCGGTGTCTCGATCGCCACACTCGGCAATGCACTCAGCGCCGAGACGATCGCGGCGAGTGACCGACGGATCGCCGTGATCGACGAACTGCAGTTCGACCTGACGGAAGGCCCGTGCTGGGACGCGGTGGGAACCGGGCGACCGGTCCTCGAGTCGGCGATCCAGAACGCCCGCCACGACGCCTGGCCGGCCTTCGCGGACGCCATCAAGAACCAGCAGGTCGGTGCGCTCTTCGCCTTCCCACTGCGAGTCGGACCGTTGCAGGTCGGAGCCGTGGAGCTCTACGACGTCCAGGAGCGGACGCTGAGCGCCCAGCTGGTCGACGAGATGATGCGCCTGACGAGGCCCCTCACCCGCTACGTGCTGCGACGGACGATCGAGCTCGCCGCACTCCCGGACCCCTCCGAGTTCAAGCCGCACGCGCGGCGACGCATCCATCAGGCCGCCGGCTTCGTGATCGCCCAGCTCGAACTCTCACCAGACGACGCCCACCTGTTCATCCAAGCGCAGGCCTACGCGCAGAACCGCCCCATGGCCGATGTCGCCGAGGACATCCTCGAGCGTCGCACCGGCTACGTCCTGCACGAGACGACCATCGAAGACCGACCATGAGCACCGGTCGCAGGAACGCCGAACTCCTCGAGGTGTTCGCGACGCTCGCAGACACCCTGGTCGACGACTACGACGTGTTCGAGCTCCTGCAGACGCTGGTCGAGTCGAGCGTCGAACTCCTCGACGTCGATGCCGCTGGAATCCTGCTCGCCGACGCCGGTGGGGAGCTCGAACTCGTCGCATCGACCAGCGAGGCCGGCCGTCTGGTCGAGGTCATCCAGCTGAGCGCCGAGGAAGGGCCCTGCGTCGACAGCTATCGTCTCGGTGTGCCCGTCGTCGTGCCGGACATCTCCGCAGAACTCTCGCGCTGGTCACGTTTCGGGAGGCTCGCGTCCAGCGAGGGCTTCAACTCCGTCTTCGCCGTCCCGCTGCGGCTGCGGAAGGTCACGATCGGAACGCTCAATCTCTTCCGCTCGAA
This sequence comes from Plantibacter flavus, assembly GCF_051487245.1. GTDB lineage: Bacteria > Actinomycetota > Actinomycetes > Actinomycetales > Microbacteriaceae > Plantibacter > Plantibacter flavus_B. Next base: position 365,957 of record NZ_JAHVDH010000004.1, read on the forward strand.
GCCGTCCAGGCTCGACGACTACGAGACCCGAGCCGCTCAGGCGATGGCGGACGTCGCGACGATCGGTATCCTCCACGAGCGCACCGTCCGCGCGGGCGATGCGACCCGAGAGCAGCTCGAGCTCGCCCTGCAGTCGCGGGTCACCATCGAACAGGCGAAAGGCGTCATCGCCTTCATGGCCTCCGTCTCCGTGGAGGAGGCGTTCGATCGCCTCCGGAAGCACGCCAGAAGCACACGACGCCCGCTCGCCGACGTTGCACGAGACGTGGTCGAGCGGCGCCTCAGCTTCTGAAGGCGGTGACTCACGCGCGCCCTCACAGGGGAGGCTCGACGCCCAGCGACACGAAGTAGGCCGGGATCCCTTCGGGGAGCACGCGACCGTAGAACGGACTCACGTGTACCTCGTCGATCGCCGGCGGGTTGTTCATCGCCGTGTCCCAGGCGCGCAGGTCGGCGCCCATGAACGTCCGCAGCGTCGGATCGTCGTCCGAGACGTCGCCCGTGGTCGGGTCCGCGAGCATCTCCAAGCGGTCGGGGTGCACGTAGACGACGAACTCGATCCCGCGCCAGTCAGATCGCGCCCGCTCCAACAGCTGGCGCACCACTTCACGCGGCTGGTCTTCCATGGTTGAGCCTCCTCCCAACGCCGAACATCGGTGAGCGGGGTCCGGGCTCGACCCCATTCTGAACCAGAAGGCTCGATTCCGGGCGAAATATCACTCCACCGCCGTCTGGTCCGCCCTGATCCGAGCGAACGGGAGCGTCACTCGCGCGAACGGCGGAGCAGCCAGACGAAGTACGGCGCGCCGATCAGCGCGATCATGAGTCCAGCGGGGATCTGAGCGGGAGCGATCAGCGTCCGGCCGAGGGTGTCCGCGACGCAGACGAGGAGCGCGCCGAGCAGCATGGACACCGGGATGATGCGGTTGTGGCGAGCGCCGACGAGACCGCGCGCCAGGTGCGGTGCGACGAGACCGACGAACCCGACCGCGCCGATCGCGACCACACTGAGTGCCGCGAGGACGGCGGCGATGGCGAGGACACCGAGTCGCGTGCGCTCGAGCCGCACCCCGAGGATCCTCGGCGTGTCCTCATCGATCGCGAGGAGGTCGAGCTGGCGACGCATGCCGAACAGCAGCGGCACGGCGATGACGAGGGCGATCGCCACCGGAGCGACGTCAGGCAGTGTGCGTCCGTACGTGGTGCCCGACAGCCAGGTCAGGATCCGAGGAGTGTTCCACGGATCCGACCGCAGCAGCAGGAACGTCGTCACCGCACTCAGGCCGTAGCCGCAGCCGATCCCGATGAGGACGAAGCGATCGGGCAGGAGGCCCCCGCGCCAGGCGAGGAGCGCGATCAGACCGAAGGTCGCGAGACCCGTCACGATCGCCATGACGATGAGGAGCGGGCGTGCTCCACCGAGCATCGTGACGACGAGCACGGCACCGAGTCCCGCGCCGGCGGTGATGCCGAGGATGCCCGGCTCGGCGAGCGGGTTCCGCACCGTGCTCTGCACGACGCAGCCGGCGAGCGCGAGCGCGGCGCCCGCGAGGAGTGCCGCGAGGACGCGTGGAGTGCGATCGTCCAGTGCACGGCCGATGAGGTCGGGTGCCGTTCCGTTGAGCCACAGCGCGACGTCGCCCGTCTTCAGCCAGAGGCTTCCCGCGAGCAGACCGATGACCGCCGCGACCACCAGCAGCGCGACCGCGACCGCCATCACGACGACGAACCGTCGTCGTGTCCGCAGCCCGCCACGCGCCTGCGGCGGCTGCCGGATCGGGCCGGAGTCACGCAATCGCAGCGCGAGGATCACGATGACGACCGCACCGAGCACAGCCGTCGGGATGCCGGTGGGGATCGACGAGGCACCCTCGGCTCCGAGGATGGCTCGCAGGGTCGCGTCTGCCAGCAGGATCAGGAGTGCACCGAGCAGGCCCGACACCGGGATGAGGAAGATGTGCCGGTGCAGTACCGGCAGACGGCTCGCGAGCAGACGGGCGAGCACTGGCGCACCGAGCCCGACGAAGGCGATCGGACCGGCGAGGGTCACCGAGATGCTCGTGAGAACTACCGCGACGACCACGGCGACGACGCGGGTCGAGCGGATCGGGACGCCCAGCGAGAACGCGGTGTCGTCGCCGAGCCCGAGCACGTCGAGGCGGCGGGCCAGCAGGAGCGCCGCGGCGAGCGCGACGATGATGACGGGTGCTGCTCGCACGGAGGCGTCGAGGTTCAGCTGCGCGAGCGAACCGCTCCCCCAGGCGAACAGTCCCGTGGTGTTCTGCTTGAAGAGGATGAGCAGCATGGCTGTCGCGGCGTCGAGCGCCATCGCCGTCGCGGAGCCGGCGAGGATGAGGCGGGTCGTCCCCGAGCCGGCGGAACGGCCGGCGAGGCCGAGGACCAGTGCGGCCGAGAGGAGTCCACCGACGAACGCGACGCCGCCGGAGGCCCAGAGCGGGACGGACAGTCCGAAGGCGGCGACGGCGGTGAGCGCGAAGTACGCACCGGCCGTCACCGCGAGGGTGTCGGGCGAGGCGAGTGCGTTCCGCGAGATCGATTGGAGGAGCGCACCGGCGACACCGAGCGCGAATCCGACGGCCACTCCGGCGAGGAGGCGCGGGAGGCGGGAGCCCGCCAGCACATCACCGACCGGGACACCGCCCACGTTCTCCTGCGCGCCACCGGCGAGACGGAGCAGGTCGAGCACACCGACACCGGAGGTGCCCTGGGTCAGATGCCACAAGCCCACCACCGTGACGGCGACGAGCAGCACGGCCAGCACGGCCACGCCGCTCGCCCCACCACGGAGACCGACGTCAGGGGCACCCTGACGATCGGTCCCCGCGCGGGGTGTCACGATGCGGGTCGGCGTGCTCAACCCTGCTGGGTGATGATGTCGACGTACGCGTCGATCGCCTGCTGGTTGGAGAGCGGGCCACCGGCACCCCAGACGCCGGCCGGGAACGCGTGCGCGCGGCCCTCCTGCACGGCGGGCAGTGCGGTCCAGATCGGGCTCTTCTCGAACTCGGCGACGTAGCCGTCGGCTGCTTCATCGCTCGAGTAGAAGAGGTTCGCGGAGCCGACCGCGGTGAGTCCCTCGATGTCGGTCTGGCCGAGCCCGTACGCGGGGTCGACGCCTCCGCTGCCGTACGAGGCGTCGATCTCGTCGGTCCAGGCACCGGTCAGACCGAGCTCCTCACCGAGCGCGGTGAAGAGCGCCCCCTGGCCATAGGGGCGGATGACGACGTTGCCTCCCTCGATCCATCCGTCGAAGAAGAGGAAGTCGGTGGTGGGCAGGTCCACGGCCTGCACCGTCTCCTTGGCGCTCGCGAGGTGTGCGTCGAACTCGTCGAGCACCGCTGCTGCGCGGTCGCCACGGCCGGTCGCCTCCGCGATCATGGAGAAGACGTCCTTCATGTTGCCGATCGGGTCCGCGCCGTCGGCACCCACGGTGGCGAGCACGGGGACGCCGCGCTCCTCGAGCTGTGCAATGAGTTCGTCGTCGGCGCTGTACGCCTCGATGATGATGAGGTCGGGGTCCGTCGCGTAGAGGGCGTCCATGTCGGGCTCGCCACGGGTGCCGATGTCGACGACACCGTCGGGGATCGTCTCGGCGCTCACATAGGTGGCGTAGCCCGCGGCGTCGGACACGGCCACGGGCGTGACGCACAGGGTGAGCGCGTCCTCGATCTGCTGCCACTCGAGCACGGCAATACGCTCGGCCGGTTTGACCAGCTCGACCGTGCGACCGACGCCGTCGGTCATCGAGATCGCACCGGTGGCGGTGGTCGTCGTGTCGGCGGCACAGCTCTCGGAGGTCGCAGTGGCGACGTCGGCGGCGTCATCGACCGTGGTCGTGCCGCAGGCGGTGAGGGTGAGCGCGGCGACGGCGAGCGTCGCCGCTGCGGTCGCGAAGGAACGGGCGCGGATCATTGGTGGTCCTCTCGGGTGGGGGTGTGGAGCGCAGGCTCGGCCTCGCCGGGGGTGTCGGCGGTGCGCGCCGTGCGGTTCGCGTGACGACCGACGGGGTCGATTCGCAGGTGGTTGGTGCGTGGGTCGAGGGCGACCTCGACGGCGATCTCGTAGACCGCGGTGATGTTCTCGGCGGTGAGGACGTCGACCGGCCGACCGGACGCGTGGATGCGGCCCGCCGACAGGAGGAGCAGATGGTCCGCGACTCGGGCGGCATGGTCGAGGTCGTGCAACACGATGCCGACCGCCACGCCGTGCTCGTCGACGAGGTCACGGACCAGGTCGAGCGTCTCCACCTGGTAGCGGAGGTCGAGGTGGTTCGTCGGCTCGTCGAGGAGGACGACGCCGGTCTCCTGGGCGACGCAAGCCGCGAGCCACACGCGCTGCACTTCGCCGCCCGACAGCTCGCCGACCGGGCGCTGCGCCATGTCGTGGACACCGGTGGCTCGCAGTGCGCGGTCGATCGCCGTGCGGTCGGCGGCGCTCAGTCCGGCGAAGCCGCGCCGGTAGGGGTGGCGTCCGAACGCGACGACTTCGCGCACGGTCAGGCCCTGCGGTGCGGGACGGGACTGCGCGAACAGCGTGACCTCTTGCGCGAACTGTCGAGCGCTGAGGAGGGAGGCCGAGCGGGCGGCATCGCCGTCGGCGAGGGTCACCGTCCCCTCGTCCACCCGGTGCAGTCGTGCGAGGGCGCGCAGCAGCGTCGACTTCCCGCTCCCGTTCGGGCCCACGAGCGCCGTGACACGGCCGGGTTCGAGTGCGAGGGAGACGTCGTCGACGACGAGCGTCTTGCCGTAGCGGAGCACCAGGTGCTCACCGCTCATCGCGGGCTTCATGCTCATCCGTGACACCGAGCACCGCTCATCGGCAGGCGCTGGGTCGTGCGCACGTCGGAGCGTGCTGCGTACGTCTGGGGCATGGTGGGACCTGGATCGGCGTCGGCCTGGGAGGCGAGGGTGGTGGGTTGCAGCCTTCGCGGGTGATCCGGCGTCGCACAGGCGTCGCCGACGCACACCGAGGTGTCGGGTACGAAGTTAGGGCTGCCTTGCCTATCCCAGCATATGCGGCATGTGTCGACTACTGCAATCTCCATCGAGGCCCGTCCGGGCGGATACTGGAGGCCGCGACCGGCGATGAACGGTCCGGGTTGGAGGTGCACGATGGGCGTGAATGGAATCGGTGGACTGTTCTTCCGCAGCGCGGACCCCGAGGCACGGGCCACCTGGTATCGCGAGCATCTCGGTATCGGTTCGGGCGACGCGGGCGTCTGGGAGCAGGAGGCCGGAGCGACGCTCTTCGCGCCCTTCCCAGCCGACAGCGACTATTTTGCAGCCGATCAGCAGTTCATGCTCAACCTGCGCGTCTCGGACCTCGACGAGCTCGTCGCATCGCTCGAAGCAGCAGGAATCGTGGTCGAACGTCGCGCAGAGTGGGACGCCGAGGACTACGGTCGCTTCGCACGCATCCATGACCCCGAGGGCCTGCCCGTCGAGCTCTGGGAACCTCCGACCGCCGGGTAGCTCACCCCATGCATCCGGCATCGCCGGGAGGCCGCGTCGAATGCATCCACCGACGATTCGCTGCACGCGGCAAGATGGACTCGTGTTGAACAGACTGGGCCTCATCCGCATGTCGGGGCGCGATCCCCGCGAAGGTCATCGCGTCGCGAGCCCCCTGGAGCTGCTCTTCGACCTCGTGTTCGTGGTCGCGGTGTCCCAGGCGTCGCAGAACCTCCACCACGGCATCGTCGAGGGGCACGCGGTGGAGACCGCGGTCACCTACGCGATGGTCTTCTTCGCGATCTGGTGGGCATGGCTGAACTTCACCTGGTTCGCATCGGCCTTCGACACAGACGACTGGTTGTACCGACTGACCACCATCGTGCAGATGGGCGGCGTGCTCGTGCTCGCCGCCGGCGTGCACGACGCGATGGCGGAGGGCGACTGGGCAGTCGTCACGTTCGGCTACGTCATCATGCGCCTCGCGATGGTGGCGCAATGGGTTCGGCTCGCGATCTCCGACCCGGAACAGCGGGCGGTGGCGATCCGGTTCGCCACCGGCATCAGCATCGTGCAGCTGCTGTGGGTCGCACGGCTCGCGCTTCCGGCGGAGGGGCAGTTCTGGACCTTCTGGCCGGCGCTCCTCCTCGAGATCCTCGTCCCCGTGTGGGCCGAACGCGCCCACCACACCCCCTGGCACCCACACCACGTTGCTGAGCGCTACGGCCTCTTCACCCTCATCCTCCTCGGTGAGAGCCTGCTCGGGTCGGCGAACGCGATCATCGACGCGAACAACTCCGGCGAGCACATCGACGGCCTCGTCGGGCTCGCCGTCGCCGGGGTCGTCCTCGCCGCGGGCATGTGGTGGATGTACTTCAGCCGCGAGCAGACCGATCGCTTGGACTCGCTCCGGCACGGCTTCGTCTTCGGCTACGCGCACTACTTCGTCTTCGCCGGAGCAGGTGCGGTCTCAGCAGGGATCGAGGTCGAGCTCGACCTCCTCACCGAAGCCGGCGAGCATCTCACCGCGACGGAGGCCTCATTCGCGCTCACCGTCCCCGTCACCGTGTTCATGGTCGCGCTGTGGCTGGTGCTGCTTCGCGGCAAGATCACGACGACCGCGTCGGCCCTCTTCCTCGCGGCTGCGGCACTCGTCCTCGCATCAGCCGCACTGCCGATCGTGACCGTGGTCGGCACGGCCTCCGCTGTCGTCCTCGCCGTCGCCGTCCTGGAGGTGCAGCGCGTCCGCGACCGTGCGGCATGAGACGTCACCTCCCGTCGTGGAAACGACGAAGGCCCCCGATGACTCGGGGGCCTTCTTCACAACTGATCTTCATCAGCACTGGTGCGCGAGGCGGGACTTGAACCCGCACGCCCTTTCGAGCACTGGCACCTGAAGCCAGCGCGTCTGCCAATTCCGCCACTCGCGCGAACACCAGACGTCACCGCTCTCGCGGCAACTTATCGAGGATAGCACGGCAATCCCCGCGTGGAGAACACCGGAGAACCGCTCGAGAGCAGCACGAATCCGGGCACGGTGCCCTGTTGCAGGGCCGATGTCCTGAAGTCGGGCACATGAACACCTCACCTCGGGACACGCGTCGATTGGCCTCGTGTCCAGGCAAACCGTCTAACATTGCCTGGACACCGACACGAATCGAGAGACCGTGGGCATTCTGGACAACTTCGAGAAGGGACTCGAACGCGCCGTCAATGGCGCCTTCGCGAAGACCTTCAAGTCCGGACTCCAGCCGGTCGAGATCACGAGCGCGCTCCGGCGCGAACTCGACACCAAGGCGGCCGTGGTCTCGCGCGACCGCATCCTCGTCCCCAACAAGTTCACCGTGCGGATGTCCCCGACCGATTTCGAGCGCATGAGCAACATCGGTCCCTCGCTCATCGACGAACTGATCTCGCTGGTGCAGAAGCACGCGAAGAGCCAGGGGTACTCCTTCCCCGGCGCCGTCTCCATCAAGCTGTCCGGTGACCGCTCTCTCCCCGACGGCCTCGTCCAGATCGACAGCGTCAATGTGAAGGGCACCGTCTCCTGGGCGCCGGTCCTCGACATCGGCGGCAAGCGGTACCCCATCACGCAGGCGCGCACGGTCATCGGCCGTGGCACCGAGGCGGACATCACGATCAACGACACCGGCACCTCACGGAAGCACGTCGAGATCCTCTGGGACGGCAACGCCGGCCAGGCTCGCGATCTCGGCTCCACGAACGGGTCCAAGCTCAACGGTCAGTCGTTCCGCCAAGCCGCCCTCTCCCCCGACTCCGTCATCGAGATCGGCCGCACGCGCATCGTCTTCCGCGTCGTCGCGCAGGCCGGCGCCGACGACCGCGGCATGAGCGACGCCACCCGTCGCCACGACGTCTCGTCCTTCGACTCGTGGGGGGACGGCGCGTGAGCGAACTGACCCTGCTGGTCCTCCGCATCGGCTTCCTGCTCCTGCTCTGGATGTTCGTCTTCGGCATCGTCTACGCCCTCCGCACCGACCTGTTCGGCCCTCGCGCCCGCAAGACGCAACCGCAGGCCGGTTCCGACGCGCCGCCGACGCCACCGCAGCCCATGCGCGCCGCGCCGGCGCCGACCCGACCCGCGCAGGCCCCCTCGGGCGGCACCCAGCAGGCGACCGTGCATAACACCACCCGCCTCGTCATCGTCTCCGGCCCGAAGCAGGGCACCGAACTGGCGCTCGGTCGAGAGCCCATCACCATCGGCCGCTCGGCCGACTCCGGCCTCATCATCCGCGACGACTACACCTCGACCCACCACGCCCGCCTGATGCTGTGGAACGACGAGTGGATGGTCCAAGACCTCGACTCCACCAACGGCACCTTCCTCGCCGGCAAGCGCGTGAGCGTGCCGACCCAGATCCCGCTCGACACCCCTGTCAAGGTCGGCCAGACCAGTTTCGAGCTGCGGCGGTAACCCCGGTGACGACCAGCGGCGCCGGCGCAGCGCTCTCCCACGTGGGTAAAGTGCGCTCCAACAACCAGGATTCCGGGTATGCCGGGCATCAGCTGTTCGTCGTCGCCGACGGCATGGGTGGTCATGCGGGGGGCGACGTCGCTTCCGCGATGGCCCTGAACCGCATCATCGAGGCCGACGAACCGTACCCGTCGTCGGAGGCCGCCGAGGCGACACTGCAGGCCGCGATCCTCGCCGCGAACTCGATCCTCGGCGACACGGTCTCGAAGCACCGCGAGCTGACCGGCATGGGTACGACGGTCTCCGCCCTCGCCGTCATCGGCAACGAGGTCGCGATCGCCCACATCGGCGACTCCCGCATCTACCTGTTCCGTGAGGGTGAACTCAGCCAGATCACCGTCGACCACACCTTCGTGCAGCGCCTCGTCGACTCCGGTCGCATCACGCTCGAGGAGGCGATGGTGCACCCGCGCCGTTCCGTCCTGATGCGCGTGCTCGGCGACGTCGACGCCTCCCCCGAGATCGACACGATGACCCTCGGCACTCAGCCGGGCGACCGCTGGATGCTCTGTTCCGACGGCCTGTCCGGCGTCGTCGACGAGAGCCACATCGCCGCGACGCTGAAAGAGGCGCTGCCAGCTCAGCGGACCGCTGAGAAGCTCGTGCGTCAGAGCCTCGACCGCGGCGCCCCCGACAACGTCACCGTCGTGGTCGTCGACATCGTCGACGCGCCGGTCTCCGAGGGTGAGGCCGTGGTGGTCGGATCGGCTTCCAAGCCGGTCGCGTTCGCGCTCACACCCTCGGTGAAGAAGCCTTCGCTCATCCCGAACAGCTGGCTGCACCCGGGCCGCCCGACGTCACTCGGCAACTCGCACTTCGAGTCCGCCTCAGAGGACTACCTCGACGAACTCATCGAGGAGGACGAGCGCCGGGCCAGGCGCCGCCGAATCACCTGGCTCGTCGGACTCATCGTCGTCATCGTCGCGATCGTCGGCGGTGTCGCGCTCGGCTACGCGTGGACCCAGACCCGGTACTTCGTCGGCGGTGACACCGACACGGTCGTCATCTATCAGGGCATCCAGCAGGACATCGGGCCGATTCAGCTCTCGAGCGTCAAGGAGGACACCGGGATCCCCCTCGGTTCGCTCTCCGACTTCGACCGCCAGGCCGTCGACCAGACGATCAGCGCCTCGTCCTTCGCCGAAGCCCTCGACATCGTGAAGCGATTGCGGGTGACCGATGACCAATGACGTCGCCGCACCCATCCAGGCCGACACGGGCGTCATCCGCACGATGCGGCGCCTCCGGCTCCCGAAGAAGCTCCGCAACCTCGAGCTCGCACTCCTGATCTTCGCCTTCGCGATCAATGCCGTCGCGGTCATGCTCGTGCAGCTCGGCGCACTGGGTCACCTCGATTTCGCGCTCATCACCTTCGGGTCCGGGCTCTCCCTCCTCGTGCTCGCACTGCACATCGTGCTGCGGTACACGGCAGCGGAGGCCGACCCGTTCCTGCTGCCGATCGCGACGGTCCTCGGCGGAATCGGCATCGCCGAGATCTATCGGATCGACATCGCGCTGGGCGATTCCGGCTGGGCGAGCGCCGCGGTCCGGCAGATGGTGTGGAGCGCGCTCGCGATCGGCTGCGCCATCGCCGTGCTGCTGATCATCCGCAACCACCGCGTGCTGTTCAAGTACACCTACATCGCCGGTCTCGTCGCGTTCGCCCTGCTCCTGCTGCCGCTCCTGCCGGGAATCGGCCGCGAGGTGAACGGTGCCCGCGTGTGGATCGGCATCGGCGACGCCGTCACGTTCCAGCCGGGCGAGATCGCGAAGATCGCCCTCGCGGTGTTCTTCGCCGGCTACCTGGTCCGCACGCGGGACAGCCTCTCGATGGTCGGCAAGAAGTTCCTCGGTCTCCAGTTCCCGCGCCTCCGCGACCTCGGGCCCATCCTCGTCGTCTGGGCCATGGCGATGGGCGTCATCGTCTTCCAGCGCGACCTCGGAACCGGCCTGCTGTACTTCGGCATGTTCCTCGTGATGCTGTACGTCGCGACGAGTCGGGCGAGTTGGGTCATCATCGGCCTGACGATGTTCTTCGCGGGCGCGTTCATCGCGGGACAGACGCTCTCGTACGTCGCCGGGCGCTTCCACAACTGGTGGGACGCGTTCAACCCGGAGGTGTTCGACCGCGACGGCGGGAGCTACCAGCTCGTCCAGGGCATTTTCGGGCTCGCGCACGGCGGGCTCATCGGCACCGGCCTCGGGCAGGGGATGCCGGAGATCACCCCGGTTCCGCAGAGCGACTACATCATCGCCAGCCTCGGTGAGGAGCTCGGTCTCGCCGGGCTGTTCGCCATCTTCGCGCTCTACCTGCTGTTCGTGTCACGCGGCTTCCGCATCGGCTATGCGGGCACCGACGACTTCGGCAAGCTGCTCGCCGTCGGACTGTCGTTCACGGTCGCTCTCCAGGTCTTCATCGTCGTGGGCGGTGTCACGCGGATCATCCCGCTCACCGGTCTCACGACCCCGTTCCTCGCCGCGGGCGGTTCGTCACTCGTCGCGAACTGGATCATCGTCGCCGTGCTCCTGCGCGTCTCCGACACGGTCCGGACCCAGCCGAAGCCGGTGGTGACATGAATCGTGAGTTGAAGCGCGTCAGCATCGTCGTCATCGCGATGTTCCTGGCGCTGTTCGGATCGACCACGGTCATCCAGATGATCCAGGCCGACTCGTTGAACGCCGACGGCCGCAACACGCGCACGCTCTACGACAGCTACCGCACCGAGCGAGGGCCGATCCTGCTGACGGACGGCACCGCGATCGCATCATCGGTCGCGAGCGACGACGAGTACAAGTACCAGCGGGTCTACGCGAACGGTCCGCTGTACGCGCCGATCACCGGGTTCTTCTCACCCACCCAGGGTTCCTCCGGCCTCGAGCTCGCGACGAACGAGTACCTGAGCGGCACGTCGAACTCGCAGTTCCTCGACTCGATCAACCGACTCATCTCGGGTCAGCAGCCGAAGGGCGCAGCGGTCGAGGTCACGATCGACCCCGTCGTGCAGCAGGCGGCGTTCGACGCACTCGGCGACCTCGAAGGGGCCATCGTCGCGATCGAACCGAAGACCGGCAAGATCCTGGCCTCCGTCTCGAGCCCCGGTTACGACCCGAACGTCCTCGCGAGCCACGACAACGCGACCGTGCTCGATGCGTACCGCACGCTCGACGACGACGATCGCCAGCCCCTGCTGAACAAGGGCGTCGACGGCGACCTCGACCCGCCGGGGTCGACCTTCAAGCTCATCACCGCTGCAGCGGCGTTCGCCTCCGGCGACTACACACCGGAATCGCAGTTCCCGAACCCGGCGACGTACACGCTGCCCGGCACCAGCACCGTCATCCGCAACTCCGAGGGCGGGAGCTGCGGCGGCGGTGCGACCGTGTCGATCGCGACCGCGGTCGAGCTCAGCTGCAACATCCCGCTCGCCGAGCTCGGGGTCGAGCTCGGCTACGAGAAGATCCGTGACATGGCGCAGAAGTTCGGCTTCAACATGGACATCAACATCACCGGCACCGGCCTGACCCCCCTGGCCATGCAGCAGAGCACCTTCCCGAACGCGTTGAGCGACGATCAGACGGCGATGGCCGCGTTCGGCCAGTACACCGTGCGCGCTTCCGCGCTGCAGATGGCGATGGTCTCGGCCGGGATCGCGAACGGTGGGATCGTCTGCAATCCGCAGATGGTGAACCGCGTCGTGAACCCGGATCTGAGTGTGCTCAAGGAGTTCGAGCCGGCAGAGTTGTCGCAGCCGATCTCGGGCGACGTGGCGCAGCAGATCACCGACATCATGGTCCAGGGCGTCCAGAGCGGTGCTGCGACTAATGCAAGAATAGACGGGGTCGAAGTGGCCGGAAAGACAGGCACGGCGCAGAACGGATCAGACGATCCCTACACGCTGTGGTTCACCGGATTTGCGCCTGCAGACGACCCGAAGGTCGCTGTGGCGGTCGTTGTTGAAGATGGCGGTGGACTCGGACAGGACGGTTACGGCAACCTCGTGGCCGCGCCGATCGCGAAGAAAGTACTAGAGGCGGTGCTGAATAAATGAGACCGACAGCCGGGCTGACCTTCGGGGGACGCTACGAACTGCAATCTCGTATTGCGATCGGTGGAATGGGCGAGGTGTGGCAGGCCACAGACCTCGTCATCGGCCGCACCATCGCCATCAAGATCCTCAAGGACGAGTACATGGGGGACCCCGGGTTCCTCGAGCGGTTCCGCGCTGAAGCGCGCCACGCCGCACTCGTGAACCACGAGGGCATCGCGAACGTCTTCGACTACGGCGAGGAGGACGGCAGCGCGTTCCTCGTCATGGAGCTCGTCCCCGGCGAAGCCCTGTCGACCGTCCTGGAGCGCGAACGCGTCCTCCCGACGGACAAGGTGCTCGACATCGTCGCGCAGACCTCGTCGGCGCTGCAGGCCGCCCACGCCGCCGGCCTCGTCCACCGCGACATCAAGCCGGGCAACCTGCTGATCACGCCGGACGGCCGCGTCAAGATCACCGACTTCGGCATCGCCCGCATCGCCGACCAGGTGCCGCTGACGGCCACCGGTCAGGTGATGGGCACCGTGCAGTACCTGTCGCCCGAGCAGGCGAGCGGTCACCCTGCTTCGCCGTCGACCGACATCTACTCGCTCGGTATCGTCGCCTACGAGTGCCTCGCGGGCCGTCGCCCGTTCACGGGCGAGTCGCAGGTGGCCATCGCGATGGCTCAGATCAACGAGGCACCGCCGGAGCTCCCCGTCACGATCGCGGAGCCGGTCCGCCGCTTCGTCATGTCGATGATCGCGAAGAACCCGGTCGACCGCCCCGCGTCCTCCGCCCACGTCGCCCGTGCCGCTCAGGCGCTGCGTCGTGGCGACCTCAACGCTGCCGCGGCCGCCGTCCCGATGATCCTCGGCGGTGCCGGTGAGGCGGCGACGACGGTCATGGATCAGACGCGCCGCATGCCGGCAGCCGACGACGCCACCACGCAGCTGCTGTCCGCCGCGGAGGCGGAGCAGCTCGGGGATGACGTCGAGGGCGAAGGCGAGAAGAAGAAGCGCAGCAAGTGGACCTGGCCGCTCATCGGTCTCGTCGCGCTGCTCGTGATCGTGCTCGTGGGCTCGCTCATCGCGGTCTTCGCGAACCAGGGGAACGACGCTGGCGGCAACACTCCGTCGCCGACGAAGTCCTCGACACCCACGAAGTCCTCGACACCCACGCCGACACCGACGCCCACGCCCACGGTGTTCCCCATCAACCTGAGCGACCTCCAGGGTCGTTCTTTCGAGGAACTGAACACGATCTTCAGTGCGGCGCCGTACAACTTCAGCGTCTCGAAGAACGTCGGCAACGCCGCGACGACGCCGGAACAGGTCGACACCGTCTACGACGTCAACCCGACCGGCAACGTCAAGACCGGCTCGGCCATCACCCTCACGGTCTACGGTGAGATCGCTGTGATCAACCCTCCGACCGAGGCTCCGAAGATCGACGGGAACTACAACGATTCCGGACAGATCGAGCTGCCGAAGGGCGGCGGAACGGTCGACCTGACGGTGAACTGGCTGGCTGTGAGCTGCCCCGCCGGTACCACCGTCACGGGCTACCAGGTGGCAGCCTCTGGAGCCGGGGTCACGTTCCCGAACGCGCCGGAGAACAACATCTTCCCCGCGAGCGCGACATCCGCGTCCATTCGGGTGTCGTCGGCGGGCCAGCTGAGCATCACCTACGCTGTCGTGTGCTCGAGCGGGACCTCGTCGTCGTCGCCGGCTGGGACCGCGGACATCGTCGATTCAACGGCACCATAGGCGTCACCGTTCGGGCGCTCTCAGGGTCATCCCTGAGAGCGCTCGAAGGGTGCCCGGGTAAGCTGTTAGTGTTTGTCCTCCAAGCGAATTCAGGGGTGGTACGTGGCTGACGATCAACGCCTGCTCGCAGGTCGGTACGTCGTCGGCGACCTCATCGGTCGCGGAGGCATGTCCAACGTCTTCCGGGGCGTCGACACGAAGCTCGGACGTACCGTCGCGATCAAGGTCTTGAAGTCGACGCTCGCCACCGACCCCGCCTTCCGCTCGCGGTTCCGCCAGGAGGCGCAGGCCGCATCGCGCATGGCGCACCCGACGATCGTCCGCGTCTACGACGCCGGTGAGGAGCGGGTGAAGGACGGTTCCGGACACGACCTCATCGAGCCCTTCATCGTCATGGAATACGTCGAGGGTCGCATGCTCAAGGACCTCATCGCCGAGGGTCCTGTCGAGTCGGCCGAGGCGGTCCGCATCGCGAACAGCATCCTCACCGCGCTCGAGTACTCGCACCGCGCAGGCGTCGTGCACCGCGACATCAAGCCCGGCAACGTCATGATCACGAAGGACGGCGACGTCAAGGTCACCGACTTCGGCATCGCCCGTGCGGTCTCCGACTCCTCCACCACGGTCGCCCAGACGACGGCGATCCTCGGTACCGCCGCGTACTTCTCGCCGGAACAGGCGAAGGGTGAGACGGTCGACGCCCGCACCGACCTCTACTCCACCGGCGTCGTCCTCTTCGAGATGCTGACCGGCAAGGCACCGTTCCGCGGCGACACCGCCGTCGCCGTCGCCTACCAGCACGTCAGCGAGCGACCGGTGAAGCCGAGTTCGATCAATCCGAAGGTCTCGCCCGCGCTCGACCAGGTCGTCCTCCGCGCTCTCGCGAAGGATCGCTTCGAGCGGTACCAGAGCGCGGTCGAGTTCCGGGAAGACCTCGACGAAGCCGGCGCCGGTCACGTCCCGGTACGCCGCGACGACCACGACTCGCTGTTCGGCCCGTCGCCGACCGCGGCGTCCAGCACCGAGCAGGCGATCCGCCAGCTCACCTCCGACGACACCGTCGTCCGGACGCAGCGCCGTCCTCCGGTCGTCTGGATCTGGGCCGCGATCGCCGGCATCGCCGTCATCCTCTTCTCGCTGGTGTTCTGGGTCGTGCAGCTACCGCCCGCCACGAGCATCTCCACCGACTCGCGCGAGGTGCCCGACCTCGTCGACGCCACCTGGGAGAGCGCCAACAGCACGATCGAGCAGCTCGATCTCATCCCCACGAAGTTCGATGAGGCCAGTAGCGACTACGCAGCTGGGCACGTCATCCGCACTGAACCACCCGGTGGCACCACGGTGACGAAGAGCACGCAGATCAAGGTGTACGTGTCGACCGGCCGTGAGCAGATCGCCGTCCCCGACGTGACGAACCAGTCGTCGGAGGCTGCGTGGGCGGCGATCACCGCGGCAGGCTTCGCCCAGGGTTCGGTCACCCGTGAGAACTCACCGACGGTCCCCGCCGGTGTCGTCCTGCGCACCGACCCGGCCGCGGGCACCTCGTCCGACAAGGGCACGACGATCAACATCGTCGTCTCGAGCGGCAACGTCACGCTGACCGACGTCGAGGGACAACCGCTCCTTGATGCGACGAACTACCTGCAGGACGCCACACGGCAGTTCGTGGTGCAGCCGCAGGCGGATGCGACGTGTAAGGCCGCTGCCGGCGACCCCGTCACGTCCATGTCGCCCGGCCCCGGAGACGTGCCGCAGAAGTCGGTCATCACGCTGACCTACTGCACCGGCTCCTGAGCGAACTCCGTCACCGGTCCCTGAGCTCGTCGAAGGGCTACAGGGTGACGAGTGGGCTGAGCCCGACGGCACGTATCTTGGCCTCCGGGAGCCCGGCGATCGCCAGCCAGTTGCCCAGCAGGCGGTATCCACCCTCGGTGAGCACCGATTCCGGGTGGAACTGTACGCCGTAGACCGAAGCTTCTCGGTGCCGCAGCCCCATGATGACGCCGTCCTGCGTGCGGCTCGTGATCTCGAGTACAGGCGGCACCGTGGCCTCGATGACAGCGAGCGAGTGGTATCTGGTCGCCGTGAACGGCGTCGGGATCCCGTCGTAGAGGTCGCTTGCGTCGTGTTCGATCAGGGAGGTCTTGCCGTGCATGAGCTCCCGCGCTGTCGTGACGGTCGCACCGAACGCCTCGGCGATCGCCTGATGCCCGAGGCACACACCCAGGAGAGGCGTGCCGGTGGCGAGTGCGACGTGAACGGCTTGCACGGACACGCCAGCGGCGGCCGGTGTCCCTGGGCCGGGCGAGACGAGGACGCCGTCGAACTCGGCGAGCGTGGTCTGGAGCTCCTCGGGCGCGATCGCGTCATTGTGGACCACGACCGTCTCGGCGCCCAACTGTTCGAGGTACCCGTTCAGTGTGTAGACGAAGCTGTCGTAGTTGTCGATGACCAGGATGCGGGTCACGCGTCGCCGACGGTCACGTTCTGGTCGACGATGAAGGAGTCGACCCAGGGGAACACCCAGGTGAACAGCGCTGCGACGGCGGCGACGAACAGGATGACGAGGAGCAGGATCCTCAACCAGACGGGCCCGGGCAGGACCCTCCACAGTGCGGCGTACATGTCAGCCTCCAGCGGCCGCGACGGAGGCGGCGATCTCAGCGGGTGGTCCGGCGGACAGCGGCTGCCAGGACTCGTACACCGCGTAGGCGATGCTGCGCTCGGCTGTGGAGTACAGCGGGTTGCAGGTGGTCAGGGTGAGGATGCGCTGCGTCGGTGCGACACCCTCCATCTGTGGAACCGGGTTCAGGACCTCGACCTGCGTCGGTTGCACGTAGGTGATGTTCCGGAACACGTAGGTGTAGTAGCCGTCGGCCGTCTGGACGTAGACCCTGTCGCCGATCTGCAGGTCGCTGATGAGCGTCATCGCGCCACCGTAGGCCTTGCGGTGGCCGGCGACGACGAAGTTGCCGACTTCACCGGGCATCTGCGTGCTGGGGTAGTGGCCGACGCCGAGCTCGAAACTGTTGAGCACGGTGGCCGTGTCGACACCCTCGGCGATGACGCGCCGGTAGTCGGCGCCGTAGCGCGGCACGTACAGCACGGCGAAAGGATCGCCGGGCGCCGGGCGCGCCGTCACCGGCGGTTCACCGTAGTTCGGGGTGCCGTTGGCATCGGTCGTGGGTTCGGGAGAGGGTGCCTGTTGAGCATCCTTGATCCACTGCTCCGACTGCGCGGACGCCGCGCTGGCCTGACTGCCGGCCATGATCATGTCGTTCCACCAGAGTTGCCAGGCGAGGAAGAGCAGCACGACCATGCCCGCGGTGATGAGCAGCTCGCCGGCGACGCCGAAGACGCTGACGCGCTGACGTCTCGGAGCACGTCGCTCTGCGGCGCGAGCCCCGGCTCGCGAGGGAAGGTCGTCTGTCACGCCTGGATTCTACCCAGAAGACACTGGGATCAGCTGATCGACCGGGCGGGCTGTGGACTGAACCGTTAGAATGTCGGCATGGCACGCACGAAGTCGAAGAGCAAACCGTCCCGCGAACCGGAGCAGTCGAGTGGCGAGCCGGCGCCGAACGCCGTCTGGTTCAAGCCGGTCATGTTCGGTTTCATGCTCCTCGGCCTCGCGTGGATCATCGTCTACTACCTGAGCGGTACGGTTCTGCCCGTGCAGTCGCTCGGCCCGTGGAACATCCTCGTCGGCTTCGGCATCGCGTTCATCGGCTTCTTGATGACCACCAGGTGGCGCTGACGCTCACCCCCAACTTCGTGCACAGCGGGTCGCCCATCGGGCGGCCCGCTGTTTTCGTTCTGCGGTCGACGTCACCGCGGCATTCTCCACAGGAGTGTGGAGAACTTCCGAGTTGTCCACAGCTTCCTGTGGAGAACGACCAGGAGGCCCGGAAACACGGGAAACCACACCCGTGTAATTATCCCCAATGTTCATAACCCTGTGGATAACTCCCGAAACCCTCAATGTCTGGTCGAGGTGTGGCCCTTCGACGAGCTCAGGGGCCGGAAGACGCCAGAGGTCCGCGGGCGGGCACAGCAGCGGGTGCCACCGGCGGGCGGAGACCGCCAAGGGTGGCCGGAGTCCGCCACCGGTCACCGGAGACCGCCAACGGTCACCGAGCCTGTCGAGGTGCGGACCGTCAGAGGATCGCGGGGAGCAGGCTGATGCCGATGAGCGCAGCACTCAGCACGGCGAGGAGGCCCTTCTGGGCTGCCTGCTGCTGACGCTTCCGTGTGTTCACGAGGATGAGGCCGACGAGCGCTCCACCGACGAGACCGCCGAGGTGGGCCTGCCAGGCGATGTTCACGCCCGGGATGAATCCGATGACGAGGTTGATGCCGAGGAGGACCAGCAGGCCGCGGGTGTCCGCGCCCATCCGTCGCTGGATGACGAGGAACGCACCGAGGAGGCCGAAGATCGCGCCGGACGCGCCGACGACGGCCGTGCGCGGGTCGGCGAGGAAGAGGACGCCCACCGAACCGGCGAATCCGCTGATCAGGTAGAGGGCGAGGAACCGCCAGTGCCCGAGCATCGTCTCGAGCATGCGGCCGAAGATCCACAGCGTGTACATGTTCAACAGGATGTGGAAGATGAACCCGGTGGAGTGGAGGAAGACCGACGTGAGCATGCGCCACGGCTCGAACGCGCCGTAGGCGGGATCGGAGTAGACGCCTGCGTACAGGAAGGCGCTCGTGACCCCGAGACCGGGAATCCACTGCAGGAGGAACATGAACGCCGTGACGCCGATCAGGGCGTACGTGATGAACGGCGAGGAATCGCTGATGCGCGCACCGATGCGGTTCCGGGGGGCACTCTGGCGCTGGGCCTTCATGTCCTCCGGGCAGATGAAGCCCACTGCCCCGGGCGTCTGGCACTCACCGCAGATCGTTCGTCCGCACCGCTGGCAGAGCACGAAGCTCTGGCGGTTCGGGTGTCGATAGCAGAAGTTCGCCGACGGATCCCGGGGCAGGGTCACAGTCTGTGCTCTCGCTGACTCTGTGCGCTCGTGAGGCCTAGGCCTCGGAGATGGTGATGCTCTGCAGCACGACCGGCTCGATCGGCTTGTCGCCAGCACCGGTCGGGACGGCCTGGATGGCGTCGACGACCGCGCGGGACTCGGCGTCTGCGACCTCACCGAAGATGGTGTGCTTGCCCTGGAGCCACTGCGTGGGGACGGTGGTGATGAAGAACTGCGAGCCGTTGGTGCCCTCGACCGCGCCGGTGATGGCGTTGCGACGCTTGCCTGCGTTCGCCATGGCGAGGATGTAGGGCTCGTCGAAGTTGAGCTCCGGGTGGATCTCGTCGTCGAAGTTGTAGCCGGGGCCACCGGTTCCGGTGCCGAGCGGGTCGCCGCCCTGGATCATGAAGGCGGGGATGATGCGGTGGAAGATGAGGTCGCTGTAGAGCGCGTCGTTCCGGGTCTGACCCGTCTTCGAGTCGGTCCACTCGCGGGCACCGGTCGCCAGCTCGGTGAAGTTCTTGACCGTCTTGGGAGCGTGGTCACCGAAGAGGTTGACCTTGATCTCACCGTGGTTGGTGTGCAACGTGGCGACTGCGGTGTGCTTTGACATACCCACAATTCTTGCACAAGGGTTCGAGACTCTCGGATGGTATCCAGGGGTCTAAGTGGCAAGATGGAGGTTACGTTGATGCCGCGATCATTGGAGATGACCACATGAGCCTGTCACGCAAGCGCCAGAAAGAGCTCAAGAAGCTCAAAGGATCAGCAGCCGACCTCTGGGACTCCCAGCAGGACGTCCTGAACCACGCCAACGAGGTCGCCCGCGAGGTGAGCCGTCAGCTCGGGAACTTCTCGAAGGAGCAGGTCGTCCCCGCCGTCCGCGACACCTACGAGCACCGCGTCGTCCCCACGGTCGACCGCGGTCTCAAGTACTCCCGAGACGCCGTCGACGGCGTCAAGCGCGGCATCACGGACGGCGTCGTCCCTGCCGTCGGTGGCGTCGTCGGCACGGTGCTGAGCATCGGCGACATCGCCAAGGACACCCGCGTCCAGGCCGCGCTGCGTCGTCTGCACGTGCCGGAGGCGGTTCTGCCCGCCAAGAAGGGCACGAGCGCCGGCACGGTCATCGCGATCGGCCTCGGCGTCCTCGCCGCCGCCGGCGTCGCATACGCCGTCTGGCAGACCTTCCGCGCCGACGACGAGCTGTGGGTCTCCGACGAGGAGCCCACCGCTTCCTGAGCGGAGAACACGCGAAAGCCCCTCATCGGTTCCGGCCGGGGAGGGGCTTTCGCGTTGCAGGCGAGTGGCTGGGTGCAGGTGGTCAGATGAGGCCAGCGAAGCGTCGTCCGACGTCGACGAGACTCACGCGGTCGAGAGAACCGACGTCCTCGAGCGGGAACCAGGCCGCGTAGTCGGTGCTGCCGTCGGCCTCGTAGGTCAGTGTTCCCCCGGTGAGGTGCGCGCGGTAGACGATCCTGAGGGTGTGCAGCGGGCCGGTGGCCGTCGTGCTCAGGCGTCGTTCCGCCGGGACGACCTGGGAGTCGACGCCGATCAGCTCGTCGAGCTCAGCGTGGTACCCGGTCTCCTCGAAGACCTCGCGCACCGCGGCCAGCGCCGGGTCCTCACCGGGATCGATACCGCCACCGGGCAGGGTCCACCCGCTGTGACCGCTCTCGTTCCAGTGGGAGAGCAGCATGCCCCGCTCGTCGACGATCACGGCGTATGCAGCCACCCGGATATCCATGCGGCCAGCCTAACCGCGCCACCTCGGCGTCTCCTCAGGACGACTCCTCGGGCGGACCTCTGGGAGCGAGATCATGTGAATCAGGCGAGGGGCCGGGGCCGGGGCGAGCCTAGGGTCTTCGCCACGGCGGCACACCCCGTACCGCCCTGTGAGAGGCGGGCATCATGGCCAAGGAGTTAACCGGCAAGATCACACTGAGGGATCCGGTGTCCGCCTGGGATGCGTTCCTCCCTGAACAGGCGCCAGCCGGATCTCCCAACGTCTTGGTCGTGCTCTAGCGGCAAATCGACGGTCATGGGCGGAGTGAAGGCTTTCGTCTCGTCGTTCGAACCATCTGCCTCTTCAGGCATGAACCTCAGTTCCTGTTGTGACCCAACGACCTGGAGACCAGGACACCTTTCCAATACGTCTCGCGATCGAGGACGTGCTGATCGTCGGTGCGCATCGACCAGAATTCGAGCAAGGCGAACCGCATATTGCTCCGGAAGTACTCCTCGCCGTTCGCAGTCAGGTGAGCCTTCAAACCGATGTTGTCACCATGGAGCGTGAGGGCGTAGGCGGACCACCGTTGCCAGATTCCGGTATCGCCGTATGCGGAGCCGACGTAAGGCTCTCCCGTCACAGTGTCGTGGATGACGTAGACCCCCTTCATGTGCTCCAACGCAATGCGCCAGTCGGGTCGACACTGCTTCACGATCGTCTGGATCTCAGCGAGCGAGTGATTGATTCGGTCATGCCCCGGGAACGGATCACCGTTGAAAGGCTCCTCGGCGATCATCGCGACCGTCATCTCGTCGAGACACGCCTCCATGTTCCGGCGCCGGTTGCGACCAGCAAGTGCCACGCGCACGTAGAGCCGCTTGATGAACGGCCCCAAGAGGTCCTCTCGAAGGACGACATCGTAAGAGTGTTGTCGAGGCTCGGGGCGGCGAGCTACGACTTCCCAGATCCCGCCGAACAACCACAGGGTCGGGTCATCTCGGTCTTGCGCGAGGGAGAAGATGAACTCTCGGTTGAAGTCGTCGTTGACGTTCCGCCACGAGTTCCAGCTCTGCCATTTATCGGGATCGTTGCTGAGAGCGTCGATCGGATACGACTCACCATTGAACACCGCGAAGTGAAGCTTGCATCGGGTCGGATCGAAGTCCGGCGGCAGCAGCGTCGCGAGCAAGATCGGATTCATGGTCACAGGGTAGTGCGGCTTGGCTCACGATCATGGTGAGGCACTTGGGATCGGACGCCTCGACACCGACCAACGTCTGAGCATGCGCCACTACTCGACCGCCACGGCAGCCACTCCATAGCCGTCTCGATCAGGCTTGTGGGTCTTCGAGAGCAGTTGAACGTCAAACTAGCGGCAAATCGCCGGTCGTAAGTGAAATGAAGCGCAGTAGCTGCAGGGACGTCATCGCTCCGCAGCAGCCCGCTCCGCCTCGTCACGGGTCTTCTCATACAGCCCCATCGCGACGAGCACGCTCACGATGGAAGCGAAGTCACTCTTTTGCAGCAGCGCTTTCATCGCGTTGCTGTGGCCGGCTGCAGAGGCATACATGACATCTTCGAGTTCGGCGACGATGGTCGGCGAGGTCACGAAGTCGATGGGCGTGTTCGCCATCGCCTCCGCCTGGATCTTCGGGTTGTCCACCACGTGACGCATGATCGTCTCGGCCGCGCTGACGCCATTGACCTCGTCGACGTCGGTGCCGGCGAACAGGGTGTTGATCTTGTCGATCACGTCCTGCAGCAGGCCGTATTTCGACTTGCGCGGCTCTGCGGAACCCGCCGCGGTGATGCCCGACAGTTCCCCCGACGAACCCGACGTGAGTCCAAGGTTCTGAGCGTCGAGTTTCCGCAGCCGGTAGTGGGTAAGGACGATGTCGTCGGTGTTGACGGCGGACGGGTCAGCATCCTCACGTTCGATGGCTCGGCGGTAGACGCGGAGGAAAATCGCCCACTTCTCGATGTCGGTGTCGCCGTAGTCCATGATCTGCGAGAGGAAATCGTAGGCGCGGACGAACGCGAAGACCGTCCCGCGGAACTCCTCGAGCCGCCCCTTCTCGAGATCATCAGAAGAGGCGACGGCCGCCTTCCATCGGTCCCGGAAGATGTCGCGCGATGCCTTGATGTGGGAGTACAACGCGTTGTGGCTCGTCTTCGTGAGCCAGGCGTTCACAACCGCGTCGACGTCCTGCACGTCGATGATGTTCATGCTGCGGAGCTTGCCGAGCATGTCGTGGATGACGTTCGGATCCGACGGCTCGGTCAGTTCGGCGTCTTCGTAGTAGTCCTGGAACGCGGCGAGGATCTCGGCGGGGTCGTTGACGAAGTCGATGACGTACGTGTTCTCTTTGCCCGGGATGACGCGGTTCAGCCGAGACAGTGTTTGCACGGCGGTGATACCGGACAGCTTCTTGTCCACGTACATGCCGACGAGCAGCGGCTGATCGAACCCGGTCTGGAACTTGTTAGCGACGATCATCACCTGGAATTCGTCGCCACCGAACGCCGCCTCCAACGACCGCCCTTTCATCCCAGGGTTGAGCGACGTTTCGGTGAACTCGTCAGGGCCGGACGACGGATCGACCACGGAGCCGGAGAACGCGACGAGCGCTCCAAGCTTCCCGTCGAGCTTGTGTTCCTTCAGATACGCGTCAATGGCGAGCTTGTACCGCACGGCCTCTTTCCGCGATCCGGTGACGACCATCGCTTTCGCCCGGCCTCCGAGCCCGCTCCGCACATTCGCGCGGAAGTGCTCGACGATGACCGCGACCTTCTGCGCGATGTTCGTCGGATGCAGCCGCACCCACCGCATCACCTCACTGCCAGCTTTCGCCGTGTCGATCTCCACATCGAGGCCGGTCGCTGCGTCCGAGTGCGCGAGGCTGAACGCAAGATCGTAGGGCAGGTAGTTCTTCAGCACATCGAGGATGAAGCCCTCCTCGATGGCCTGCTTCATCGAGTACAGGTCGAACGCCTGCTTCGTACCCGTCGCGTCCTCTCGCCCGAACAGCTCGACCGTCTTCCCCTTGGGTGTCGCGGTGAACGCCAGGAACGAGATCGTCCCTACCCCGACCTTTCGAGCCATGACGTCGGCAAGTACATCCTCGGCGTCGATGGTGTCGCTCTCGGCATCCGTCGCCCCGGCAGTGAGGACCTGCTTGAGGGACGCCGCGGCCTCGCCGCTCTGAGACGAGTGCGCCTCGTCCGCGATCACCGCGTAGCGCCGCCCCGCGAGCCCGGTGTTCTTCTCGATGGTCTCAAGCGCGTGCGGGAAGGTTTGCAGCGTCACGCCGATGATCTGTTTGCCTGCCAACAATGCCTCGGCGAGCTGCGCCGATTTCGACGCGTCGCCGCCACGAGTGATGGGTTGGAACACGCCCGACGTCGTTTCGAGTTGTTCAACAGCACGCTGTAGCTGCCCGTCGAGCACCTGGCGGTCGGATACGACGATGACCCCGTCGAACACCTTCTGACCGTCGGGGTTGTGGAGTTGCGCCATGCGGTGCGCCGCCCATGCGATGGAGTCGGTCTTCCCCGACCCCGCCGAATGCTGAATCAGATAGTTGTGACCCGGGCCCTCGTCGAGCACCACCCGCTCGAGCTTCGATACCGCGCGCCACTGGTGGTATCGGGGGAAGCGGAGCGCCTTGTCGTAGATCTTCTTTCCGTCGATGGGGTCGGTCTTCTCGGTGAACCGGTAGTGCAGGAAGCGCCCGATGAGGTCGAGCCATGTCCCGCGCTCGAGGATCTCCTGCCAGAAGTACGCTGTGGGACTCGTCCCAGGCACTGCCGCGTTGCCGGCGCCGTTGTTCTTCCCGCGATTGAACGGCAAGAACCTCGTGTTCGGACCGTCGAGCTTCGTCGTCATGTGGACCTCTTCGTTCGTCACGACGAAGTGCACGAGCGCCCCGCGACCGAAGGTGAGCAGCGGTTCGCCCTCTGGCTTCCGGTCCTGCGCGTACTGCTTGAGACCAGCCGCCAGGCTCTGCGTCAGATCGGTCTTCAGCTCGATGGTCGACACCGGGATGCCGTTGACGAAGAGCACCAAGTCGATCCGGTTCGTGTGCTTCGACGAATACGTGACCTGCCGCATCACCCGCAGTCGGTTTGTCGCGAACCGCTCTACCGTGGTCGCGTTCAACGACGTAGCCGGACGTGCCTGGAACAACGAGAACTTCGCGTTCAGCACACCTACCGACGACTTCAACACGTTGAGCGTTCCGCCGCCGTTCATAGTGTCGTTGGCTTGCGCCGCCGCGATCCGGTCAAGGATCTGCTTGCGACCGAGATCATGGGAGGTCTCGGAAGCGCCGGGCTTCACCAGCTTGTCAAGCTGGTCCGGCTGCGTCGCTGCAAGCCACGCGAACACATCGGCTGGGAACAGTGCGCGGTCTCGGTCATATCCTTCGGCTGTCGGTGAATACTCCCACCCGTGCGCCGCCAAGTACTCACACAGTTCGACTTCGAACGCGTCTTCGTGCTGAATCGCCACAGGGTCACTCTCTCACTCAGCGGTCACGATTGTCGAAACCAGCGGTGTCGTGTCACGCCACCCCACGCACATCGATCTTGCCCGTGACGGCCGCGGAGATCAGCGCCGCGCGCCGCTCCTTCGACAGCGCGATGGCCTCGCGCGCATCGGCGATGGCGGCGTCAAGCTCGGCCGTCTCATGGTCGAGGTAGTCAGCGATGGCCCGTTGACTATCAATTTCGGGAACAACGATCGACAAAGCAGCCGCGTCGGCTTGATAGATCGTCTTGTGAGTAGAGCCCTGAGCGAGGAAAGAGAAATGTGACCGCATGGACAGGAACTGATACCAGAGGTACTTCGGCAGCAGCTTCTCACCACAGACCCAATTCCAAAAGTCCTGACTTGTCGCCATAGGCCGCGACATTATCCCGGCGAACCCCACCGACGCAGTCCTCGACAACACAACGGTGCCTTCTGGCAGCAGCTCTGCCGCCGAGTTTGCGAGTCCGAGCTCGCTGATTAGGCTCTTCGTTTCACCCAAGAAAGTGTTCCCCTGCCGCAACTGCCACACATCGGCAAGAGTGAACCAGGGAATGAAACACTCAGTCCAGTACTCGTCTCGAGCCCGGCTGGGTGTGTGTCCGGTTCTCATCTGGGCAAACCGTCGAATGTTGCCCGTGTCCCACCCGCTCGGCACATCTCCAACCCAGTCGACGCCGCTGTCTTTCATCGGTGCGGTGGGGTCGAGGCCCTTGGTGACGGCGTGGGTGATGGTCGCGGCGCGGCGCTCGGTGAGCAGGGCGATGAGTTCTTCCTGATCCGCGATGAACGCGTCGATCTCCGCCGTCTCCCGATCCAGGTATTTTGCGATCTGTGCTGCAAGTTCGGGCGGAGGGGTCGGAACACGAAGGTAGCGAATGGTGTTCTGACTTAATCCCACGCGGGTCACGCCGAGTGTTCGGACCTGGAAGCTCGACTTGGCGTATCCCGAGTCGAGAAACCACTTCAGAAACTTTCCATATCGACTATCGTGAGGGCGGTACGTCGCGAGGTGGTAACCGTAGACAAGTCCAGGAAGTGAGATCGGGACGAACGCTGAGATACCGATATCATCGGCGGTTTCCGAATCCTTGGTGAACACTACATCGCCTGCTGTCACGGCGAACGCCGCGATCTGTGCCCGACTGGCAGTCGACTCCATATAAGAAGCCTTCGCGCTGATCACGTCATTGTAATAGACGTCCGTGTAGTTGCAGAGCCGCACCGGAAACTCCCCTTCGACCATGTGCTTGTCGACCGTGCTCGTCAACACTCTCGCGAGGGTCACCGCTGGCTGAACGGTCCAGTCCGCTGGGACGGCACCTAACAGATGCACGCCGCTGTCGCGATACGCGGGGTACGGCGCCAGCGCCGTCACGCTTTCACCGCTTCGAGCCGTGCCCGGATGCGTCCGAGGACGGCGTCGAGGTCCGCGTCGATTTCAGCCAGGGAGCGTGGGGGCACGTACTGGTAGAAGTGGCGGGTGAAGGGGATCTCGCATCCGTCCTTCGTCTTCGCCTCGTCGATCCAGGCGTCGGGAGCGAAGGGCAGCACCTCACGCTCGAAGTAGGCATGGATGTCTTCGCTCCACGGCACGTTCTCGGTGTCACGGAGGGTTGCGTCGGGTTCGGGGCGCTTCTTCGCGTCGAGCACGACGGGCGCGTTCTCGTCGCGCTCCGACAGCGCGGACAGAAGTGCTTTGAGTTGCGGCGCGGTGAGGGTCACGCCGGCATCCGCGAGGCGTGTGGCGAGGTGCTTGCGGAACGCAGGCAAGTCGTGGGTGGGGGACTCGCCCTCGTGCGTGCGCTCGACGAGCAAAGCGAGGGCGTTGAGATCGATCTTCGCCAGTGGCTTCGTCTCCTTCGCGGCGGCGAGGCGCTCCGGGGTTAGCGCCCAGTTGAGGCGCAGGGGCCGCTCGACGGTGATGGTGCGGTAGAAGAAGTCCTCATTCGCGAAGGTCTTCGAGCGGAGCTCATCCGCTTCCCACTCGTAGAGCTTCACCAGCGCGGCGATGTCGTCCGGACCGAGTTCGTTGCGCTTCGAGCCGAGGCCCTTGCGCATCTTGCGGAACAGCTTTGTGCCATCGATGAGCTGCACTCTGCCGACCCGGTCGGCGCGCTTCTTCGTGGAGAGCACCCAGATGTAGGTGGCGATGCCGGTGTTGTAGAACATGTCCGTCGGGAGGGCGACGATCGCTTCAAGCAGGTCTCGCTCGAGCACCCACTTACGGATGTTCGACTCCCCGGACCCCGCTCCGCCGGTGAACAGTGGACTGCCGTTGAGCACGATGGCCGCGCGGCCACCGCCATCCGCAGCGGTGCGCATCTTCGAGATGAGGTGCATCAAGAAGAGCATCGAGCCGTCGGACACGCGTGGCAGGCCCGGTCCGAAGCGCCCTGCATACCCGCGCTCGGTGTGCTCGTCCGTGACGGTCTTCTGCTGCTTCTTCCAATCGACACCGAAGGGCGGGTTGGAAAGTCCGTAGCTGAACGTCGCGCCGGCGTGACCGTCGTTGATGAGGGTGTCGCCGAAGAAGATGGCATCGACCGACTGGCCCTTGACCGTCATGTCGGCTTTGCAAATCGCGTAGGACTGCGGGTTGATCTCCTGGCCTGCAAGCGTGAGCGTCGCGGTCGGGTTCGCGCTGCGGATGTGATCCTCAGCGACCGACAGCATGCCGCCCGTGCCTGCCGTCGGATCGTAGACCGAGCGGACGACGTTCTTCTTTGCGAGGGTGTCGGATTCGGGCGCGAGGAGGATGTCTACCATCAGCTCGATGACGTCGCGGGGGGTGAAGTGCTCACCTGCGGTCTCATTCGAGGCCTCCGCGAATTTGCGGATGAGCTCCTCGAAGATGTGCCCCATCTCCTCGTTCGGGACCGCGATCGGCGACAGATCGACGCCCGCGAAGCGCTGTGTGACGTGGAAGAGCAGGTCATGTTCGTCGAGCTCGGCGATGC
Organism: Plantibacter flavus; assembly: GCF_051487245.1. Taxonomy (GTDB): domain Bacteria; phylum Actinomycetota; class Actinomycetes; order Actinomycetales; family Microbacteriaceae; genus Plantibacter; species Plantibacter flavus_B. The sequence goes on from NZ_JAHVDH010000004.1 coordinate 394,410, forward strand.
GCTCGGAGATCTTGTACTTGTCGAAAATGTCCTTCACATTGTCCGAGAAGCCGCTGACGTAGTCCGCGAGGTTCGCCGCGAGGTTCTCGGAGTCGCCGAGCGCGGTCTTCAGATCGAAACGCGACTCGTTCCAGAACGAGTAGGCGTGGCCGGCCGTGTTCCGCAGCAACGACGCACGCACCGGGATGCCGCCAGCCGTCGCCTGCTCAACCGCTTCGAACACGGCCTGCTTCGTCGGCGCAAGCACTGCATCCAAACGCCGGAGCACCGTGAACGGAAGGATGATGTCGCCGTACTGATGACCTTTGAAGCTGCCGCGAAGCAGGTCCGCGATCCCCCAGATGAAGGTGGCGTGGTTGTTACTCAAGACTCGTGGTACCCCTCAGATGGCCGTGGGGGAATCCTACTCGACCGCGGATGTGCGTCGAGAAGGAAAAAACCCCGGAGATTCAGCGTTTGCACTGAGTCCGGGGTTCTGTAACGTGTGGAGCCTGGGAGAATCGAACTCCCGACATCCTGCTTGCAAAGCAGGCGCTCTACCAACTGAGCTAAGGCCCCGAACAGATCGGGATGCGTGATCCTGATCCATCGAGTGTGTTGCTGGTCCTACGGTGTTTCTGACATGCAGTGTGGGGCTACCAGGACTTGAACCTGGGACCTCTTCGTTATCAGCGAAGCGCTCTAACCGCCTGAGCTATAGCCCCGTTTTGAACCTTGTTGAGACTACCCGATTCCCGGCGCATCTCATAATCGAGACGCACCGGGCGGGAGCGACAGGGTCAGTTGTTGGTGAACCCGACGAGCAGACCACCCGTGATCTTCACGCTGAGGTTGTAGAGCCCCGCGAGGAGGGCGCCCATCAGAGTGATGACGATGAGGTTCAGGAGAGCGACGATACCCGCGAACGCCATGACCTGCGGCAGGTTCACGTACTGCAGGATGTTGTTGCCCGGGCCGGCGATGTCGGTGAAGAGTCCGCCCACCTTCGTGAAGACGCCGGTGGTGTTGAGCACCGTGTACACGAGGAAGAAGAACACGACGATGACCACGGCGACGGCGATCGCCGCGAGGAACGACAGCTTCACGGCCGACCAGAAGTCGATGTAGACCAGCTTCAGGCGAACCTGCTTGGTGCTGGTGCGTTTGGTCGACTTCTTGGCCAGCTTCTCGGCGACGCTACTACTCATCTACTTCTTCCTTCACAGCCGGAGTCTCTTCCGGCACGGATGCTGCGGGTGTCGAACCCTCCGGAGCTGCCTCACTGGCGGCTTCCGGGACATCCTGGGTCTCGAGGTTTCGGTCACTGTTCTTGGCCAGCGCGATGATGCGATCGCTCTCCGCGAAGCGTGCGAAGACGACGCCCATGGTGTCGCGCCCCTTCGCTGGAACTTCGGCCACGGCAGACCTTACCACCTTGCCACTGGCAAGAACCACAAGGACCTCGTCGCCCTCATCGACGATCAACGCACCCGCGAGGTCGCCGCGATCGTCGCTCAGCTTGGCCACCTTGATGCCCAGGCCACCGCGGTTCTGGCCGCGATACTGGTCGACACTCGTCCGCTTCGCGTAGCCACCCTCGGTGACGACGAACACGAACGCGTCGCTCTCCTCGCCAGACTCGTCGTCGCTCGACGGGAGCACGGAAGCCGACAGGAGCTTGTCGTCGCCACGGAACTGCATGCCGCGGACACCGCTCGTGGATCGCCCCATCGGACGCAGTGCCTCGTCGGTCGCGGTGAAGCGGATCGACATGCCCTTGCGCGAGACGAGGAGCACGTCGCTGTCGTTCTCCACCAGGAGGGCGGAAGCCAGCTCGTCGCCGTCGCGCAGGTTGATCGCGATGATGCCGCCGGAACGGTTGGTGTCGTACTCCGACAGTGCGGTCTTCTTCACGAGGCCGTCGTGCGTCGCGAGGACGAGGTAGGTGGCCGCCTGGTAGTCGCGGATGTCGAGGATCTCGGCGATCTCCTCATCGGGCTGCATGGCGAGCAGGTTCGCGACGTGCTGACCCTTCGCGTCGCGGCCGGCCTCCTGCAGCTCGTACGCCTTCGACCGGTAGACCCGCCCCTTGTTGGTGAAGAACAGGAGCCAGTGGTGGGTGGTGGTGACGAAGAAGTGGTCGACGACGTCGTCGGCGCGCAGCTGCGCACCCTTGACACCCTTGCCACCGCGGTGCTGCTGACGGTAGTTGTCGCTGCGGGTGCGCTTGACGTATCCGCCACGCGTGACGGTGATGACCATCTCCTCTTCGGGGATGAGGTCTTCCATGTTCATGTCGCCGTCGAACCCGAACATGATCTCGGTACGACGGTCGTCGCCGAACTTGTCGACGATCGCCGTGAGTTCTTCGCTGACGATGGTGCGCTGGCGCGTCGGGGTCGCGAGGATGTCCTTGAGGTCGGCGATCTGCGCTTCGATCTCGGCGGCTTCGTCGATGATCTTCTGGCGCTCGAGGGCGGCGAGACGACGCAGCTGCATGTCGAGGATCGCGCTCGCCTGGAGCTCGTCGATCTCGAGCAGTTCCATGAGGCCCTGGCGCGCTTCGTCTGCCGACGGCGAACGACGGATGAGCGCGATGACCTCGTCGAGGGCGTCGAGGGCCTTGAGGTACCCGCGCAGGATGTGGGCGCGCTCCTCCTTCTTCCGCAGGCGGAAGACCGTGCGCCGCACGATGACCTCGATCTGGTGCGTGACCCAGTGCGTGATGAAGCCGTCGAGCGGAAGCGTGCGCGGCACGCCGTCGACGATCGCGAGCATGTTGGCGCCGAAGTTGTCCTGCAGCTGCGTGTGCTTGTAGAGGTTGTTGAGCACGACCTTCGCGACGGCGTCACGCTTCAGCACGATGACGAGACGCTGCCCGGTACGACCGGACGTCTCGTCGCGGATGTCGGCGACACCGCCGAGGCGACCCTCCTTGACGAGGTCCGCGATCTTCAACGCGAGGTTGTCGGGGTTCACCTGGTACGGCAGTTCAGTGACGACGAGGCAGGTGCGACCCTGGATCTCCTCGACGTTGACGACGGCACGCATCGTGATGGAACCACGACCGGTGCGGTAGGCGTCCTGGATGCCCTTGACACCGAGGATCTGCGCGCCGGTGGGGAAGTCTGGTCCCTTGATGCGCTGCAGGAGGGCTTCGAACAGCTCTTCGCGCGTGGCATCGGGGTTCGCGAGGTGCCACAGGGCGCCGTCCGCGACCTCACGGAGGTTGTGCGGCGGGATGTTCGTCGCCATACCGACGGCGATACCGACGGAACCGTTGACGAGCAGGTTGGGGAAGCGCGCCGGCAGGACGACCGGTTCCTGCGACTCACCGTCGTAGTTCGGCTGGAAGTCGACGGTCTCCTCGTCGATGTCGCGCACCATCTCCATGGCGAGCGGGGCCATCTTCGTCTCGGTGTACCGAGGAGCCGCGGCGCCGTCGTTGCCGGGTGAGCCGAAGTTGCCCTGGCCGAGCGCGAGCGGGTAGCGCAGGCTCCACGGCTGAACGAGGCGCACCAGTGCGTCGTAGATGGCCGAGTCGCCGTGCGGGTGGAACTGGCCCATGACGTCGCCGACGACGCGCGCGCACTTCGAGAACGAGCGGTCGGGACGGTACCCGCCGTCGTACATCGCGTAGATGACACGGCGGTGCACCGGCTTGAGGCCGTCACGCACGTCGGGCAGTGCACGCCCGACGATGACGCTCATGGCGTAGTCGAGGTAGCTCCGCTGCATCTCCAGCTGGAGGTCGACCTGGTCGATCCGACCGTGCACACCGTGCTCCTGAGGAGCCGTGGTCTCGTCGTTGGTTTCGTCTGCCATGTTTCTCTACTTCTCCTGGTCCCTGAGCCTGTCGAAGGGCCTGTGTCGTGCAAGGTGGATCACTTCGACAGGCTGCTGGACCGGGTGAGTGGTGCGCCGCGGTCTCAGGGCCTGTCGAAGCGCTAGATGTCGAGGAAGCGGACGTCTTTCGCGTTCTTCTGGATGAACGTGCGGCGCGACTCGACATCCTCGCCCATCAGGGTGGAGAAGATCTCGTCGGCAGCAGCTGCGTCGTCGAGCGTGACCTGCAGCAGCGTGCGCGTCTGCGGGTCCATCGTGGTCTCCCACAGCTCCTTGTAGTTCATCTCACCGAGACCCTTGTACCGCTGGATGCCGTTCTCCTTGGGGATGCGCTTGCCCGAGGCGACGCCGTCGGTGAGCAGCGCGTCTCGTTCGCGGTCGCTGTACACGTACTCGTGCTCGGCGTTCGACCACTTGAGGCGGTAGAGCGGCGGCTGCGCGAGGTACACGTAGCCGAGGTCGACCAGCGGACGCATGTACCGGAAGAGCAGCGTCAGGAGCAGCGTGGTGATGTGCTGTCCGTCGACGTCGGCATCGGCCATGAGCACGATCTTGTGGTACCGGACCTTCTCCGGGTTGAAGTCCTCGCCGATGCCGGCGCCGAACGCCGTGATCATCGCCTGGACCTCGGCGTTGGCGAGGGCGCGGTCGAGGCGCGCCTTCTCGACGTTGAGGATCTTGCCGCGAAGCGGGAGGATCGCCTGCGTCTCGGGGTTGCGCCCCTGGACCGCCGAACCGCCTGCGGAGTCACCCTCGACGATGAAGATCTCAGAGAGCGACGGATCCTTCGACTGGCAGTCCTTGAGCTTGCCGGGCATGCCGCCACCCTCGAGGAGACCCTTGCGTCGTGCGGTCTCGCGAGCCTTGCGCGCGGCGAGACGAGCGGTCGCCGCCTGCAGTGCCTTCCGGATGATCTCCTTGGCCTGGAGCGGGTTGCGGTCGAACCAGTCGTTGAGCTGCTCGCTCACGACCTTCTGCACGAACGCCTTCGCCTCGGTGTTGCCGAGCTTGGTCTTCGTCTGACCCTCGAACTGCGGTTCGGAGAGCTTCACCGAGATGACAGCGGTCAATCCCTCGCGGACGTCGTCACCGGAGAGGTTGTCGTCCTTCTCCTTGAGGATGCCCTTCTCGCGCGCGTAGCGGTTCACGAGCGTCGTGAGTGCAGCGCGGAAGCCCTCCTCGTGCGTGCCGCCCTCATGGGTGTTGATGGTGTTCGCGTAGGTGTGGACGCTCTCGTTGTAGGCGGTCGTCCACTGCATCGCGACCTCGAGGGCGATCTTGCGCTCGGTGTTCTCCGACTCGAAGGAGATGATCTCGTCGTGGACGAGCTCCGCACGCTTCGCCTTGTTCAGGTACTCGACGTAGTCAGTGAGACCGCGCTCGTACAGGAAGACGTCCTTGCGCTGCGAGTGCGCGGCCGAGTTGTCATCGGCGTCCTCGGCGAGGATCGCGTCGCGAAGGGGACGCTCGTCGGCGAGCTCGATGCGCAGACCCTTGTTGAGGAAGGCCATCTGCTGGAAACGCGTGCGAAGCGTCTCGTAGTCGAACTCGATCGTCTCGAAGGTGTCCGGGCTCGGCCAGAAGGTGATGGTCGTGCCGGTCGCATCGGTCGGCTCGTCCTGGTGGAGCGGCGCGTCCGGCACACCGTGCTGGAAACTCTGGCGCCACACGGAACCCTGTCGGCTGACCGCGACGTCGAGCTTGGTGGAGAGCGCGTTCACGACGGACGAACCGACACCGTGCAGACCACCGGAGACCGCGTAACCGCCGCCGCCGAACTTGCCACCGGCGTGCAGGATCGTCAGGACGACCTCGACGGTGGATTTCTTCTCGACCGGGTGGATGTCGACCGGGATGCCGCGACCGTTGTCGACGACGCGGACGCCGCCGTCCTCGAGGATGGTGACGAGGATCGTATCGCAGAAGCCAGCGAGGGCCTCGTCGACCGAGTTGTCGACGATCTCGTAGACCAGGTGGTGCAGACCACGCGGACCGGTGGACCCGATGTACATACCGGGCCGCTTCCGGACGGCTTCGAGACCTTCGAGAACCTGGATGGCACTTGCGCCGTAGTCAGACTCGTCGGCGTGCGTATTCGGTTCTGATGTCATAGGGAAGAGAGCTCCAAACCGTCGATATTCGACCGTTCCATCCTACCAAACAGACCCCGTGAGACCGCGTGAAAACGCCCGTTTGAGCGACCTTTTCACGCCCGGAGGGCGTATTTGCCTCCCTAGCCGTAAGTATCGCGTGGACCACGCCCTGGAATCGACCTGGGACCTCTTTTCCAGGAGGGGGCTCCGGGGCCTTGGAAACGGATCGTGTCGACGCCTGCCTCGGGGTACTTCTCTGCAATGCGGACGAGGAGTTCGTGACGCATGAGTCGGAGCTGCGTCGCCCAGGCCGTCGACTGGCACTGCACGAGCAGCACGCCGTCTGAGATCGACACCGGTTCGGAGTACCTCGCGGTGTCCTCGCCGCACAGTTCGGCCCAGTTGCCGAGGAGCTCGTGCTGCGCGAGCGGTGAGTTCCAGCCGAGGCCGGCGGTGAGCGAATCGATGACCGAACCGAGGCCCTTCGGGTCGCGTCCCTTGCCGTACGGCACCGAGTCCTGCGGCCCGGCGGCCGCACGGTCGCGACGCTTCCGGTCCCGCGAGACGCGCTCACCCCCGAAGACCTCCTTGAACCGGAGATACACGGACACCGACAGCTCTCCGGCCGGGTCGCCGTCCCGTCCGTATCGTCGCGGTTCAGTCATGGAGGGACTCCGCAGCGGTAAGCGAGTGATCGGCGGGCTCCTCGACGATGCGGCCGGCCTCGATACGCACCACGTGCGCAGTGAAGCGCTCTGGCACGTCGTCGAACACCGCAGCAGTGATGATGACCTGGTCGTACTCCGCCACGGCGGCGGCGAGCCGTTCCCGACGGCGGGAGTCGAGCTCGGCGAACACGTCGTCGAGGATGAGCACCGGGTCACCGAGCGAGGAGTCGGCTCGCAGCAGCTCCGCCGAGGCGAGCTTCGCAGCGAGAGCGAAGGACCACGACTCGCCGTGGCTCGCATAGCCCTTCACCGGGAGGCCGTTGAGACCGAAGAAGACGTCGTCGCGGTGCGGGCCGACGAGGGTCAGACCGCGTTCGAGTTCACTCGTCCGCCGTTCACTCAGTGCCGCGCGGAATCGCTCGGCGATGCGCTCGAGATCGACCGGTGCCCCCGCTTCGACGCCCTCGGCAGGGGCGCTGTCGTCGGAGTCGTCCTCGGCATCGGTGCCGGCGATGCTCAAGACCGGCAGGAGCACGGGTCGGTGGTCGTCGCCGGCCACGGAACGGTAAGCCTCCCGCAGCGGCACACCGAGGTTGGCGATCAGTTTGAGACGCTCGGCGATGATCTCGGTGCCGTACTGGACGAGACGCTCATCCCACAGGTCGAGTGTTGCCAGCGGCCCGGATTTCAACCCGCGGGCGCGGGCCGATTTCAGCAGGGAGTTGCGCTGTTTGAGGGAGCGGTCGTAGTCCGACATGACGCTCGCCAGCCGCGGGATGCGCTGGACGAGGAGCTGGTCGACGAACCTGCGACGGGCGGACGGGTCTCCACGCACGATCAGGAGGTCCTCTGGCGCGAAGAGCACCGTCGACACGTACCGCGGCAGCTCGCGCGGCTTGATCTGGGAGCGGTTGACCTGCGCGCGGTTGGCGGAACCGCGGTTCAGCTGCACCTCGGCGAGCAGTTCGCGTCCGTCGTGCTCGATCCGTGCTCGGATGATCGCCGCCTCTGCGCCGTGCCGGATGAGCGCCTGTTCGGTCGAGACCCGGTGCGAACCGAGGCTGCTGAGGTAGCCGATCGCCTCGACGAGGTTCGTCTTGCCCTGCCCGTTGCGGCCGACGAACAGATTGGGTCCGGGTTCGAGCGCCACATCGACTACCGCGTAGTTGCGGTAGTCGGTGAGATTCAAGTGCCGCACGATCACCACGTCACCCTACCGCGAGCCGAAGACGCTGGAAATCCGTACCCGGACATCCCTGCACGCGGATCTGGAGGACGCAGGATGAACGAAATCGGCCCTCCGACGGAGCCTGAGCTCGTGGAGGGCCGATTTCGTTCGTCAGGAGTGGACCGCTACTCGGCCGGCTTGACCGCGTGGCCGCCGAACTGGTTGCGAAGGGCAGCGACAGCCTTCATCGCCGGGGAGTCCTCCTGGCGTGAGACGAAGCGGGCGAAGATCGACGCCGAGATGGTGGGGACGGGGACCGCGTTCGCGATTGCCTCCTCGATCGTCCATCGCCCCTCGCCGGAGTCGTCGACGTAGCCCTCGATCTTGTCGAGGTCAGGGTCCTCCTCCAGAGCGAGCACGAGGAGTTCGAGCAGCCAGGAACGGACGACCGTTCCGCGCTGCCACGCCTTGAAGGTGCCGGGGACGTCCTTGATGATGTCCTCACGCTTGTCGAGGAGCTCGAAGCCCTCGGCGTAGGCCTGCATCAGGGCGTACTCGATGCCGTTGTGGACCATCTTGGCGTAGTGACCGGCACCGACCTCGCCGACGTGGACGAAGCCTTCGTCGCGAGGACCCTCAGGCCGGAGTGCGTCGAAAACGGGCATGACGCGCTCGACCTGTGCGGCGGAACCGCCGACCATGAGGCCGTAGCCGTTGTCGACGCCCCACACACCACCGGAGACTCCCGCATCGATGTAGTCGATGCCCTTGGCGGAGAGGAGTTCGGCGTGCTTGAAGTCTTCGGTGAAGCGACTGTTGCCGCCGTCGATGACGAGGTCACCTGCGTCGAGCAGGTCGTTGAGCTCCTCGACGACGGAGTCGGTGATGGCGCCGGCAGGCACCATGACCCAAACCGTGCGCGGAGCGGGTAGTGCAGCGACGAGGTCACTGATCGTGGCGACGTCCGTGACGTCGGGGTTCCGGTCGAAACCGGTGACCTCGATGCCGTTCGCACGCAGACGCGTGCGCATGTTGTTGCCCATCTTGCCGAGACCGACGAGACCGATGTGCATGGTGAATCCTTTGCGTGTCAGCGCAGCAGCAGGTTTGGCTGCAGCAGGTACTTGTAGCTGTCGGCACCCGGCTGATCCTTGGAGGATTGGCTCGTGATGAGCATGGGTCCCGGCTTGTTCGTGTTCTCCGTCTTGGTGAAGGAGAAGCGCACGTACTCGCTCCGGACCGCGGTCAGACCGTCGATCAGGAACTGTGGCTTCAGTGAGAGCACGATGTCGTCGCCGGTGAGGAGGGCGTCGATGCCCTCGGATGCCTGCGCCTGCTCGGATCCGACGGCTTCGAGCGTGAGGCCGTCGATGGTGAAGGTGAAGCGGAGAGCCGCTTCGCGCTCGAGGACCAGCGACATGCGTCGGGTCGCCTCGATGAGTTCTGCGGTGTTGATGATCGCGTAGTTGTCGGTCGTCTCGGGGAAGAGTCGCTTGACCGGCGGGAAGTTGCCCTTGATCAGGAGCGACGTGACCGTCTTGCGGTCTGCCCGGAACGCGATGAGCTCGCGGTCGTCGCGGTTCGTGATGGCCACGTTGATGTTGCCGCTGTGGCCGAACGTCTTGCCGACCTCCTGAAGCGTGCGGGCCGGAACGAGCGCCGTGACGGTCTCGCTCGAACCGTCACCCTGGCCGGAATCCCAGTCGATCTCTCGGACGGCCACGCGGTAGCGGTCGGTGGCGACGAGGCTGAGGCTCGTCTTCGACACCTCGAGCTGAACGCCCGTGATGACGGGCGTCACGTCGTCGCGGCTTGCTGCGACAGCGACCTGGCTGACTGCTGTCGCGAATTCCTCGGCCGGGACGAGACCGAAGTCGGCGTCGACCTGCGGGATCGTGGGGTACTCCTCGACAGGCATCGATCCGAGGGTGAAGCGTGCGGAACCGCAGGTGACCTCGATGCGGTTCTCGACCTTGCTGAACCGGACGGGGGCGTTGGGGAGACGACTCGCGATCTCGGAGAGCAGTCGGCCGTTGACGAGTGCGGTGCCCGACTCTTCGACTTCAGCGACGATGCCCGTCTGGCTGGAGACCTCGTAGTCGAACGACGAGAGCATCAGGCCTTCGTCGTTCGCCTCGATCAGGATGCCGTTCAGGATCGGCAGCGTCGGGCGCTGCGGAAGCAGCTTCACTGCGAACGAGACGGCTTCGCTGAATACATCCCGGTTGACGCTGAATCGCACGACAAGTCCCCTGTCTCTGGTTCTCGATGACGTGACCAATGCTAGTGGGTCGGTTCCACGGGCGAGCCGACGAGCTCGTTGTGGAGAAGCCCGGCTGGGGAAAGGTTGTTTGGCGGAGAGATCTCTGAATTAACGGTTAACAGTCTTAACCGGTGTGGAAACTGTGGATAACTCGCTCGATCCCGCTCCAGTACAGGGAACTACATGTGTGTAACTTGGTGACGCCCTGTGGAGAGTCGTGACCGTGGGTGTGGGGTCGAGCGCCGGGTGAAGAGTGTTCACTCACAAGCAGGCCCCGAGCTTCCACATCTCTCCACAGGTTATCCACAGGCCGTGGACGGTTCGTTGTGGAAACTCCAGATCCCAGTCGTGGCGCGGGATGAGCGCTCATCGTCGCCTGATGAACGAAATCGGCCCCTCGAGCACACCGGGTGTGTCGAAGGGCCGGAAACGTTCATCAGGAGCCTCTAGGAGCCGTAGCGGAGGTTCTGCTTGATCCGACTCGTGAGCTCGGTGACCTGGTTGTAGATGGAGCGCTTCTCCTGCATGAGGTCGGTGATCTTGCGGTTGGCGTACATGACCGTGGTGTGGTCGCGGTTGCCGAACAGCTGACCGATCTTCGGGAGGGAGAGGTTGGTGAGCTCGCGGCACAGGTACATCGCGATCTGCCGAGCCGTCGCCACGGCCTGGGAGCGGCTCGAACCGTACAGGTCGTCCACGGAGAGCTTGAAGTAGTCGGCCGTGGTGTTGATGATGTCGATCGGCGAGATGACGTTGTCGTCGTCGAGGCTGATGACGTCCTTGAGCACCGTCTGTGCAAGCGTCATGTCGACGGCCGTGCGGTTGAGGCTGGCGAACGCCACCACACGGATCAGCGTGCCCTCGAGCTCGCGGATGTTCGACGACACCTTCGTCGCGATGAACTCCAGCACCTCGTCCGGGATGTGCAGCTTCTCGTTCTGCGCCTTCTTGCGGAGGATCGCGATGCGGGTCTCGAGGTCGGGAGCCTGGACATCGGTGATGAGCCCCCACTCGAAGCGTGAACGCATCCGCTCCTCGAAACCGGTGAGGGCCTTCGGTGGCAGGTCGCTCGTGATGACCACCTGCTTGTTGTGGTCGTGCAGGGTGTTGAAGGTGTGGAAGAACGCCTCCTGGGTCTCCGCCTTCCCCTGCAGGAACTGGATGTCGTCGATCAGGAGGATGTCGATGTCGCGGTACCGGGACTGGAAGAACGAGCCGCGGTTGTTCGCGATGGAGTTGATGAAGTCGTTCGTGAACTCCTCGCTCGACACGTACCGGACCCGGATCCCTGCGTAGAGGTTCATCGCGTAGTGCCCGATGGCGTGGAGGAGGTGGGTCTTGCCGAGCCCGGAGTCGCCGTAGACGAACAGCGGGTTGTAGGCCTTGGCCGGCGCTTCGGCCACAGCGACCGCCGCTGCGTGCGCGAACCGGTTGGATTGGCCGATGACGAAGTTGTCGAAGCTGTACTTGGGGTTGAGGCGGGTGTCGTTCTCGCGTGCCGGCAGCGTGGGTGTCGGTGTGAGCTGCGGCTGGGGAGATTCGAGCGGTGCCGGGTCGATGTGCTGGAAGCCGGTCTGCTCGTAGCGTTCTTCGACGATGTCGGGGTTCACGACCACGGCGTAGTTGCCGACCGGTCCGCCGTCGACGATGGTCGACAGTGCCGCGATGATCGGGGCGCGCATGCGCTGGTTCAGCATGCCCATCGTGAACTCGTTCGGTACCTCGAGGTAGAAGGTGCCGCCCATGATGCCCTTCGGCACGATGAGGTTCAGGAAGCCGCGGAGGGGCGGGGTGATTCGATCGTCGACGGAGAGGATCTCGAGCACCGACTGCCAGGTCTCAGCGATCGCGTCGTCGGCGTCCGACATAGTTCTCCCCATACATACTCACAGGCTCATCCACAGGCTCTGCCCCGAAGAAACCAGGCATCGCGCGGTGCTATCCACACCTTGTGCATAACCCGAGGACTCACGCTAACAACACGTCGGCCCCAACCCAAATCACTGTACGACCGCCCTGCGTGTCACTGCTAGAGTTTCTGGGAATCCTGTGGATAATCATTCGTTTGGGCTCGGCCGGTTTGACCTACGCGCCAGTAGACCGTAGGTTTAATCAGTTGACTTCTGCCCACGGGCACCCTTCCGTACCCTGCTGCCACCTCGTGCAGTGGTGGGTCATGATCCGGAGATCGCAATTATGAGCAAGAGAACCTTCCAGCCGAACAACCGCCGTCGCGCCAAGAAGCACGGCTTCCGTCTGCGCATGCGCACGCGCGCCGGCCGTGCCATCCTCTCGGCACGTCGCGCCAAGGGCCGCACCGAACTCTCCGCGTAGAGCCCTCGTGCTCGAGCGTGCGAGCCGGATCACCTCCGGAGACGACTACCGAGGGGTGGTCCGTCGCGGGGTCCGGTTCGTCGGCGAGCACACGGTGACGTACGTACGCATGAACCCGAAGGGCGGACAGCCGCGCTTCGGGTTCATCGTTGCGAAAACGGTCGGGAACGCAGTGACACGCAATCTGGTCAGACGTCGCCTGAAGGCGATCTGTCACGACAGCGAGCCTCGTGCTGTCCAAGGGGCCGATGTCGTGATCCGCGCGCTGCCTTCCGCGGCGACGGCGACATGGTCGTCCCTCCACGCCGAAGTCGATCGCGCCTTCGCGAAGCGCGGCGTGACGCGCGCCCTCACGGATTCCCCACGATGAACGTCGTCGTGGCTGCTGCCTGCCTGGCGCCCCGCAATGCCGCGGTGCTCGCGCTCCGCGGGTATCGCAAGGCGATCTCGCCGCTGTACGGCGATGTCTGTCGGTATTACCCCAGCTGTTCCGCGTACGCTCTCGGTGCAGTACAACAGCACGGCGTCGTCGTCGGGTCGGCCATGGCGGCCGCGCGGATCGCACGATGCCATCCCTGGGCGGCACCTCGCTTCGATGAAGTGCCACCGAAGAAGAACTTCCGGTACAGCGTGACTCCTCATGGATTCGTCGTGCAACCGAGCCACGGAAAGGGCTGACCCGCACCTATGGACATCATCGGCACAATTCTCTGGCCGCTCAAATGGGCGGTCGAGCTCCTTCTCGTGGGTTGGCACCTGCTGTGGACCGCGATCGGTCTCGACCCCGCTGCCGGTCTGACCTGGGTCCTGTCGATCGTCGGCCTCGTGCTCGTCGTCCGCGCCGCTCTCATCCCGCTGTTCATCAAGCAGATCAAGAGCCAGCGCAAGATGCTCGAGATCGCACCGCAGATGAAGAAGGTGCAGGAGAAGTACAAGGGCAAGCGCGACCAGGCGAGCCGCGAGGCGATGTCGCGCGAGACCATGGAGCTGTACAAGAAGCACGGGACCTCTCCGGTCAGCGGTTGCCTGCCACTCCTGGTGCAGATGCCGATCTTCTTCGCGCTCTTCTCCGTGCTGAACGACGCTCAGAAGAGTAAGGCAGGCGTCGGCCCGCTGAACGAGACGCTCGCGGTGCAGTTCGGTGATGCGAACCTCTTCGGTATCGCTCCGCTCCACACCAGCATGCAGGCTGCCCTCGCCGGAAACCCGGTCAACTGGGCGGTCGTCGTCATCGCCGCGATCATGGTCGTCCTCATGTGCGCGTCGCAGTTCATCACGCAGCTGCAGATCGTTTCGAAGAACATGTCGGCCGAGACCAAGGCGAGCCCGCAGTTCAAGCAGCAGCGGATCCTGCTCTACATCCTCCCGTTCGTCTTCCTCTTCTCCGGCTTCGCGTTCCCGCTCGGCGTCATGTTCTACTGGCTCACGTCGAACGCCTGGACGATGATCCAGCAGTTCCTGGTCATCCGGAACATGCCGACGCCTGGCTCGGACGCCGCGAAGGCCCGTGAGGAGCGCCTCGCTCGCAAGGGCAAGCTGCTCACGCCGAACGGCGACGTGATCTCCATCTCCGAGGCTCCTGTCGAAGAGAAGAAAACCCCCACGCAGCGCCAGCAGCCCATGGGCAAGGCGCGCGCCAAGAAGCAGCAGTCCAACGGACAAGACAACAAGTAGGAGTATCGGTGACTGACCAGGACCTGGCCGAAGCGCAGAACGAAGCGCCCACCATCACACAGCTCGAAGAAGAGGGAGACGTCGCCGCGGACTACATCGAGGAGTTCCTCGACATCTGCGACATCGACGGTGACATCGACATCGACGCGCGCAACGGTCGCGCGTACGTGTCAGTCGACTCCCCCACCGACAGCAACCTGCGTCTGCTCTCGCGCCCCGACACGGTGAACGCACTGCAGGAGCTCACCCGTCTGGCTGTGCAGAACCGTACCGGCGGGTTCTCCCGTCTGATCCTCGACATCGGTGGCTCTCGCGAGGCTCGCCAGCAGGAGCTCGGCGCGCTCGTCGAGCGCGCGGTCGAGCGGATCGAAGCCGGTTCGACCGAGGCGTCGTTGCCACCGATGTCCAGCTACGAGCGCAAGCTGGTGCACGACATCGTCTCCGCTCGTGGATTCGTCTCCGAGTCACACGGCGAAGGCCGCGACCGCCACACGGTCATCACGCGCGCCTGACGCGTTTCACGTGAAACGACCATGACGACACCTGACGGCCTCGAGCCTGAACCAGCTGAAGCGGCGGCGCTCTTCGGGGAGCGGATCGACGTCGGTCGTGCGTTCGCACTGAACCTTGCGGAGCACGGCGAGCCTCTTGGACTCATCGGTCCACTGGAGCCCGCGCGCCTCTGGACTCGCCACATCCTGAACAGTGTGATCGTCGCGCCTCTGCTTCGACCTGGCCGTGTGGGTGATGTCGGCACCGGCGCCGGTCTCCCGGGACTCGTGCTTGCGATCGCTCGCCCCGACGTCGATTTCGTCCTGATCGAGCCGATGGAACGTCGAGTGGCCTGGCTGAACGATCAGGTCGCTGAGCTCGGTCTCCAGAACGTCACGGTCACTCGCGCTCGCGCAGAAGACGTTCGCCTCACTGATCCACTGGACCAGGTGACGGCGCGCGCAGTGAGCGCCCTGCGCAAGCTCCTCCCCCTCACCGCTCCCCTGCTCCGCGATGGAGGCGAGCTCGTGTTGATGAAGGGTGCCGGCGCACAGGCCGAAGTCGAGGCGTCGACGAAGGAGCTTCGGAAGCACCGCGTCTCGAACGTTGAGGTACGGACGCTCGGCGAAGGCGTGCTCGCTGAGCCGACTCGGGTCATTCTGGGAACGGTTCGCGGCTGACATTGATCGATTCACGGGCTTGGGGCGACAATCGGTCGTTGCGAGCCCGTTTTTCGGCTGTCAGGAGAATCGTTCCTGACGAATCTGCCCTCCACACGGTGCTGATTTGGGCGCCTCCAGTTCGTCAGGAGCCATTCTGCGCTCACAATTGTCATGAATTCGGCACGCTCGGCGGGTGAAAATCGCCCACATTGACACCCCAAATTGGGCGAACCGCATGTGGAGTTTCAGATTTCACGTTTCGCCACCGCCTTGGTGTGCAGTTCGCGGCAGGCAAGAGGTGCGAGCGCGTGGCTGTGTTCGAGGACGTCCGCCGCAGCAGAACCGAGGTGCTGTGTCGTGCCTCCCGGTCTCGGTCGGACTCGGATGTTCCCGGTGATCGCTGATGCTGTTCAGGTGTGCGTGCGCGGAGGCCGGCTGCTGGTCGACGACGTGACGTCTGCGGCTCGCGCGACCTCACCCGTCGTGGAAGGGCCGGCCTGCATCAACGACCCGGCAGTTGCCACGGCTGGCCGGCGCAGTACCGCGCACTCCTACCCCGTCGACCGAGAGGCATGAGATTCGATCGGGATGGCCGCACTCGTCGACGGCGGCACGGGGACACGAACGGAGGCGGCCCAACTCGACGACGGACGCATCGTGTATCGCGGCGTCGGCGTCATTGCATTGCATCGGCGGGGTGGGCGGAAGCGCCGGAGACTCGACGTTACTCCCTGGGCGGCGACCTCGGGTCGGCACCCTGGATCGGCGGTCTCCAGCAATCGCATGCAACGAACGCTCGGTATGCGGCTGTCGCGGCGCTTCCGCATTGGTTGGACGGCTCCTGGGCCCGGCCTGAACTTGTGCATCAATTGGCGGGTGCGGGCCCACTCCCCCGGAACTGGCATGAGTCGACAGTGTTGTTGGAGCCCCAGACCCTGACGATGGGCTCTTGTGATGAGCCCGCGATGCGAAGGGGGTGGGTCGGATGATGCTCCGTGAGTGCGTGGGCGGCCGGGCGAGTCCTGGAACGGCGAACGGCCTGCTGAGGTTGTTCGGTGAGCGGTGCAACGAGGGACTGCGCGGTGAGTCGGGGTCTCCGCTGTGCCCTCCGTGCGGATGAGGGATGAAGAGGGATGAAGGGTACGGCGTGTGGTCGGTCCCCTCTATCACGATGGCGGAGAGAGGTGTCCGCGGGGTTGGGTGAGCGTGAGCGATGTTTCACGTGAAACTGGCCCGCGAGGCGCGGCGGCCGGCACGCCGTGAGACACACGCAGTCGATCCGCGTACCCGCTCGCGCTGCCCGGGATTCAGTGTTCACGGCACGGAGTGGGCTGTCGGCTGCACCACGAGTGCCATGTGCCCGCACGTTTTACGTGAAACGTGCACTCGTCAGCGCGCGACCCTCCCTGCGAGGGCGGAACGGGCAACCCCTCCCCCACGACGTGTGGTGCGCGTCCCTCTGACAGCGCGCTGGTGATGTGACCCGGTGAAGGCGCGTGAGAGCGAGCCCCAGGGACTCGATGCTTGATCGGGGTGCCTGCGCTCTGTCACGGAATCGCCTAGGCGACGGTACTCGTCGCGAGTGGCTCACATCAGCTCATGGTTCTCCGGGAGGAACTGTGTTTCACGTGAAACATCTGGTTGCGTGATCCGTCACGAGCCCGGAGTGGAGGCTGTTGAACCGGGCAGCTCGATGGACAGCCGCAGCCGGGCCCGTGCTGTATGGGGTGCATCGCGACGCCGTGTAGGAGACGGGCTGTTCATGCGGTGCCGATTGAGTACGCCGTGTGCTCCCGACTGAGTCGCACAGCGAGGGGACCATGTCGCAGAGCTGGGTGTCACCTCTGCGTACATGGTGCGTGCCGACTTGATGGCGAGTCTGGGTGGAGTGGGATGACGTGTGGCAAGAGTCGCGATGCTGGTCGTGTTTCACGTGAAACACCGAGCCTCCTCTGACCGAAAACGGGCGTCAGGGACGCGCTGTGGGTTGACGAGGGCCGGCTGTGGATAACTCTGTGGACAAGACTGCACCTCGGGTGTGCCGGCTGGGGTTATGCACATCTGCGCAGCGCCGTCGTCAGGGTGCCGAGGTGTGCCTCGTTGGTGACCTGATTGCGGAGCGACGTACGGCGTGGGGACTCGTGTGCCGCAGAAAACCGCGGAATCTCCGCGGTTCTGGGCTTGCGTCAGTTGGGATTGGATGCGCATAAGAGATCGATGACAGCTCCGTCGTGACGGCCGCGCTGAATGAGATCGCCCGAGAGAGGCGCGGGAGGTGGTTGTCCACAGGGTCATGCACATGCGGGCAGGGTGTGGATAACTCTGTGGAGAAGATCCATGCGCTGTACTGCCAGTGGAATCACGACGGGTCTTCTAGACGAAGGGTGTCGCAAAATGAGCGGCGACCATCCTTCCATGTGGTCTCGCGCAGGTGTCCGCTCCCCCGGATCGCCACCCCTGCGCGGACCATGCGCTGGTACGGTGGAAACATACGTTTCGATCGAGAAGGTTTCACGTGAAACAACCCCTACCAACGCACTCCGCAGCATTCGCGCGCGACTCCGTTGGTGGCGGCTTCGACGCATCGACACCGCTCGCACGCGAGATCCACGACTTGACTGAGAGGCGCAAGGCCTTGGCCCAAACGACGCTGCCGACTCCGAACCGCACGCGCGTGTTCACCGTCTCGAATCAGAAGGGTGGAGTCGGAAAGACCACCACCACGGTGAACATCGGAGCGGCTCTCGCGAAGGCAGGGGCCCGGGTGCTCGTCATCGATCTCGACCCTCAGGGAAACGCGTCGACGGCGCTCGGTGTCGATCACCACGCCGAGGTTCCCAGTGTGTACGACGTCCTGATCGATGACTTCCCGCTCGCGGACGTCGTGCAGCAGAGTCCGGAGTTCCCGACACTGTTCTGTGCACCATCGACCATCCACCTCGCCGGGGCCGAGATCGAGCTCGTTTCGCAGGTCGCACGTGAGCATCGCCTCCGGACGGCTCTTGAACAGTTCATCGAGGACGCCGAAGAGCCGTTCCACTACGTCCTCATCGACTGCCCTCCCTCACTCGGGCTCCTCACCATCAACGCGTTCGTCGCGGCGAAAGAAGTCCTGATTCCGATCCAGTGCGAGTACTACGCACTCGAAGGGCTCAGCCAGCTTCTCAGCAGCATCCAGCTCATCCAACGTCACCTCAACCCGGGTCTCTCAGTCAGTACGATCCTGCTCACGATGTATGACAGCCGCACCAACCTGGCGCAACAGGTCGCCCAGGATGTCCGCGACCACTTTTCCGGCCAGGTCCTCGATTCGGTGATTCCCCGCGCGGTGAGGATCTCGGAGGCACCGAGTTTCGGTCAGAGCGTGATCAGCTACGATCCGACCTCTCTCGGTGCGGTCTCCTACCTGGAGGCGGCAGCGGAGATCGCGAAGCGCTGGGCGGCGAAGGAGTCGAGCAGCGAGACAGAACCAACCGACCCGAACCACCCTGAGGGAGTCAGTCACTGATGGCAACGAAACGAACCGGACTCGGACGCGGTATCGGCGCTCTCATCCCGACCACCAGTTCCGACGCCCAGGCGAATCGTCCAGTCGACGTCTTCTTCCCCGACAACCAGGGCACGGCACGCAAGGCCGCGAAGGATGCGGCGACAGCTGCAGCCGATGCCGCTGCAGCTGATGCCACCGCGGCAGAATCCGAGGTCGTTGACGCTGGTCCGCAACTGGTCGCGGTACCCGGTGCACGGCTTGCCTACCTCTCCCCCGCATCAATCGTGCCGAACGCCAATCAACCCCGCACGGTCTTCGATGCAGACCACCTCGCTGAACTGGTCGTCAGTATCCGCGAGGTCGGTGTGCTCCAGCCCATCGTCGTGCGTACGATCGCGGGCGAGGTCGAGCAGTACGAACTCATCATGGGTGAGCGTCGTCTGCGGGCGTCGAAAGAGGTCGGCCTCGATCGCATCCCCGCGATCATCAAGGACACCGCGGACGAGGACATGCTGCGCGATGCGCTGCTCGAGAACCTCCACCGCTCTGAGCTCAACCCACTCGAAGAGGCGTCCGCGTACCAGCAGCTCCTCGCTGACTTCGGGATCACGCAGGATGAACTGGCGAATCGGATCGGTCGTTCCCGGCCGCAGATCAGCAACACCATCCGACTGCTGAAGCTGCCGGCGGCGGTGCAGCAGCGCGTCGCGGCCGGCGTGCTCAGTGCGGGCCACGCTCGTGCGATCCTGTCACTGACGGACGCGGATGCTCAACAGCGACTCGCTGACAAGATCGTCAATGAGGACCTGTCGGTCCGTGCCGCTGAAGCCGCTGCGGCGCAGGGTGTGCAAGCGAAGAAGCCGCGGCCGATCGCCGGTTCACGGCGAGGACAGCTCGACGAGATCGCCGACCGCCTCGGGGATCGACTGAACACGCGTGTGAAGGTGACGCTCGGGGCGAAGAAGGGCCAGATGGTGGTCGAGTTCGCCACGATCGCGGACCTGAACCGCATCCTCGGCGAACTCGGCGAAACGGGCTTCGGTCAGTCCTGAGCGGTGCGTTCCACGTGAAACATCGGCATTGAATGCCAGGTCAGACAGAGAAAACCGCAAGAGTCAAGGCGGTATGCCCGGAAACCGCACGTTCCCCGTGGCGGCCGTCGAGGACCGTTTCACGTGAAACAGTGAACTGAATCGCCTGGTCGAAGCGGGTTTTCTGGCCGTGGCGCCTCGACAAGCTCGGCGACCGGGACGACATCGCCCCTGAGCTTGTCGGAGGGCTGCCTCGCAACGTGCCCCTCGAGCCGGCGTGGGGTCAGGCGCCGGCGATCGCCGCTTCGACGAGGGATGAGTACACATCGCCGAGTGAACGACCCGACGCCTCGATGGCCAATGGCATGAGCGAGGTCTCGGTCGTCCCGGGCACGACGTTGGCCTCGATGAACCATGGCTGACCGAGCTCGTCGACGATGAGGTCGATGCGCGAGTAGTGCCGGAGCCCCAGGACCCCGTGGATGGCGACAGCCATCGCAGCGGCTCGCTCGGCGACGATCTCGTCGATGCGCGCGGGTGTGTAGAACGTGGTCTCCCCCGCGTTGTAGCGTGCGTCGAAACTGTAGATCCCGGAACGCGGGACGATCTCGACGGCGGGGAGCGCGAGGGGTCCATCGCCGGTGTCGAGGACGGTGATCGCGAGTTCGGTACCCGTCACCTTGCGTTCGATGAACGCCGAGTCGCTGTACGTGTACGCCTGGACCAGAGCACGCGGGAGCTCGGAGGCCTCCTCGATGATCGTCACGCCCTGGGCGGAACCGCCCCGTGACGGCTTGACGACCGCCGCGTCTCCGATGGCGTGCAACACCTCGGCGAGCACGCTGTCTGCGCCGAGTTCGCGGAAGGTCTCTGTCGGCAGGGTGATCCACGGCGGGGTGTCGAATCCGGCCCTGGCCACCAGCGTCTTGGCGGTCGGTTTGTGCCAGGCGAGAGCGGTGGCCTCGGCATCGGAGCCGAGGAAGGTGACACCCTTCGTTCGGAGCAGGGCCTGCAGAGCGCCGTCCTCACCGCTCGCCCCGTGAAGTGCCAGCCACACGGCGTCGAACGAGCCGGCGTCGAGCGAGGCGAGCAGCGTCGCGTCCGGGTCGCGGTGGGTGACACGGTGACCAGCTCGCTCGAGCTCTTCGCCGACCCGTCGGCCGGATCGCAGGGAGACGTCGCGTTCGTGGGAGATCCCGCCGGACAGGACGAGGATGTTGCGATGCAATTTTTCGCTCATGATCTGGTCTTCTCTCGCTTCGATCGATCGAGGTCGGTTCGCCGACGGTGCCGCTGGGATCAGGACAGGTCCGGCGGTGGGGCGGTGTATCCCGCGCGATCCGGAGCGCGACGGAGGCTCCCTGTGCCCGCGAACGTGTCCAGCAGGTCGAGTTCGCCGTTGACGACGGTGGCGAGGCGCCGGACGCCGAGCTTGATGGCCTCCGGCGTGGGATAACAGAACGAGAGGCGGATGTTCCGCCGTCCGTCGCCGTTCGCGAAGAACGCGGTTCCCGGGGTGTAGGCGACGAGTTCGGTGACGGCGCGAGGGAGCATGGCCTTCGAGTCGAGCTGCTCGGGGAGTGTCAACCACACGTAGAACCCGCCGTTCGGGTCGGTCCAGGCGCAGGACGGGAGATACTCCTCGAGCGCGCTGATCATGGCCGTCTTGCGTTCGCGGTAGACACCGCGGAAGGTGTCGATCTGCTGGCGCCAATCGGCCTGGTCGAGGTACTGCGCCACGACCATCTGGCTGAACGAGGACGGGCTGAGGATGGCGGCCTCGTTCGCGAGGATGAGCTTCTCCCGGATCGCGTGCGGGGCGAGGGCCCAACCGACACGGAAGCCCGGCGCGAGTGTCTTCGAGAAGGTGCCGAGGTACACGACGCCGTCCTCGTCGACAGAGCGCAGCGCCTGGGGCGGAGGTCCGTCGAAGTACAGCAGCCCGTATGGGTTGTCCTCGAGGACGAGGATGTCGTTCTGTCGACAGATGTCGATGATCTCAAGCCGACGCTCCCAGCTCAGGGTGACGCCGGCGGGGTTGTGGAAACTCGGGATCGTGTACAGGAACTTGATCGTCTTCCCCGCCCCGCGCAGTGCGACGATGTGTTCCCGGAGCGCCTCGGGGATGAGCCCGTGCTCGTCCATCGGGATGTGGTCGACCTCGGCCTGGTAGCTCTTGAAGATCACCATCGCCGTGACGTAGCTGGGCCCTTCGGAGATGACGACGTCTCCCGGGTCGAGGAACAGCTTGCTGAACAGTTCGAGTGCGTGCTGACTGCCGGTCGTGACGACGACGTCGTCCGCGCTGCCGGAGATGCCTTCGAGAGCCATCACGTCGAGGATCTGCTCACGGAGCTTCGGCACACCCTGACCGGATCCGTACTGCAGCGCCTGAGGCCCGCTCTCGCGGATGGTGCGGTCGGCGGCCTCCCGGATGAGCTCCTCGGGGAGTGCAGAGACGAAGGGCATTCCGCCGGCCAGGGAGACCACCTCAGGGCGGCTGGCGACGGCGAACAGGGCCCGGACCTCACTGGCGGCCAGGCCGGCCGTGCGGGCGGCGTAGGCGCCGTACCACGGGTCGAGACTGTTGCCGCTGGTGGTGGGGACGCCCTGAGGTGACACGGTGGATCCGATCTGCGTGAGTTGGTCAATGGTATTGGAGGGTGGGTACACGAAACCCGCCCGGCTCAGTGAGCCGGGCGGGTTCGGTGGAACGACCTCCTGGCTAGGCCAGGAAGGCGGCGAGGTCCTTCTCGAGAGCTGCCTTCGGCTTCGCTCCGATGATGGTCTGCGCGACCTCGCCCCCCGTGAAGACCTTCATCGCGGGGATCGAGGTGATCTGGTACTTCATGGCGAGGTTCGGGTTCTCGTCGACGTTCAGCTTGAGGACGGTGATCTTGTCGCTGTTCTCTGCGCCGATGGTGTCGAGGATCGGGCCGACGGCGCGACACGGGCCGCACCAGGCAGCCCAGAAGTCGACCAGGACGGGCTTGTCGCTGTTGATGACCAGTTCGTCGAACGTGGCCTCGGTGACTGCATCTGACATGAGTGTTCTCCTTCGTGTACGTGTGTGTGGGCGGTGCCCTGGCGGGTGTTAGACGGTGGCGGTGGCGAGGGCGGCGTCAGCCGCCTGCGCTTCCCCCGCTGCCTGCTCCAGGTCCGCGAGGTAGTGCTCCGCGTCGAGGGCTGCGACGGTGCCGCTGCCGGCAGCCGTGATGGCCTGCCGGTACGTGGGGTCGATCACGTCGCCCGCGGCGAAGACGCCCGGGAGGTTCGTCTTCGACGAGCGACCCTTGACCGCGATGGTGCCCTCGGGGGCGAGGTCCAGCTGGCCGTGGATGAGGTGCGTCCGCGGGTCGTTGCCGATCGCGATGAAGAGTCCGCCGAGCGGCAGGTGCGTCTCGGTGCCGTCGGTCGTGGAGCGCAGGGTCACACCATCGACAGCGTCTTCACCGGTGATGCCGGCGATCTCGCTGTTCCAGATGAACTCGATCTTCTCGTTGGCGAACGCACGGTCCTGCATGATCTTCGAGGCACGGAGCGTGTCCTTGCGGTGGATCACGTAGACCTTCGACGCGAAGCGCGTGAGGAAGGTGGCCTCCTCCATGGCGCTGTCGCCGCCACCGATCACCGCGATGGTCTTCTCCTTGAAGAAGAAGCCGTCGCAGGTGGCGCACCAGGACACACCGTGACCGGAGAGTCGCTCCTCGTCGTGCAGGCCGAGCTTGCGGTAGGCGGATCCCGTCGCGAAGATGACCGTCTGGGCCTCGTGGACCTGACCGTTGCCCAGGGTGACCGTCTTCACGTCGCCGTCGAGCTTCAGCTCGGTGACGTCGTCGTACAGGACCTCGGTGCCGAACTTCTCGGCCTGCTCCTGGAGCTTCATCATGAGCTCGGGGCCCTGGATGCCCTCAGGGAAGCCGGGGAAGTTCTCGATCTCCGTGGTGTTCATGAGCTCGCCGCCGGCCTCGACCGACGATGCGACGAGCAGTGGCTGCAGCGAGGCGCGGGCAGCGTAGATCGCCGCCGTGTAACCGGCGGGTCCTGATCCGATGATGATGACCTGACGCACGATGCTCCTCAGTGGTTCGTGGAGGGCCCGAACCAGGTGGGTTCCGGGCTTCCGAGTGGTGTAACACATCCTAACCGGCCGCTATTCCGGCGCTCCCGGCAGTTACGGACAGTTCGGAGACAGTGTTTCCTGAGGACTCGTGGCCGCGGTCTAGCGTCCGAAACGGGACAGGACCGGCGCGAGGGCCGCCCTCAGCTCCGGTGCGCGGAAGAGGGCGAGGAGCGCGACGTAGACCGCCGCCATGACCGCGCCCACGACGGCCATCGTCACGAGTGAGCCGAACAGGCCTCCCGTGGTGAAGCCACCCTCATGGACGCCGCCGAGGAGCAGCAGCACGATGAAGCCGATGACGGCCGCAGGGAGCGAGGCGACGCCGAAACGAAGCAGGCTCGGGACGATCCTGCGGAGCTCGAGTCCACCGAGACGGCGGCGAAGCAACCATGCGGCGACGATCGTCTGCGCGATGCAGGCGACAGTGATCGCCGTCGCGACGCCGACCGCCACGAGCTCATCAGGCAGCAGCATCCGTCCGCCCAGAGCCAAGAGCGTGAAGAGCAACGTCTGGAACAGGGTGAAGAAGAACGGCGTCTTCGTGTCGCCGAGGGCGTAGAAGGCGCGCTGCACGACAAACAGGATGCAGAACGGCACCAGGCCGAGAACGAACGCCGTGATGATCGAACCCATCGCCTGGGCATCGCCGAAGTTGTTGGCGAACACACTCGCAAAGGGCACGGCGACCACGATGATGACGGAGGCCGCGAGCACGATCAAGAGGCTCACGGTGCGGATCGCTGCAGAGATGTCCGCCCTGAGACGGCTGTAGTCCGGTACTCCCCCGACTCCATGGGCGTGCTCGCTCATCCTCGTGAAGTAGGCGGTCGCGATGGAGACGGTGATGATCGAGTGCGGGAGCATGAAGATGAGCCAGGCGTACTGCAGGATCGCGACCGACGGCGCGTCACCGGAGACCGAGGCGACGATCTGCGTCTCGACGATGCCGCCGATGGTCGTGAGGATCAGCATGCCGAAGGTCCAGCTCGCGATCCTCCCCGTAGCGCGCAAACCCACCCCGCGCCACTGGAAGTCAGGCCGGAAGCGCAGTCCGGCGCGACGCCAGAACAACAACAGGAACAGCGCCTGGACCACGACGCCGAGGGTCGCCGATCCAGCGAGCACGAGCGTGCGTGCACCGTCCCAGGTGCCGAGCGCGGGCTCCTCGGAACCGAACAGCACGATGAAGCACAGCAGCCCTGCGATCGCGATGACGTTGTTGAGCACGGGCGCCCAGGTGAAGGGGCCGAACATCTTGCGGGCGTTGAGGACCTCGCCGAGCACCGTGTAGAGCGCGTAGAACAGGATCTGCGGGAGACACCAGTAGGCGAACGCCGTGGCGAGCGCGAACTGGTCCGCCGGGAGCGATCCGGCCACCACGAAGACCGCGACGGGGGCCGCAAGGGTGATGATCGCCGTAGCGGCACCGATGCACACGAGCGTGATCGTGATCAACTTGTTGATGTACGCGTTGCCGCCGTCCGCGTGGATGCCCGCGCGGACGATCTGCGGGACCAGTACGGCGCTCAGGACACCCCCGCCGATGATGACGTAGATGGTGTTCGGTAGTTGGTTCGCAATCGCGAAGGTGTTGCCGACGATGTCGACGCCGATGACGTTGGCGACGAGGATCGCCTTGACGAAACCGAGCAGTCGCGAGACCAGGGTCCCCGAGGCGAGGAGCGCGCTCGCTCTGCCGATGCCGTCAGCCATCTGTCTCCTGTCGTCCGGGTGACGACTCTACCGGCGGCTCGCTGCCCACCGCCTGATCGTCGCCCGGTGGGGCGCCCTCGGCGGTCCTGCGTTTGGCACGTCTGCTCAGCACCATGCGGATCACGCCGCTCACGAAGAGGAGCGCGACGAGCACGGCGAGGATGATGGCGCCGATGCCCTCCCAGTCGGCGCGGACGTTGACGCCGACGAATGCCTGGGAACCGATCGCCTGCCCGGTCTGGCTCGACAACTGCAGCCGCAGGGTGACGTCGCCGTTCCCGATCTGCGCCTGCACCGGCAGCAGGACGGTGGCGCGAGAGTCGGCGGCGATCTCCTGCTTGACCGAACCGGACACACTGAGGCGGCCGTTGCTCGGCGACGCCTGCATGATGACCGTGACGGGGTAGGGGAGGTCGTTCCGCACCGCGAACGGGAGGGACACCTCGCCGCCGACCATGTTGATGTCGCTACTGTCGGCGACGCGCACCGAGGCCAGGACCGTCTCGGTTCTCGCTCGTTGCTCGGTGACCGCGGTGTTCCAGGCGTCTTCCGACGGCAGCCAGCCGGCGGCGAGGGTGGCGAGGAGCGTCGCGCGTTCGCGGCCTGTCAAGAGTTCCGGTTCGTCGAGGACGGTCGCGAAGAGGCCGACCTCGACCTCGTCGTCGAGGAGACCCTGGACACCGTCGGCGCGCCCTTCGGCAGGGGTGAGGCCCCCCAGCGAGGCGACACTCGGGGCCTCCGCCAACGCGCCAGCGACCGTCGTCTGCACCGCAGCGGGAAGTCCGCGGAGCGCGGCCACGGTCTCGGTGAGCGACGGAAGCGCGCCGTCGACACCGCGCGGCAGGACGGCGACGACGGTTCCACTGATGGTCCCCTCGGTGCCGATCGCGGCGACTCTCGCATTGACGTCGGCGATCGCGGTCTGCAGTGCGCTCTCGGTGGTGGCCGACGCCGCGGCGCTCAGCGATTCGGCGATGCCGTGGTCGGCGAGCAGCACACGGTTGGCGCCGACCGTCGCGGAAGCGGGAAGCGTCCGCCCGTTCGTCCCCACGTTCGCCGAGTCGAGCATCGTCACGGTGGCGCCGGAGGCCGCGAAGACCGAGAGGTCTGCGTCGGACACCGCCCCGCCAGACCACACGACGCCCGGCAGCGTGTACGTCCAGGCGAGCAGCTCGTCGATCGTGGGAACCGCCGGCACCGGTTCCGTCGGTGTCTCGGTCGGTGTCGGCGTGGTGGTCGGCGTCGGCTCCGGGGTCTCGACGGTCGTCTCGGTGGCACCCGTGGTCGCCGACTGCGGCGTGGGCTCGGCGCCGTCCGTGCCGCTCGTGGGGGTGTCGGTCGGCGTCGGGGTGTCCGTCGACGGCACGCTCGCCGGGAAGTCGGCCAGGTCGAGTGCGAATGCGAACGACGTCGGTTCGAGCAGTCGGTCCAGGCCCGCGTCCGCCTGCACCGCCGGCTCGGCGTCACCGTACTGCAGGGCGAAGCTCTCGTTCGGTGCCGCCTCGAGGCGTGCGAGCCAGGCCACCGCCGATTCGGGTGCGCGCGTGCCCAGGGCACGGATCGACGCGATGATGCGCGGATCGATGCCGATCGCGATCTGCTCACCGATGAAGGCGTCGAGCTGGGTGGTGAGTGCGCCATCGGCGGCGGTCAGCTCCCTCAACTCCTCCGCGTCGAGGATGCCGCCGTAGCTCAGCGGCACCGTGAGCGGAGCGACGACGGCGAGGGTCGTGGTCGTGGGCTGCCCCTGAGCACGCCAGACGATCGCCGTCCGTCCGCCGCCCGCCGTGTCGCCGGCGGAGTACCCGGCGGTCACACCGTAGGAACCCCAGGCGTCGGCGTCGTCGAGTCCGAGGGCCGGTGGAGTGAAGTCGAGGCCGCTGACGACGTACTGCTGTCCGGCGATGAGCTCGGGGATGTCGATCGTGCGGATCACCGTCGTGCCGGTCGGCGTCGCGGCCGCGTCGGCACCGCTCACGCCGAGCCAAGCGTCGAGGTCGGCCGTCGCCGTCAGCGGTGCATCGGTCACCGCCAGTGCCACGGTGCCGGCGGGGAGGTCCGCATCGGTGCCGTTCGTGATCGTGATGCCGAACGAGGTGATCGTCGCCTGCTCGACCGCTCCCCCGTCGCTCGGGCTCACCTCGACGGCGACCAGTCCGTCGGGGGTGGATGCCAGGCGTGCGGCGTCGTCGACCGCTGTCGGCTCGATCGTCGCGGACGCCACGGACCCCGGGAGCCATCCGCCGGCGGACACGACGGCGAGCGACAGCGCGGCCGCGGTGAGGGCGCTGAAGAGGCGTGGGCGTGTGCGAGGTCGTGTCATGGCGGTGATGGCCGTTCCGCGGAGGCGGAGCCGTCCGGTCACGATTCTACGGTGGCACCCCAAGCGAAACTGAGTGCTGGCGCCGCACTCGACTCAGGGCGTCGTCGTGCCGTCGGTCGCGCGCGTCTCCGATCGGCTGTCGGTCTCCTCCCGACGCCCGCTTCCGAGCGAGAGGGTGGCGAGGAATCCGACGGCCAGGAATCCGGCCGCGGCGAATGCTGCGTACCTGGTGCCGTCCGACAGTGCGAGCTTCGCATCGTCGGCCACCGCTGCTGTCGAGGGATCGGCGGCGAGACCGGCGATCGCAGCGCCCGAGCTGTCGACGACGCTCGAGACGAGCGCGTCACGTTGCTCCGCGGGGAGGCCGGAGTCATCGAGACGGGCGTCGAGCACCGATGCCGTACTGACAAAGAGGATCGTGCCGAGCACCGCGATACCGAGGGCGGAGCCGATCTGGCGCGCCGTGCTCTGCGTTCCGGAGCCCTGTCCGCTCTGTTCCACCGGCACGTCCTTCAGGACCACACCGGTGAGTTGCGCCGTTGCGAGGCCCACACCGAAGCCGTACACGAACAGGAACGGCACGATGGCGAACCACTCGGTCGACGGGCCCACGACGAGGCCGATGCCGGCGACACCGATGATCTCCGCGAGGATGCCGATGCGCACGATCAGCACTGGGGCCACGCGGTTGCCGAACGCTCCGGCGAAGCCACTCGCGACGAAGGAACCGATCGCGAGGGCCAGCAGGATCACGCCCGTCTGGAGTGCGCTGTACCCGAGGACGTTCTGGAGCCAGATGGGCAGGGAGAGGATGATCCCGAATTCCCCGAGTGACACGATGAGCGCCGCGATGTTGCCGTTCCGGAACGACGGAAGCGAGAACAGGCTGAACGCGATGATCGTGCTCCGCCCCTTGCGCATCCGGTGACGACCCCAGAGCACGAAGGCGACGCCTGCGAGCACGGTGATGATGAGCGAGATCGGTACCGGTGAGAGCGCGAACGGCCAGGCCCACCCGCCGATGGTGAGTGGATCGTTCGTGAGCCACCAGCCGAGGCTGCGCCCCTCGATGAGCCCGAACACGAGGGTGGCACTGGTCACGATGGACAGGATCGCGCCGACGACGTCGATGCGATCGGTCGTCTCCTCGCGGGACTCCCCCACGAAGAGCAGGAGTCCGATGACGATCAGGATGCCGAGCGGGACGTTGATGCCGAACGCCCAGCGCCAGGAGAAGTCGGTGGTCAGCCAGCCTCCGAGCAGCGGTCCGACCGCCACCATGCCACCGATCGTCGAGCCCCAGACCGCGAAGGCGATCGCTCGATCACGGCCTCGGAAGGTCGCGTTGATGATCGACAGCGTGGTCGGCAGGATCATCGCACCACCGACACCCTGGATGACGCGCGAGAGGATGAGCAGGTCGCCCGTGGGTGCGAGCGCCGCGAAGACCGAGGCGCCGCCGAACACGATCACCCCGATGAGGAGCATGCGGCGTCGGCCGAACCGGTCCGCGAGGGTGCCGAAGACGATCAGGAGGGCGGCGAACACGAGCGTGTAGGACTCCTGCACCCACTGCACCTGCGTGGACGAGATGCCGAGGTCGTCGACGATGGAGGGGATCGCGACGTTGACGATGGTGGAGTCGACGATGATGAGCGCGACGGCGATGCTGATGACGACGAGGCCGAGCCATTTCCGGCGGTCGGTGGTGGCGCCCTCAGGGGTTGCGGCGGTCCCGTGGCTCATGAGCGAAAACGATCAGCTGGCTGCATAATTCGAGTATGCGCCTCGTTCGCCCGAGATGCCACCTCGGGATGCCACGGGATCGTTCACGCCAGGAGGGGCTGCAACTGGCGCGAGCCGTCGATCATGAGGTCGAGGAGCGCCGCGGGGTGTTCGACGCGCACGCTCGGGGCCGACAGCGACAGCCCTGCCACGAGCCCACCCGAGGCGTCCCGGATGGGAACGACGAGGCAACCGTAGCCAGGGGTGAGCTCGCCGAGCTGGCTGGCGTAGCCGAGGCGGTCGACGTCGGAGACGAGCGCCGCCGCATCGTCCTTCGGCCTCGCGACGAGGGGCGACCAGTCGACTCCGGTGCGGATGAGTTCATGGAGGAGCAGCCGGCCGATCGCCGAGGTGTCGATCTGCCGCACGATCCGGTGTTCGTCACTCAGCGGGAAGTCCGGATCGGCGTCGACGATCCGGATGCGTTCGCCCTCGTATCGCACCAGATGGACGCCGCCGCGGACGCTCGAGCGCAATCGACCCATCACCTCGCGGGCGGCCTGCGGTGGCGGTGGCGGGGCGACCAGATGGGCGAGTTCCACGACCTTGCGTCCGAGGGCGAAGCCGCGGAGATCCGGCATCCGCACCAGGTACTCGTCCTGCACCAGGAGGTTGAGGAGGCGATACGTCGTCGCCCGAGGCATGTCCAGGCCGGCGGAGACCTCCTGTGCGGTGACTCCGGCACCGCAGCGCGCGACCTCCTCGAGCACCGTCAGCGCACTGTGGATCGCCTTCGGCTGCCGCGCACGGAGCTCGCCCGCGCCGCTCACCCGTGCTCCGACTGCCCGCCGAGCACGTCGGCGCTCACCGTCTCGTCATAGATGCCGATCGTGGAGCTCAGCCATGGCCGATGCCGATGCCGGAGCACCCACACGCCCACACCGAGCACGATCGCGACGAGGAACACCCACACCCCGACACCCCGCGCACTCGTGCTCTCCACGACGAGGTACACGCCGAGAGCGATCGAGAGCAGCACCCCGGCGACCACCGCCCGGATGAGCGGCCACGCGGTCAGTTCCCCGATCCGCCACAGGAACACGGGTGCCGCGGCGCACACGAGGATGTAGGCGGTGATGTAGCCGCCGGCCGCCACGACGATGAGGATCTGCATCGCGGCCCACGCGCCGTCCGCGAGCACGAGGGTGAGCACCGAGACCGGCGTCACGATCGCGAGGGCCGTGAGGATCGCGACATGCGGCGTCTGGAAGCGGCGGTGCGTGCTGCCGAGCCTCGACGGGAGGACGCCCTCGCGCCCCATCGAGAACACGACCCGGGAGAACGCCGTGATCGACGCGATCGCGCAGGCGAGGAAGGAGGCGGCCACGGAGAGGTCGAGCAGCAGTCCCATCCACTCCACGCCGGACGAGGTCGCGAGGTCGTTCATCGGCGCCTGGCTCGCCGTGATGTCCGCGCCCATCGCCTTGAACCCGGCGAGCTGGCTGTAGGAGGTCACGAGGTAGAGGAGACCGGCGCCGATGACGGTCCAGACGAGCGACCTGGGGATGCTCGCGAACGGCCGACGGGCTTCGACGCCGAGTGTCGACGAGCTCTCGAACCCGACGAACGCCGTGATCGCCAGCACTGCCCCGACGGCGAGGTTCTCCGGTGAGGCGTCGAAACCGAGCACCGACCAGTCGGGCACCGGGCCGAAGCGGGAGAGCAGCACACCGACGAGCACGAGGATGATCCCGACCGAGGCGCTCTCCACGAGGAGCGTCACGCGGGTGGACAGCCGGATGCCGCGCACGAGGACGACCAGGCAGACCGCGGCCATGCAGATGACGAGCACCGCAACGACCAGCGTCGACGCCGGCATGCTGGGCCAGAACCGGTGCAACAGGATGGAGAGATAGTAGCCGGCACCGGCGAGGGCGAACATCGCGATGAAGCCGTAGCCGATGAGGAGGGCGACCCCTGTCACGAACGCTGCACCCGTTCCGAGACCCTTCGACACGAAGGTGTAGAGCGAACCGGTCGACGCGATGCGCTTCGCGAAGACGTTCACGGTCGTCGCCACGAGGAGCGACAGCAGCATCGCTATGGCGAGGGACCACACGGTCGCCCCGCCTGCGGTCACCGTCACGAGCAGGGGGATCGTCGTTGCCGCAGCAGATGGTGCGACGGCCGACACTGATTGGGCCAGCACATCGACGAACCCGACGCTGCGCCGCTGGAGGCCGTCGACGGGCGATCGTGATTCCAGACCTCGCACGGTGGGCGGGTTGCTGATCGCGCGTTCGAGCGCCGTCATGACGCACCGCCTCTCGCTCCGAGGCCCGGCGGGCCTCCAGCCCAGGCTATGCGCGCCGCGTTGCACCGGCGTGGCAGGCGTGTTTCGGCTTCGTGTCCGCCAAATGAGACAGCTCGCAGAGCCGGTCTCATTCGCAGCGCTCCAGGTGTTACCGGGACGAGACGACCAGGCAACACCGGGCCGCGATGCTGGCTGCATCCGCTTCCATCGACCACCCGAGGAGAGCTCCATGACCGTCACGAAAGGACCGGCAGTCGAAGCCGGTCAGCCCACCCGGTCCCTGAAAGGATCGCTCGGCGTCACCGCCATCGTCTTCATGGTGGTCGCAGCCGCCTCACCGCTGACCGTCGTTGGAGGTGCAGCGCCCCTCGGTATCCTGCTCGGCAACGGTGTCGGCTTCCCGAGCATGTACGCCGTCTCGGCCGTCATCCTCCTGCTGTTCGCCGTCGGACTCTCGGCAATGACCCGCCATGTGCCGAAGCCCGGTGCGTTCTTCACCTTCGTCGGCTACGGCCTCGGCAAGCCCGCCGGTCTCGCGTCAGCGTTCCTGGCACTCCTGACGTACACGACCATCCAGGTGTCGGTGTACGGCTACATCGGCTACCTGCTGAGCGTCACCTTCGCGGGACTCGGAGCACCGGAGATCCCCTGGTACCTGTACGCACTCGGTGCGATCGCGGTCGTCGGGCTCCTCGGATACCGGCACATCGACCTGAGTTCGAAGGTGCTCGGCGTCCTCCTCGTGGCCGAGGTCGGCATCGTGCTGGTCCTCGCCGCAGCAGTCGTCTTCAGCGGGGGCGCCGACGGCCTGTCCGCGGAGCCGTTCGTCCCCTCGCAGGTGTTCTCCGGTTCCCCCGGGGTCGGCCTCATGTTCGCGATCGCCGCGTTCATCGGCTTCGAGGCAACGGCGATCTTCCGTGACGAGGCGAAGGACCCATCCCGCACCATCCCGCGCGCCACCTACATCGCCGTCATCGGTATCGGCCTCTTCTACACACTCGCCTCGTGGGCGCTCGTGATGGCCTGGGGACCGGACCAGGTCGTGGACGTCGCAGCCGAAGACCCCGGTGCGATGATCCTCCGCACCACCCTCATGTACCTGGGCCCGGTCGGCGAACTCATCATCAACGTCCTGCTGATCACGAGCATGTTCGCCTGTGTCCTCTCCTTCCACAACGTCATCACGCGCTACCAGCACACGATGTCGAACGCCGGCGTGCTGCCCGGTCGCCTGGGCGGAGTGCACCCCAAGCACCTCTCCCCGCACACCTCCTCCCTCGTGCAGACCGGCACCGCGGCGGTCCTGATCGTGGTGTTCGCAGCTCTGGGCCTCGACCCGGTGCTGCAGGTGTTCACCTGGTTCGCCGGGGTCGCGACGCTCGCCATCGCGATCCTGATGGCGGTGACCAGCCTCGCCGTGATCGTCTACTTCGCCCGCACCAAGCAGGATCGGCGCCTGTGGAACACCGTTGTCGCCCCTGGTCTCGGCCTGATCGGACTGGTGGGTTCCGCCGTCGTCATCACCGTCTACTTCCCCATGCTCGTCGGCGACATGGATGCTGCAGGCAACCCGACGTTCGGAGCGGTGAGTCTCGTCCTGCTCGCACTCATCCTCGTCTGCCCGGTCATCGGGCTCGTCCAGGCGTCGTATCTGAAGCGCCGCCGTCCCGCCGTCTACGAGAACGTCATGGACGCCATCGGCGGCTGAGCCCCGGTCCCGCCTCTCCAGAACCACGAACCATCGAACCAGGAGTATCACCATGACCATCACCGACTCCCTCACCACCGCAGACGACGGCACGGCGGCCGTGCAGCATCCGCTCGCGAGCCTCACCGCCGCCGAGTTCGAGCGCATCCGCGATGTCGTGACCGCCTTCGACGACTTCACCCCGACGACCCGATTCGCCTACGTCGGCCTGGAGGAACCGCACAAACGGGACGTCCTCGCCTGGCAGGCCGGCACGGGCGAGCTGCCCGAGCGCCTCGCGCGGGTGATGCTGCTCGACATGGCCACCGGGCGCTCCACCGACAACATCGTCTCCATCACGGCCGGCACCCTGGTGAGCACCGTCGTGCTCGACGGGTCGCGCGGCCAACTCCCGATCCTCATCGAGGAGTTCGACGCGATCGCCGACATCGTGGCCGAGGACGAGGGGTGGGTGGCGGCGCTCGCCGAACGCGGGTGCACGGTCGACGAGGTCAAGGTCGTCCCGCTGTCGGCCGGTTACTACGACTATCCCGAGGAGGTCGGCCGCCGGATCGTCCGGGTGCTCGCCTTCCGACAGGACTATCCGGCCGACCACCCCTGGGCGCACCCCGTCGACGGCTTGAGCGCGTACGTCGACACCGCGGCGAGGAAGGTCACCCGGCTGATCGATGCGACGTCGCTGGCCATCCCCGCGGAACCCGGCAACTTCGACGACCCGGCGATCCAGGGCGCTCCGCTCTCGAGCCTCAAGCCCATCGTCATCACCCAGCCGGAGGGGCCGAGCTTCACGGTCGACGGCGAGTTCGTCGAGTGGGGCAACTGGCGCTTCCAGGTCGGGTTCGACGTGCGCGAAGGCCTCGTGCTCCGTCAGCTGTCCTTCGACGATGCCGGTGAGGCGCGCCCGATCATCTACCGCGCCTCCATCAACGAGATGCTCGTGCCGTACGGTGACCCCTCCCCCGTCCGGTTCTGGCAGAACTACTTCGACACCGGTGAGTACCTCTTCGGACGCTTCACCAACTCGCTCGCCCTGGGCTGCGACTGCGTCGGTGAGATCACGTACTTCGACGCCGTGCTGGCAGACGAGCTCGGCAACCCGTTCACGATCGAGAACGGCATCTGCATGCACGAGGAGGACTTCGGCACGCTGTGGAAGCACTCCGACCTCTACACGGGCTCCAACGAGGTGCGCCGCTCCCGTCGGCTCGTGATCTCCTTCTTCACCACGGTCGGCAACTACGACTACGGCTTCTACTGGTACCTGTACCTCGACGGCACGATCGAGTGCGAATCGAAGCTCACCGGCATCCTCTTCACCTCCGCCTACCCGGGGCTCGATGAGGACGGCGCCGACTACCCGTACGCTTCGGAGGTCGCCCCCGGTCTCGGCGGCCCCTATCACCAGCACCTGTTCTCGGCGCGGCTCGACATGATGGTCGACGGCGTCTCGAACGCGGTCGACGAGGTCGACGCCGTCCGCGTCCCGATCGGACCGGGCAACGAGCACGGCAATGCGTTCACGAAGCAGGTCACGCGGCTCAGTACCGAACGGGACTCCGGCCGCGTGGCGAACGGTTCCGCTGCTCGCGCCTGGCACATCGTCAACACGGAGAAGACGAACCGCTTGGGCCGACCGACGGGCTACGTCCTGTACCCGCAGGAAGCTCCGACGCTCATGGCGGACGCGTCCTCCTCGATCGCGAAGCGTGCCGAGTTCGCAACGAAGCACCTGTTCGTGACGAAGTACGATCCGGCCGAGCGGTACGCGGCTGGTGACTTCGTCCACCAGAACCCGGGCGGCGACGGCATCACGCGATTCATCGAGGGCGACGCGTCGATCGACGGTGAGGACATCGTGCTGTGGCACACCTTCGGCCCGACGCACTTCCCCCGCCCGGAGGACTGGCCGGTCATGCCCGTCGACTACGCGAGGTTCACCTTGAAGCCCTACGGCTTCTTCGGCAAGAACCCGACGCTCAACGTTCCGCCGAACGAGCCGGTCGCACATTGCTCGCACGCGCACGGTTCCGAGACGTCAGCGCACGATGGGCACTCGGCCATGGATCACAGCGCACACGGTCACTAGGTTCGCACCATGATCGAAGCGCTTCATCTCGGAGCCCTCCTCCCGGCCGCCGTCGGTGCGTGTTGCACCGTCGGCGGCCGGCGGGGTGTGCTCGAACTCGGTTCGGCGTTCGTCATGCTGGCGGCGATGATCGACATCGCCAGCGGGGCCGGCCTCGTCCATCCGTTCGTGTGGGCGCTCGTCCTGGTGGCCGCTGCGGTCGCCTCGGCAGCGCGCCTGCGGGTTGTTGCCCGGCGGACGTCCCCCGACATGACTGCCGTCGCCGCCTCAGTGGTGCGCGACCCGGTGCCTGGTCATCGCACCGCGATGGTCGTTCACACGTCCGGCGGGCTGGTGATCATGGCCGCGTTGGTCTGTGTCATGGCAGCCCATACAGGAGCCGGTGTATATGCGAATACAGGAATATCCAGTGAGATGCATCACGCTGGAGGAATGTCGATCGGCGGACTGCTTCTCGCCGCCGCGACGGCGGGCTACCTCGCCCTGAGCACGAAGCTCGCGCTCGACGCGATCCGGAGCGGCCGCCGGCTCGTCGCGGTCGAGCTCGTGAGCATGGCCGTCTCGGTGGCCGCGATGGGCATCGCCGCCGCGCTCTGAGGAGCACGGCTATTCGGCGTCGTCGCCCTCCCACGGCGGACGGGCGACCTTGCCGGACA
This sequence comes from Plantibacter flavus, assembly GCF_051487245.1. Lineage (GTDB taxonomy): Bacteria > Actinomycetota > Actinomycetes > Actinomycetales > Microbacteriaceae > Plantibacter > Plantibacter flavus_B. The sequence goes on from NZ_JAHVDH010000004.1 coordinate 430,758, forward strand.
TCCGCCACACGGCGCGCGTGAGTTCCGGGTGCACCCGGGCGATCTCGCGGAGCACCTCGTACTCGAGGTGATCGGCGTTGTCCTTGTGCTCTTGCGCATCGCCGAGCGACGACCGACCGGCGAGCCGGGCCATCGCGTGCTGTGCCGCGAGACCACGGGCGTGCAGGGCGTCGTCTCGCAGCACGGCGACCACGAGTTCGTCCACACTCGGCATGGACGGCAGGAAGTCCCAGGGGTCCTCACCGTCGCGAGCGCGATGCTCGATGATGACCTGGCGCTCGAGCTGCGCGTCGCGGCGCAGCTTCGGCAGGTCGACGGCGGTCAGATCCATGCACCCTCCGAGCCTCGTGCGACGCACGACCGGAGCGCACGTTCGGGTATCAAGGGTACGCCTCGAATCCGGGCTGGCTGCCGTCAACGTGCCACGTTCACCGGATGCTCCCGGCTGGTACCACAGGACCATGGCCCTCGTCCGAACGTCGGATGCCCTGCGGCTGCATCTCCGCCGAGCTGCGGATGTGCCGGTTTCCAGCTGTTCGTAGCGTGAAGTGGGCGAACTCCGCCCCGTCCGCGACCGAGAGGCCAGCAGCTCCCATGTCCTTCCTCACGAGGCTCAGCCTCGCCAACCGTCTGATCGTGGGACTCATCACCGCGGCGATCGTCGCCTTCGGTCTCTTCGCCGTCGGCTCACTCAAGCAGGAGCTCCTGCCCTCGGTGCAGCAACCCGGAGCAGTCGTCGTGGCGACCTACCCGGGCGCATCCCCTTCCTCAGTGGAGCGCGAGGTCACGGAACCCGTCGAACGCGCCGTGCAGAGCGTGAAGGGGGTCACCGGTGTCACGTCCACCTCGGTGAGCGGCTCGACGTCCCTCCAGGTGAGCTGGGACTTCGGTCAGGACGACGAGAAAATCGTCGCCGACATCCGGAGCGCACTCGCGGGGCTCACGAGCGTCCTCCCGAACGACTCGGTGAGCGAGGTGTACGCCGGGAGCAGCGACGACATCCCCGTGCTCCAGCTCGCGATCGCCTCGGAGGACGAGTCCGGCGAGTTCGCCGGCCGTGTCGAGAGCATCGTCCTGCCGGAGCTGAGGGGCATCGACGGTGTCCGCCAGGTCGACCTCGCCGGTGAGAACGCCACCCAGCTGGTCATCACCATGCGTCCGGCCGATCTGACGGCGAAGAAGACGACGGCCGAAGAGGTCATGGCCGCCGTGCAGGCGAGTGGCGCGGTCACCGCGGCAGGCACGAGCGTGGACGCGGGTAAGGAGCTCTCGATCGAGGTCGGCTCCGCTGTCGGGTCACTGGAGGAGCTGCGCGCGCTGCCGATCCAGCATCAGGACGGCCCGTTCACCCTGTCCTCCGTCGCGGACGTCGACCTCGTCCCGGCGACGGAGACCACGATCGCACGCGCCGACGGCCTCCCGTCCCTGTCGCTCACGATCCTCAAGGACCCGTCGGCGAACGCGGTGCAGCTCGCCCACACGATCCGCGACGCGCTGCCGGCCCTCGAACGCGAGTTGGGCTCGGGCGCCGCGTTCACCGTCGTCTTCGACCAGTCACCCATGGTCGAGCAGTCCATCCACGACCTGTCCGTCGAGGGCGGTCTCGGCCTGCTGTTCGCGATCATCGTGATCCTCGTGTTCCTGCTGTCGATCCGGTCGACGATCATCACCGCGGTCTCCATCCCGCTCTCGCTCCTGATCGCGATGATCGGTCTGTGGATCGGCGACTTCTCGCTCAACATCTTCACCCTCGCTGCGCTCACGGTCGCGGTGGGGCGGGTGGTCGACGACTCGATCGTCGTCATCGAGAACATCAAACGACGACACAGCGGCAATCCGATGACCACGGCGAGCGTCGTGGAGTCCGTCCGCGAGGTCGCCGGCGCGGTGACAGCGTCGACGATCACGACCGTCGCCGTCTTCCTGCCGGTGGCCTTCGTCGGAGGCACCGTCGGTGAACTGTTCCGTCCGTTCGCCGTGACGGTGTCGATCGCGCTCATCGCCTCGCTCGTGGTGTCGCTCACGATCGTCCCCGTGCTCGCGTACTGGTTCATGCGGGGGAAGGCGGCTCCGGCCGGCGACGCTGTCGACGGGGCGGTGCAGGCCGCTCAGACGGAGGACGAGTCCGAGGCGTACTCGAAGCTCCAGCGTGCCTATCTGCCGGTGCTGCGGACGTCGCTCAAGCGGCCGGTGGCGACCCTCCTCGTTGCGGCGCTCGTCTTCGCCGGGACGATCGTCGCGGCCGGGTTCCTGAAGACCGACTACCTCGGGGACCTCGGTGGGGAGAACAGCGTCGCGATCACACAGGAGTTGCCGGAGGGCACGAGCCTCGAGGTGACCAGCGATGCTGCGGCGGCCGTCGAGGAGGTCCTCGCGAAGACCGCGGGCGTCTCCGGCTACCTCACGACCGTCGGCGGCAACGGGGCCAGCAACCGCGCCCAGATCAGTGTCACCCTCGGTGAGGAGAGCTCCAAGGAGGGCGTCTCCGAGACGATCCGCGACGCGGTCGCCGGACTCGATGATGTCGGGACCGTGACGGTGGGCGACGCGGGTGGCGGCCTCACCGGTGGGGGCGGTATGGAGGTGACGCTGCAGGGTGAGGATCCGGCAGCGCTCGCGACCGGTGCCGGCGCGGTCCAGCAGATGCTCGCCGACACCGACGGTCTGCGGGACGCGACGAGCGACCTCGCGGACGAGCAGGGCGTGCTCAAGGTGAACGTCGACCGCGATGCCGCCGCGCGCTACGGTTTCACGCAGCAGCAGGTCGGCCAGGCCATTGCGAACGCGCTGCGCGGCACCCCGATGGGCACGGTGATCCTCGAGGGGTCGACGCGCGACATCATCGTGCGGTCACAGCGGGTCGGCACGACCCCGGCTGAGATCGCCGCTCTGCCTCTCCCGGTCAGTGCGTTGCAGCAGGCTGCCGCGCAGAAGACGGCGAGCGACCTGCTCACGGCGCAGCAGGACGAGGCGACGCAGCGGGCGAAGGACGAGGCCGCTTCGCAGGCGTCCTCGCAGCGCTCCGAGCTGCAGGACGCGCGGAGCACCGCAGCGACCCAGCTCGAGGCCCTGCGGGGCCAGCTCGCGGCCCTGGAGGCGGCGCCCGTCGAGGTTCCGCCCGTCACCCCGACGACGCCGGAGGAGGAGGCGGCCCGGCAGGCGTACGAGGCCCGCGCCGCTCAGCTCGTCGGGCTCGGTGAGGCGATCTCGCAACTGCAGTCCTCGATCACCACGATCGATGAACAGCTGAGCGCCATGGAGGACGCGCAGGCCGATGCGGCAGAGCAGCAGGCGGAGGCCGAGCGGTTCACCCAGGCGCAGAAGGATCTCGCGAACGTCAGCGCGGTGCCGATCCCGGTGAGCACGGTGGCCCAGGTCGTCGAGGAACGCGCTGCGGCAGCGATCACCCGCATCGACGGTGTCCGCACCATCACGGTCTCAGCCACACCGACGGGTGACGACCTCAGCGTCACGACCGCCGCGGTACAGCAGGGCCTCGACGGCCTGGACCTGCCAGACGGGGTCACCGCGTCCATCGGCGGTGTCGCCCAAGACCAGCAGGAGTCGTTCGCGCAGCTCGGACTCGCGATGCTGATCGCCATCGTCCTGGTGTTCATCGTGATGGTGGCCACGTTCCGCAGCCTCTTGCAGCCGCTGATCCTGCTGGTCTCGGTGCCGTTCGCGGCCACCGGTGCCATCGCCGCGCTGCTCATCACCGGGACGCCGCTCGGTATCCCGTCGATGATCGGACTCCTCATGCTGATCGGCATCGTGGTCACGAACGCCATCGTGCTCATCGACCTCGTGAACTCGTATCGAGCGCGTGGTGACAGCATCGACGATGCCGTGATCCATGGAGCCCGACTGCGCCTCCGGCCGATCATCATGACGGCTTGCGCGACGATCTTCGCGCTCGTCCCGATGTCGCTCGGCCTCACCGGCGGTGGTGTGTTCATCTCTCAGTCGCTCGCGATCGTCGTCATCGGTGGACTCGTCTCGTCGACGCTGCTGACGCTCATCCTGGTGCCGGTCCTCTACCTGCTCCTCGAACGCGGCACCGAGCGTCGACTCGCGAAGCGGGAGCGGAAGCGCCTCGCGAAGGCCAATGCCTCTGCAGAAGCGGACGGCTCCGAAGAGGACCGGTTCGAAGACCTCGAGGCGATCCTCGACACGGAGCGCTGACGGTACCTGCGGACGGGCGGCCACCCCGCCCGTCCGCAGCTGTCACACTGGTGGACGTGGACCACCGCTTGATCGATCACCTCCGTTCCGACCTCACGAGCGCCGGGTACACGGTCGAACGGGTGCGTGCGCTCTGGGGTGAGACGGCCGACGCGGCACTGCATCGGTCCGACCGCGTCGTCGCCGTCCGTGAACTCGACGCGCGGGCGCGGACGCTCGGAGCGGAACCCGTCGCGACCCTCGCCCGTCTCTTCATCCTGGGTCTGCCTGCGGACGCCGCTGAGGCCGCTGCCGCGTTCCCGGTCCTCGGGCTGGACGGCGCCATCGAGCTCGGGCTGCTCGAGGCTCAGGACGACGGACCGCTCCTCCCCAGGCTCGATCTGCGACCGTACGCCTGGGTCGATGCGAACGGCAGTGGTTCCTGGTGGATCGCCTCGGACCTCGGCGAACTGGCCCTCGGGCGCGAGCTCGACGAGCAGCATGTCCTCGGCGTCGGTGGCGCATCGATGACGCTCAGCGGGATCATCCTGCCCGAGCGAGTCGGATCGGCGCTCGACCTCGGCACGGGATGCGGTATCCAGGCATTGCACCTCTCGCGGATCGCCGATCGGGTGGTGGCCACGGACATCTCGGAGCGCGCCCTCGAGCTCGCCGCGCTCAACGCACGGCTCAACGGCGTCGACTCGATCGAGTTCCGTCTCGGCAGCATGTTCGAGCCGGTCGCCGACGAACGCTTCGACCGCATCGTGTCGAACCCGCCGTTCGTGATCACGCCGCGACTCGAGGGCGTGCCGAGCTACGAGTACCGCGACGGCGGGCTCGTCGGCGACGCCCTCGTGGAGTCGGTGTTCCGCGACGCGGCGGCGCATCTGCACGAGGACGGTGTCGCCCAGTTCCTCGGCAACTGGGAGTACCGCTGGGGCGCCGACGGTCTCGACCGGGTCTCCGCGTGGATCGATCAGAGCGCGGAGTCCGTCGACGCCTGGGTGATCGAGCGCGAGGTCCAGGATCCGGCCGAGTACGCGGAGACCTGGATCCGTGATGGCGGCACCCGCCAGGGCACCCCCGAGTTCGAACGTCTGGCCGGGGCGTGGCTCGACGACTTCGCTGGGCGCTCGGTCACCGGGGTGGGCTTCGGATACGTCCTGCTGCGTCGCACCGCGGACCAGCGGCCGATGCGTCGCCTGGAGCGTCTGCACGGGCAGGTCGGATCGAACTCAGCCGGCCTGGGCGCCCACCTCGCGGTGTGCCTGGTGGCGCACGATTGGCACACCGCGCTCGACGACGAGGCGCTGCTGCGCGAACGGGTGACGATCGCCGGAGACGTCACCGAGGAACGCCACTACTGGCCGGGCGATGAGCACCCGACGGCCATGCAACTGCGCCAGGGCGGCGGACTCGCGCGCTCGGTCGGCCTCGACACCGGCCTCGCCGGCCTCGTCGGAGCATGCGACGGCGAGTTGTCGCTCGGCGTGATCATCGACGCCATCGCCGAGCTGGTCGAGGTCGACGCGACGGAGCTGCGCGCGGAACTCCTCCCCCGCGTGCGTGCGCTCCTCGACGACGGGATCCTCCTGCCGGCTCCCTGAGCTCGGGCAGCGTCCGGCGGGCGGTCTGCCAGCTTGCCGCGATAGTCTCGCGTGTCGGAACGACCGACACCGCCGACGAAAGCGATCACCTCGATGCCGGAGCGCCCTCTCTCAGCCAGTCCCTACGAGGTGCTCGGCGTGAGCGCGTCGGCGTCGCAGGACGAGCTCCGCAAGGCGTACCGACGGTTGATGCGTGAGACGCACCCGGACCTCGGCGGCAGCGCCAAGCAGTTCAATGCGGTGCAACTCGCGTGGGAGCGGGTCGGCACGGAGGCGGACCGCGCCGCCTACGACCGCGGCCGCAACGTGCCCTCCAATGCTGCAGACGACGAGGACGAGCACACCTGGTCGGCATCGTCGACGGGACGCTCCGGCACCCAGCGCGCCGACTCCCGCCCCAAGGCACGTGCGTACGGCCACCCGGGCGGCGACTCCCGCGAGGTCTACCTGGGGCTCATCCGCGAGTGGGTCGGGCGCGGTGTCCCCCTCGACGACCCCTACGACCCGAAGCTCGTGCGCTCGGCACCTCGGGAGATCCGGCACCAGCTCGCCAACGCGCTCGCCGAGGAACAGACGGCACGCACGGTCGCGACGCTCGGCATCGGCTACACCGTGTGGCATGACGTCCTCGCGCCCGGAGAGGCGAAGATCGACCACGTGGTCCTCGGCCCGACCGGCCTGTTCGCCCTGAAGTCGGAGGACTGGGGTGGGCCGGTGAGTGTGCACCGCGGCGAGATCGTGGGTGAGACCCTCGCCCCCCGTGAGGAGCCGGTGCGTTCGATCGTGCGCTCGGCCCGAACCCTCGCGAAGGCCGCGCGGGTCAAGTTCACCGCGTACGTCATCGTCGTCCCCGACGGCGCGGTGGAGGAGTCCGTTGAGTTCATCGGGCGCCGTCATCCCGTGACCGTCCTCGTGGAGCGCTCCCGTCTGGCCGACCTCCTGCGCACAGGTCTTCCCGGCATCGACCGCATGGGCGGCAACCAGCTCTTCGACATCCGCACCCGCCTGCAGCAGACCATCCGCTTCGTCGGCCTCTGAGCCGACGCTCAGCGCCCGGAGACATAGGAACGCCCGGCTCCCCATGAGGGGCCGGGCGTTCGCATGCTGTGAGGAAGGTCAGGCCTTCTTGCGCGTGAGAGCACCGTAGATCAGCAGCACGATGATCGAGCCGCCGATGGCGAGCAGCCACGTCGAGATCGAGAAGAACTCGCCGAGGTTCACGTTGAACAACAGGCCGCCGATCCAGCCGCCGAGGAGGGCGCCGACGACGCCGAGCAGCAGCGTGATGAACCAGCCACCGCCCTGCTTGCCGGGAAGGATGGCCTTGGCGATGGCGCCGGCGATGAGGCCGAGCAGCAGGAATCCGAGAAAGCTCATGATGTCTCCAATGTGATTACTGGACCGTCCGGGGTGCCGGGCGGTCATGGCGCTGCCCCCGCCGATCAGCAGGGGCAGCACGGTGATACGACCGTCAGTGCTTGAAAGCGTCCTTGACGTTCTCGCCGGCCTGCTTCACGTCGGACTTGGCCTGGTCGGCCTTGCCCTCGGCGACGAGCTTGTCGTTGTCGGTCACGTTGCCGACGGCTTCCTTCGCCTTACCGACGAGGTCTTCAGCGGCGTTCTTGATCTTGTCCGATGCACTCATGGGGTTCTCCTTCATGTGCGGTGATATCCGGTGGTGATATCCGGTCATGAAGTAAGACGGGCCGTCCCTCCCATTCGTCACGGAATTTCTCGAAAAACTTTGCGGGTGGTTGCGTGCCCCCAACAGGATGCAAGACTGGAGGTTCGTGTTCCGCCAGGCAGCGCCGCCGTCCAGACCCGCCGGGAGGTGATCCGCATGACGTCGAGCCGTCCGCGGACCCGCTTCTCCCGCTTCCTCCGCGTGGTCCGGAACACCATGCTGTGGATCATCGGTCTGATCGTCTCGATCGCCCTCATCATCACGGTGTGGCTGCAGCTCACGCCGTGGCCCGGCTCGATGGTCATCCGTGCGGCGTTCGACGAGCGCGCGAAGGTCGTGCAGTCGGACCTCGTGAGGTACGTCCCCGACGGCGTCGATGCCCGCCATGACATTCCGTACCGTTCGGGCGACGAGGACGCACTCCTCGACGTCTACACGCCGGACGGCGTCCGCGGCAGCGGCGCAGCCCTGCCGACGATCGTCTGGGTGCACGGGGGTGCGTGGATCTCCGGCGGCAAGGACCTCATCTCCAACTACATGCGTGTGCTCGCCGGTGAGGGGTACACGGTCGTCGCCGTCGACTACACGATCGCGCCAGAAGGCCAGTACCCGTTGCCCATCGAACAGGTCGCCGACTCGCTCGGCTACCTCGCTGCCAACGCCCGCGCGTTCAACGTCGACCCGAAGAAGCTCATCCTCGCCGGCGACTCGGCAGGTGCGCAGATCGCCGCCCAGGTCGCGAACATCGTCACGAGCTCGGAGTACGCGAGCGCGATGAAGATCGAGTCGCCGATCGCCGCTGACCAACTGGCCGGAGTCATCCTGGCCTGCGGCGCGTACGACCTCAGTCTCGTGAACGCCGAGGGCAGCTTCGGCTGGTTCCTCGACACGGTGCTCTGGGCGTACTTCGGGGCACGCGATTACAAGACGCGGCCGGAGGTGGCGTCCGCTTCGGTCGTGGACTACCTGACGGCGAACTACCCGCCGACGTACATCACGGTCGGTAACTGGGACCCGCTCTACCCGCAGTCGACCGAGTTCAAGGCGAAGCTGCAGGGGCTCGGTGTGGAGGTGCAGTCGATGATCTTCAACCCTGCGTACCGACCGGGCCTCGAACACGAGTATCAGTTCCTGCTGAACGATCAGGGGCGCTTCAACCTCGGCCGCATGGACGCCTTCGTCGACGGCATGACCGACACGAGCCTGCCGTACGGGCAGCAGGGACCGCCGATCCCCTAACGATCCGATCGCTCAGGGCGGGTGGCTCAGCTCAGGGCAGGTGGATCCGGTCGCCGTCCTCGACGAGACGGCCGTGGAGGACGGCCTGCGCGAGTGTGAGGTCGAGCCAGCGGCGCGCGGTCTCGCCGAGGCGTCCGTAGCCGAGCACCGAGGCGGCCTGCATCGGCAGCTGCTCCCGGTCGACCTCGTGATCCGGGTTCGCGGCGATGACGAGCTCCATCGCGTTGCAGATCTCCGCCGGGCTGATGTCGGTGACCGCGCGGTGGTCGCGGTGCACGACGCGACGGACGCCGCGCCAGGTGACGATGTCGAGCTCGACGGGCCAGGCGAACCCGTTCTGCACGGTGAACGCCTCGGTGACGAGCGTCGACAGCTCCGATCGGGTGGCTTCGCTGAGCCGCTCCACTCCGAAGCGCCTGGCGACGATCGACACCAGCCGCGGGACGGCGATCGGACCCTCGGTCGAGAGGATGGTGGCGGCCACCCGGGTGACGGCAGCCTTCGTCAGCTCGAGGTTGTCGAGCACCGACGCCGGGCCGATCACGGAATCGTCCGCGACCTCGAAATCGGTGATCGCGACGCTGAGCGGGATGACGGGAGCGTTGGCGGTGACCGGGTGGGCGAGGGGGTCGATCACGACGTCAGGGTCGACGGGAGCAGTCTCGCTCGCCCGCGCCGTGGTGGCTTCCGGGAGCGGAGTCGTCGACGTGGCCTGCTCGTCGGCCGTGGCGGCGACCCGGGCAGCGGGCGCGCTGGTGGTGTCGGGAGCGGCCGGTGCGTCCTGCGGCTTCGGGGAGGGCGTCGCCTCGGTCACGGACAGCGGCGACTCCTCGGCGAGTGCGCGTTCTGCTCGCTCACGCCACGACTTCGGCAACCACCCCGACTTCGCGACGAAGCCGTTCCAGCCGCGGCTCACTGGGCCACCGTCCACTCGGAGAGCGGGGTGGCGAGGCTTCGGCGCGTCGCGAGACGGGTGGTCGAGGTCAGAGGTGGCACCTCCACAGGATAGTCGCCGGTTGGCACGGGCTCAGTTCGAGGCGACCCGGCGGGCTTCGCGGCGTCGATCGCGTTCGAGGTCGGCGGCCGCGGCCTCCTCGGGCGTCGGGGCGGTGCCGCCGAGCGAGCGCGGCTGCCACCAGGCACCCGTGCCGTCCACCGGGTAGTCGCGCTGGAGCGTGTCCACCATGCTCTGCAGGCTCGCCCGGAGCTGCTCGGTGCCCACGGCCACATCGTCCTCCGGGCCCACGGTGATCGGCTCACCGAAGGCGAAATGGACGGGGACACCGAACCGCTCACGGAAGCGCACCTTGCGGTTCTTCGTCAGCAGACGGTGACCGCCCCAGACGGCGACCGGGATGACGGGGACCCCGGCCTCCTGCGCGAGGCGGACGGCGCCCGACTTCAGCTCACGGACCGTGAACGATGCGCTGACCCCTGCCTCAGGGAAGACGCCGACGAGTTCACCGCTCCGGAGCGCCGTGACCGCGTTCGCGTAGGCGGCTGCTCCGTCGCGCATGTCGACGGAGATGTGATGCATGCTGCGCAGGAGGCGACCCACGATCGGCTGGTCGAACGCTCCCTGCTTCGCCATGAACCGGATGCGGCGGCGGTTGTGGAGGACGGTCGCCCATTCGACGAGGGCGAACTCGAGGTAGCCGAAGTGCGTCATGGCGATCACTGCGCCGCCGTCGTCCGGGAGATGTTCGATCCCCGTCGTGTGGCGGCGGAGGCGCCAGAAGCCGAAGAGGCCGCGGCCGAGGGCAACGGCGGTGTCGTACACGGGCTCGATGGGGCGTCTCATGGCCACACCGTATGACGGACACCTGTGGAAAAGCCAGGTGCGTCGGGCGGAGCTGAGTGCCCTCCCAGGGTCTCGAACCCGTGCCATTGGTGGCTCATAGGAAGCTCATAGCGTGCGACGGCTGACTGTTCATCGTCCAGTCATCGACCGTTTCCCGGAGTACCCATCATGATCCCAGTCGTCCTCATCGCGATCGATCTCGCGGCCATCAGCCTGCTGACCTTCGGCCTCTACTTCCCCCGCCACCGACGACGCGACCTCGTCGTCGCCTTCCTCGGCGTCAACGTCGGTGTGCTCGCGGTCTCGATGGTGCTCGGGTCCTCGACGATCGGTGCGGGGCTCGGCCTCGGCCTGTTCGGCGTGCTGTCGATCATCCGGCTGCGCTCCGACGAGATCGCGCAGCACGAGGTGGCCTACTACTTCGCGGCCCTCGCCCTCGGGCTCATCGCAGGTCTCAGCGCCGCTGGGACGACGATCAGCCCGCTCGCGATCGCCCTCATGGCGCTCATCCTGCTGGTGCTGTTCGTCGGCGACCACCCGAACCTGTACGGGCGCTACCGCCAGCAGACGATCCGTCTCGACCAGGCGTTCCTCGACGAAGGGCAACTCGCCGACCACCTCGGCCTGCTCCTCGGTGCACGGATCCGCTCGGTGCAGGTGCGAGAGCTCGACCTCGTCAACGACACGACCCTCGTCGACGTCCGATTCCAGACCTCGATCGCGGGCAGCCTGCGGCACGAGGAGCTGCCACTCGACCGGATCGCCCGATGAGCGCCGCCGTCCTCGACGATTTCGCCGCCATCTCGCTCACCGAACTCGTGGAGCGAGCCAGCCTCCAGACCCGCGTCGACCGGAAGTACGTCATCCCGTCGACCGGCCTCGACCAGCTGCTCACCGTGCTCGCCGCCGACGGGGCGCGGATCCTGGAGATCGACGGCGAACGCGACTTCGCCTACGAGTCCGTCTACTTCGACACCCCCGACCTCAGCAGCTTCCGGCTCGCCGCCACCGGCCGCCGGCGTCGGTTCAAGATCCGTTCGCGGAGCTACCTCGACACGGGGTCGAGCTACCTCGAGGTGAAGACGAGGGGAGGACGCAGCAGCACCGTCAAGGAGCGCCACGAACTCGACCCGGACGACGCGCGCGTCCTCACACCATGCGGGCGAGAGTACGTCGGAGAGGTGCTCGGTGACGCCGGCATCCGGAGCGTCGACCCCGAGGAGCTCTCGCCCGTCCTCACGACGAGGTACTCCCGGGCGACCCTGTTCGTCCCGTCGTCGGAGAGCCGGGCGACCATCGACACCCGGCTCGTCTGGGAGCTCGAGGATGCGGGCGACCACCCGACCGGCGGGAGACTCGAACGTCCGGCCATCTCCGTCGTCGAGACGAAGTCGGGCAATCGGGCCTCCGCTGTCGACCGCATCCTCTGGTCGCTCGGGCACCGACCGTCGTCCATCTCGAAGTACGCCACCGGGATGGCCGCCCTCCACCCGGAGCTCAGCGCCAATCGCTGGGGTCGGGTCCTCGCCCGCGACTTCGACCGGCCGGGCGGCCCCACCACGGCCTCCAGACCTCTCCTCGCCGCCTGAGCGGCACCACCCACACCGAAGGACACCCCATGCGCAACCGTAGACACCTCGCCGACTCCACCACTGCCACCGCCCCTTCCGCCGCTCCGGCAGGGAAGGCTCGCCGTCGGCGCTCACCGATCGTCGTGCTGACCGGCGGCTTCCTCGCGGTCTCCATCGCACTCGCCGGGTGCAGTGCGGTGGCCTCGACGACGACGAGCACGACGCAGGACTCCTCGGTGGTGCAGGTCGATGCGACGCAGGCCGCCGCCGCCGTGCTGGCGGCGAACCAGGACATCCACGACACCTCCGATGCGACCGAATACGCTGAAGCGGACGTCGTCGACATCAGCCTGAGCGGCGACAGCGCGACGGTCGACGGGACGAGTGACGCGGTGACCGTCGACGGCTCGACGGTCACGATCACCGCGGCCGGCACGTATCGGCTGAGTGGCACCCTCGACGACGGACAGGTGGTGGTGAACTCGACTGGTGACGGCACCGTCCGGCTCATCCTCGACGACGCCCAGCTGAAGAGCTCGACCAGCTCACCGCTCGTCATCACCGAGGCTGATCAGGCGGTGGTGGTGCTCGCCGACGGCACCTCGAACTCGCTGAGCGACACGAGCAGCTACGCGGAGACCGACGACGCGTCCGGCGCCCTCTCGAGCGCCGCCGACCTCACGATCGCAGGCTCAGGCGCCCTCACCGTCTCGGGAAACGCGAACGACGGGATCGTCAGCTCCGACGGGCTCGTGATCCTCGACGGCACGATCACCGTCGACGCGGTGGACGACGGCATCCGTGGCAAGGACTACCTGGTGGTGCGCGGCGGGACCATCGACGTCACCTCGGGCGGTGACGGCGTGAAGTCCGACAACGAGGAGGACGAGACGCGCGGGTTCATCGACCTCGCGGGCGGCGATGTCACGATCACGTCGACCGGAGACGGTCTGCAGGCGCAGACGGACGTCGTCATCACGGGTGGCACGCTCAACGTGACGAGCGGTGGCGGCGCCGGACAAACGGTCGGCGAGACCTCGACCAAGGGCATCAAGAGTGAGGTCATCACGGTGATCGAGGGTGGTGACACGACCGTCGACTCCGCGGACGACGCCGTGCACAGCAACGGATCGATCAACCTCGCCGCCGGCACCGTCTCGGTGGCATCGGGAGACGACGGCGTGCACGCGGACTCCGAGCTGCTCCTGAGCGGCGCGACCCTCAGCGTCACGCGGTCGTACGAGGGCCTCGAGGCTGCAGACATCACGGTCGCGGCAGGGGACGTGTCCGTGGTCAGCTCCGACGACGGTGTGAACGCCTCAGCAGGTGCGGCCGATGAGACAGCGTCCGCGGAAGGCGGGCAGCAGGGGATGGGTGGCGGCGACCAAGTCGACGACGTCTCGCTGACGATCTCCGGTGGCACGCTCGTCGTCGACGCGGGTGGCGACGGCCTGGACTCGAACGGAACGCTGACGGTCACCGGAGGGACGACCGTCGTAGCCGGGCCGACCGACGACGGCAACGGCGCGCTCGACGCGAACGGCACGTTCACGGTCTCCGGCGGCACCCTCCTCGCCGCGGGCAGCTCGGGCATGGCGGTCTCCCCCGATGCCGATTCGGCGCAGGGTTGGATCTCCGCGACCCTCGACGGCACGCAGGCCGCAGGTTCGGTGGTGCAGATCATCGCGGCGGACGGCACGGTCCTCGCGTCGTTCACCGCCGACAAGGAGTTCTCGTCAGTCGTCTTCTCGTCCAGTGCGGTGACGGCCGGCGCCGAATACAGCATCGCGATCGGCGGCACCGTGAGCGGGGACGCCGTCGGTGGTCTCTCGGCCTCCGGGGACGCCTCGTCGGCATCGATCCTGACGACGGTGACGGCAGGTGAAGCCGCCGCCGGAGGCATGGGCGGCGGCCAGGGCGGTGGCCCGGGCGCCGGTCCGCGCTGACCTCGCGGCGTCGCCGGATGCGTCCACTGCGGTGGTGGTCCGGCGTCGCTCCGAGTCGGCCGCGCTACGATCGCTGGATGACCTCAACGGAGACGGCTCGCACCCGAGGCAGTTACGCGAAGACCGCTGCTCGGCGCCGCGAGATCTTGGAAGCCGGCATGGATGTGTTCGCTGAGCAGGGATTCCGCAGTGGATCCCTCCGCGAGGTGGCCGAGCGGGTCGGTATGAGCCAAGCCGGTCTCCTCCACCACTTCTCCAACAAGAACGAACTCCTCGCGGCCATCCTCGACTTCCGTGATGACCGAGACCGGGAGAAGTCGGGTATCGAGATCGGGAGCGGCCTCGAGGGCATCAGGGGTCTGCTGCGTCTCGTCGAGCACAACATGCAGGTGCCCGGCTTGGTGGAGCTCCACTGCGTGCTCTCCGCCGAGGCGACGTCGCCGGATCATCCGGCGCACGAGCATTTCGTCCGCCGCTACAGCTGGTTGATCGAGGGCATGACGCTCTCGTTCGAGGTGATGGCCGAGGAGGGGCAGCTCGTCGAGGGCGTCGACCCCGAGAGTGCCGCACGGATGCTCATCGCGATGATGGACGGCCTGCAGCTGCAGTGGCTCCTCGACCGCGACTCGGTGGACATGGCCGAGGAGACGCGGCGCTCGCTGCGTCCACTGCTCACCGTCGAGCTCTGATCACGCGCGCTTTCCCCAGGTTGTGCCACTGAGCTTCCTTTTGTTCATATCTGATATTAAAGTTGATCAGGTCTGCGGGGGTCGCCAGCGAGGGGAGTCTTATTTTGACTAATTCAAAACAAATGCGTACGGTGGGGCCATGAGCGGCGCGGTGTTGGAGACGGTAGGGGCCGACTTCCACGCGAAGATCCGCGCGGCCGGGCTGCGCGTCACGACGGGGCGGGTGGCCGTCCTCGAGATCCTTGCCGAGACGCCGCACGCCGACGTCGAGCAGGTCGTGGCCCGACTGAGGCCACGCGCACCGCAGACCTCGCCGCAGGCCGTCTACAGCGTGCTCAACGCCTTCGTCGCAGCTGGACTGGTGCGCAGGATCGAACCAGACGGCCACCCCGGTCGTTACGAGCTCAGGGTGGACGACAACCACCACCACCTCGTGTGCACCTCCTGCGGTGCCGTGGTGGACATCGACTGCGTCACCGGTGAGGCACCGTGCCTCCACCCGGGCGACCACGCCGGCTTCGCCATCAGAGCGGCCGAGATCACATTCTGGGGGTTGTGCCCCGCCTGCCAAGCTGCAGCGGCCTGAGGCCGTCCGACCCCGCACCACCGACGACGGCGCCTGCGTCGAGCGTCAGCTGCCGCATACCCGTGCGCAGCCTCTGAACCCATCCGACCGTCCCACCAGCCCCACCATCGAGGAGAGACATGTCCGAGACTGACTACACCACCACCAACAGCGGCGCCCCTGTCGCGAGCGACGCGCACTCGCAGAGCGTCGGCGCGGACGGCGCGATCGCCCTCCACGATCACTACCTGGTCGAGAAGCTCGCCCAGTTCAACCGTGAGCGGGTGCCGGAGCGGGTCGTACACGCGAAGGGCGGCGGTGCGTTCGGTCGCTTCGTCACCACCGGCGACGTCTCCCAGTACACCCGTGCCGCACTCTTCCAGCCCGGCGTCGAGACGGAGATGCTCGCCCGCTTCTCCACCGTCGCCGGCGAACAGGGCAGCCCCGACACCTGGCGCGACCCGCGCGGGTTCGCGCTGAAGTTCTACACCAGCGAGGGCAACTACGACCTCGTCGGCAACAACACCCCGGTGTTCTTCATCCGCGACGGCATCAAGTTCCCCGACTTCATCCACTCCCAGAAGCGCCTGCCGGGCACGCACCTGCGCAACCACGACATGCAGTGGGACTTCTGGACCCTCTCCCCCGAGAGCGCGCACCAGGTCACCTGGCTCATGGGCGACCGCGGCCTGCCGAGCTCCTGGCGCCACATGGACGGCTTCGGTTCGCACACCTACCAGTGGATCAACGCCGCGGGTGAGCGCTTCTGGGTGAAGTACCACTTCAAGACCAACCAGGGCATCGAGATCCTGACCCAGGCGCAGGCCGACCAGATCGCCGGCGAGGACGCCGACTTCCACATCGCGGACCTCAGCAACGCGATCGCGAACGGCGACCACCCGAGCTGGACGCTCTCCGTCCAGGTCATGCCGTACGCAGATGCAGCCGGTTACCGGTTCAACCCGTTCGACCTCACCAAGGTGTGGCCGCACAGCGACTACCCGCTCATCGAGGTCGGCACCATGACGCTCGACCGCAACCCCGACAACTACTTCGCGCAGATCGAGCAGGCCACCTTCGCGCCGTCGAACTTCGTGCCGGGTATCGCGGCGAGCCCCGACAAGATGCTCCTCGCGCGGATCTTCAGCTATGCGGACGCCCACCGCTACCGCGTCGGCACGAACCACGCGCAGCTGCCGGTCAATGCACCGCACGCGCCGGTCAACTCCTACTCGAAGGACGGCGCGATGCGCGCGGACTTCAACGGCCCCGAGGTGCCCGTGTACGCGCCGAACTCCGTGGGTGGGCCGCACGCCGACCCCGTGCGCGCTGCCGACGGCGGCGGCTGGCAGTCGGACGGCGAGCTGACGCGAGCTGCCGCGACGCTGCACGCTGAGGACGACGACTTCGGTCAGGCGGGCACGCTCGTCCGAGAGGTGCTCGACGACGCCGCACGTGACCGCCTCGTCGGCAACATCGTCGGGCACGTGTCGAAGGTCACGCGCCCCGAACTCCGCGACCGGGTCATCGCGTATTGGACCGCCGTCGACGCGACGCTCGGTGCTCGCGTCGCGGCAGGTCTCCCGCCGCTCGTGTAGTCCGGCCACTCCACGGCAGAAGACGGTCGTCGTCCGGGCAGGACGTCGACCGTCTTCTCGTCGTCGCCGTGCTCAGAGGCCCATCGGGCCGCCGCCGCGGCGCGGCACACCGCCGGTGCCCTGCGCGAGTGCTTTGGCCCGCTCGCGGGTGTGCTCGGCCTCGCTCTCGGGCGAGTGGTGTTCATCGACTGATCTCGCCGCGCGGTCGCGTCGCAGCACGTACCAGACGGCCGCGACGCCCGCGAGCACGAGCGCGGCGAGGATGATGACGGTTCCGATGTCCATGGCTGCCTCCTCGTCGTCCGTCCGACGCTACCAAGCTCGGGAAGGCACGCAACCCCCTCGCCGAGCGGGGCGAGGGGGTTGCGTTGACGGGATCCGGTGCTAGCCGGCGACCTGCTTGGCGCGGGCGAAGACCTTCTCGATCTCCTCGCGGCGCCCGGGCTGCTTCAGCGACAGCGGCGACGGGTGCGGGGCGTTGAAGGCGCTGTAGGTGTTGCCGAGGAGCGGCTCGACGTGCTTCCACCAACCGTCCTGGGCGTGCGGGCCGCACAGGACGACGACCCGGAGGTTCTTGAGCAGCGGCAGCAGGGTGCGCAGCTCCATCGCTCCCTGGGCTACCTCCGGGGCGTTCGGCTTCTTCCGGCCGGCGCTGAGGTACCACGGGACGATGTTCCACACCATGACGTCGGTGAAGTCGATGTCGTTGCGGAGGTGCCACAGGCTCTCGGCGATCGGGTCGTCGTTGTCCACCGAGGCGAAGCCGGATCCGGGGGCCTCGAGGCTGTCCGGAGCGAGGGTGCCCGGTGCGTCGAGGAGGATCAGTGTCTTCGCGTTGACAGCCGCGTCGGCCGGGTCGACGAGTGGGAGCACGAGGTCCGCCTGTCGTCGTCCGCGGCGCGTGATCATCGCGTCCGCCCAGTCGCGCAGAGGCGCGTTCGCCGGCGACTCGGCCAGCATGCGGTGTCGTTCGGCCAGTTCGTCCGGGTCCTGCAGCCCGCGAGGGGCGTCCATGTGCATCTTCTGAGCGTAGTCCCGTGGGCGACGTCTCGTCATCGTCTGAGGCTGTTCTGAGGTACCGGAACGGTTGCAGAACGGTGAATTCGCGCACCGCAAGCGGGGATCGGCGGCTCCGACGGGCATAGGCTGACAACGATGACTGACGAGCGAACCGCCCACGACGATCGGACGAAGTGGCGCGCGTTCGCCATCTGCGTCTCGGTCGCAGCCCTCACGATCCTCGACCTCTCGAAGGTGAACGTGGGTCTCCCGTCGATCGAGAAGGCCCTCGACGCCGGCCCGACGGACCTGCAGCTGATCGTCGCCGGATACGCCCTAGCGTTCGGCCTCATCCTCGTCCCCGCCGGTCGCTACGGCGACCTGCACTCGCGTCGTCGCATGTTCATGATCGGCTTGAGCGTCTTCGGAGCCGCGAGTCTCATCTGTGCGATCGCGCCCAGCATCGTCGTGCTGATCGGTGGTCGCATCCTGCAGGGGGTCGCGGCGGGTCTGCTCATGCCGCAGGTGATCGGACTCATCCAGCAGCTGTTCGTCGGCAAGGAACGCGGTCGCGCCTTCGGACTGTTCGGTGCGATCATCGGCCTGTCGACGGCGTTCGGGCCGACTCTCGGGGGTCTGCTCATCGCCATCGGTGGGCCGGACAGCGGCTGGACGCTGCTGTTCTGGATGAACGTGCCGCTCGCCATCATCCTCCTGCCCATCGCCGCTCGACTGCTCCCGAAGCAGCAGGCCCACGACGCTGGCAGCGGGTCACTCGATCCGGTCGGCATCCTCCTCCTCGGCCTCGCGGTGCTGTCGTTGATGCTCCCGTTCGTCCTCACGACGGGCTCCCCGGACGACAACCCGGCACGCTGGTGGTTGCTCGTCGGCTTCGCCGTGTTCGCCGGCCTGTTCGCCTGGTGGGAGGGCCGGTATCAGCGTTCGGGCCAGACACCGGTGGTCGACTTCTCGCTGTTCACGCTCGGCAGCTATCGCAACGGCGTGCTCATCTCGACCAGCTACTTCGCCGCGATGCCGGCGACGTTCCTCACCCTGACGCTCTTCGTGCAACAGGGCCTCGGCCTGGAACCGGTGTTCGCCGGCATGATCACGATCCCCTTCGCCCTCGCGTCGGCGGTGAGCTCCTGGCTGAGTGGTCGCGTCGTCGACCGTCTGGGCCGCCCGCTCGTGGTCGGCGGGCTCATCCTCGTGGTGGCGGGCTTCAGCCTGAACTCGGTACTCGCCTTCGTCACTCCCCCGGAGATCACGCCGTACGCGATGGGTGCGGCCATGCTGCTCGCGGGCATCGGCGGCGGCGCGGTGATCTCGCCGAACCAGACCCTCATGCTTGCGGACATCCCGGTGTCGTCGGGTGGGGTCGCCGGGTCGATCGGGCAGCTGGGTCAGCGCATCGGCACGGCCGTCGGCCTCGCTGCGGCGACGGCGACCTTCTACGCCACGGTCTACTCGGAGAACGACGGTGGCTCCTCGGGAGCCTCTCTGGCCGTGTATCACGACGCGTATCGCAACAGCACCCTCGTCACCATCGGTTTCGTGGTCGTCGCCCTCGTCTTCGCGCTCCTCGACGCGCGCGCCAGAAAAGCCACATCCGTAGTCTGATCGGGTCTTCTGCCAGCGCGGTGCGCTCGACTCAGCGCACCCCTGTGGCGCGAGCGCGCCCCTCCGGAGGCCCGCGCTCGCGCCAGTGCCCCGCGCTCGGACCGGCGCACCGCGCTGGCAGGAACCAACGAGTGAGGGTTACCTGAGTTAGGGTTACCTCAGTCGCGATCAGTCGGGTCGCCGAACGAAGGAGCCGGAGTGGCACGGACGAGCGCCGAGACGACACGTATCAAGCCCGATGTCGCGAAACTGCTCACCCTCCGGGTGCTCCGCCGCGCGCAGATCTCACCGAACTTCGCCCGCGTCACGCTCGGTGGCGGCGACATCGCAGAATTCGTGTTCCTCGGCTTCGACCAGTGGTTCCGCTTCTTCATCCCCGTGTCGGAGGGCGGACTCGAGCGGCTCCCGAACAAGCTCGACATGATCGCGTACGCGAAGTACCTCGCGATCGCGAAGGCCGTTCGCCCCGTGCTCCGCAACTACACCGTCCGTGACTTCCGCGCCGAAGGACCGGACGGGCCGGAGCTCGACGTCGACTTCGTCATCCACGGCTCCGCGGCGGACGGCACCGCCGGTCCTGCTGCGAGCTGGGCGCAGGAATGCCGGCCGGGAGACGCCGTCGCCCTGCTGGACGAGGGGAGGATGTTCAACCCTCCTGCCGACACGAGCCGAGTACTCCTGGTCGCAGACGAGACGGGCCTGCCCGCCGTCGCCGGCATCCTCGCGTCGTTGCCGAAGGATGCTGTGGGCACCGCGATCGTCGAGCTGCCGTCGGAGGAGGACGCACAGGACCTCATCGCGCCCGCAGGTGTCGAGGTGCGCTGGATCGTGCGGACGGACGCCCACGACGTCCCGGGTCGCGCGGCGTTCGCCGCGGCCGAGGCGCACGGGGTCCCGGAGGATCCGTTCTACGGCTGGGTGGTCGGCGAGCAGTCCCTGGCGTCGGGGACCCGGCGGCTCTGGGTGCGGGGCGGGGCTTCGAAGGACCACGTCATGTTCTGCGGATACTGGAAAGCCGGCCGCAGCCGCTGAGGGCCTCATCCCCGCCTGATCGGAAAAGTCGGGCAATCGACCAGATTCGGGGTGTCCCCAATGCTGCACCACCACTGTTCGGTTAGCCTCGCCCCATGCCTTCTCCCGCCGGCGCAGCCGGAACGTCGATCGGTGCGCCGCAGCGGGTCATGAGACTCGGGCTCGGTCGGGTGCCGACGAGCCGTGCGGCTCCCGTCGACCTGAGACGGACCGAGGAGCGCGCCGACCCCACCGTGCGCATCGCCGAGCCGATCGGCGCCTGGGACGGCGTCCGCTCGACGTTCGAGCCCGGAGACGCGCTCACCTTCGACGAGCGGTATCGGTACGCGCAGTTGCCGCTGATCGACGCCGACCACCCCCTCGCTCTGGCCTCGAGCCCCGACGGGGTCTACCTCGCCGGTCGCTATGCCGAGCCGCGCGTCTCGATCGTCGTCCCCGTCCCGGTCGAACGGCTGTTCGTCGACCCGATCTTCCTCAGCTACGAGGCCGACCTCGCTTCCGCCCCGTTCGCCACGAAGCTCGCACGGGGCATCGAACTCCGCCGGGCGCACCGCCTCCACGACGCTCGCCGCGGTGGAGGCGACGGGCTCCTTCCTCGACGTCCTGCGCGACACGGTCGGTTCGTTCGAACCGTTCCGGGCGAAACTCGCCGGCCCCGTCATCGGCGGGTTCAACCGGGGGCGCTGCTATCTGCCGGCGTGCTCCGACGCGTTCGCCCCCATCCAGCAAGCCGTCGGCGGGCGCACGGCGCCACTGATCGGCGTCGGCCTGCACCACTTCCGCGATGAGCTCGACGCCTCCGAGACGGCAGCGCTCGCGGCGTTCCTCGAGCGCTGGCAGAACGTCACCCTGTTCGAATGGACGGTCACGGAACTCGCCGTCACGTCGACGAACGACGATCTCGTGCTGAGTGGACGCACGCTCGCGCGCATCCCGCTGCGATCCGCCGGTTCGGGTTCGGCGAAGGTCAGCCAGCCGTGAGCAGCCGGACCATCGGGAGGTCCGGCTCCGCCCAATCGAGCCCGGTGAGCTCGGAGCGGTGCACCCAGCGCAGCTCGTCGTGGTCCGTGCTGCGTGTCGGCGTGCCGCGCTCGAAGGACACCGCGTAGCAGGCGAGGTCGATCGTCAGCCCGCCGACCGCGACGACCGACCGGTCGAGGAGCGCTCCGACGGAGGTCTCGGCGTCGAGTTCCTCGCGCAGTTCGCGACGGAGCGCGACCTCGGGCGTCTCGTCGGCCTCGATCTTCCCGCCCGGGAACTCCCATTTGCCACCCGAGGAACGTTCAGGCGAGCGACGACAGGCCAGGACCGCCTCGCCGTCGGTGGCGACGCCGGCCACCACACGAACCACGCGAGCCATACCGAACCGCCTTCTGATCCGCGGCGCACGTCGAGCGGCCGTCGCCTCCAGGCTAGAGGACGGATCCGCGTCCACGGCGTCGACCGTCCTCCACAACCACCCCGCCGTGCGATCCCGCCGTCAGCGTTCCCACAGCCTCGGTTCGGGTCGGTGGTGCATGCCAGACTGACTGCGGTCGGGCCGCGTGCCGACCCGCCCGCCCGCCGCCGTCTGGAAAGGCCCCACTGCACCGATGTTCCTCCTCGACGGTTCCGCCATCACGAGCGCGAGCGACCTCTCCAACGCCTCGTACTGCGAGTTCGCCTTCCTGCGCGGCATCGACGCGAAGCTGGGGCGCATCGAGAAACTCGTCGAGCCGGAGGACGAGATGCTCCTGCGCACGTCGAAGCTCGGAGATCAGCATGAGCTGCGAGTGCTCGAGTCCTACCGAGCCGAGTTCGGCGCCGGGGTCGTCGAGCTCGACCGCCCAGACGTCCGGGACGCCGCGGCGCTCGCCGACGCGGTCGCAGCGACCCTGGAGGCGTTCCGGTCCGGTGCGCCGGTCGTCTTCCAGGGCGCCTTCTTCGACGGCTCGTTCATCGGGTTCGCCGACTTCATCGTCAAGCGCCCGGACGGCAGGTACCGCGTCCAGGACACCAAGCTCGCGCGGTCCCCGAAGGTCACCGCACTCCTGCAGCTCGCAGCCTACGTCGAGCAGCTCGCCGTCGCCGGCGTCCCGGTCGACGACCACGTCGACCTCATCCTCGGAGACGGTGTCGTCAGCACCCACGCGGTCGCCGACATCCTCCCGGTCTATCGGCGTCGCCGAGCCCGTCTGCTGCAAATCGTCGCCGAGCGTCTCGAAGACGACGATGACGCACCCGTCCGCTGGGGCGACCAGCGCTACAGCGTCTGCGGACGGTGTGCGCACTGCGACGCTGAGATCACGGCCTCCCGCGATGTCCTCCTCGTCGCCGGGCTCAGGCTGACCCAGCGTGATCGCCTGCTCGCCGCCGGCATCTCCACCATCGACGACCTCGCCGCCGTCACCCTCACGGGGTCGAGCGGCGGGCGTCCTCACCACGGGCACCCGACCGCCGGCTCCGGGACGGTCGACGGCATCTCCGAAGCGACACTCGCGGCGCTGCGGGAGCAGGCGCAGCTGCAGCTCGAACCCGCTGCAGCCGCCGGTGTGCCGCCGTTCCACGTGCACGACGCCCAGGCGCTCGGTCTGCTGCCGCAGCCGAACCCGGGCGACATCTTCTTCGACTTCGAAGGCGATCCGCTCTACACCGAGGGGGAACCCGGTGATGCACGCCGCGGCGATCGCACCCGCTGGGGCATCGACTACCTCTTCGGGCTGGTCGACGCCGATGGCCGATTCCGTGCCTGGTGGGCCCACGATTTCCACGAGGAGCGCCTCGCCCTCGTCGACTTCCTGGCGTACCTCACCGCACGGCGCGCGGAGTTCCCCAGCATGCATGTGTACCACTACGCGGCCTACGAACGCACGCACCTCCTGTCGCTCGCGGCGAGGCACGGCGTGGGTGAGGACACGATCGACGACCTCCTGCGCGATGCCGTGCTCTTCGACCTCTACCCCTTCGTGCGCAAGACCGTTCGAGTGGGGTCGCGCTCGTACTCGATCAAGAAGCTCGAGCCGCTCTACATGGGCGAGGAACACCGCGAGAGCGACGTCACGAACGCAGCGGCCTCGATCACGGAGTACGCGGAGGCCCGCGAACTGTTCCGCAGCGGCGTCCCGGAGCTCGTCGCCGAGGGCGAGCACAAGCTGGCGGAGATCGCTGACTACAACCGCTACGACTGCGAGTCCACCAGACGGCTTCGGAACTGGCTGCTCGCGCTCGGTGAGGAGCGGGGTGTGCTGCCCGGCACCTTCGTGAACGACGCACCCGAGCCACTCATCGACGAACCGACGCCGCTCCACGACGCCCTGAGTGCGCTCGCCGGCGATCCGCTCGACCCGGACCGTTCCGACGACGCCACCGCCTACGCGCTCGCCGCCGCGGCGATCGACTACCACCGCCGAGAGCACAAGTCGTTCTGGCAGGAGCACTTCTCACGCCTCGTCGCCGCAGCCGACGAGTGGGAGGACACGCGCAACGTCTTCACGGTGACCGACGGCGAGGTCGAGCGGGACTGGTTCCGCGAGGGCCGTCAGCGCAGCGACCGACGACACGTGCGCCTGTTCGGGCGATGGGCACCGGGAAGCAGCGTCAAGGTCGGCGGAGACCCGTTCGCCGTCTACGAGTACCCCGGTCCGTTCTCGCTCCCCCGCGCCGAGCCAGGCTCACGACCCGCCGGGCAGATCTCGATCCTCGAGGTCGGTGAAGACGGCTCGGTGCTCATCCAGGAGACGTTGAAGGCCGACCGCGACCCCTACGACGAACTGCCGAGTGCGCTCACGCCATCGCCGCCACCCCGCCCCGGCACCCAGGTGGATGCCATCGCGGAGTGGGGCCAGGCGATCATCGATGCAGCGCCGGGCTGGCCGCGTGACGGTGTCGTCGACATCCTCCGCCGTCGCCCGCCGCGCACACGATCCGGCGCGCCGCTGCCCCACGGAACCGACGCCGAGACGATCACCGACGTCACGGCCGCACTCCTCGACCTCGACGACTCCGCCCTCGCCGTGCAGGGGCCTCCCGGCACGGGGAAGACGTACGTCGCGTCCCACGTCATCGCGACCCTCGTGCAACAGCACGGCTGGCGGATCGGTGTCGTGGCGCAGTCGCACGACGTGGTCGAGAACCTGCTGGAGCGGATCGTGAGGGCGGGCCTCTCCCCCGCCCTCGTCGCGAAGACACTGCGTTCGGGCTCCGATCCAGACGCCGAACGCCCGTACACGATCCTTCCGGCGAACGGTCACGGTGCCTTCCTCGCCGAGCAGCCCGGTGGACTGGTGGTCGGCGGGACGGCGTGGGATTTCAGCAACCCGAACCGCTTCGACCGTCGATCGCTCGACCTGCTCGTGGTCGACGAGGCCGGACAGTTCTCGCTCGCCTACACGATCGCCGCTTCCGTCGCCGCCCGGAACCTCCTCCTGCTCGGCGATCCTCAGCAGCTGCCGCAGGTGAGTCAGGGCACGCACCCCGAGCCGATCGACACCTCCGCCCTGGGGTTCGTGGCCGATGGACGCGACGTGCTGCCGGAGGAGCTCGGGTACTTCCTGCACGAGACGTGGCGCATGGACGCCGCGGTGACCACTCCCGTGTCCCGACTGTCATACGGCGGCGAACTCCGATCAGCATCGGCGACCGAGCGCCGTGCGCTCGAAGACCTCCCGGCCGGTCTCCACGTCGTGGAGGTGCAGCACACCGGCAACGCGACGAACTCCCCCGAGGAGGCCGAGCGCGTCGTCCAGATCGTGCGTCAGACCCTCGGTCTGCGATGGACGAACCCGGACGCCGGTCGCGTCTCCGACCCCCTCTCCGAGGCCGACGTCATCGTCGTCTGCCCGTACAACGCGCATGTCGCCGAGGCGCGGGAAGCCCTCGACGCCGCCGGGCTCGCCGACGTCCGGGTGGGCACGGTCGACAAGTTCCAGGGACAGGAGGCCGTCATCGCGATCGTGTCGCTCGCCGCGTCCTCGCCGGCCGAGGTGCCCCGAGGGATGTCCTTCCTCCTCATGAAGAACCGTTTGAACGTGGGGATCTCACGCGCGCAGTGGGCCGCCTTCCTCGTGCACTCCCCCGCGCTGACCGAGTACCTCCCCACGACACCCGAGGGAGTCGCCGAACTCAGCGCGTTCATCCGCCTGGTCGACGGCGAGTGAACGAACGCCGCGCTTCCTGGGCGATCACGGATTCTTTATCCGGCAAACGGTCGGGAAGCTCATAGGCGGTTCATGGTCGAACCGGACGAATCACTCGGATTGCGGGAGTCAGATGATCTCAGCACTCGCCGCCGAGAGGAATCCAGATGAACCAGCAGCCCGACCCCAACCAGCCCGAACCGGAAGCGTCACGTCCCGACGCGACGCCCGACGTCGCGTCGACGACCGGTGACGGGTACCAGCAACCCACCGGCAGCTACCAGCCGAGCAGCGAAGCCGACGTCAGGCCGTCCGCGGGATATCCCGGCGGTGCGGTCGTGCGGCGGGCGCCGGAGCAGCCGACGACGCCGTACGGCTACGCGACCGCGCCGCACGCCCGCTACGACGGCCGACCGCAGGCTCACCTCACCGATGTGCGGTACGGGCAGCCGCAGCCCGGAGCCCAGAACCCGTACGTCGGCGCTCCCTCAGGTCAGCAGCCGTACGTGAGCGCTGCATTCGGCCAGCACCAGCAGGGGCAGCAGTGGCAGTACGGGCAGCTGCCGCCCGGCGCACAGACCATCCCGCAACCGCCCTACCCGGCTGGGGCCGCGCCGAAGAAACAGCCGATCGGGTGGATCATCGCCGCCGCGACGGCCGCGACCGTGATCGGGCTCGTCTCGGGTGGGCTCGGTCTGGCGTCGCTCGCCGCCGGGGCGTTCCAGAGCGTCGCGGCCTCGTCGCAGACGACCGAGGTCGTGCCGGACCAGGGCGGGCAGAGCTTCTCCGGCCCGGGTCAGCAGACCGCGCCTCAGCAGACCACTCCGGACGCCGCCGTCGCCGACACACGCGCTGCGACCGCAGCTGAATCGGTCGGTGTGGTCGACATCCAGACCGAGCTCGCGTACCAGGGCGCAGCGGCCGCTGGCACCGGCATGGTGCTCACCTCCGACGGCCAGATCCTCACCAACAACCACGTGGTCGCCGGAGCGACGAGCATCGTCGTGACCGTGGTGAGCACCGGCCAGGAGTACACAGCCCGCGTGATCGGTACAGACGCCACGAACGACGTGACCCTGCTGCAGCTCGACGGGGCGTCCGGCCTCGACACGGTCAGCGTCGACGACGACGGGGTCGCGGTGGGTGACGCCGTCACCGGAGTCGGGAACGCCGGAGGCACCGGTGGCACGCCGAGCGCCGCTGAGGGCTCGGTGACCGCGCTCGACCAGGACATCACGGTGCAGGACGAGACGACCGGCGCCGGTAAGCAGCTCACCGGGCTCATCCAGACCGACGCCGACATCCAGTCTGGTGACTCCGGTGGGCCGCTGTACGACGCTGAGGGCGAGGTCGTCGGCATCGACACCGCAGCGTCCTCCGGCGGCACGGAGATCGACGGCTTCGCGATCCCGATCGACCACGCGCTGTCGATCGTCGACCAGATCCGCACCGGTGTCGAGACCGAGACGGTCTCGATCGGATACCCGGCCTTCATCGGCATCGGTCTCGCCTCCGCAGGGAACGGTGCGACGCAGACCGTCGCCGGGGCTGTCGTCGGATCCGTCATCGAGAACACCCCGGCCGCGACGATCGGTCTGGCGGCAGGGGACGTCATCACGAGCCTCAACGGTGTCGCGATCGATTCAGCCCAGACGCTGACCGCGACGATGGCGACCCTCCAGCCCGGCCAGACGGTCTCGATCACGTGGACGACCGCCGCGGGTGCGTCGCAGAGCGCCCAGGTGACACTCATCGAGGGCCCCGTCAGCTGATCCGCTCGGGCGACTGCACGACGTCTCCTCCGATCCGGCCGCGCCGCTGGATCGGAGGAGACGTCCGTGTCGGGCCAGTAGGCTCGGGACGCGGTGCATCGCCGCGACGACGGAAGGATCGCCCGTGACCCGCTTCCTCGGTGTCGACCTGGCCTGGGGCGAGGGCAACGGCTCGCGGGCGGCGAACGAGTCCGGTGTGGTCTGCATCGACGACGCCGGGGTCGTGATCGACGCCGGCTGGGCGGTGGGTGTCGACGAGGTCGCCGAATGGGTCATCGCCTACGCGGCCCCTGGTGACGTCATCGCCGTGGATGCACCGCTCGTCGTGCCGAATGCCGCCGGGATGCGTCTGTGTGAGCGTGAGGTGGGTCAACGGTACGGCCGCTGGCAGGTCTCCGCCTACCCGTCGAACCTGGGACTTCCGGCGCTCGGCGGGGTGGCGCTGCGCCTGAGACTGGAGGCGGCAGGACTCGAGTACTTCGACGGACTGAGCGTGCCATCCGACGACGCCGTCATCTTCTTCGAGTGCTACCCGCACACCACGCTCGTGGGAGCGGTCGAGCTCGGGTACACCGATGCCCGCCCGCGCTACAAGAAGCTCGACACCACGCTGCCGGTGGCGGAGCGCCGCGCGAACCGGGCTGCCGTGTGCGACGACCTGATCGGTCGGCTGGCCCGACTGAGCACGGTCGACCCGCCGCTCGACCTCTCGACCCATCCGGAGACGGCCGCGCTCCTCGACACGCCCTCCCCGACCAAGGAGTCTGCTCACAAGCACCGAGAGGACCTCATCGATGCCGCCGTCTGTGCCTGGACCGCCGCGATCTGGGCCGCATCCGGCCTGGAGCGGTTCCAGGTCCTCGGGGCGACAGACTCCCCCGATGAGCAGGGTCGGGTTCCGACGCTGCTCGCTCTGGCTCGGCCGGAGCAGCGAGTGGCCGTGCCTGCGGTAGCCGGGCCGGGCGCAACTGTCGGTCAGTCCCCTGCCGTGGGATCCATCGATGCCGCGGCCCTCGGCTTCTCCCCCACCCGCCTCCCCCGCGAAACGCCGCTCCCCGGCGCCGCCACTGACCACTCAGAAGGACATATGAACCCCACGGAATATTCTGCCGAGACGCAGTCGCGATCCGATGCCATCGAGTTCGTGGAGGGTGGTGCCGCGAAGACCGAGGCCGGGCGAACCGAGGTGAACGGATCGACCAGGGCTCCCTCGCCGCCGCCGACGACCGTCGAACTCCTGCGCAGCGCCACCTGGCACCTGGAGCACGCGCGGGTGGTCGGTGACGCCGACGATGTGGCCTTCGAAGCGGCACGCTCGGCCCTCGCTGAGGCAGTCTTCGACTTGGAGCGGGTCCAGTACGGCGAATCCTGAGCGAGCGGCCGCTCAGACCGCGTCGGGATCCCGGCGCGCTCGTCGACGCTCGCGCTCCCGTCGGTCCAGCACGTCGCTCCTGATCCAGCGGATCATCAGAGAGACCGCCAGGGAGACCATCAGGAACGCTGCGGCCCCGAGCGCGTAGGAGATGAAGTCGGTCGGGACGAACGTCGTGCCGAGCACGAGCGCTGCCGGTGCCCACTGGACGGCGAGGGCCGCCGGCACACCCGTCGCCTGGAAGAACTCGATCACCGCGGAGAACGCGAACGCCCCGACGGCGACCTTCCAGAGCGCGAGCCGGGGCGCAGCGAACGCGATGAGGAGCGCCACGAGAACGGTGTACAGCGCGTTGGTGACGGGGTTCGCCCACGCTGCGGCGACCGACCAGTGGACGGTCAGTCCGAGGACGATCGTGATGATCGCAGCGCCGAGCAGGAGCGCTCGCTTCAGTGAGGTCGCCGGTTTGCGGACGGGGTCCGAGGCATCGAAGCCGTCGTCTCCCGGACCGGTGTCGAACGCCGACGCGCCGGTATATGCCTGATCGTTCATGCTTCGGTCCGGCGGGCGCGGCGTTGCCGTCCTCTGGCCCAGTTCCGGGCCTCCGGGCTGGACAGGGCGAGCAGGATGGAGCAGTCGATGGCGAATCCGATCAGGTTGGTCTGCAGGGTGAGGCCGCCTGCGCCGGCGAGGAACGTCAGGGTGAGCGTAAGGATCGAGGTCGAGCTCAGCAGCATCGCGAGGATGCGGGCGAGGTTGCCGCCGTGGTAGACCCGGAGCGCGAGGACCAGGTACAGCAGTGTGACGAGCAGCGACAGGCCGACGATCGATCCGATCACCCAGGGGATGACGACGTAATCGTCCTGCGTCGTGGCGGAGGCGAGCGCTTCCGTGGTGACGTCCGGCCACATCGCGAGGGTGAGGACTGCGCCCATGACTGACGAGGCGGATGCGAGCACCATGAGCAGGACGCCGATGGAGGTGTCGAAGGGGCGTGGTCCGCCTGCCTCGATGAGGGACCGCACGGGTACGGCCACGGCGCTCGGTTCGGAGGGGTCTGAGGGGATCGCGACCGCCGAGAGGTCGACGATCGGGAGGTCGCCGTCGGTGACGATCGCGTCGCCCCCGCCGTTGCGCGAGTGGTAGCCCGTGGAGAAGTTCTCGATCGTGCTCGTCGTCGCGCCGATGTCGGCCTGCTCGATGGTGGACACGATGTGGTCGCGCTCGTCGTCGATGTCGTCGGCGATGCGATGGGTGACCTGCAGCGTGAACACACTGATGCCGACGGCGCGGTCATAGGTGCCCGCTGCGAGCCAGTCCACGCCGTAACCGCCCGGCAGGAGCCAGCCCTCGGGGGTCGGCCAGAACCGCACGTGGTGCCGTTTGCCCGGGCTGCCGTCGACCTCCTGCTGGTAGCAGAACGCCTGGGGTCGGCCGAACAGGTAGAGGGACGAGACCGGGGCCTCGGCGTAGCTCCGGCGGGTCAGGGTCGACGTCACGATTCTGAGGTTGGCGCGGAATCCGAGGTCATCGGCGAGCGTCCAGCCGGCCGCTCGCATCGCGGTGTGGATCTGCTCCTCCTGTCCACGGAGGCCGATGTTGACGGGGTCGCCCAGGATGCCCTCGCGGGTGCGTGTGCGACCGATGAAGTAGTCGGGCAGGTAGACGCGGGAGAGGACCGTGTGGACCCGGGGGAGTACCAGGTAGGCGATCACCAGGTAGATGACGAGGATGAACCAGGCCTGCGCCCATCCGCGCGCGAACGCCTCGGTGAACAGCACGTAGGCGAGGAAGAGCGCTGCGACGGTTCCGAAGATGAAGAACCAGCCGTCGACGAAGCGTGCGATGCGCCCGCGCTTGTCATCGGACAGGCCGCTGGCCGGTCCGAAGAGCGTCGTGCGCTTGGTCTCCACCCCTCCAGGGTAGGGGTTGGGCCCCGTTCGGGTGGGGATGGACCAACCTCCCCGCTGGGACAGTGACAGGATGGAGGGATGGACAGCAGCGCGCACATCAGCGACCTCGCCGACTTCATCGTCGCGTCGCCGACCTCCTACCACGCGGTCGCGGAGAGCGCCCGCCGTCTGGAGGCTGCGGGTTTCTCACGTCGCGAGGAGACGGCGAGCTGGGATGCCGCGGCCGGACGGTTCTTCGTCGAGCGGGAGGGCGCGATCATCGCCTGGGTGCAGCCAGCGGATGCCGTGGCCACGACGCCGTTCCGGATCCTGGGTTCGCACACCGACTCGCCGAGCTTCAAGCTCAAGCCGAAGCCCACGATCGGTGCCCATGGGTGGCTGCAGGCCGGCGTCGAAGTCTACGGCGGCCCGCTGTTGAACTCCTGGCTCGATCGCGAGCTGGAACTCGCCGGCCGGCTCGTGACGCTCGACGGCACGGTGCACCTCGTGCGCACCGGACCGTTCCTCCGCATCCCGCAGTTGGCCGTGCACCTCGACCGCGGCGTCAACGACGGGCTCGTGCTCGACCGGCAGCGTCACCTGCAGCCCGTCTACGGCGTGGGGGAGCTGTCGCAGGCCGATGTGCTCGCCCATCTCGCGTCGATCGCGGGCATCGACGCCGCCGAGATCGCCGGTTACGACATCCTCGTCGCCGACACCCAGGAACCGCGCCGTTTCGGCCTGGACGGCACGCTCTTCGCAGCCGGCCGCATGGACAATCTGACCTCGGTGCACGCCGGCCTCACCGCAGTGATCGCCGGTGCGGAGGCAGCGGCCGAGTCGACCGAGCACATCACGGTGTTCGCTGCGTTCGACCACGAGGAACTGGGTTCCGCATCGACGTCCGGCGCGAGCGGCCCGTTCCTCGACGACGTCCTCACCCGGATCGGTGTCGCGCTCGGCGCGGGCGCCTCCGAGCGACTGCAGGCGTATGCGGGGTCCTGGTGTCTGTCGGCGGACGCCGGGCACGCGATCCACCCGAACTACCCCGAGCGCCACGACCCGGCGAACCGCCCGGTGGCCGGCGGTGGTCCACTCCTGAAGATCAATGCGAACCAGCGATACGCGACCGATGCGCTCGGTGCCGCGTTGTGGGCGCGGTGCTGCGCAGCGGCCGGAGTGCCGTCGCAGGACTTCGTGTCGAACAACACCGTGCCGTGCGGCTCCACGATCGGCCCGCTGACGGCGACCAGACTCGGCATCCGTACCGTCGACGTGGGAACCCCGCTGCTGTCGATGCACTCGGCTCGCGAACTCTGCCACATCGACGACCCGGCCGCGCTGTCAGAAGCGGTGCGCGCGTTCTTCGCGGGCGCCTGAACACGGCGCTGGCGACCAGGACTTCCGCCTGAGGGCAGGGGATCCGACCGGCCAGTGTCCCGCCCCGGACCGGCTCCTCTGCGACGTCAGTCGAGTTCGCGGATGCGCAGACGGCGTCCGTCGGAACTCGCGTCCGGGTTGACCTCCACGACATCCGCTCGTGAGTTGATGAAGTCGCTGAACGACCGCGAACCGAGCGGCTTCTCCTTGAACGCGGGGTCCATGCGGATCATCTGGTTCTTGACCTCCGCGTTGAGCAGCCAGTCCTCATCGTCGTTCTTCGCGTGGACGAGACGGAGGGCTCGGACGAGCAGTTCGGTCGCCGCACGCTGCGCCTCGGGCCCCGACGGGTCGGTCGTCTCCTCGTCCGCGTCCGCGTCGTCGTCCGCGTCGCGGTGACTGAACACGGGTTCGGTGAAGAGCCCGCCGATGCGCGGAGGCGCCTGGGCGGCGGGTACCTCGGCAGCCGGGCTCTGCGTGCTCGACGCACGCCGGCGACCGCCGGACTTCGAGCCCGCCTTCGGCTGTTCTTCGGCGGCGGCGGCCGCGGTGGTGCCGTCGCCCGACTCCGCGGATGCGGGTGTCCGAGGCGTGCGCGTGACGACCGGGCGGACGATGCCCGGGAGGTCGTCGTAGTCGGAGAACTCGTCGCACGCCGCCATGAGCGCGCGGCTGGTCGCGCCGGCGACGCCGATCCCGATGACGTGGCGGCCGAGGCGCTTGCAGCGCTGGGCGAGCGAGATGTAGTCGGAGTCGCCGGCGACGATCACGATGTGGGTGAGGTCGGGGAGGCGGAAGAGGTCTTCGACGACGTCGACGGCGAGCCGGATGTCCGCACCGTTCTTCATCGCTTTGGTGGTGGGGAACATCTGCGTGAGGTCCACCGCTCGGTCGACGAGGTCCTTCTGGTACGCCGAGTTGACGGGCTCCGACCAGTCGGCGTACGAGCGGCTGATGACGATGTTGCCGAACGACGAGGTGTAGTCGAGGATCGCGCCGACGTCGACGCGGGCCGCCTGCAGACGCTCGGAGATCTCGTCGCCTGCGGGGGCGGTGGACGGGACGTGCGAGCGAGCGCGATCGCGGCTGAACGCCGCCTTCCCGTACAGCTGGTTGTAGCGGGAGATGACGATGTTGTCGAAGTCGATGTAGACCGCGACTCTGGGCGTACCGGATTCTGCCATGCACCCATCATCCTCTGCCGTCGTCGAATCGACGACTCAGGCCGGGCAGGTGCACTCAGAGGTGGCCGGAGAGACGCTCCAGGAAAGCGCTGCTGCGCTCGTCGAGCCCGGTGAACGCGACCCGCTTGCCGTGGTCGGCGTACTTCCCCTGGACGGAGTCGAGGACGGCGACGCTCGACGCGTCCCAGATCTGCGACGCGGTGAAGTCCACGACGACCTCGGCCGGGTCTCCGGCGTAGTCGAACTGTTCGACGAGGTCGTTGCTGCTGCCGAAGAACAGCGGCCCGACGACCCGGTAGCGCACGGAGGTGCCGTCGTCCGCGAGCGTCCGCCGCACGCGGATCACATGCGCGACCCGTCGGGCGAAGAGCACCATCGCGAGCACGGCGCCTGCCGCGACGCCGATCGCGAGGTTGTGGGTCACGACGACCACGACCACCGTCGCGACCATGACGAGCGTCTCCGGCACGGGCATCCGGCGGAGCGTCGACGGACGGACGCTGTGCCAGTTCACCGTCTTGATCGCGACGATCATCATCACCGCGGCCAGGGCCACCATCGGGATCTGCGCCATCACGGGACTGAGGGCGGTCACGAGCAGGAGGAGGAAGATCCCGGCCACGAACGTCGAGATGCGCGTGCGCGCGCCGCCGAGCTTCACGTTGACGACCGTCTGGCCGATCATCGCGCAGCCGGCGATGCCGCCGTACCAGCCGGCGAGGATGTTGGCGATGCCGAGGGCCCACGACTCACGGCCCTTCGATGAGGTCGTGTCGGTGAGGTCGTCGACGAGTTTCGCGGTGAGGAGCGTCTCCATGAGCCCGACGAACGCGACGCTGAGCGCGGTCGGCCAGATGATCCCGAGGGTCTCGAGGTCGAGCGGCACCAGGAGCTGGGTCAGGCCGGGGAGGCCACCAGACACGTCGCCCTGGTCACCGACCGTCGGGACGGCTGCGTGCGCGATCATCGTGATCGCGGTGACGACGACGATCGCGACGAGCGGTGCAGGTACGGCGGTCGTGAGCTTCGGCAGCAGCAGGACGATGAGCACGGTGATCACGAACAGCGGATAGACGAGCCACGGGACGCCGAGCAGATGCGGCACCTGGGCCACGAAGATGAGGATGCCGAGGGCGTTGACGAATCCGATCATCACTGAGCGGGGGATGAAGCGCATGAGCCGCGAGAGCCCGGTGACGCCGAACAGGATCTGCACGAGCCCGGCGAGGATGACCGCCGGGAGCAGGTACTCGACGCCGTGGTCCTTGACGAGGGGAGCGACGACGAGCGCCACGGCGCCGGCCGCGGCGGTGATCATGGCCGGTCGTCCGCCGAGGACGGACATCGAGATCGCGAGCACGACGGACGCGATGAGGCTCACCTTCGGGTCCACCCCGGCGATGATCGAGAACGAGATGACTTCGGGGATCAGTGCGAGTGTCGTGACGACGCCCGCGAGCACCTCGACGCTGAGCGCCTTGGGGTTGCGCAGGGTCGAGAGGACACCGGGGCTCGGTCGGACGGCGGTGCGCGTCGGCGCGTCGGGCTGATTCACGGTCCAACCCTAGGCGTGTTCACCACTCCCGCCGCACGCCGGACAGCTGGGTCGGCGTCAGCCGCGCAACCACGCTTCCAGGCCGTCGGCGGTGATGGGGAGCGCAGCAGAGAGCACCTCGTGGCCGGTGTCCGTGACGAGGAGGTCGTCCTCGATCCGCACGCCGATGCCGCGGAGTTCCGGTGGGACCGTGAGGTCGTTGGCGTGGAAGTAGAGCCCGGGCTCGACCGTGAGGACGGCCCCCGGGCGCAGCGGTTCGTCGAGGTAGCGGTCGTCGCCGATGCGCGCACAGTCGTGGACGTCGAGCCCGAGGTGGTGGCCGGTGCCACTCGGGAGGTAGCGACGGTGCTGTTGACCGGTCGGCGACATGGCTTCGTCGACCGAGACCTGCAGGATGCCGAGCTCGTGGAGACTCGTCGCGATCCGCTCGTATGCCGTCGAACGCATGTCCAGGAACGTCTTGCCGGGGCCGACCTGGGCCATGGCGGCCCGGTGCGCGCGTTCGACATGGTCGTGCACCACGCGCTGGGCGGGGGAGAACCTCCCGGAAGCCGGGAAGGTCCTCGTCACGTCTGCCGTGTACAGCGATCTCGCCTCGACGCCGGCGTCCATGAGGATCAGGTGTTCGGGCAGCACCGGGCCGTCGCAGCGCGTCCAATGGAGCGTGGGGGCGTGGGGACCGCTTCCGATGATCGTCGAGTATCCGACCCCGTTCCCGAAGGTCCGCGCGTGACGCTCGAAGGTCGCCTGCAGCCAGCGCTCTCCACCGAAGTCGAGCGCGGCCGGCAGCTCTCCGGCAACGGCGCGGAAGCCCGCGACCGTCGCATCGACCGCGGTGCGGAGCTGGTCGACCTCCCAGGCGTCCTTGACGAGCTTGCCGGCCGAGAGGGCGACGAGCAGCTCGCGGGACGGCTGGAACCGGGCGTCGAGGGCGGGTTCCGGCGCGCCGGCCCTGGCGCTGTTCGAGGGGGCTGCGACGAGGGCGTCCTCGAGCGCGCCGAGTGGACGCACGTCGATCTCCAGGGCGTCCGCCCAGTGCGCGAGCGATGCCGCCGGTCCGATCCAGAGTTCGCCGCGCATGGCGTCGGCGTAGAAGGCCTCGTCGCCTGGGCCGGCGGGCTCGGGCAGGTACAGCGTCGCGTCGTGACCCTCGGCGGTCGGCCGCATGACGAGGACGGCTCCCTCCGCCTGACAGGAGGTGAGCCAGACGAAGTCGCTGTCCGGCCGGAAGGGGAACTCCGTGTCGTTCGTGCGGGTGGCGGCCCGGCCCGACGACACGATCAGCCAGCGTCCGGAGAACCGCTCGCCGATGTGTGCGCGATGCCGTCCAGCCGCGGCGCCCGCGCCGTCGACGAGATCGACGGATCGGTCCGCGTCGCCCCAGCCGCTCGCCATGTACTGGAGGAAGGCGTCGTCGGACGGCA
This sequence comes from Plantibacter flavus, assembly GCF_051487245.1. GTDB lineage: Bacteria > Actinomycetota > Actinomycetes > Actinomycetales > Microbacteriaceae > Plantibacter > Plantibacter flavus_B. The sequence goes on from NZ_JAHVDH010000004.1 coordinate 466,966, forward strand.
GCGGCTGGGTGCGCGGGTCTCGGAACGAGATGGAGTCTGGACACATGCAGATCAGTAAGTCATCGTGTGGGCACCCCGTCAAGCACCACCCGCCGACGTCCACGGAACGTCCACGCGAAAGAGCCTGACTTCGCACTTTCGTCCATTTCGACCACGCCGAGACCGGTCGACGGTGGACGGATCGCCGACGGGTTGACACCTGTTCGCGTGCCTCCGCACAATGACGGCATGACTGGACCCGCCGAGATCGGCACCCCGACCCTGCCGGACTTCGACCTCGACGCAAAGGTGTTCGACATGGTCTCGTCGACGGCGAGCGTCGTCGACGCGGACGCTCCGACGCGGTTCGTGTACCACGAGGACCGCGGCGTCCTCTGGGGAGAGTACGTGGGGGACACCGTCTCGGTCGGGCGCTTCTGCGGGGTCCGCACGGAAGCCAGGATCGACATCTCGTTCGTGCACCGGAACCGAGCGGGCACCGTCACGACGCGCGGCGAGGCCAGTTCGATCATCTCGCGAGCCGCCGACGGTTCCCTCCTCCTGACCGAGGACTTCATCGGGCCGGACGGCCAGGCGCACGTCAGCGTCTGTCGGGAGATCGTCTCCGCCTGACCAGGACGGGACGGCCGAGCGTGCTCAGCGCCCGCGCCGCTCCGGCACTCGCTGGGCGCGCTCGTCGCTCGTCCGCACGAAACGGGTCATGCCGAAGCGTTCTCCGGAGTCCTCGACGCTCGTCCGCTCCGAACGCGACATCCGCAGTGACACGTCCGAGCGCTCCTCGTCCATGAGGAAGACCGTCGTGGTGGCCTTGATCGACGGCCACTGGGCGAGCCGCGTCGCGACGAGTTCGTGGATGGCCGCGACGTCCGGGGCGCGGATGAGCATCATGGCGTCGTGCTCGCCCGTGGTCACGGCGAAGTACTCGAGTTCCGGAACCGAGGACAGCCGCGCGCGGAAGTCCGCCCACTGACTCTGGCGCAGGGTGATGAACACCATCGCCGCGACGCCCAGGCCCACGGCCGACGGCTCGATGTCGGCGTGGACGCCCTTCAGGACACCAGCCCGGACGAGCGCTTCGTAGCGCGAATAGGCATTCGACCTGGAGATCCCGAGGTGCTCCGCGAGCGCGGCGACGGAGGCTCTGCCGTCCTCTCGCAGGAGTTCCAGCATGCGGATGTGGGTGTCGTCGAGTTGCATCGAATGCTCCAAACGTCCAGATTCGGCGGTGGTCTTGGCGGTCGATTGAGAGGATATGGCAGATCAGGTCGAAGATCGAGACATTTCTTCTTTGGTAACAGCTTGCAGATTGACGAATGATCTGTCACAGCACTACTTTCAGCTCATCCCTCCAACCAGATAAGGAGCACCACCTTGTCACGTTCCTTCACCCGCGCCGGTCGGCGCGGCATGGCAGCCGTCGGCATCGCGCTCGCGGCCGGCCTCGCGTTCAGCGGCTGCTCCGCCGGCGGCGGCAGCGACAGCGCCCCCAAGTCCCTCGTCGTCGACGCGTCGTTCGACCTCAAGACCGCAGATCCCAACCGCGAGTACGAGACCACCGGTTCCATCGTCGCGAAGGCGCTCTACGAGACGCTGCTGACGTTCAACGCCGACGACGTGACCGCTCCGGTCGACGGCCTCGCCAGCTACGAGATGAACGACGACAACACGGTCATGACCCTCACGATGAAGGACGGCAAGAAGTTCTCCGACGGTTCCGATGTGACCGTGGACGACGCCGTGTTCTCACTCCAGCGTGTGCAGGGCGTGAAGGGCAACCCGTCCTTCCTGCTCGACGGCATCACGATCGAGAAGACCTCGGACACGACCCTCACCCTGACCTCTGCCACGCCGAACCCCGCGCTGCCGTTCATCCTCCCGAACCCCGCGCTCGGCATCGTCAACCAGGACGTCGTGGAGAAGAACGGTGGCAGCACCTCCGCCGACGACGCAGCGGAGAGCTTCCTGAACGGCACGTCCGCCGGCTCCGGTCCGTACGTCCTCGAGTCGTTCGACGCGGCCTCGCAGGTCGTCTTCACGGCGAACCCCGAGTACACCGGCACCAAGCCGGCCTACGAGCGGGTCGTCCTCCGCAACGTGCAGGGACCGACCCAGAAGCTCAACGTCGAGGCCGGTGACTCCCAGGTCGCGCTCGACCTCAACCCCGACCAGGTGGCGGAGCTCGACGACTCGAAGGTGAAGATCATTGCGAACCCCTCGCGGTACATGATCTTCCTGATGCTCAACCAGGACCCCGCGATCAGCGAGATCACGAGCAACCCGAAGTTCCTCGAGGCCGTCAAGCTCGGCATCGACTACGACAAGATCGTCGACCTCGCCGGTGACGGCTCCGTGCGCCCGGGCGGGTTCATCCCGTCGATCTTCAACGGCGCGCTCGACGCGAAGGACGGCAACCAGTTCGACGCCACCGCGGCGAAGGCCGCACTCGCCGAGTCCGGCTACGCCGGTGAGGCCGTCACGCTGAACTTCCCGAACGACATCACGGTGCAGGGACTCTCCCTGCAGAGCATCGCCGAGTCGGTCCAGGCACAGCTGAAGTCGGTCGGGATCACCATCACCCTCGCACCGGCACCGGTCGCCACCGAGCTCGACGCGTACCGCGACGGCAAGGAGACCGTGGGTCTCTGGTACTGGGGACCGGACTTCCCGGACCCGTCCAACTACCTCGCGTTCACCCCGGGTGAGCTCGTCGGCCTCCGCGCCGGTTGGGCTGCCGGCGCCGACCCGACCGTGACCGACCTCGCGGCTGCGGCTGTCGCCGCGACGGACACGGACGCCCGTGCTGCCGCATACCAGGCGCTCCAGAAGGCCCAGAACGCGAGCGGGCCGTTCATCCCGCTGCTGCAGCCCGCGCAGAACGTGGTCACCGCGACCACGATCACCGAGGTTCCGCTGAACCCGACGTGGACCGTCGACCTTGCCGGAATCAAGTAGCGTCGCACCGACGACGTCCAGCGCGCGAGCGGGCCTCCACCCGCTCGCGCGCTACCTCGGCATCCGGCTCGGCCTCACGGTCCTACTGATGTTCGGGGTGACGCTCGTCACCTTCACGCTGACCAACCTCGTCCCGGCCGACCCCGTGCAGGCCGCCCTCGGCGAGCAGGCTGCCGCCGACCCCGCGATCGTGGCTCAGTTCCGGGAGAACGCAGGCCTCGACAAGCCGCTCCCGGTGCAGTACTTCACCTATGTCGGCAACCTCTTCCAGGGAGACCTCGGCACCTCGCAGCAGACGCGTGGTCCGGTCGCCGAAGAGCTCGGCAAGGCGTTCCCCGCGACGGCGGAGCTCGCACTCACGGCGATCGTCATCTCGATCGTCATCGGTGTCGGTCTCGGCATGTGGGCCGCGCTCCGCCGCAAGACCATCACCGACCAGGTGATCCGGGTCGTGAGCCTCATCGGCATCTCCGTGCCCTCCTTCTGGCTCGCGCTCGTGGTGTACTTCGTCTTCTTCTCGCAGCTGCACTGGTTCCCGGGCTCCGGACGGCTGTCGCCGGCTGCGATCCCGCCACCCAAGGTCACCGGCATGTACACGGTGGACTCGCTCCTCGCAGGGCAGTGGTCGACCTTCGGCGATGCGATCTCCCACCTGATCCTGCCGGCGTCGGTCCTCGCGCTGTACACGATCGGCCTGCTGACGAGGTTCGCCCGCTCGGCGATCCTCGAGGTGCTCGATCTCGACTACGTGCGGGCCGCGCGGGCGAAGGGTCTCCCGGGTCACGTCGTCGTCAGCCGATACGTCCTCCGAGGCGCGCTCGTGCCGATCATCACGGTGCTCGGCGTCGCCTTCGGGTCCCTGCTCTCCGGCACCGTCCTGGTGGAGAAGGTGTACTCGTGGCACGGCCTCGGTGAATACGCCTACGCGGCCGCCACCAAACTCGACCTGCCGGCGATCATGGGCGTCGGGCTCATCGTCGGTTTCGTGTACATCGGCCTGAACTTCCTGGTCGACGTGCTCTACGGCTTCATCGATCCGAGAGTGAGGGTGGCATGACCGACGTCCTCGCCGTCCAGACCAAACGCAGGGGACGTCTCCGCGTCTCGAAGCAGCTGCGCACCCCGCTCGCGATCGCCGGTGGCGTCATCGTGGTGTTCTGGCTCCTCGTCGCACTCCTCGCGCCGTGGATCCGCCCGTTCGACCCGCTCGCCCAGGACTTCGACCGCCTCCAGGCGCCGTCCGCGGCCCACTGGTTCGGTACCGACCAGGTCGGCCGCGACGTGTTGTCGCGGGTCGTCAGCGGTGCCCAGGTGTCGATCCCGCTCGCGCTCATGCTCGTCGTCTTCGCCATGCTCATCGGCTCGCTCCTCGGCGCCATCGCGGGCTACTTCGGGAAGGCCCTCGACGAGACCATCATGCGCATCGCCGACCTCGTGTTCGCGTTCCCGACGATCATCCTGGCGATGGTCATCGCCGCAGCCCTCGGTCCGAGCCTGACGAACGCGGTCATCGCGATGCTCATCGTCTCCTGGCCCGCGTACGCGAGGGTGACGCGCTCGCTCGTCATCGGGGCGCGGAACGCGGAGTACGTCGTCGCCGGTCGTCTGCTCGGCAACGGGCCGTTCACGTCGCTCGGCAAGGACATCCTGCCGAACGTCGTGTCCCCGGTCGTCGTGCTGGCGACCCTCGACGTCGGTACGGCGATCCTCTTGCTGTCCGGGCTCTCGTTCCTCGGCCTCGGTGCGGTTCCGCCGACGCCGGACTGGGGCGCCATGGTGTCCGACGGTGTCCAGAACTTCTCCTCGTGGTGGATCGCCGTCTTCCCGGGTCTCGCGATCCTCACCGTCGTGCTCGCTTTCAACTTCCTCGGCGACGCGCTCCGGGACGCCCTCGACCCGCGTTCGCAAGAGGCTGTCCAGGGGCGGTCGCTGTGAGCGCCACGAGCGGAACCGAATCGAAGGGACGACCCATGCCGGCAGACGGCGACAGCGGCGACTCCGGCATCGTCATCGACGGCCTGACGCTGAGTTTCGGCCGTGGCGATGCCACGAAGCAGATCCTGCGCGGCATCCATCTCGACGTGCCCGCCGGCCGGATCACCGGTCTCGCCGGCGAATCCGGCTCGGGGAAGACGATGACGGGTCTCGCGATCTGCGGACTGCTGCCGGCCGGCGCGAACCTCGGCGGGAGCATCCGCTTCGCGGGCACCGAGCTCGTCGGATTGAAGCAGCGCGCGATGAACCGCTACCGCGGTTCCCGGATCGCGATGATCTTCCAGGATCCGACTGCGAGCCTGCACCCGATGCTCACCGTCGAGTCCCAACTGATCGACCACTACCGGCACCACACCGGGGCATCGAGGCGGGCGGCACGCGCGAGAGCGCTCGAGGTGCTGGGGCTCGTCGCCGTGCCGAACCCGGAGGCAGCGCTGCGGAAGTACCCGCACCAGTTCTCCGGCGGGCAGTTGCAACGCATCGCCATCGCCTCAGCGCTCATGTGCGAGCCGTCGGTCCTCATCGCCGACGAGCCGACCACCGCGCTCGATGTCACCGTCCAGGCGGGCATCCTCCGACTGCTGCGCAAGCTGTGCGACGAGTTGGGCATCGCGATCATCCTCGTCACGCACGACCTCGGCGTGATGTCCGCACTCGCCGACACGATCGCGGTCATGCGGATGGGCGAGATCGTGGAGCACGGCACGCGGTTCCAAGTGATCACCGACCCGCAGCACGCGTACACGAAAGCGCTCATCGATGCGCTGCCGGAGACCGGAACGGAGGCCGCGTCATGACGCTGCTGCACCTCGACGACCTCCACGTCACCTACAAGCTGCCCGGTCGCGGAACCCTCAACGCGGTCGACGGTGTGAGCTTCGACCTCGAACCGCGCGAGGTGCTCGGCCTCGTCGGCGAGTCCGGATGTGGAAAATCGACGCTCGCGCGTGCGGTCTGCGGATTGGAACCCACATCCGGAGGCTCGATCACCTTCAACGGCACCCCGGTCGGCAAGCTGGGGCTCCGCAAGCGCGCACCGGAACTGCTGCGCATCCAGATGGTGTTCCAGAACCCGTACGCGTCGCTCAACCCGCGGCGCACGATCGGCAGTCAGATCGAGGACGGTCTGCGCGTGAACCCTGTGCACGACGCCTGGGATGTGGGTCAGCTCCTGGAGCACGTGGAACTCGACGCGTCGAGCCGCACACGCTACCCGCACCAGTTCTCGGGCGGACAGCGGCAGCGCATCGCCATCGCCCGCGCGATCGCCGCCGGCCCGGAGCTGCTCATCGGTGACGAGCCGATCGCCTCCCTCGACGCGTCGCTGCAGGCACGTGTCGCGAAGCTCATGCGGAAGCTCGCGGTCGAGACCGGTGCGGCGTTGCTGTTCATCAGCCACGACCTCTCGGTGGTCCGGGTGATCGCCGACGACGTGGCGGTCATGAGTGCCGGTCGGATCGTCGAGCACGGCCCGGTCGACCGCGTGTGGACCGACCCGCAGGACCCGTACACGCAGCGTCTCCTCGCCGCGATCCCCGTCGTCGACGGCCTCGGAACCCTCCCCGGCGCCTGACCCAGCGTCCACAACGCATGGTGACCCGGCGTGTCGCGGCAGGTGCGGTGCGAGCACGCCCGGCGAGCCGGTGCCGACGGCGACGGCGACGGCGACGGCGCCCTGCGGATCAGTGCAGGGAGCCGTCGCCGCCGCGGTCCGATCAGAAGTAGGTCGAGGCAGTGCAGCGCGGGTCGGAACCCGACTTGTCGAAGATGAACTGCACGTAACCGACCTCGACGCCGTTGTAGTTGCTGAGGCCCGCGGTCGGCCCGCCACTGTGCCAGCGGCCGTCCTGGATCATGGAGTCCGCGGACTTGAACCAGCCGGTCTCATATGCGCCGGAGCGCACGGCGACGTTGACGTTCGCCTTGTTACCGCCGGACTGCCCGTTCTGCCTCGTGATCTTGTACTCCTTGACGGTGACCCACACGCCCTCGGGACGGCTGTCGAGGACGACCTTGGCTTGACCGTTGAAGTTCCCGGTGGAGCAACTGATGGTGCGGGTCTCGCGGGCCCGTGTCTCGGTCGCGCTCGCTGCGGTGGGGGCTGCGAGGGCGAGGCTGGCGACCGCGACGATGCCGGCGATGATGGCGAGGGGTTTCTTCACGTCTTGCTCCAATCTTGGTGGCCGATCTGACCACCTGGAACATTAGAAGAAATATCTCACAAGCGGAAGTGGTTGGACCGAGTGTTCGAGATGAACCACACCTGGAGGGCGCGGGATGACGCCCGGTGGCGTGTGATCTTGCGTCGATGTGTTTCCGTGTCGTAGCGTGGCGTTCCCCTGACGTTCAGGAACCTCTGCTCTGATGGTGCAACACAGCTGCGATGCGGTTCGGAGAGCATCGCTCGAACGAGAGTTGTCACGTGAGTCTTCGCACGGCCGAGTACCCGAGGCCCGACCACTTCCTGCTCCATGTGAGCGACACGCACCTCCTCGCCGGCGGAGGGAGCCTCTACGACACCGTCGACAGCGAGACGCACCTGCGCCGCCTGTTCCAGGAGTTCGAAGCGTCCGGCGGTCGACCGGAGGCCATCGTCTTCACCGGCGACCTCGCCGACAAGGGTGAACCCGACGCGTACGAGCGCATCCGTGCGATCGTCGAGCCGGTCGCCGCGCGGCTCGGTTCGCAGATCATCTGGGTGATGGGCAACCACGACGAGCGTCAGGCCTTCCGCGCCGGCCTGTTCGGTGAGGTGCCGACGACACGCCCCGTCGACCGGGTCTACGACGTCAACGGACTCCGGGTCATCACCCTCGACTCGAGCGTCCCCGGCCACCACTACGGCGAGGTCACGGATGAGCAGCTCGACTGGCTCGCCGAGGAACTGTCCTCCGCCGCCCCGCACGGCACCATCCTCGCGATGCACCACCCGCCGGTGCCGAGCGTGCTCGACCTGGCCGTCAGCGTCGAGCTCCGTGCGCAGGCGAAGCTCGCCGAGGTGCTCGAAGGCTCGGACGTCCGCAGCATCATCGCGGGGCACCTGCACTACTCCTCGACGGCGACGTTCGCCGGGATCCCGGTCTCCGTCGCCTCGGCCACCTGCTACACGCAGGACTTGAACGTGCCCGTCGGAGGTACTCGCGGCCGTGACGGCGCGCGGGCGTTCAACCTCGTGCACGTCTACGGTGACACCGTGCTGCACTCGGTCGTACCGCTCGGCGAGACGCCGGCGCTCGACTACATCGACGCACCGGAGAGCGCCCGGCGGTTGGCGCTCGACGGCATCGTGCTGCCGGAGTCGACGACGGTCCCGGTGGTGCCGGAACCGCCGCTGACGATGCCCATCAGCGTCCTGCACTGACCACGGTCAGCTCCCGCTCCGGTCCCCGAGCTTGTCGGGGGGGGGTACGCCAAAGGCCCGCCCGCTGCGCCTGCGGAAGGCCCCGCGAGGGGCGCCTCCGCGGACTGCAGTGAGCGGGCCGATCCTGCTCGGCGCTTACGAGAAGACGACGTTCGAGCAGGCGAAGAAGGCCTCGTTCGACTGCACGGAGCCGTCCTTCTTGATGTTGCCCTGCCAGATCGTGTAGATCACGTGCTCGCCGGACTTCTCGGGCAGCATGCTCGTGAACTCGAACATGCCGCCACGCCCGTCCTTGTAGGCCGGGTCGACGCTGTCGGCGACGAGGAACGGCGTGGACTCGAGGTCGTCCCAGGTGAGCGCCTTGCTGGCGTCGTAGCCGTCCTTCGTCACGTAGTAGCTGAAGGTGTACGGGTTGTGCACGGCGGTGGCGAGGTACTGGAGCGTGAACTCCTCACCCGCGGGCAGTGCGGTGGTCGGCCAGTCCTTCGAAGCGGCGTCGAGGCCCGCCTTCGTCGGGTCTCCGGCGGCGCACATCTGGCCGTCGGGGATGAGGTCGCGGTACTGCGGCTCGATCTCGCCCTGACGGGTGTCGCCGATGACGACCTGGTTCCAGTTGGAGAAGACGCTCTCGCCGCTGATCTCGTAGGCCTCGTTGCAGCCCTCGAACTCGCTGTTGCCGCCGGGCCAGGTGTTGACGCCGGCTTCGTAGCAGCCGAGCACGCGGCTCTTCGGGTTGTCGCTCGTGCCGTGTGCGAATGCGGGGGAGGCGAGCCCGCCCGCAGCGATCGCGACGAGACCTGCGGTGGCGGCGAGGGCTCCGATGAGCTTCCGGGGTGCCGTGCGCTTCGTGGTGGTGTTGGTGTTCATGTCGATCTGCTTTCGTGTCGTTCGTCGGGTCACTGCGTGACGGTGAGCTCGGGGGTGAAGGCGCTCCAGGTGCCGTCCGCGAGCTGTGCGCGGATCTTCACCGTGTGCGTGCCGGCGATCGTGCCGGTGGCGATGAAGCGCTTCTGCGCGTCGCCCTGATCGGCGCCGACGAGGATGGTCTGCGCGAGCTTGCCGTCGAGGTGGACCTCGTAGCGGTTCGCGGCGCTCGTCGGCGTCCAGCCGAGCTGGATGCGGTGCATCGTGGTGGAGCCGTCCTGGTAGGAGTTCGCGATCGCGGTGAAGGCGGCCGGCGCGCTCGGGTCGCCCGGCTCGACGGGGGCTTCCGCCTCGGTCTGCACGGAGGCGATGTTCGACAGACTGACGTTGCCGGCGGCGTCGTAGCTGTGGATCTGGAAGCTGTAGGCGGTCTCGGGGTTGAGGCCGGTGATCGTCGCGGAGGTCGCGTCGCCCGGCACCGTGGTGACCTTGCTGTTGTCGACGCCGTTGTAGATCTTGTAGTGCGTGACGCCGACGTTGTCCTTCGGCGTGCTCCAGGTGAGGTCGACCGTGCGTGCGCCGGTGGCGACCGCGGCGGCGTCCTCGATCCTCTCGGGAGCCTCGGTGTCGTCGACGGGTGCCTGCTCGGTGCGGGCGGTGGCGACGGCGGTGCGCTCGGAGACGTTGCCCGCGGCGTCGAACGCCTCGACGGCGAAGCCGTATTCGGTGTCGGCGGTGAGCCCCGTGATGTTGGTCATGCGTGTGGTGGCGCCGACCTCCTTCACCTGCTTGCCGTCCTGGATGACGCGGTAGCCGGCGACACCGACGTTGTCGGAGGAGTGCTGCCACATGACGTGGACGCTGGAGTGGTCGTTCGCGTCGGCGGTGAGGCCACCGGGAACCGTGGGTGCCTGGGTGTCTTCGTCGCCGCCCTCGGCGGTGCTGCAGCCCGCGACGGCGGAGCCGTCCAGGTCGCACTCCGCCAGGGAGAGGGTGCCGCTGCCGTCGCCCGAGACGCCGAAGGAGATGTGCTCGGAGGCGCCTGCGGCGAGCTTGCCCTGCTTGGGCGTGAGGGTGACGCGGTCACCCTGGACGGTCGCGTCGATGTTCCACTCGGACGAGTTCTGGAAGCCGCCGGTCGGGACGGTGAACGAGAGCGACCAGTCCTGCGCGCTGCTCGTCGTGTTCTTGAGCACGAACTGCCCACCGGCGTACCAGGAGCTGTTGCCGCCGTACATGACGAGCTCGCCGGTGACGGGAGCGGTGGAGGTGCTGATGACTGCTGCGGTCGCGCCGGCCGGGATGGCGATGGCCGCGCCGACGAGGCACGCGATTGCCACGCTGCGGCGTGGTCTGCGGAAGATGTCCATGAGGTCCTTCGGATTCGGGGAGGGGTCTGTTTCGCGCTGAAACTTCGTGCGCTACATCTGAAGTTTAACATTTCAGTCGGTCGGAGGGAAGACCCAATTTCGCACACGACGAAGCCCCGGTCCGCAGGGACCGGGGCTTCGTCGTGTCGGGGCTGGCGTCAGCCGAGTTCTGCGCGTCCCTCGGAAGCCGGCGTCGACACCGCCGCTTCGCGCTCCCACGGCGCGGGGAAGGGGAAGTAGCGGTCCAGGAAGTCGATGACCGCGGTGGTGCGTTCCTCGGTTGAGATCTCGGGGCGGCTGCCGTCGTTCAGGCAGAACATGTCCTGATCGCGGCGCTTCAGCAGTCGGTCCATCTGCCCGAGCGACTGTTTGAGCGTGGTCTCGATGTACCGGACCTTCGCCTGCGTCTGCTGCACGGCCCGCCCGGTCATGAGCGCGTAGTAGTGGTAGAAGGAGTTCGTGACCGAGATGTTGTCGGCCGCGCGGAACGCACTGTGGGACGTCGCATGGAACGCCTCCGAGAACTCCTGCTCCATCTCGGCCATGACACTGCGGCGGAGGGGCGCTGCACAGTGCTCCAAGTGCCGTGCGGTGACGCGGCCGAACCGTTCGTGCAGCAGGCGTCGGTTCACGCGCGCGGCGTTCTCGAAGCCGCTGCGCGAGGGGTCGTTGGCACCCAGCCCGATGCGGGTGGTCGCCTCGACGAACTTGCTGATGCCGCCGGGCGAGAAGAACAGCTCCGGGCTGAGCGGCCGCCCGAGGAACATGTCGTCGTTGGAGTAGAGGAAGTGCTCCGACAGTCCTTCGATCCGGTGCAACTGACTCTCGACGGCCATGGAGTTGTGCGTCGGCAGGGCGTCGAGGTCGGCGAAGAACTCCTCGCTGCGCACGATGGTGACCTTGGGGTGGTCGGCCAGCCACTCCGGTGCGGGGGAGTCGGTGGCGATGAAGATGCGTCGGACCCAAGGGGCGAAGGTGTGCACGCTCCGCAGGGCGTATTTGAGCTCGTTGATCTGGCGGTACCGGGCGTCGGAGTCGTCTCCCTCACCCACCACATAGCTCTGCATGCGCTTGGCACGCGCACGCTGGAACTCCTCGGAGGAGCCGTCGACCCACGAGAAGACGAGGTCGATGTCGAAGGTGACGTCGCTCGCGAGCGCATCGAACATGTGCTCGAGGGTGCGCCAGGAGCGGCCGTAACGTTCCACGGTGGCCTCGACGGCCTCGGACCGCGGCATCCGCGTGCGCATGAGGACGTTCTCGACGGGCGCGGTGATCTCCTCGTCGCCGAAGCGCCAGAGCTCGAGCTGGAACGCCGTCTCGATGCCGTATCGGAGGCGCCCGAGCGGTTCGATCCTGGGCCGGTACAGCCGGAACACCTCCGCCTTGCGTGCGCCGGCGAACAGGCCGTCGGAGAGGAGACGCGGGTCGCCGGCGGGCTTGAGGCTGTACTCCCGATTCTTGAGCGGGACACCGTAGAAGGGTTCGTCCGCGAACGTGGCCGAGAGTGCGGCCTGGACGGCCTTCCGCAGCGATCGGTCGACGACGATCACCGGGCGGTCGTGGTCGCCTCGGACGAGCAGATACTCGATCTCCGCGGCATCGAGGGCGTCCGCGACGGCGAGGAGGTCCTCCGTCATCGACTCCTGCGGGGTGAGGTGACCGTTGAGCAGGGTGTAGACGCCCTTGCGCTGCACGATGTCGTCGCGGTCGAACCGCTTGTTCCGAGCCCCATGGGTGACGAGGACGAGTTCTGGAGGCGTGCTGAACACGAGTTCTGGCGGGGTGGGGTCCTTCTCGCGGGTGAAGGCCGTCGGCGCTTGGGTGCTGCCGGTGTTCCGCTGGTCGTCGAGTTCGTGCGTAATCGTGTCCACCTCTGGTCTGCTGGGGGTTGGGGTCATCGTTATTGTACGGCCGTCGCGCACAGCCGCTCGCGGCTTGACATCGGCGGCTCCGGTGGCGGCGTCCGGCTACGATTGTCCCCATGGTGAGCGTGGCGGAGTCCTTGGTGCGCCTGCAGGACCTGGCCTCATCGCCGGTGGTCGCGCGGGTCGCAACCGCGTTCGCCGACGCCGGGTACGAACTCGCCCTCGTCGGTGGTCCCGTCCGCGACGCGATGCTCGGCCGGGTCGTGAGCGACCTCGACTTCACGTCGAACGCCTCCCCGGACCAGATCCTCGCCGTCCTGAAGCCGATCGCGGGTGCTTGGTGGGATGTCGGACGTGAGTTCGGCACGATCGGCGCGAAGGTGGCCGTGCTCGATGCCGACGGCGTGGAGCACGCCGACACGGTCGAGATCACCACGTACCGCGCCGACGCCTACGACGGTGTCACCCGGAAGCCCGTCGTGGCCTTCGGCGACACCCTCGAGGACGACCTGCGCCGACGCGACTTCACGGTCAACTCGATGGCACTGCGCGTGCCGGAGGTGACCCTCGTCGACCCGTCCGGTGGGGTGGAGGACCTCCTCGCGCAGCTCCTGCGCACCCCGAGCTCACCCGAGGTGTCGTTCGGTGACGACCCGCTGCGCATGCTGCGGGCCGCGCGTTTCGCCTCGCAGCTCGGGTTCGCGCCCACCGACGACGTCGTCGACGCGATGGAGGAGCGTCGCGAGACGATCTCCATCGTGAGCCCCGAACGCATCCAGGCCGAGCTCGGCAAGCTTCTCGCGACCGATTCACCGCGCGCCGGACTCGAACTCCTCGTCGACACCGGGCTCGCCGACATCGTGCTCCCGGAGCTGCCGGCCCTCCGGCTCGAACCCGACGAGCACCACCACCACAAGGACGTCTACCAGCACTCGTTGACGGTGCTGGAGCAGGCGATCGGGTACGAGCACTCGCGCCACCCCGGTGAGGCGCCGGACCTCGTGCTGCGCTGGGCGGCCCTGTTGCACGACATAGGCAAGCCCGCGACGAAGAAGACCGGCCCCGGTGCGGCGGTCACCTTCTACCACCACGACCTCGTGGGGGCGAAGCTCGCGAAGAAGCGGCTGACCGCGCTCCGGTACGACGGCGACACCATCAAGAGCGTCGCCCGCCTGGTCGAGCTCCACATGCGCTTCTTCGGCTACTCCGAGGGCGTCTGGGCCGATTCGGCCGTTCGTCGCTACGTGCGTGATGCCGGCCCGCTCCTCGAACGACTCCACATGCTCGTGCGGGCGGACGTCACGACGCGCAACCGACGCAAGGCCGACCGCCTCGGGTTCGCGTACGACGACCTCGAGCAGCGCATCACCGAGTTGCAGGAGCAGGAGGAGCTCGACTCCGTCCGCCCCGACCTCGACGGCAACCGCATCCAGGAGGTGCTCGGCATCGCTCCCGGTCGCGAGGTCGGTGAGGCCTACCGCTGGCTGCTCGAGCTCCGTCTCGACGAGGGCCCCCTCGGCGAAGAGGAGGCCACCCGTCGCCTCCTCGCCTGGTGGCAGTCCCGTCCCACCTCCTCCTAGCCCGCGAGGGGTCCCGAATGGCTGGTGATCGGGCGGTAACACTCACCATTCGGGACCCCTCGCGAGCCTAGGGTTGGGGGATGAGCGAGCGCAGCGAGCGGCCTGACAAGACGGACAGCACGACGATCGGGTTCGGGACGCAGAGCGTCCACTCGGGCAACAGCGTCGACGAGGCGGGCGGGGCCATCCGCACCCCCATCGTCATGGCGAACTCCTACGCCCTGCCGGAGGATCCCTCCGAGGTGAGCTGGTCGGGCACCGACGTCCCCCTCTACACGCGCAACTCGGGCACCAACCAGCTCGGTCTGCAGCGCAAACTGGCGGCGCTCGAAGGAGGGGAGGACGCCGTCGTGCTCGCGAGCGGTGTCGCAGCGCTCCACGCCGTCTTCTTCACGCACCTGCGCTCCGGCGACCACGTCGTCGTCGGGGACGTCACGTACGAGGCGACGTTCCGCCTCTTCACCGAGCTGCTGCCGCAGAAGTACGGCATCGAGGCGACCTTCGTCGACACCTCCGACGTCGAGGCGGTGCGTGCCGCGCTCCGCGCCGCCGACGCGGAGGGTCGTGGGGCCACCAAGCTCGTGCACGTCGAAGCCATCGCGAACCCCACCACCAAGGTCACCGACATCGCGGCCGTCGCAGCTGTCGCGCACGAGTCCGGTGCCCTGCTCTCCGTCGACTCGACGTTCACGCCGCCGCCGCTCCTGCGCCCCATCGCACTCGGAGCCGACCTCGTCGTGCACTCGCTCACCAAATACATCAACGGGCACGGCGACGCGATGGGCGGGGCCGTCATCGGTTCCCGGGCGCTCATCCAACCGATCAAGTCCGACGCCATGGTCGACGTCGGAGGGGTCATCTCCCCCTTCAACGCCTGGCTCATCATGCGCGGCTCGGTCACGCTGCCGCTCCGCATCGGTCGGCACGTGGAGACGGCGACGGCGCTCGCCGAATGGCTCGAAGCCGACCCGCGCGTCGCCTTCGTCGCCTATCCGGGCCTCGCGTCCCACCCGCAGCACGCCCTCGCGGCGCGGCAGTTCGCGCTCGGAGCGGGCGGCATGATGGCCTTCGTGGTGGACGGCGACCCGGAGACGCAGAACCGTTTCGTCGCGAACCTCCGCGTCATCACCTCGGCCGTCTCGCTCGGGCACGACGAGTCGCTCATCGTGCACGTCGGCACCACCGGCCCGCGGGTCGCGGCGTACCCCGAGCCGTTCCGTCGGCTGGGGCACCTGCGGTTCTCCGTCGGGCTCGAGGACCAGGCAGACCTCATCGCCGACCTCGACGCCGCGCTCACGGCCGCGGTCGGTGGTTCCCACGGGTGAGGGTCGAGCGTCGCCGTCGCGTGACCGTTTCGGGAGGGATGTGCCGTCCAGGCTGAGCTGCTAGCCTCCCCAAGGTTCACGGAACGAAGGATTCTCATGCACAAGCGTCACGTCCCCCTCGCGATCGTCGCCGCCGGAGCACTGCTGCTCAGCGGGTGTGCGGCCGGCCCGACGGAGCGTACGACGGTCACCGTCCGCCTGTGGGACTCGAGTGTCGCGGACGCTTACGACGCCTCCTTCGCCGCGTTCGAGCAGGCGAACCCCGACATCCGGGTGCGTGTCGACGTCGTCGACTGGGCCGACTACTGGACGAAGCTCCGCACCGACGTCGCCGCCGACACCGCCCCCGACATCTTCTGGTTGAACAACTCCTACCTCGCCGGCTACGCGGACAGCGGCAGCCTCCTCGACGTCGGCAAGACGCTCGGGAACGACGCGTCGGACGCCTGGGCGCCGAGCGTCGTGAAGCAGTTCACGCGCGACGACAAGCTGTGGGGTGTCCCGCAGCTCTCCGACGCGGGCATCGCCGTCTACTACAACGCCGATCTCCTCGACGCGGCTGGCGTGAAGCCGGCCGACCTCGCGAAGGCGACCTGGTCGCCGGACGCGACGAAGGACACCTTCCTCCCCCTCGCGAAGAAGCTCACCCGCGACGCTGCCGGGGTCGCCGCAGACCAGCCGGGCTTCAACCCTGCTGCGCCGGCCACCTACGGCACCGGTCTCGGCTACGACCTCCAGGCGGTCCTGCTGCCGTACATCGGCTCGAACGGTGGAAAGTACCAGGACGGCGACAACTTCGCCTTCAACGACCCGAAGACCGCGGAGTCGATCGGGTACCTCGTGAACGCGATCAACGGAGCGACGGTCGCACCACCGGCCGCGTCCACCAACGCCGACGGTGACTTCGCGCGCGATGCGTTCCTGCAGGGCAAGGTCGCGATGTTCCAGTCGGGTCTCTACAGCTTGAAGGCCGTCCACGACGGCGCCGACTTCCCGTGGGGCGTCGCCGAACTGCCGGCGGGCCCGGCCGGCAAGGTGAGCGTCACGAACGGCATCGCCGCCGCGGGGAACGCGGCCACCAAGCACCCCGAAGCGGTCGAGAAGGTCCTCGCCTGGATGGGCAGCACCGAGGGCAACGCGTACATCGGTGCCGAGGGCGCAGCGGTACCGGCCGTCACGGCGGCCCAGAAGGACTACTTCGAGTACTGGAAGAAGGAGGACGTCGACGTCCAGCCGTTCTTCGACGTCATCGCCGACGGAGCGAAGACGATCGCACCGCCGACCGGTGGCAGCTTCGCCAAGGGCCTCGCCGCCTACGACCCGATCTTCAAGGAGATCTTCGCCGGCACCGTGAGCGTCTCCGACGGCCTCAAGAAGGCGCAGGAGGCGGCGAACTCCGCCCTCAACGACTGAGGCGCTGAACGCGGTCCACCAACGCGTGTTGCGTAACGCATCGCCGGAACGGTGGTGTGCTGCGCCGTTGATACCACAAGCGCACGTTTCGTGCGTGTAACGAATCCGCACCGGAAGTCACCTGAGTTCGAGGGATTTGTTCGGAGCGTGCTGTAATCCTCTACAGGCACGTACGAAGAACCTGCACACAGCCGTGCCGTCTCTTACACAGAAACGAGGTCGACATCAATGTCATCCCCACGTAGTGGATTCCGCAAGAGCGCCATCGCGCTCGCGGGCCTGTCCGTCACCGCCCTCGCGCTCGCCGGCTGCGCAGCCGGCGGAGGCAGCTCGTCCGGCGCCAGCGGAACGATCGTCATCGGCACCACCGACAAGGTCACCACGCTCGACCCGGCCGGGTCGTACGACAACGGCTCCTTCGCCGTCATGAACCAGGTCTTCCCGTTCCTCGTGAACACCCCGTACAACAGCCCCGACGTCGAGCCTGACATCGCCGAGTCCGCTGAGTTCACCTCGCCGACCGAGTACACGGTGAAGCTCAAGAAGGGCCTCAAGTGGGCCAACGGCAACGACCTCACCTCCTCCGACGTGAAGTTCACCTTCGATCGCCAGCTGGCGATCGCTGACGACAACGGGCCGTCCTCGCTCCTCGGCAACCTGGAGAAGACGGACGCACCGGACGACCTCACCGTGGTCTTCACCCTGAAGACCGACAACGACCAGACCTTCCCGCAGGTGCTCTCGAGCCCCGTCGGTCCGATCGTGGACGAGGACGTCTTCTCGGCGACCGAGCTCACGCCTGACGCCGACATCGTGAAGGGCAAGGCGTTCGCCGGCCAGTACACGATCGAGAGCTACAAGTTCAACGAGCTCATCTCGTACAAGAAGTACGACGGCTACGAAGGCCTCCTAGGTGCCGCGAAGAACGACACGGTCAACGTGAAGTACTACACGGACGAGTCCAACCTGAAGCTCGACGTCCAGAAGGGCAACATCGACGTCGCGTCGCGTTCGCTCTCCGCCACCGACATCGAGAGCCTGAAGAAGGACGACAAGGTCAAGATCGTCGACGGCCCCGGTGGCGAGATCCGCTACTTCGTCTTCAACTTCGACACGATGCCCTACGGCGCGACCACGGCCGACGCCGATCCGGCCAAGGCGCTCGCCGTCCGCCAGGCCGCTGCCGACCTGATCGACCGTGCGGCCATCGCGAAGGACGTCTACAAGGACACCTACACGCCGCTCTACTCCTACGTCCCGGCCGGTCTGACCGGTGCCACCGAGTCCCTGAAGGGTCTCTACGGCGACGGCGAAGGCGGCCCGGACGCCGCCAAGGCGAAGGCCACCCTCGAGGCTGCAGGCGTGACCGTGCCGCTCGCCCTCAACCTCCAGTACAACGGTGACCACTACGGCTCGGGCTCCGGCGACGAGTACGCGGCCATCAAGGACCAGCTCGAGGCCGACGGCCTGTTCGCGGTGAACCTGCAGCAGACCGAGTGGGTGCAGTACTCCAAGGACCGCACCACCGACGTGTACCCCGCGTACCAGCTCGGTTGGTTCCCGGACTACTCGGACGCCGACAACTACCTGACGCCGTTCTTCGCCACGGACAACTTCCTGTCGAACCACTACGACAACCCCGCGGTGAACGACCTCATCAACGAGCAGCGTTCCACCACGGACCCGGCGGCCCGCACGGCGATCATCGAGCAGATCCAGGACGCTGAAGCGGCCGACCTGTCGACGATCCCGCTGCTGCAGGGTGCTCAGGTCGCGGTGGTCGGCAAGGACATCGAGGGCACCGTCCTCGACGCCTCGTTCAAGTTCCGCTACGCACCCATCACCAAGGGCTGAACGAAGCCTGACGCCGGCGTCGTCCGCCGGTAGGCAATGGTCGGGGTGGTTCTCCGGAGCCAACCCGACCATTGCCGTCTGCATGAGCTGGAGTAGCTGAGTAGTCTGTATCGCTGTGCGTCACGAGCGCACTCGGTGCATCAAGGAGGATCCACTGCAATGACGTCTGCTGTCGAATCACCGCCGCCCGCGGCCGCGGTCCGCCCGAAGGGCAAGAGTTCCGGGGGCGGTGGGCTCTGGCGCTACCTCGTCATCCGCTTCCTGTTGATCATCCCCACGGTGTTCATCCTCGTCACGCTGGTGTTCTTCCTCATGCGCTTGACCGGAGACCCGATCACCGCTGCGCTCGGTGGTCGTCTGCCGGCGGACCAGCTCGCTGAGCGCATCACCGCCGCGGGCTACGACCGACCGATCTTCGTGCAGTACCTGGAGTACCTCGGCCAGATCGCCGTCGGCAACTTCGGCACCACGATCTCCGACAACCGCCCTGTCTTCGAAGTGCTCCTCACCTACGGCTCGGCCACGCTCGAGCTCGCGTGCTACGCGCTCATCGTCGCGTTCATCGTCGGCATCCCGCTCGGCATGATCGCTGCAGCCCGTCGCGACCGCTGGCAGGATGCGGGTCTGCGGGTCTTCGCGATCCTCAGCTACGCGACCCCCGTCTTCTTCGCCGGACTCCTCCTCAAGCTCGTCTTCTCGGTCTGGCTCGGCGTCCTGCCGGTCGCGGGGCGCGCGAGCACGGGAACCGAACTCTCCCTGCAGACGATCCCGAGCCCCACCGGCATCTACCTGATCGACGCGATCCGCCTCGGCGACCCGACCGCGATCGGCGACGTCCTCTCGCACGCGGTGCTCCCGGCCATCGCCCTCGGTCTCCTCACCGCGGGTGTGTTCCTGCGTCTCGTCCGCACGAACGTCATCGGCACGCTCGGTTCGGGGTACGTCGACGCCGCCCGATCGCGTGGCGTGAGCGAGTACCGTCTCGTCACGAAGCACGCCTACCGTCCGGCGCTCATCCCCATCATCACGGTCATCGGCCTGCAGATCGCCCTGCTGCTCGCGGGCGCGGTGCTCACCGAGACCACCTTCGAGTGGAAGGGGCTCGGCTTCATGCTGAGCGAGTACCTCAAGGCGCGCGACTTCGTCGCCGTCCAGGGCATCGTCGCGCTCCTCGCGGTCATCGTCGCCCTCACCAACTTCATCGTCGACATCATCGCGGCGATCATCGACCCGCGGGTGAGGTACTGAGCATGAGCACGACCACCATCCCCACCGGCACACGCACCGCACCGGCGAAACGTCCGTTGCGTGAGCGCCTGCCCGTCGTCAAGCAGTTCCGCCAGTCCGTCGGGCTGCAGCGGGCCATGCTCGTCATCGGCCTCGTCGTCACGGGCGTCTTCGTCCTCATCGCGATCTTCGCGCCTGTCGTCGCGCCCTACCGCTTCAACCAGTTGCGGGGCGCGGACGGCTCGTTCGGCACGCAGCAGCCGCCGAGTGCGACGAACCTCCTCGGTACGACCGTCGGCGGGTACGACGTGCTGTCGCGGGTGCTGTGGGGTGCGCAGACGGCGTTGTTCGTGATCGTGTGCGCGATCATCCTGTCGATCTTCGCGGGCGTCCTGCTCGGCCTCCTCTCCGGATACTTCGGCGGCTGGCTCGACCGCGTGCTCGTCGTCGTCTGCGACGCCATCTACGCGTTCCCGGCGCTGTTGCTCGCGATCGTGATGTCCATCGTCATCAGCCGTGGCCAGTCGAGCCTGTGGGGTGGGATCCTCGCGGCGGCCATCTCCATCACGGTGGTGTTCATCCCGCAGTACTTCCGGGTGATCCGTTCCGAAGTGGTGCGGATCAAGAGCGAGGCGTTCGTGGAGTCGGCGAAGGTCATCGGTGCCTCCAACTCGCGCATCATGTTCCGCCACGTGCTGCGCAACGCGACCCGGACCCTTCCGCTCATCATCACGCTGAACGCCTCCGAGGCGATCCTCACGCTCGCCGGCCTCGGCTTCCTCGGCTTCGGGATCGAGCCGACCGCCGCGGCCGAGTGGGGCTACGACCTCAACCGCTCCGTGTCGGACGTCACCAGCGGCATCTGGTGGACCGCAGTGTTCCCCGGTCTCGCGATCGTGCTCGTCGTGCTCGGCATCACGCTCGTCGGCGAGAGCCTCAACGACCTGTCCGATCCGCGCCTCCGCAGCCGTCGCCGTGTCGGGGCCTCGTCCGGCGTGGTCGCCCAGACCTCGAGCATCACGACGGCCGGCGGCACCCCCGACAGCCCCGGTGGTGCCGGCATGGAGGACGCGGAGTCCCTCGGTCTCGTCAGCCCGGCTGCCGCGGACGACGATCTGGAGACCCGACGAGAGGACGAGCGCTCATGAGTGACGTGACGACCAGCAGCGCGAACCCCGCCGGCACGGCCGACATCGTCAGCATCCGCGACCTCGGGGTCTCGTTCTCGACCGACGCCGGTGCGGTGAAGGCCATCAACGACATCTCGTTGTCGGTCGGCCCGCGGGAGATCGTCGCGATCGTCGGTGAGTCCGGATCGGGCAAGACGGTCACGGCGAAGACCATCCTCGGTCTGCTGCCCGAGACGGCGACGGCTTCGGGCGCGGTCGTCCTGCGTTCGCGCGACGGCTCCTCGGAGCAGGACGTCGTCACGGCGTCCGCCGAGCAGCTCCGCTCGATCCGCGGCAGCGACGCGGCGATGGTGTTCCAGGAGCCGTCGACGGCGCTCAACCCCGTCTACAAGGTGGGGTGGCAGATCGCCGAAGGGCTCCGGGCGCACGGCAGCTACACGAAGGCCGAAGCGCGCGCGAAGGCGATCGACATCCTGCGTCGCGTCGGCATCCCCGAGCCCGAGGAACGGGTCGACTACTTCCCGCACCAGTTCTCGGGTGGACAGAAGCAGCGCATCGTCATCGCGATGGCGCTCGTGCTCGACCCCGGGCTCATCGTGGCGGACGAGCCCACGACCGCCCTCGACGTCACCGTCCAGGCTGAGATCCTCGACCTCCTGCGCCGGTGCCGCGACGAGTTCGGGACGGCCATCGTGCTCATCACCCACAACATGGGTGTCGTCGCCGACCTCGCAGACCGCGTCGTCGTCATGTACCAGGGCGACATCGTCGAGGAGGCGCCCGTCCAGGAACTGTTCTCGGCGCCCAAGGCCGAGTACACGAAGAAGCTCCTCGCCTCGGTGCCGCACGTCGGCCGAGGGAAGAGCTCGGTGCCGGCGGAGGTCGAGCGGGGCGCGAAGCTGCAGCTCGGTGACCCCGTGGTCGTCGCGAAGGGGCTCGAGATCGAGTACCCGGGTCGCTTCGGTCGCGCCGGGTTCCGGGCGGTGAAGGGCGTCGACTTCACGATCCACGCGGGCGAGGTGCTCGGCCTGGTGGGGGAGTCCGGTTCGGGCAAGACCACTATCGGGCGCGCCATCGCGGGGCTCACGAAGGTCACCGGCGGGTCCTTGTCGGTGCTGGGTGTGGAGATGAACCGGGTGAAGGAGCGTCAGTTCGCACCGAAGCGTCGCGAGATCGGCTTCGTGTTCCAGGATCCGGCGACGAGCTTCAACCCGCTGCTGACGATCGCCGAGTGCGTCGCCGAGCCGCTCATCGTGCACGGACGCTTCGGCGACGCGCGTGCCGCGCGGCGGCGGGTCGACGAACTGATGGAGGCGGTGCAGCTGCCGAAGGCCTTCGGTGACCGCTTCCCGCACGAGTTGTCGGGTGGTCAGCGTCAGCGGGCGTCGCTCGCGCGGGCGCTCGCCCTCGAGCCGGCGCTGCTCATCGCCGACGAGCCGACCTCGGCGCTCGACGTGTCGGTGCAGGCGCGCGTGCTGGAGCTCTTCGTGGAGCTGCAGGCGGAGTTCGGCTTCGCGTCGCTGTTCATCAGCCACGACCTCGCCGTCGTCGACGTCCTGGCCGACCGCATCGTCGTGCTGTACCGCGGCGACATCGTCGAGGAGGGGCCAGGCGCACAGGTGCTCGGTGCTCCGCAGGACGACTACACGCGGCGCCTCCTCGCGTCGCTGCCCGTGCCCGACCCGGCCGAGCAGGCGTTGCGCCGCGAGGAGCTGCGCCGCCTCCGCGCCTGAGCGCAGGACATCGACACGAGGGCCGGATGGAATCCATGATTCCGTCCGGCCCGCGTGCGGTTGTCCGATTTTTCCGAGACCGCACAGGAGCGTCGGCGGGGCGCGGCAGACTGGGGAGATGCACATCGTCCTCCAGCAGCTCGACGGCGCCCGCGTGCGCGTCGTGCAGCTCGAGGACGGCGCGACCGAAGGGCCACCCGCCCAGGTCATCGCCCGAGCGGGGCTCCCGGCCCTCGTCCGCCGGCTCGAGTCCGC
The DNA here is from genome assembly GCF_051487245.1 of Plantibacter flavus. Lineage (GTDB taxonomy): Bacteria > Actinomycetota > Actinomycetes > Actinomycetales > Microbacteriaceae > Plantibacter > Plantibacter flavus_B. Next base: position 489,893 of record NZ_JAHVDH010000004.1, read on the forward strand.
GCCGTCCTCCCCGCGCTGGGTGTGGGACGACACCACGCTCTGGTACCCGGCCCTCCTCGCGGCAGGGGTCCGGGTGTCGCGGTGCGTCGACCTCCGGCTTTCCCACAACATCCTCCGCAACGCCGCGTTCACCGCCGACTCCGAGCTGGCGACCGCACAACCCGGCCCGTGGGACGAGTCACTCGACCCGCGGATCGCGCAGCGCGCGGAGGCGATCGGCACTCTCTTCGACCTCGACCTGCCCGGTGGTGAGCGCGACCCGCTCGCCGAGTTCGCCCTGCAGCAGGCGGCCGTCGCCGGCGCGACCCCGCAAGGGCGATCGCATCTCGGCCTCCTGCTCGCCGCGGAATCCGCCGGCGCGCTCATCGCCGCCGAGATGAGCTTCGCCGGACTCCCGTGGGACGCCGCCATGCACGACCGCATCCTCGCCGAAGCCCTCGGCCCCCGCGTCGCACCCGGTGTGCGCCCGGCCAAGCTCGCGGCGGTGCTCGACGAGGTGATGGCCGCACTCGAGGTGCGTGAGCTGAGCCCAGAATCTCCGGGCGAACTCCTGAAGGCGCTCCAGCGCGCCGGCATCAACGTCACCTCCACCCGGCAGTGGGAGCTGCAGGAGATCGAGCACCCCGTCATCGAGCCGCTGCTGCGCTACAAGAAGCTGTCGCGACTCCTCACGGCCAACGGCTGGACCTGGGTCGACACCTGGGTGAAGGACGGCCGGTTCCGTCCCGTCTACATCCCGGGAGGCGTCGTCACCGGGCGCTGGGCCTCGGACGGCGGAGGGGCCCTGCAACTGCCGCATCAGGTGCGCGGTGCCGTCCTGGCGGACCCCGGCTGGCGTTTCGTCGTCGCCGATGCTGCCCAGCTCGAACCCCGCATCCTCACGGCGATGTCCGGAGACCGCGCGATGGCCGACGCCGGCCGCGGTGTCGACCTGTACCAGGGCATGGTCGACGTCGGTGCGGTGGACACCCGCCCGCACGCGAAGATCGCGATGCTCGGGGCGATGTACGGCGCGACCACGGGGGAGAGCGGGCGGCTCCTGCCCCGGCTCACGCGGGCGTTCCCCCACGCGATCGGTTTCGTCGAGACCGCAGCCCGCACCGGTGAACGCGGTGAACGCGTCAGCACCCGCCTCGGCCGCACCTCACCGCTGCCCGGCGCGGACTGGCGCGAGATCCAGTCGGCGGCGTCGATGGAGGGCGCGACCGCCGCAGCGACCCAGCGCGCCCGCATGGAAGCCCGCAGCTGGGGGCGCTTCACGCGCAACTTCGTCGTCCAGGGCACCGCCGCCGAATGGGCGCTCTGCTGGATGGCCGGCCTGCGGACGCGGCTGCAGGCGCTCGCCGCAGCGGAGGTCGGCATCGACGCCGCACTCACCGACTCGGCGCACCTCGTCTTCTTCCTGCACGACGAGATCGTCGTGCACTGCCCCGAGGAGCAGGCCGACGCCGTCGTCACGCTCGTCCGTGAGGCTGCTGCCGAGGCCGGCCGGCTCATCTTCGGCAACGCCCCGGTCGAGTTCCCGGTGACGACCGCCGTCGTCACCTCCTACGCCGACGCGAAGTAGCCGCGGGACCTCAGCCCCCGCTGATCGCTCGCACCGCGTCGCCGATGATGAGGTACCAGCCGTAGATCGCGAGCAGCAGCCCGATCACCCACCACCACCCCGTGCGTTGCAGCAGCCGTCGGCCCTGCTTCGCAACGCCGCGCGGCGGCCGGATCACCGGTGACGCTCCCCAGCCCGCGGCGGAGACGTCACCCATCCGTCGATCACGCCAGCGCTCCCACTGCGCGATGCGCTGCGTCAGGACGTCGACGACGGACAGCACCCAGGTCCACACCTCCGGGTCGAGCGTCGAGAGCTCCTTCGGTGAATACAGGAAGAGGTGGTCGTCGACGATCTCGACGTCGAGTGCCGCCACGGTGTCGATGAAGCGGGCCATGATGTCCGGGGTGAAGAGGTAGAGCGCGTCGGTCTCGTAGCCGCGCGGGCAGTACAACCGGAAGTACCGGTCGAAATCGCCCTCGAGTGACAGGCGTTGGTCGTTCGCGTAGGTGACCGGAAGTCGGGGGTGCAGCAGGGAGTTGTTGCCGACGGCGTCGAGCACGATGTGCGGCAGCGCCACCGGCAGTCGGAGTGCGACGTAGCCCCAGTCCTGCTGCTTGCGGTTGCGCCCCGACCCGGTGATCGTGCGGTGGTTCCCCACCGACAGCGGTGATCGTCCACCGCGCGAGACGAGGTCCCTGACCGTGCTCGTGCCGCCCATCGTGAAGATCATGCCGGGCAGCGGCGGTGACACGGCGATCGGGCGGTAGTCGAGACCGTTCGCCCGCGCGAAGCGGTCCAGCCGGTATTGGCGGATCCCGCTGCGCCCGCGGAGGGTGCGCAGCAGCAGCACGACCATGCCGATGGGGAGGGCGACGTAGGGGAGCAGGATGAGGAGCGACCAGTCGGCTGGTCCGTCCGGGATCGTCCCGTCCTCGAGGACGAACCACCAGACGCCCAACAGGAACAGCGGAGCGGCGCCGAGCACGACGGCCGGCCAGATCGCTCCGATGAGCGGCGGGCGGACGTCCCCGGGGAGCGTCGTCCGGTAGGCGCGGAGGGCCCGGCGATCGACCGCGTCGGTGAGCGGTCGGGTGTCGAGCGTGGCGGTGCGCTCCGTCTGGTCAGGCATCGCGAGTCAGGATATCCGGCGGAAGCCCGTGCGCGGGGAACGCTCTGTACCGTTCTCGGACCGGACATCCTGCGAAAGAGCCCGCCCGCTCTGGTGCTGCGGAACGGATCGCGAGATTCTTTTCGAGACGTGTCGATCTCGGCCGATGCCGGACGACGTCTTGGTAGAGGGAGTCGAACAGCGACTCCTCCGAACACGGAGGACCACCATGAAGTACATGCTCATCATGCGAGCCAGCGCCGAGGCCGAGGAAGCGTCGAAGGACATCGACTTCACCGAGATCATCGCGGCCATGGGTCGCTACAACGAGTCCCTCATCCAGGCAGGCGTGCTGCTCGCAGCCGAGGGACTGGCTCCCGCGGAAGAGGGAGTGGTCGTCGACTTCTCGTCCACGCCGCCCGTCGTCTCCGACGGCCCGTACGCCGAGGCGAAGGAACTGTTCAACGGTTTCTGGATCCTCGACACCGCAACCCAGGAGGAGGCCGTCGAATGGGCTTCCCGCGCCCCGCTCGGCGCTGGCGTGAAGCTCGAGGTCCGCCGGGTGCCGTCGATCGACGAGTTCCCGCAGGACGACGAGTTCATCCAGCGCGAGGCCGAGTGGCGCGCGTCCAACGGCCAGGCCTGATCCGGCGTCCCACCGCGGAACGACCATGACCGACACCGGCGACCTCGACCGTGCGGCACTCCACGCCCGTCGCGCGGTCGAGGCCGTCTGGCGCATCGAGTCCGCCCGGATCGTCGCGACCCTCACCCGGATCAGCGGCGACTTCGGCTCGGCCGAGGACCTGGCGCAGGAGGCGCTCGCCGATGCGCTCGTGCAATGGCCGACGGAAGGCGTCCCGCAGAACCCCGGCGCCTGGCTCACCGCCGTCGCCAAGCGGAAGATGATCGACGGGTGGCGGCGACGCGAACGGCTCGACAGTCGCTACGCCACGATCGCGCACGACCTCGAGGAGTCGATCGACCCCGACGCCCTGCCGTGGGATCCCGACACCATCGGCGACGACGTCCTCCGGCTCGTGTTCATCTCCTGCCATCCCGTCCTCTCCCGTGAGGCGCAGGTGGCATTGACCCTACGGGTGGTGGGAGGACTCACGACCGAGGAGATCGCGCACGCGTTCCTCATCCCCACGGCGACGGTGCAACAGCGGATCGTCCGTGCGAAGAAGACCCTCGCCGCCGCGAAGGTCCCGTTCGAGGTGCCCGACCGGAGCGAGTACCCGGCACGCCTCGGGTCGGTGCTCGGCGTGCTCTACCTCGTGTTCAACGAGGGCTACGCGGCGTCGTCCGGTGAACAGTGGCTGCGCCCGGAACTCTGCCGGGAGGCGCTGCGACTCGGCAGACTGGTCGCCGAGATGGTGCCCCGCGAACCCGAAGCGCACGCCCTCGTCGCTCTCATGGAGTTCCAGGCGTCCCGGTTCGGTGCGCGGACCACCCCGGACGGCACGCCGATCCTGCTCCTCGACCAGGACCGCTCCCGCTGGGACCGGGCCGGCATCGTCCGCGGATCCCGTGCCCTGGCCCGAGCGGACGCCATCGGACGGGGCCGCGGGTCGTACGGGCTGCAGGCGGCGCTCGCCGAGTGTCACGCGACGGCACGGACAGCGGGGGACACCGACTGGGAACGCATCGTCGTGCTCTACGAAGCGCTCGGCAGGCTCGCCCCCTCACCGGTCGTCGAGCTGAATCGCGCGGTCGCGGTGTCCATGGCCACGGGTCCCGCCACAGCGCTCGTGATCGTCGACGGACTCGTCGCGTCGGGCGCCCTCGCCGGCTTCCACCTGCTCCCCTCGGTCCGTGGTGAACTGCTCGACCGACTCGGGCGCACCGACGAGGCCCGGACGGAGTTCCTCGCGGCAGCGTCACTCACGGGCAACACGGCCGAACGAGCGCTCCTGCTCGACAAGGCGGCGCGGCTCGATCAGTGACGGATCGTGCGGTCGCCCGCGACCGGGGTCGACGATGGCTGTCCCGGCGCGGGGACGGCGGCACCGGCCGGGCCTTCCCCTCCTGCCGCGGGAGGCGTAGCGTTCCCGCATGGCGACCGATCCGGTGGTACTCGACTGGCTGCTCGACTCCGACCCGGCCCTGCGCTGGCAGGTCGAGCGGGACCTCGTCGGCGCTGCGCCAGAGGTCTGGAAAGCCACGCGGGCGCGGGTCGCGACGGAGGGGTTCGGTGCTGCGCTCCTGGCCGAACAGGACGACGACGGTCAGTGGGCGGGAGGTGCCTTCTTCCCTGCCGGGTTCTTCGGGAGCGCCGAGTCCGAGCAGCCGGGACAGCCGTGGGTGGCGACGACCTGGGCGCTGAAGGACCTCCGTGACTGGGGGGTCGAGCCGTCCGTGCTCGGCGACACGGCCGACCGACTCGCTGCCAACAGTCGGTGGGAGTACGAGGACCTGCCCTACTGGGGTGGTGAGGTGGACGTCTGCATCAACTCCTTCACGCTCGCGAGCGGTGCCTGGCTCGGCGTCGACGTGACCGCTCTCGCCGACTGGTTCGTCGAGCACCGGCTGGAGGACGGCGGGTGGAACTGCGAGGCGGAGGAGGGCGACTCGACGCGTTCCTCCTTCCACTCGACCCTGAACGCCGTGCGTGGGCTGCTCGTCTACGAACGCATCACAGGAGATCTGCGTACGGTCGACGCGCGGCACGGCGGCGAGGAGTACCTGCTGTCGAGGCGTCTGCTGTATCGGGCGACGACGGGTGAGCGGGTGGGTGCGTTCGTCTCGCACTTCGTCTCACCGAGTCGCTACCGCTACAGCGCTCTCGCCGCGCTCGACCACTTCCGCGACGTCGCGCTGCATGAGGGGATCGCGCCCGATGAGCGGTTGAGCGACGCGATCGGGCTCGTCCGCTCCGCACGGCGCCCGGACGGCACCTGGCTCCAGGGCGCTCGACTCCCCGGCCGCACCTGGTTCGACATCGACGTCCCCGAGGGAGCCCCGTCGCCCTGGCTCACGCTGTCCGGGGCGCGGATCCTCAGCTGGTGGGACGGTCGGCCGAACTCCTGAGCGGCCTTCCCCTGCTATTCGCGGAGGTTGGCGCCTGTCCGTTCGCGACCCCTCGCGAGCTGGGCGATGGCACGACCTGACGCGTGGACGAGCGCCTCCAACGGTCCGCGTCGGCGGGTGAGGGCGATGAGCAAGCCGAGCAGGAGTGCGCCGAGGATGTGGAGCACCCAGAGCTGCGGGCTCGACACGAGCCAGATCTTGTCCTCGGTCATGCCGAGTCCTGCTGAGGCGATGAGCGCGCCGACCGCCGCCATCACGACGTGCGCCGAGTAGACGGTCAGTGGGGCGGCACCTGCACCCGTCGCCGGGAGCAGCGCGCGTGACCAGCCGCGCGTCAGCACCGTGCCGAGGAGGAGGCAGAGGCCGATGACGACGCCGGCGATGCCGGTGGTGAAGAGGAGGTCGAGCGTGGTGCCCGAGTGCGGCGACCGGGCGACCAGCCACCACAGCGACTCCGTCGGACTCGTGCCGTACATCCCCTCGGCGATGGCGTCCTCGACGGCGACGATCGTCGTCCGGTCCGGCTCGAGGCCGCCCGTCCAGGCTCGTGCGATGCCGTTCAGCCCGCCGCCCGGCCCGAGGAGGAGCGCGGCGAGCCGGTCGGCCGCGACGGCGAGCGCGAGCCCGATCCCCGCCAGCAGGAGTGCGAAGTCGCGAAGCCTGCCGTTGGCTCTGGCTTCCATGAGGAGTCGACCGACCGCCATGCCGACGAGGACGTAGACGATCCAGGTCAGGGCCGGATAGACGCCGGTGAGGAGCAGTCCGCGCGCGAATCCGGCCCCCGCGAGATCGAACCAGGAGGCGCTGCCGATCTCGGGCATCTCGACGCCGGTGATCTGCGTGCGGATCAGCTGCGAGCACACCGGCCAGACGAGCGCCCAGACGCCCGCGACGATCAACAGCGTGCGCGGACGCCAGGTGAGGGCGGGGATCGCGAGCCAGAAGGTGACGCCGTAGTAGGCGATGATCACGTAGATCCCGCCGGGCAGGAGCCCGAGGGTGAGGCCGAGGACGAAGAGCGCGAACCCCCGGCCGAAGAGGTTGAGTCTGGCCGCGGTGGGCGAACCGGCAGCGAGGTCGCGCCGGCTCGTGAGGACGATGCCGATGCCCGCCAGCACCGCGAATAGTGCCGCCGCCTTCCCGGAGAGCACCCCGGTGAGCGGGGTGTGTCCGCCTGTCTCGAGGTCGAACGCCCACACGTGGGTCGCCATCATGCCGATGAGCGCGAGGAAGCGTGCGAGGTCGAGACCGATGAGTCGGTCGGCTCGCGTGCGGCTGGCTGAGGTCATCGGGACCAGCATCCCACGCGCGCGAGGACGGTGGAAGAGCGTGCGGTGGCGGTTCCGGTCCGCGTCCGGTACTCTATGAAGGTTGCCCTGGCGCGTCCGCTCTGTTCTCGCCCGGTAGCAACGATGCTTACACCCTCCTGCCACAGAAAGTCTGTGGCCGTTCGAGTCCGAAGGAGGTGGGTTAGTGACGCATCAGTACGAACTCATGGTCATCCTCGACCCCGAGATTGACGAGCGCACGGTTGCACCGAGCCTCGACAAGTTCCTCAACGTCATCCGCAACGATGGTGGTTCCATCGACAAGGTGGACATCTGGGGCCGTCGCCGTCTCGCTTACGAGATCAACAAGAAGACCGAAGGCATCTACGCCGTCGTCGACTTCACTGCAACGAGCGAAGCAACGCAGGAGCTCGACCGTCAGCTGAAGCTCTCCGAGGCCGTCATGCGCACCAAGGTGCTGCGTGCCGAAGAGGCCATCGCTCAGGTCGCCACCGAAGCCAAGCGCAGCGAAGAGAAGGCTGCCCGCAAGGCCGCCGCGAAGCCTGCCGCCAAGGTCGAAGCAGCCCCGGCTGCAGCTGAGACCACGGAAGCCTAGGGCTCATGGCCGGCGAGACCGTCATCACCGTGGTGGGCAACCTGACCAGCGATCCGGAACTGCGTTTCACGCAGAACGGCCTGGCTGTCGCCAACTTCACCATCGCTTCCACGCCGCGCAATTTCGATCGCGCGTCGAACGAATGGAAGGACGGCGAAGCGCTGTTCCTGCGCGCGAGCGTTTGGCGTGAATTCGCCGAGCACGTGGCCGGATCGCTCACCAAGGGAAGCCGTGTCATCGCGACCGGGCGTCTCAAGCAGCGTTCCTACGAGACGAAGGAAGGCGAGAAGCGTACTTCGATGGAACTCGAAGTCGACGAGATCGGCCCTTCGCTCCGGTACGCGACCGCGACCATCAGCCGTGCACCCTCGGGTGGCGGCGGTGGCCAGCAGCGCGGCGGGGGAGCCCCGCAGGTGCAGCAGAACGAGCCCTGGGCTCAGAGCGCACCGGCGGCCTCCGGCGGTAACGGCGGTGCAGATGCCTGGAACACTCCGGGCAGCTACAGCGACGAGACCCCCTTCTAAACAGATTCGATCGGCCCGGTTCACCGGTGACCGATCACTCCATTCACACGCAAAGGAATAACCATGGCTGGAAAGTCGAGCGGCGACCGCCGCAAGCCTGCCCGCGGTGCTAAGGGCGGCAAGAACGTCGCTCCCGCGAAGGCGATCCGCGTTGGTGTCATCGATTACAAGGATGTCGCCACGCTTCGCAAGTTCATCTCCGAGCGGGGAAAGATCCGTGCTCGTCGTATCACCGGTGTCAACGTCCAGGAGCAGCGACTCATCGCACGTGCGGTCAAGAACGCACGCGAGATGGCGCTCCTGCCCTACGCCGGCTCTGGCCGCTAGGAGGCGCCCCACATGTCGAAAGTGATTCTGACGCACGAGGTCTCCGGCCTCGGTTCCGCCGGTGACGTCGTCGACGTCAAGAACGGCTACGCTCGCAACTTCCTCGTCCCCCAGGGTTTCGCCACGCCGTGGACCCGCGGTGGCGAGAAGCAGGTCGAGCAGATCAAGGCAGCCCGTGCAGCGCGCGAGCACGCCACGATCGAAGAGGCCCAGGACCTGAAGGCTCGCCTCCAGGCCACCAAGGTCAAGCTCACGGTCAAGACGGGTGGCGAAGGCCGCCTGTTCGGTTCCGTCAAGCCGGCTGACATCGCGAAGGCTGTTGCCGGCGCGGGTCTCGGTGAGGTCGACAAGCGCAAGATCGAGATCCACACCCCGATCAAGTACGTCGGCGAGCACGAGGCCACCATCAGCCTCCGCGACGAGATCGTCGCCACGATCACCCTTCAGGTGGTTGCGGCCAAGTAGTCCCTTCGCCTTCGGGCGCAGGTAGCAGCACCCGCGATGGCGGTGGACCGAGAGGTCTGCCGCCATCGCTTTTTGCTGCCCCCAGAACGTGGGTCGGGCGATCAACCGACAACTGTTCGCTACACCCGGATCGTGCTCCGCGTCAAGCGAGTTGTGCACAGGTGACGCCCGTTTTCCCCAACGTTCGACACAGGATCGAGATCTTTTCTACACACAGCCTGTGGAATTGAAAAAACCAGGTCAGAACCGGATTCCGTGACAGAAATACTTGTCTGTCCACAGGGTTTCCCACAGCTTGTGCACAAGACACGCCGCGTTTCCCCCGATCTCTCCACAGAGTTATCCACAGGCAGAGTTGGTTGTGGAAGCGAGTGGCCCTATCGTGAGTCATCGGCGTCTCGGAACGACCGGACGAGCAGGCGGTGAAGCCCTCGCCCGAGGCTCTCCAGCGCCGTGCAGCCGGGTGCCTGTCGCACGTTGCTGCTACACCTGAGTCATCATCACCACCCGCGCCGCCTGAGTCCACATCGAGAAGGGATGTCCACTTGTCGATCGCTCACCTGAACCGCGCTGAAGGCGGAGGCTCGTACGACGAGCCGCGCAGCTCGGAGCGTGTTCCCCCGCACGACCTCCTGGCCGAGCAGAGTGCCCTCGGTGGCATGCTCCTCTCGAAGGACGCCGTCGCCGACGTGGTGGAGACGCTGCGTGGAGTGGACTTCTACATCCCGAAGCACGAAGTCATCTACGACGCGCTGCTCACGCTGTACTCGCACGGTGAGCCGACGGACGTCATCACCGTCACCGACGAGCTCGTCAAGACGGGCGAGCTGTCGCGTGCCGGTGGCGCCGACTACCTGCACACGCTCACGAGCCTCGTTCCGACGGCTGCGAACGCCGGCTACTACGCCCGGATCGTCGCTGAGCGTGCGCTCCTGCGTCGTCTCGTCGAGGCCGGCACCCGCATCGTCCAGATGGGGTACGCGGCCGAGGGTGAGGCCGTCGAGCTCGTCAACTCCGCCCAGGCCGAGATCTACGCCGTCTCAGGCAACCAGGAGGTCGAGGACTACGTCCCCCTGACCGACGCCGTGAGTGCCGCGATCGACGAGATCGAGGCGGCGAAGCACAACGACGGTTCGATGACGGGTGTCCCGACGGGCTTCAAAGAGCTCGACGAGCTCACGAACGGTCTGCACCCGGGGCAGCTCATCATCGTCGCGGCTCGACCCGCTATCGGAAAGTCGACGCTCGCGTTGGACTTCGCCCGTGCCGCGTCGGTCCACTACAACCACCCGTCGATCTTCTTCTCGCTCGAGATGGGGCGCAGCGAGATCGCGATGCGTCTCATGAGTGCCGAGGCTTCGGTCCCCCTGCAGCTCATGCGCAAGGGAACGGTCGATTCGCAGGACTGGACGAAGATCGCCCAGGTGCGCGGCCGCATCAACGACGCTCCGCTCTACATCGACGACAGCCCGAACATGACCCTCGTCGAGATCCGCGCGAAGTGCCGTCGCTTGAAGCAGCGTGTCGGCCTCAAGATGGTCGTCATCGACTACCTGCAGCTGCTGACGTCCGGCAAGCGTGTCGAGAGCCGTCAGCAGGAGGTTTCGGAGTTCTCCCGTGCGCTGAAGCTCATGGCGAAGGAGCTCCAGGTCCCCGTCATCGCGCTGTCACAGCTGAACCGTGGTGCAGAGCAGCGTGCCGACAAGATGCCAGCACTGTCCGACCTCCGCGAGTCCGGCTCGATCGAGCAGGACGCCGACATGGTGGTGCTCCTGCACCGCGAGTCCGCCTACGAGAAGGACAGCCCGCGAGCGGGCGAAGCAGACCTCATCATCGCCAAGCACCGCAACGGCCCCACCCGCACGATCACCGTCGGCTTCCACGGCCACTTCAGCCGCTTCGCGGACATGGCGCCGGGGTTGTAGTGTGAACGCTCAACGCAAAGTGTCGCTTTGCAATCTAAAGTGTCGCTTTCTGCTCGGAGCGACACTTTAGATTGCAAGACGACCTCGCGGTTAGTCACGTCCCGCGTTCAGCCACTCCTGAACCGCTACGCCGAAGCCTTCCTCCTCGCGCACGGCGACTGGTACCCAATCACCTGGACACCTGATGTCAGCGTGGACCTCGATCGGCCGGGCCCTGAGATCACTGATCTGAATGTGAACCTGCTGCACTCCATGCTGCGCAACGGCATGCACACCCACCGAACTCTCGCCGATGCGCTCGGAGTGTCCACGCGCCGCGTGGCTCGAGTGATCGACGCTGTCCCGCCGTTGTGTGGACAAGCCGTCATGGACGTTGACTGGCAGCAGTTGCTCCCGCGTACTGCCCTCGATCAACACGAGCCTGGCTACTCATCGGTGTGGGGATGAGCGCTCCCTAACAGCATTCGAGATGTCGCTAGCAGCGACACTGACCGCGGCCTGCAGCGCCGCTGAACGGAGACACGATGACCACCGAACCCGAGTCTGGACGCGACGAGCCGTCCCCCGAAACCGTCGCCTTCCTGATCGATTCAGGAACATTCACCGAAGAGTCCTGGGCTCAAGCGGTCGCGGCTGTCGCGCGCGGTGACCTCGCCGCTAGGGAACGGAAGACCGCACAGCGTGCACTAGAGGCGACGATCACGTCCGCCATTGCAGGCGCTCGGCTCGGAGTGGGTGCCGCCGAAGTCGAACGGCTGCGCAGCACAGGCAACCTGTATGCCTTCCGCTCGCAGGAACAGTGGCGATACCCGGATTGGCAGTTCACCGGTGACAGGCAGCACCCTCTGCTGCCTCACCTCGCGCCCATTCCGCCGTATGACTCGTCGAACACCGATCATGCAGCGCTTGCTGCCCTGAGCGGCGAGCTGGAGGCGGTCGTCACGTCGATGACGTTCGATCCCATGAAGACCTTTCAGGCTTCCCGAAAACAGGCTCGAGCCGAGTTCCTCAAGCAAGGCCTAGCTCCAAAGTTGGAGGCGCTCGTGGCGGCTATCGTCCCGCCTGTCGTCCTGTAAAGAGCCCGAAGAGCCCAAAGAGCCCAGTGACGTCACCCTTGTTGAGGGCTGCACACAGGTTCTAGGTGTTGGCTGCGGGCAAGTCGGGAAGCGGCCGTTGCGACCTCCTGACGAGATCAGCGCGAGCGCAGTTTCGGTTGATTCCGGCGGCTCGCCCGATCCGATGCTGGAGCACTTTAAGGCGTGCGGATCTGCTCAAGCGAGGTGCTGACTTCCGCTGATGACAAGACGCCAGATCGCCACCGCGCCAGTACCGCTGAGAGTTCCTCCAGCATGTCTAGACGCCGCCGAATATCGGTCGTCGTTCCGATTTGCCCATAGGTATGAACGAACTGGGTAAGCGCTCTCTGATTGTCGCCGCGGGCACGCATCCGGGCTATATCGAGAGCCATGGACACGTTGAGGTCATCAGGTGGATAGAAGACCGCTTCGCCGGTCCGTTTGAAGTAATCCCCTCGGTCCTCTGCCACCCTGTCCTGCTGATCTTGGTGGCTGCGCATGCCAGATGCATAGTCCGCGATGCGCTTGAGCGCCGCGGCGATGCTGTCCGTAAGGACCTCTTCGTCGCGATGCCTGCGCTGCAGCCGGAAGGTGAGCCACACCCCCGCGAGGCTGAAGGCTGCACCGATCAGCGTCGCGATAATCGTCGAGAAGAAACCGTTCCAGCTCCACGAGCCGTTGATATCGACGAGACGACTAACCTGGCAGGCGATCAAAGCTGGATCACAAGCGATGCTCATCATGCCTCGGCCGGCCCGACGCTCTGGGGCCCGGGATGAGCCTGGTCTAGGTAGAACTTTTTGCCGAACATGGGTAGCTGTAGTCCTCGAGGATTCGGGTGCCGCGGGTTGCCCGCTTTCGTGAGTGAGTCGAAGGTGAATATGCGCACACTAAGCCCGGCGAGCATCGCAAGAACACCCCGCCGGGCTTGCAGGAGAGTGGGGTGCGTCAGGTTGCCCCATGCACCGAGAATCTCAGACGTTGCGAATCGGGAGATTACCCGGCTGATCGCAACCTCGTTGGTCGCCATTAGAGCTGGATCGAACTTGCTGAGTGCGCTTGGACTGGGCGTGCGCTGCGGATAGAGGTTGAGCATGATCCATCCCGTGTAGCCATTCTCCACGCTTGCCCTGATGAGTCTGTTGATCGTCCTATCTGACTGATCCTCCCGAGCATGGGAAGGATTCATGCACATCGCGATCAGCGGAGGCTTCAAGTGCGTAGCGCCTGCGACATGCCCGAGGGCAAAGCGGTGCCTCTCCTGGCTTGGTTTTGGGTCCCAAAAGTCCGGTTCATGCCCATGTGGGTAAGCGATCATGATGCTGATTGTTCCAGTCTTTTTGGCGCTTTGGCATGCCCGCCGGATGTAACTCTCCGGATCGATGCCAACAGAGGGTTGCGCGGCTCCTGTTTCCGAACGCAACTGCCCGTGCCGCCGCGGTTGCGGGCATCGTCAGGGATGTCGAGCTTCTCGGCATTGATGCCTGCGTTCGCCGGGGGAGGGCGAATGGCATGCAGGACTCGCGAGCTGCGGCGAGGCCTACGTTGACGCGTTCGATAATGAGTTCCCGCCAATACTAAGCAAGTGGGGCGAGTACGTGGACTATCAGCCTGCCCATCGAACCCTGCCACTCAGAGTGGGTTCCGATGAAGTCGACACAAGATGCTAACGAAAGCACTATGGTCAGAGGGTGCTGCGCCGAATAGACGTCAAGAATCCGTGGCGGTCATTGGACAAGGGATTTTGGCCCGACGACCTGCCCTTGGGTGCCCGGACTGTCCTGTACGGCCACAATGGCAGCGGTAAATCGACACTCTCTGAGCTACTACTTCTCCTATCAGAGGGCGCGAGCGCCACGGATGTCACGTGGGAGGACGAAAGCCAGCAACGACTGATGCTGCCGAGCGGCGACGCGAACCCGCCTACGCTGATGGCGGTATACACGCGTAGGTGGGTCGAAGCTAACCTGTCGGCCTTCCTGGACGGTGCCGGCGCGTCAGCAATTGTCACCCTCGGCAAGGAGGCAATCGACGCCCGCGAGGAGGAAGCGACTCTCACGGACCGGATTGCCGAGTTGCGAAGTGTGGCTGCAGATGCGCTCAAGCACCAGAGGACCGCTGATGCGAAGGCCGAGAAGCTCGTGCGGGACGTCCAAGATCGTGTGGTCTCTGAACTGAGAGTATTTGACTACGCCCACTTCACGAAGAGCCGATATTCCGTCACCAAGCTGCAGGATGATCTGCGCGCCTATCGCGGCGATTTTCCCAACAGTAACTCCCACGCGGATGCGCTCAGAGGGCTGGGCCAAGACGCGCCTAAGACCTTGCGGGAGGTTGCGACTCTCCCTGCTAACGCTGCCGAGAAATTGTCCGGGCTGTCAGACCTATTGGCCGAAACACCCACGCGTGTCGCAATCCAGGCGCTAGAGGGCAGTCCGATCGCTCAGGCGTGGGTCGAGCAGGGGCTCGAGCTGCACGACGAACTCGAACATTGCCTCTTCTGCGCAGGGAAGATCACCGCCGAGCGTCGAGAGGAATTGGCGCGCCACTTTGATCAGAGCTGGCTCCAGATCCGCGGCAGAACCAAGACCTTGCGACAGCTCGTCACCGATGAGCGAGAGGCGCTACTCGGTTGGTATGACACCCTTCCGCCGGCCGAAAACCTAGCAAGCGACCTGCGGCCGGCCTATGAAGCAGCTACGGAGCAAGCCAAAATTGATGTGGATGATCGCGTCGCAGCCTTCGACGCTGTTGAGACGGCACTCGATGCAAAGGGCCTGGACCCGAGCGCGACGCCCGACGCACCCGATTGGTCGCCGCTCAGGAAACCGCAATCCACAGTCGTCTTGACCCAAGCGGTGACCGAGCACAACGAACAGGTACACCGGCATGATGAGGCCACAGCGGAGCGAAAGCGCACCGTCCTCGACCATCTAATCGGGTCACACGGCGAGGCTTTCCGTGTTCTCGAGGCGCAAGCGGATAGCCATGCCGTCGAGGCCAAGACGGCGGAGGATTCAGCACAGATGGCCGAGCGCCGTCTCAATCAACTGCGACAAGAGCGTTTCACCACCAAGCACATGGCGGACACGCTCACTCGCGATCTGGCTCGGGTCTACGGCAAGGACCATCTCAGCGTGGTAGTAACGCCAGACGGTAAGTCATACGCCTGCCTACGCGGCGATGAGCCAGGCACAGATCTCAGCGACGGTGAACGGACCACCCTCTCCTTGCTGTACTTCCTGAGAAAGCTCGAAGACGAGCAGGCGCCGGGTGGCGACCGTTCGCAGCGCATCGTAGTAATCGATGATCCATCTAGCTCGCTCGACCGGGAGGCGCTCTTCGCGACTCACCAATGGCTGTTCGACACTCTGAAAGGCTTCGGCCAGGTCATCATTCTCACGCACGACTTCAGCCTGCTGAGACTCTTCATCACCTCGCACAAGAGCGCATGGGGAAAGTCGATGAGTCAGATCAAGAAGGGAGATGCTGACGAGATTCGTTTCCCGAAAGTCTCCTTCCTGGAGTTGTACGCCTCCTCGGTCGATGGTGAGCGCCATTCTCACGTCGGCAAGCTCCCCCGCGTGCTGCTGAGCAACACTTCGGAGTACGCCTACCTGTTCTCGATGGTGATGGCAGGGGTCGCTGACTCAAGCGATCACGAGCGCCTCTTCCTGCTTCCGAACGCGGCGCGCCGAGTCCTCGAAGTCTTTGCAAGCTACAAAGCTCCGCACCGCACCAACTTCATGGAGCAGCTGGCAACGTTGGTCGAGTCTCAGGATGGGGAGCCGTACCGCGACGTGTACGACTTCTGCAACCGTTTCTCCCATGGTGAAGGCAGCGAGAGCATCGACGTGCTCGATGCTCGCGCCGTGCATGGACAGATCCGACGGAGCATGGAGTTCCTGCGCGCCGTCGACAGGGAACATTTCGAGCGGATGTGTAAGGCGTCCGGCATCGAACCGGCAACGCTTCCTTAGCCGGTCATGGACGTCAGTTCGGGCACGCGCATCGAGTACGGGACGGTGCGGCGCGTAGATTCTGATCTGGGATTCAAACGGGATCATGGGAGCTTGGCGCGGAGGTGCGCGAGACGACGTGTCGGCTTCGACCAAACCTCTGGTCGCCGAAAAACACCTAACGTTCAACTATTAGTGCTCTTCGACGCGAAGGTAGGCGCAGTGATGAATGATCGTCAACCGGCAGCTGAGGTGGCTCATCGCCTCGGAATCACCAAGCATCCAGCGACCGATCAGATCGCTGAGGCAGTAGCGCTGTTCGCACCTCTGGGGTGGGCTATGTGTGGTCAGTGGCACCAGGAAGGGACGTTGCGGGCGCTGCGGCTTGCCGCAGGAGGCGCTGCGAGCTCGACGCTTGACGAGGCGATCACGGAAGTATGGAACGCTGAGAATCAGGTTCTGGTGAGACACGCGGCCTCGCCGATGCGCCGTTGGTCGAACTCCCACTATCCGTTCAAGCAAGTCATCTGGGATCGCGTCACTCTCATCGAGAAGGCCGTTCGCCATCATGTTGACGGTGCATACGAAGCGTCGGTTCCGATCATCCTCGCCCAGATCGACGGGATGAGCAGAGACCTCACTGGACAGTCATTTTTCTCGAAGGCCAACGCGGACTCGTACCTTGACGACGAGACCCTTGCAGGCATGGAGGAGAACCTGCCCGTCGTTCGTCGTGTCTTCTCGGAGGACGTGCGTGAGTCTGGGAGCTACGGGCTTGTATCCCGCCACGGCGTGATGCACGGACGAGACCTCAGTTACGCGACCCGAGTGAACTCAACCAAGACGATCGTGCTCGTCGCTGCTCTTGCAGAGTATTTCCCACGTATCGCCGACGATGCCGGTGCGCGACTGCGTGGGCGCCATGAACGAACCGTGGCCGGCTCACGGAAGCTCGACGAGTCGGGTCGACTGATCGACGATCGGCAGATCCCCGAACTACTCCGCGTCGCCTTCGATTTCGATATCGAGTATCTCAAGGCAGTGCATCTTGATCCCGGCCCGTTCGCAGCTCACCCGATACTCGCCACGGTGGCCTCAAGGTATGGCCTCGACCCCTCTGCGTTCACCGTTGGACAGGACGGTGTTGGTTGTTGGTGGCACTACGCGGTCCCCGCGGGACAGTGGCTCGGATACGCGGCCCGGCCCACGACCAGCACTGAACGAACTCATCCGGACGTCTGGCGGTGGGACGCTCCGAACGTGCCCGTTGGACCACCGTGGATTCAGGCTGAGAGCTGGCGATCGGATGACGACTTCCCCCGTTCGCCCAACTGGAAACCTGATCTCATCTTGTGATGCGCGGCAGGATGTAACGGCACGAGGCCGCTATAGCGGAGTGCCCGTGCCTGACGATAGGTCGGTCAAACGCGAAGACGGCGACGGGTCGTGATGGTCTAACCGGTGCCAAGAGTGATCGTCATGGGAAGTTCTCCTGAGGGGTGGCTCGCGGGTGGTCTCGTGTCGAAGCCGCGACGGTCGTGTGGTTGCATCGGTCTATGACTGACATTGATCTCAGCCGTCTGCCGACGGGGGCACGTAGCTGGGCCGCGCTCGTGACGTGGGCTGCCACGTCAGATGATCGGGAGGAACGTTACTTCCTCGAGCTCAAGTCTGACGTCGATCTGACCGCGAAGCACGGCCGCCACAAGGTCGCGAAGTTCATCCTTGGTGCAGCGAACCGCGACCCGGCGAAGGCTGCGAAGCGGCTCGGCGGGCACGCAGTCATGCTCCTGGGTGTGAGCAAGGGTGTGACCGCAGGAATTGCACCGTTCGAGGCTCAGGACCTCGAGCGCGAGGTGCGAAAGTTCACTGGAGCCAGCGGACCGGGTTGGGACTTCGAGCGCATTCCCCTGGATGGTGACAACGACGTCATCGCGATCGTTGTGGATCCTCCGACTGCAACGATCTGGCCATGCCTCGCCGACGGCGAGGGGATGACCAACGGTGATATCTACCTGCGCGGCGACGGGCGTACGGAAAAGGCCACAGGGGGCGAAATTCAGGCAATGTTGTCGCGGGCGGCCGCTGCGGTGGAACCTCTCGGCCTTCCGGAAGTTACCGTGGAGATTGTCGGAGAAGTGCTGGCCGTCGAATATGACTCCGAACGCATCACGGCTGCGGTCCAGAAAATGGCAGCAGATTACTCGGACAGTGTCCGAGAGCCAACTTCGCCTGTTCTATACGGCGTCGGTGCGAGTTCGATGATGCTGGATCGACGCTCGAAGGCCGACTTCCGTCGGCAGGTGGAGAGGTGGAAGAGTGCAACTCTCGCGGACCCTGCCTCCGCGCTTCTCGAGGGGGCGGCGGGCGCTGCGGCGAGTTTTCGCCTGCGGATCACGAATCCAGTTGCAGTGTCCCTTCGCGATATGCGCATCGAGCTTGAATTCGATGATGCGGTTCGAGCTCTCGACTGGGAGAACCCTGAGGAGCAGCTGGAGCTGTTCCCCGGCAAGCCTTTGCCGTGGGGGCGAGACAGCGTGGTGGCCAGCCTCGCGAGCATGAACGTCAGGCCCTCCGCGGTGCGTGACATGGACGGTGTCGTGCGGATCATGCGATCCTCCCCGGCGAAGCTCTCACTTTCTTTGAAGCTGCTGCATCCGATGGACGACCGCCTGACGGAGGACAAGGACATCGTGCTCGTCCTCTTCGTGCAGGGCGAGCCGCCGCAGCAGATCAGTGCCAAGTGGAGGTTGACCGCAGGCGACGTGAACGACATCCGTGAGGGTACGGTCATGGCTGCGGTCGTTCATCGAGACTGGACGAGAGTTGTCTAGATGGCAAATCGCTAACGAATCCAAGCTTTGCCTCACCCCGCGCTCAATCTCCGACCTCAACCACTTCGATCTGTTCAGGTCCAGCCGCCCATTGCACCCTGTGAGTTTGGGCAACACGCTGCAAGCGACTCACGCCGAGATCACGGCGAAGATGTACGCCGGAGCGCACACGACAAAGTAGCGGGCCGATCGATTGGGCGGGGATGTGGCTTGTCAAGGTGAGGACGTCGGCATACAGGCCGTCCTGAATGGTCTTGGGGCGGGGCCGGGTGCAACCGTCGCCTGTGGACTCGCTACTTCGTGTCGGAGGCGGTCGCTACCATCAGCACATGCCTCAATGCACAGCTCCTAGAGAAGGCCACCGCACTGCAAGCGGCCGTGCCAACTGCCCCGCGTGCTCGTCTGGTTATGGGCGTTCTTATTCGCCACCTCGGCCATACCCGACGTACCCCACGCCAGCCGCACCTGTACGTAGGAGCGGGAGCCTGTCGGGCGGCAACGGAGGCGGCGGACGTAGCGTCTCGCGTCCAGCCTGGCAACCGAGGTCGTCGACCGTTTCGTACACGCAACAGCAGGTGCGTGACCTCAGCCCGGTTCGCTCGGCGACCGTTGCACGCAATCAGGTGCACGATGTGTTCCTCTGTCATGCCTGGCCCGACCGCCAGGCGGCGGCGAATGACGTCTACGAGTTGCTCCTCGGAAAAGACGTATCGGTGTGGTTCAGCGAGGTCAGCCTCCGACCCGGCACGGACATGCGAGTCGCTATCGATCGGGGGCTAGTGAGTTCACGCATGGGTATCGTGCTGGTTACACCTGCCATGCTCGATAAGCTGCGCACTGATCGAAGCATTGCGAGCAACGAGCTCAGCGCTTTGCTGCGGCGTAGCCTCCTCGTCCCGGTCATGCACGGCGTGACATTCGAGGAGCTCGATCAAGTCACCCCCACCCTTGCGTCGCGCGGTGGATTCAGCACGGCCGAAGAGCCAATGGAGGACATTGCCGTGAAGATAGCCGAGCTCGTCGGAATTGTTACGGAAGAAGAAGCCGACGAACTCAACATGGTGCCTGCCACCAGCTAGCCCCGGGGAAACGAATGGTGCTTCACTCCATTCGCGGCCCCGCGGACGCCTGGATGTGACTGCTCTCGGGTCCATCAAACAGCGGCTAGTCGCCTTCGTTATCTGGCGCATCCGTTAGAGGGGCGGTAGCAGCGTTCGCGGCCTCCCAGAGGATGACCCGCGAGACGCCCCATGAACAACGAGTTGCAGGACGGTTGCCGATGAACCAATACGTGGCCCGGCGGGTTGGGGTTAACGGTCTAGGTGTTTCAGGGCCGTCGAGTTCGAGCGAAGATCTGCGATGTCGCGGCGCACATCCTGACGGCGAGCGTGGGGCCGCATTGCTGTCGAGCGCGACAACCATGCGGACAGGTCATTCCAGGCGGGTCCTCGGCGGAGGGCGCCACCTAACGACCCCAGCTCGTCCTCAGATCCGCGGAAACACGCGGGTATGTTCGGAGCGACACTTTGTGTTGGAAACGCCGGCGACACTTTACGTGGGAAACCCGCTGATTCAGCGTGGCCGCGGCGACACTTTGCGCGGCCGTTCACATGTAGGTGAATGCCCGTTCACAGTGTCGCTTCGTCATCTCAAGCGTCGCTTCCTGTTCGGGGCGACACTCTAGACCGACCGGCTCCGAGCAGGCATCAGCGAGCTCGCCCACACCGCGCTCGACAGCTACGCCAAAGCCTTCCTCCTCGCGCACGGCGACTGGTACCCAGTCATCTGGGCACCTGATGTCAGCATCAATCAGGCCGGAGGTTGGGCTGAGCAATTTGCTCCTTCCGTTCCCGACAACCATGGGCTAGATTCTTGGTTGTCTTACCAACCAAGGAGTGCGGTGCTGAAGATCGAAGTGGACAAGCGGGAGCGCATTCTGCAGGCGGCGATCGACGTGCTTCGAGAAGAGGGGCTCGTGCGTTTTTCCCAGCCTCGGGTGGCAGCACGAGCCGGACTGCGCCAGAGCCATCTCACCTACTACTTCCCCTCTCGCGTCGACCTGC
The DNA here is from genome assembly GCF_051487245.1 of Plantibacter flavus. GTDB lineage: Bacteria > Actinomycetota > Actinomycetes > Actinomycetales > Microbacteriaceae > Plantibacter > Plantibacter flavus_B. The sequence goes on from NZ_JAHVDH010000004.1 coordinate 510,640, forward strand.
TTCGCGCGGTCGCGGACCTCGCCGTGACGCAACGCATCGCAGCTCTGCAGGTCATTGGAACGGTCTCGACGGTTGAGCAGAAGATCGCGGTCTTGGCCAGTGTGCTGGCGGATCCGGAGCAGACGAGGGTGCTCGTCGCGCTCACGCAGAGCGCCGATCAGGACCCCTGTGTGCGAGAGGCGTTCGCGGCGCTCGGGCGGGATGTGTTGCCGACGACCAGCGAGTTGCTGAGGTCGGCGGGCATAACGCCCACCCGAGAGATCCTCGCGCTCATGCAATCTGCTGGCACGGGGATCAGTGTCATGTTGTGGGCGGCCGCGCCCCCCGATGCTGAGTCCCAAGCCCGACGCATGCTCGCAACTCTCCTCACCTCCCTGCGTCTATCGCAGTCGTCCACCCCTAACGCTCACTTGGAGGCCCCTGCATGAACGACCGGCCCCACCTCTCTCTTCGGCCGTCGACGGCGGGCCGACAGTACGCGGGTTGGACACCTCGCGCCGTCGCGATGAGCGGGCTCGGTCAGCGGACGCTCGCCGACCAGCGCATTCCGGTCGGCGATGGAGTGGAGTTGCACGCAGACGTGTATCTGCCTCGCGTCGCTGGACGCTACCCGGCCGTGCTCTCGTTTGGGGCGTACAGCACGGAGCTGCACACGGCGGGCATCCCGACCGGGTCGAACGAGATCGGTTCCCCTCCCGTCTTCACGGACCGTGGTTATGCTCCGGTCGTCATCGAGCGACGGGGCATGGGTCGCTCGAGCGGGGAATCGGTGCCGTTCTTCGATCCGCAGGACGTCGACGACCACGAGCAGGCCATCGCCTGGGCGGCGAATCAGCCCTGGTGCACCGGTGAGGTGGTGCTCTTCGGCACGTCGTACTACGGCATGACCCAGCCGATGGTCGCCGCCCGGAGACCGCCGGCCTTGAGAGCGTTCTTTGCCAACGAGATCTGCACCGACCTGTACCGGCACCTGATTGGTTTCGGCGGCGTCCCGGCACTGTACTTCCTCGATTTGTGGATGGGCGCGAACTTCACCGAGGCGAACACCGCTCGGCGGCTCGCGCCCGATGCGCGCGCCGCGATCAGCCACATCACCAACGGCCCACTTCACGGACTGCTCGAAAAGGCGGTCCACCACAACGTGGACCGCATGTTCCGGACGTTCATGTCGGCCACACCCGAAGAGCAGGTCCGCGAGCTGTACGCGCAGTGGATCTTCGATGCGAAGACCCGCGAGCACCCCAGCGTTCCTGAAGGGCCCTCCGGCCACCTCGACAGCATCGACGTCCCGTTCGTCACCGTGCAGAACACGGGGTACTTCAACCTGCACCAGTTCGGCAGCTACGACCTCTTCGAGAACGCCGGCACGCCGAGCGGTCAGAAGTGGCTCATCCTCGCTGAGGCCGCCTACGACCTCCCCGTCTACTCCTGGGAGGGGGAGGCTCTCGCCTTCTTCGATCATGTGCTGCGTGGGACCGACAACGGCTATGACGAGCAGGGGGCTGTGCGGTATTGGGTCGACGGAGCAGACGAATTCTTCACCAGCAGCGACTTTCCGCTTCCCGACGCCGGCCGCCTTCGGCTGCATCTCGGATCAGGCGGACCAGGCGTGGGGGCTGCCGATCATTGCCTCTCCGTCGAGCCGTCGGCCGAGGGGGAGGCGTCCTGGGCTGCGGTTCCGATCGGTGTGCCGGTCCTCGGCGGGCTCGATGAGGTCGCGAACCAGACACTCGGTTTCCGATACGCCGTCGACGAGACCTGTGAACTGACCGGCCCGATCACCGCGAATCTTGCGTTCTCCTGCAACGAGATCGATTCCTACGTCGTCGCTCGGTTGTCCCGCATTGATGTCGACGGGGTTCGCCACCACCTCTCGATGGGCGCGATCCGGCCTGCAGCGAGATGCATCGATGAGGCCCGCTGCACGGCCACCGAGATCGCGATCGATTCGAGCGTGCTCGAGCCCTTGCACCCGGGCGAGGTCGTCACCCTCCGCTTCAGCCTGACCCCGGCTCCCGTTCTTCTGCAGCAGGGCGAATCGCTCCAGCTCGACATCGGCAGCCGCACCGATCTCCTTCGCGAGTCCCCGTCGAACGGATACGCTCAGTTCGACCTGCCCGTCCCGCCATACCTATCACGCAACAGCGTGCACTTCGGAGGTGCGAGCTGGGTCGACTTCCAGGTCGGACGGTCCGTAGCATGAACACCACAGAGCCCACGCGAGACAAGCACGAGCAGCCCCCACGTCGGCATCGGTTGAAACGGATCATCGGCATCGCCGCGCTCGTCGCGTTTATCATCGCCGCACCAACCATCTCCAATCTGCTCGATTTCGGGGTTCGAGTGGGCGAGGGCGCCGCTGTGGAGTCGTCGGTGGCCGGATTCTACGCCTCGCCCACGGTGAGCCCCGCTGCGGCGGCCCCCGGGACGATCGTGCGCAGCGAGCCGGTCGTCGGCGCTCCGGACGGTGCGCAGGCTGTCCGGGTTGTGTATCACTCGACCGATGTGGACGGCGCGGACATTCTCGTCTCCGGCCTCATCGTGGCTCCCATCGAGCCTGCAGCATCGGGCTCACGGACGGTCGTGTCGTGGGCGCATCCGACCACCGGGACCGCGCCGCGATGTGCGCCGTCCAGCGGCATAGCGCCGTTCGACCTCATCGAGGGGCTGACAGACCTCCTCGCAGACGGCAACGTCGTGGTCGCCACCGACTACGCCGGCATGGGCCTCCCCGGTCCGGCCTCATTCCTCATCGGAGCGACCGAGGCGGCGAACGTACTCGACATCGCCCGCGCAGCCCAGCATGTCGACGGCATCGGAGCAAGCAACCGCGTCGTCCTCTGGGGCCACTCACAGGGCGGGCATGCGGCACTCTTCGCCGCACAACGTGCCGCGGTACGCCCCGGAGCTCCGCCTCCGTGGAGTAGCAGTCGCGGCTCCCGCGAGCGATCTCGCCGCCCTCCTCGATGCGGACATCGGCGACGTCTCCGGGGTCACGATCGGCGCCTACGCCTTCAGCGCCTACGCGACGGCCTACGCCGACCGGCTTCCGGCTGATCCGCTGGCGACGATCCTCTCTCCGGCCGGGGTTGCCGCGGTGCCGAAGATGGCGGAGCTCTGCTTGCTCGGGCAGAACAAGCAGTTGCACGACATCGCCACTCCGATGATCGGCGACTTCGTTACCGCCAACCCAGGGACGGCTCCCGTTTGGGGCGACCTCCTCGCGGAAAACACGCCGACGCAGCCACTCACCGTGCCGCTGTTCGTTGCCCAAGGAGCTCGAGACACCCTCATCCGCCCCACTGTCACGGCTGCCTACGTCACCAAGCAGGAACGGGCGGGCACAACGGTGACGTCCCACGTGTACCCGGACGCCGACCACGCCACGGTCGCGCTCACCGCGCTCGACGACCTCAGAAAGTGGATGCGCCAACTTCCCGAATGATCACCGCGTCACACGGAGCGCGGACTCGGCGCTCGTTCACTGGCCCCGCAGCGACACGTTGCGTGCGCGTTCACATGTCGTTGTCAGCGCTCAACGCGAAGTGTCGTTGAGTACTGCCACGAACTCGTTGGTCACGTAGCCGCAGGCCTGGCCACCGCAGAACCCCCGACCCGCGCCTCGTGAACCTGCTCGCTATCATGAGCGGATGATCGCCCTCGTCGCATCAGCTCGAGCGCTCAGAGTGTTCCAAATCATGTGGGTGATCGGCTTCCTCGTTGGGACGACCACGCACACGGCGGATCTGATCCTCGGCGGATTGGACGTCTACAACGGCTTCCCTCCCGGCGTGCGGCTGTTCTGGGTGTCGTTGACGATCTTGGATCCTGTCACGGCGGTGCTGATCATCGTTCGACGGCGCTCCGGCATCGTGCTCGGCAGCGCCGTGATCCTCGCCGACATCGCAGTGAATTGGACCGTCTTCGCTCTCGTCGGTGGACTTTCGCCCTTCGGGGTCATCAGTCAAAGCCTGTTCGCGGTGCTCATTGCCGTCACGGCTCGCCCCCTGTGGATATGGTTCGGGCGATCTTCCGCACGGCAGGGCAGCAACGTGAACAGAACGGGCTGATCGCCCGCGAGCGCAAGACGCTCAGCCGGACGTCAGCTCGCGGACCGACCGCGCTGAGGAGCAGCGGCGGTGCTGGACCTCGCGTGAGGGAACGCCTTCGCGAGCAGGCCGAGGGTGGCGAGGTGCGCGAAGTCGGCGGTTGTGCGGTGAGGGTCCTGGTGGAGTGAACGGGCGGCTGTCAAGGCGTTTTCGGGGTGTTCTGGTGGTCGTTACAGTCTTCTCGGGACCGATGTCGAGCGGGGCGCATGATGCTCGGAAACGTCCTGAGCTGTGCGCGATAGCTTCCAACATGTGTCGAGCACCCCGAGACCGGGGTCACGCGAGAGGGGTCGTCCGATGTCGAGAGAAGAGCATGCACGCGAGGGAGCCCAGTCGGTCATCCCCGACGACGAGATCCTCGACGTCGCGGTCGTGATGCCTCGCGGATCGACCATCTCCGGCGTCCTCGGTGCCGCGGTCGGTGTCGGCGTGGGCGGGAGCAACCAGACCGCCTGGGGTGTCGCTGGAGGCATGCTCGCACAGCGGGCGAACAGTGCGTCACACGGCAGCTATCCGTCAATCGTGCTCGCCGTCTCCGCGACCAAGGTCTACGTCCTCGGACGCACCTCCACCGGACTCGTCGGCGGCTGGAAGCACCTCCACCCGGTGGCGCACATCGAGCGGAGCAACCTCACAGTCACCCGTCGCCACAGCGGCACCGTCCGGGTCATCGAGCTCACGGACACGACCACGGGGACCGCCCTCGAGTTCGAAGCGCTCAACATCGGCGGTCTCGGCCTCAACGACCTGTTGAAGGACCTCGGCGACTGAGGCCGACGGTTCCCGCCCCGTACGCCACGATCTCGAAGGAACGGCTCATGTCCGCAGCACTGAACGTCCGTCCCAGAGTCTGGATCGGCCTCGCGATCTACGTCGGCTACCTCGTCGTCGTCTTCAGCATCCAGTTGCTCTCCGGCGTCAGGTACGACGAACTCGGCAAGAGTGGGAGCAACCTCTTCTTCGGTGCCGGCCTGTCCCTGATCATCGCCACTGTACTGCTCGCGCTCACGACATCGCTGCTCGGTTGGTGGCGGCCTGCACTCTTCGAGCGACACCGGAGCGTTCGCTGGCCGATCATCGCACCGATCCTCATGGCCGTCGCGCTCGTCTTCAACCTCATCTCCACGGATTGGGCCGCCTACGACGGCGCGTTCTTCGCCGCCTCGCTTGTGATCCTCCTCGTCGGTTTCACGGAGGAGATCACCACCAGGGGCCTCTTGCTCACGGGCTTGCGCAGTCGCCTCAGCGAGGTCTGGGTCTGGCTGCTCACCTCGGTCCTGTTCGGCGCGATGCACCTGCTGAACGCCACCGGACAAGCCCTCGGGGCGACCATCCAGCAGGTGGTGTTCGCGTTCATCGCCGGGACGGTGTTCTACATCGTCCGACGGGTCACCGGCACGCTCATCTGGGCGATGGTGCTGCATGGCCTCTGGGACTTCTCCACGTTCGCCGTCACCCACGGCACCCCCGGGCCGCTCGCCGGCATCGGCGCCGCGATCAACCTGATCGCGGGTGTGTTCGCGCTCATCGCGGTCGCGTTCGTCATCCGAGGTGCGGACGAGCGTCACACTCCTGTGACCGCGGGTCGCTAGGCGATACGCCCTCCTCGTCCCTGCGCAAGAACGAGGTCACGCTCCGCCCAGGTCCTCCCGGCTGCGCGCGGCGTAGACGGCGGGGGTCACCGAGAAACGGTTCCGGAACGCCCCGATGAAGCCGCCCACCGAGTCGTAGCCCACGGCTGGCGCGACGTCCTGCACCGCGGCACCCCGCACGAGCATGCCCGCCGCCGCGTGCAGGCGCACCCGCACCCGCCACTCGCGGAACGACCACCCCGTGCCGTTCGCGAACGCCCGAGCGATCGTCTTCGGACTGACACCCGCATGCGCTGCCCACTCGTCGAGGCCGCGCGGGTCCGCAGGGTCGGCGATCAGGGCCGACGCGATGGCACGCGCGCGGGGCTCACGGGGGAGGGCCAACGCCTCATCGTCGCGAGCGGCAGACGACAGCAGATCGACCAGGAGTGACCAGCAGCGCCACCGCCGCGGCCCGGCGGGCTCGGCGTCGACCAGGTGCAGGAGCAGTGCGCCCGCGAGGTCGTCGACCGCGACGGTCCGTGCGCCGTTCCAGCCACCACCTCGAGGGCGCAGCGCCGGATCGGCATAGACGCAGATGAGTTCTCCCGGCTCGCTGAAGCGCATCTCGTGCACCAGGCCCGCCGGGATCCAGGCGAGGTGCTCGCGACGCAGCTGCCGGTGATCGCCGAGCACCGCCAGCTCCATCGAGCCGGAGCTCATCCACGCAAGCTGGTCCTCCTGGTGGGAGTGCTCGTCGAACCGGGTCGTCGCGTCGACTCGAGCGCGCGAAACGAGGAATTGCCCCAGTGTCTCTTCGGCGTCATCGATGGTGCCGAAGAGGTCGATGTCAGGGTCGAGATGGTCGTGACCAGACATACAGCTGTCTCCTTCTGAGCATTCCTGTCCACTCGGAGCGATGGCGCAGAGCGATTAGGCAAGGCTAACCTGACAGGCGTCATCTCACCACCCGAATCGATGAAGGACCCCATGATCGCCCCGAAGCTCCACCGCGCCACGGCCACGACAGCCGCCCGCCTGCTCGCCGCGACGAGTGCACTCGTCCTCGTCGGCGTCGCACTCACCGCCTGTTCGAGCACCGCCGCGGCAGTTGCGGAGAACCCGGACTACACGACCGAACCCAGCGACACGTTCCCGGTGACGATCGAGCACGAGTACGGACAGGCGGTCATCCCGTCGGAGCCGCAGCGGATCGTCGTGGTCGGCCTGACCGAGCAGGACATCCTCCTCGAGCTCGGCGTCACGCCGATCGCGACGACCGAGTGGTACGGCGAGCAGCCCTCCGCGGTCTGGCCGTGGGCCACCGAGCTGCTGGGCGACGCCGAACCGACCGTGCTCAGCACGACCGACGGCTTGGAGTACGAGAAGATCGCGTCGCTCAAGCCAGACCTGATCATCGGGACGAACTCCGGCATGACCGAGGAGAACTACGAGAAGCTCGCGCAGATCGCACCGACCGTGACCAACGAGGAGGGCGCCGGGCTCTACTTCGCCGACTGGCAGGATCAGACCAGGACGGTCGCACGGGCCGTCGGCCGCTCGGCACAGGGTGAGGCGCTCATCACGGGCGTCGAGGAGGCCTACGCGGCAGCCGCAGCGGAGCACCCGGAGTTCGCGGGCCTCACGGCGTCGTTCTCGCAGGGCGGGCCGTGGGACGGCAACATGTGGGTGTACCCCGACGGTCTCAACACCGACTTCCTGACCGATCTCGGGTTCACGATCACGCCCGGGTTGGAGCAGTACGTTCCGAGCGAGGGCGGTCAGGCGCAGATCGCCGCCGAGAACATGGGCGTCATCGATGCCGACGTCATCGTGTTCGCGACGGAGTCGCCCGACGCCGTCCAGGAGGTGCTGCAGTTCGGGACCACCTCGAGCCTCAGCGCCGTCACCGGCGGGCACGCGGTGTTCACCGATGAGGTCCTCGCCGGCGCGATCTACTTCCTCACCCCCCTCAGCCAGAAGTACGTCCTCGAGAAGCTGGTGCCGCGCCTGGCCGACGCTGTCCGTGGTGAAGCTCCGCAACGCACCGACGGCTGAGCCGTCCGTGACCTCGCGCACCTTGCACGCGCGCCGGGTGCGGGGACTCGGGGTCGCGGTCGTGGGACTCGCGGCCGCGGTCCTGCTCAGCGTCCTCGTGGGTTCCCACCCCATCGGCCCGGCCGAGGTGTGGCGCGCACTCACGACGCCCGACGGCTCCGTCACCGACCTGGTCGTCCTCGACCTGCGGATCCCCCGCACGGTGGCGGGGGCCGTCGTCGGCGTCGGGTTGGGCGTCTCGGGAGCTCTGATCCAAGGCCTCACCCGCAATCCGCTCGGCGACCCCGGCATCCTCGGTGTCGACGCAGGCGCGGCGCTCTTCGTCGCGATCGGCGTCGTGCTCGGCGCGCGCACGCCCGCGCAGTACCTCCCGTTCGCGTTCGCGGGTGCCCTGGTCGTGACGGCCGTCGTGTACCTGATCGGTTCGGCGGGGCGGGGCGGGCCGGATCCCGTCCGGCTGACGCTCGCCGGTGTCGCCCTGGCTGCAGTGCTCACCGGCATCACCACCGCGATGATGCTCCTCGATCCGGTGACCTTCAACACGCTGCGCGGGTGGAACGCCGGTTCCTTCGTCGAGCGCGGCTTCGACGTCATCCTGCCGGCGCTCCCGTTCGTCGTCGCCGGCGTCGTCATCGCGCTGTTCTGCGCGCGGTCGCTGAACGCGCTGGCGCTCGGTGACGATCTCGCCTCCTCGCTCGGCTCACGCCTCGTGAGCACCCGGGTCCTGTCGATCGTCGCGATCACCCTGCTGGCCGGCGCGGCGACCGCCATCGCCGGGCCCATCGGCTTCGTCGGTCTCATGGTGCCGCACATCGCGCGCTGGATCGTCGGCCCCGACCAACGCTGGATCATCGCCTACTCGACCCTGATCGCACCGACCGTGCTGCTCGCGTCCGACGTGATCGGCCGGGTCATCCTCTGGCCGAGCGACGTCCCCGTCGGGATCGTCACCGCGTTCGTCGGTGCGCCCGTCCTGATCCACCTCGTGCGGCGTGCGAAAGCGAGCGCGCTGTGAACGGGGTCGACGCGGGACCCCGCACGATCGCCTGGCGCGGCCGCGGGCTCTCCCTCCGCTTCCGCCTGCGCACCGTCGTCGTGTGCGGCGTGTTCGGCGTCGTCGTGCTCACCCTGGCGTTGCTCGCGCTGTGTCTCGGCGACCTGCCCCTGTCCGTCGGGGAGGTCGCCTCGGTGTTCCTCGGTGGCCAGGGCGGCCTGGTGCAGACGGTGGTGCTCGAATGGCGCCTTCCGCGGGTCATCGCCGCCGTGCTCTTCGGTGCAGCGCTCGGGCTCTCGGGCGCGATCTTCCAGTCGATCACCCGCAACCCGCTCGCGAGCCCGGACATCATCGGGCTCACCGCCGGATCGTACGCCGGGGGCCTGGTCATGATCATCATGGTCGGTGCGGGTGCCGGGTCCGCCGTCGTCGCGGGCGGTGCCATCGGCGGTGGTCTGATCGCGACGGCGCTCGTCTACGTGCTCGCCTACCGCAGGGGCATCCAGGGTTTCCGCCTCATCGTCGTGGGTATCGGCGTCTCGGCGATGCTCCAGGCGCTCAGCTCGTACCTCGTGCTGCGGGCGAAGCTCGAGGTCGCGATGCTGGCCTCCGTCTGGGGTGCCGGTTCGTTGAACACGGTCGGTTGGGCGCAGCTCCTCCCTGCGGCGGCGGTGATCGCGGTCGCCGTCATCGCCCTCGGCCCGCTGGGCGGATCGCTCCGCCAGCTCGAGCTCGGCGACGATGCGGCACGGTCCCTGGGGTCGCGGGTCGAGCGTTCTCAGCTCGGTCTCGTGGCCTGTGCCGTCGCACTCACGGCCGTCGTCACGGGAGCGGCCGGGCCGATAGCGTTCGTCGCGCTCGCCGCTCCGCAGATCGCACGGCGGATCACCCGCACAGCCGGCATCGCGCTGGTGCCGTCCGCGCTCCTCGGCGCCGTCATCCTGCTTGCGTCCGACATCGTCGCGCAGCATGCGCTGCCGACCTCACTCCCGGTCGGCGTCATCACCGTGGTCGTCGGTGGCTGCTACCTCATCTGGCTCCTCGTCCACGAGGTGCGGAGCAGGCGGTAGGAGACGGAACGTGCCCGATGAACCCGGGGCGAGGTTCCCAGGCTCCTGCCGACGATCGATCTGACCGGGGCTGGTTCTCCCGATGCCCGAGTGAGACGCGCGCTCGCGAGTAGCACGCCCCCTGGGTTGACTTCAAGCGACGCGTGATGGGTACGGTGTCGGCTTCGGAAACGAATGAGACAAAGGAGTATCTCTGATGCGTACGAAGTTTTCTCGGATCCTGATCACCGCAGTCGCCGCGATGGGGCTGACCGTCGGCGCAGCCGGCGCCGCGAACGCCGAACCGGCCGGCCAGTACGAGTACGTCTGCGTCGGCACCGACGGCTCGTCCTACAGCATGGCCCACGGCACGGCCCTGAGCAGCTGCAAGGGCTCCTACCTGCAGAAGTACATCAACGGTCAGCAGATCGAGACCATCGCCCTCACCGGGCATGGGACCGTCGCAGACCCGAACGCCATCAACATGGACTGCGTGGTCGCCATCGTCGGCACCGGCGCGTCGGCATACGGCATCGTCCAGACGGCGGGCACCGGCGTCATCGCCTACGTCGGCCTGGCTGCCTCGGTCTACGGGCTGAAGTCCTGCGTGGCGTGACCGCTCTCGCAGCAACGGGAGGGGCCCTGGGAATTCATCCCGGGGCCCCTTCGCGGTGCAGGCAGAACAGAGCAACCGGCGGCCCAGTGTGAGTCCGCCCGGTGATCCTTCTCGTCGCTCACCGTGTGCTGGCTGCTTGCAGTTCCACGGCCGTCTCCTGGAGGTGCCCGACGATCGCGCGTGCAGATGGTGGTCGTCCGGCGAGCAGCTCGAGGTGGATCGCCGCGGTGATCAGCGCAGAGACCAGTGTCGCCGAGGGGTTCGGAGGCCGCCCAGCGCCCGTCAGATGATCGCGTGAGAACGCGGTGAGCACGTCGAGCAATCGGGTCGCGGAGCCTGGATCGCGGAGCGACGTCTCGTAGACGGCCTGGTGCTGCCGAACGTGCTCGGTCACATGACTGATCAGCCACGAGAGCGAGCGATCTGGTGCGCTGCTCGCTGTGGACGGCCGATCGAGTTGGCTTCGGATGACGCCGGCGAGGAGGGACGTCGTGTCCGGGGCGTGCTGGTAGAACGTCGAGCGATGCACCCCGGCTTCCCGGGCGACTTCCGTCACGGACAGCTCCGAGGTCGGTCGCTCTGCTGCCAGGGTCAGGATCGTGGTCATGAGCGCTGCTTGGGTCTGGCGCTGCCGTGCGTCAGTTCGCCAGCCTGCGAGAGCCTCGGTGGGACGTTTGCGGGTCACGGTGTTCCTTGTGGTGAATCGGAGGTCCTGACGGTGGTCGGGAGCGACCGGGCTTGTGGTGCGGGCCGTGTTCGGGCAAGGCCCGCACCGTTCCGAGCGCGTTTCGGGCACGCTTCGGACGGGTGCAGAGGTCGTCTGCGCCGGGTCACTCCCAACAGGGAGAGTTCGACGGATGGGATTCGTGACGCGAATTGCCTGATTCAGAGGAGGGCGCTGTTGCGGGCTTCCTGCGGAGGCGACGGTAGGATCGCTGACCTCGATGTCATTCGCCGTGGTGATGCCGGTGTTGCCGGTGTTGCGGCGATCGAAAACTCGATCCGCTCGCCGACGTCGAGGATGCCGTTGGCATTTCGAAAGGACACCATGACGGACACGATCGCTTGGACCAGCGGGACCTGGACGAACGAACCTGAGCGCGTCTCCGCCGACGGGGACGGACTGCGGGTCACGGCCCGCGAGGGCAGCGACGCGTGGCGCACCACCTCCTACGGGTTCGTCCACGCCTCAGAGCACGCGTTGCTGGCGTCGTTCGCCCCTGAATCTGCGGTCGAGGTGCAGTTCCACCTCGACTTCTCCGAGCAGTTCGACCAGGCCGGGTTGTTCGTCAAGGTCGACGACGAGACCTGGATCAAGGCCGGCGTGGAACTCAGTGACGGGGAGGAGAGCCTGGGTGCCGTCGTGACGAGGGGCGCCTCGGACTGGTCGTTGGCCCCGGTGCCCGCCTGGGCAGGTCGGTTGGTGACGGTTCGCGGGAGCCGTTCGGGCGATGCGCTCACTGTGCGCGCCCGCGTCGACGACGAGCCGTGGCGACTGGTTCGTGTCGCACCCCTCGACCCGAATGCCACAGTGATGGCCGGGCCGTTCTGCTGCGCGCCGTCCCGTGCCGGCCTCACGGTTCGGTTCACGTCGTGGCGGCGCACCGCGGCGGACGCCAGCCTGCACCCCGAGGCCTGAGGGGTGACGGTATGCCCTCCCCGCAGACGTTGAGTGAACCAGACCGTCGCCGCGTTGCCGCCTGGGCAGCTGACTGTGCTGAGCGGGTCTTGCCCGTGTTCGAGGCGGAGGCTCCGGAAGACGGCCGACCACAGGATGCCATCGCCCGCGCGCGAGCGTTCGCAGACGGCGAGTTGGATGCCGCAGGTGAGATCCGTCGACGATTCGTGGCGAATCGGGCTTCGCACGCGGTGACGTCGCCTGCGGCCAAAGCCGCAGCCTGGGCAGCGGGGCAAGCCGCGGGTGTCGCGCACATGGGCGCGCATGCTCTCGGTGCCGCGGCCTACGCAGCGAAGGCTGCTGAGCTCGCGGCCCCGGGAAGCGGCGGCGCGGCCGAACTCGCGTGGCAGCTCGAACACCTGAGCGACCCGGTCCGATCCGCACTCCAGCAACTGCCGCTCCTCGGAGAAGACCCTTCGGGCCCGCTCGGCTCCGGGCTGCTCGCCTCGGGAACGCTCGGTGCGCACATCCGGTCGCTTCAGGAGGCACTGGGGCGAACGCGCTAGTCCCGGCCGTTCCATGGACCACTCGCCTGGCGCACGCGTTCCGTCAGGATCGACCGAAGGCGCGCATGGGTTCCGTGAGGGGCCGCCCGTCGCCCTCCGCCCCGGAGTAGACCGGATGTCAGACGCACATTCTGATGGAGGCAGCGCGCATGAGCAGCATGAATTCCCTGGTCTGGTATCACCGGGCGGCGCTGGCCCGCAACAGCCGCGGTGTGTGGCCGTTGGAGTCCAGCGTGCAGGAGACAGACGTGCTGCTGGGCGAGGAGTCGCTCCTCCACCTGGCTGAGGCAGAGGGAACCCCGATGCTGCGCAACGCACCGGGTGAGAACGGTCGCGTCGTGTCCGTCCTGGTCACACGCATCGAAGCGGTGATCGAAGCACTCGACTTCGCTGGCATCGACGTGTGGACCGACGCGGAGATCACCGGATGCCGGCCGCTGCTGCGCCATGCGCGCATCATCGGCCGACCTGCGGGGCCGGGCACGGTACAGGCGCGGATGCGACCGACGGCGGTGACGTGGAGCCGCGAGGAGTGCGTCGAGCTGCCATCGGACGTTCGGCAGGGTGACCTCGTTGCGATCCCCTGCGAGGGGCCTACCGCGTTGTACGACGTGCAGCGCCACTCCCGCCACGAGCGGATCATCGACTGATCCCTCGTGGGGCGTACCGCCATTCCACGGGGTGTATTCAAACTGTTCGACGGTGCTCGGGCGTCATCGGCGCTCGACCGGCGACACTGAGCTGAGGCGGTCACGACGCCGCGCTTCCTCCGGTCGGGGCCGTGCCGCCCGGACGCAGCTGCCGGAGCACTGCAGTGCCTCGGCACGGCATGGCGAGCAGGTCGCCGGGTGCGAGGTCGCGGGGGAGCAGGACGCGCTGATCGACGTCGGGTCGATCCGGTCGGCACTCGCTGTCGATGCGGAACTCGACCGTGTGGGTCGTGGAGGCACGCCCGATCAGTCGGAGCTCCGACCAGCACGGGTCGAGCTCCGACATGCAGGCGTCGATGACGAGGTGATAGCCGCCCTCACCGAACGTCGCAGACACGACGCGCGTGACGACGACCGTGGTCTGCTCTGACGGTGACGGACGCCCGCCGGAACCGGGGATGACGGCAGCAGCGGTGTGCACGCAGGGGCTCCCGCACAGTTCGAACAGGCGCACCATCGGAACTCCGGCGACGACCACATCCGTCGTGGTGAGGCTGGTGCATTCGGGCCATCGGTCGGCGACGAACGGGTCGGGGATGCTTCGGCGCAGCGAGGGCAGGATCGTCGTGAGGGTCATGACTCGCTCCCGGAGAGCGCTGCGAAGAGGGGTCTGAGCGGGTCCGAAACGGCCGATGGGATGTGCATGACGTCCGGTCTACGCCCCGGCATTCGCGCAGGCGAGCGTCTTCACGACATCCATACGTCGGTCGCCGGAAACGTGACGGTTCACATACGCTCACCGTGGTTCCGACCGCCGCGTCGTGAGCGGTCGGGCCGACGCAGGGGACGATCGGTCAGTGGGCCCCGGTCACGGCCAGGGCGATGGCGATGATGCCGCACGCGATCGCGCCGAACGCGACACTCCCGACCGCCGTCCACAGTCCGATCTTCGCGCTGCGACCGAGCCCCGGTCGAAGTCCGAGCTGCTCGCCGATCTCCTTGATGCGTGCTCGCTCGTTGTCCGGGCTGAACGCGACCTCGAAGCCACCTGGCGAGGTGCCCAACATGATCACCCTGCCGTACCGGACACGACCGGACTGCACGGAGAACGACCACGAGAGCCTCGGCACGAACCCGTTCACGCCAGCGGACCAACTCATGCTCCTGAGCGTGTCGTTGATGCTGAACCGCCGCCGTCTCTCGTCCACACGCACGGTGTAGGTGATGCTGTCCGACACGTCGTTCAGTTGCAGCACGTTCCACCACTGCGCGTCAGCCAGGTTGAAGCCCACCGTGAAGCCTCCGGCGATCGGGGTCACGGCAAAGGGGGTGTTCTGGAGTTCGGCTTCGACGAGCCACTGGTACTCCTCGAGGACGGTCACCGGCTCAACGTATCGGGTTTCGACGGTCTGATGCCGGTCGGTGCCCTCCGGGGCGAGACGCTCCCGTGTCCCATGCCGGTGCCGGAGGCAGCCCGCGTGCTGCGCGTTCCTTCTTCAGGAGCTCCTCGACGAGGGTCGGCTCGGCTGCGGTTCGACGATCGGTGAGAGGCTACCCCGAACGGTCCGCCGGTGTTCGGTCGACGATGCGCACGAGGTGTCACGGAACGAGCGGTCAGCGCCGGGTGACCCGATCAGCTCAGGGAATCGTAGAGTTCCTTGAGCCAGGTCTGGAACTCCTCGGGGCCGTGGAAGTGGGTCCCTGGGACGCGGCTCACCTCCGGCGCGACATCGGAGGCTTCGACGACGAGAGCATACCCGCCGGTGGCGAGCGCGGCCTCGAACGCCGGGAGGTCGCCGCGGTCATCGCCCGCGTATGCGACGGTGCGCAATCCGTGAGTGCGGATGATCCGGTGCAGCGCCGTGCCCTTGTCCTCGTCCAACGGCATCCGCAGCTCCTCGACGAGCTTGCCGGGTTCCCGTCTGAGCCCGTACGTGTAGCGCACGCGTTCGACGAGTGGAGCGATCGACGTCTCGGCCGCCTCGCGGTCGGGTGCACGTCGCCAGTGCACGGCGACCGCAAGTGACTTGTCCTCGACATGGACGCCGTCGACGTCGTCGAGTTCCCGGTGGAGATCCCGGGTCGCAGCGTCGACGGCTGCTGCCCATTCCCGGGCCTCGCGGAGGACATCGATGCCATCAGCGGTGAGGTGCTCGAGCCCGTACGAACCGTAGAGGTGCACGCCGGGGATCGAGGCTCGTTCGGCCAGGAAGCTCACTGGTCGCCCGGAGAGCAGTGCGACAGCGGAGAGCTTCTCGGCCAGGCTCTCGAGGATCTTCTCCGTGCCCGGCATCAACTCGCTCTTGGCCGGATCGTCCGTGATCGGCGAGAGCACACCGTCGAAGTCCATCACCAGACCCGCACCGGGGCCCGAGCTGAGAGCGTGGATGACGTCGTTATCAGAACTCACCCGCCCACCCTAGCTCCGTCCGTCGGGCGCCAGACGTGCAGACATGTCGAGTGTCCGCTGGGCGTGCCCGAAGCGACGGCCGTTCTCCGCTCACAGGTCTATCGGTTGGCTCAGCACATCGCGGCTCCATGCCTGTGTGGCCACCTGCACGGCATCCCACGGGGACCCGAGCGGCGGTGTGTAGGAGAGGTCGAGGTCGCTCATCGCGTCGATCCTCATGCCATGGTGCAGCGCGGTGGCATAGGTGTCGACGCGCTTGGCGATTTCCGCGCCGCGGGTGCCGACGAGTTGTGCGCCGAGCAGCAACCCGCTGTCGGTGGCCCCGGTGATGCGGATGCTGATCGGGGTGGCTCCCGGGTAGTAGGCCTTGTGGTCGTCCGCGATCGCCGTCGAACTGTGCGGCGAGTACCCGGCCGTGACCGCTTCCTGGTCCCGGAGGCCAGTGCGTGCGGCGACCAGGTCGAAGACCTTCACCACCTGGGTGCCGAGTGACCCGGCGAACCGGGCGTTCCCGCCGATCGCGTTCTCACCTGCGACGCGGCCCTGCTTGTGCGAGGTGGTGCCGAGGGGCAGATAGGTGACGCCCAGCAGGCGGTGGTGGGTGACGATGCCGTCGCCGGCCGCCCAGACGTGTGGCAGGCCGGTGCGCATCTGCTCGTCGACGACGACCGCGCCGCCCGGTCCGGTGGAAGCGCCGGCCTCGGTGAGCAGGCTCGTGTTCGGGCGCACACCGACGACCACCAGCACGAGCTCGGCACCACGCTCGAACGCCCTCCCGTCCTGCTGCCCGGACACGGTCAGGCCGCTGCTCGTCTTGTTGATCCGCTCAACGCGGGTGCCGGTCACGACGTCGACGCCGTGCCGGGTGAGTTCGTCATGGACGAGCGAGCCGAGTTCGGGATCGAGGGTGGAGAGCACCTCGGGGCCGCGCTGCACCTGGGTGACCTGCAGGCCGCGGACGGTGAGCGCTTCGGCCATTTCCAGGCCCACGTATCCGGCGCCGACGATGATCGCGGATCCCGGCTGATGCGTGTCGAGGTAGTTCTCGAGCGCGAAGGTGTCGCCCATGGAGTGCAGCAGATGCACGCCGTCGTCGGGGCCGAGCTGGTCGAGCCCGGCGATGCCCGCGGTGGACGGGGAGGCTCCGGTGCCGACCATGAGTTCGTCGTAGGCGATCGTCGACTCCGTGCCGCGCTCATCGCGCACGGTGAGGCGCTGACCTGCGACGTCGATGCCGGTGGCCAGGGTGTTCAGCCGCAAGCGCATGCCGGTGGCTTCGAGGTCGGCGTGGGTGCGGTGCGCGAGCGACTGCCACGGCTGGACCTCGCGGGAGAAGTAGTAGGGGATGCCGCAGATGGAGAAGTTCGGGTACGCGTCCGCGACGATCACGGTCACGTCTACGGAGGGGTCGAGTTCTCGGGCGCGGAGGGCCGTGGAGATGCCGGCGTCGCTGCCGCCGATGACTGCGAGATGCATGAGGTGGTGCCTTTCAGATCTTGGCTTCGAGAGGATGAGGAACGACGACGTCGGCCGTGCTGCGTGAGGTGCTCGGGTCCAGCACGAGCACCAGGATGAGCCCGGCGGTCGCGACGACCTCACCGAGCAGGCTCCCGGCGCTCACCCGATCGGTCGTGGAGAACGACGGGGCGGTGTCGAACATGGACCCGGCGAGCACGGTCCCTGCGATCCCGCCGAGGACTTGCGCAGCCATATACGCGGCGATGCCACGGCGCGACGGAGCAGATGCGGGCGGGCTTTCATGGCGGCACCATCTTGACTCACAAAGTTACTTCAGTCAATATTGAAGCAATGAACATCGAACGAAATGATGCGGTCGAGGCGCGGGCGGCGAAGCACGCCGCGCTGAGCGACCCGACGCGCCTGCAGGTGATCGACCTGCTCACCCTGGGAGACCTGTCCCCGACAGAGATCCGGGTGGCGCTCGGCGTGCCCGGAAACCTCATCACCCACCACCTGAACGTGCTCGAATCGGTCGGCATGATCACCCGGCACACCTCCGAGGGTGACCGGCGGCGCAGCTATGTGCACCTGACGAGCGGCGCATTCAACGGCCTCGTCCCGGGTGCTGCAGGCACCGCGAGCCGCGTGGTGTTCGTGTGCTCCGCGAACTCCGCACGCTCCCAGCTCGCCGCCGCCCTGTGGGTGCAGCAGAGCAGCATCCCCGTCGCCTCCGGTGGCACCCACCCCGCTGAGCGGATCGCGCCGGGCGCGCTCGCCACCGCCGAACGTCATCAGCTCGCCCTCCCGGCGACCGCGCCGAGCGCCCTCGACACGGTGCTGGGCGCGGACGACTTCGTCATCACCGTGTGCGACAACGCGCACGAGGACATCGGCTTCACCGGAGACCTGCACTGGTCGATCCCGGACCCCGTGCGAGTCGGCACCGATGCCGCGTTCGACGCCGCCTACGCCGAATTGGAGCGCCGCATCGCGGACCTTGCTCCCCGCCTGCTCGCCTCCTGACCAGAAAGCACCAGCACGCACCATGACCACGACCAAGCCTGTCGTCCTGTTCATCTGCCAGCACAACGCCGGCCGCTCCCAACTCGGCGCAGCCCTGCTTGAACACCTCGCCGGTGACCGCTTCACCGCAACCTCAGCGGGCCTCGACCCATCAGGCGCGGTGAACCCCGCCGTCGCGGCAACCGTCGCCGAGCTCGGACTCGACATCACCGACCGCGTCCCGCGCGCCGTGACCGCAGCGGACCTGGATCAGGCCGACGTCGTGGTGCTCATGAAGTCCGGGCTGACCCTGCCGTCTAGCCCGCGTGGTGAGGTGTTTGCATGGTCGTTCCCGAACCCCGAGGCCTGGGACGCCGAGGCCGTGCGTCCGCTGCGAGAAGCCGTGACCGAGCAGATCCGCACGACCTTGCTCACCCGGTAGCTCCCCGCAGCGTGCGGTCAGACGCTTGCTGGGGCGCGGCCGATCTGCAGCACCTGTTCCGGCACCGCGCAGCACGAACCACCCAGCGACGCACCGGCCGCGTCGAACAGGCCGGCCCCGCCACAGACACCCGTGTCCGGGAGGACGAGTTCCACCCGCTCGGCTGCAGCCTGGTCACCTGCCAGGGCGGCGACGACCGAACGCACCTGCTCATAGCCGGTCATCGCGAGGAACGTCGGCGCACGCCCGTAGGACTTCGCACCGACGATGTAGAAGTCCGGTTCCGGTTGCGCGAGGTCCCGTGCTCCGGTCGCGGCGACCGAGCCGCACGAGTGCAGGTTCGGGTCGACCTCGGCCGCGATCCGCACCGGAGCCTGGAGGGTCGGGTCGAGCTCGATCCGCAGCTCGGACAGGAACGACAGGTCAGGCCGGAACCCGGTCAGCACGATCACCCGGTCCGCGGCGGGCAGCTCTCGGCCATCCTCGGACACCAGGACGGTCCGGTCGCCGTCGCGGGCAACGCGCTCGACCCGGAACCCGGTGACAAGGTTGATGAGGCCACCGTCGACGAGCTCTCTCGCCTTCGCACCCAGCGCGCCGCGCGCGGGCAGCTCGTCAGCGTCGCCGCCGCCGAACGTGTTCCCCACCGTGCCGCGGCGCAGCACCCAGGTGATCGTCGTGTCCGGAGCCCGGCGCGCGACCCGGGCCAACGCGATCGCGGCCGTCACCGCCGAGTGACCAGAGCCGACGACGACGGTGTGCTTGCCCTCGAACCCGGCCCGGTTCCGGAAGTCCGGAATCTGGTAGCTGAGCGTCTCGGACGCCGCCCGCTCCCCGAGCGCCGGCAGACCGTCAGCACCAGCCGGGTTCGGCGTCGACCAGGTGCCCGAGGCGTCGATGACCGCGCGAGCATCGAGCCGATACTCTGTCCCGTCCGCCGCCTCGACGTGCACGGTGAACGGCTGCTCCGCACGCCCGGCGTCCACGAGTCGGTCACGACCGCGCCGCGACACCCCCACCACACGAGCATCGAACCGCACCCGCTTCCCCAGGGTGTCAGCGAGCGGCGCGAGATAGGAGCTGATCCACTGCGCGCCGGTCGGGTACCCGGTCGTCGGAGCCGTCCATCCGGTCGGCGCGAGCAGTCGCGCGGAGGCCGCGTCGACGAGCTCGGACCAGTCCGAGAACAACCGCACGTGACCCCACTCCGACACCGCAGCCGCAGCCGAAGAACCGGCCTCCAGCACCAGCACCGGCAAATCCCGCTCCAGCAGGTGCGCCGCAGCAGCCAAGCCCTGGGGGCCGGCACCAATCACGATCACGGGCAGCTCGTTCAGCATCGTCAACTCCAATCGACAATCATCAATGCATCGACACTGATCCATGTATCGACAGATGTCAATACGACGTGTCAGACTGTGTCCATGCCGATCGAACTGCCACTCCTGGAAGCCGACGCCGCCGCCTGCTGCACCCCCGTCACCGGCGGCGTGCTCGCACTCGACGAAGCCGAACGGATCGCCCACACCTTCAAAGCGCTCGGCGACCCGACCCGCGTGCGCCTCCTCTCCCTGATCGCTGCCAGCGACGGCGGTGAGGCGTGCATCTGCGACCTCACCGAGCCCGTCGGGCTCTCGCAGCCCACCGTGTCGCATCACATGAAGATCCTTGTGGACGCAGGACTTGCCACCCGTGAACAGCGCGGCCGTTGGGCGTACTTCCGCGTCATCACCGACGGGCTCGAACGCGCATCCCAAGCGATCCGTCCGTGACCGGCGTCGTAACGGTCCGTTCTCTCGTCGCCGCCGACTGGAGTTCCGTCGAAGCCATCTACCGCGAGGGCATCGCCATCGGTAACGCCACTTTCGAAGCCGAGCCCCCGAGCTGGGAACAGTTCGACGCGGGCAAACTCACCATCGGCCGGCTCGTTGCCGTCCACGAGTCGGGGACCGTGCTGGGTTGGGTCGCAGCATCACCCGTCTCTGCGCGCGAGGTGTACCGCGGCGTCGTCGAGCACTCCGTCTATGTCGCGTCCGCAGCAGCTGGACGAGGTGTCGGTACGCAGCTCCTTGCGGGCTTCATCGACGCTGCTGAAGCCGCAGGAATCTGGACGATCCAGTCGAGCGTCTTCCCCGAGAACACCGCGAGCCTCGCACTCCACGACAAAGCAGGCTTCCGCATCGTCGGACGACGCGAACGCATTGCGCGCATGAGCTACGGCCCGTGGGCCGGTCACTGGC
The DNA here is from genome assembly GCF_051487245.1 of Plantibacter flavus. Taxonomy (GTDB): domain Bacteria; phylum Actinomycetota; class Actinomycetes; order Actinomycetales; family Microbacteriaceae; genus Plantibacter; species Plantibacter flavus_B. The sequence continues at coordinate 531,426 of NZ_JAHVDH010000004.1, forward strand.
GCGACACCGTTCTCATCGAGCGACGAGCATCGAGTGACGAGCAGAGGTGAACGCGGAGGAGTGTTCGCAAGGTGGCTACAGTTGGAGCCGTGTTCACCGCGTCCAACCTCGGAGACGGCATCGACCTGCGGCCGCTGACCCTCGACGATGCGGGGGCGCTCGCCGAAGCCTATTCGCGCAATCGCACTCATCTGGCGCCCTGGGAGCCTGCCCGGCAGGACGGGTTCTTCACCGAGGCCGCGCAATCGGCAGACCTCGTCAGCAGGATCGCGGCGAGTGACGCCGGGAACGCCTACTCCCTCGGCCTGTTCGACGGCACGACCATCGTCGGGCGGTTCAACGTGGCGGGAATCGTGCGCGGCCCGTTCCAGAGCGCAGCGCTCGGCTACTGGGTGGATGGGCGGTACACCGGCAAGGGTCTCGCGAGCGCGACGGTGCAGACGATTGTCCGCATGGCCCGCGACGATCTCGGCCTGCACCGACTCGAGGCGAGCACCCTGCTGCACAACGTCCCGTCACAGCGAGTACTGCTCAAGGCCGGCTTCGAGCACATCGGTATGGCCCCGCAGTACCTGCAGATCGCCGGCGTCTGGCAAGACCACAACCTCTATCAGACGATCCTCCACCTCTGAGCAGCGGCGCCTGGGAGAGCCACGGGCCAGACGCCCTCGGGTACGAGTCCTGACTGCATCGGCGTCACGTCCACTAGCGTGTGTCGCAAGGTGCGGCAGCGGGGCAAGCCGACGGGCGGGGAGAGGGGGAACCGTTGCACGAGGGTCTGAGTGCGGCCGAGGTCGCTGAGCGTGTTGCGACGGGCCGGACGAACGCGTTCACCCAGGCGACGAGCCGGAGCGTGTGGAGCATCGTCCGCGCGAACGTGCTCACCCTGTTCAACGGCATCATCCTCGTCTGCTTCCTCGTGCTGCTCGCGATCGGCCGGTGGCAGGACGCGCTCTTCGGATTCAGCGCGCTCGCGAACGCCGTCATCGGCAGCGTCCAGGAGTTCCGGGCGAAACGATCCCTCGACAGGCTCGCGTTGCTCAACTCGCCGAATGCCCGAGTGCTCCGAGACGGCACGGAGGCGGAGATCGCCGTCGGAGACGTCGTCCTCGACGACCTCATCGTGATCCGGGCCGGCGACCAGGTGCCCGCCGATGCCGTCGTGGTCGAGACGCACGGTCTGCAGGTCGACGAGTCGATGCTCACCGGTGAATCGGACCCCGTCGAGAAGTCGGCCGACGACCGCGTCCTGTCCGGTTCCACGGTCGTCGCCGGCGAAGGCCGTGCTGTCGTCGACCGGGTCGGAGCCGACTCGTTCGCGAACTCCCTGGCCGCCGAGGCGAAGCGCTTCTCCCTCATCGCCTCAGAGCTCAGGACATCGATCAACCGTGTCTTGAAGTGGGTGACGTGGATCGTCGGCCCCGTCGCCCTCCTCGTCCTGAACGCGCAGATGACGGCGGTCGGCGGGTGGGCGGATGCGACGTCGAACGGGGCCTGGCGCGATGCGGCGACCGCCACCATCGCCGCGATCGTGGCGATGGTGCCACTCGGGCTGGTGCTGATGACGAGCATCTCGTTCGCCGCGGGGGCGGTGAAGCTCGCGCGCAAGCAGGTGCTCGTCCAGGAGTTGCCGGCGGTGGAGGCGCTCGCGCGGGTCGACATCATCTGTCTCGACAAGACCGGGACGCTCACGCAGGGCGACATCGTGTTCGACGCCGCTCATCCGCTCCACGAACAGCCCGGCTGGGAGCAGGTCCTCGCCTGGTACGGCGTGCAGACCGATGCGAACGCCACCGCCAGGAGCCTCGCCACCCGGTTCACGGATCGACCCTCTGCCGACCCGGTCGGCCGCGTCGCGTTCTCCTCCGCGCGCAAGTGGAGCGCGGTCGTCTTCCCCGATGGCATGTGGATCCTCGGCGGCCCCGAGATGGTCTTCCCCGCGACAGGCGACGACCCCGCTCGACGCGCGCTCGCCGCGGAGGCGGAACGACTCGCGGCGACCGGGCGACGGACGCTCGTCCTCGCCTTCGGCACACCGACCGACGATGAGACCGTCCCCGACGACGCCGTACCGGTCGCCCTGCTGACCTTCCGGGAGAGCATCCGCCCCGATGCGGCCGAGACGCTGTCCTACTTCGCCGCGCAGGAGGTCGCGGTGCGGATCATCTCCGGCGACAACCCGCAGACGGTCGCAGCAATCGCCCGGGATGTCGGACTCGACGCACCCGACGGGTTCGACGCGCGGAACCTTCCGGACGACGACGACGCCCTGCTTCGGGTGCTCGACGAACATCTCGTGTTCGGGCGGGTGACCCCCGATCAGAAGCGACGGATCGTCGTCGTCCTCCGCGCTGCCGGACACACGGTGGCGATGACCGGTGACGGGGTGAACGACGCCCTGGCCATCAAGGAGGCCGACATCGGCATCGCGATGAACTCCGGTGCGGCGGCGACGAAGGCTGTCGCCCGGCTCATCCTCCTGGACGGCCGCTTCTCGCACCTGCCGTCGGTGGTCGCGGAAGGCCGCCAGGTCATCGCCAACATCGAACGCGTCTCGATGCTCTTCCTCACCAAGACCGCCTACGCGACGTTCCTGGCCATCGTCTTCGGTATCCTCATGCTCCCCTTCCCGTTCCTCCCGCGGCAGCTGTCGATCTCGGACGGGCTGACGATCGGCCTTCCGGCGTTCTTCCTGGCACTCCTCCCGAACGCGCAGCGCTACATCCCCGGCTTCCTGAGGCGCTCCTTGAGCTTCGCCGTTCCGGCCGGCGTTGCGGTGACGCTCGGCATCACGGCCTATGCACGCCTCGCTGAGGGCATGCAGATCCCGCAGGCGGAGATCCGGACCGGGTCGACGCTCATCCTGACGATCATCGGCCTGTGGATCCTCGTCGTCCTCTCCCGGCCGGTGACCCGGTTCAAGGGCGCGGTCATCGGCGTCATGATGATCGGCCTCGTGCTCGTCTACACGGTGCCGATCGTTCGGGACTTCCTGCAGTTCGTCGACCCGTCGCTGCCGACCGCGCTCCTGGTGCTCGCCACCTCACTCGCGTCGATCGCACTCATCGAGATCGTCCGGTTCGCCCACCGGCGGATCGCCAAGCGGGATGAGGAGCGGGCGATCGCTCAGCGTGCGGCGAAGTAGCGACGCCCAGCACCGAGCCAGAGCGGCAGGAGCACGGCGGCCGCGACGATCGACTGGATCAGCACCGCCGACCAGTCGCCGTCGGCGGCGACGATCAGGTCTGCGAATGCCAGCGCGAGGGCCAGCAGCACGACCACCGACGCCGTCGTCCGAGAGAGCCTGCTGCCCCGCGCCACCCCGGAAGCGACGGCGATCATGAAGAGGCCGAACAGCACCATTCCGGCTCCGAACAGCGTCACCGTGAGGGCCAGACCTCCCGCCTGCACCTCGGTCGAGTAGCGCAGGAAGATCGAGACGATGCCGAGCATGATCTGCGCGAAACCGCCCAGATACAGCACGGCGACCGCAGCTGTCACCGCGAGAGGTCGGCGGCGAGGGGTGCCGCTCGCGTCCATGGTGTCCCCAGTCCAGGTCCGGAGGACCACTCCGTCGAATCGGCGGAGAGGTCGATGCCCGGGCCGCTCCCGAGCGTGGGAACACGATAGCGCGATGAGGCTACTGTGTCGTGACTCTGGCGATCAGGTCCTGGATGAACGGGATGATGTCCTGCGATTGGTCGACACCCGCGATGGCGACGGCGACGATCGGCCACAGGGAGACGAGCAGTGCTGAGACCACAGCGGCGACGGAGAGCACCCACGACACCGCGCCGTTGCGCGACCGGAAGCTGAGGAAGAGGAACAGCGAGGCGAGCACGTAGCCGATGAGCAGCGCGCCGGCGATGCTGCCGACGGGAACGTCCAGAACACCGACAGTGGCTCCGTCGGCTGCCCCGATCAACCCGAGGATCGGCAGCAGGACGCCCATGACGACCAGGAGGACGAAGAGCAATCCGGTCAGTGCAGCGGCCCACACGGCGCGAGGACGTGCGCGGTGGCCCGACGAGGTGGAACGACGGGGGAACGACATGGACGTCTCGCTTTCAGGGCTGTGATCCGGGCTGATCGGATCCGACGCTCGGCTCGGCGTCCTGCGCTGCCACGGAGGCGTCCGGTTCGGTCTGCTGCGGAGAGCTGTCCGTCGTGCCGGCCGCAGGGCTGTCGGAGCCGGCGTCGATGGCAGCAGCCGGGTCGGGCTCGGGCGGGTCGAACGGACCGTGCACGTCGCTCACGGTGACGTCGACCGCGATCCTGCCGCCAGGCTGGTCGTCCAGCGTGTGGCCGACCGCGGCGCGAACGGTGTCGGCGAGCTCGGTGACGTTGGCGGGGTACTCGGCCACGAGATCGACCTCCACGGAGGTGGTTGCTCCTTCGACGAGCACGCTGACTCCGGGCACGGCGGTGCGCCCGAGGAGGCGGGTCCGAGCGCTGTCGATGACGCGCGCGGGAGCTGAGCCGAGGCCGTGCACCCCCGGGATCGTCGACGCCGTCTCGGCGATGCGCTCTGCGAGGTGGTCCTGCTGCGAGGCACTCGATGGTCGCGCAATCGACTCGCCGTCGTGCGATTCGATCGTCCGCACCTCGTCGTCGTTCTGGTGAGCGGGTACCAGGGCGGTCGGGTGCTTCGCCCGCACGTCCGCCGGGGTGGGGATGTGGTGGTCGTCGGGGTGCTGGATGTCGTCGCTCATGTCTTCCTCCTCGCGCCGCGAGTGCGGTGCATCGATCCTGCGTGTTGTGGTGGAACGGGTGTCCGTCGTCGAGGGGTCGATCGATTCAGACGACCCGGTTGGTGCTCGCGAATCTCGTTCGCAGCCCGCTGACGATCTGGACCACCACGGGGGTCTCGGCGCCGAGGACGCCGTCCCATTCGGTGACCACAGCGTCGACGGCGCGGCGGATCCGCACCGGTGAGCTGCCCCGGCGGGCGTGCACCGTCAGTCGGAGCGTGCGCTGGCCACGGATGCGGAACCCGGTCACATCGACGGAGACCACGTCGGGATTGCGACCGACAGCCTCTTCGAGGACCCGTGCCGCGACGGTCACATCGAGCGTCACGCTGCCTCCGGTCGGGGTGTTGCGCGAGCGCTGAGCGCCGACCTGGAGGAGTGTGCCCGTGTGCCCGTGACCCTGACGGAGCACGAACCACAGCAGGAGGACGATGAGCAGCGCAGCCGCCACCGCTGCGACCCAGAGGATCCAGGGCTGTGCGGCGATGGTGTCCACCGTCGGGGTGACGGCGCGCTCCGCGTTGTCGCTCACCGTCTTCTGAACGTCGGGGAGGACGGCTCCGACGGACACCGCCGCTCCGGCCGCCAGGGCGATGAGTCCGACGACGAAGATGAACATGCGGTTGAGGAACCGATTGGTGGAATTCATCAGGCGATGACTCCATGTTCTGCGATGCGCACCTTGGCGCGGAGGGATGGTCGGTAGTCGTACGACGCGACCTCCGCGTCGACCGCTTGCTCGACCTCTCGACGCTGGAACGAGCGTCCACTCGTGGGGGTGACCTCGACGAGGGCGCTCCGTGCACCGACGCTGACGTTCACCTGTGAGGGGTCGACGTCAGCCGCGTGTGCGGCGACGCGGGCGAGCGACTGCGCGATCACCCGGTCGTCCACCACGGCCGCCGTGCGAGCGGATGCGCCTCCGCGACGACCCAGGCGCGCCGGGGTCAGCGAGAGCACGACGAGCACGAGGCCGACGATCGCCCCGATGACGCCGGCGCCCACGAGGAGTGGTGCGGGCGCGGTCGCAGCGGTCAGCACAGCGGTGACGATGTCCTCCGGTGCCGCCAGGAGCGGCAGCTGACCGATCGCCGCGAGCACCGACTCGGTCCCGAGCCACGCGAGGACGAGTGCCAGGAGGATCGCGAGCGTGATCGCGAGACCGGAGCGTGGTGAGTGCGTTTCGCGGCGCACCACACGCCGGTACAGGGACTGGGTGCTCATGACACCCTCCTTCGTTGCTCGAGCTTCGCGCCGGTGATGTGGAGGTCGACGTGCGCGATCGTCGACCCGGTCAACTGCAGGCATCGTTCCCGAATGGTCGTCTGGGCGCGAGCGAGTCGCTCCAGCAGTGTTCCCGAGGCGCCGTCGGCGGTGCCGAGCGGCGACACGTGGACCGGCGTGTTCGCGGTGACGGTCAGGGCCCCGCGGGCGTCGGAGAGCTCGACCGAGACCTCCGACGCCCGCACACCCAGCGCTTCCGCGGTGACAGCCGACACGATGCGACGCACGGCACGGGAGGTGATGGTGTTCCTCCCGTGCACGGCCTGCTCTGCCGTCACCGCCGCGCTCACGACGACCGCCGCCCGCGGAGGGCGTCGCCGACGCTCCGGAGGTCGAGCTTGCCGTCGAGCACTCGCCCGACGCCCCAGCCGACCAGCACGAACGCTGCAACGAGGATCATGCTCCAGAAGCCGAAGGCGACGGCTGCCAGCGCCAGCACGGCGCCGACGAGCATCCCACGGTCGGCGGCGCTCACTGGACGCGGCTCTCTTCTGCGTCGTGGTCGTCGTCGGACGGGATGTGGACGTCGGCGACGGTCACGTTGACCTCGGTGACCTCCATGCCGACGACGTTCGTGATGGCGTCGGTGACACTCGTGCGAACCTGGTCGGCGACAGCCTGGAGGTCGACGGGGTACTCGGCGACGATGACGATGTCGGCGGCGACCTGCTTCTCGCCGACCTCGACGGACACGCCCTGCCCGCGGTCCTGCGCGTTGATGGCGTTGCGGATGGCGCCGATCGCGCGGGCGGCCCCGCCACCGAGATCGTGCACGCCGCGCACCTCACGGGCGGCGATGCCGGCGACCTTCTCGACCACCCCGTCGGCGATGGTGGTCTTTCCGCCGGTCGAGGTGGGAACGGAACGGTTGGTCGTGTCAGTGGTGTTCGACATGGTGTTGCTCCTTCGATGGGTGTTCTCGGTGTCGCAGTTCGGGTGCCCGGCTGCGGTGGCCCGTGTGCCGGGCGACACTGATGAGACTGATCGACACGGCCGAACCTCACGGTCGCTCAGAGAACACGCAGGATTCGCTCGAAAAGGCTCACTATTCGGATATGTCCGTGCCGGATCAGTGCCGGAGCGTGTCGCTCGGCCGTTCGCCGAAGCGGTTGCGATAGCTCACGGAGAAGCGACCCAGGTGGGCGAACCGCCACGTCTTCGCCACGGCGGCGACGGTGGTCCGGCCCGGAGAGAGGTGGGTGAGAGCCCTCCTGGCCCGGTCGAGCCGGACATCGCGCAGGTACGCCGAGGGCGAGGTGTCCAGGACCCGGCTGAAATGCTGCTGCAGGGTCCTGGTGTGGAGTCCCGCCGCGCGGGCGGCATCAGCGGGCGTGATCGCCTCGTCAGCGTGATGGTGGAGGAACTCGAGCGCGGACCGGACACGCTGCATCGAGGGCTCTCGGAGCACTGTCGGAAGGTCGATCAGCTCCCAGGGGAAGAGGTTCAGGAGGGCGGCGGCGAGATCACGCTGTGCTCGCAACCGATCGAGCGGGGCGGTGCCGTCGTCGACGAGTGCACTCGTGGTGGCCGCGAGCGTCGTCCGCCACTGCAGGATCGCGTCGGCTGACGGGACCGCTGCGGTGTCGAACGACAGCAACCGGCCGTGGTCGCCACCGCGAAGCTCAGCGGCGAGCTCGCTGAGGAACGGCGCGGCGAAGCGCACGGAGTTCTGCCGGTGGGGGGAGAGATGGATCGCGTACGGTCGCTCGAACGGCATGAGGAACGGTGCGATCGGGAGCTCAGTGGTGCTCTCGCGCAGTTCGACACGTCCGTTTCCGGCCTGGAGCCAGGCTACGACGTAGTCGTCCAGCCGCGGGATGTCTGCGCGCAGATGGCCGGTCGTCTCCGCGGAGCGCAACACGACGCGGTCGTCCCCAACGGATCTCCAGCGGAACGAGAACGGTTCCTCGCCGCGGGTGACGACGAAGCGGCTTCCCGGATAGGTGTCCTCGTAGTGCTGGCGTGCGCTCTCCGGGTCGTTGCCAGCCGCGGACCTGCGGTGCAGCGGCACGGGCAGGCTGTCGAGCCCACCGGACGGGAGGCGGAGGTGTGCGGTGCGACCCGGTTCGGTCGCTGATGCTCGAAAGTGGTGGTGCATGGGTCGTCCTCGCGAGATGGAGATGTCGATGACACGTGGTGGGCCGTGTGCCGCACCGGTTTCCGTGTCACAGGCAGAGACGCGAGGAATGGACGAACTGTCACGGCTTCACGACGGATTCGTCGCCAACGCCCAGGTGGATTCACCCCAGAAGGCGGCACGCGATCGTCGGATGAGGCCCGCATGACCATCCCGGAACAGACGAGCGCCGGGCCCCATTTGCGGGGTCCGGCGCTCGGTTCGGTGTTGCTCGAATCAGTGCTTGAACGCGTCCTTGACGTTCTCGCCAGCCTGCTTCACGTCGGACTTGGCCTGGTCGGCCTTGCCTTCGGCGACGAGCTTGTCGTTGTCGGTCACGTGGCCGACGGCTTCCTTCGCCTTGCCGGCGAGGTCTTCAGCGGCGTTCTTGATCTTGTCTGCTGCGCTCATAGGGCTTCTCCTCACATCTCCTCCGACTGCCGGCCCCGGCTTGGCCGGAGAGGGCAGGGCGACCGATTGGACGCGGTTTCTTTGTACACCCGCCTCACCCCATCGGAGGGAGCCGTCAGCAGACTCCCAGACGATTGCTCGGGGCCGTGAAGCTCGCCCGAGGGTGAGTGCGGGGTGACCGAACGGCGCAGCGCCCGCACCGTGGGGAGTGCGGGCGCTGCGGGTTCGTGCACCGGGTCAGGCGCTGACCGCGTGCGTCGGTTCGGACACGGACCGTGCCGGGCTGTCGGTCGAGTCCACGCTGATCTTCCGCGGCTTCGCCCGCTCGCTCACCGGGATGATGACGGACAGCACACCGCTGTCGTAGGAGGCGCTGATGCCGTCGATGTCCACACCGTCACCCAGGGTGAACTGGCGGAGGAAGTGCCCGCCGCCGCGCTCCCGGGCAAGCCACCGAACGCCCTCGCGAGTGTCCGCGGTGCGCTGAGCACGAATGGTGAGCTGCCCGCCGTCGACGTCCACGTCGATCGAGCCGGGGTCGATACCCGGCAGATCGGCGAGCATCACGTAGCGGTCGCCGTCTCGGAACAGGTCCACGGGCATCGGCCGGGGTGTGCGAACGGAGTCCAGCACGGTCGCAGCGAAGCGGTCCAGCTGACTGATCGGGTCAAGTGTCATTGCCATGAGGGTTCTCCTTCCGTGTCGCCCGTTTCCACGGGCTCATCGATCGAATCATCCGTGAAGTGCGATTATCTGCACCTCGTGGTGTAGATTTGTTATACCTCAAGCGCAGGATCGGTTGCAAGTCGTTCGAAGGAGCCACCCAGGATGTCCGAACGTGATTCAGCGACGCCCGTCTACGGCATCGCCGTCGCGGCGCAACTCGCCGGCGTCCCGGAAGCGACGCTGCGGCTGTTCGAGAGCAAGGGTCTCCTGACGCCGTCACGCACCGAGGGCGGCACCCGGCGGTACAGCGAGGACGACCTCGACCGGCTGAAGCGTGTCACGGACCTCCGCGACGACGGGGTGAACATCGCAGGGATCGCTCGGGTGCTCGATCTCGAGGACGACAACCGGACGCTTCGGGATCAGCTCGGGGATCATCGCGGTGGCGCGGCCTGACGAGGTCCTGAACCCGCTCAGCGGAACGCGAGCACGGTGTCGCCCCAACCTTCGCGGAGCTCGCGGTCGAGGTCGGGCACCGACCGATCGGTCTCGTCGATGACGAGGGTGCTGCGCTCGGACCGGTCGTAGGCGCCCCAGATCGCTGCACCGTTGACGTCCGGTGCGTCTCCCCGCGCGAACGCTGTCCACCGGGCGAGCATGCGCCGCGAGACCGCGCTGCCGCGACGTCGCCCACCGAGCATGAACGTCGGGTCCTTCGGCGTGGCGTCGAGGTTGCCCCACACGTACGGGAGTTCCGTCGCGTGGGTGGCGCCGATGCCGAGCAGGCGCAGCATCGGCGTGGTGAAGTCGAAGCGGTACAGCCACACGGGTGCGACCGCGCTGTGCCCTTCGGCCAACCAGACGGTCGGCATGCGGAAGCCGATGTCCCGCGCGATGCCGAGTCCGACGGCCCGGTGCCGCGCATGTTCGTACACGGAGAGCACCTGCGCCCTGCTGGGGAGTTCGGTGCCCTCGTATTCGGCCGCCATCGCATCGAACATCGCGTCGATGGTGGGCGCGGTGATGGGCATGAGCGGCGACTTCATGTACTTGAACAGCGTCGCTTCGTCCCGGTTCGTCCCGATCATCAGTGGGACCGGGATGCCGCGCCCCTGCTGGAGGACGGTGAGGGGGTGTTCGGGGATCAGGTCGCCGTCGACGACGGGTGCGAAGGGGAGCACGCCGGGCGACTCCGCCGGCACCGCCGCATAGACGGCCATGCTCGCCTCGACGATCCGGTCGGCAGTGCACTGCCGTGCTTGGTCGATCGTGTCCACACCGACCTCGTCGAAGAAGCGCTGGGCGACGGATCTCGCCCGCTCGGTGCCGTAGACGGACGTCGCGGGAGAGCTCTGCACGATCGCGCGGGCGAACAGACCACGCGCCGACGGGACCGCGAGCAGCGTCGACACGATGCCACCGCCGGCCGACTCGCCGAAGACGGTGACCCGGGCGGGGTCCCCGCCGAAGGCCGCGATGTTCGCCTGCACCCACTCGAGGGCGAGCAGGACGTCGCGGATCGCGAGATTGCTGTCCGCCTCGTCGGCGGCGCCGGCCAGGCTGGTGAGGTCGAGGAAGCCGAAGCCGCCGAGGCGGTAGTTGACGGTGACGAGGACGACCCCGCCATCCTGCACGAGGTGTCGACCGTCGAAGAGCGGTTGGCTGGACGAGCCGAAGGTGTACGCGCCACCATGCACCCACACCATGACCGGCCGCGCCTCTGCTGCACGATCATCGTCGGCAGCCCAGACGTTGAGCGACAGGCAGTCCTCGTCCATCACGGCGTCGGGGCCGAGCGGCACCGCGGGGTTCGGGCGCTGCGGGCAGGCGGGCCCGAACGCGGTCGCGTCGAGGATCCCGGTGTGCGCGCCCACCGCGACCGGTGCGCGCCAGCGAAGCCCACCGACGGGTGCCTGCGCGTAGCGGATGCCGCGCCAGGAGATGACGCCCTCGCCACCATGGCCGGCGTAGTCGCCGAGGGGCGTGTGTGCGATGCGACGGTCCTGATCGTCCATGAAGATGCCTCCGGTCATGTGAGCTGGTGGATGAGGTGCGAGCCTTCGACGGCGGCGAGGATCGCGAACAGGACCGTCATGATGACCGCGTTGTGGCGGATCATCTCGGTCTTCAGACGGACGAGTCCGGCGGAGACGGCTGGGGAACCGCTCGCTGCGAGGGCGGTCGGGAGCAGCACCCCGAAGGCTGCGACCACGGCGAACAGCAGGCTCAGGAGGATGACCGTGAGCACGGGGAGGTCCTGGGCGCCGATCAGCGATCCCGCCTTCAGCTCGATCGGGATGTTCTTCGTGTTCGTCGCGGCCATCAGCGCCCCCAGCCCCGCAGCTTTCGCCGGAGTCAGCGAGTCAACGGCGGCGAGCCAGCTCGGGGTCACCGGTTCGGCACCGGCGCGGGGTCGGCTGCGCCAGCTGAGCCAGGCGAGCACGAGGAACCCGACGAGCAGGACGGAGGTGAGGACGAGGACGACGGTGTCGTCACCGTCCGAGTGCCCGGCACCGGCACCCGTCGTGGTCAGCGCGGCGATCACGGTGACGGCGAAGCCGACGGCGGTCGTCGTCGCCGCGAAGCCCACACCGTTCGCTCGACCCCGGGGCGAGAGCAGGATCGCCACGATCGCGACGATCGGCAGCGGGCTGATGATGCTCCCGACCGCCAGCGGCAGGAGTTGGCCCAGGTCGCCAGCGTGCATGAGTCCTCTTCCTCGATCCGAACGCTGGAACGGTATCTCCCCCGGACGGGGCACACGGGGAAGGGTTCGGAGATTACGACTCGACCGACGCCTGGAGGTCGAACGAGACGGTCAGCCGCACCGTCTCGCCGTGCTGGCGCAGATCGACGGATTCGACCCGGGCCCGGAGTGCGCGGAGCCCGATGCCGTCGCCGGTGATCGAGGCGATCCCGCCCGACGACTCGACCGTCAGCCGGATGCGACCATCGGTGGCGGTAAGCATGATGTCGGCCGCTCGTTCGGTGCTGTGTCGCAGGATGTTCGTCAGCGATTCTGACATCGCGTCGACGAGCGGCTGCAGGATCTCAGGCCGCCGGTCGGCGAGCTCCCAGATGCCGTCGTCGGCCTGGTACCGGATGGCGATGACGCGCCCCCAGCCGTCGAGCAGCGAGCGGACCGTGGCCTCCGCGGTGACCGGCTGGAGCGCGCGGGGAGCATCGAGTGCTTCGACGACCCGCCGCGCGTCGGTCACCGCCGCTTCCCAGACCAGGTCTCCTTCGCCACGTTCGAGCCGGGCCGCTGCGACCAGGCAGATGGATTGGACCTCGCCGTGCAGTTCCTGCGCGGCGTCGAGCAGCCGCTGATCAGCGCGCCGTCGACCATCGTGCTCGTCGGCCCGGTAGGTGCGGATCCGGTCGGAGAGCATCGACTCCTGCGCTCTCAGTTCGGCCGTGAGACTGGCGACCGCAGCGCACATGACCCCCAGCACCGCGTACAGCACCGGTGCTGTGGGAAGGAGCGCGACGGAGCCGACGATCGGCGTCGTGACCGCGAGGATCGCCGCGCCGGTCGCACCCGTCCCGGCGACGACCGCGACCGCCGACCATCGTCGATCGCTGACGCGGGCCACCGTCCGGGCCAGGAGCACTTCACCCAGGGAGCCGGTGACGCCGGCGGCCAGTGCGGCGAGGAGCGCCACGGGGATCGGCAGTCGCGCGAACACGAACGGCATGAGCAGGAGCGTGTACAACCCGATCGGCACGCCGACGGTCGCGGGCACGATGCGCAGCTCCCGCCGCTCGGGCGGGCGGGCGCCCTGCGGTTCCTGGTCGAGCGCGCGCTCCAAGGCATCCGACTCCCGCAGCTCGAAGACGCGACTGCTGCTCGGCCGGACCACGGTCAGGGCGAACTCGCGCAACGCCTGGGCTCGGTCCGGCGCGGGCAGCCCTGCTCCCCGTTGTTCCAGGGCACGCAGCTGCACGAGGAGGAGTCGACGGGTGGAACCGAGCATCCGTCCGGCCTCGGCGACGAGCCGCTCACCGTGCGTCCGGTCCGCCTCCAACCATGCGGCGACGACGCCGAGCTGGGACACGGTCCGGCTGCGACGCCGCAACGAGTCCACGAGGATCGCGACCATCGTCGTGGCGACCACGACCGCGAGGACGTTCGTCGCGAGGCGGATGGACATCGGCACCGGGAACGCCGGCAGGCCCGCCTGCTGGGTGAACCAGCTGATGAGCAACGGTCGCATCGTCCCGATCAGCAGCAGCGCGACGATGACGATCGCGAGCCGGATGCGGTGCGAGGCCGTCGCCAGTTCCGCCCATGCCGCCGCGAGCCCGATCAGGCCGCAGACCACGTGGACACCCGCCGCGACGCCGATCCCGCCGAGACGTTCCGTCGTTGTGGACGCCGCATCGTGTCCGCCGAGCAGGGTCAGCGCGAACGGTGCCGTCAACAGCCAGCTCCAGCGGGTGAAGAACGCCCCTCCGGTGAATGCGGCGCTCCACGCCCGCCTCCACCTCCGTCCGGGGCCTGGCAGCTTCATTCTGCGGGAGGGTGGCCGAAGAGGCGGCTGTACCGGTTCGCGGCGGCGACCCTCGGGTTGATCGCGCTCACGTGGGAGACCCCGAGGGTGTCGAACACCCGACTGATGCTGCGCTCCACGGCCCGGACGCTGGCGCCACTGCGCTCCGCGATCTCCAGATTCGACAGACCGGCGGCGATCAGGGACAGGATGCGCCGCTGATGCGGGGTCAGGCGGGCGATGAGCTCGTCCTCCGGCGCCTCCATGGGCAGCGTGGCCGTCCCCGGCCGGACCGATGCGTCGATCGCGGCGATGAGTTCGCTCGAGTCGGTGAGGGTGAGTTTGTCGACCGTGACAGCATCGGTGACGGTTCGACCTGGGCCACTGCGTGCTGCGCGGGTGAAGCTGGTGAGGAACACGACGCCGAGATGCGGCGCGAGCGACCGGGCGATCATCGCGAGCTCGACACCGTCCGGACGCGAGCCCAGTTCGATGTCGGTCACGAGGACGTCCGGATCGAATCCGTCGAGGCGATCGAGGGCATCGGCGGCGCTCGAGACGGTGACCACTTCGAAGCCGGCGTTCGTCAGCAGTTCGCCGACCAGCACGCTCATGATCCGCTGATCCTCGACGAACAGCACTCGTCGCTTCCACCGCTCAGGCACGTTCACAGGGTAGGGGACGCGCGGCTGCTCCGAGCGATCCGAACCGCCGGTCGGGCGGGGACACCGCCCTCCCGACGGTGCTGCGTCCGACGGGGGTTCAGGCTTCGGATGCGAAGACGTTCTTGGCGACGCTCATCGCACTCATCCCGTTCGGCCAACCGGTGTAGAACGCGAGGTGCAGGATCGCCTCTTTCAGTTCGACCTCGGTGACGCCGTTCTGCAGCGCGTGGTCGAGGTGGAAGGTCAGCTGATCGGTCTTGCCCATCGCCGTGAGCGCGGCGACGGTGATGAGGCTGCGGTCGCGCCGTCCGAGGTCCGGGCGTTCCCAGACCTCGTCGAACAGCACCGCATCGGTGTAGTGCGCCAGGGCCGGCGCGAAGTCGCCGAAGGTTCGCTTGCCGCCGGTCCAGCGGGTCGCTGCGTCCTCGCTCATGATGGGTTCCTCTCGGGGTGGGTGAAGATGCCGGATGACTCCACCCAACCGCGTCGACGGCGAGCGGGGGAGGCACGGCCGGTGGGTGTCCTGTCAGGGCATCCCGCGCCGATCCGACAGCCCGTACGCTCGTCGTCATGGAAAACCGGAGCGAGGTACGTGAGTTCCTGACGAGCCGTCGAGCGAAGCTGACACCCGAGCAGGCGGGGATCGCTCCTGGGATGAATCGACGTGTTTCGGGACTTCGTCGCGGCGAGGTGGCGGCGCTCGCGGATGTGAGCATCGAGTACTACGCGCGAATCGAGCGCGGTGCACTGGCGGGCGTGTCCGAGGCGGTCCTGCACGCTGTCTCGCGGGCGCTGCACCTCGACGACGCCGAACGGGAGCACCTGTTCGATCTGGCCCGTGCGGCGAACGGGCAGGCAGCTCCAGTCCCGAGGCACAAGCCGAGGCAGTGGGCCGCCCGGCCGGGCCTGCAGCGGGCGTTGGACGCCGTCACCGCGGGCCCTGCTTTCGTCCGCAACGGTCGGATGGACCTGCTGGCGGTGAACCCGCTCGGGGCCGCATTCTATGACGAGGTCCTCGACGGCCCCGCGCGTCGGAACCTGGCCCGATACAACTTCCTGGACGAGCGGTCCAGATCGTTCTACCCAGACTGGGGGGCCGCATGCGACATCAGCGTGTCCATCCTGCGCACCGAAGCCGGTCGTGATCCCCGAGACAAGCAGCTGCACGACCTCATCGGCGAGCTCTCCACCCGGAGTGAGGATTTCCGTACGCGCTGGGGCGCACACGACGTGCGGCGCCATGGATCAGGAACGAAGCACTTCCACCACCACATCGTCGGTGCGTTGACGCTCTCCTACGAAGGTCTCGAACTCACGGCCGAGCCAGGGCTGTCGTTCCTCATCTACACGGCCGAATCCGGCTCGCCATCGGAGGAGCGGATCCAGCTGCTGGCCAACTGGGCCGCGACGAACCATCACGCATCGCCCGAACACCTCAGTGTTCGAGAACCGCTCAATCTGGAGGAGTAAGACCATGGAATACACCCGTCTTGGATCGTCGGGGCTCCGCGTGAGCCGACTCGCCCTCGGCTGCATGACCTACGGTGACCCGACGCGCGGCTTGCACAGCTGGACGCTCGACGAGGAGGCCTCTGCGCCGTTCTTCCGCCAGGCGGTCGAACTCGGCATCACCTTCTGGGACACCGCGAACGTGTACCAGCAGGGCAGCGGTGAGGAGTACGTCGGCCGCGCGATCGATCGCTTCAGTCGCCGCGAGGAGATCGTCCTGGCGACCAAGGTGTCGGGGAGGATGCACGACGGACCCGGCGGATCCGGGCTCTCTCGCGCAGCAATCCTCGAGCAGGTCGACGCTTCCCTGCGCCGACTGGGGACGGACTACATCGACGTGTACTACCTGCACCGGTTCGACCCCGAGACACCGGTCGAAGAGACGATGCAGGCCCTGGACGACGTGGTGCGTGCGGGCAAGGTCCGATACCTCGGCGCGTCGTCCATGTACGCCTGGCAGTTCGCGAAGCTGCAACGGGCTGCGGCCGTCAACGGCCTGGCCCAGTTCGTGGCCATGGAGAACCAGTACAACCTCCTGAAACGCGAGGAGGAGCGGGAGATGATCCCGTTGTGCGCGGACACCGGTGTGGGACTCACCCCGTACTCGCCGAACGGCAAGGGGCGTCTCGCTCGACCGCGCGGTGCAGACACGGAGCGCTCGCAGGTCGACCAGGTCGCCAAGGCGTTCGATGTCGACGCCGATGGTCCGATCATCGACGTCGTCGAGCACATCGCGCGCGAGCGCGGAGTGCCGATGGCGCAGGTCGCGCTCGCCTGGGTGCTCCACAACCCGGTCGTCGCCGCTCCCATCGTCGGTGCGACCAAGCCGAACCACCTCGCCGACGCCGTGGCCGCCCTCGACGTGCGACTGACGGCGGACGAGATCGAGCGCCTGGAGGCACCGTACGTCCCACAGCTCCCGTTCTGGTGGTGATCACGGGGGCCGCTGCGGCGTTCAGTCCTGTCGCGAAGGTTCGGACGCTGCCGAGCCCCGTCGCCCTTCGAGAAGGTCGACGCTCGTCCATTCGCTGAGTGCACGCAGGAGGGCCGTCTGGAACGCCCGGTCGTCGACCGCGGGATGAGATGCCTCGCGGCGCTGATGATGCCAGTAGCCCGAGGTGTCTGCAGCCCGCCCTTCCGCCAGCGCGACCTGCGTGCGGTGGCCGAGTTCCAGGTCGTCCGGAGCGCTCGGTCCTCCCATGCGTGTCGGCACCCACCCAGGATCGACCGCGTTGCTGAACACGCCGGGGCGGACCCGGGCGATCGCTGCCGCCAAGGTGGTGACGAGGAGCTTGCTGTCCGAGTAGCTCGCGGTGACCCTCGATCCCGACCAGTCGAGGCCGTCGATGGTCGGATGGCCGCCGCGGTGCATGCTGCTGCTGACGAAGACGAGCCGTGGTGCCGGGACCAGCGCGGACAGGAGGTACGGTGCGACGACGTTGACCGGAAGGATCGCCGGGCCGTCGATCACGCCCGCATTGTGGATGATGGCGTCCACGTCGCCCGCGCCGCTCACCTGTGCAGCGAGTGCATGGACGCCCGCGATGCTGGCGAGGTCCCCCGTGACCACGCTGGCACCCGGTCGGTGACGGACGGCCAGCCCATCGGAACGTTCGGCGTCGCGGACGTGCAGGAGCACCTCGTGACCGTCGTCGAGGAGCTCGGTCGCGGCGCCCAGTCCGAGCCCTGAAGCCGCTCCGGTGACGAGGATGCGCGCCATCAGTTCGCCTCCTGCTGCCCGGCACGCTCCGGCGCACGTTCGGACGCCGCCCAGTTCGCGAGGAGTTGCAGTCGATCCGCTGACGCAGACCCCGGTTCAGCGGTGTAGACGAGCACGACATGGCCGGGCTCGGCGGTGATCGCCAGCTCCTCGTACGCCAGGACGAGCTCGCCGACGACAGGGTGCACGAACCGTTTCGTGCCGGTGCCGTGCATCCGCACGTTGTGCGCGCCCCAGAGCGTGCGGAAGGTGTCGCTGCGGGTGGAGAGTTCCCCGACGAGGTCGTGCAGGGCCTTGTCATGCGGGTCCCGTCCGGCCTCGGCGCGCATGACCGCGACGCACATCTCGGCGAACAGGTCCCAATCGGGATAGAAGTCGCGTGACGCGGGGTCCAGGAACTGGAACCTGGCGAGGTTCGGGACGCGCCCGCCGTCGCCGATCACGGGTGAGTAGAAGGCGCGCCCGAGCTCGTTGGTCGCGAGGATCTCCTGATGGGTGTTGCGGACGAACGCGATGCCGCCGGTGATGGCGTCGAGCATCCAGTTGAGGCTCGGCCGGGTGGCAGGGTTCCTGCCAGCACGACGGCGGGGTCGACCCGAGAGGGGGACACCGTCGGCGGCCCGGGCGAGGTCGAAGAGGTGGGTGCGTTCGGCGTCGTCGAGTTGGAGGGCGCGGGCGATCGCGTCGAGCACCGTCGACGACGCTCCGCCGATCCCACCGCGCTCCAGTTTCGCGTAGTACTCGACGCTCATGTCGGCGAGCATCGCGACCTCGGAACGGCGGAGCCCCGCCACACGACGGTTCGCTCCGGCGGGGAGCCCTGCCTGTTCCGGGGTGAGTCGCGCCCGGCGGGTCATGAGGAACTCGCGTACCTCGGATCGGTCGTCCATGCGATCGACGATACGACCGTTCGGGCGACCCTGGGGTGCTCTCCCGGTACACCTCTCGACAGAGACTCCCGCGGGTACTGCGGACGACGTTGACTGGGCCTCTGCCAATCCGAGAGAAGGAGTCAGCCATGCGCGCTGTCGTCATGCACTCACCCGGGGACGTCCGGGTGGAGCACCGCGAGGACCCCACGATCATCGATCCGACCGATGCCGTCATCCGGCTCACCGCCACCTGCATCTGCGGGTCGGACCTGTGGCCGTACCGCGGTGTCGAACACGTCGACCACACGAACATGGGACACGAGTACGTCGGTGTGGTCGAGCAGATCGGCGACGCCGTGCGCACCCTGTCCGTCGGCGACTTCGTCGTCGGCTCCTTCGTGACCTCCGACAACTCCTGCGAGATCTGCCGGGCCGGTTACCAGTCGAAATGCGTGCACGCCGAGTTCGTGTCGGTCGCCGCCGGGACGCAGGCCGAGCTCGCGCGGATCCCGCACGCCGACGGCACGCTCGTCGCGACCCCCGGGCAGCCCGACGCCGACCTCATCCCGTCGCTGCTCGCCGCTTCGGACGTGCTCGGCACCGGGTGGTTCGCCGCCGTCGCCGCCGAAGTCGGCCCGGGGAAGACCGTCGTGGTCGTCGGCGACGGCGCGGTCGGACTGATGGGGGTCCTCGCAGCACGAGAGCTCGGGGCGGAGCGGATCATCGCGATGTCACGGCACGCCGACCGCCAAGCGCTCGCCCGGGAATTCGGCGCGACGGACATCGTCGAGGAACGCGGGGCAGAGGGCGTCGCTCGCATCATGGAACTCACGGGAGGGCTCGGTGCGCACAGTGTGATCGAGGCCGTCGGCACCGAGGAGTCCATGCTGCAGGCGATCCGGTCCACCCGCGGCGGCGGTCACGTCGGCTTCGTCGGCGTCGCGCACGAGGGCGTCTCGCTGCCCCTCGACGAACTGTTCTTCGCCGAGGTGCACCTGCACGGCGGACCGGCACCGGTGCGACGGTTCCTGCCGGAACTCATCCAGATGATCTGGGAGCGGAGGATCGACCCGGGTCGCGTCTTCGACCTCACCCTGCCCATCGAGGACGCCGCGGGGGGGTACCGGGCGATGGACGAGCGTCGGGCGATCAAAGTGCTGCTGACACTGTGAACCAGGCCGTTCCCGCGCCGACGGTCTCGCCGCTCCGGCCCACCGACACGCGTTCCACGGCACCGACCCGCATGCCGTGGCTGTCGCTCGCCATCCTCGCCGCGATGGGGTTCATCCTCGTCGCAGCGGAGACGATGCCGGCGGGGCTGCTCCCCGTCATCGCTGCGGACCTCCAGACGAGCGAGGGGGTGGTCGGGCAGTTCATCAGCGTCTGGGCGCTCGGCACCGTCGTCGTCACGATTCCGGCGCTCGCACTCACCCGCGGTTTCCGGCGGAAGCCGCTGATCCTCACGGCCATCCTCGGCCTCATCGTCGCGAACTCGGTCACGGCCATGTCCGGCGATGTCGTCACCGCGCTCGTCTCGAGGTTCTTCGCGGGTGCCTTCACCGGTGTCGTCTGGGGCATGCTCGCTGCGTACGGACGCCGCATCAGCCCGCCGGCCAGAGGAGGACTCGCGCTGTCGATCGTCTCGATCGGTGCACCGGCGGGCTTCGCTCTCGGGACCCCGCTCGGAGCGACGCTCGGTACGGCGTTCGACTGGAGGTGGGCCTTCATCGGGCTCACCCTGCTCGCGATCATCGTCTTCGCCCTCATCGCATTCGTCGTGTCCGACGCCCCTGGGCAGGCGGCGAGTGCCCGACTCCCGCTGCGCAGGGTCTTCCTCCTGCCGGGGGTCGCGATCGTGCTCGCCGTCATCCTCGTCTGGATGCTCGCACACAACACCATCTACACCTACATCGCGCCGTATCTCCGCGCCACCGGCACGGGCATCGGGCCAGACCTGCTCCTCCTCGTGTACGGCCTCGCCTCGATCGGAGGCATCGGCATCACCGCCGTCCTCATCGACCGGGTACCGCGTGGGCTCCTCCACGGGAGCGTCGCGCTGTTCGTCATCGCCGGTACGGTTCTCCTGCTGGCGCACTCCTCCGCCCCGGCGGTCATCGCGGCGGCCGCGGTGTGGGGACTCACGTTCGGTGGTGCGTCCGCGCAGCTCCAGTCGGCACTCACGCTGGCGGGGCGCGAGCATTCCGACGTCGCGAACTCCTTCCTCCCCGTCGCGTTCAACCTCGCGATCTTCGCAGCCGGGATCCTGGGAGCCGTGCTGCTGCAGTCCGCGGACGGCCTCGTCCTCCCGATCGTCATGATCGCGCTCGGTGCTGTCGCATTCACCCTCACGATCGTCGGCCGTCGGACCGCCTTCCTGCCGCGCCGTTGACGACGCTGCACGGCGGCGCACTCGACCGCTAGCGTTGGCCGTGACATCGATCCGACTCCGGGAGGCGCACGACATGTCCGAGGCACATCACGTACAGCACGTGCAGGCGGACGCGTCCGCGTCCGCATGGCGGCGCTTCTGGGAGCGCGGCGACTGGTGGCGTGCGGTGCTGCTCGCGGCCGTCTACTACGGCGTCTACCAGCTGCTGTCGCTCGCCGTGAAAGCGGTCTTCCCCGCGGGCGGCGTCGCGCGTGGTGTGAAGGACGGCGCTCTCGACGTGTTCATCGGCACGGGACTACCGATCCTCCTCGGCGCGATCGTGCTGCTGGCCTTCGCGGCATCGCTCGGGTGGGTGCGCGAGCTGTTCGGGCCGCAGCCGGTGCGCGGTCGGGGCTGGATGTGGGTCGGTGTCGCCGTGGTGCTCGTCATCAACGTGTCGGCATTGCTCTCCGTGGACGCCGGAGCTGCCGGTGCCGCGCTGATCTTCTCCTGGCTCCTCACCGGGCTCTTCGTCGGGCTCGCGGAGGAACTGCTCACGCGCGGCTTCGTGGTGAACCTGATGCGCAAGGCCGGCCACGGCGAGATCGCTGTGGCCCTGGTGTCGTCCGCCGTGTTCGGCGCGCTGCACGCGGGGAACTTCTTCACCAGTGATCAGGGGCTCACGACGACGGCCACGCAGGTGGTCTACACCTTCTTCTTCGGCGTCATCATGTACCTCGCACTGCGCCTCACGGGCCGCCTGATCTGGCCCATCCTGCTCCATGCGTCCACCGACCCGACCCTGTTCCTCTTCGGGGCGCACCCGCAGCAGGGCAATCCGCTCATCATCATCCCGTCGATCAGCACCTACCTCGTGATCCTGACGGGCGCGATCCTGCTCATCGTCTTCATCGTGAGCGAGCGTCGTCGCACCCGCGCCGCTGTGCAGATCGCTCCAGGGGCGGACACTGCTGCCGGCAAACCGCGAATCGGGTAGTCGGCCGAGGCGGGATCCCGGCGCAATCGCGCCGCACCGTCGCCGGCAACGGCTCACAGCCCTCGCGACACCGCGGCCGCGGCTGCGAGCCAGGCTCGCTGCGTTCCTGAGCGCAGCGCGTCGTGGCGGATGACCCCGTTCTTCAGTGCTGGGTCGAACGGGACCACGACGACGTCGCGCACGTAGGGGCGGAAGTCCTCGGCGTAGGCGTTCGCGATCGCGGTGTCCTTCGCCTCCGCTTCGGAGACGATCACGACCGCGTTGCGTGCGAGTTCAGCGCCGCGTTCGCTCACCCGGCTGATCGCGGTGAGGGTGAGCCGGGCTCCCTCCTTCTTGTCCTCGACCGTCGTGGTCGGGACGACGAGCTGATCGCTGAGTTCCACCATGCGCCGCCAGTTCGGGGCGCCGGCGGAGTTGCCGGAGTCCATGACGATCAACCGGTAGTACTTCGCGAGCACACGGTGCACGAGGTCGACCTCGTCCGCGGTCACGACGTGCTCGCCGTCTGCGGCCGAACGGAGGACCTCGTACTTGTCGCCCGGCTGGTGGTGCACGAACCGCGACAGGTCGGCGCGCTCGGCTCCCGGGGACAGGAGGTCTGCGGCCGCCGCGAGGAGGTCGAGGACGGTCGAGTCGTGTCCGCCCTGCTCCGTGCGCCAGCCGAGGGTGCCCATCGTCTCGTTGTTGTCCCAGGCGGCCACACCGCCGCCGCCGTACCGTGCGAACACCGACGACAGGTTGACGACGGTCGGCGTCTTGTTCGCGCCGCCCTTCTGGTTCGCGACGGAGATGGTGCGGCGGCGGGGGAAGTGTCGCGAGACCGCGTGCACGTCGTCGCGCTCCCGGCGCTCGGCGGCCGACGGTGCGACGGAGAATCCGAGCTTGTTCAGGAGTCCGGCGACTCCCTGCTGAGCCGGACCGACGGTCGGTGGAGCGAGGAACGACGGCGCGTCACGCAGGTCGCGGCGAGCCGTCGGTGGGGCCGGTTGCCCTGGCTGCGGGGGCTGGGGAGGCACCTGCTGCTGGACGCCGCTCGGCTGCTGGACGACCGGCTGGAAGGGCTGGTCGTCGAACTCCGGCGCCTGCACCACGGGCCGCTGCGCCCGAACAGGCTGCGGCGAAGCGGGTTCCGCGGGCGTCGGGACGGTGTGCGGTGGCGTGGGCTGCTGTGCCTGGATCGGTTGTGCTGGTGCGGGCGAAGCTGGAAGGGGCGCCACGGGGAGGACGGGCGGTGTCGACGCCGCCACCGGGGCGGGCGCGGGGATCGGCTGTCGTGCCGAGGGGGCGGTGACGGGTGCCATCGGAGGAGCCTGGATCGGCGAGACGCGCTGAGCGGTGGGGGCCTCGGACGGCGCAGACGGCGCAGGCGGCGCAGGTGGCTCGGGCGCTGAGCTCGGCTGGGCCGTGCCCTGAGGGAGCGCCTCCTGCCGCTCCTCCTCGAGCGCTCCGCTCACGTCGATCAGCAGGACGGTGATGCTCGTCGGGTCGGTCACGGTCACGCGGATGGGTCGACCCGCCGAACGGGCCTCGGCCTGCATCAGTTCGACGAGCTGGCCACGGGCGGCACCGTCGTCTGCGGCGGTGAAGTGGTGCTCTGCGGTGCCGACTCGGAACACCCCGGAATTGTCCGCCAGCAGCGAGGCTGTCATGGGCGGGAGGTCCCGTATCGCGGTCTTGTCGATCATGCTGTAGCTCCTTCGCGGCGGGTGCGAACCCGTCACCACTATGCCTTAGTACGCCGAATGTCGGTTGTATCGCGTACCCCTTGCATCCCACCGGACGTGCTCGTTCCGCTCAGCTCGCCGGCACTCACCGGCTGATCCGCACGTCACTGAGCTCGCCTCCGGCGTGCGACGATCCGCGAGGAGCGGTGTCTGCAGGCAGGCACCCTTCCGGAGTCGCCAGCGCGAGAGGATGATCGGGGTATGCCGCTCCTCCCGTTCCTCTCCCGTCCGCCGAGACTGCACGTCGCGGTCGACCGGGGGACGGGGCCGACGGTCGTCCTCCTCCACGGGATCGCATCGTCGTCCGTCACCTTCCAGAACGTCCTGCCGCTCATCGAGGATCGACATCGGTGCATCGCGATCGACCTCCTCGGCTTCGGAGGATCACCCATCCCGGAGGACGCCGAGTACACGGTCGGGGAGCATGCCGCTGCGGTGGCAGGGACGATCGACGCGCTGCGTCTGGACGGTCCGATCACGCTCGTCGGGCACTCGATGGGATCGCTGATCTCGGCACGGCTCGCAGCCACCCGCCCACGTGACATCGATCGGGTCGTGCTCGTGAGCCCACCGATCTACCTGTCCCCGCAGGAGCTGGCGAACCCGATCGACCAGCGCATCATGGGCTTCTACCTGAAGGCCTATGAGTACTTCAGAAAGAACAAGAAGTTCACCCTCCGACACGCGCAGGTGGTGGAGCGGATGCTGCCCATCCCGAAGGCCATGGACATCAACGAGCGCACCTGGGTGCCGTTCGTGAAGTCGCTCGAGCATGCGATCGAATCGCAGACGACCGTCAGCGACATCGCGTCCATCCGGGTGCCGGTGGAGGTCATCTACGGCTCACTCGACGAGTTCCACTCCGACGGCGTCCTGAAGATCGTCTCGCGGATGAGCGGCGTCAACGTGCATCGGGTCTTCGGCAGCGACCATCTCATCGGGAAGCGACTCGCGCGCGCCGTCGCCGCAGCGATCGGCTGAGCCGACCGCCCCGGTTCGAACCCCGCTCAGGACCGCGTAAGCTGGTGGAGACTTCCTGCAAGAGATGAGACGTTCCCCGTGCCCAGCATCCCGTTCGACGGCGCCAAGCACGATCGGTACTGGTTGGTGCCGATCCTGCGCGCGGTGATCGCGCTCGCCACGGCCGTCGTCATCACCTTCAGTCAGGGGCACTCCTCCCAGTTCGGTCTCGTCGTCTTCGGCGTCTTCACGCTGCTGTCCGGCGTGGTCGTCGCAGGTTTCGCGTTCCCGAACTTCTCCGACACCGTCACGCGGGCGTTCTTCCTCGGCCAGGGCGTCATCGGTGTCGTGACCGGTGTCTTCGCGCTCATGGTGAGCGGTGGGGGATTGAGCATCTTCCTCTACGTCGTCACCCTGTGGGCTGCGCTCACCGGATTCCTCGAGCTCTACAGCGGCATCCGCTGGCGTGGCCGAATCGCTGCCGCGAAGGACTGGACCGCGGTCGGCGCGTTCACCGTGCTCCTCGCTCTCGCGACGCTCCTCGTGCCCCCGGGCCTCGAGCAGCGCTTCGCCGCCCCTGGTGGTGTCGAAGGTGTCCTCCGTGCGGACATCGTCGTCGTCGGCCTCGTGGGTGCCTATGCCGCCATCATCGGCGTCTACCTGGTCATCGGCGGACTCTCGCTTCGCTGGGCCGTCAAGCGCCCCGTCGCCGCAGCCGGCGACGACATCGACGGCACGGTCGGAGCCGCATCATGAGCAAGCCCAACCGCGACGACCTGTTGCGTCCCATCGAGCTCCTGGTGCTGTCGGGAGTCATGGGTGTGTTCACGGGCCTCGTCGTGCTCATGTCCACACGCGAGATCGTCCTCGGCCTCATCGGCTTCGGCATCGCGTTCATCGCCTCGCTCGTCGTGCTCGCGATGCTGGCGCTCGCCGTGAAGCCCGACTTCCAGGAGAAGCTGGACCTCGACGAGCAGGACGGCGAGGACCCGCGTCCGCCGCGCTCCTCCGGTCACTGACGTCCCACGCGTGGACCGAGCGTTGGCCCGTTCTCTGAGCGCATTCCTCGGTCTCTGAGCGTTCTCCTCGGTCTCTGTGCGCTCTCCTCGGTCTCTGTGCGCTCTCCTCGGTCCCTGAGTTTGTCGAAGGGCGCACCGCGACAGGCTCGGCGACCGGGTTCGGCTCGGCGACCGGTTCGACCGGGCGACGGCCGCGCGGCAGACTCAGGGAACGGATCAGCCTGCAGGCCGTCCCGTCCCCTGAGCCTGCCGGAGGGCGCTACGGCAGGTAGTCGACGAGGTCGTCCGAGAGCCCGATGTAGGTGGCCGGCGTGAGCTCGAGCAGGCGCTGCTTCGCGGCGTCGCCGATGTCGAGGCGGCTGACGAACTCGACGAGGTCGGCCTGGCCGATGCGCTTCCCGCGCGTCAGCTCCTTGAGGAGCGCGTACGGGTCCTCGATCGTGGAGCGACCAGCGGTGACCTCGGCGCGGATGACGGTCTGGATGGCCTCGCCGAGCACCTCCCAGTTGTGGTCGAGGTCGTCGGCGAGCACCTCGGTCGCGAGGTCGATCTGCCCGAGGCCGCCGAGGATGTTGTCGAGGGCGAGGAGCGAGTGACCGAAGCCGACGCCGATGTTGCGCTGGGCGCTGGAGTCGGTGAGGTCGCGCTGCAAGCGTGAGGTGACGAGCGTCGCGGCGAGGGAGTCGAGGATCGCGCTCGAGAGTTCGAGATTCGCCTCGGCGTTCTCGAAGCGGATCGGGTTCACCTTGTGCGGCATCGTCGACGAACCGGTGGCGCCGGCGACCGGGATCTGGCGGAAGTACCCGATGGAGATGTAGGTCCAGATGTCGGTGGCGAGGTTGTGCAGCACGCGGTTGGCGTGGGAGATCTTGCCGTAGAGCTCTGCCTGCCAGTCGTGCGACTCGATCTGCGTGGTGAGCGGGTTCCAGTCGAGACCGAGTCCCTCGACGAACTCGCGCGAGATCTTCGGCCAGTCCGCCTCAGGGTCCGCCACCAGGTGGGCGGCGAAGGTGCCGGTCGCGCCGGAGAACTTGCCGAGGTACTCGTTCGACTCGATCTGGCGGGCGATGCGCTCGAGACGGTACACGGTGACCGCGAGTTCGCGGCCCATCGTCGTGGGGGTCGCCGGCTGGCCGTGCGTGCGCGCGAGCATGGGGACGGCACGGAAGTCGACGGCCTTGGTGCGCAGGGCGTCGAGCACGAGGCGCAGCTTGGGCAGCCAGATGGACTGCACGGCGGAGGAGACGGTGAGGGCGTAGGAGAGGTTGTTGATGTCCTCGCTCGTGCACGCGATGTGTGTGAGTTCGGCGATGCGGTCGAGACCGAGTTCCGACAGGCGGTGGCGCACGAGGTACTCGACGGCCTTCACGTCGTGACGCGTGACGGCCTCCTTCTCGGCGAGCCAGTCGATGTCGGCCTGGCCGAAGTCGAGGTAGAGGGCGCGCAAGCGCTCCGTCTCCGACGGGGTGAGGGGGGATGAGCCGAACATGGAGTGGTCGGTGAGGTAGATGAGCCATTCGACCTCGACCTGCACCCGGGCGCGGTTGAGGCCGGCTTCGGAGAGGTACTCGCCGAGGGCGGTGACGGCGGGGCGGTAGCGGCCGTCGAGGGGGCTGAGTGGCTGGGCGGGGAATTCGGTCATGGGGTGGCTCCCTGGGTCAGTGCTGGTTCGAGCTGGTGGAAGAGGGCGCGGCAGGCGTGGTCGATCATGCCGAGGACGGAGTCGAACATCTGTGCGTCCGAGTAGTACGGGTCGGGGACGTCTCGGATGCCGGCCTGACTGCTGTCGAAGCTCAGCAGCAGGTGGACCTTCGAGCGGTCCGTGTCGTCGTTCGCCCAGGAACGGAGGATCCGTTCGTGGCTGCGGTCGAGGGCCACGACCAGGTCGTAGCTCGCGAAGCGGTCGGGGTCGAACTGTTTGGCGCGGTGCGCGGTGGCGTCGTGCCCCTGGTTCTGCAGGGCGGCGATGGTGCGGTGGTCGGCGCGTTCACCGACGTGCCAGTCGCCGGTACCCGCTGAGGAGACCTCGACGAACTGGTCGAGGCCGGCCGCCGCAACGAGGTCGGTGAAGACGCTCGCGGCCATCGGGGATCGACAGATGTTGCCCGCGCAGACGAAGCAGACGCGGAACGGGGTGGTGCCGGGGTCGGCCTCCCCGAGGGTGTTCATGCCTCTATTCTGGCCGACTGCGCGCGGGGCGTCGAACAGGTGATGTTCAGCCTCCTCCACAGCGTGCCCACCTGTGCCGCCGCTCCACATCCGGGCCGGATCGCGTCCGGTGGGCTGCGGCACTCGGGCAGAGTCGGCGGTGGTGTCGGCGGCGGGCGGGCACCGGGAAGGAGCCCGTGTGATCGACTGGGACGGATCGCCGTTTGGCACGGTCCGAGGAACAGCGGAGGACATCATCGCAACGCTCGAGACGCGAGCGCGATGTGTCGAGGAAGCGCTCGACGCCGTGGATGCCGGCATCGCCGGGTTCCAGCGGTCGCGGTCCGACCTGGAGTGGGTCGGTCCGGCGTCGATGCAGTTCTCCTGGGCGGCCGACGAACTCGACGCTCAGTTGCGCACCGCGGCTGCGGCCCTCGAGGAGTCGCTCGGGCAGGTCCGTTGGGCCGTCAGCGCCGTGTCGGCTGGGCGTGCAGGATGAGCGACGACCTCACGCTCCGCGGCGGAGGCGTCGTCGCGGTGGCGACCGACGGCCATCTCGCCCTGGCCGACGGGCTCGTGCTGCTGGCGGCTTCGTGCGAGGAGTGGGCGTCCAGGGTCGAGGCGGTGGCCGTCCTCGACGTCGGTCAGGCTCCCATGGGTCCGACGGTCGTGCCGGTCGCGGACGGTGAGGCGGGGCGGGCGGCCGCGGTGAGAGCCGCGCGCGACCTTCGGTCGG
Organism: Plantibacter flavus; assembly: GCF_051487245.1. Classification (GTDB taxonomy): domain Bacteria; phylum Actinomycetota; class Actinomycetes; order Actinomycetales; family Microbacteriaceae; genus Plantibacter; species Plantibacter flavus_B. Next base: position 559,865 of record NZ_JAHVDH010000004.1, read on the forward strand.
CGGCCGAGGGCGCGGGCCGACTCGGCGGCCAGCTCCTGATGACGGCTGAGGCGTACGGCAACCTCGAGCGCGCGGTCGCCGCGTTCTTCGAGCGCACCGATGGGGCCGTGGGATGGGCCGTCGGAAGCACACCGGCACTGTGGATGACCGGGGTCGTCAGTCTTGCGGCTGTCGCGCTCCTCGGCACCGTCGTGCGTGGCGCCGTCGGCTTCGCGTCGGCCGACGCAGGCCAGTGGCTCGACGATCAGGGGAGTCGGAGGCTGCGCGAGCTCGCAGCCGACCCGGCGTTCGTCCAGACCGTGCGCCGAGTGGTCTCCTCAACCGATGAGGCACTGGCGGGGTTCGGTGGCCCGATCGTCGGCCTCGACCTCCTCCGACGGACAGCGGACGGCGTTCCGGGCGTCGCGGTCTCCACCCTGCTCGTCGCGCGGGGCGCGGATGCCGCCGGACTGTTCACACCGACGGGCGTGCGCGTCGCGGAGGCACCTCGGCCGGCTGGGGAGCCCGACCGGGTGCTGCCGCCGACGACGCACGAGGAGCTCGCGGCGCGGATGCCGCGCGGCGGCGAGGGGAGCGCACAGGTGCGGATCGAGCGGCACGTCGATGCGGCGGGTGCCGAGCAGTGGATCGTGTGGTCGGGCGGGACGATCGACACCGGCTTCCCGACCGATGGGACCGAGCCCTGGGACAACCGCAGCAACCTGTACGCGGTTGCGGCGGCTGCCGTCCCAGGGCTCGCAGCCGAGAGCACCCGGGCCACTCTCGACGCGATGGCGCTCGCCGGGATCCCGAAGGGGGCGTCGGTGCTGCACGTCGGCTACTCACAGGGCGGCATCGTCGCCGGAGCCATCGCGGCGAGCGGCGACTACGACTCCTCGCTCGTCACCTTCGGCTCGCCGGTCGAGACGATCGACCTGCCCGACGGTGTGGCGCGCACGCACTTCGAGCACACGGAGGACCTCATCCCGGCTCTCTCGGGGCGACACCAGGACCCGCTCGACGGGGGCACCGTGGTGAGCCGGTCCGTGTTCGACGGCCGGACGCCTCCGGACGGCGACCACCCGTTGCCGGCGCACGACTTCGAGCTATACCGCGAGACCGCTGCGCTCGCCGACGCCTCAGACGACCCTCGCGTGCGGGAGGCGATCCAACCGCTCACCGGCCTGGTCGGCAGCAGCGGGTCGACCCTGTATCGGGCGGACCGGACGCAGTGAAGACGCCGTCGGCCTCGGTCTCAGCCCTTGGTGCTGGGGCGGATGACGATGCCGAGGAGCCAGTTCACGATCGAGATGACGATCGCGCCCAGCACGCCCCACCAGAACCCGTCGACGCTCAGACCGAAGCCGAACCAGCTGCTGATTCCCGCGGTGATGAGCAGGAGCAGTCCGTTGATGATCAGACCGATGAGCCCGAGCGTCAGGATGTAGAGGGGGAACGCAAGCACCTTGATGACCGAACCGATGATCGTGTTCACGATCGCGAAGATCAATGCGACGAGGGCGTAGCTGAGGATGATCTCGAGCGTGCCGCCCGGAGCGTACGGGGTCATGTGCACCCCTGCCACCAGCAGGGTGGTGACCCAGATGGCGAAACCGTTGGCGATCAGTCGAAGCAGGAAGCGTCCCATGCGGCCATCCTCCCACTCGTGTCCAGTGCGGCCAAGGGGCCGTGCCGAGCACGCGCAACGCATTCCGCCGCAGGTATCCTTCGCGCCCTAGACTCGTGGGGTGAGTGAGAACCAGCCAACCACAGCCCAGCCGGCCGCTCAGTCCGATCGGATCCCGGTCCGCGTCCGACCCGAGATCGCCGGCCTGCCTCGGTACAAGCAGGGCAAGGCCGCCGCAGCGGACGCCTTCAAGCTCTCGAGCAACGAAGTGCCCTTCCCGCCGCTCGAAGCGGTCCTCGACGCCATCACGTCCACCGCGGCGGAGGCGCACCGGTACCCGGACGGCGCAGCCCTCGCCCTCCGCAACACACTCGCTGAGCGCAACGGTGTGACGCCCGAGCGCATCCACGTGGGTGCCGGGTCCGTCGCGCTCCTCAGCCAGTTCATCACCGCGGCCGCGGGCCCGGGCGACGAGGTCGTCTTCGCCTGGCGTTCCTTCGAGGCCTACCCCGTCCTGGTCACCGTCGCAGGCGCCGTCGCCCGCCCGGTCCCGAACCTCGCCGACGGGTCGCACGACCTCGACGCGATCGCCGAGGCCATCACCGACCGCACGCGCGTCGTCATCGTCTGCACACCGAACAACCCCACCGGCACCATCGTGGAGCGCGAGGCCTTCGAGGCCTTCCTCCAGCGGGTCCCCTCCGACGTCCTCGTGCTGCTCGACGAGGCGTACCGCGAGTTCGTCACCGACGCCGCCGCGATCGACGGCATCCCCCTGCTCGACGCCCACCCGAACCTCGTCGTGCTGCGCACCTTCTCGAAGGCCTACGGGCTCGCCGGCCTCCGGGTCGGATGGGCAATCGGCGACGAGCGCGTCCTCGACGCCGCCCGCAACGCCGCAATCCCGCTCTCCAGCACCGCGCCCGCCCAGCAGGCGGCGCTCGCCGGACTCGCGCACGCCGACGAGGTCCGCGTCCGGGTCGGTGTCATCACCGAGCGCCGAGACGCGCTCGCGACCGCGCTCCGCGAGCAGGGCTGGTTCATCCCCGAGGCGCAGGGCAACTTCCTCTGGTTCGGCCTGGGGGAGCACACCGAGGCGGCGAACGAGGTCTTCGTCGCCCACGGCATCGTCGGGCGCGTCTTCGCCGGTGACGGTGTGCGCGTCAGCATCGGCGAGCCGGAGTCGGTCGAGCCGCTCCTCGCGGCAGCAGCGGAGATCATCACCAGCCTGCCGGCAGCACACCCGGCACGAGAGGCGGTCCGCTGAACATGAGCCGTTCCGGAGACGATCCCACCGTGCCCACCGTCCGATTCGTGGACGCCGACGGCACCTTCGCCCCCAACGAGGAGGCCGAGCAGTACCAGCCGTTCCTCGACCGACTCACCGAGACGGACCTGCAGCAGTTCTACCGCGACATGGCGAACGTCCGAGCGTTCGACGTCGAGGCGACGAACCTGCAGCGTCAGGGCCAGATGGCACTCTGGCCACCGAGCCACGGCCAGGAGGCCGCGCAGGTCGGTTCCGCACGAGCCGCGCGCGCCCAGGACCACATCTTCCCGTCCTACCGCGAGCACGTCGTCGCGATGATCCGCGGTGTCGACCCCATCGACATCGTCCGACTCATGCGCGGCAACACGCACGGCGGCTGGGACCCGGCAGACCCGTCCAACGGCAACGTCCACCTCTACACGCTCGTCCTCGCTGCGCAGACGCTGCACGCGACCGGCTATGCGATGGGCATGACGTTCGACAAGGTCGTCGGCACAGGCGACCCCGCGGTCGACTCCGCCGTGCTCGTCTACTTCGGCGACGGCTCGAGCTCCGAGGGCGACGCGAACGAGGCGTACATCTACGCGGCGAGCTATCAGACGCCGCAGGTGTTCTTCCTGCAGAACAACCAGTGGGCGATCTCCGTCCCCGTCTCGCGTCAAGCGCGAGAACCCCTGTACCAGCGTGCGGCCGGTTTCGGTCTCGACAGCGTCAGGATCGACGGGAACGACGTGCTTGCGAGCTATGCGACTGCCGCGAAGCACCTCGACGACGCCCGCGCCGGTCGCGGCCCGAGCCTCATCGAGGCGATGACCTACCGGGTCGGCGCCCACACGACGAGCGACGACCCGACGAAGTACCGCACCGACGACGAACTGCAGTCCTGGATCGCCCGCGACCCCATCGTGCGCTTCAAGACCTACCTCCAGGGCCTTGGCGCCTCCGAGGCGTTCTTCACGGAGGTGGACGAGGAGGCCGCGGCGCTCGCCGAGGACACCCGCGTCCGCACCCTTGCGCTCGAGGCTCCCGGCCGCGAGCTCATCTTCGAGGGTGTCTACTCCGAACCGCACCCCCTCATGGTCGAGCAGCAGGCGTGGCTCGAACGCTACGAGGCCTCGTTCGAAGGAGGCGCCGAATGACTGTGACCACGATGCCGATGGCCAAGGCGTTGAACGCCGGCCTGCGCAAGGCGATGGCGGAGAACGACAAGGTCCTGCTCATGGGCGAGGACATCGGACCGCTGGGTGGCGTGTTCCGCGTCACCGAGGGACTGCACGCCGAGTTCGGCGGCGACCGCGTGCTGGACACCCCGCTCGCGGAGTCCGGCATCGTCGGCACCGCGATCGGTCTCGCCATGCGCGGGTACCGCCCGGTGTGCGAGATCCAGTTCGACGGATTCGTCTTCCCGGCCTTCAACCAGATCACCACGCAGCTCGCGAAGCTGACGAACCGCCACGAGGGCAAGCTGCAGATGCCGGTCGTGATCCGTATCCCGTACGGCGGACACATCGGCGCGGTCGAGCACCACCAGGAGAGCCCGGAGGCGTACTTCGCCCACACGGCCGGGCTCCGCGTGGTCAGCCCGTCGACGCCGAACGACGCCTACTGGATGATCCAGGAGGCGATCGCCTCGAACGACCCCGTCGTGTTCCTCGAGCCGAAGAGCCGCTACTGGCCGAAGGGCGAGGTGGACCTCGATGCGTCCGCAGCCCCCCTGCACGGCAGTCGTGTGGTCCGCACGGGAACCGAGGTCACGCTCGCGGGCCACGGCGCGATCGTCAGCGTGATGCTGCAGGCCGCTGAGCTCGCCGCAGCCGAGGGGACGAGCATCGAGGTCGTCGACATGCGTTCGCTCTCGCCGGTCGACTACGACCCACTCGTCGAGTCCGTCCGTCGCACCGGCCGTCTCGTCTACGTGCAGGAGGCCCCCGGCTTCACGAGCGTGGGCTCGGAGATCGCGGCGACCGTGACCGAGCGCGCGTTCTACTCGCTCGAGGCGCCTGTCCTGCGCGTCTCCGGCTTCGACACCCCGTTCCCGCCGGCGAAGCTCGAGGGCACCTACCTCCCGGATGCCGACCGCATCCTGGAGGCGGTCGACCGCGCGCTGGCGTACTGAATCCCTGAGGAAGACGAGGAACCACGATGAGTGATCTCCAGTTCGAACTGCCGGACGTCGGCGAGGGCCTGACCGAGGCCGAGATCGTGCAGTGGAAGGTCGCGCCCGGTGACGCCGTGGCGGTCAACCAGGTGCTGGTCGAGATCGAGACCGCGAAGTCGCTCGTCGAGCTGCCGTCTCCGTTCGCCGGGACGGTCGGCGCACTGCTCGTGCAGGAGGGCCAGACGGTCGATGTCGGCACGCCGATCATCAGCGTCAGCACTGCGGGGGCGACCACGGCGACCGAGTCGGCCGCTGCCGCCGCCTCTGCCGTCGTCGAGTCCGAGGCCAACGCCCTCGCCGCCGACACGGCCGCGAGCGTCTCCTCAGAGGAGCCGCGCGCGGGTGCGGTCCTCGTCGGCTACGGCAGCGCGGGCCACACCTCGAGCCGTCGTCGTGGCCGTGGGGCGACCCCGGTCGTCGAGGCTTCTGGTGCCGTGGCGCCCGCGGCTCCTGCTGCTCGTCGTCAGCCGCCGTCGAGCATCCCGGCCGCCTCGGCTCTGCCGGTCATCGCGAAGCCCCCGATCCGGAAGCTCGCGAAGGATCTCGAGGTGGACCTGTCCACGATCGAGGGCACGGGTCTCGCGGGCGAGATCACCCGCGACGACGTGGTCCGCACGGCCAGCCAGGCGAGCGTCTTCCGGAACATCGAGACGCCGGAGTGGGCCGACGAGCGCGAGGAGCGCATCCCGGTCAAGGGTGTCCGCAAGGCGATCGCGACAGCGATGACCCGGAGTGCCTTCACCGCGCCGCACGTGTCCCTCTTCGTCGACGTGGACGCCACCCGCACGATGGAGTTCGTGAAGCGCCTCAAGTCGTCGACCGACTTCGCGGGCGTCAAGGTCTCGCCGCTCCTCATCATGGCGAAGGCGATGATCTGGGCGGTGCGCAGGAACCCGACCGTCAACAGCGAGTGGACCGATCAGGAGATCATCGTCCGCCACTACGTGAACCTCGGCGTCGCCGCAGCCACGCCGCGTGGACTCATCGTGCCGAACGTCAAGGAGGCGCAGGCGATGAGTCTGCTCGAGCTGGCGCGGGCGTTGGAGAGCCTCACCCTCACCGCTCGCGACGGCAAGACGCCACCGGCCGACCAGCAGAACGGCACGATCACGGTCACGAACATCGGTGTCTTCGGTATGGACACCGGTACGCCGATCCTGAACCCGGGCGAGGTCGGCATCGTCGCCCTCGGCACGATCAAGCAGAAGCCGTGGGTCGTCGACGGTGAGGTGCGCAGCCGCTTCGTCACGACGCTCGGTGCCTCCTTCGACCACCGAGTGGTCGACGGCGATGTCGCGAGCCGCTTCCTGGCGGACGTCGCGTCGATCATCGAGGAGCCCGCACTCCTGCTCGACTGAGCCAGACGTGGGCGGCGTCCGTGCGACGGCCGTTCGGACGACTCGATTTTGAGAATCAGTATCAATAGGCGTAGCGTTGATGCTCTCACCCCGATCGAGAAGGTCCATCAATGCGCGCTCGCACCCTGCTCCCGGCTCTCGCCGTCCTCCCGGCCGCCGCCCTCGTCCTCGCCGGCTGCTCCAGCAGCGCCTCGACGAGCGCGGCAGACGACGGGAAGCTGCGCATCGTCGCCTCCACGAACGTCTACGGCGACATCGCCGCGCAGATCGGTGGCGACGGCGTCGAGGTCACCTCGCTCATCTCCTCGGCCGCGCAGGACCCGCACTCCTACGAGGCGAGTGCGCAGGATCAGCTCGCGATCAAGCAGGCCGACATCGTGATCGAGAACGGCGGCGGCTACGACCCCTTCATCGACACGCTCCTCGACGCGGCGAAGAACCCCTCGGTCGAGGTCGTGAACGTCGTGGACCTCTCGGACCTCGCGCCCGACGACGACCACGCGGACCACGCGCACAGCGAGGACGAGCACGCCGAGGACGACGGTCACGACCACATCGAGGGCTTCAACGAGCACGTCTGGTACAGCCTGCCGACGATGGCGAAGCTCGCCGACGAACTCGCCGAGGAGCTGGGCGATCTCGACCGCGCGAACGCCGCCACGTACACCGCCAACGCGAAGACCTTCACGGACGCGCTGACCTCGATCGAGTCGGCCCAGGCAGCCGTGAAGACGGCGCACGACGGCGCGGGCGTCGCCATCACCGAGCCCGTCCCGCTCTACCTCCTCGAGGGCGCCGGCCTCGTGAACCGCACCCCCGAGGCCTTCAGCGAGGCCATCGAGGAGGGTACCGACGTGTCGCCCACCGTCCTCAAGCAGACCCTCGACCTGTTCGGCACCGGAACCGTCGCACTGCTTGCCTACAATGAGCAGACGAGCGGTGCCGAGACCGAAGAGGTCAAGACTGCCGCGGAGAACGCAGGCGTGCCGGTGCTGTCATTCACCGAGACCCTCCCGGACGGCAAGGACTACCTCTCGTGGATGACCGAGAACGTCGAAGCCGTGGCAGACGCCCTGGGATGACGAACGATCCCCGCGTCCCCGGCCCGGCCGACGTCCTCGCGCTCGAGGGGGCCGAGCTCGGCTTCGATGGGCGCACGCTCTGGGACGGCCTCGACCTCAGCGTGAAGCCGGGAGAGTTCCTCGCCGTCCTCGGCCCGAACGGTTCCGGGAAGACGAGCCTCCTGAAGACGATCCTCGGGCAGCAGCAGCTCGACCACGGCACGATCTCGGTCGCCGGTGGACCGGTCCGCCGTGGTGACCGACGCATCGGCTACATCCCTCAGCAGAAGCTGATCCCGGCAGGCACTCCGATGCGCGGCCGCGACCTCGTGGCGCTCGGTGTCGACGGACACCGTTTCGGCCTGCCGTTCCGAACGGCTGCGACGAAGCGCCGGGTCGACGAGCTGATCGCCTCGGTCGACGCGACCTCCTATGCGGACGGCGCGGTCGGCACCCTGTCCGGCGGCGAGCAGCAGCGGCTCCGCGTCGCCCAAGCCCTCGCCGACGACCCGATCCTGCTGCTGTGCGACGAACCGCTGCTGAGCCTCGACCTGCAGCACCAGCGCGGTGTCAGTGAACTCATCGACCGTCGTCGGCGCGAACACGACACGGCCGTGGTCTTCGTCACGCACGACGTGAACCCCGTGCTCCCGATGGTCGATCGGATCCTGTATCTCGCGGGCGGCCGCTTCCGAGAGGGGACCCCGGAGGAGGTGCTGCGCAGCGAGGTGCTGTCGGAGCTCTACGGCACCCCGGTCGACGTGTTGCGCAGCCACGGCCGAGTCGTCGTCGTCGGCATCCCGGACAGCGAGACGCACCACCATCACCACGACGAGGACCCGCGCACGGGCACCGTGACGGTGACGTCGTGAACGGCGACGACCTCTGGGGCCGCCTGTTCAACTTCCAGGATTACGGCGCACTCCTCGAGCTCGTGCAGAACTCGATCATCGCGGGTGCGGTGCTCGGTATCGTCGGCGGACTCATCGGCGTCTTCGTCATGCAGCGCGACATGGCGTTCGCGGTGCACGGCATCAGCGAGCTGTCGTTCGCCGGCGCCGCCGCGGCACTGCTGTTCGGTGCGAACGTCGTCGTCGGCTCCCTCGCCGGTTCGCTCGTCGCGGCGATCCTCATCGGTCTGCTGGGGTCGAAGGCGCGCGACCGGAACTCGATCATCGGCGTGCTCATGCCGTTCGGGCTCGGTCTCGGCATCCTGTTCCTCGCCCTGTATCCGGGGCGGAGCGCGAACAAGTTCGGCCTGTTGACCGGGCAGATCGTCTCGGTCGACGACCCGCAGCTCGGACTGCTGATCGTGATCAGCGTCCTCGTCCTCGTCGCCCTGCTCGTGTTGTGGCGTCCGCTCAGCTTCGACAGTCTCGACCAGGACGTCGCCGCAGCGCGCGGGGTGCCGACCCGGTTCGTGTCGCTCGCGTTCATGGTGCTGCTCGGCCTGACGGTCGCGGTGTCGGTGCAGATCATCGGCGCCCTGCTCGTGCTCGCCCTCCTCGTGACGCCGGCTGCCGCCGCCCTGCGAGTGTCGTCGTCGCCGCTGCTCGTCCCGCTGTTGAGCATGCTGTTCGGGTTCGTCTCGGCTGTCGGCGGCATCCTCCTGGCGATCGGCGGTTCGTTGCCCATCAGCCCGTACATCACGACGATCTCGTTCCTGATCTACCTCGTCTGCCGGATCGTCGGGCCCCGCGGCGGCTCCCACCGTCGGCGACCGGCGACACCGTCGAACGAGGCGCCGGTCGTCCGGTCCGCGCGATGATCGCGAACCGGACACCCGTGCCGCCGGGGCCTGCTTCGGCGCGTCCGCGAAGCGGTTCCCGGGTACCCTTGAAGCGACAGGCAGGAGCACCCGTGGCGAAGCGAAACACCTGGCAGCGAGAGGCTGTCCGCGAAGCCCTCGGCGGCAACGACGGGTTCATCAGTGCTCAGGGGCTCCACGCCGAGCTCCGTGACACCGGTTCACCCATCGGCCTCGCGACCGTCTACCGCGCCCTGTCCGACCTCGCGGTCGAGGGCGAGGCCGACTCCCTGCAGTCGCCGGAGGGGGAGAACCTCTACCGGGCCTGCACCCCCGGCACCCACCACCATCACCTGATCTGTCGCAACTGCGGTCTCACGATCGAGATCGAGGCCGACGAAGTCGAGGCATGGGCGCGTTCCGTCGCATCGCAGCACGGCTTCACCGACGCGAAGCATGTCGTCGACGTCTTCGGCCTGTGCCAGGCCTGCTCGGCGGCGGCCCAGCGTTCGTGAGCCGGCAGTGAGCAGAGCCACCGGCACCCTGGGCGTCGATGACGACTGGACGGCACCCGATGACGACGGTGCCGAACGGTGGGGACGCACCGAGGGACGCGACCCGCGCGACCTCCGGACCCCGCTGCTCATCGGAACCGCGCTCCTCGTGGTCGTCGGCCTGTTCGTGCTGCGGGCCGTCATGCCGCTCGGCGAAGCGCTCACACCACCGACGGCGGTCCGTGACTTCGTCACCCTCACCCTCAGCGTCGTCGTCGAGTCCCTGCCGTTCGTCGTCCTCGGCATCGTGCTCTCGATCCTCGTCCAGATCTGGCTCCCGGACGGCTGGCTCGAGCGATGGTTGCCGCGGCAGCCGATCCTCCGGCGGGCGTGCATCTCGCTCCTCGGCATGTTCCTGCCGGTCTGCGAGTGCGGCAACGTCCCGCTCGCCCGGGGGCTCATCGTGCGGGGGTTCACGGTGCCGGAGTCGATCACGTTCCTGCTCGCGGCGCCGATCCTCAACCCCATCGTCATCGTCACGACCCACCAGGCTTTCGGTTGGGATGGCGGCATCCTGGTCGCGCGGCTCGTCGGCGGCTTCCTCCTCGCGAACCTCATCGGCTGGCTGTTCAGCAGGCACCCCGACCCGAGTTCCCTCCTGACCCCGGGTTTCCAGGCGGCGTGCGAGACGACCGAGCAGCACGCCCATGAGCACACGAAGCTGGAGCGCAGTCTGCAGCAGTTCGTCGCCGAGGCGCGCGCGATCATGCCGGCCCTGCTGATCGGCTCGGCTGTCGCGGGCGCCGTCCAAGTACTGGTGCCTCGGGAGGTGCTCGTGACGCTCGGGGCGAACCCGGTCTGGTCGGTGCTCGCGATGATGACGCTCGCGATCATCGTGTCGATCTGCTCGAACGTCGACGCCTTCTTCGTGTTGTCCTTCGGTTCGACCTTCATGCCGGGGTCGATCGTCGCCTTCCTCGTGCTCGGCCCGGTGGTCGATGTGAAGATGCTCGCACTGATGCGCACCACCTACACGACGAAGACCCTCGTCATCATCACCGCGGTCGCCGTCCTGTTCTCGGCGGCCCTCGGATTCGGAGTGAACGCCCTTGCCTGATCAGACGCCGACCACGCACGGGTCGCACGGAAACGGTCCCGCGGCCGCCGCCGCGGCCCGGGTGCCGCTGCTCGAACGACTCCGGCAGCGTTGGTGGGGTGTGCTGTTGCTCGTCACCGCTGCGGTCTGCATCCTGTGGCTGGCGTCGACCGACCGCCTCGGCCTGTACATCCATCCGAGGTACTTCGTGTTCACGGTCATCATGGCGCTCATCGCGGTGGCGCTCGGCATCGTGAGCGTGCTCGTCCACGTGGAGGTCGAGGAGACGCCGCGACGCCGGGGCCGCACGGCGCTCCAGATCGCCTCGGTCCTCGGGAGTCTCGCGATCGTCGGGGCGATGGTGGTCCTGCCGCCGTCGACCCTGTCGGTTGCGACCGCCGACCAGCGGGCCGTGAACTCCGGGACGCTCGCCGGTGAGATCCAGGGCAAGGACGCCCAGACGGTGCTCACGTCGAATCCGGACTTCAGCAGCTTCGGCATCAAGGACTGGGCGACGCTGCTCCGCCAGACGACCCGGCCGGCCGACCTCGAGGGGCGCGCGTTCACCGGATCGGGCTTCGTGATCGCCGATCCCGACGCCTCCGGGGTGTTCTACGTCTCGCGGTTCGTCGTGAACTGCTGCGCGGTCGACGCCCAACCGGTCGGCGTGCCTGTGCAGCTCGACGGCTGGGAGCAGGAGTTCACCGCTGGAGACTGGGTCGAGGTCACAGGCGCCCTGGTCGCCGGCGATGTGGCGCACCTGCCGCTGGTGGTCGGCACCCCGAAGGTGACCGCCATCGATGAACCAGCCGACCCCTACGACTACTGACCCCATGACGAGTGAGCCGATGACCACTGATCGCCAGACACCCGCGCCCGCGCGCGTCAGCGGAGGATCCGGTTTCGGCCGGCTGCTCGCGATCGTCCTCGTCGCGCTCGTCGTGATCGGTGGCGGCGCGGCGGTCGTGGGTCTGACGCAGGGGCCGAAGCTCGTCCGGACCGTCGTCGATCCTGCAGGGCTCGTGGAGTCGCGCGGGCAGCGGGTCGTGCTGGCCGTCAACCAGCCGGTCGTCCCGCTCGACGCCGAGGCCGCGAGCATCGAGCCGGCGGCCGACTTCGAACTGAGCACGGGAGACGACGGCATCACCCTGGTCTTCCCCGAGCCGTTGGCCTACGCGACCGACTACCGGATCACGGTGTCCGGCGTGACCGGGACGGGCGGCGGACCGGCCGCGACCCTGTCGGCTGGCTTCACCACGCCGGCTGTCGAGGGGTATTCGCTGGTGAGGAACCAGGCGGTGGACGGCGCGTCCGCGACGAAACCGGACGACGAGATCGTCCGGTTCCAGCTGGGCGAGGGAACTCCCGAAGCCGTCTACCAGGCGGAACGGATCCAGGAGTTCGCGACGATCGGCGACTCGCTCATCGTCGTGGACCAGGACGCGAGCGGTCTCAGCCGGATCCAGGTGGTCGACAGCACGGACGGGAGCGTCGAGCAGGTCGACCTGCCGATCGGCGGCATGGTGACGTCTCTGCAGACGGCGCCGGCGCAGGGTCGCGTCGGCTTCCTGTTCACCGAGCAGTCGTTCGGCCGCGATGGCGGTGACAACCTGACGTTGTACTCGTTCGAGCTGCGGGCGGGGAAGCCGACGGCGGTGGGTCGTGTCGGCGGCATCGACGGGGAGGCGGTGCAGGCTGCCGAGTGGGCGTTCGTCCCGCGAACATCGAGCATGCTCGTGCGGACCGTGGACAACTCACTGGAGCTGCTCGACCCCGCGGAGACCAGCGCACCGGTGCTGCTCGGTCGCGCCGCGCTCATCTCGAGCTTCATCCCGGGCACCACGAAAGTGGTCATCGAGCAGATCGACGGCGTCGTGGTGCTCGACCTCGCAACGGGCCAGAGTGAACCGTTCGTCCTGCCCTCCGTCGCACCGACCGAGATCCCGGGGCAGCTGGTCGCACTCTCGGCGTCGTTGTCCGCGCGCATCTACGCGGACTACGACCGCGAAGCGGGAACCACCGAGCAGCGGGTGCTCGCCATCAAGGACGGCGCGACGGCCGAGCTCTATCGGCCCGACGACGGAACCGTCATCTGGTCGCTGTGCGCCAGCCCGAACGCTGAGTACGTCGCGATGGTCGTCGTCCCCGACTTCGCGTCCGCCGGGTTCGACGGGTACGCGAACGCACCGATGCCGAACGGCCCCCGCATCGACGTCGTCGAGGCGCGTACGGGGAAGCTCGTCGGATCACAGCCGGGATTCGACCTGTCGTGGTGCGCTGGGACCGGGATCGCTCAGTGACGCGCTCCGGGGCGTCGCGGGCGAGGTTGCGGCAAGAACCGCGTCTTTCCGGGCGACACGCCCGGGATGCAGGCAGAATTTGCCACGATGCCGAGACGCACGTAGAGTAATCACTCGTCACCCCAAAGGTGCGGGAAGCGGAAGAGCTTCTCGGCCTCAAGCGGGGACAATCCCCAGCCAAAAGCGAGAAACATTTCGATGTTACTCCTTCAAGTCTTGGTTGGATGACCTCCTCCTGGTGTCATCGAGTGAAGCATGACTCTGTTCGCAGAGCGGCTGAAACTTCGATTTGACAACAAGCCAGGAAGTGGTAAGTTAGAGAAGTTGCCCTGCAGGGCGGTCGTGATGGCCAAAGGCAGGAGCATCCGATCCTTGAGAACTCAACAGCGTGCACAATGTCAAATGCCAAAAACCTCGTGCTGGTGATGCCTTCCTTTTCTGGTTGGTTGATCTTGCA
>NZ_JAHVDH010000005.1:0-550909 GCF_051487245.1 Plantibacter flavus
TGCAAGATCAACCAACCAGAAAAGGAAGGCATCACCAGCACGAGGTTTTTGGCATTTGACATTGTGCACGCTGTTGAGTTCTCAAGGATCGGATGCTCCTGCCTTTGGCCATCACGACCGCCCTGCAGGGCAACTTCTCTAACTTACCATGTCTTCGGTTCTTGTCAAATCGAACCAGGAGCTGATCGAGCGGACAGAGTCCACCTGATCCTCACCGCCTCGATGACCCGAGATCTGGGAAGTTCCAACCTAGTCTTGAAGCGAGGCAATCTCAAGTGTGAGTCTTGCTCACGACGAGATGCTCAGCTTTTGGCTGGGTATCAGTCCCACTTGAGGCCGGGAAGCTCTTCCGCTTCCCGCACCTTTGGGGTGACGAGTGATTACTTTACGCAGGACGCCAGGTCGTGGCAAATCGCGCCCGCATCCCGGGCGTGTCGCCCGGAAACACGCGGATCATCGGTCTGACGGGTCACTGACGCTCAAGACGGCGGGCTCGGTGGAGCCGGCCGGGAGGACCGAAGCAAGGGCGACAGCGCTCCCGCCCCACGCTGCGAAACCGTACGCGTCGCCCGCCTCCGGAACCGACCAGCTGCGCTCCCCCGTCGTGGCGTCGATCCCGACCAGTTTCCCGTCGAGGGTGAGCAGGAGCGTCCGCTCGCTGTAACCGACGAGACTCCCCGCGGCGTCGCCCTCCTCGTACCGGACCTCTCCGGTCCGCGCGCTGATGCCCGTGTACCCGCCTGCACCATCGCCGAGCATGATCGTGTCGCCGACGGTGTACGTGCCGTCCCAGGTGCTGGTCAGTTGGCTGGTCCATTCGACGTCACCGGTCCGCGGGTCCAACCGACGCACGTGCTGCCCCGACTGGTCGGCGACGACGAGCAGTCCGCTCGCATCCAGCACGACGGGCAGCGCGGACGTCACTGTCCACCGCTCAGCGCCCGTCGAGCCGTCGACACCGCGGATCGTCGTGTCGTTGCCCGAGTAGTCGATCGCGACGAGGTCGCGGCCGAGCTGTTGGTAGTACCAGGTGAGCTCCCCCTCCCAGGGGATCTCCGCACCATCCTCGAGCGAATACACGCTGTCGTCGAAGAAGAGCTTGTCACCGGCCGTCGTCGCGCGCTCCCCCGCGTCGCCGCTCACCTCCCAGATCGGGTCGGTCAGATCCGTCGATCGATATCTCCCGACCGTCCCGGTCCCGTCGATGGTCGAGGAGATCAGGAGGTCGCCGTCGAGGCCGGGGACGAACGCAGCCGGCGCCGCGAAGTCGGCGAAACCGATGCCTTCGACGCTCGAGTGCTCGGAAGAGGTCGACACCACACGGCCGTCCCGCCGACTGACCGACACCATCAGGTCGCCCTGGCTGAGCACGATCGCCGCCGCATCGGGTGGCGACACCACGACGGGTGCGTCGAACCGGTCGAACTCGTCGGACAGCTCGGTGACCCGGCGCTCCCACAGCGTGTGACCGTTCGCGGTGTTCACGAGCGAGATCCTGGTCTCCCCCGGCGCATCCGACACGTCGGCTGCGGCCAGCGGACGATCAGTGGACCACACCAGCAGCGCCGTGCTCGGCCCGGCCGTGTAGCCGTTCAGGTAGATCTCGTCGCCGGCCGGCACTTCGCCGGACAACGGGTGTTCGAGCTCCCACGCCCCGATCACCGGTTTGGTCGGCAGATCGCGGAGGAGCGCGAGACCCTCGATGCGGGGCGGCACCGCGCTGGTGACGACCAGCACGATGGCGATCACCGCGGCGATGACCGCGAGCGCCGCCGCCCCGACGATCACCCAGAACCGTTTCCTCGGGCGTCTCGACATTCGCTGCGGCAGCGAATCCGGGTGCCACTGCGCCTGTGCCATGCCGACGGCAGCCCCTCCGACGATCGTCGGTCCGCCCTGCGGCGATGGAGTCTGCGCATCGGGGTCGGACGCTCCGTCGTTCGGGGCGGGGGCCGCGAAGGCCGGCGCGGCGATCGTGTCAGCTTCGCCCGTCGCGGACGTCAGTTCGGGCTGCTGGGCCGCAGTCGTTCCGGGTGGTTGCGCCGAGGTCAGGACGTCTGCGGTCACGGGCGCATCGTGGGCGGCCGTGCCGGCGTCGGTGCCGGTCGCGTCGATCGGATCGGCATCACCGGTCACCCCGCGCGCTGCGGGCGGCGCCGACGACTCGACACTGCCGACAGCGGTCTCAACCGGTGCAGCGTGGGCGTCCGAGGCGTCGTCCGCCGGAGCATCCTCCTGAGCACGGGCGGTGTCGACATCAGCTTGCGTCGGCGTGGATGCCGTCTGCAGGGGCATCATGCAGCCACACGACGGACACACGCCTTCGCGCGGATCGACGATCTCGGTGCCGCAGGCCTCGCAGAGCTGCACTCGGAGCATCCCCTTCAGGTTCGGAGGGCGGGCGACAGCGTCCGTCGCCCGCCGATCAGGCGGAGGACCCGCCGAGGTCGGTGGTGAGGACGGCACCGGCGAGCGTGCGCTTCCCGCGGCGAAGCACAGCGACTCCACCGGCGAGGAAGCGGCCGTCGAACGTCGATTCCGCGTCGTCGATCTTGACGTTGTTGACCGAGACACCGCCCTGCGCCACGGCACGACGAGCCTCACCGAGGCTCGCGCAGAGCTGCGTGTCGGCGAGCGCCTGGATCACGAGCGTGCCAGGGGCGACCTCGGTGTTCGGCAGCTCCCGCACCGCAGAGCGCAGGGTCTCGGCGTCGAGTGCTTCGAGATCCCCCTGACCGAAGAGCGCAGCCGACGCCGCGATGGCTGCCTCAGTCGCCTCCACGCCATGGACGAGCGAGGTGACCGCGTATGCCAGCGTCTTCTGCGCTTCACGCTTGAACGGCTCCGTCTCGGTCGCCGCAGCGAGGCGCTCGATCTCCTCGCGTTCGAAGAACGTGAAGACCTTCAATCGGGCGATGACATCGGCGTCGTCGGTGTTGACCCAGAACTGGTAGAAGGCGTACGGGCTCGTCATGCTGGCATCGAGCCAGACGGCGTTTCCTTCGCTCTTGCCGAACTTCGTGCCGTCCGAGTTCGTGATCAGTGGCGTCCCGATCGCGTGCACCGTCGCGCGCTCCACCCGGTGGATGAGGTCGGTGCCACTCGTGAGATTGCCCCACTGGTCGCTGCCGCCCGTCTGCAGGACGCATCCGTGCGTCCGGTAGAGCTCGAGGTAGTCCATGCCCTGGAGGATCTGGTAGCTGAACTCCGTGTAGCTGATACCGGCGTCGGAGTTCAGCCTGGCGCTGACGGCGTCCTTCTTCAGCATGGTGCCGACGCGGTAGTGCTTGCCGATTTCACGGAGGAAGTCGATCGCCGACAACGGGGCCGTCCAGTCGAGGTTGTTGACCATGCGTGCTGCGTTGTCGCCCTCGAAGCTCAGGAAGCGCTCGATCTGCGCCCGCAACGAGCCGACCCACTCGGCGACGGTGTCCGGGGTGTTGAGCGTGCGCTCCGCCGTCGGGCGCGGATCACCGATGAGGCCGGTCGACCCGCCGACGAGACCGAGCGGCTTGTGTCCGGCCAGCTGCAGTCGACGCATGACGAGGAGCTGCACGAGGTTTCCGAGATGCAGACTCGGTGCCGTCGGGTCGAAGCCGCAGTAGTACGTGATCGGTTCCCCACCGAGCAGCTCCTTGAGCTCATGCTGGTCGGTCGACACGTGGACGAGCCCGCGCCAGACGAGCTCCTCCCAGACGTCGGCGAAGGCTGGATCGTTGCGCTGGGCGGGAAGAGCGAGGTTCGACACGCCTGCAAGGCTATCAGCGACGGGTGCCGACACGGCTCGGCGACCAGGCTGCGAGGACGGAGGGACTTGCAGGAATATCTATCATATTCGTGAGTTGTGGAAATATCTGCATGTTCGAGGTACTGTCAGTGGGAGCTGCATGTCGAGAGGAGCACCGTGTACGTCCTGACCGTCGACCAGATCGCGAGCCGCTCGAACGTCGACCGTGCCGGCCACGCCGTCGACCTCCTCAACGCACGCTACCGCGACCGACTGCTCCTGGCGGCCGATCGCACGGCCGGCGACGAGTTCCAACTCGCGACCGACGATGCCGGCATCGCGTTGACGATCGCCCTCGACCTCCTCCGCGACAGCGGGTGGAGCGTCGGCCTCGGGCAGGGCGACGTTCGGACACCGCTCCCCACAAGCACCAGGGCAGCGACCGGCGCAGCGTTCTACGCCGCCCGCGACGCCGTGACCCGCGCGAAGAAGGCGCCCCTCCGATTCGCGCTCAGCGCCTCCGACGCACAGCGCGGCGCAGACCTCGAAGCGCTCATCGTCCTCCTCCTGCACCTCAGGGAGCGCCGGACGGCGGGCGGTTGGGAGGTCGCCGACCTCCTGCACGAGGGTCTGACCCAGGCCGAGGCAGCGACACGACTCGGTCTCACCGAGAGTTCGGTGAGTCGGCGGGTCGCCGTCGCCGGCATCCGCGCCGAGGCCGCCGCGACCGAAGCCATCGTGCGTCTCCTCACCGACCTCGACCGACCCGGACGCCACCACCGAGAGGACACGCGATGAACGTCTTCGCGACCACCGCCATCACCTGGCCGACCGTCACCGGGTTCCTCGGGAGCGCCCTCGTGTTCCTGCTCCTCGGTCGATTCCTCGCGAGCCGGCTCGCGGACAGCCTGATGGTCGCGCTCACCGCCCTCATGGCCGTGGCCGCCCTGGCGACGACGCTGCTCCCCGCCGTCCCACCCACCGGACCAGCCCTGCTGCTTCTCGGCACCTTCGTCCTGCTGCTCGCCGTCATCGGCGGAGGCCCCGTGGCGGCGCTCGTGCTGACCTTGGCCACGAAAGGCACAGTCCCTCAGGGTGTGCACGGCGGCATCATGATCGAACGAAAGCCGTCGACCACCTCGCCACAGGTCATCGGACGACCGATCGAGGTGCTCCGCGGCGGGACGACGATCGGCGTCCTCGAGCGACTCGCCCTCGTGGCCGCGCTGTTCGCCGGGTATCCCGAGGCCATCGCGGTCATCGTCGCCGTCAAGGGCGTCGGACGGTTCAGCGAGCTCGACTCGGCCGAGGCCCGGGAACGGTTCATCATCGGTTCACTCGCGAGCCTGCTGTGGGCCGCCGGTGTCGCGGCGATCCTGCTGCTCGCACGTGGCTGAAACGCCGAGCGACGACGTCCCGTCAGCGCCTCACTCGAGTGCGCGCGGTGACCGTCGATACGGCGAGACGGTCGGCTCGCCCGGGAGGGTGAACCGCCACGGGTAGGCGGCACCGCCGCCGATGCCACTCACGCCGGTGCGCGGACCACTCACGATCACTGCCGCGCGCTGCTCCGGGAGCACGAGGGAGAAGGGCGCGATCGAGAGGTCGTCCCCCGACTGCCCGAGAGCGATGCCGAGTGCGACGGTCAATCTGGCCGGGCCGCGCGCGAGATCCCGCGCACGCACCTGAGCACCACGACGCATCGCCGCGAGGTCCTGCCCGGCCACGACTTCGCCGGCGCGCAACAACACCGCCGAAGCCGTCCCGACCGGCGAGCACACGACATTGACGCACACGTGCATGCCGTAGGTGAAGTACGCGTACAGGTGCCCGGGAGGCCCGAACATCGGCGCCGTCCGCGGCGTCCGCCCACGATGCGCATGCGAGCCCGGATCCTCCCCGACACCGAGGTACGCCTCGACCTCGGTCAGGCGCACGGACACCGTGCCCTCCTCGGTCGTGTGCGACAACACCGCGCCCAGCAGCGCAGGAGCGACCTCGAGCGCTGAACCCGCCGTCATCGCACGGAGCATGCCAGCGCTGGTCATCCGGACTGCGAATCGCTACAGGGAGAGCGCGTGCGACAGCTCGCCGACACGCGTCACGAGCGTCGTGAGCTGGTCCTGCACCCGCTCGGGCGCCGTGCCACCGGCTCCGAGGCGACTGCCGATCGATCCGTCGACCGTCAGCACACTCCGGACGTCCGGCGTGAGGTGCGACGACACCCCGAGGAGCGCCGCGTCATCGGGTTCGTGGAGCGCGAGCCCGCGCTCCTCGCAGTACCGGACGAGCTCGCCGCTGATCTCGTGCGCGTCGCGGAACGCCACCCCCTGTTTGACCAACCACTCGGCGACGTCGGTCGCGAGCGAGAACCCCTCCGGCGCGAGTTCACGGAGCCGTGCGGTGTCGAAACGGAGCGTGGCCACCATGCCGGTGAACGCTGGCAACAGGACCTCGAGCTGGCCCACGGAGTCGAAGACCGGCTCCTTGTCCTCCTGGAGGTCGCGGTTGTAGGCGAGCGGCAGAGCCTTGAGCGTCGCGAGCAGACCGGTCAGGTTGCCGATCAGACGGCCGGACTTCCCGCGCGCGAGCTCGGCGATGTCGGGGTTCTTCTTCTGCGGCATGATGCTCGAACCCGTCGAGTACGCGTCGTCCAGCGTGACGAACCCGAACTCACGAGTGTTCCAGACGATGATCTCCTCGGCGAAACGGGAGAGGTTGATGCCGATGAGCGAGGTGATGAAGGCGAACTCTGCCACGACGTCGCGGCTCGCGGTCGCGTCGATCGAGTTCTCCGTCGGACGGTCGAGGCCGAGTTCGTGCGCGACGAGCACGGGATCCAGACCGAGCGAGCTGCCGGCGAGTGCACCCGAGCCGTACGGTGAGGCGCTCGCGCGAGCGAGCCAGTCACGGAGGCGTTCCAGGTCGCGGGTGAGCGGCCAGGCGTGCGCCAGGAGCTGGTGGGCGAGCAGGACCGGCTGTGCGTGCTGGAGGTGGGTCCGACCGGGCATCGCCGCACCCGGGTGCGCTTCGGCCTGGGACACGATCGCGTCGATCAGGTGCACGACGTCACGCGCGATCACCCGGCCGTGGTCGATGAGGTACAGACGGACGAGCGTCGCGATCTGGTCGTTCCGGCTGCGCCCGGCGCGCAGCTTGCCGCCCAGCTCCTTGCCGGCACGCTCCACGAGCCCTCGCTCGAGCGCCGAGTGGACGTCCTCATCGCTCTCGGCGGCGACGAACACCCCGCTCGCGACGTCCGCGTCGAGCACGTCGAGCGCTTCGAGCATCCCTGCCAGTTCCGTGTCGTCGAGGTACCCGGCGGAGGCCAGTGCCTTTGCGTGCGCCCGCGAACCGGCGATGTCGTACGCCGCGAGGACCCAGTCGAACTGCGTCGACTTACTCAACCGCGCGAGCTCCGGGGACGGTCCGCTCGCGAATCGACCACCCCAGAGGGCTCCGGATTCGCCGGCTCGGTTCTGCTGATCTGCCACGGTACTCTCCTGTGCTGCTGATGCCCGGCGCGATGCCGAGACTGTCGAACGGGATCGGCCGGAGCCGAGGGGTGTCTTCAGGCCGTGGCCCGCTCGGTGTCCTGCTGCTCGAGCAACCAGACGAGCAGGGCCTTCTGCGCGTGCAGACGGTTCTCCGCCTCGTCCCAGATGATGCTCTGGGCACCGTCGATGACCTCTGCCTCGACCTCGAAGCCACGATCGGCCGGCAGGCAGTGCATGAACACGGCATCGCTCGCGGCGAGCCCCATGAGGCGACGGTCCACCCGGTAGGCGCCGAAGATCGCGACGCGTGAGGCCTTCTCCGACTCCTTGCCCATCGACACCCAGGTGTCGGTGATCATGACGTCTGCGCCGTCGGCAGCGAGATCCGGATCCGCCGTGACGAGCACGGAACCACCCGTCGACGCTGCGATCCGCTCAGCATCGGCCACGACGGCGGCGGCTGGAGCGAACTCGGCCGGCGCCGCGATCCGCACGTGCATCCCGGCGGTCGCGCCGGCGAGCAGGTACGAGTGCGCCATGTTGCTCGCGCCGTCGCCGAAGAACGACAGCGTGAGCCCGGCGAGCTCGCCCTTGTGCTCCCGGATGGTGAGGAGGTCGGCGAGGAGCTGACACGGGTGGAAGTCATCGGACAGGGCGTTGACGACGGGCACGGTGGTGCCGTCGGAGATCTCCTCGAGTCCGGACTGCGCGTAGGTGCGCCAGACGATCGCGGCGACCTGGCGTTCGAGCACCCGCGCGGTGTCAGCGGCGGTCTCCTTGCCACCCAACTGGCTGTTCGCGGTGGAGATGATGAGCGGCGAACCGCCGAGGTCGGCGATGCCGACAGCGAAGGAGACGCGGGTGCGCGTGGAGGACTTGTCGAAGATCACCGCGACGGTCTGAGGACCGGCGAGCGGTTTGCGCGACCAGCGGTCGCGCTTCAGCTCGGCAGCGAGATCGAGGATCTGCGCCTGTTCAGCGGGAGAGAGGTCGTCGTCGCGAAGGAAGTGACGGGTCATGTGTGGTCCTGTTCGTGTGAGGTCGGCGGCCGGTCACGCCTGGACGGCGTCGAGCGCGGCCCGGAAGAGCGTGGAGAACTCCTCGATCTCGGCGTCGCCGATGATGAGGGGTGGAGCGATTCGGATGCTGGTGGCGTTCGGGGCGTTGATGATGAGCCCCCGTTCGAAGGCCGCCGTGGAGAGTTCGGCCGCGACGGGCGCGGTGAGCCCGATGCCGATGAGGAGACCGTGTCCTCGGACCTCCTCGACGAGGGGCGAGTCGAGCTCGGCGATGAGCGTGCGCAACTGCGCACCACGGACAGCGGCGTTCTCCACGAGGCCGGCACGCTCGATCTCCTCGAGCACGGCGTTCGCGGTCGCGGTCGCGAGCGGATTCCCACCGAACGTGCTGCCGTGCTGCCCGGGCCCGAAGAG
Organism: Plantibacter flavus; assembly: GCF_051487245.1. Lineage (GTDB taxonomy): Bacteria > Actinomycetota > Actinomycetes > Actinomycetales > Microbacteriaceae > Plantibacter > Plantibacter flavus_B. The sequence goes on from NZ_JAHVDH010000005.1 coordinate 8,658, forward strand.
GTCCGACGCCGCGCCGAACGTGATCAGGGCACCGATCGGCATCCCGCCACCGATCCCCTTCGCGACCGTGATCGCGTCCGGCACGATACCGGCCCGCTGGAACGCGAACCATTCGCCGGTACGACCGGCTCCCGTCTGGATCTCGTCGATGATGAGCAGGACGCCGTGTGCCTCGGTGAGCTCTCGAGCCCGCTCGAGGAAGCCGTCCGGGAGGTCGACGACGCCGGCCTCGCCCTTGATGGGTTCGAGGATGAGCGCCGCCACACGCTCGTCGATCGTCGCCTCGAGTGCCTCGATGGTGCTGTCGATGTGCTCGACGCCACCAGGCAGCGGGTGGAAGCCCTCCTGCAGCGCGGGCTTCCCAGTGAGTGCGAGCGCACCGAACGTCCGGCCGTGGAACGAGTTCTCGAGCGTGATGACGCGGGTGCGCGAGCCACCGCTGTTGTTGAGGCGAGCCAGCTTGAACGCCGCCTCGTTTGCCTCGGCACCCGAGTTCGCGAAGTAGACCCGGCCATCCACCTCGGCTCCGGCGAGCCGCTTCAACCGTGCCGCCAGCTCGAGTTGCGGCGGGCTGGAGAAGTAGTTCGACACATGCGCGATCGTGTTCGCCTGGCGGGTGATCGCGCCGACGAAAGCCGGGTGCGCGTGGCCGAGCGCGTTGACCGCGATACCCGCGAGGAAGTCGAGATAGCGGGTGCCTTCGGCGTCCCAGACATGGCAGCCCTCGCCGCGGGTGAGCATCGCGATCGGGGTATTGAACGTGCGCATCATGTCGCGTTCGACGCGCGACTTCCAGTCGGTCATGAGTCCTCCGGGACGACCTCGGTGCCGGAACCGTTCTGGGTGAACACCTCGAGCAGGATGGAGTGGGGCACGCGCCCGTCGATGATGGCCGCCTTCGCGACGCCGCCGTCGACGGCGTCGAGGCAGGCTGTCATCTTCGGGATCATGCCCGATTCGAGCGACGGCAGCATCGCGCGCAATTCGGTGGTGCTGATCTGCGAGACGAGCGAGTCGCGGTTCGGCCAGTCGCTGTACAGCCCGGCGACGTCGGTGAGGATGACGAGCTTGGCGGCGCCGAGCGCGACGGCGAGCGCAGCCGCTGCCGCATCGGCGTTCACGTTGAGCGTCTGACCCGGGTGGTCGAGGTCCGGCGCGATCGAGGAGACGACCGGGATGTGACCGGACTCGAGGTATGCCTCCACCGAGGCGGGGTCGACGCTCACGACGTCACCGACGAGGCCGATGTCGACCGTCTCTCCGTCGACCTCGATGCTCCGGCGGCGACCGCCGAACAGTCCGGCGTCCTCCCCCGAGAGGCCAGCGGCGAGCGGACCGTGCTCGTTGATACGGCCGACGAGCTCCGGGTTGACCTGGCCCGTGAGGACCATGCGCACGACGTTCATCGCCTCGGGTGTGGTGACCCGGTAGCCGCCGCGGAACTCGCTGTGGATGTCGAGGCGATCGAGCATCGCAGAGATCTGCGGGCCGCCGCCGTGCACGACGACGGGCTTCAAGCCGGCGTACCTGAGGTAGACCATGTCCTCGGCGAACGCCTGAGCGAGCTCCTCGCTCACCATCGCGTTGCCGCCGAACTTCACGACGATGATCTGATCGCGGAACGCCTTCAACCAGGGCAGCGACTCGATGAGGGTGGCGGCCTTGGTGGCCGCCTCCTCCGGGGAGTTGTCTCGATACTCGGTCATCGTCAGCTCGCGTAGGCGCTGTTCTCATGCACGTAGTCGTGCGTGAGGTCGTTGGTCCAGATGGTCGCGCCGGTGGATCCCGCGTGCAGGTCGATCAGCACGTGCACGGCGCGCGGCGTCAGGTCGACGAGCTCGCGTGGCTGGTCGGGCTCCCCGGCAGTGCACACCTGGACCCCGTTCATTGCGACGTCGATGCCGTAGGGGTCGAACGCGGCGTTCGTCGTGCCGACGGCGGCGAGCACTCGACCCCAGTTCGGGTCGTTGCCGAAGATCGCGGCCTTGAAGAGGTTGCTGCGTGAGACCGCACGGGCGACCTCGACCGCGTCGTCCTCTGACGCCGCTCCGACGACCTCGATCGCGACGTCGTGGGCGGCGCCCTCAGCGTCGGCCTGCAGCTGCAGGGTCAGGTCGCGGCACACCGCGGTGAGCGCCTCGGTGAACTCGCCGTGATCAGGGGTGACTCCGCTCGACCCGGACGCCAGGAGGGACACCGTGTCGTTGGTCGACATGCAGCCGTCGGAGTCGAGGCGGTCGAACGTGACCCGCGTCGCTGCTCGCAGGGCCGTGTCGAGCGCTGCGGGCTCGAGGACCGCGTCTGTCGTGATGACGACGAGCATGGTCGCGAGGCCCGGCGCCAGCATGCCAGCACCCTTCGCCATCCCCCCGACGGTCCACCCCGCAGCCGCACGCTGCACGGCCTGCTTCGGCTTGGTGTCCGTCGTCATGATCGCGGTCGCCGCTGCAAGACCCGCAGCCTCGCTGGAGCCGTCGTCCTGCACCCCGCGGGTGGCGTCCCAGACACCCGCGGTGAGCTTGTCGAGATCGAGCTGCTCACCGATGAGACCGGTGGAGCAGACCAGCACGTCGTTCGCAGAGATCGCAAGCCGCTCGGCGACGGCCTCAGCGGTCGCATGGGTCGTCTGGAAACCGCGCGTGCCGGTGTAGCAGTTGGCGCCGCCGGAGTTGAGCACGATGGCCGAGACGATGCCGTCCTGCATCACCTGCTCGCTCCAGAGGATCGGGTTCGCCTTGCACCGGTTGCTCGTGAAGACGGTCGCCGCGTGCTGGAGCGGTCCGACGTTGTGGACGACGGCGAGGTCGAGCCCGCCTGAGGCCTTGAGGCCACAGGCCACACCGGCCGCCTGGAATCCTGCTGCTGCTGTCACACTCACGGTGCCACTCCATTCATGCTGAGTCCGGTCGTCTCGGGGAGCCCGAGCGCGATGTTCGCCGATTGGACCGCCGCACCGGCGGTCCCCTTGACCAGGTTGTCGACGGCGGTCACGACGACCACCCGCCCTGCCGCCTCGTCGACCGCGAGGCCGATGAGCGCCGTGTTCGCGCCGAGGACGTCCGCCGTCCGCGGGAACGACCCCTCCGGGAGCAGCTGGACGAACGGCTCGTCGTCGTACGCCGCCACCCAGGCCGCCCGGACCTCGGCCGCCGTGGTACCGGGCACGATGCGTGCCGTGGAGGTGGCGAGGATGCCGCGGGACATGGGCACGATGACCGGAGTGAAGGAGATCGTCGCCCGATCAGCGCCAGCAGCCCTGAGGCTCTGGGTGATCTCCGGGATGTGTCGGTGCGTGCCGCCGACGGCGTAGGGGTTGGCGGTGCCGAGGATCTCGGCGGCGAGGAGGTTGACCTTGAGGCTCTTGCCGGCACCCGACGGGCCGACGGCGAGCACCGACACGAGGTCCAACGGCTCGATCACACCGGCGGCGATCCCCGGAGCGAGCGACAGTGCGACCGTGCTCGCGTTGCAGCCGGGTGCCGCGATCCGCTTCGCGCCGACGAGTGCGTCTCGGCCGCGACCCGTCCGCGTCTGCAGCTCAGGCACACCGTAGGCCCAGGCGCCGAAGTAGTCACCACCGTAGAACGCCGCCCAGTCGCCCTCGTCGACCAGCCGGTGATCAGCACCGCAGTCGACGACGAGCGTCTCTGGCGGCAGTGCGGCGGTGACGTCACCGGACTTCCCGTGCGGGAGGGCCAGGAACACGATGTCGTGACCGGCGAGCACTTCGGGCGTGGTCGCGCTGAGGGTGAGGTGCCGCAACGACCGCAGGTGTGGCTGGAGCTCGATGAGCGGCTGGCCGGCGTTCGCGTGGGCCGTCACCGTCCGGACGTCGAAGTGTGGGTGGTCGGCGAGCAGCCGCAGCAGCTCGCCTCCTGCGTAGCCGGACGCTCCGGCTACCGCTACAGAGAAGGACATGGCTCTACCTTATTGAGTGGACTCTCGATGGACACGAGGCGGCGACTCCGGGCTGGCCGCACCGTCCGTTGGACGGGTGCGTGCACGGGTCGCCTATCGTCGCTCTGCGGTAGCGCGTGCGGACACGGGACGGCGGAGGGCGCGGAGCGTGATCGCCCGCGAAGAACCCTGTGCCTGGAAACGTGCCATGTCGAGATCGTACTACGACTGGGAGGAAGCCGACGAATCCTCACCCAGCCCCGAACGCTGCGCGATGAGCGCCGCCTGGACGCGTGAGCGTGCCTCGAGCTTCACGAGGATCCGTGACACGTGCGTCCGGGCGGTCGCCTCCGAGAGCCCGAGGGCTTCGGCGATTCCGGCGTTGCTCAACCCGGCGCCGAGCTGCACGAGCACGTCGCGTTCCCGCGGCGTCAGCGACGAGAGCCCGGGATGGGGTGGTTCGGGTTCCGGGCTGGGAGTCGGTCGGGCCGCGGCGAGCCGGTCGAGCACCCGTCGCGTGACCTCGGGGGCGAGCACCGCCTCGCCATCGTGCACACGTCGGATCGCGTCGACGAGACCGGCCGCGGAGACCGTCTTCACGAGGAACGCACTCGCACCGGCGGCGAGGGCGTCGTCGACGTACCGGTCGATCGCGAAGGTGGTGAGCACGATCACCTGCGGAGGCGGGGTCGCCGCCGCGAGGATCGACGGGATCGCGTCGATGCCCGAAGCCCTCGGCATCTGCACGTCGAGCAGGACGACGTCGGGTCGGTGCGTGGCGGTCGCAGTGACCACCGTGGCACCGTCGGCGACCTCGCCGACGACGACGATGTCGACCGGCTCGTCGAGCAGCGCACGGAGCCCCGCGCGCACGGCGGCATGGTCGTCGGCGATGAGCACCCGGATCATGACGCCACCCGCTCGCCGGTCGGCGCATGCAGCACGGTCCGCCACGAGGCGCCGTCCGGCCCTGCGGTGAGATCCCCTCCGACGAGCCTGGCGCGTTCAGCGAGCCCGACGAGTCCCACCCCGCCGGACCCGGCGAGCGCCGTGGGACCCGTGGCGGGCGCGAGCGGATTGACGATCGACACGGAGAGGAGGCCTGCTCCCACGCTGACCACGACCTCGGTGCGTGCACCCGGTGCATGCTTTGCGACGTTCGTCAGCGCTTCGACGAGTGCACGCAACCCCACGACGGAGATCTGCGGCGGGACGACGGCGAGCGCTGCGTCATCGTCGGCCGACAGGACGACCTCGAGGCCGTTCGCCTCGGCGACGGCGACGGCTCGGTCGATCTCGTCGGCGGTGAGTCTCGTCGGGGCTTCGGTGACCCCTGCGGTGGCGGGATCCCCGCGGAGGACGTCGATCATGGTGCGCATGTCGGTGAGGGCGTCGAGGCTGCTCGACCGGACGAGCTCGAGGCTCCGACGGAGGGGCACCGGGTCGGTCATGTCCTGCCGTTCGAGAGCGGCGGTGGACTGCATGGCGATGGCCGAGAGGTGGCCGGCGATCACGTCGTGCAGTTCGCGACTGAGTTCGAGGCGTTCGCGGGTGACAGCATCCTGACGGAGCGCCATTGAGGCGTGTTCGACGGCGTCTGCGCGTTCGCGTTCACGCTGGGCCTCGAGCCGCGGGTACCGGACCATGCGACCGATCCAGATGGAGCTGGCGAGCAGCACCGGCACGGTGATGAGCGAGCCGAGGAACAGGCCTTCTGACAGGTGGTCGAGGGCTTCGACACCGGCGGTCGCCCAGGTCACGCCGAGCACTGCCACCGAGGCCAGCGAGACTGCCGTGCCGATGACCGCGACGACGTCGACGACTCGAGAGGCGGCGTAGAGTGCGGCGGCGTAGGCGAGGTCGGAGAGCACGATGAGGACCCCGAGGCCGCTCACGCCGGTGACGAGAACCTCGACCACGACGACGAGTGCCCCCACCGCGAGCATCGTCAGCGGCCGGCGTCGGCGTCCCAGGTGCGCCACGAGGATCGCCGCGAGGAAGGCGAACGACGCCCAGAGCGGCGGGACGGTCACCGTCGTTCGCCACGGGATCACGAACCCGATGAGCCCGAGGATGACGCCGACCACCGCACACAGGGTCGTGATCAGCGGGAGACGGTGACGACTCACCCAGCGGCGTGGACGGTCGAGAGCGGTCATGCACCCATCTCACCAGCTACCGACCTCCGGCGCGAGCGTCGGACGACGGACCGAGGCATACGCAGTTCCGCTGACCCTGGCGGCCTGAAGATCCGCGACCCGCCGGATGCGAGGGACGACGTCGGCGAGGAGCATCGAAGCATGGACACCTTCACCGAACTCTTCGGCACCAGCCCGCTCATCTGGGCGATCCTCGGCGCGGAGGCCGCATTCTGGATCCTCCTGTTCGGCGGACTCGCCGTCCGCTACCTGCTCCGGAACCGCCGACTCAGCACGATCATGCTCATCGGCGTGCCGGTCGTCGACCTCCTGCTCCTCACCTTCACGGCGGTCGACCTCGCGGGCGGCGTCGAACCGAACTTCAGCCACCTCATCGCGACGATCTACCTCGGTTTCACGATCGCGTTCGGGCACTCGTTGATCACGAAGACGGATGCCTGGTTCGCACACCGGTTCGCCGACGGACCAGCTCCCGCCAAGAAGCCGAAGTCAGGGCCGGCGTACGTCCGCGCAGCCTGGCTCGAATGGCGACGCGTCGCGCTCGCCGTGGGTATCGCTGTGGTCGGCCTGCTCGCGATGCAGGTCATGGTGGGCTGGGCCGTTCCGTCGTCCTTCGCCGAGGCCAACGAGGACGTGATCTGGAGCATGGCACTGCGCCTCCTCCTCATCGCCGGAATCTGGTTGGTCGCGGGTCCCGTGTACGCGACAGTGTTCAAGAGCACCCCTGCCACTGACACCACGCAGCGGGTATCTCCCGCGAGTGACACGCTTTCGAATCATCGTTAGAGGTGTTTTATCTCATATCCGAGATAGAGTGATGGCATGGTAGACACTTCGACCTTCACCCGGACCGACCCTGCGGCCCCTCTCCGCCAGGTCGGCGCCCTCATCAGAGGCGCCCGCCAAGGACGCAAGCTCACCCAGGCGCAACTCGCCGAACGGGTGGGCACCAGCCAGAGCGCGATCAACCGCATCGAGCAGGGCAGCCAGAACATCAGCATCGACCTCCTCAGCCGCATCAGCACGGCACTCGAGAGCGAGATCGTGACGTTCGGCGAGCAGAAGAAGAACTCGCACCTCCGGGTGCAGGGTGGCCGGCAACTCCACGGCAGCATCGAGGTCCGATCCAGCAAGAACGCGTCGGTCGCGCTCCTCTGCGCCGCGTTGATGAACCGCGGCCGGACGACGCTGCACGGCATCGCCCGCATCGTCGAGGTCGACCGCATCATCGACGTGTTGCGCAGCCTCGGGGTCTCCGTCGTCTGGTCATCCGACGGGCAGGACGTCGAGATCCACGTGCCCGCCGACCTCTCGCTCACGAGCATCGACGAAGACGCCGGGCGCCGTACTCGCAGCGTCCTCATGTTCCTCGGCCCGCTGCTCGGACGCTACAACAGCTTCTCCCTCCCCTACGCCGGTGGTTGCGACCTCGGCACCCGGACGGTCGAGCCCCATCTCATCGCACTTCGTCCCTTCGGCCTCTCGATCGAAGCGACCGCCGGTTGGTACCAGGCGACCGTCTCCCCCGACGTCCCGAAAGAGCTCAGCGTCGTCCTCACCGAGCGCGGCGACACGGTCACGGAGAACGCGATCATGGCCGCCGCCGTGCGCGACGGCGTGACGGTCATCCGCAACGCCAGCCCCAACTACATGGTCCAGGACCTGTGCTTCTACCTGGAACTGCTCGGCATCACCATCGAGGGCATCGGCAGCACCACCCTGCGGATCACCGGGCGGAGTGTCATCGACCAGGACGTGGACTACTGGCCGAGCGAGGACCCGGTCGAAGCCATGAGCCTCCTCACCGCCGGCATCGTCACTGATTCCGAGATCACCGTGACACGGGTGCCGATCGAGTTCATGGAGATCGAGCTCGCGACCCTCGGAGAGATGGGACTGCGCCACACCCGCTCAGCCGAGTACCCGGCGGCAAACGGCCGGACGAGGCTCGTCGACATCACCGTGCACCCGTCCAAGCTGCACGCACCCATCGACAAGATCCACCCGATGCCGTTCCCCGGCCTCAACATCGACAACCTGCCGTTCTTCGCCGTCATCGCGGCGTGTGCCGAGGGAGACACCCTCATCCACGACTGGGTGTACGAGGGCCGGGCCATCCATCTCACCGACCTCACCCGGCTCGGCGCGAACGTCCGGCTCCGCGATCCGCACCGGATCGACGTCTCCGGCCCGACCCACTGGTCGGGGGCGGAGGTCAGCTGCCCGCCGGCGCTCCGCCCGGCGGTCGTCATCCTCCTCGCGATGCTCGCGGCGAAGGGCACCAGCGAGCTGCGCAACGTCGACATCATCGCGCGCGGGTACGAGCAGCTCCAGGAACGGCTCATCTCGCTCGGCGCCTCCATCGAGACCTTCCGCGACTGACCGTCGCACACGACGACGGCCCTGCAGATCATCGATCCGCAGGGCCGTCGTCATGCGCCAGTGGTGCGCGCTCCGCTCAGTCGCGGACGCTCGCTCCGAACCGTTCGGCAGCGGCAGCGGCACCGGCGAGCTTCGCATCGCTCGCCTCGGCAGCGGTCAGCGTGCGGTCGGGGGCGCGGAAGCGCAGCGCGAACGTGAGGCTCTTGCTCCCCTCGGGGACGCCCTGACCGCGGTAGTCGTCGACGAGACGCACCTGCTCGAGCAACGTACCGGCACCAACCCGCACGGCGTCGAGCACGTCGCCCGCCGGTACGTCGACGGGGACGAGCAGCGAGAGGTCCTGGGTGGCGGCGGGGAAGGTCCCGATGCCGACGGCCTCGGGCACGGCGTCGCCCAGAGCGATCACCCGTTCGAGGTCGAGCTCGGCGACGGCGACCACCCGAGGGAGGTTCGCCGACTCCGCGACGGCCGGGTGCAGCTCTCCTGCGTAGCCGACGAGGACGTCATCGACGTGCAGCATCGCCGTCCGCCCCGGGTGGAGGGCCTGGTGACTCCCCTGCGACACGGTGATCTCGACCCCGGTCGCGACAGCGACCGCCTGGACCGCTTCGAGCGCGTCCGCGATGCCGGCGGTGACAGCAGGCTGCCCAGGCTGCTTCACGACACTGTTGCCGAGGGCGAGGAACGCGAGATGCTGCGGCTGGGCCGGAACGCCGGCCTCCAGCTCCTCGAGCTCGGCATCGCTCGGACGCACGGCACCCGCGGGGAGCACCGCCTGCCCGAACGCACCGTGACGCGAGGGGCGGAACACCGCGCCGACCTCGAAGACGGAGAGGTCGGTGAGTCCACGCGAGACGTTGCGGTGCGCGACCTCCAGGAGACCGGGGAGCAGCGAGGTGCGGAGGAATCCGGAACGCGCGTCGAGCGGGTTCGCGAGCTTGACGGCGGGGACGCCGCCCGCCTGCGGGGAACCGAACAGGTCGTTGTCCGCCGCCGAGACGAACGGGTAGGCGAGGACCTCTGTCGCACCCGTGTACGCGAGGGCGTCGGACGCCCCACGACGCAGACGCTGCGAACGGGTGAGCCCGCGGCCAGGAGGCGCCACCGGCAGGACGGACGGGATCCGGTCGTACCCGAGGATCCGGGCGACCTCCTCCGCGAGGTCCTCCTTGCCGGTGATGTCATGACGCCAGCTCGGCGGGGTGACGAGCAGACCGTTCTCCGACTCCGCGATCGTCGCGCCGATCTCGGCGAGTGCCGAACGGCTCTCGGCGTCGCCGAACTCCACACCGACGAGCCCGTTGATGTAGCCGGACGGCAGCAGGATCGGCTGGCGGTCCTCCGCTGCGGTGAACGTCGAGCCGAGCGTGTCGGGGGTGCCCCCGGCGAGATCGACGAGGAGCTGGGCGACCCGGCCTGCGGCGGCGACCGCGACCCGGGGGTCAACACCGCGCTCGAATCGCTTGGACGCCTCACTCGGGAGCTTGTGTCGACGGGCGCTCCGCGCGATCGACACCTGGTCGAAGTTGGCTGCTTCGATGAGCACGTTGCGCGTGGCGGCCGTGATCTCGGTGTCGAGGCCGCCCATGACGCCGGCGAGGCCGATCGGACCGGACTCGTCCGTGATCAGGAGGTCCTCACCGTGCAGCTTCCGCTCTTGACCGTCGAGGGTGACGAAGGTCTCGCCCTGCTCCGCACGCCGGACCACGATGCCGCCCGACAGCTTGTCGAGGTCGTAGCCGTGGAGCGGCTGACCGAGCTCGAGCATGACGTAGTTGGTGATGTCGACGACGAGCGAGATCGAACGGATGCCGGCGAGCTTCAGACGGGACACCATCCACGGCGGCGTCGGACGACTCGGATCGACGTCGCGGACGACCCGCGTCACGAAGACGCTCGAGCCGATGCGGCCGCGGATCGGGGCCTGGTCGTCCACCGCGACCGAGAAGCCGTCGAGGGCGCCCGTGTAAGCCTCGGGGACGTTGGAGGCGGGGTCGCGGAACGCAACGCCCGTCGCGTGCGAATACTCACGGGCGACTCCGCGGATCGAGAACGCGTATCCGCGGTCCGGCGTGACGTTCAGTTCGACCGCCACGTCGTCGAGGCCGAGGAGCGCGATCGCGTCCGTGCCGACCGGAGCCTCGACGCCGATCGTGGACAGTCGCAGGATGCCGTCGTGGTCGTCACCGAGGCCGAGCTCGCGTGCGGAGGCGATCATTCCGTCGGAGACGTGGCCGTAGGTCTTCCGTGCCGCGATGGGGAACGGACCGGGCAGCACCGCACCGGGCAGCGTGACCACGACGTGGTCGCCGACGAAGAAGTTGCCCGCACCGCACACGATGCCTCGGACGGCGTCGTCCGCGTCGCCCTCCGCCACGCGCACCTGGCACCATCGGATCGTCTTGCCGTTCGACTGGGGCTCCTCGACGAAGGAGAGCACCTCGCCGACCACGATGGGTCCGCTCAACTCGAAGGTGTGGACGTCCTCCTCCTCGAGGCCGACGCGGACGAGGGCCGCGTGGACGTCCTCGGGCGTCGTTCCCGGGGCGAGCTCGACGAACTCTCCCAGCCAGCTCAATGGAACACGCACGACTACACCACCATCCCGAACTGCTGGGAGAAGCGGACGTCGCCCTCCACCATCTCTCTCATGTCCTGCACGCCGTCGCGCAGCATCAGGCCGCGCTCGACGCCCATCCCGAAGGCGAACCCGGAGTAGACGTCCGGGTCGATCCCCGCCGAACGCAGGACGTTCGGGTTGATCATGCCGCAGCCGCCCCACTCGATCCAGCGCGGCCCATCCTTGAAGGTGGGGTGCCAGAAGTCGAGCTCGGCGCTCGGCTCGGTGAAGGGGAAGTAGCTGGGCCGCAGACGCACCTTCGCGTCTTCGCCGAACACGCTCTTCACGAAGTGGTCGAGCGTCCCACGCAGGTGCGCCATGGTGAGTCCCTTGTCGACGGCGAGGCCCTCGAACTGCATGAAGACAGGAGTGTGCGTCGCGTCGAGCTCATCGGTGCGGTAGACGCGGCCCGGAGCGAGGACGTAGATCGGCACGTCGCGCTCGAGCATGGAACGCACCTGCACTGGCGAGGTGTGCGTGCGCAACACCAGGTGGGATTCGAGCGGCTCCACGAAGAAGGTGTCCTGCATGGCCCGGGCCGGGTGGTCCGCATCGAAGTTGAGCGCGTCGAAGTTGAACCACTCGCTCTCCACCTCCGGGCCCTCCGCGATCTCCCAGCCCATGGCGACGAAGATGTCGGAGACCCGGTCCTGCAGGAGCGTCAACGGGTGGCGCGCACCTGGCGTGCGTCGCAGCGGGACCGCGGTCACGTCGACGGCCTCGGCTGCGAGCCGCGCCTCGGTCTCTGCCGCGAGGATCTCAGCCTCGCGAGCGGCGAATGCCTGATTCACCCGGCCGCGTGCCTGACCGACGAGTTTGCCGAGAGCGGCCTTCTGGTCGTTCGGCACGCTGCGGAGCGATCCGTTGAGCGCGGCGAGGGCACTCGCCTCGCCGGCGTGGGCTGATCGGACCGCTTTGAGAGCGACCGAGTCGGTGGCTGCGGCGATGGCTTCGAGAGCCGCTTCGACCGCGGCGTTCACCGCTGATTCGGAGATTGGGGATGCGTCGGACACGAGAGCCAAGTCTACCCAGGTGACCGCCGGTCTCGGGCGACCGCCTGCGAGGCGGACTCAGGGGCCGTTGGTCAGCTGCGTGCCCGACTGCACGCCGAGGATCTGCGTCGTCGTCACCTCGGGGAGGGCCTGCTCCTTCGGAGAACGCGGCGAACGACGGGTTCGCACCTCCACGATCTTCGCGATACCCGACAGGATCAGGCAGAGCACGATGTAGATCGAGCCCATCACGATGATAGAGGGGATGATCGGGCTGCCGTACAGCGCCTGCGACCCGAACTGCTTCGCCAGGTACAGCAGCTCCTGGTAGGTGATGAGGAAACCGAGCGCGGTGTCCTTCAGGGCCACCACCAGCTGGGCGATGATGACGGGCAGCATCGCGCGGATCGCCTGCGGGAACAGGATGAGCCGGAGCACGGCCGACTTGCGCAGTCCGATCGCGTACGCGGCCTCGCCCTGCCCCTTCGGCAGGGACTCGATCCCCGCGCGGAAGATCTCCGAGAAGACCGCGCCGTTGTAGAGCGTCAGCGCCACCGCGACCGCGACGAACGGCGTGACGAACGTGAGGCCGAGCGGCGGCAACCCGTAGTACATGAGCATCATGAGGATCAGCACCGGGACGGCACGGAAGAACTCGATGAAGATCGTGAACGGGACGCTGATGATCCGGTGGTCGGACAGCCGACCGACCGCGAGCACGAGACCGAGCACGACACTGCAGACGGCGGCGACCGCGAAGGCGGACAGCGTCGCGCCGGTCGCCTGCAGGATCTGCTCCCACACGCGAGGGAAGGTGAAGAGTTTCCACTTGGCGGCGGAGAACTGGCCGGTCTCGATGAAGCGGAAGACGATGAAGGCGAGGATGCCCGCGACGACGATGACGGTGGCGACACCGATCCACCGGTATCGGACGATGGCCTTCGGGCCCGGGGTGTCGAACAGGACGGAGCTCATCGCGCGATCCTCCACTTCTTCTCGAAGGCCCGTTGGGCGAGGGACAGCAAGGATACGAGGGCGACGAAGATGAGGGCGACCCAGAGGAGACCGACGAGCAACGGCTCACCGCGCTCCGACAGGGACGCACGGATCGCGCCCGCCTCGGCGACGGAGAAACCGGCCGCCACGGTGGTGTTCTTGAGCAGCGCGATCAACACGCTGAACAGCGGTGGCAGCACCGCGCGGAAGGCCTGCGGGAGGATGACGAGCGTCATCGTCTGACCGAACGGCAGACCGATCGCGCGTGCCGCCTCGGCCTGGCCGATCGGCACCGTGTTGACGCCGGAGCGCAGCACCTCCGCGACGTAGGTCGCGGTGTAGAGGCTCAAGCCGATGATCGCGAGCGTCGTGTAGCTGACCTCGGGCAGACCGAGCTTCGGGTAACCGAAGGCGAAGAAGAAGAGGATGAGTGTCAGCGGGGTGTTCCGCACCGTGTTCACGTAGACGGTGCCGAAGAGGCGCATCGCGGGAACCGGGGACACCCGCATGGCACCGACGATGGTGCCGAGGATGAGGGCGAAGAACGCCGACACCACGAAGAGGAGGAGGGTGTTGCGGAACCCCGTGACGAAGAGGTCGAGGTTGTCGAGCAGGACATTCATGTCGAGCACGCCTTTCCGGAGGGGACGCCCGAGGCGGACGCCTGGGCAGAGTCGACGGGACAGCTCCCCCGGGCGGCCGCTGTCGACGGCCGCCCGGGGCGCTGCTTAGTAGTCGTTGACTGCCGGCTGCGACACCTTCGTGCCGGAGAGGCCCAGGGTCGCGTCGTAGATCGCAGTCCAGGTGTCCCCACCGTCCGTGAACATCGTGTTGATGAAGTGGCGGAGCGCGTCGTCGCCCTTCTTCAGGCCGACGCCGTACAGCTCGGTGCTGAACGGTTCTCCGACGACCTTCAGCTCGTCGGGGAACTGTGCGGCATAGCCGATGAGGATGGCCTGGTCGGTCGTGACCGCATCCGCTTTACCGTCGTTCAAGGCTTCGACGCACTGCGAGTACGTGTCGAACTCCACCGTCTTGGTGTCGGGGAAGTTGTCCTTGATGTTCTGGATGGGCGTGGACCCGGTCGCCGAACACACCGTCTTGCCCGCGAGGTCGTCCTCGCTCTTGATGTCCGTGTTGTCGGAGGCGACGAGCAGACCCTGGCCGGTCTCGAAGTACGGGCCGGCGAAGTCGATCTGCTCCTTGCGCTTGTCCGTGATCGAGTAGGTGCCGACGTAGTAGTCGATGTCGCCGTTCACGATGGCCGACTCGCGGTTCGCGCTCGGGATCGCCTTGAACTCGATCTTGTCGGCGTCGAAGCCGAGCGACGCCGCGATCCAGGTCGCGATCTCGATGTCGAAGCCGGAACGCTCTCCGGTGGCCGCGTCGAGGTAGCCGAGACCCGGCTGGTCCTCCTTGACGCCGATACGGACCTTGTCCGCCTTCACCATCGCGTCGTAGGTGGGGCTGCCCTCGAGTGTGACGTCGGTCGCGACCTCGAAGAGCGCGCCGCTGTCAGCCGCTCCCTCGGTCGATCCGGTGCCGGCGTCTCCGCCGCTGCAACCGCTGAGCGCGAGCGCTGCTGCTGCGACTCCCGCGGTGATGAACATGAGCCTCTTGCGCATGTTTTCCTTCCTTCCTTGGTGCCCGGGACGGGCCGATCGGTTGGTCAGTGCCGGATTCGTGCGCGGGACGCGCGAACCCCGGTCAGTGGGTGAGGAGCTTGGACAGGAAGTCCTTCGCGCGCTCGGATTGGGGGTTCGTGAAGAACGACTCGGGGTCGGTGTCCTCGAGGATCTCGCCGTCGGCCATGAAGACGACGCGGTCCGCCGCCTTCCGCGCGAAGCCCATCTCGTGGGTGACGACGACCATGGTCATGCCTTCGCTGGCCAGCTGCACCATGACGTCGAGGACCTCGTTGATCATCTCGGGGTCGAGGGCCGAGGTGGGCTCGTCGAACAGCATCACCTTCGGCTTCATCGCGAGCGCTCGGGCGATGGCGACGCGCTGCTGCTGCCCGCCGGACAGCTGCGCAGGCAGCTTGTCCGCCTGGACACCGATGCCGACCCGCTCGAGGAGCACTTTCGCCGCGGCGTCGGCGTCACTCTTCTTCTGCTTCCGAACCTTGATCGGTCCGAGGGTGACGTTCTCACGAATGGTCTTGTGGGCGAACAGATTGAAGGATTGGAACACCATGCCGACGTCTGCGCGCAGCTCTGCGAGCTGCTTGCCTTCCTCGGGCAGCCGCTTGCCGTCGATCCGGATCTCACCAGAGGTGATGGTCTCGAGGCGGTTGATCGTCCTGCACAACGTCGACTTCCCGGAGCCGGACGGCCCGATGACGACGACGACCTCACCCTTGTTGACGGTGAGGTTGATGTTCTTGAGCGCGTGGAAGTCGCCGTAGTGCTTCTCGACGTTCTCGACGACGACGAGCGGCTCGCCGATGCCCGCCTGAATCGGATTGCTCGTCGTTTCAAAGGCCCCGGCGGGGCCGGTCTGCCCGGCTGCCGCGGGGACGGATGAATCAGAGTTCGGGGACGCTGTCGGCTCCATGTACCCAAACTAGGTGACACCGTGTTTCAAGCGCATGACGGAAGCGCTACGGTTACCGTTTCGTAACCTCGACGTGCGCGACCGGAAACACTCAGGCGTGCTGGGCGAAAGCGCTCTCGAACAGGCAGACCGACGCCGCCGTGGCGAGGTTCATGCTCTCCGCACGTCCGTAGATCGGAACCGTAAGAGCGCGGTCGACAAGCTCCAGGTGCTCGTCTTCGAGGCCTCGGGCCTCATTGCCGAACAGCCACACCGTCGGCTGGGCCAAGACGCCCTCCGAACGGGCGACGAGGAGGTCGTCGCCCTTGATGTCGGCGGCGAGGACCTGGAGGCCAGCCGCACGAGCACGGTCGAGTACCGCGGGGAGTTCCACGCCGACCGCGACGGGCAGGTGGAACAGCGAGCCGGTCGTGGAGCGAACCACCTTGGGGTTGTACAGGTCGACGGTGCGACCGCTGAGGACGACGGCGTCTGCGCCAGCAGCGTCTGCGGCGCGGATGATCGTGCCGAGGTTGCCCGGATCGCGGACCTCTTCGAGGATGACGACGAGCTTCGGCTCACCCGCGAAGATCTCCTTGATGGACGTGGGGAACTGCTGGGCCACGGCGATGAACCCCTGCGGGGTCACGGTGTCGGCCATCGACTCGAGGACCTGCTCGGTCACGAACTCGACCTCGAGTCCCGCGTCCGTCGCGGCAGAGCCGATCTCGGTGTACCGCTCGAGGGCCGTCGGCGTCGCGTACAGTTCGAGGATCAGATCCGGACGGAACTGGAGGGCTTCAGAGACGGCCTGGGGTCCTTCGAGGAGGAAGAGGCCGGTCTCCTGCCTCGCCGGTCGTTTGGCGAGTTTGGCGACGGAACGGACGCGCGGTGACCGCGGATTGTCAAGCACGATCCCATCCTACGGCTCACGGGTCCGGACGGACGAAACGGCCCGATCCCAGATGGGATCGGGCCGTTCGAGACACAGCGGGTTCCGGTTACGCGGAGACCTTCGGTGCGGAGGTGTCAGCAGGAAGCGCAGCCTTGGCCGACTTCACGAGCGCCGCGAAGGTGGCGGGTTCGTGCACGGCGAGCTCGGCGAGCATGCGGCGGTCGACCTCGATCCCGGCGAGACCGAGACCCTGGATGAAGCGGTTGTACGTCATGCCGTTGGCACGCGAGGCCGCGTTGATGCGCTGGATCCAGAGGCGACGGAAGTCACCCTTGCGCGCACGACGGTCGCGGTACGAGTAGACGAGGGAGTGAGTGACCTGCTCCTTGGCCTTGCGGTACAGACGCGAACGCTGACCGCGGTAACCCTCGGCGCGCTCGAGAATGACGCGACGCTTCTTGTGAGCGTTGACCGCCCTTTTGACTCTTGCCATGTTCCTAGTTCCTTACGGGTAAACGGTCTAGCGACCGAGCAGCTTCTTCATGACCTTGGCGTCGGCGGGGGCCAGCACCTGGTCCTGGTTCAGGCGACGGGTACGACGGCTGGACTTGCTCTCCAGGTTGTGTCGCATACCGGCCTGCTGCTTCATCAGCTTGCCGCTGCCGGTGACCTTGAATCGCTTCTTGGCTCCGGAGTGGGTCTTCTGCTTCGGCATGGGATTCCTCGTTTCTTATCGGTTCTCATCGGCGGATGGCTCCGCCGGAGCAGCCTCGGTGGGCGCGTCGGCGTCAGCCGGTCGTGCCTTCGACGCCGCACGTTGTGCGTTGGCTTCGGCTTTCGCCTCGGACTTGTTCTTGAGGGGACCGACGACCATCACCATGTTGCGACCGTCGACCATGGGAGTGGACTCGACGGTGCCCCATTCGGACACGTCCTCGGCGAACTTCTGGAGCAGACGGACGCCCTGCTCTGGACGGGACTGCTCGCGGCCGCGGAACTGGATCATGGCTTTCACCTTGTCGCCGGCCTTGAGGAAGCCCTCAGCGCGCTTGCGCTTGGTCTCGTAGTCGTGCTGGTCGATCTTGAGGCGGAACCGGACCTCTTTGAGGATCGTGTTCGCCTGGTTGCGCCGGGCCTCTTTGGCCTTCTGCGCAGCCTCGTACTTGAACTTGCCGTAGTCCATGATCTTCGCTACGGGCGGCTTGGAATTGGGTGCGACCTCGACGAGGTCGAGATCTGCTTCCTGCGCGAGGCGAAGGGCGACCTCGATTTTGACGACGCCGACCTGTTCTCCGCCGGGTCCGACGAGTCGGACCTCCGGAACGCGGATTCGGTCATTGGTACGGGGATCGCTGATGCGGAGCTCCTCTGACTGGGTGGGCTGCCACACGCGCAGATGGAATACCTGCGACGCGACGAAATCGGTTCACCACACACCCGTACCCTCCGCCACATGTGAGAACACCGTGTCGGAGTGCACCACGCCCTTGCTACCCGCAGCCGTGAGGCGTCGGGCGGAGCGTGACAACCCGGTAACCTTATGAAGCGGTCAAGCGCGGGTGGGAGAATCTCCTCTTTCGTACCGAGACATGTCTCGGAGCACCGCACGAGTCTAACAGAGGATCGACGTGAACAACACCACCAGCCCATACGACGACGACGAGCAGACGAACCAGGCCACGCGGGACATCGCCGAGGTCCCAGCGGTCGAGGTCATCACCACTGCAGCCGTGCACCTCATGAGTGCTGCGGCCGTCAAGTGCGGCCTCGCCGACGACCCGGACTCCCAGCTCGACCTCGACGAAGCTCGGAAACTGATCAACGCCCTCGCCGGCCTCATCACCGCCGGCGCGCCCGAGATCAGCGACATGCACGCCCGTTCCCTGCGAGACGGCCTCCGCTCACTGCAACTCGCCTTCCGTGAAGCCTCGACCATCGAGGACGAGATCGGCAAGGGACCCGGCGAGAAGTGGACCGGCCCCGTCACCTGAGCCGGATCGCCGCTGCGCTCCGCTCGAGGGTCAGTCGGCGGGGCGGAGCGAGACCGCGAGGGAGTCGACGCGCGTCGCGATGACCTCGTCGGCCGCCCAACGCTGAGCGAGTCGGCCGAGGACGGCGTCGAGTTCCTGCTGCGTGAGTCCCTCGAGGAGCCCCAGCTCCACCACCAGCTCCGAACCCGCGAGCTTCGCCTCGGGGTCCCCGGCGCGCAGACGGACCGTCACAACGGCGAGCTCGGAGGCGATCGACGCCTCGAACGCCCGGGCGACGTCGGGATCGGCGAAGCTCGGGGTCCACGGCTGGGCTTGCGCGATCGCCCACAGTGCCGGCCGCCGGACGGCGAATTCGGTCTCCGATGTGGGGTCCAGCACGACGACGTCGGTCTGTTCACTCGCTGCAGCGAGAGCGACCCTGACACCGTCCGCGGGGATCGGGCGAGCGGTGCGGTTCCACGCGGACATCGCCGTCACCGAGCTGAACACCGGGAGCACGGTCCGGCCGTCCGGGCCTGTGACGGTGACGATCGAGAGCTCTTGCGACTTGTCGATCACCTGGCCGCGCTCGTTCTCCCCCGCCTCACCGAGACGGGCGACGAGTGGGATGAGCAGCCGCGACCCGCGGAAGGCGTCCACGACCTCGGACTCGCCGACCTCGTGCGCACGGAATCGACGGAGTGATTCGATCAGGAGCTCGGGCGCACTCCCGTCGTCGCTCGAACTCGCATTCGGCTGGAAGCTGCGTCCCGCCCACGGCTGACCCGCTGAGTCCGTGCCACCGCCATGCCGATGGCCGTGCGCACCGGACCCGGCGTGGTCGTCAGCTGCCGGCGACATCCAGCGCCTCGGCCAGAGTGAACTCGCCGTTGTAGAGCGCCTTGCCGATGATGGCGCCTTCAAGGCCGAGCGGGACGAGCTCGCGCAGGGCGACGAGGTCGTCGAGGCTGGAGATGCCACCCGACGCGACCACGGGGCGGTCGGTGCGTTCCATCACCTGGCGGAGCAGGTCGAGGTTCGGGCCCTGCAGGGTGCCGTCCTTCGTGACGTCGGTGACGACGTACCGCGCGCAACCGGCCTCCTCGAGGCGGTCGAGGACCGTCCAGAGGTCGCCGGCATCCTGGGTCCAACCACGCGCCGCAAGGGTCGTGCCGCGCACGTCGAGACCGACGGCGATCGCATCGCCGTACTGCGCGATGACATTCGCCGCCCACTCGGGGTTCTCCAGAGCAGCCGTGCCGAGGTTCACGCGCTTCACCCCGGTCTCGAGCGCCTGCTCGAGCGAGGCGTCGTCACGGATACCGCCGGACAGTTCGATGTTGACGCCGCGCGTCTTCGCGATGACCTTCTTGATGACGGAACGGTTGTCGCCACGCCCGAACGCGGCATCGAGGTCGACGAGATGGATCCATTCGGCCCCCTGCCCCGCCCAGTCGATCGCGGCGTCGACCGGTTCTCCATAATTGGTCTCGGAGCCCGCCTCACCTCGGGTGAGACGCACCGCCTTCCCGTCGACGATGTCGATGGCGGGCAGCAGCACCAGGCCGGGCGTCGTGTTGAACTCGTTCATGGATCACAGTCTCTTCGGGAGCCGCAGGCTCGTCGGGTGCGGTCGCGGTGCGTGGCCCGCGGCACAAGCACCTGATCCTAGTCGGCTAGAGGGTGCCGAGCCAGTTGGTCAGCAGCCGGATGCCCGCGGTGCCGGATTTCTCCGGGTGGAACTGGGTCGCCGACAGCGGGCCGTTCTCGACCGCCGCGAGGAACGGTACCCCGTGCGTCGCCCAGGTGAGTCGCGGTGCCGGGAAGGGCGGCATGACCTCCAGCGTCCAGTCCTGGGCCGCATAGGAGTGGACGAAGTAGAAGCGCTCCTCCGCCAAGCCGTCGAACAGCACTGAGCCGGCGTCCGGCGTGACGGTGTTCCACCCCATGTGCGGCAGCACCGGGGCGTCGAGCTCGGTGACGACGCCCGGCCACTCGCCGAGCCCCTCGGCCTCGGAACCGCGCTCGACACCGCGCTCGAACAGCACCTGCATACCCACGCAGATCCCGAGGACGGGACGGCCTCCCGCGAGGCGACGATCGATCACCTCGTCGCCGTGCGAGGAGCGGAGCGCGCCGATGACCGCGTCGAACGCACCGACACCCGGCACGACGAGCCCGTCGGCGGCCTGAGCCGCCTTGCGATCGCCGGTCAGGACGACGTCGGCACCGGCGAGCTCGAGCGCCTTGACAGCCGAGTGGACGTTGCCGGAGCCGTAGTCGAGGACGACGACCGACGGACGTGCGGTCACAGTGAGCCCTTCGTGGAGGGGATGCCCTGCACGAGCGGGTCGAGCGCCTTCGCCTGACGGAACGCCCGGGCGAACGCCTTGAACTCGGCCTCGGCGATGTGGTGCGGGTCGCGCCCGCCGAGCACGGTCACGTGCACCGTGAGACCGGCGTTGAAGGTGATCGCCTCGAAGACGTGGCGCACCATCGAACCGGTGAAGTGCCCTCCGATGAGGTGGAACTCGAAGCCTGCAGGCTCACCGGAGTGCACGAGGTACGGGCGGCCGGAGATGTCGACGACGGCCTGGACGAGCGCCTCATCGAGCGGGACGAGTGCATCGCCGTACCGCGAGATGCCGGACTTGTCGCCGAGAGCCTGCTTGATCGCCAGCCCGAGCGCGATGCCGATGTCCTCCACCGTGTGGTGGACGTCGATCTCGACGTCGCCCTTGGCTCGAACGGTGAGGTCGGTCAGCGAGTGCTTCGCGAACGCCGTGAGCAGGTGGTCGTAGAACGGGACGGAGGTCTCGATGCTGCTCGTGCCGGTGCCGTCGAGGTTCAGCTCCAGCTCGATGCTGGACTCGCTGGTCTCGCGCCGGATGCTGGCCGTGCGCTGCTGGGTGGTCATGCCAACATCCTATCCAGCGAGCACCTGGCACCACGTCATAGAGGAGCGGTCGGTGCCGGCTGCGCCTATCGTTGAATGGTCATGACCTCTCCACTCAGCACCACGACGACCGCTGCTCTCGACCAGGCCGAGATCGCCGCGCTCCGCGCCCGATTCCCGATCCTCTCCAGAGAGATGAACGGGCACGCGCTCGTCTACCTCGACTCCGGCGCCACCGCTCAGCGTCCGCTCGAGGTCATCGAGGCCGAACGGGCCTATGCGAGCGAGAGCAACGCGGCGGTCCATCGCGGGGCGCACCTGCTCGCCGCAGAGGCGACCGAACTGTTCGAGGACGCCCGCACGACGGTCGCCGGGTTCATCGGCGCCGACGAACGCGAGCTGGTCTGGACGTCGGGGGCGACGGCAGCACTGAACCTCATCGCCGGCTCGTTCGGCAACGCCAGTGCTGGGCTCGGCGGAGGCGCCGCAGCGCCGTTCCGCCTCGGGCCCGGCGACGAGATCGTCGTCACGGAACTCGAACACCACGCGAACCTGATCCCCTGGCAGCAGTTGGCGGCGCGGACCGGGGCGACCCTCCGACACCTCCCGGTCGACGACGACGGCGTGCTCCTGCTGGACGCGGCCAGCGATGTCATCGGCGAGCGCACGAAGGTGCTCGCCTTCGCGCACGTCTCGAACGTGACGGGCGCCATCGCACCCGTCGCCGACCTGGTCGCCCTCGCGGCACGGTTCGGGGCACTCACCGTCCTGGACGCATGCCAGTCGGTACCCCACCTGCCGGTGGACGTCCGCACGCTCGGCGTCGACTTCCTGGTGTTCTCCGGCCATAAGATGCTCGGCCCGAACGGCATCGGCGCACTCTGGGGACGCCGCGCACTCCTCGACGCGATGCCCCCCTTCCTCACCGGCGGCTCCATGATCACGACGGTCACACTGGACGGCGCAGAGTTCCTCCCCGCACCGCAGCGGTTCGAGGCCGGGACACAGCCGGTCTCGCAGGCCATCGCGCTCGCCACCGCCGTCGGCTTCCTGGAGGACGTGGGCATGGACCGCATCCACGCCACGGAGGCCGCATACGGCGAACGCCTCGCGAACGGCCTCGCGAGCATCGACGGCGTGCGCCTCATCGGCCCCCGACCGGGCACACCGCGCGCGGGCCTCGCGAGCTTCGACCTCGACGGCGTGCACGCACACGACGTCGGGCAGTTCTTCGACGACCGCGGGATCGCGGTGCGCGTCGGTCACCACTGCGCGCAACCGCTGCACCGTCGACTCGGCCTGACCGCGTCGACGCGCGCGAGCAGCTACCTGTACACGAGCGACGCCGACATCGACGCGTTCCTCGAAGCCGCCGCCCTCGTGGGTCCGTTCTTCGGCGGTTCCCGATGAGCGGCCTGGAGAGCCTGTACCAGGAGCTCATCCTCGACCACGCCCGCGAACGGCACGGCTTCGGACTCCAGGCGTCGCCGGCAGCCGAGTCCCATCAGCTGAACCCGACCTGCGGCGACGAGGTCACCCTTCAACTGCATCTCGACGCCGACAGCGAGCGCATCCGTGCCGTCGCGTGGGAGGGTCACGGCTGCTCGATCTCGCAGGCGTCGACCTCGTGCCTGAGCGACCTCGCCGCCGGTCTGACGGTCGCAGAACTCCAGCAGCTCGCCGACGAGTTCCGCGAAGTGATCCGGTCGCGCGGCGCCCTCCAGTTCGATGAGGACCGGTTCGGCGACGCCGCCGCGTTCAGTGGTGTCTCGCGATACATCGCGCGGGTCAAGTGCGCGATGCTCCCCTGGGTCGCCGCCGAGGAGGCGATCACCCGCCTCCCGTGACCTGCGCCGGATGGGCGGTCAGGCGGGGCTGATCTCCGCCAGCGCTTCGAGGAAGACCGTGGTCTCCCGCTCGGTACCTGCTGTCACCCTGAGGTGGTTCGGGATGCCGACATCGCGGATGAGGACACCACGTTCGAACAGTGCCTGGAACGCCGCCTGCGGGTCGGCGACACCACCGAACAGGACGAAGTTGGCGCCACTGCGCTTCGGGCTGTAGCCGAGGCGCTCGAGCTCCACCACGAGACGGTCGCGCTGGCCTCGGATGTCGTCCACCATCGCGAGCATCTCCGGCGCGTGCCGCAGCGCCGCTGTGGCCGCCGCCTGCGTCAGCGCACTGAGGTGGTACGGCAGACGAACGAGCCGCAGGGCGTCGACGACCGCCGGGTCGGCAGCGAGGTAGCCGAGCCGGACTCCGGCGAAGGCGAACGCCTTGCTCATCGTCCGCGAGACGATGAGCCTCGGCCGGCCCTCGAGCAGTGTCAGCGCACTCGCCTCATCGTCGGGAGCGAACTCCGCATAGGCCTCGTCGACGACGACCATGCCACGTGAGGCGTCGTAGACCGCGGCGACCGTCTCGAGCGACAAGGGCGTCCCGGTCGGATTGTTCGGTGAGCAGAGGAACACGAGGTCCGGGTCGGCTTCGGCCACCTGACGCGCCGCCGTCTCGGGCGAGAGCTCGAAGTCGGCGTCTCGCGACGCCGGGATCCAGCGGGTGCCGACACCTCCGGCGAGGAGGGGGTACATCGAGTACGTCGGCGTGAAGCCGAGCAGGGACCGGCCGGGCCCACCGAACGCCTGGAGGATGTGCTGCAGGACCTCGTTCGACCCGTTGCCGGCCCAGATCTGTTCAGGGCCGATTCCGTGTCCCAGGTAGCCCGCGAGTGCCGCGCGCAACTCGGTGAACTCGCGGTCGGGGTACCGGTTGACCGAGAGGACCGCGGATGCGAGCGATGCGACGATGTCGTGCGCGACCGCCTCCGGAATCGGGTGGGTGTTCTCGTTGACGTTGAGTGCCACGGGAACGTGCGCCTGCGGTGCTCCGTAGGGCTTCAGGCCCTGCAGATCGTCGCGGATGGGGAGGTCGTCGAGTGCAGTCACCCCACAATCGTAGCCAGTCCCGCACGGACCGCCTCACTCCACCTGGCGTTCACGGCGCAGCTGCTCGTGGCGCGGGCTGTCCGGGTTCAACAGCGAGTGACGGCGCCCGTAGGCGAAGTAGACGATGAGGCCGATCACGAGCCAGACTCCGAAGCGCAGCCACGTCTCCCAGTGCAGTTGCAGGATCAAGAAGCCGGAGGCGAGGACGCCGAACGCGGGCACGACGGGCATCCAGGGCAGCCGGAAGCTCCGCGGCTCGTCTGGTTTGGTGTAGCGGAAGACGATGACGGAGACGCAGACCACGATGAAGGCCGCGAGGATACCGATGTTGGTGAGGTCGGCCACCTGCTTGATCGGCAGGATCCCCGCGAAGACCGCTGCGGCCGCTCCCGCGATCCACGTGACCCGTTGCGGCACACCGCGACGATCGGTCCGCGAGAACCACCGAGGCAGCAGACCGTCCCGGCTCATCGAGAACCAGACCCGCGTGACACCGAGCAGGAAGGTGAGCATGACCGTGAGGATCGACAGGACGGCGAAGACGGAGATGATCGTCGCGACGACCGGGAGACCGACGCTCTGGAACGCGGAGGCGAACCCGGCGGTGGGGTCGATGTCCGTGTAGTTCTGCATTCCCGTGAGCACGAGCGTCGCGGCCACGTACAGGAGCATCGCGATGATGAGCGAGAGGATGATCGCCTTCGGCATGTGCTTCTTGCCGTCTTTCGCCTCCTCGGCAGCCGTGCTCATGGCGTCGTAACCGAAGACCGCGAAGAAGACCGTCGCCGCACCGGCGAACACGGGACCGAAGCCGCTCGGCAGGAAGGGGTCGTAGTTCTCGCCGTTGATGAAGAACACGCCGAGCCCGATGATGAACAGGATGAGCAGGACCTTGATCCCGACGGCCACGAGTTCGAACCGTCCGAAGGCCTTCGTGCCGCGACTCAGGATGAACGTCACCACGAGGCAGACGAGGATGGCGGGCAGGTTGATCAGACCGCCACGGCCTTCGTCGGCCGTCGAGGTCATCCAATCCGGCATGGTGATGCCGATGCCCGAGAGGAAGGCGTCGAAGTAGCCGGAGATCCCGATGGCGACGACGGCGACGATGGCGATGTATTCCAGAAGCAGATCCCAGCCGATGAACCATCCGATGATCTCACCGAGTGCGACATAGCCGTACGTGTAAGCCGATCCGGCGCGCGGGATCATTCCGGCGAACTCGGCGTATGACAGCGCCGCAGCGGCCGAAGCCAGCCCCGCGATCAGGAAGGAGAACAGGACGGCCGGGCCGACCGCGGGCGACGTCTCGCTGCCGTGTGCGACGAGACCGGCGAGCGAGAAGATCCCGACGCCGATGATGCCGCCGACACCGATGGCCGTGAGCTGCCAGAGACCGAGACTCTTGAAGAGTTTGGATCCGGAGACCTCATCGTCGATCTCAGTGATCGGCTTCTTCCGCAGCAGCGAACGCCGCTGATCGTCTGTTCCCATGGTCGCCTCCGACGATTGCGTGAGGCCTCATCGCCTCACGGATCCGACAGTAGCCGAGACGGCACCGGATCGGGCGCGACGAATGTGGGTTACTCGGCCGCGTAGCGCTGCGGGATCGCCAGGCGCTGACCGGGTTCGACACCGGCGGTGCTCAACTGGTTGAGGTTCATGATCTCGGCGATAACGTCGCGCGGATCCGCGTCGGGGGCGATGGACTCGGCGAGCTGCCACAGCGACTCCCCCGGATCGACCGTGACGTAGGTGAAGGAGACCCCGCCCGACGCGTTGTTCGCCGCGGCACCGCCAGCGGACAGGCCGACGACCGCCACGGCGATGACGAGCGGAATGGCAGCGAGCGTCGTGAAGACGACGCGCCCACGACGAGTGAGACGAAGTCGGCCGCTCGGACGCGCGGATACCTCCACGGCCCGCTGTGCGCGGGTGGGAATCGTCGCGTGGGACCCGATCAGTGCTGCGCTCATGTCAACCCTCCAAGGTGTGCTCATCGTGGTGATGAGGATTCGTACCCGACCCTCGGCCGGGAGAGCCGGGTACGAAACTATGTTCCGAATATATCTTCGATTGTTCGAATTCTCAACCCTGTGTTCGTACCTGTAGCGATCGGGATCGGCGACACGCTCGAACAGATGTTTGTCTGGACGAGCCGGTGCGGATACAGTTTCGAGTGTTGGAAGCAGTACACCACCACCCACCGACATCGGTCTGGCGACAGCCGATCAGGGCAGGAGCGAAGATGGCAGCGAACACGACGGGCGACGGCGCCCGGGAGCGCCCGGTCGGCGGCACGAGGCGGCGCAAGAGCCTGAGCGACAAGCAGCTCGCCATCCTCGACGTCATCCAGCGCTCGGTCTCCCAGCGCGGCTACCCGCCGAGCATGCGCGAGATCGGCGACGCCGTCGGCCTCGCCTCACTGTCGAGCGTCACGCACCAGCTCGGCCAGCTCGAACTGAGCGGCTACCTCCGCCGCGACCCGAACCGTCCTCGGGCGATCGAGGTCCTCATCGACCTGCCGAGCGCTGTCGAGGGGAGCGACCCCGACACCGCTCCCCCGGTCGGCGACGCGGCCATGGTCCCGCTGGTCGGCCGGATCGCCGCCGGTATCCCGATCACCGCGGAGCAGCAGGTCGAGGAGATCTTCCCGCTCCCCCGCCAACTCGTCGGCAAGGGAAGCCTGTTCATGCTCAAGGTCGTCGGGGACTCGATGATCGACGCAGCCATCTGCGACGGCGACTGGGTCGTCGTCCGCGAGCAGAAGACCGCGGAGAACGGCGAGATCGTCGCAGCCATGCTCGACGAGGAGGCGACGGTCAAGGTCTTCCGGCAGCGCGACGGCCACACCTGGCTCCTGCCTCGGAACTCAGCGTTCGAGCCCATCCTCGGCGATCACGCAGAGGTGCTCGGCAAAGTCGTCGCCGTCCTGCGCGCCGTCTGAGCGGCCCTCCACCCGCAGCGAGGGCCGAGTCCACCGCGATCGCAACCCGACAGCACGTCGGCGATGGGAATCTGCGTCGTGCGTCATCGGAGGACACGTTCCCACGCTCGCCGCCTCGACCTACGCTGGAGGCATGGATGACCCGACGAGCGACGGAGCGTGCAGGCGTGCCCTGCGCACCGCGCTCGTGACGGCGCTCCTCGGTCTCGGGTGCGCCCTGACCGCCTGCGGCACCACGCCCGGCGGAACGGCTCCGCAACTCACGCTGGAGCTGCGGCAGAACCGGGACCAGTACGCCATCCACGCGGCGATCGTCCGCGTGACGAACCCTGGCGATGCGGACGTCGTCGTCTCCCGGGTCGCGCTCGGCGGCTCGGCGTTCGACGGCGGAACCGACCGAGAGCGGACGTCGACCATCCCGGCCGGTCAGACGAAGGATCTCGCGGTCGACCTCCCACCGGCCGACTGCGATACGGCGGAGGATGCGCTGCAGGCCGACGTCGTGCTCACCCTCAGCTCTGGGGCCACGGTCCGGTACACCGATCTCGCGGATCCGACGGCGGCACTCCCCCGGGTCCACGCTGCCGACTGCACAGAGGGCCGCGTCGCACAGATCGCCGTGGTGACTGCCGAACCCGTGGTGCGCCTCGAGGGCACGGGGCCGACGACGGTCGCGATCCTCACCCTCACGGTGACACCGACAGGCGGGCCGGGCACGCTCGAACTCGTCCGCCTGCGCTCGACCGTGATGCTCCAGCCGGCTCCTGGCTCCGATGGAACCGCTGCCGCCGAGGACTGGCCGCTCGACGTCCAGGTCGATGCGTCGTCCGACCCGCGGTCATTCGAACTCCGCGTCGTGCCGACCCGCTGCGATCCGCACGCCCTGGCTGAAGACAAGGTCGGGACACTGTTCCCCCTCGTCGTCCGGATCGACGGCGGCGCAGAGACGAGCCTCACGTTGCCGTTGCCGCCAGGAACCGCGGACGCCCTGAAGGACGCCGTCCGCGAGCGATGCGCGTGAGGCGAAGGTCGCCCGGGACTCAGGAGGTGAGAGCCGGCGGCTGCGCCACATCTGCGAACGGTACAAGGGCGGCCGCGAGCTCATCGCCGACGAGCGCATGGACGATCGTGCCCCGCTCGTCGTACGAGGTCGACAGCACCTTGCCGCGTTCGTGCAGGAGGGTGACGAGGTCGCCTCGGTCGAACGGGACGACCACGTGGACCTCGTGGCTCGGTGCCGGGATGAGCGCCTCGATCCGCTCCATGAGCTCGTCGATGCCCGCACCGGTCCGTGCCGAGACGAACACCGCGTCCGGCTCGAGGCCCCGGAGGACCAGCAGCTGACCGTCGTCCACGAGATCGGCCTTGTTGAAGACGACCAGTTCAGGGATGTGACGCGCGCCGACCTCGCCGATGACGTCTCGGACCGTGGCGATCTGCCCTGCGGGATCCGGGTGGGCCGCATCGACGACGTGCACGATGACGTCGCTGTCGGCGACCTCCTCGAGCGTCGAGCGGAACGCCTCGACGAGCTGGTGCGGCAGGTTGCGCACGAAACCGACCGTGTCGGCGAGGGTGTACTCCCGCCCGTCGGAGGTGACGTTCCGGCGAACCGTGGCATCGAGCGTCGCGAACAGGGAGTTCTCGACGAGTACTCCGGCCTTCGTGATCCGGTTGAGGAGGCTCGACTTGCCGGCGTTGGTGTACCCGGCGATCGCGACCGACGGCACGGTGTTCCGACGACGGTTCGCGCGCTTCGCTTCCCGCGCCGGCTTCATCGCGGTGATGGATTTGCGCAGCTTCGCCATCCGCGTGTGGATCCGACGCCGGTCGAGTTCGATCTTCGTCTCACCAGGGCCACGCGACCCCATGCCGGCGCCCGCGCCGCCGACCTGGCCACCGGCCTGACGGCTCATCGACTCACCCCAACCGCGGAGCCTCGGGAGCAGGTACTCGAGCTGCGCCAGTTCGACCTGGGCCTTGCCCTCGCGGCTCTTCGCGTGCTGGCTGAAGATGTCGAGGATGACCGCGGTACGGTCGATGACCTTGACCCCGACCGCATCCTCCAGGGCGCGACGCTGACTGGGGGCGAGCTCGGTGTCGGCGACGACCGTATCAGCCCCGAGCGCCTGGACGATCGACTTGAGCTCCTGGGCCTTGCCTCGACCCAGGTAGGTGCTGGGGTCGGGGTGCGGCTTGCGCTGCAGCAGACCGTCGAGCACGACGGCGCCGGCGGTCTCGGCCAGAGCGGCCAGCTCGCGCAGCGAGTTCTCGGCGTCGTGCAGTGCCCCCTGCGGATACACGCCGATGATCACGACGTTCTCCAAGCGGAGCTGCCGGTACTCGACCTCGGTGACGTCTTCGAGCTCGGTCGAGAGTCCGGCGACCCGGCGCAGTGCCTGGCGGTCCTCGCGGTCGAACTGTTCACCATCGTCAGACGTGCCCCCGGCGGTGGCGGCGGACTGCAGTGCGGCGGCCCCGCTCCCGAAGAGCGTGTAGCCGGACGACCGAGCGGCTGCGCTCGACAGCACGCGGGCGACCACGTCGTCGTCCGAGCTGGGGAGCGCGTCCGGCAGCCCGTCGAGGTCGATGTCGACGGCGTCGTCGGCTGCGTGATCCTGTGGCGTGTCCGCTGGTGGTCTACTCATCGCGTTAACCCTACTTCCTCCCGGTCCGGTACCGTTCCTGTATGTCGAATGAGCACTACTTCACCGCCGAACCCGGGAGCGAGTTGCAGCTCAAACCGATCACCGCCCGACTGGGCGGCGTCGAGCGCTCGCTCGTGTCGGCCGGCGGCATCTTCAGCCCGGGTCACCTCGACCAGGGCACCCAGGTCCTCCTCGCGAACACCCCGCCGCCGCCGCCGACGGGCGACCTGCTCGACATCGGCTGCGGCTGGGGGCCGATCGCGCTCTCCCTCGCTCTCGCCTCACCCGACGCGACGGTTTGGGCGGTCGACGTCAACCAGCGCGCACTCGAACTCACCCGGCTGAACGCCGCTCGACTCGGCCTCACGAACATCCGGGCCGTCCTGCCCGAGGACGTCCCCGACGAGGTCCGGTTCGCGACGATCTGGTCCAATCCACCGATCCGGGTCGGCAAGGACGAGCTGCACCGGCTGCTCATGCACTGGCTGCCGCGACTCGAGGACGAGGGCGACGCCTGGCTCGTGGTCCAGAAGAACCTCGGCTCCGACTCTTTGCAGCGATGGCTGCAGGAGCAACTGCCCGCGGCGTTCCACGTCGGTCGCGCTGCCATGGGCAAGGGTTTCCGCGTCCTCCACACGAGACGCCGCGAACACCGCTGACGCGCCGGGTGGTTCGAGGGCGTCCGTGGAATCGACGTCGACTCAGGCGAGGGTGATACTGCCCGAGTAGACGAGGGTGGCCGGTCCTGCGAGGACGACGTGTTCGCCGTCGGGCTCCTCCAGCATGCTCACTCCGAGCACACCCCCGGGTACTTCGACACGCCAGTCGTTCGGCGCAGCATCGCCCGCCCAGAATCGGAACGCGAGCGCCGCAGCAGCCGTGCCGGTCCCGCAGCTCAGGGTCTCCCCACTCCCGCGCTCGTGCACGCGCATGCGGATGTTCGCGACACCGTCGGCGAAGAGCGGATCACCGGGCACCACGAGCTCGACGTTCGCCCCGTGCGGCGGCTCGGGGTCGAGCTGCGGGATGTACTCGAGTTCTGCGCCGTCGAGTTCGGCTGCGTCGGCGACGGCGACCACGATGTGCGGGTTCCCGACATCGATGCCGATGCCTGGCCTGGCGACCGGGAGGCCCTTCACCCGGACGAGGGTCTCCCGCTCGTCGAGTGTCCAGCGTCCGAGGTCGACCGCATAGCCGAGGGCGTCGAATCCGACCTGACGCACGCCGGCACGCGTCCCGATGGGCAGGCGGTCACCCGGTGCGAGGGTCACGAGGCCCGTCTCCAGGAGGAAGTGGAGGAACACCCGGATGCCGTTGCCACACATCTCGGCGACGGAACCGTCGGCGTTGTGGTAATCCATGAACCACTCGGCGTCGGGGTCCTCCGCCAGGGCTGCCGCACCTGCGTCGACGTTCGCCGAGCGCACCGCCCGGATGACGCCGTCCGCGCCGATGCCGAAGTGACGGTCGCAGAGGGCCGCGATCTGCGCGGGCTCGAGCGGCTGCAGACCGTCGGGATCGGAGAACAGGACGAAATCGTTGCCCGTTCCGTGGCCCTTGGTGAAGGAGAGAGTCGACGCCATCAGCCCAGTCTACGGGCGCGCCGCGCGCACCAACGCGCACGCCTGAGCGCTCCCACCCTCGACCCAGCTGATGGCCGGGTACCGCTTGAACCAGCTGACCTGGCGGCGGGCGTACCGCCGGGTGAGTCGCTGGGTCTCGCCGATCGCCTCGGACTCCGAGGACGCACCGCGGAGCTGAGCGGTCGCCTGCGCGTAGCCGATGGCCCGACTCGCGGTCACGCCGCGTTCGAGGCCGTGCGCCAGCAACCGCTCCGTCTCTTCGACGATGCCGTCGCGCCACATCTGTTCGACCCGACGGTCGAGCCGCTCGACGAGTTCCGCGCGGGGCGTGGAGACGCCGATCACCTCGAGTGGACGCCACGGCTGCGGCGCCGCAGGCAGCGCGGCCCCGTGCCCCTGCTCTGCGAGGGCGTGCACCTCCAACGCGCGGATCACGCGGCGCGCGTTCGCAGCGTCGATCCGCGCGGCGGTCGCCGGGTCCAGGTGGCGGAGCCGTTCGACGAGCGCGGCGAGCCCTTCGGACTCGAGTTCAGCCTCGAGACGCTCGCGGAGCGCCTGATCCCTGCCGGGGAACCGGAAGTCGTGGATGACGCTCGACACGTAGAGTCCAGAGCCGCCGACGATGATCGGCGTGACGCCCCGCGTCAACAGGTCGTCGATGATCGCACGCGCCGTCGGCTGATACCAGGCGACCGAAGCCTCCTCGGTGACGTCCAGGACGTCGAACAGATGGTGGGGGATCCCCCGTCGTTCCGCGAGCGGAAGCTTGGCCGTGCCGATGTCCATCCCGCGGTAGAACTGCATTGCATCGGCGTTCACGACCTCCGCCGGGCGCCCGGAGGCGATCAGTGCCTCCGCGAGGTCCAGTGAGAGTGCCGACTTGCCCGTCCCGGTCGCGCCGACGACCGCGAAGAGCCTCGTCACCGTCGTTCGCCGTCGCTCGGATCGTAGATGGGCGACGTCGTGACCCCGGCACTCGGGGCACCGATCCGAATCATCGGGAGACCGAGTGAGACCCGACCCGGTTCACCTCCGGCCGGAGCGCCCGAAGGCACGCCGCAGGACTCCGCCTGCGCCCGGTCCCAAGCGTCGCCGGCTCGCGTGCGGCGGATGCGGAGCGGAGTTCCCGACGGTGCGTCGGCGATGAGGTGGAACGACGCCGCCTCTGTGATGACGACCGTCACCACATCGCCCGGGCGCGGGATGTCAGACCCCTCCGGCACCTCGAAGTGCACGAGGCGCGAGTCCTCGGCACGCCCGCTCAAACGGTGCGTGGACGCGTTCTTCTTGCCCTCGCCGACGGCGACGAGCACCTCCACCTCACGACCGATCTGACGTTCGTTCTCCTCATGGCTGATGCGGTCCTGCAGCGCGATGAGCCGCTCGTAGCGTTCCTGCACGATCGCCTTCGGAACCTGATCCGGCATCGTCGCCGCCGGCGTGCCCACGCGGATCGAATACTGGAAGGTGAACGCGCTCGCGAAGCGTGCGGCCTCGACCACACGCAGTGTCTCCTGGAAGTCCTCTTCGGTCTCACCGGGGAAGCCCACGATGATGTCCGTGGAGATCGCGGCGTGCGGGATCCGCGCGCGCACGCGGTCGAGGATGCCGAGGAACCGTTCGGAGCGGTAGGAGCGACGCATGGCCTTCAGAATGCGGTCCGAGCCCGATTGGAGCGGCATGTGCAGCTGAGGCATGACGTTGTGCGTCTCGGCCATCGCGTCGATCACGTCGTCGGTGAACGCAGCCGGGTGCGGGCTCGTGAAACGGACGCGTTCGAGTCCCTCGATCTCGCCCGCAGCGCGCAGCAGCTTGCCGAAAGCCTGGCGGTCGCCGAACTCGACCCCGTAGGAGTTCACGTTCTGGCCGAGCAGGGTCACCTCGATGGCACCGTCCTCGACGAGGGCCCGCAGCTCACCGAGGATCTCCCCCGGACGACGGTCCTTCTCCTTGCCCCGCAGCGACGGCACGATGCAGAAGGTGCAGGTGTTGTTGCAGCCGACCGAGATCGATACCCACCCGCTGTAGCTCGAGTCGCGCTTCGTCGGCAGGGTGGACGGGAAGGTGTCGAGCGACTCGAGGATCTCCAGCTGAGCCTCGTCGTTGTGCCGAGCACGCTCGAGCAGACTGGGCAGCGACCCCATGTTGTGCGTCCCGAACACGACGTCGACCCAGGGCGCCTTCTGGAGGATGACGTCTTTGTCCTTCTGCGCGAGACACCCCCCGACGGCGATCTGCATGCCCGCACGGTGCTTCTTGACCGATGCAAGGTGGCCGAGGTTCCCGTAGAGCTTGTTGTCGGCGTTCTCCCTGACAGCACAGGTGTTGATGACGACGATGTCTGCCTGGTCGCCGTCTGCCTTGACGTAACCGGCGGCCTCGAGCGAGCCGCTCAGACGTTCCGAATCGTGCACGTTCATCTGGCAGCCGTAGGTTCGGACCTCGTAGCTGCGGGCCCGACCTGACTCATCGATCGCTGCCGTCGAAGGGGTGATGACCGTTGGCCTCTCGGCGATGCTGCTCATAGGGACAGTCTACGCGCGGCGCTCTGGGCGACCCTTCGGCGGGCCACCAGGCTCACCGGAAGCTGACGCCCGACCGGCGCGAGCCCGCGAGTGCCCGCGAGCACACCTCCCGGATGATGGCGGAGCCGTACCCGCGTCGTGCGAGGTAGGCCGTCAGCCGTCGCTCGGCGGTCGCCTGGTCGAGTGAGCGCAGCTGTCCGGCACGCTTCTCGGCGACGACCATCGCCCGACGGAGTTCATCGTCGTCGTCGATCGCCTCGAGCGCCTCCGCGGCCACGGCTTGGTCGATCCTCCTGGCGGACAGTTCGCGAGCAATGACGGCCCGCGACTGCCCCTTCCGTGTGTGCAACGACTCCACCAGGTGACGGGCGAGTGCCGCATCGTCGAGGTATCCGCGCCGCTGAAGCTCCTCCACCACGTGTTCGACCTCGTGCGGCTCCGCATCGTGACCGCGGAGCAGTTCGGCGATCTCCCACTCCGAGCAGCCGCGGCGGGCGAGCCGTCGGACGGCGAGGAGGTCGAGCTCTGCCAATCGAACTTCAGGCGCGACCGCGTCCGGTGCCACCTCGTCGGGCTCGCCTCCGGCGTCCGTGGACGCGGTCCCTGGCTTCGGGGGTGCCGTCCAGGCGATCCGGGCACGAGCTGCGGCTTGGACGGCTGCAGCATCGGCCCCGGCCGCCCTGACCGAGCCGGAAACCGGCACGGCGTCATCGGGCGCCCGGTCCGCGACCGGCCGGAGCTGCGCGACCGGCCGGACCTCTGACACGTCCGCGGACGCGAGGAGCGGGGCGGCAGCGTCGGGGACGCCGGCAAACCAACCGTCGGCCTCTTCAGCCGGGACCGCGCTCTCGTGACGCGCGAAGAGCGAGGTCACCGGGGCAAGCGAATCCGACGACTCATCCGAAGGTTCGGCGGGAGGGAAGGAGACGACCACGATGACCTCGCTGTTCGATGGGTTGGCGCGGGATGGTGCTGGCGATTACGCCGAGCGACGGGCCGGAGCCTTGGCTGCGCCGGTGGACGACAGCTCGGGAGCACCACCTGAGGCGGCCTCGAGGGCAGCCGCCTCAGCGGCGGCGATCTCGGCGGCAGCCGCGTCGGCCGCCTTCTTCGTGGCGGCACCCTCGGCGCCGACACCGAGCTTGCCGAGGATCCGGCGCTCGATCTCAGCTGCGATGTCGGGGTTCTTCAGCAGGAAGTTCCGCGCGTTCTCCTTGCCCTGACCGAGCTGGTCGCCCTCATAGGTGTACCAGGCGCCCGACTTCTTGACGATCATGTGTTCGACACCGAAGTCGATGAGCGAGCCCTCGCGCGAGATACCGACGCCGTAGAGGATGTCGAACTCGGCCTGCCGGAACGGCGGAGCCATCTTGTTCTTGACGACCTTCACCCGTGTGCGGTTACCGACCGCCTCCGTACCGTCCTTGAGTGTCTCGATCCGACGGATGTCGAGTCGGACGGACGCGTAGAACTTGAGCGCCTTGCCACCGGCGGTGGTCTCGGGGCTGCCGAACATGACACCGATCTTCTCGCGCAACTGGTTGATGAAGATCATGGTGGTGTTGGTCTGGTTCAGTCCACCCGTCAGCTTGCGCAGCGCCTGCGACATGAGGCGGGCCTGCAGACCGACGTGCGAGTCACCCATGTCGCCCTCGATCTCGGCACGAGGCACGAGGGCCGCAACGGAGTCGATGACGATCAGGTCGATCGAGCCGGAGCGCACGAGCATGTCGGCGATCTCGAGCGCCTGCTCACCGGTGTCGGGCTGGGAGACCAGCAGGGAGTCGATGTCGACGCCGAGCTTCTTCGCGTACTCGGGGTCGAGGGCGTGCTCCGCATCGATGAAGGCCGCGATACCGCCGGCGCGCTGGGCGTTGGCGATCGCATGCAGCGTGAGCGTCGTCTTACCGGAGGATTCCGGACCGTAGATCTCGACGATACGGCCACGCGGGAGGCCTCCGATACCGAGCGCGACGTCGAGGGCGATCGAACCGGTGGGGACGACCTCGACCGGTGCGCGCTCATCGCTGCCGAGGCGCATCACCGAGCCCTTGCCGAACTGACGGTCGATCTGGGCGAGGGCGGTTTCGAGCGACTTCTCGCGTTCAGCTGGACTGGGCATGGTGTGCTTCTCTCTGCTCGGTGTCGGTTGCCTATAGGCTGTCGCCGCATGTCGCGGGCCCGGCTCCTGCTGAAGCTGGAGGCCCACACGGTGACAAGGCGTCGATCATTCGTGATGTCTCCGACGCTACGGGCCTCCACCGACATGCATCGGCGAGCGACCCGGATTGTGCAGAACGCGCTCACGAGTGATCCTGTGGAGGACACTAGCACCGATAGAACGGATGTTCGATACGAACGCTCCGGCGTGTCGAAGACCTCTTCGGTCGAGACGCGGCGCGGCGTCAGGAACCGGGCTGCAGCCGTCCCACCCCGTGGCGACGATCCTCCGGCACATCGGTCGCGGCGCACAGCGCCACCCAGACCTCTCGGGGGGAGACCCCGGAGCGGAGCGCCTCCTCGGCTGTCTGGGAACCGAACTCCGTGAGCCCCAGGTCACCCGTGAGTACCGCCCCGTACGCGGATCCGAATTCGTCGGCGACGGCCGTCCTGAACTCGCTCAGCTTCATTCCTGCACCTGTTCTTTCGCGATGGGAGCGCGGAAACGCCCCGGGAGAGGGATCCCGGGGCGTTGCATCGCAGTGTGGAGTCGGTCAGCGGGCGACGAGCTCGTCCAGCTCGTTGACCAGCTCGTCCGGAACGGTGTCCGGGATGTTCGGGGAGAGGCCTTCGATGACCGCGAGGCGGTCACCCACCTCTCGCATGATCACGGAGATCGGGGTGTCGAGGGCGTCTGCGACCGAAGCGAGGATCTCGCTCGAAGCTTCCTTCTGGCCGCGCTCGACCTCGCTGAGATAGCCGAGTGCGACGCTCGCCTTGCTGGCGACCTGCCGCAGCGTGCGGCCCTTCTGCAAACGGAAGTCCCTCAGGACGTCTCCGATTTCTTGACGTACGAGAACCACGTGACCCTCCCTCTGTGCTCTACGACGGTGTGCCGTACAGCGTTCTGCTTGTTCAACGCGGATTCACGTCGTACCAGCTGATCGCCGCCTCGTTCACGGATGGCCTACGTTACAACCATCGTGCCGAAACTCTAACCAGAATCACTGGACTTTTCTTGTGAATCACTGATCTGTAACGCGATGGAAACCGGGACTATTCCAGGCACACGGGCTGCATTCAGTCGAGGTTCCGCAGCTCCTCGAGGAGCGCATCGAGCGTCCGCTCGACCGTCTGGCGACGGATGCCCTGCCGGTCGCCCTCGAGCTCCAGCGGCACGACCCGGCCGCCCGAGCGCATCACGATCGCGACGAAGACCGTTCCGACCCGCTGTCCGTCCTGGGGGTCCGGTCCGGCGACACCGGTCGTCGCGATACCGACGTCGGCGGGCAGGCCGTCGATCGCGAGCACCCGGCGCACACCGTCGGCCATCTGCAGGGCGACCTCGGGGTGGACCGCTCCGCGCAGGGCGAGGAGTCCGGCGTCGACCTCGAGCACGGAGTGCTTGATCCGCGTGTCGTAGGCGACGACTCCCCCGCTGACCGCTGCCGACGCCCCTGGGACATCGACGAGGGTCGACGTCAGGAGGCCGCCGGTCAGCGATTCGGCGACGGCGACCGTGAGTCGTCTGGACACGAGCGCTGCGATCGCCTCGGCGGCTCGGGGATCGGGCTGTTCCGGCGAACGCTCGTTCATCGCGTCGCCGAACGATCGGCCCGCGCTCCCCGGACGGCGGTGATCACGTAGTCGATGCCGCTTGCGATCGTCAGCAGGACGGCGATCGTCATGAACGCCCCGTTGACCCAGTACACCCACGGTCCGAGGAGCACCCAGAAGGGCGCGAGGGCCAGTGAGATCGCGATGGCCTGGGCGAGTGTCTTGAGCTTGCCCATCCATGCCGCGGCGACGACGTGGTCGGAGATGACGATGAACCGGTGGACGGTGATGCCGACTTCCCGGACCAGGACCACGATGGTGACCCACCACGGGAGCTCGCCCAGGATCGAGAGGGCGACGAGGGCACCGCCGGTGAGGATCTTGTCGGCGAGGGGATCGAGGATCTTGCCGAGGTCGGTGACGAGTCCGCGACTGCGAGCGATGTGACCGTCGATGCCGTCACTCGCGATCGCCACGACGAACAGCAGCGCCGCCCACCAGCGCAGTGCGCCGTCGGCCCCGTCGTCTGCCAGGACCATCCACATGAACACCGGAGCGAGGACGATCCGCGCCACGGTGATCGCGTTCGGCAGGTTCCAGTTCGAGGTGCGCAGCCCACCGGCCGCGGCGTCCGGTACCGACATGTCCTACTCCCGCCCGGTGAGACTCCAGGCGTCTTCTTCAGAACCGCCCTCGACCTCAGGATAGTCCTGGAACTGCGCCTCGACCGGATCGCTGCCGTAGCGGTCCTCGGTGACGGACGGCGCGGCGTCGTGCTGAGCCGCAGGCGCGGCCTGGGCCGGCTGAGGCGGTTGCGGCGCGGAACCGTCGTCCTCACCACGGAGACGTGCAAGCACGCCCGGCAACTGCTCGGCCGTCACGAGGACGTCGCGAGCCTTCGAGCCCTCGGACGGGCCGACGATCTCCCGCGATTCCATGAGGTCCATGAGGCGCCCCGCCTTCGCGAAGCCGACGCGCAGCTTCCGCTGCAGCATGGAGGTCGACCCGAACTGCGTCGACACGACGAGCTCGGCGGCAGCGAGCAGCAGCTCGAGGTCGTCGCCGATGTCCGCGTCGATCTCCTTGCGCTCCGCGACCGCCTGAACGTCCTTGCGGTACTCGGGGCGCGCCTGGTTCGTGACGTGCTCGACGACCCGCTGGATCTCGCCCTCACCGACCCAGGCACCCTGGACGCGCAGGGACTTGTTCGCCCCCATCGGCAGGAAGAGCGCATCGCCCTGTCCGATGAGCTTGTCGGCGCCAGGCTGGTCGAGGATGACCCGGGAGTCCGTGACGCTCGTGACCGCGAACGCCAGACGCGACGGCACGTTCGCCTTGATGAGGCCGGTCACGACGTCGACCGACGGACGCTGCGTCGCGAGCACCAGGTGGATACCGGAGGCACGGGCGAGCTGGGTGATGCGGACGATCGAGTCCTCGACGTCACGCGGGGCGACCATCATGAGGTCGGCGAGCTCGTCGACGACGACGAGCAGGTACGGGTACGGCTTGAGGACACGTTCGCTGCCCTGCGGGAGCACGATCTCCTCGGCGATGACGGCCTTGTTGAAGTCGTCGATGTGCCGGTAGCCGAAACTCGCGAGGTCGTCGTACCGCATGTCCATCTCCTTCACGACCCACTGGAGCGCTTCCGCTGCCTTCTTGGGGTTCGTGATGATGGGCGTGATGAGGTGCGGGACACCGGCGTATGGCGCGAGCTCGACGCGCTTGGGGTCGATGAGGACCATGCGCACCTCGCTCGGCTTCGCGCGCATGAGCAAGGAGGTGATCATGGAGTTCACGAACACGGATTTACCGGAGCCGGTGGACCCTGCCACGAGGAGGTGGGGCATCTTCGCGAGGTTCGCGACGACGTATCCGCCGCCGACGTCTTTCCCGACACCGATGGTCATCGGGTGGTTGCTGTTCGTCGCCGCCGTCGAGCGCAGGATGTCGCCCAGGGTGACGATCTCGCGGTCGGTGTTCGGGATCTCGATACCGATGGCGCTCTTGCCGGGGATGGGCGACAGGATGCGGACCTCGTTCGAGGCGACCGCGTAGGAGAGGTTCTTGCTCAACGCCGTGACGCGTTCGACCTTGACGCCGGGACCGAGCTCGATCTCGTACTGCGTCACCGTCGGCCCACGAGAGAAACCGGTGACCTTGGCGTCGACGCCGAACTGGTCGAGCACGCTCGTGATGGCGGCCACGGCCTCGTCGTTCGCGGCGCTGTGGGTCTTCGCCGGTTCGCCAGCGGCCAGGGTCGAGGCGGACGGAAGCCGGTACGGGGTCTCCGCCTGCCCCTGGGCCAGAGGACGAGCAGAGAAGTCGATCTGGTCGGGCGCGCCGAGGAGCGCGGGATCGAGGTCGTCGATGACCTCGGTCGCGCCGGGGATGCTGTCGTCGTGGAGCCCGGTCTGCGGCTTGATCTCACCGGTGTTGAACCGCTTGACCGCGCTCTCGGCCGCCTCGAGGTCGCCCAGCAGCTCCGTGCCGAACGCATCGTGGACGGGAGCGGGCGCAGCGGCTGCCGCTGGACGGGCGACCGGCTCGAGCGGCGAGTCGAACCCGCCGGTCGGCTTCCCGAGGCCCAGGAGTTCGGTCATGTTGTCGCCCATGAGTGGATCCTCGAAACTCGGGTCCTCCTCGCGGCGACTCGTATTGCGGCGCCACCACGGCAGCGCGGCCGGTTCCTCCGGCTCGTCGTCGAGGTCGTCCAACCGCTTCGTCTTGGTGTCCTTGGCTTCGGCCCGCTCGGCTGCCTCGGCGGCGTCCTCGCCGAACATCCAGGCGGAGAACTGACGCACGCGGGCCCCGATGCGGTTCGGCGGAGTCTTCGTGACGATGAAGAGGCTCAGGAGGATGAGCAGGGAGACGACGACCGTCGCGCCGATCGTCGTGATGATCGCGGCGAGTGGCGCCCCGAGGATCCAGCCGAGCAGACCGCCGGCCTGCGCGAGCGCCGGGAGGCCCTGGCTCGGGTTCGGTTGCCCGCCGTGCAGGTGACAGAGCGCCGAGATGCTGATGAGCAGGAGCCCGAGTCCGATGCTGATCCGGCCGTTGTCGTCGACCGAGGCGGGATGCCGGAACAACCAGACGGCGAAGACGACCATGATGACCGGGAGCACGAAGGCGAGGCGACCGAACAGCCCGCCGAACGACCAGGCGTCGAAGGTCTGAGCGACCGGATCGGCTGCACCGAACCACTCGACGACCGCGCCGACCACCGCGAGCAGGAACAGGAGGAACGGGAAGCCGTCGCGACGGTCCTCCTTCGCGATCCGCTCAGGGCCGAGTGCTCGAACCGCGCCGCCGACACCGTGCGCGAGGCCGAGCCACATCGAGGTGAGCACACTGCGCTGCTCCTCGGCGGCCGGATAGGCGACGGTCTTCTGCTGCTTCGTGTTCGCAGAGCTCGCCTTGGCGTTCGCCTT
The DNA here is from genome assembly GCF_051487245.1 of Plantibacter flavus. GTDB lineage: Bacteria > Actinomycetota > Actinomycetes > Actinomycetales > Microbacteriaceae > Plantibacter > Plantibacter flavus_B. The sequence goes on from NZ_JAHVDH010000005.1 coordinate 49,799, forward strand.
GGTGGTGCTGGTGCGCGACGATGAGCCGCTGCGCGACGATGTGCTGCGCGAGCGGCTGGTCGAGTTGGGACTTCCGGCCATGCGTTCACGGTACTCGTCGCCACCGACGTTGCCCCGCAAGCTGGCGGGGTGTCCACGATCCGCAGGCGGGGTGTCGTCAGCGCAGGTTCCGCACCATCGTGTCGCGCGATCCGTGCTGTTCGAGGGTGGCGAAGCCCTCGGTGCGGTAGAGGGCCGTCGCATGGTTGGCACGCTCGACACTGAGGCTCAACCGTTGGTGACCACCGGCCCGTGCCTGCTCGACCGCGGCCCGCAACAACTGCCGTCCGACGCCTTGCGCTCGATGGAGGGCGCTCACCCCGAGGATCAGTTCGGGAACCCCTGCGGCGACGAAGCCGAACCCCTGCGCGTTGGCGGGGAACAGACGGTACCAGCATGCTCCGACGGGGGCACCGTCGGCGTCCAGCGCCAGGCAGCCACCGTCTCCGGGACGCAACCACCCCCGGACGTACCGCACGTGCTGCGGGTCGGCGAGCACGGCCGCTCTGGGCCGCGGTGCGCGGGCGTTCCAGTTCGCCGCCTCGACCATCATGTCGGTGAGGACGCGTACATCTCCGGCCGCGGCGTCGCGGATCGAGTAGACCGCCATGACCGGATGGTACGGCACCGGTGTTTCGGTGACGTTACGCCGGCGGGAGACTGACCGAAGCGATCAGTACCGGATCGCGTCGATCACCTTCACCCGCACGGCGACGAGCGCCGGGAGGAGACCGGCGATCGCGCCGACGGCGGTCGCGCTCACGAGCCCCAGGACGGCCGCGTCGATCGGGAACGGCGGAAAATCGCTCACGAGGCCCTGACCGATGAATTGCTCGACCATGGGACTCTTCACGACCGCGACCGCGAGCATGACGCCGATCACTCCAGCGATGAAGGTCGCCACGACGCTCTCCATCATCACCGCGAAGAAGACCCGCGGAGCCGTCGCTCCGAAGCTGCGTCGGATGCCGATCTCACGGATGCGCTGCCGCACGGTGACGAGCGAGAGGTTGATGAGTCCGAGCGCACCGAGCAGGAGGATGAGGCCGGCGACCGCGCCGACCACGATCTTCAGGGACAGCAACGGGTCCTCCCCCGATTGCCCGAAGTCGCTGCGGGAGACGTCGACGCCGTACGCGTCGCCGAGTTCGGCCCGCAGATCGGACTGGATCCGCTGGGTGAAGGCCTCGGCATCGGCGTCCGGCACCCAGAACTCGAACTGCGGGAGCTGTCCAGGCTGACCCATCGACTGATCGCCGCCTGCCGCTTGGCCGATGATCGCCGCTCCGGAGGGGAGGATCTGCAGCGCCGGCTCCGTGTCCCATTCGTTGCTCGCGTACACACCGATCACGACGGCGGTCACGTCGGACTCCCCGTGCACGGTCACCGTCGGGTGCGTCTCGAGGGGTGGCGAACCGAGCCGCTGCCAGAACGCAGGGTTGACCACGATGGCGGGCGCCAGGCGCTCCGCGTCGCCGTCCTGGAACCAGGAACCCTCATCGAGCCGGATCCGGTGCATCTCGCCGTAGGCGACGTCCACGATCGTGGACTGCACCGGCACGGTACCGTCGACGAACTGGACGTTCTGCTGCCCGAAGCCGGACTGCGAGACGTAGTCGATGCTGTAGCGCGCGGCGAGGTCGTGCACGGCGGCGATGTACGTCTGGGCATCCGGTTGCTCGGTGCCGGTGCCGTAGGCCGAGGCCATGAGCGTGGCGGGTCGGCCTCCGAACCGTTCCTGCGACTCGGTCTGAGCTTGCGCCGCGAGCGAGGACATGCCGACCATGCTCGTGAGCGCGCACACCGCGACGCCCACCCCGATGAGCGAGAGGATGACGCGGCCACGGTGGATGCGCAGTTCCTGCGCCGCTTCGACGACGGCGCCGACGATCGAGGTCAGGACCCTAGACATCAGCCGCCTCCAGTTCGTGGTCCGGGCTCAGGACACCGTGATCGAGCCGGTGGTGCGTCGTGGCGAGAGCCGCGATGGCGCGGTCGTGCGTGATCGTGACGAGCGCAGCGCCCGTCGACGTCGCGACCTCGTCGAGCAGGGACATCACGGACGTGCCGGTCTCGACGTCGAGAGCGCCGGTGGGTTCGTCGGCAAGGATCAGGCGTGGCCCGCGGACGAGCGAGCGCGCGATCGCCACACGCTGCTGCTCACCACCGGAGAGCTTCGTGGGCATCGCGTCGAGGCGGTCGCCGAGGCCGACCCGCTCGAGCATCGCCGCTGCGAGCTCACGACGGCGCCAGAACGACCGTCCACTGGCGTACAGCAACGGTGTCGTCACGTTCTCGAGCGCGGTCCGGCCCGGGAGGAGGTTGAACTGCTGGAACACGAAGCCGATCTGCGCGCCGCGGAGCCGGTCTCTGGCTCCCGAGCTCAGTCGTTCCGCCGGCCGCCCGTCGAACACGAGGGAGCCTGACGTCGGCTTGTCGAGCAGCCCGAGCAGGTTGAGGAGGGTCGACTTGCCGGAGCCGGAGCGCCCGACGATCGAGACACGATCACCCTCGTGGACCTCCAGATCGACGCCGTCGAGGATGGTGAGCGGCGGAGCGTCCGGGATCTGCACGACGCGCGTCACGCCCGTGAGTTGGAGCAGACTCACCCGACGAACCCTTCGCACACCGTGCTGCCGTCGGGCATGGTCGTGCAGCCGTCACCGGTCGGCGCAACGGCACCCGGGACGAACTGGAGGACCGAGTCGCCTTCGGCGAGGCCGTCGACGATCTGGACCTGCTGGCCGTCGTTCAGCCCGAGGGTCACCGGCCGCTCCTCCGATCCGTCGGCTCCGACGACCCACACCGTTCCGGTGCCGGCCGAGCCCTTGACGGCGGTGGTCGGCAGCACGAGCACGTTCTCAGCCGTTCCACCGGCGAGGTCGATCGTCGCCGCGAGACCGGCGAACACCCGCACGTCACCGGGGACGGCGCAGGTGACGGAGGTCCCGGCGGTGCCGGCGCCCTGGCCCGTGCCGGTGCCGGACTGCTCGTCGTCGTCGCCACCGCTGCTCGGCGTCGTGACGCGGACCGCCGGACACACGAACGGAGCCGGGCCACCGTTGATCGTGACCGTCGCCTCAGCGGGGATGGTGAGCAGCCGGTACTGCTTGTCGGCGCTCAGCGCACCGGTGATCGAGAACGTCGCCGGGGAGACCTGGGCGACCGAGTCACCGATCTGCACCGACTGCCCGTGGATGAGCTTCACGTTGCCGAGGGTGCCCGCCACCGGTGCGGTCACCTGGACGAAGCGTTCCTTGCCGTCTTCGTCGATGGTCTTCACATCGAGGATGGGATCGCCCGCCGCGAGCACGGCACCCTTGCCTGCGAAGACCTCGTCGACCGTGCCTGCGACGGTGGACTTCGCGGTGCTGGCCGGATCCGCGACGACCTGGCCCTCCACCGAGACCGTGTTCACAACGGTGCCGAGCGTCGCTTGGATCTCGGGTTCGACGAGGCTGCCGGTCGGCTGGGTCGGGCCTGCTTCCTCGGGTGCGTCGGGGAAGAACGCCACCTTGACGAGCGCCACCGCGATCGCGGCGAAGACGAGCAGCTTGAGAATGGGGAACACCCAGGTGCGGACAACGCCCACGCCGACCTCCGGAATCCACCGCGGTCATCTCGACGAGCGGTCATAGGAGATTCAAAGGTAGCAACGGACGAGGCGGCCGCACATCACTCTTGCGAATGATGTGCGGCCGCCTCGGTGGGTTCGATGCCGTCGGGAGGTCAGGCCTCGATGACGAGCGGCACGATCATCGGACGGCGACGGAACGAGGTGTTCACCCAGCGGCCGACCGTGCGACGGATGACCTGCGACAGCGCGTGCGGATCGCGGATCCCGTTGCCGGCGGCCTCGGCCAGCGCCTTCGCGACCTTCGGCTTGATGTCCGCGAAGACCTTGTCGTCCTCGGCGAACCCCTTCGCGTGGATCTCGGGGCCGGAGATGACGTTCCCGGTGTGCGAGTCGACGACGACGATGATCGAGATGAAGCCTTCCTCCGCGAGGATCCGGCGGTCCTTGAGGTCGGCGTCGGTGATCTCGCCGACCGTGGAACCGTCGACGTACACCAGGCCGACGTCGAGCTGACCGACGACCTTCGCGACGCCGTCCTTCAGGTCGATGACGATGCCGTCCTCGCCGATGAAGGTGTTCTCGACCGGGATGCCCGAGTCGACCGCGAGCTTCTGGTTCGCGACGAGGTGGCGGTACTCCCCGTGGACGGGGAGGACGTTCTTCGGCTTCAGGATGTTGTAGCAGTAGAGGAGCTCTCCCGCAGCGGCGTGACCGGAGACGTGCACCTTGGCGTTGCCCTTGTGCACGACGTTCGCGCCGAGCTTCGTGAGGCCGTCGATGACGCGGTAGACCGCGTTCTCGTTGCCTGGGATGAGGCTTGAGGCCAGGATGACCGTATCGCCAGGGCCCGGCTCGATCGCGTGGTCGAGGTTCGCCATGCGGCTGAGCACCGCCATCGGCTCGCCCTGCGAACCCGTCGACATGTAGACGATCTTGTCCTCGGGGAGGTCTTTCGCCTTCTTGTAGTCGATGAGCAGCCCCTCGGGCACGTTCAGGTAGCCGAGGTCGGCCGCGATGCCCATGTTGCGCACCATGGAGCGGCCGAGGAAGGCGACACGACGACCGTGCGCGTGTGCGGCGTCGAGCACCTGCTGCACCCGGTGCACGTGACTCGAGAAGCTCGCGACGATGACGCGCCGCTCGGACTTCGCGATGACCTGGTCGAGGACGGGGCCGATGGAGCGTTCGAGCGGGGTGAAGCCTGGGACGTCGGCGTTCGTGGAGTCGACGAGGAAGAGGTCGACGCCCTCCTCACCCAGACGGGCGAAGGCACGGAGGTCGGTGAGGCGGCCGTCGAGCGGCAGCTGGTCCATCTTGAAGTCGCCGGTCGCGAGGACCGTGCCGGCATCGGTGTCGATGAACACGGCGAGGGCGTCGGGGATGGAGTGGTTGACCGCGACGAACTCGAGGTCGAACGGACCCAGCTCCTCGATCTGGCCTTCCTTCACGGGAAGCGTGAACGGCACGATGCGGTGCTCCTTGAGCTTCGCCTCGATGAGCGCGAGCGTGAGCCCGGAGCCGATCAGCGGGATGTCCTTGCGGAGCTTCAGCAGGTACGGGACGGCGCCGATGTGGTCCTCGTGGCCGTGCGTCAGCACGACGCCGACGACGTCGTCGAGGCGGTCCTTGATGTAGGTGAAGTCGGGCAGGATCAGGTCGACGCCCGGCTGGTGCTCCTCGGGGAAGAGCACGCCGCAGTCGACGATCAGGATCTTGCCGTCGATCTCGAAGCAGGTCATGTTCCTGCCGATCTCGCCGAGGCCTCCGATCGGGATGACGCGGAGCGTCCCGGGCTGGAGTGCTGGCGGATCGATGACGGTATTGGGCATGGAGCCCCCCTTTGATTGTCTAGCGAGTCGTACCGGCGACCTTGGGCAGAGCGCCACCGGCGGCGGCGTTGCGGTCGGGCCGGAAGTTGCGGAAGTCGACGCCTGGGATGTCCTTCACCAGGTCGATCTCATCCTCGATCTGCGCGGCCTCCCACTCTTCCGGACCCACCAGCGGAAGACGTACCCGCGGGCTCTGGATCCGGCCGAGGCCGTGCAAGATGTATTTGGCGGCGACGGTGCCGGGAACGTGGGTCATGACGGCTCGCACGAGCGGCTCGAGCTGCTGGTGAGCGGCCGTCGCCCTGGTGAGGTCGCCGGCGTTCACGGCGTCCACCATGTGACGGTAGGGCGTCGGGGCGATGTTCGCCGTGACGCCGATGAGGCCGGTGCCGCCGATGGCCAGCGTCGGGAGCGCGTTGGCGTCGTCACCGGCGAAGTACATGAGGTCGGTCTGGTTGAGCACCCGGCTGACCTCGCTGAGGTCGCCCTTGGCATCCTTCACCGCGAGGATGTTCGGGTGCTTCGCGGCACGCAACAGCGTCTCGTACGTGATCGGGATGCCCGTGCGACCGGGGATGTCGTAGAGGATCACCGGGAGGTCCGTCGAGTCGGCGATCATCCGGAAGTGCGTGAGGACGCCGGCCTGCGTCGGCTTGTTGTAGTACGGCGTGACGATCATGTTGCCGTCGGCGCCCGCCTGCTCGCTCTTCTTGGCGAGCTCGATCGCGTGCGCGGTCTCATTGGAGCCACCACCCGTGATGATCTTCGCGCGGCCGGCCGCCACGGCCTTGCCGACCTCCACGAGCTTGATCTTCTCGGGGTCGGTGAGGGTCGAGGTCTCTCCGGTGGTTCCGGTGACGACGATGCCGTCCGCTCCTGCACTCACGACGTCGTCGATGTGCTGCTCGACGGCCTTCCAGTCCACCTCACCATCGGCGGTGAACGGCGTCACCAGGGCGACGAGGACTTGACCGAAGGGATTCTCTGCGCGCGACACGCTCCCAGGCTATCGGGTTTCGCCTCGCGCGGTCACCACCGCGCGAGGCGTCATGTCGCGTCACACTGCACCGTCGGCGACGACCCGCTCCTAGGCTGGCGGCACCATGTCCCCCGTCATCGCCCTCACCGTCGTGCTCGGCCTCGTGGCGCTCGCCACAGCGCTCGGCTGGTACCTCCGATCGGCCTCCGGACGGCCAAGACGACCGTCCGGGGCGAAGGTCGTCACCGCCCGTGACCTCTCGACCCAGGAACCGCTGGGCGAGACCGCGACCCTCGTGCAGTTCAGCACCAGGTGGTGCGCCCGGTGCCCTGCGACCAACCGGCTCCTGCACGAACTCGCGACGCCCGAGCACGGGGTGCGCGTCATCGACGTCGACCTCACCCACCGACCGGACGTCGCCGACCGCTTCTCCGTCACCCAGACACCGACCGTGCTCCTCCTGGCCGCGGACGGCTCGATCCACACGCGCATCGGCGGGCCACCCCGACGCGAGGCGCTCATCACCGAACTCGACTCCGTCCTCGGGAGGACCGCATGACACAGCCACCTCGTTCGACCCCCTCGACCCGATCGTCGGCCACCGGCGTCGACCCTCGCAGCCCGCGGTTCGGTGCCTCGATCACGGCGCTCCTCCTGCTCGTCACCGTGTTCCTCGCGCTCGTCGGTCCGACCCCCACGACCCTGGCCGACCGGCTCGGCCAGCCCGCCACCATCCTGCTGGCGGTGATCGTCGGCCTGTTCGCCTGGGGTGCGTTCGCCGGCATCCGCCGTCACCCCTACGGTGTGGCGTTCCGTCGCTTCATCCGTCCGCGACTCGCACCGCCGCAGGAGCTCGAGGCCCCCGAGCCGCCGACGTTCGCCCAGGGGGTCGGACTCCTCGTCACCGTGGTCGGGCTCGTCCTGCACCTGCTCGGCGTCCCAGGTGCGCTGCTCGTCGGCGCGTCCGCCGCCTTCGTCGCGGCCTTCCTCAACGCGGTCTTCGGATACTGCCTCGGCTGCCAGCTGTACATCCTCCTCGTCCGGGCGCGAGTGCTCGGTCGCCACGCCTGAGCACCCTGGGTGTGTGCCGAGCGGGGTGCCGCGCGCAGGCGCCGACGATTAGGCTGACCCCACGAGTACACGCGCCGCTGCACCAACGCGCGGCCCGACGACGACGGAGGCTCCAGCATGGCGGTTACGAGCGAAGCGACGACGGTCTGGACCGGGACGCTGTTCGAAGGATCAGGACACACGAGCCTCGACTCCTCGGAGGCCGCGGAGTTCTCCGTCGACTGGAAGGCGCGCTCCGAGGGCTCGAACACCACGACGACCCCCGAGGAGCTCCTCGGGGCGGCCCACGCGTCCTGCTACGCGATGGCGTTCTCGAACGAGCTGACCACCGCGGGCTTCCCGCCCGAGCGCATCCAGGCGACCGCAGCCGTCTCGTTCACGCCCGGGACGGGTATCACCGGCAGTCACCTGCTCGTGAGCGCGGTCGTCCCGAACATCTCGGAGGCGGACTTCGAGCGCATCGCGAACGCCGCGAAGGAGGGCTGCCCGGTATCCCAGGCCCTCGCCGGGATCCCGATCACACTCGAGGCGAGCCTCGCCTGACCCCCTGACGCGACGACGAGGAGGAAGGCGAAGCGCATGCGCATCGTGATAGGCGGGGCCTCCGGGCTCATCGGGACGGCTCTCGGGCACGCGCTCGAGACGGACGGCCACGACGTCGTCCGTCTCGTCCGGCGGAATGCCAGGACGGCGGGCGAAGCCCGCTGGGATCCGCTGACGGGAGAACTCGACCCCGCCGTGCTGAGCGGCGCCGACGCCGTCGTGAACCTCTCAGGTGCCTCGCTCGGCAAACTGCCGTGGACCGCCGCCTACCGTTCGACCATCCTGTGGTCCCGCCTGAGCGCGACGAGGACGCTCGTCGACGCCATGCACCGCGCCGATGCGGCACCGGCGGCATTCCTCAGCGGCTCAGCCGTCGGCTACTACGGTGACCGTCCGAACGAGACGCTCACCGAGGAGTCCTCGCGCGGCACGGGCTATCTCGCCGACGTCGTCGTCGCGTGGGAGGACGCGGCGGCCGCAGCACCGGACACCGTCCGCACGGTCCTGCTCAGGAACGGCATCGTCGTCGACACCGAGGGCGTCCTGAAGCCACTCGTGCCCCTCACCCGCTTCGGCGTCTCGGGCCCGCTCGGCAGCGGACGCCAGCACTGGCCGTGGATCGGTCTGCGTGACGAGGTCCGGGCCATCACCCACCTGATCGGTTCGTCGATCGTCGGTCCGGTCAACCTCTGCGGGCCGACACCGGCGACGGCGGACGACCTGATGTTCGAGCTCGCCCGGAGCATGAACCGCCCCTACCTGGTGCGCGTGCCGAAGTTCGCGCTGCGGGCGGCTCTCGGCGATGCTGCAGACGGGCTCCTGCTGAGCGATCAGCTCGTGGTGCCGCGACGTCTGCTCGACGACGGCTTCGAGTTCGAGGCCGACTCCGTCGAGGCGGCGCTCAGCGAGGCCCTCGCCCGCTGACTCGGAGCTCAGCCACGGGAGAGCTTGATCGCCTGGCGGATCGCCTGACGCGCACGTTTGCGGTCGCCGGCGCCGTCGTAGACGAGCCCGAGTCGGTACCAGGAGCGCCAGTCCTCGGGAGCTGCCTCCGCCGCATCGCGGTAGGCGGGGAACAGCGCATCGGCGGCGTCTCTGAGCGGTCGGCCGCTCTCGCGCGTCTCGACCTGCTCCGGTGGCAGCCCGCCCTCGGCCTCGAGGGTGCGCCCGAGACGCTCGGCGTGCACACCGAACGCGATCTCGCGCCACAGCGCCCAGACCCCGACGACCGGCAGCACGATCAGTGCGGCGCCCATCGCGACGCCGACCGGCTCGCCGGTCCCGAGCAGCACGACCGCACGGTACCCGACGAGCACGATGTAGAGCAGGAGCAGGATCGCGAGGAGCGCGACCATGATGCGCGTCGTCACAGTGCGCTGGCCGCAGCCGCCTGTCCGGACACGTGCTCGGGTGCACCCGGCGCCGGCTTCCGCGCGCTGGTCGCAGGGGTGTCGAGTCCGAGGTCGAGCAGACTGTCGAGGCCCACCGTCACCCCCCGTGCGGTCCTGGCTGCGGCGAGGGCGAGGCGGATGCCCCGCTCGTAGGAGGACGGCGAGATCGTGTCGTGCGTGATCGTGACGAGTTCGTCGGTGCCGCCGAACACCACCTGCTGCCGGGCCACGACGCCCTGGAGTCGCAGACTGTGGATCGGGATGCTGGCGACCTGCTGCCCGCGAGCCCGCTGGTCGGAGTGCGGGGCGCCCACCGGACCCCGGTCTCCGCGCGCCGCCATCATGAGCTCCGCCGTGCGGACCGCCGTCCCGGAGGGCGAATCGACCTTCGTGTCGCGGTGCGACTCGACGATCTCGATCGAGTCGAAGAACCGGGCGGCGACCGTGGCGAGACTCGTGGACAGGACCGAGCCGAGTGAGAAGTTGGGGATGATGATGACGCCCTGATCTGGCAAGGCATCGAGTCTCCTCGCGAGGACCTGGATGCGATCGCCCGACCACCCGCTCGTCCCGACCAGCACGTTGATGCCCTGGGAGACCGCATGGTCGACGATGCGCTGGCTGACACCCGGGACGGTGACGTCGACGACGAGGTCGACGCCGTCCATCTCGCTCAACTCGCTCGAGGACCCGAGGGACGCTACCAGTTCGAAGTCGTCCAGCGAGTCGATGATGCCGCTGAACAGCCGCCCCATCTTGCCGCTCGCTCCGGCCAGTGCCACACGTGTCGTCATGGCTTCAGCCTACTTGCTGCCCGCGCACCGCGTTCTAGGCTGGAGGCATGCTGACCTTCACGCCCTCCGCCGTCGACACCGAGCCCGCCGCAACCCTCCTCGGGGAGTACTTCAGCTCGCGGGAACTGGGGTTCACCGGTGGCACCTATCGGGTGTTCACGCCCGACCCGGCGATGTTCACCCCTCCGGCCGGCGTGTTCGTCGTCGCCGAGGAGGACGGCTCCCCCGTCGGCTGCGGCGGCGTCCGACGCATCACCGACGACGCCGACGGGGCCGTCCGCTTCGAGGTGAAGCACCTGTGGTTGCGCCCGTCCACCCGGGGCAATGGCTACGGCCGGGCGATGCTCACCGCTCTCGAGGAGCAGGCGGTCGTGCTCGGCGCGACCAGGCTCGTGCTCGACACGAACGCGTCGCTCGAGGCCGCCGGTGGGCTCTACCGCAGCAGCGGCTACGTGGACGTTCCGGCGTACAACGACAACCCGAACGCGACCAACTGGTACGCGAAGGAGGTCACCGCAGACCCTGCTCCCTGAACGGGCCGCAGGGCGGTTCAGACGATGTGTGGCTCCGGCAGACCCGTCCGCAGCTCCATCGGCAGGTGAGCGAGGTCATTGTGGGTGATGAGGCTCCAGGGCCGGCCGGCCCGCTGGTGCAGCACCGTGAGCCCGCAGTTCGCCTGATTGATGCTCACCCAACGCCAGGCGGGCGCCTGCAGCGCCTCGCGGACGAGCCAGCCGATGACGAAGTTGTGGGTGATGAGCAGTTCGTGGTGGTCGCCGCGCTTCGGCGACAGGAACTCAGCGGCAGCGTCCGCCATCTGGGCCTCCCCCGCCTCGACCTCGGCCTCGGTGATCGAGCCGAAGAACGGGTCGAACGCAGACGGGGTCTCGGGCGTGCGGCCGCTCGGGACGCAGTCGAAGAGCAGCGACGACGGCTCCGGCGTGACGGCCGGCATGCGTTCCGCGATGAACTGGGCAGTCTCCGCCGCGCGCTGCAGCGGCGAGTGCCAGGCGGCGGTCATCGGTACGCCACCGAGCCGCTCTGCGAGCAACTGCGCCTGACGGCGCCCCCGTGCCGAGAGCGGTCCGTCCGGCAGACCGTGCTCCGCATGCTGCTGCTCACCATGTCTGACGAGATAGAGGTAATGGGACATTCAACGCACCCCCGCGATGATCGGAGCGAAGGCGTCCTCGTCGACGGCTCCGACCGCCGACACCGTGATGGGCTGTGCCGTGAGGAACTGCGCGAGGTGTTGCACGTCGTCTCGGCTGACGAGCTGCAGCCGACGGATGCTCTCGTCGAGGTCGATGAACTCGCCGAGGGTGAGCTCGGCACGCCCCAGCCTGCTCATGCGCGAGTCCGAGTCCTCGAGGGCGAGCGCAGACGCGCCGCTCAGCTGGCCGAGCGCCCGAGCGAGTTCGTCGTCGCTCACGCCTCGCTCGGCGACCCCGTGGAGTTCGGCGAGCATGAGCTCCGCGACTGTGCCGGCCTTCGCGGTGGAGCACGCGGCCGCGAGACCGAAGACACCGGCATCGGAATAGGTGCCTGCGAAGGAGTAGACGGAGTATGCGAGACCGCGCTTCTCCCGGATCTCCTGGAAGAGCCGGCTGGACATACCGCCTCCGAGGATGGAGTTCAGCATGCTCATCGCGAATCGACGGCTGTCACCGGCGATGAGTCCCTCGCCTCCGATCTGCAGGTGGACCTGCTCGATCGGACGGTGGACGACCGACAACGACGGACCGCCGATGATCGTGGCAGGCGCGAGGACACGGCGCTCGACCGGGGCGGCGACCGCATCGGCCGGCCAGCCGGCGAGGGCGAGCGCAGCCGAGACCTGCGCGACGAGCGTGTCGTGGTCGACGGCACCGGCGGCGGTCACGACGACGTCGCTGGCCCGGTAGTTCGCGCGGTAGTGCTCGAGCACCGCCTCACGGCTCACGTCGAGGATCGACTGCGGACGACCGCCGATGGGGCGACCGAGCGGGTGCTCACCGAGGACCCCTTCGAAGAAGCGCTCGTTGGCGACGTCTCCGGGATCGTCGTCCATCATCGCGAGTTCCTCAAGGATGACACCGCGTTCGTTCTCGAACTCCACCGGGTCGAGCAGGGAGGACGTGAGCATGTCGGTGATGACCTCGACCGCCATCGGCAGGTCACGGTCGCGTACCTTCGCGTAGTAGCAGGTGTGCTCCTTGGCGGTGAGCGCGTTGTGCTCGCCGCCGACAGCGTCGAAGGCGACCGCGATGTCGAGCGCCGAGCGCTTCGTCGTCCCCTTGAAGAGCAGGTGTTCCAGGAAGTGCGTCGAGCCGTACGTCGCGGCACGGGTGTCCGTCGCCGCCAGTTCGTCGCGTGAGCCGACGGCCACCCAGTACCCGATGGTCGCGCTGCGGGCGCCAGGCATGTGCTCACTCAGAATGCGCAGGCCGTTCGGGAGGACAGTGCGTCGGACGAGCGAGTCCCCGGATGCGGTGAACGCGAGCTCGGGACGAGTGAGCGGAAAGTCGACGGCGGCGTTCATCATCCCCACCTTACGTCAGGATGCCCTCATGCGGGGGTGGGTTACAATCTGGCTCCCAGCGGGTACACACCTCAGCGGAGGCGCCCCGAGACGCGGTCGAGTTCGAGGATCTGGCCGCGGCTCAGGCGGACGTCCGCTGCGGCGATGAGCGAGTCGACGTGAGCCGGCTGCGAGGCGCTCGCGATGGGAGCGACGACCCCGGGACGGGACATCGACCAGGCGAGGGCTGCCGACGCGACCGTGCACCGGTTCTCCGCCGCGATCTCATCGAGCGCGTGCAGCACCCGCAGACCACGACGGTGCAGGTGCGCCGCCGCCCTGCTTCCCCTGGTCGTGGCGTCGAGGTCGGAACGGCTGCGGTACCGGCCGGTGAGGAAGCCGTTGGCGAGCGCGAAGTAGGGCAGCACCCCGATGTTCTGGGCGGTGGCGACGAGCGACATCGAACTCTCGTACGGTTCCCGATGCATGAGGCTGTAGTGGGTCTCGAGCGCGACGAACTTCGTGAAGCCGCTCGCCGACAGGATCCTCGCCTCCATCAGTCGCTCGGGTGTGGTGTTCGAGGTGCCGAGGTACCGGACCTTCCCCGTCTCGATGAGCCAGTCGACCGTGCCGAGGCTGTCCGCCAGCGGCACCCGCGGGTCGTCGTCGTGGAAGGAGAGCAGGTCGATGTGGTCGGTCTGCAGGCGCTCGAGCGCTGCCTCGACGGCGCGGATGATGCTGACCGAGCCGAGACCCTGGTAGTCGGGATGCCTGCCGATCTTCGTCGCGACGACCATCTCATCGCGATTGCCGCGCTCGCGCATCCACCTGCCGATGAGGATCTCGCTGCGTCCTCCGGCGTAGCTGTCCGCCGTGTCGACCATGTTGCCGCCCGCGTCGTGGAACCGGTCGAGGATGTCGGTCGTCGTGTCGGGGTCGACCGTCCAACCGAACACACTGCCGCCGAGCACGACGGGGAAGACCGAGAGCTCGGAGTCGCCGATCGTCCGGCGGGGGCCGAGTCCGGAACGCTGCACGGGGATCGGGAACGAGGGATGCGGCACGGCTTGTTCGGGGTGGGGCACCTGGTCGTCGGCCGGACCGTCGCCCACACCGGTCAGGACCGAACTCCCGCGGGTGCTCGACGAGCGCCAGAGGTGTGGCATCCGCTGCCCCTCTCTCGGTCCGCCTGACCGATGACGCGTCCACCGCCGGGTCCTGCGGTTCGAGATGCCACAGGCCGGTGCTTCCTCACCAGGCTAGAGGAGACGGGCGACTTCGTCAGGACGACATCACGACGTCCCCGCAACTGGTTCGTAACGATTCGGCGCAGGGATTGGAGGCCACCACCGTCGTCGACCTGCACGAGGCGCGTCGGCCGTTGGGTGAGGCCCCGTCACGAGGACGGGTCGGGGCTCGATGCGGCCCTCGCCACGAGCGCACGCGCATGCCGGAGCAGCGGCTCGTCGATCATCCTGCCCTCGTACCGGAAGACTCCGGCGCGGCCCGCTGCTGCCGTGAGCAGGGCGTCCGCGGCGGCAACCGCCTCGGTCGTCGGCCGGTACGCGTCGCGGATGGTCGCCACCTGGCCCGGATGGATACAGGCGGTTGCCATGAAGCCAGTGGCACTCGCATCCTCCGCTTCCTCGGCGAGCGGGGCGAGGGCGTCGATGTCGAGGTGGACGGCGTCGATCGCGGCGACCCCGGCAGCGCCTGCGGCGAGGAGGACCGATGATCGGGCCTGCCGGGCCACGTCGCGATACCGCCCGTCGGCGCGCCGACTGCTCGTTCCGCCGAGCGAGGCGACGAGGTCCTCGGCTCCCCACATGAGTGCCACGACGGAGGGATGGGTGGCCAGAGCGGACGACCGCACAACCCCTGCCGCCGTCTCGCAGAGCGCGATGATCCGCACGCCGGGCACCGCCCGCGCGAGAGCGTCGAGCTGATCGGTCGTCTCCGCCTTCGCGAGCATCACGGTACGGTATGCGGTGCTCGCGACAGCCGCGGTGTCGGCCGCGAACTCCTCCGTGCCAGCAGGGTTCACCCGCACGATGGTCGTCGCCGGGTCGAGGCGACTCTGACGGACGGCGGTGCGCGCAGCAGCCTTGTCGCCGAGCGCGACGGCGTCCTCGAGATCGAGGATCACCGCGTCCGCTCGTTCCGCCGCCTTCCCGAAGCGGTCTGGTCGGTCGGCCGGCACGAAGAGGATCGCGGGCCCGAGGAGGAAGTCGCCCCCGGCCGTCATGACTCCCCCAGACACCGCACGAGGGTGCTGCGGAGCGCCGTCGCCACGATGTCGCCGTCCTGGTTCCGTCCCGTGTGCGCCAGGCTGACGACGCCCTCGCCCGGTCGGGACGCCGAGAGCCGCTTCGCCGAGACGAGCGTTTCGGCGTACAGGGTGTCACCGAGGTGCATGGGATGGGGGAAGGCCACCTCGGTGAAGCCGAGGTTCGCGACGATCGTCCCCTCGGTCAGTTGCGCGACGGACAGCCCGACGAGCGTCGAGAGCGTGAGCATCGAGTTCACGAGCCGTTCGCCGAACGGCTGGCCAGCGGACCATGCGGCGTCGAGATGCAGTGACTGACCGTTCATCGTGAGCGTCGAGAACAGCACGTTGTCGGCCTCCGTCAACGTGCGCCCCGGGCGGTGGCGGTAGATCGTCCCGACGGCGAACTCCTCGAAGAACAGCCCCCGCTGCTCGATCACCGGCACGTCATCGACGCCGTCACCCTGCGCGATCATGACCGGCCCCTCACGAGACGAATCCGAGTTCGCGGGCGATGATCATGAGCTGCACCTCGGTGGTCCCTTCACCGATCTCCAGGATCTTCGAATCGCGGAAGTGACGGGCGACGGGGTTCTCGTTGAGGAAGCCGTAGCCACCGAAGATCTGCGTCGCGTCCCGCGCGTTGTCCATCGCGGCCTCACCAGCGACCATCTTCGCGATCGAGGCCTCCATCTTGTACGGGGCACCTCGGAGCATCCGCGAAGCCGCGTCGTAGTAGGCGAGCCTCGCGGCGTGGACCCGCGCCTGCATCTTCGCGATGCGGAAGGAGATCCACTGGTTGTCGCCGATCGGACGGCCGAAGACGACGCGCTCCTTCGCGTAGCGGATCGCCTCCTCGAGACAGCCCTGGGCGGCGCCGACGGCGAGCGCCGCCACCGCGATGCGTCCGCCGTCGAGGACCGTCAGGAAGTTGGCGTATCCGCGCCCGCGCTCGCCCAACAGGTTCGCCTCGGGCACCCGCACATCCTCGAAGCGCAGTGGGTGGGTGTCCGAGGTGTGCCAGCCGACCTTGTCGTACGAGGGCAACGCGGTGAAGCCGGTGGTCGGCACCGGGACCAGGATGGTGGACAGTTCCTTCTTCGTGGAGCCGTCGGGCCTCGTCCGCTCCCCCGTGACGGCGGTCACCGTGACGAGCTTCGTGATCGCACTGCCCGAGTTCGTGATGAACTGCTTCGTGCCGTTGATGACCCATTCCCCGTCGACGAGTTCCGCGGTCGTCTCGGTGGCTCCGGCATCACTTCCGGCTCTCGCCTCGGTGAGGCCGAACGCGGCGAGCGCCGATCCGCTCGCGAGCTGCGGGAGCCATTCCTCTCGCTGGGCCTCGGTGCCGTTCAGGAAGATGGGCATCGCACCGAGTCCGACACCGGCCTCGAGGGTCACACCGATGCTCTGGTCGACTCGTCCGAGCTGCTCGACGGCGAGGCAGAGGGCGAAGTAGTCCATCCCCTGGCCGCCGTACCGCTTGGGGAACGGGAGTCCGAAGAGTCCGAGCTCCCCCATCTGGGCGATGATGTCGTACGGGAGCCGTCGTTCGGTGTCGTACTGGTAGGCGGCCGGAGCGACGACCTCGTCGGCGAACGCTTTCACGGTGTCGACGACGCGCTGGTACTCCGGGCTGAGCTCGGTGTTCATGCTGGTGCTCCGATCTGGGGTGCTGGGTGGGGGTCGGCGACGATGGTCGCGACGGACTGACGTGTGGAGACGGTGCCGCCGGCGCTGACGTGCAGGGTGACGACGCCGGGCGCGCCGGCGTGGAGCAGGTGCTCCATCTTCATGGCCTCGATCGTGACGAGGGCCTGGCCGGAGACGACGTGGTCGCCGTCCGAGACGTGCACCGCGGTGACGGTGCCGGGCATGGGCGTCCGCACGTCCGGGTCTGCGAGGCTGCTGGCGGCGGAGGCGCGGACGGCGGTCTCGCACCTCGGCACGACGGTTATGGCGGTCACCGCCCCGTCGAGCGCGAGCCAGCGGGTGTCCCCGCTGCGAACGGTGGTGAGTGCGACGGTCTGTCCGTCGTGCTCGAAGCCGAAGCAGCCGTCCGGTCGAGGCCGGAGAGCGACGTCGTGGGCGGCCGAGCCGTCGATGGTCGCCGTCGCGTGGGTCACGTCTCCGCGCACCTCGACGTCGACCAGGCGACCGTCATCGGCGCGCAGGCGATGTCTGTTCGGCGCAGCCGTGCCGAGCCGCCACCCGCTCGGTGCCGACCAGAGGGCACTGAGGCCCGCTCCCGCGTCCGTCGGGACGGCTTCGCTCGCGACGAGTTCGGCGAGCGCCGCTGCGAGGAACACCCGGTCGGTGGTCGGGACCGGTGGTTCGGCGTCGAGGATCCCCGCGATGATGCCGGTGTGGAGCGCGCCCGCCACCACGTCCTCGTCGGCGAGGAGGCGGCGAAGGAAGCCGAGGTTCGTCCGGACGCCGAGCACGACGGTGTCAGCCAGCGCCCGGTCGAGTCGGCGGATCGCCGTCTCCCGGTCGGGAGCCCAGGCCACGATCTTGGCGAGCATGGGGTCGTACCAGGGTCCGATGAGCTGACCTTCGGCGATCCCGGCGTCCACGCGGACGCCGGAGCCGTCCGGGAGCCGGAGCAGGTCGAGGACCCCCGTCTGCGGCAGGAAGTCCGCCGACGGGTCTTCGGCGTAGAGACGGGCCTCGAGCGCATGGCCCGTGAACCGGACGTCGTCCTGGGTGAAGGTGAGAGCTTCGCCCGCGGCGACCCGCAGCTGCCACTCGACGAGGTCGACGCCGGTCACGAGTTCGGTGACCGGGTGCTCCACCTGCAGCCTCGTGTTCATCTCGAGGAAGGCGAACTCCCCCGGTCGATCACCCGAGACGAGGAACTCGACCGTGCCGACGCCGAGGTAGCCGACACTGCGCGCGACCGCACAGGCCGCTGCACCCAACCGCGCCCGCGCGGCGTCGTCGATGAGTGGCGATGGCGACTCCTCGATGACCTTCTGGTGGCGACGCTGCAGGGAGCACTCGCGTTCCCCGAGGTGGAGCACGGTGCCGTGCGCGTCGGCGAGCACCTGCACTTCGATGTGACGCGGGGTCCGGACGAGCCGTTCGAGGAGGAGGGTGGCGTCGCCGAAAGCCGCCGCCGCGACCCGGTGCGCCGAGGCGATCGCCTCGGGGAGCGCGTCGGCGTCCCGCACCACCTGCATGCCTTTGCCTCCACCGCCGCCGGCCGGTTTCACGATGAGCGGGAAGCCGATCGCGATCCCGGCTGCGACAAGTGCGTCGTCGTCGAGCGACGGGTCGGCGACTCCCTCGATGATCGGCACCCCGAGGCGTGCCACATGCTCCTTCGCGCGGATCTTGTCGCCCATCAGTTCGAGGGCGGCGACCTCCGGTCCGATGAAGACGATGCCCGCTTCGGCCAGCGCGCTCGCGAGGGCGGGCTGCTCGGACAGGAAGCCGTACCCGGGGTGGACGGCTGCCGCTCCGGCCTCGAGAGCGGCGCGGACGACCGCCTGCACATCGAGGTAGCTCTCGCTGGCCGGTGCAGGTCCGAGTCGCACGGCCCGGTCGGCGAGTTGCACGTGCGGGGCGTCCTGGTCGGCGTCGCTGTACACAGCGATGCTCTCGATCCCGAGCACCCGCAGCGTGCGGATGATGCGACACGCGATCTCGCCGCGATTGGCGATGAGGACGGAGGGGAACGGGCGGACGACTGGTGTCTCTGATCCATCGGTCATGGCGCGCTCACATCCTGAACAGGCCGAAGCCGGGCTCGGGCAGAGGTGCTCTGGAACAGACCTCGAGGGCGAGGCCCAGCACCGTCCGGGTGTCTGCAGGATCGATGACGCCGTCGTCCCAGAGCCTGGCGGTGGAGTAGTACGGGCTGCCCTGCTCTTCGAAGTCGGCGAGGATGGGCGCTCGGAACGCAGCCTCGTCCTCAGCACTCCACACGTCACCCCGCGCTTCCAGCTGGTCCCGCTTCACCGTCGCGAGGACGCTCGCCGCCTGCGGACCTCCCATCACCGAGATCCGTGCACCCGGCCACATCCAGAGGAATCGCGGGTCGTACGCCCTGCCGCACATGGAGTAGTTCCCGGCACCGAAGGACCCGCCGATGACGACGGTCAGCTTCGGCACCCGGGTCGTCGCGACCGCGGTGACCATCTTCGCTCCGTGCTTGGCGATCCCGCCGGCCTCAGCGTCGCTGCCGACCATGAAGCCCGAGATGTTCTGCAGGAACAGCAGCGGGATCCCCCGTTGGTCTGCGAGTTCGATGAAGTGCGCGCCTTTGAGCGCCGACTCGCTGAAGAGCACACCGTTGTTCGCGATGATGCCGACCGGGTGACCGTGCAGTCGGGCGAACCCCGTGACGAGGGTGTCGCCGTACTCGCGCTTGAACTCCGAGAACTCGCTGCCGTCGACGAGTCGCGCGATCACCTCACGGACGTCGTACGCCGTCTGGAGCTCAGTGGGGACGACGCCGTAGAGCTCGTCCTCCGGCACGGCCGGCGGAACGCTCTCGTGCACGTCCCACACCCGGGGAGCGGGTGGCGGCAGGGTCGCGACCGCCTCACGGAGGAGTTCGAGCGCGTGAGCATCATCGTCCGCCAGATGGTCGGTGACTCCGGACACCCTGGCGTGGAGTTCGCCGCCGCCCAACTGCTCCGGCGTCACCACCTCACCGATTGCGGCTTTCACGAGGGGCGGCCCTCCGAGGAAGATGGTGCCCTGGCCCCGGACGATGACGTTCTCGTCGCTCATCGCCGGGACATAAGCGCCACCGGCGGTGCACGAGCCGAGCACCGCAGCCAGTTGCGGGATCCCCGCGGCCGACATCCTCGCCTGGTTGAAGAAGATCCGGCCGAAGTGCTCCCGGTCGGGGAACACCTCGTCCTGCGTCGGGAGGTTCGCTCCCCCGGAGTCGACGAGGTAGAGGCACGGGAGGCGGTTCGCGCTCGCGATCTCCTGTGCCCGCAGGTGCTTCTTGACGGTCAGCGGGAAGTAGGAGCCGCCCTTCGCGGTCGCATCGTTCGAGACGACGAGCACCAGCCTGCCGTGCACGCGGCCGATCCCCGCGATCACTCCGGCCGCCGGGCTCGCATCGTCGTAGAGCCCGAGTGCTGCGAGCGGAGCGATCTCGAGGAACGGGCTCCCCTCGTCGAGCACCCGGTCGACGCGGTCCCGCGGCAGGAGCTTCCCGCGATCGAGGTGGCGCTGCCTGGACGCCTCGGGGCCGCCGAGCGCAGCCTCGGCCAATCGCCGTTCCAAGGCGTCGACGAGGGAACGCTGTGCGGCTGCCTGCTCCCGGAAGCGCGCTGACGCCGGATCGGCTGTGCTCGTGAGAATGGCCACACCGGCTCCTGTCGTCGTCGACTGCGAGCGGTTCAGTTATTCACCACTCACTGAAATCCAGGTTAGTCTTCGTTAACCGAAAATGTCCAGCCCGAGGAGGCCCGATGTCCGACTCAACGCCGTCGGCCGCCTCACCGCGGATCGGCCGAAGCGAGGCGAAAGCCCTCCGTCGAGCCGCACTCCTCCACTCCGCGGCCGCTCTGTTCGCCGAACGCGGCTTCGCCGGCGTCTCGATGGAGGACCTCGGAACCGCCGTCGGCATGAGCGGCCCAGCGGTCTACCGCCACTTCCCGAGCAAACAGGCCGTCCTCGCCGCCCTGCTCATCGACGTCAGCCAGACGCTGCTCGACGGCGGGACCGCCGAGGTCGAGCGCGCCGCGGACAGCGAGCACGCACTCCGCAGCCTCGTCGAATTCCACGTCGCCTTCGCCCTCGACCACCGCGACGTCATCCGCGTCCAGGACCACGACCTCGACAGCCTCACACCAGACGACCGTCGCACCGTCCGGACCCTGCAGCGCCGCTACGTGGAACGCTGGGTCGACGTGCTCGCACAGCTCCACCCGGGCGTCCCCGCGGCCGAGCTGCGGGTTCGCGCCCACGCCGGCTTCGGGCTCATCAACTCCACCCCGCACAGCGCGACACGCACCCGCGACGACAGCGTCGCACGCGAGACGGTCCGTGCGGCACTCGAGCGCATGGCGCTCGCCGCACTCCGCGCCGACTGACCCCGGGCGTCAGTCCGACAGGACGGACAGGACGTTGCCGGCCGGGTCCGTGAACCAGGCGATGTCGGGACCGTTGCCACGCATGATGCCCTTCGCGTCGGTCGGCAGCTGGTCATCGGGATAGATCTTCGTCGCGACGCCGCGCGCGTTCAATTCGTCGACGGCGGCTTCGACGTCGTCGACCGCGAGGTTCAGGATCGTGAACGACGCCGGCGTGTGGTCCGGCTTGTTGTACACGAGGACCGCCCCTCCAGCCGGCAGGGAGATGTTCAGGAACCCCATCGCGTTGTCGGCGACCTCGAGCCCGAGGACGTCGCGATAGAAGGTACGAGCCGCATCGATGTCGTCCACCGAGAACCCGCTGAAGACGTCCGCGTACTTGACCATGGTCACTCCTTCGCCTCACTCCGATGTGTACACTGTTCACAATGTCAGACCGGGCCCGATCCGTCCAGGGTCGATCGTGTGCGGAGCGGAATCCATGAGCAGTCCCACGAGCGTGCGGAGCACGTACCGGCACGGCGACCTCCGACAGGCGCTCCTCGATGCCGGGGTGGAGATGGCGCGGAGCGGCGGGCCCGACGCGGTCGTCCTCCGCGAGGCCACTCGGCGCGCCGGAGTCTCCCCCAACGCCGCCTACCGCCACTTCGCCGACCGCGAAGCCCTCGTGCAGGCCGTCTCGGACACGGCACAGGGGTTCGCCGCCGACCGCATGGCCGAGGCGATCGCCAGGATCACCCCCACCGGCTCTGCAGCTGGCGACGCCCGACTCCGGCTCCGGGCCGTCGGGAGCGGATACCTGCGGTTCGCCCGCGACGAACCAGGACTCTTCCGTGCTGCCTTCTCCGTCCCGACCGATCTGGGTGAGGCCCTGCGTTCCAGCAAACGTGGCGCCGGCGGTCGCACGCCGTTCGAGACGCTCAGCAGTGTCCTCGACGAGCTCCTCGCGGCCGGCGTCCTCCCTCCGGAACGCCGGCCGGGCGCGGAACTCCTCGCCTGGTCCTCCGTGCACGGACTCGGCATGCTCATCATCGACGGCCCGCTGCGCGGTCTCGACGACCAGACGGTGGAGTACGCGACCGAGCACCTCCTCGACCTCGTCGACCGCGGCATCTGACGAGTGTCTCGGCGCTCACACCATCGTCAGTACCATCGCCGGGTCAGCGAGCATCGTCCCGAGGTCCACGAGGAACCGGGAACCCTGCTCGCCGTCGACGAGTCGATGGTCGAACGACAACGACAGGGTGACGACATGCCGCAGTGCGATCTCGCCCTCGAACTCCCACGGTTGTCGGCGCACGGCACCGAGCGCGACGATCGCCGCCTCACCCGGATTGAGGATCGGTGTCCCGGCGTCGATGCCGAACACGCCGACGTTCGTGATCGTGATCGTGCCACCGCGCAACTCCGCCGGCGCCGTACGACCCTCGCGCGCCGTCCGGACGAGCACTGAGAGGGCGTCGGCGAGTTCGAACAGACTGAGCTCCTCCGCTCGTGCGATGTTCGGCACGAGCAATCCCCGGGGCGTCGCCGCGGCGATGCCGAGACCGACGTGCGCGTACTCGACGATCTCGCCAGCGGACTCGTCCCAACTCGCGTTGATCGACGGCGTGCGCCGAGCGGCGATGCACACCGCCTTCGCGAGCACGGTCAAGATGTTGACCCGGTGGTCGCCGGTATGCGGTGATCTCGCGAGCGCGTCGAGCAGTGACATCGTCGGCGTCACGTCGACCGTCAGGAACTCGGTCACATGTGGAGCGGTGAAGGCGCTGCGGACCATCGCCTCCGCAGTGCGCCGCCGCACGCCGGTGATGGGTCGTCGGACCTCGCCGTCGACCTCGACCGGCTCGGGGCGATTCGCTCCCTGAACGATCCGAGCGACGGCCTGCGGCCCGGACGCGGACCGCTCCTCGCCGACGGCCGTTCCACCAGCTGCCGCCTGTTCGACGTCCTCGCGGGAGATCCGGCCACCGGCTCCCGTACCGGTGAGGCGCACGAGCTCGACGCCCAGATCCCTGGCGAGTCGGCGGACCGGTGGCGTCGCTCGCGGACGCTCGCGACCTGGAGCCGTCGACTCGCCGGCCACGATGTCGGAAGCCACCGATGCGGCGGCCATGCCGGAGCGCTCCCGGCGCCTCGGACGCTCCCCCGTCGCGGTCCGCGGTCCGTAACCGACGAGGACGGGTTCCCGCTCGCCCGCGGCGGACGGCTGCGCAGGCCGCGCCGCTTCGGCCGGAGCGCCGCCGACCGGTTCAGGGTGTTCACCGTCAGGCGTGAAGTCCACGAGGGGCTCACCGACCAGCACGATCGCCCCGGGTTCGGCGTGCAACCGCAGCACCACGCCGGCCGTCGGCGCCGGGAGCTCGACGAGCGCCTTGGCCGTCTCGACCTCGGCGACCACCTGGTTCAGCTCGACGTGATCCCCCACGGCGACCCGCCAGGACACGAGTTCGCTCTCCGTGAGCCCTTCCCCGAGGTCGGGCAACGCGAACCGCTTCATCGTGCAGCCTCCCGTCCGACGGTGGCCGACGACGGCCGTCCGAGCGCGCGGTCGACACCATCGAGGATGCGGTCGAGATCCGGCAGGAAGTGGTCCTCGAGCGACGATGCCGGATACGGCGTGTCGAAACCTGTCACCCGCACCGGAGCCTCCTCGAGGAGATCGAAGCAGCGCTCGGTGATCGTCGCGGCGAGCTCGGCGCCGATCCCGCCGGATCGCTGCGCCTCGTGGGTGATGACCAGCCGCCCGGTCTTCGAGACGGACGCGACGACCGCCTCGACGTCGATCGGAGCGAGCGAGCGCAGGTCGACGACCTCCAGGTCGATTCCCTCGTCCGCTGCGGCGGCCGCCGCCTCGAGTGCGGTCTGCACGAGCGGGCCGTATGCCACGAGCGTCGCATCCGTTCCCGCCCGGACGATGCGCGCCCGGGTGAACGCCAGCGAGTCTTCCGGAAGGTCCTCGATGACCTCGCCCTTCGTCCAGTACCGCCGTTTCGGCTCGAAGAACAGGACCGGGTCGTCGCACGCGATCGCCTGCCGGATCATCGTGTGCGCGTCCTGCGGGTCCGAACAGGTGACCACCCGAAGGCCAGCGGTGTGCGCGAAGTACGCCTCCGGCGACTCCGAGTGGTGTTCCACCGCGCCGATGCCACCGCCGTAGGGCACCCGGATCGTCACGGGCATACGCACCGCCCCCTTCGTGCGGTAGTGGAGCTTCGCGAGCTGTGCGACGATCTGGTCGAATCCCGGGTAGATGAACCCGTCGAACTGGATCTCGCACACCGGTCGGAACCCACGGAACGCGAGTCCGATGGCCGCGCCGATGATGGCGGACTCCGCGAGCGGCATGTCGATCACCCGGTCGTCACCGAACTCGGCCTGCAGCCCGTCGGTGACCCGGAAGACACCACCGAGCCGTCCGATGTCCTCTCCGAGCAGCAGCACCCGGTCATCGTCGGCGAGCGCGTGACGCAGTCCGGTGTTGATCGCCTTGCTGAGCGTGAGCGTCGTCATCGTGCACCACCTTCGAACATCGCGAGGTACGCCCGGTACTCGTCGCGCTGGCGCTCGAGGACCGGGTTCGCCGTCGCGTAGACGTCGTCGAAGACCGACATGGGTTCGGGTGCTGCGAGCGCGAGGCACCCGGCCCGCACGCGCGACGCGGCATCGTCGGCAGCCCGGCTCACCCGCGCGCGAGCCGCGTCGTCGAGGACGTCTTCACGCTCCAGCAGTCGCTCGAGCCGGGTGATCGGGTCCTTCGCCCGCCAGGAGGCGACTTCATCCTCGTCGCGGTAGCGCGTCGGGTCATCGGACGTCGTGTGCGGTCCCAGACGATAGGTCACGGCCTCGATGAAGGTCGGACCTCCACCGGAGCGGGCACGGTCCACCGCGATGCGCATGGCGGCGGTGACCGCGAGGATGTCGTTGCCGTCGACGCGGATGCTGGGTACGCCGAAGCCCGGGGAACGCTCCGCGATCGGTCGCTGCGCCTGGAGTCCGACGGGTTCGGAGATCGCGTACTGGTTGTTCTGGCAGAAGAAGATCACGGGAGCACGGAAACTCGCCGCGAGCACGACTGCCTCGTTCACGTCTCCCTGGCTCGTCGCGCCGTCGCCGAAGTAGGCGACCGCGACCGCGTCGGACCCGTCGCGCTGGCAGCCCATGGCGTATCCCGTCGCGTGCAGGGTTTGTGCGCCGATGATCACCGCGGGTGTCGCCATGCCCACGGCGAAGGGATCCCAGCCCGACAGTGCCGTCCCGCGCCACATCGCCATCAACTGGTCGAGCTCGACACCCCGGCAGTACGCGACGGCCTGCTCGCGGTAGCTGGTGAACACGAAGTCGCCGCGGCGGAGCACACGGGCGGAGCCGACCTGCGCAGCCTCCTGTCCGAGGAGCGGGGGCCAGAGGCCGATCTCGCCCTGGCGCTGCAGGGCCGTCGCCTCGGTGTCGATCCGACGGGTGACGACGAGGTCCTCGTAGAGTCCGAGCAGTTCCGCCGGCCCGAGATCGGCGACGAAGAGGTCGTAGAGCGGGTCCTCGCGACGGACTCCGTCGGCATCGAGCAATTGGACGAACTCGGGTTGAGCCGACGGCTCTCGTGCGTCACCTCCCCGACCGGGAGAGTCCTGCGGGGAATGGGTGTGAGTCTCCATCGACACGATGCACGCCGCCTTGAGTTCGGTGACCTCACGGCGGTGCCTCGTGAGCGGTGCCGTGACCTCGCGCCATCGCGAGGTGTTCCGAGGCTACGCCGGAAGCGTCATCCACTCAACCGTCGACACGCCGCGGGCGGGCGGCACGAACGACGGACGCCCGCCCCGCATGCGCGGGACGGGCGTCCGGATGATACTGCTCGCTTAGCCTTCGGCGGGTGCTTCGGGGCCGGCGCTGGCAGCGTCGCTGCCGTGCGTGTCGGCCTCGTCGGCGACGACCGGTGCGAGGGACAGCTTGCCGCGGTCGTCGATCTTCGTGATCTCGACGAGGATCTTCTGGCCGACGCCGAGCACGTCTTCGACGTTCTCCACACGCTTGCCACCGGCGAGCTTGCGGACCTCGGAGATGTGCAGCAGGCCGTCCTTGCCCGGGAGGAGCGAGACGAACGCACCGAACGCGGCGATCTTGACGACGGTTCCGAGGAACTGCTCGCCGATCTCCGGGTTGGTGGGGTTCGCGATCGCGTTCACCTGGGCGCGGGCTGCCTCGGCCGACGGGCCGTCGACGGCGCCGATGTAGACGGTGCCGTCCTCCTCGATGGAGATGTCGGCGCCGGTCTCGTCCTGGATCGAGTTGATCGTCTTGCCCTTCGGGCCGATCAGCTCGCCGATCTTGTCGACGGGGATCTGCACGCTGATGACGCGAGGCGCGGTCGGCGCCATCTCGTCGGGAGCGTCGATCGCGGCGTTCAGCACCGAGAGGATCGTCGTGCGAGCGTCCTTCGCCTGCTGGAGCGCACCGGTCAGCACCGAGGTCGGGATGCCGTCGAGCTTCGTGTCGAGCTGGATGGCCGTGACGAACTCGGAGGTACCGGCGACCTTGAAGTCCATGTCGCCCAGCGCGTCTTCCGCACCGAGGATGTCGGTGAGCGCCGCGTAACGGGTCTCACCGTCGACGACGTCGGAGATGAGGCCCATGGCGATACCGGCGACGGGTGCGCGCAGCGGCACACCGGCGTTCAGCAGCGACAGGGTCGACGCGCAGACGGAACCCATCGAGGTGGAACCGTTGGACCCGAGGGCCTCAGACACCTGACGGATCGCGTAGGGGAACTCCTCGCGGCTCGGCAGCACCGGCACGAGTGCGCGCTCGGCGAGGAAGCCGTGCCCGATCTCGCGACGCTTCGGCGAACCGACACGGCCGGTCTCACCGGTCGAGTAGGGCGGGAAGTTGTAGTGGTGCAGGTAACGCTTCTTCGTGACGGGCGACAGCGAGTCGATCTGCTGCTCCATCTTGAGCATGTTCAGCGTGGTGACACCCAGGATCTGGGTCTCGCCGCGCTGGAAGATCGCGGAACCGTGGACGCGCGGGATGACCTGCACCTCGGCGTCGAGCGGACGGATGTCGGTCAGGCCGCGGCCGTCGATGCGGATGCCCTCGCGGAGGACACGGCCGCGCATGACGACCTTCGAGACGGACTTGTACGCTGCCGAGAACTGCGTGAGCACCTCGGGGTCGAGCGAACCGGCCTCGACCTGCTCGGCGATGGTCGCCTTCACGCGGTCCTTGAGGGCGTCGTCGGCGTTCTGGCGCTCGATCTTGTCGGCGATCTGGTAGACGTTCACCAGCTCGTCGTGTGCGAGGCCGGCGACGGCGTCGTAGCTCTCCTGCGTGTACGGGAGGAACACGGGGTACGCCGCGATCTCCTTGGCCGCCTGGGCGGCCAGTTCGCTCTGCGCCTTGACGAGCTGCTTGAGGAACGGCTTCGATGCTTCGAGGCCCGCGGCGACGACAGCCTCGTCGGGCTTCGTGGCGCCGGCCTTGATGAGGTTCCAGCTGTTCTCGGTGGCCTCAGCCTCGACCATCATGATCGCGACGTCTTCGTTGCCGTTGGCATCGGTCACGATGCGGCCGGCGACGATGATGTCGAAGACGGCTTCCTCGAGCTGGTCGACCTTCGGGAAGGCGACCCACTGGTCGGCTTCGCCGGACTGCCCGGGGATGAGCGCGAGGCGGACGGCGCCGATCGGGCCGGAGAACGGAAGTCCCGAGATCTGGGTGGACATCGACGCCGCGTTGATCGCGAGCGCGTCGTAGAACTCGCCCGGAGCGATCGAGAGGACGGTGATGACGATCTGGACCTCGTTGCGGAGGCCGGTGACGAACGACGGGCGCAGCGGCCGGTCGATGAGGCGGCAGACGAGGATCGCTTCGGTCGAGGGGCGGCCCTCACGACGGAAGAACGAACCCGGGATCTTGCCGGCTGCGTAGGAGCGCTCCTCGACGTCCACCGTGAGGGGGAAGAAGTCGAAGTTGTCCTTGGGGTGCTTTCCGGCCGAGGTGGCCGAGAGGAGCATGGTCTCCTCGTCGAGGTACGCGGCGATCGCGCCCTGTGCCTGCTGCGCGAGGCGGCCGGCTTCGAACCGGACCGTGCGCTTGCCGAACTTGCCGTTGTCGAGGACAGCCTCGGCGAACTTGATTTCTGGACCTTCCACAGGTCTCTCCTTCGTACGTGTGCGCTCCCGCCGAGTGGCGGGCCGCGCGTCCCGAATGGACGCGCCGTCGAGCGCGGTCGTGCATGTTGCAGCGCGCAGCGCAGCCGCAGTACTTGCTCAAGCCGCCCGGTCTTCCGGGACTTGGCTGGCCACCAGTAGAACATCACCCGCCGTCTGCGAGGGATACACCACCGAGGACCAGCTTCCTGTCGGCTGGCTGTTGCGCGGCGGACCGAGACGGACCGCCGTGTTCGAGCCTAGCAGAGGGGCCCTCTGCGGCTGCCGGTACGACACGGACGCTCAGGTGATGGGCGGGGCCTTCGGTGTCTGCGGCGACGCGGGACGACACCGGTCCCGCCACCAGGAGACGATCAGGAGGAGCACGGCGATGACCGCGCCGATGACGGTGTCGAGCACGCGCTCACCCACGATGGCGAGCACGGGTGTCGTCGACGAGGAGGTGCTGATGATGAGCACGAGCGGCGTGATGAACACGAGCGCGAGGGCGTAGTGCCGGATGACGACGAGCTCGATCGTGAACTGCAGTGCGGCGAGCACGAGAGCCAGGACGTAGCCATGGGGTTCGAGGGACGCGACGAGCAGGAAGATCCCGGCGCCGACGAGGGTGCCGAGCACGCGGTGCACGCCGCGCGTCGCACTGAGGGTGCGCGAGTGGCCGACGCTCAGGATCGCAACGGCGGACCCCGCGATCCAATAGCCGTGTCCAAGGCCGAGCAGTGCACCGATGACGGCGCTCAGCACGAGCGCCACGGTGAGGCGCGTCGCGATCCGCCGGTCGGTCGCGCTCAGACGGTACTCCGGGAAGAGCGCACGCATGGGCGTGGGTTTCCCAGCGGCACGGCGAACGGTCGGAACGACGAGCGGTACGACGACCACGAGGTAGGCGAAGAGCGATCCCGCGGCGACGAGCAGGATGACGAGTGCACCGTCCAGTCCCGCCCCGCCGATCGCCGTCGGCGCGCTCAGGTGCCCGGCGATCCCGAAGACGAGGATGAAGAAGAGCGCGCCGGGCGGCCCTAGCACGATGCCTTGGACGAGCCAGATCACGGCCGACCCGACGAGGATGAGGCCGATCGCCGTGAGCGGTCGCGATCCTGACATCGCCACGCCCAGTGCTGCTGCCGCGATGAGGCCCACCCCGATGAACGGGAGGACGCGCAGACGGTCACGACGGCTGAGCGGCACGCAGTAGAGCGCGGTGAACGCGCCGAGTCCGGCGAGGAGGCCGAGTGGCGTGAGCCCGAAGAAGGTGGCGACCGCGACGGGGACCGCCATGGCGATGGCCGCGGTCAGGGCCACCGGCCAGCGTTTGGGTGAGGGCGCGAAACTGATGAGCGAGGTCTTCAGACCGCGTTCCGCCATCATCCGCCTCCGCTCTCCTGCAACCCTCCAACGCTACGCCATCGATCGACGGCCACGCCCCGGTCGAACTGCTCCGGCCACGCTGGGCTACGCTGGTGCATCGACCTCGGAGGTGACGGTGACCGTTCCCACCCCGGCTGCCGCTCGCCCGAAGAAGCGGGTCCCGTTCTGGGACAACGCACGTTTCGCCTGCATCACGCTCGTGGTGATGGGCCACGCGATCCAGCGGCTGACCTCGGACTCGGACGCCGCGCTCGTCGTCTACCTCTTCATCTACGCGTTCCACATGCCGGCGTTCGCGATCGTGAGCGGCTACTTCTCGAAGTCGGCCCCACCCGGGAGACGGCAGATGCGTCGGGTGATCACCGACATCCTGCTCCCCTACCTGATCATGGAGGGTGTCTGGTCGCTCGTGCAGTTCCTCGTCGAGGGCAAGCGCGAACTGAACCCGACGCAGCCGTCGTGGACGCTGTGGTTCCTGCTGGCCCTCGGGATCTTCCGCCTCGTGCTCCC
Organism: Plantibacter flavus; assembly: GCF_051487245.1. Classification (GTDB taxonomy): domain Bacteria; phylum Actinomycetota; class Actinomycetes; order Actinomycetales; family Microbacteriaceae; genus Plantibacter; species Plantibacter flavus_B. Next base: position 79,894 of record NZ_JAHVDH010000005.1, read on the forward strand.
GTACCTCGCGCTGCTGCGCTGGCCGCTCCTGTGGAGCGTCGTGATCTCGGTCGGCGTCGGCTACCTCGACAACGTCGACAGCACGTTCTCCCTCTCCCGCGCGCTCGGCATCCTGCCGTTCTTCGTGCTCGGTTGGCAGATCAACCGCTGGCGACTCGTGGACCGCTGGCACCTCGTCCGTTCCCAGACCTGGTGGGTCCGGGTCGCCGCGGCGGCCGTCCTCGCGGTCTGGGCGCTCGTGCTCATCGTGGGGATCGACCTCTGGCGGGCCATCGACCTCCGCTACTGGTTCTTCTACGACCGCGGCTACGACGCGCTGGGAAATGGCGATTGGACCGGCGGACTCGTGCGGCTCGCCGCCATCCTGCTCGCCGTCGTCCTCACCGCGGCGTTCTTCGTGCTCGTGCCGCGTGGAGGGTCGTGGATCACGAAGTACGGACAGTCGACGATGTACGTCTACCTCCTGCACTCCTTCGTGCTCTACCCGTTGCGCGAATCCGGGATCCTGAAGGACACCTTCAACCCGGAGATCGTGCTGGTCGGGATGCTCCTGCTGTCGGTCCTCATCGTGATCGTGCTGTCGAGCGGACCCGTTCGGCGGGTGTTCAGACCACTCGTCGAGCCGCGCGCCAGCTGGATCTTCAGCCGCAAGCGCGCCTTCGACCCCGTCGCACCGCACAACGACCCGACGGGTTCGCGCCGCGACGTCACTCGGTGACGAGCACGACCTTGCCGCGGATCCGGCCGTCGATGAGGTGGCGATAGGCGTCGACGACGCGTTCCATCGGCCAGACGCTGTCGATGGGGAGCACGATCTCGCCTCGGCCGATCCATTCGCCCAGCTCGGCGAGTTGGTCGAGGGTGGCAGCCTGCCCACCGACGCCGCTGAAGCCGTGCTCTGCAGCGAAGGGGCGATCGGCGATGGTGTTCACCCGCTCGGGCGCGACGCCGAGGTCGACGGCGAGCTGCAGGGTCTCGCGGCCATGCGTGTCGACCACCGCGGTGATCCCAGCGGGGGCCGCGGCCTCCACGCGACCGCGGAGTCCGTCGCCGTACAGGACGGGGATCACGCCGAGGCCTCGGAGGAACTCCTGGTTGCGATCACCCGCGGTCCCGAGCACGACGGCACCCGCGCGCTTGGCGAGCTGGGCGGCGAGCACGCCGACGCCCCCGGCAGCCGCGCTCACGAGGACCGTGTCCCGAGGCCCGACGCCCACTGCGGCGACCGAGGCGAGGGCCGCGCGGCCCGCGATGTCGAGTGCGCCCGCCTGCTCGAGCGTGAGCCCCGGTGGCAGGTGGTGCAGGATGTCCGCCGGTGCGGTGAGGAAATCGGCCTGGGCGAAGAACCGATGGCCGCCGTAGACGCGGTCGCCGGTCGCGAATCCGGTGACACCGGTGCCGACACCATCGACGACACCCGCGAAGTCGTTGCCGTTCCCGCTCGGCAGCTCGCGTCCGTACGAGGCGAGAGCCTCGGGCGATGCCGCGAGCTTGTAATCGACCGGATTCAGTCCCGCCACGATCACCCGGACGCGGACCTCCCCGTGCCCAGGTCGCGGGATGTCGCCCTCCACGAGGCGGAACACCTCTGGGCCACCGAACGCGTCGAATCGCACATACCTCGCCATGATGCTCCCCTCGTCGGCACACGCCGACCTCCATGCTCACACGGTCGGGCGGCGCCTGCCAGGTCGGGCTGAGATCCGCGTCACACACCGTTCACCCGGGTGCGCTAGAACGGTCGTATGGCGTGGATCGGCTCCCTGCAGGCGGAGATCACGGTGTGGCTGCTCGCGATCGCCGCCTCACCGTGGCTCTTCCCCACGCTCTACGCGCTGACGGTCGCCGACGCATTCCTCGTGATCCTGCCGAGCGAGACCGCGGTGACGGCTCTCGGCGCCATCGCGAGTTCGACCGGCTCACCGAACCTCGCGCTCCTCGTCGTGGTCGCCTGGGCCGGCGCCGTCACCGGCGACGTCATCTGCTACCTCATCGGCCGCCGCATCGGGACGACGAGGTACCGCTGGATGCGCCGGCCGCGCGTCGCGGCGGCGATCGTCCGCGCGGGGAATGCGCTGCATCGACGAGCCGCGGTCGCGATCCTCACCGCGCGGTACATCCCGTTCGCCCGCATCGCCGTCAACCTCGTCGCGGGAGCCAGTGGGCTGCGGCCGCGACGGTACCTGCCGATCACCGTGCTCGCGGGCCTCGCCTGGGCACTGTGGAACGTCGGCGTCGGCGCGGCCGTCGGACGCCTCGTGCCGGACCAGCCGGTCCTGGCGACGGCGCTGTCCGTTGCGATCGCGCTGACGGTCGGGATCACGGTCGATCGGATCGGCGCGATGCTCAGCGCACGCCGACGCGCACGTGGTGTGTCACTCGACGAGCTCGCCCCTGGCCTTCTTGCCGACGATCGAATGCCGGCGGCTGTAGGCGAAGTAGATGATGAAGCCGAGCGCGAGCCACACGAGGAACCGGACCCACGTGAGCGTGGTCAGGTTGAGCATCAGCCAGACGCAGAGCACCGCTGACAGGATCGGCACGACGGGCGACCACGGCACCCGGAACGCCCTGGGCAGGTCCGGGTACTTCTTCCGCAGCACGATCACCGCGATGCTCACGAGGACGAACGCCGAGAGCGTGCCGATGTTGATCATCTCCTCCAGGATCCCCACGTCGGTGAGGCCGGCGATGAGCGCGACGAGCGCGCCGACGATGATCTGGATACGGACGGGCGTCTTGCGCTTCTCGGAGGTGACGCTGAGCGAGCGCGGGAGCAGGCCGTCGCGGCTCATCGCGAAGAGCACACGAGCGAGGCCCAGCAGCAGCACCATGATGACCGTGGTGAGCCCGGCGAGGATGCCGATCGAGATGACCTGCGCCGCCCAGTCAGCCCCCACGGCGATGAACGCGGTCGCGAGCGAGGGGTCCTCCGCCTCGGCGAGGGTCGTGTACGGCACCATGCCGGTGAGCACGAGGCTGACGCCGACGTAGAGCACGGTGACGATGGCGAGTCCGCCGAAGATGCCGCGTGGCAGGTTCTTCTGCGGGTTCTTGACCTCTTCCGCGCTCGTGGCGACGACGTCGAAGCCGATGAACGCGAAGAACACGAGCGAGGCACCGGCGAGCAGTCCGAAGATGCCGTACTGCGCGGGAGCAGCGCCCGTCATGAAGGAGAACAGGGACTGCGACCAGGCGTCGGACGCGCCGCCCTTGGTCGGCACCTCGTCGGGGATGAACGGCGTGTAGTTCGCCGCCTTGACGAAGAACGCGCCGACGACGATGACGAAGATGACGATCGCGACCTTGATGATCGTGAAGACGCTCGCGACACGCGAGGACAGCTTCGTGCCGAGCACGAGCAGCGTGGTGAAGATTGCGACGATGACGAACGCGCCCCAGCTGACCTTGAGCCCCAGGACGTCGATCTCGCTCGGGACGTCCCAACCCCAGAGGAGGAAGACGTTGCTCAGGTAGATGCCCCAGTACTTGGCGATGACGGCGGCGGCGGTGAGCATCTCGAGGATGAGATCCCAGCCGATGATCCAGGCGAGCAGCTCGCCGAGGGTGGCGTAGGTGAAGGTGTAGGCGGAGCCCGCGACCGGCACGGTGGAGGCGAACTCGGCGTAGCACATGATCGCGAGCGCGCAGGTGACCGCGGCGAGGATGAACGCGAGCGAGACGGAGGGCCCGGCGTAGTTGCCGGCGGCCTTGGCCCCGACGGAGAAGATGCCGGCACCGACGGCGACCGCGACTCCCATGATCATGAGGTCCCAGGTGCCGAGCGTGCGCTTGAGGCTCCGCCCCTCGACGCCTGCGTCGGCGAGGGAATCCTCGATGCTCTTCGTCCGCCAGATGCTCATGCCGCTCCTTGCTGTGGTGCTGTCGTGCCGTGGCCTCGCTCGAAGCCGACTCTCGACCTTGCCAGACGAGCGGTCCTCCGTCGAGCCGTTGCACACATGTTCTACATCTGTCGACTACTCGCGCCGCGGCATCCGACGACCTCCCGAACCCGTCGGGCGACAGACGAAACGGGCCGCCATCCGAAGAGGATGACGGCCCGTCGAGAAGTTCGCGTTGTCAGCGAGGAGCTGCTGCCTAGCGGCGGAGTCCGAGGCGCTCGATCAGCGAACGGTAACGCTCGATGTCGACAGCCTGGAGGTAGCCGAGGAGGCGGCGACGCTGGCCGACCAGGAGGAGCAGGCCACGACGCGAGTGGTGGTCGTGCTTGTGCTCCTTGAGGTGCTCCGTGAGGTCCTTGATGCGGCGGGTCATGACCGCCACCTGAACCTCGGGGGACCCGGTGTCACCTGGGTGGGTTGCGTACTCTTCGATGATCGCCTTCTTGATGCCTCCTTCAAGAGCCATAGTGGTGATCCCCTTTCTGTCCGTTGCGCGGTGCCCGTCGCCTGATGCGTGGGCTCTCTTGATCCGCGGCCGTTCGACGGCAACCTTGTGAGTCTAACAGGTTCAGGACGCCGGGGGTTCACGGTGCGTCGAGCGGCGCCGCACGTTCAACCGCTCCTCGGCTTCGGCGGCCTCCTGGACGCGCCGACGCCGCAGCACCAGGATGAGCACGAGCGCGATGAGGTCGAGCACGAGGAACGCGACGAGCAACCAGACCCAGAGCGGCGGCCCGGCACCGATGGTCGGTGCGGGCTCGGCGTCGGCGGCTGCAGCATCGGCGGTGGTCGTGGAGTCGAAGACGAGCCTGACCGGATCGCCCAGTGTCGCACCGCCGTCGGCGTTCGTGGACACGAGCGCGAGCGTGATGTCGTACTCCCCCGCTTCCGCACCGCGAAGCCACTGGGTCATGTTGACCCGAGTCGACCAGCCGCCGTCGCTGCCGACCTCGATCGGCTGGCCGTCGAAGCGGAACTCCGTCGCGCCGGACCCGCCCGTCGATTGCAGGGTGCACGCGGCATCGTCGTCCGTTGCAGCGGTGAAGCACGGTTTGGCTGCGTCGTAGAGGTCGATCGACCGCCAGTAGGAGAGCACCAGCTCCGCGCCGTCATCGGCGGTTCCGGTGACGTCGAACCCGCTCACCTGCTCACCGTCGAGCGTGTAGTCGATGCGGTAGACGGTGTCACCGTCCCGTGGACTCTCGATCGTGCCGCTGCCCGCGGCGCTCGCCGGCGCGACCGGGAGCAACGGCGTCGCGATGAGCGTGGTGCCGACGATCCCCGCCGCGAGCGCGAGGCCCGCGAGTCGGCGCATTCCAGGGATCACCCGTCCACCACTCCCTCCGCCACCGTTCACACGACGATGCGCGACATCAGTATCGCAAACGCCTCCGGCTGGAGGCTGGGAACGTCGCGGGCGGCGGTCGGGACTCCCGACAGCCGCCCGCCAGACCCTCTGGTCTCGCCGCTCAGGCCTCGAACCCGCCGAGCAGCTCCGAGAAGGGTCGGTCGAGCGCGAACGGGTCGTCGAGGCGGCCTGTGCGATCGGACGCTGCGACCAAGGCGCTCAGTTCACCGGCCGCGCGGTCGATCCGCTCGGGCAGCGCGCTCACCTGCTCGTCACCCGACCCCCAGTCCTCCGACGCCGCGAACACGGCGGTCGGGACGGTCACGGTCCGCAGGTAGGCGAACAGTGGCCGAACCGCGTACTCGAGCGCGAGGGAGTGTCGAGCCGAGCCACCCGTCGCCCCCAGCGCGATCGGCACCCCGGTCAGCGCCGTCGGCTCCACCACGTCGAAGAAGGACTTGAACAGCCCGGAGTAGCTCGAGGAGAAGATCGGCGTGACGGCGATCACGCCATCGGCCCCCGTCATCGCTTCGATGGCCGCGCTGAGCTTCGGGCTCGGGAACCCCGTGAGCAGGTTGTTGGTGATGTCCTGCGCGAAATCCCTGAGCTCGATCGTGGTCGTCTCAACCTCGAAACCGTCGCGCTCGAGGCGGGCGACGGTCGCGTCTCGAAGACGGTCGGCCAGGAGCCGTGTGGACGACGGCTGGCTGAGCCCGGCGGAGACGACCGCGATGGTGCGCTTCCCGCTCATCGTGCAACCCCCGCAGCCGCGGGTCCGAACGACGAACCGGCACCGACCGAGGAGGTCTCGACCGCGCCGGAGCGCGCGGCGAGCTCGGCTTCCGCGGCGGCCACCATCGACGCGTGCGTCGGGGCCTCCGGCACGGTGGCGGGACGATCCTTCGCGAACTCCTTGCGGAGCACCGGGACGACCTCGCCTCCGAGGATCTCGAGCTGGTCGAGCACCGTGCCGAGCGGGAGCCCCGCGTGGTCCATGAGGAACAGCTGTCGCTGGTAGTCGCCGAAGGACTCCCGCATCGACGCGTACCGGTCGATGACCTGCTGGGGGCTGCCGACGGTCAGCGGCGTCTGCTCGGTGAAGTCCTCGAGCGACGGACCGTGCCCGTAGACCGGGGCGTTGTCGAAGTACGGACGGAACTGCGCGACGGCGTCCTGCGAGTTCTTCGCCATGAACGCCTGCCCACCGAGTCCGACGATCGCCTGCTCGGCGGTGCCGTGACCGTAGTGCTCGAAGCGCTGACGGTAGAGCTGGATGAGGCGCATGTAGTGCTCCTTCGGCCAGAAGATGTTGTTCGCGAAGAAGCCGTCTCCGTAATAGGCGGCCTGCTCGGCGATCTCAGGGCTGCGGATCGAGCCGTGCCACACGAACGGCGGCACACCGTCGAGCGGGCGCGGCGTCGACTGGAAGCCCTGGAGCGGCGTGCGGAACTGTCCCTGCCAGTCGACGTACTCCTCGCGCCACAGGCGGTGCAGCAGCGCGTAGTTCTCGATGGCGAGGTTGATGCCCTCGCGGATGTCCTTGCCGAACCAGGGGTAGACCGGTCCCGTGTTGCCACGCCCCATGATGAGGTCGACGCGGCCGCCGGCGAGGTGCTGCAGCATCGCATAGTCCTCGGCGATCTTCACCGGGTCGTTGGTGGTGATGAGCGTCGTGCTGGTCGAGAGGATCAGGTTGGTCGTCTTCGCGGCGATGTAGCCGAGCATCGTCGTCGGACTCGACGGGACGAAGGGCGGGTTGTGGTGCTCACCGGTCGCGAAGACGTCGAGTCCGACCTCTTCGGCCTTCAACGCGATCGCGACCATGGCCTCGATGCGCTCGTGCTCGGTGGGGGTGATTCCAGTGGTCGGGTCGGTGGTGACATCCCCCACCGTGAAGATTCCGAACTGCATGATGCGCTCCTGATCATTCTTTCATGCGTTTGCATGGATATCTGGGTCAACGAGGATCATGTGTCGACTATTCCCGTCGACGGTACTGGGTTCTCCACAGCCTCGGCTCCTCCGTCGTGTGATGTCGGTGGGGTGTGACAGGATCACCCGCATGAACGGCTCGCGGAACCCCTCGCCCAGCGCTCTGACGCCCGCCTCTCAGCACGTCTGCGGCATCGTGCCGCCCTGGCTGCTCGAGCGCATCGCCGAACTGGATTCACCACAGATGGCCCGCGCGGCGAACGCCGCCAGGTACTCACTCCTCGCCACCCGTCCGTATCGTTTCCCCGAGCCTGGTGCGGAGCCCCGTACCGTCACCGGATCGGTTCCGGCGGTCCGCGCGGGCGATGCGGTTCCCGGGCCGCCCGAACGCAGCATCTTCGATGCGGAACGCACTGAGACACTCCCCGGTGTGCTCGTCCGGTCGGAGGGCGAGCCCACCACCTCCGACGACGCCGTCACCGCCGCGTACGACGGCCTCGGCGACACCCACGCCCTGTTCGCCGAGGCCTTCGGCCGCGACTCGATCGACGGCCGGGGACTCCCGCTCCTGGCGACCGTGCACTACGGCGACGACTACGACAACGCGTTCTGGAACGGCGAGCGGATGGTCTTCGGCGACGGCGACGGCGAGGTCTTCAGGAACTTCACGAGCTCGCTGAGCGTGATCGGCCACGAACTCGCGCACGGGGTCACGCAGTACACGGCGAACCTCGCGTACGAGGGGCAGTCCGGCGCACTCAACGAGCACGTCTCGGACGTGTTCGGGGCTCTCGTGGAACAGCACGCTCGTGGTCAGGACGCGGCGAACGCGAGCTGGCTCATCGGCGAAGGTCTGTTCACCGATGAGGTCGAAGGGAACGCACTGCGGTCGATGCTCGCACCCGGAACGGCCTACGACGACGACGTGCTGGGCCGCGACCCGCAGCCGGCGCACCTCGACGACTACATCGAGACGACCGACGACAACGGCGGAGTGCATCTGAACTCCGGGATCCCGAACCGGGCGTTCGCGACCCTCGCGGTGGCCCTCGGCGGCAACGCCTGGGAGCGCGCCGGCCAGATCTGGTACGACACCCTCACGAGCGGCCTGTCGGACCGCACCGACTTCGCGACCTTCGCGGCCGCGACGATCACCGCGGCCGCGAAGCGGTTCGGAGACGCCTCCCCCGAAGTCCGAGCGGTGAGCGAGGCCTGGACGCTGGTCGGGATCGCCCCTGCCCGCTGAGTCCTCGCAGGGCTGACGATTCCGTGGCACCGGTCAGCCGCCCGGAGTACCATCGCCGCATGAAGGTCACGGTGACGCGGAGCGGCGGGATCGCGGGGCTCACCCGCCAGTGGGAGGTCGTCGTCGACGACCAACCGGACGTCGACACGTGGATCGTCCTGCTCGACGAACTGCCCTGGGACGACGCCCCACAGGGGCCGCCCCTCCCCGACCGCTACGTGTACCGCATCCGTTGCGCGCCGCGCGAGGCGACCATCGGTGAGCAGCAGCTCACGGGCGCCTGGCAGGAGCTCGTGGAGCGCGTGCGAGGCGCCGGATCAGCCCACGGCTGAGGCGCCCGGGCACGGACTCAGCGCTGCGGCAGACGCTCGGCGAGGAGCTCGAGCGTCCGGACGCGCGCCGGTGCGGCATCGGACGCTGTCCCCTCACGCGCGGAGCCGACCGGTGAGACCATGACCTCGTCGACCCCGAAACGTTCGGCCAGACTCGTGAGCTCCGCCGCGGCGTGATCCGCATCGCCGATGATCCACGCGGCTCGCATCTGCTCCACGAAACCGAGTTCCAGCTCGCTCTGCTCGGTCGCCGCAGCCTCTTCGACCGTGGCGATCGGGCCGAGTCGTTTCCCGGATCGGAGTCGAGCCATCTGCTGGAGGTTCGGGAGCGCGAGCGCCTCCGCCTCGGCGGCGGTGTCCGCCACGACGGCGTTCGCGGTGAGGAACGTCCTCGGGGCGTCCAGCACCGCCGAGGGTTGGAAGCTCGACCGGTACAGCTCGAGCGCACGGGCGGTTCCCTGGCCGGAGAAGTGGTGGGCGAACACGTAGGGCAGGCCGAGGGCCGCGGCGAGCGCCGCAGAGTAGTCGCTTGAACCGAGCAGCCAGACGTCGGGCACGCTCCCGGCCTTCGGCGTCCCGCGCAGCTCGTACTCCTCACCCGAGGTCATGCGGACGCTCGCTCCGTCCACGCCGAGAAGGGCGATGATGTCCTGGACGTTGTTCGGGAAGCGGTCGACGTCACTCGTGTTGCCGGACTGGCGGAGCACGGCCGAGATCACCGGATCACTCCCGGGGGCGCGGCCGAGTCCGAGGTCGATGCGCCCGGGGGTTGCGGCCTCGAGGAGCGCGAACTGCTCCGCGACGACGAGCGGTGCATGGTTCGGCAACATGACGCCGCCGGACCCGACGCGGATGCGCTCGGTCGCGCTCGCCAGGATGCCGATGACGACGGCGGGGTTGGTCGATGCGACAGACGGCATGTTGTGGTGCTCCGCGACCCAGTAGCGGTGGTAGCCGAGTTCGTCGGCCCGCTGTGCCAAGGCCACGGTTGCGGCGAGCGCGGCACGCGTGTCCTGGTCGGTGCGGACAGGGATGAGGTCGAGTACCGAGAGTCTCATGGTCGCCTTTCGTCGTCCTGCCGTTCGGCGGCAGGCACTCCAAGCTGTAGCGCTCAGCAGGGCTCCGGCATTCCCGTCCGGCATCCTCCGGCGGATTCCCAGGACCGTCCAAGTCTCGGGCGAGGCTGAGGCCATACGCTGGACGCCCGCGACAGCACAAGGAGCACACCATGGGATTCCTCGATCGACTGCTCGGCCGCCCGGAGCCTGAGACGCCCGGCAACGCCTCCTACGGCCAGGACTTCTCCCGGCAGACACCGCCGCAGACGCCACGGAGCGAGGACGAGGTCGCCGTCGAGCGCTATCGCTACCTGCTGCGGACGGCTCCGCCCGAGGCCATCGAGCAGGTGCACGAGGAGGCCTTCACGAAGCTGACGCCCGAGCAGCGCGCGATTCTGTACCGACAGCTCTCTGAGAATGCACCGGCCGGCGAGGCCCCGGCGAACGATTCGCCGAACGCGCTCGCGGTGTCGGCGACGCGCTCCGAACTCCGCCAGCCGGGGACGCTCGAGCGGTCGTTCGGCCAGCAGGGCGGCGGCATGGGGTTCGGCGGGATGCTCGCGAGTTCGATGCTCGGCACGATCGCCGGCGTCGTGGTCGGCTCTGCCATCGCGCAGGCGTTCATCCCGGACACGGTCGGCACGGACGCCTCCGGGGACGCCTCGACCGACGCGGGCGCTGACGCAGGCACGACCGAGGCCGGCGCAGCAGATGCCGGCGCAGCAGACGGCGGCGGCTGGGGTGACGGCGGGTTCGGTGACTTCGGCGGCGGCGACTTCGGCGGGGGCGGCGACTTCGGTTTCTGAGGTCACCCGGGCTCCGGGTGGGCCTCAGCGCTCAGCCCGGTGCCGGCGCTTCCGGGTTCCGAGCCGCAGGCGGGCGCAGTTCCGTGGCGCGCTGCGCGAGGAGTTCGATGAGTTCCTCGATGCGCGCCTCACGGTCCGCACCGTCGGAACGGTCGAGCCATCGGACGAGTTCGCCCTGCGCACTGTTCGGCAGGCCGCGGAAGAAAGCCAGACGACCGGCCTCGTCGATGGCCTGCTCGAGGTCCGGGCGCAATCGGACGACGCTCCCGGTGGCCGAGAGCGGCGCGGCGCCCACATCAGCGTGTCTGCCCATGGGGGCAACGCTAGCGGCTCGATCGGCGGGCGTCGAGAGCACACCGACACTCGGGAGGGTGCCCTGCGCAAGACCCGTCAGGCGAGCTCCCAGCTCGCGACGCCGCCGCCGACGAGCACGAACATCGGGTGCGGTTCGGGACGCCACACCTTCGCCCACCGCTCCGCCACGGACGGGCTGCGCTCCAGCAGGTGGCGGTTGAGGTTCCCCCACTCGTAGTCGAGCTGTCCGTCCGTCACCGTGAGCGGCTGCGCGAGGACACCCGGCTCGAGGATGCGGTCTCGGTCGAGGCTCCCGCCGCGCGCTTCCGCTTCGTCGGCGATCCCGCCGAGGAACGCGGCGATCGCACGCAGCGGATCGGCCGCGTTCACGAATCGGTGCAGCTGCGGATGCGTCCGCAGGCTCGACCCCGGTTCAGCGAGCACGCGCTGCGCGATCAGGCCCTCACGCCACGACGAGGTCAACGCCTGCGCGTCGAAGTATCGGGGATGGATGGACCAGAGACGCATGACTCCATCCTGCCCGATGGCGCCGACATCCGGCTCGGGGCAGCCCCTGAGAGGTCGACCCGGCGACGCGACGAGACGGCAGGAGCACGGCGCGTAAGCTGGCTCGCATGCCTCGCCCAGCGCCAGCTCCACGTCCGATGCCCCGGTGAACGCCGAGGAGACGCCAGCGCGCCGCGGGGTGTTCGTCGACCTGAGTCCGCTCCGGGAGAGCCGCGCGTTCGCACGCCTCTGGCTCGGTGGCGCGATCACCGGCATCGGCGGGCAGATGACGATCGTCGCCGTCGGACTCCAGGTGTACGACCTCACCGCCTCAACGTTCGCCGTCTCGCTCGTCGGGGTCGTGGCGCTCGTCCCGATGATCCTGTTCGGACTCTACGGCGGCATGCTCGCGGACGCGTTCGACCGGCGGACCGTCGCCTTGACGGCGGCGATCGTGACCTGGGTGTCGACTGCCGTCATCGCCGTTCTGGCCTGGACCGGCTCGGAAGCGGTCTGGCCGTTGTACCTGCTCACGACGATCAATGCCGTCTCGACGACCGTCGTCGGCACGACGAGGCAGGCGATCCTCCCCCGGCTGCTCCCCGCGCGCCTCCTCCCCTCAGCCGCAGCACTGTCCGGTATCTCCATCGGGATCATGGTGACCGTGGGTCCGGCGCTCGCCGGTGTCCTCGTGGCGAGCGTCGGGTTCCGCTGGACGTACACGATCGACGTCATCCTGTTCGTCGCGGCGTTCCTCGGCATCGCGTCGCTCCCGAAGATCCTGCCGGAGGACGGTGTCAGCAGACTGCCCGGGCTCCGCAGTCTCGCGGACGGCTGGACGTTCCTCCGCACCGCCCCGAACATCCGCATGACGTTCATCGTCGACATCATCGCGATGACGTTCGGCAATCCGCGTGTGCTCTACCCGGCTGTCGGCACCCTCCTGCTCGGTGGCGGCGCGATCACCGTGGGCGTGCTGACCGCGGCCGGCGCCGTCGGTGCCCTGCTGTCGAGCCTCGTCTCCGGCCCGCTCGGCAGGATCGACCGTCAGGGCCTGGCGATCGAGCGGGCGATCGTGGTCTACGGGCTCGCCATCGCGGCCTTCGGCGGCATCCTCGCCTGGGTGACCCTGTCCGACGGGGCTCCCCGCCCGGCGGCTGGCGCGAACATCCCGGCGATCGTCCTGGCGTCGATCGCGCTCGCGGTCGCGGGTGCCGCGGACAACGTCAGTGCGATCTTCCGGATGACGATGCTGCAGGCGGCCGTGCCGGACGCGGTCCGCGGCAGACTGCAGGGACTGTTCACCGTCGTGGTCACGGGCGGCCCGCGAGTGGGCGATCTGTACATCGGGCTCGCCGCCTCAGCGCTCGCACTGTGGATCCCCCCGCTGGCGGGCGGGCTCCTCGTCGCGGTGCTCGTCTGGGCACTCGTGCGCGGCCAGGGCGCGTTCCGCCGCTACGACGCGAGGACCCCGACGCCCTGAGGACGGGCGCCGATCCGTCGGGATCAGGCCGGAGCGTTCGCGATCGCGAACACGTCGCGGCCAGCGAGTGACGCGCGCCCGGGAAGGCCGTCGAGCTCGAGGACGAGCCCCAGCCCGGCGACCACGTACCCGGCCCGTTCGATGAGCCGCACAGCGGCTCCGCAGCTGCCGCCCGTCGCGAGGACGTCGTCGAGGATCAACACGCGTGTGCCCGCTGGCAGCTGTTCCGTCCGCAGTTCGAGTGCAGCAGCCCCGTACTCCAGACCGTAGTCCTCGCGCAGCACCTCCCCGGGAAGCTTCCCGGCCTTCCGGATGGGGACGAGCCGGGTGTGGGTCGCGTATGCAAGCGCAGCGGCGAGCAGGAACCCGCGCGCCTCGACCCCGGCGACCGCGTCGAACCGGCCCTCGAACCGCGCCGCCAACTCGTCGATGATGGCCCGGAAGGCATCGGCGTCGGCGAACACCGGTGTGAGGTCGCGGAACGTGATGCCCGCTGTCGGGAAGTCGGGAATCGTCGCCGTCAGCCGGTCGACGTACTGGGTTGCCTGGGTCACGGGGTCCTCATTCGGTGGTGCAGGTGACATGGGACGCCCCTCGACTCCAGCGACGGACAGGCCGTCGGAGCCGAGGGGCGCACACGGGACTCGTTACTTGACGCCCAGGAGGTCGATCACGAAGACGAGCGTCTGGCCGGACAGCTGGTGTCCGCCGCCGGCGGGGCCGTAAGCGAGCTCAGGCGGCACCGTCAGCTTGCGACGGCCGCCGACCTTCATGCCGGGGATGCCGTGCTGCCAGCCCTGGATGAGGTTGCGGAGCGGGAAGTTGATGGACTGTCCGCGGCTCCAAGAGGAGTCGAACTCCTCACCGGAGTCATAGCCGACACCGAGGTAGTGGACGTCGACGGTGGACGAGGCCTGTGCCTCGTCGCCCTCGCCGATGAAGATGTCCTCGATGACGAGCTCTGCGGGGGCCGGCCCAACGGGGGCGTCGACCTCGGGCTTGGTGCGTGATGAATCGGTCATGACTCCATCCAAGCAGCTCCAGGCGTCCTCGTCAGCCGGATTTCGCTCTCCGCGTGCGCCCGGCCCGGCGTTCTGGGGCTTGCGGGCGCCGCAGGACGGGTGCATGCTGATTCCAGACCAACTCATCGCCCGGGAGACTCGCAGGCACTGCCGCAGCACCGGGCGATGAGTCTGTCCGGAACGGTTCACCGACGTTCCGCGGGCCACGGGGCACGGTATGGACACAACGTCCCGACGCTCGCCGGGCTGCGATACCGTAGAGCCGTGAAGTTCGCCCATTTCATCGCCACCGACCACCAGCCGAGCTCGACCGACGCACCGCAGCGGGTCAGGCTCGCCGTCATCAGCGACACCGGGGCCATGTTCCTCGATGAGATCCTCGAAGACGCCCCACGCGACCTCCAGGAACTCATCGAACGCGGCCCGTCTGAACTCGACCGCGTCCGCAGCTTCGTCAGCGCCCAGGCCGCGCACGGGATCAGCGGTGAACCACTCGACGGCCTCGTGCACGCCTCCGCCGTCCTGCGTCCGCCGACGGTGCTGGCCGTCGGCCTCAACTACTCCGCACACTCGCAGGAGCTGAACCTCAAGACCGACAACGCCCCGACGATCTTCTGTCTCTGGGCGAACTCGCTCACGGGCCACGAGGCGACGACGACCTGGCCGGCCGCCATCAGTGAGCAGGTCGACTACGAAGCCGAGCTCGGTGTCGTGATCGGCCGCGCAGCGCGCGACGTCGAAGCGGCCGACGCGCTCGACTACGTCTTCGGGTACACCGTCGTCAACGACATCACGGCCCGCAACATCCAGTACTCGGAAGCCCAGTGGTCCCGCTGCAAGTCGTTCGACGGTTTCACACCCACGGGACCGGTCGTCGTCACCGCGGACGAGATCCCAGACCCGCAGCAGCTCCACATCTCCACCGTCCTCGACGGCGTCACCCTGCAGGATTCGTCGACGAGCCACATGGTGCGGAGCGTCGCAACGCTCATCGAACACCTGTCCGGCTCGGCCACCCTCCTCCCCGGCACGCTCATCTCGACGGGAAGCCCGGGCGGGGCCGGCTACTCGCGCGACCCGCAGGTGTTCCTCACCGACGGCGCGACCGTCACCGTCTCGGTCGAAGGTGTCGGTGCACTCACGACGCACTGCCGCGTCACGGCGTAGCCACCCGCACCCCACGACGAAGCCGTCCTGACCATTCGGTCAGGACGGCTTCTCGTTGCTCGGGCGACGCCGCGCTCAGCGGCTCGGGTCGGAATCCGCTCCCGGGATCGGCAGGTCGATGATCGGGATCGCCGACGTGATCGCCTCGATGCCCGACAGGCGAGCCGGGGACAGCTGCTTCGTGACCTCGGCCCGGGTCATGAGGTTCGCCTCGACCACGAGGTCGGCCACGTTGCGGCCCGTCAGCAGCGCCGTCTTCGCGAGAGCCGCCGCCGACTGGTAGCCGATGAACGGCGTGAGCGCCGTGATCACGCCCACCGAGGCGCCGACCATGACCCCGAGGCGCTCCTCGTTCGCGGTGATGCCGTCGATGCAGTTGACCCGCAGCGTCTTGCAGGCCTGCGCCATCCACACGATGCTCTGCAGAAGGGAGTGCGCGATGACCGGCTCGAAGGCGTTCAGCTGCAGCTGCCCGGCCTCCGCCGCCATCGTCACCGTCATGTCGGCACCGACGACACTGAACGCGACCTGGTTGACGACCTCGGGGATGACCGGGTTCACCTTGCCGGGCATGATGCTCGACCCGGCCTGGCGCGGAGGCAGGTTGATCTCTCCGAGACCGGCCTGCGGACCACTCGAGAGCAGGCGCAGGTCGTTGCAGATCTTCGAGAGCTTGATCGCGCTGCGCTTCAGCGTTCCGCTGAACGACATGAAACCACCGACGTCGCTCGTCGACTCGATGAGGTCGGGCGCCGTGGTGAGGTTCAGATCGGTGATGATGTTCAGGTGACGCACGACCGCCTCGGCGTAGCGCGGGTCGGCGGTGATACCGGTCCCGATCGCCGTCGCACCGAGATTGACCTCGGCGAGCATCCACAGCGTCTCGTGCAGCCGGTCGTGGTCCTCGTTCAACGTCGTGGCGAAGCCGTGGAACTCCTGGCCGAGCGTCATCGGGACGGCGTCCTGCAGCTGCGTCCGGCCCACCTTCAGCACGTGCGAGAACTCGACCGCCTTCGCGCTGCAGGAGTCCCGCAGGGCACCCAGCTCGGTGAGCAGGAACTGGAGGGAGAACGCCAACGCGATCTTGATCGAGGTGGGGTACACGTCGTTCGTCGACTGCGAACGGTTCGTGTCGTCGAGCGGGTGGAGGTACTGGTACTCCCCGCGGGCGTGTCCGGCGAGTTCGAGCGCGATGTTCGTGATCACCTCGTTCGCGTTCATGTTCGTCGAGGTGCCGGCACCGCCCTGGATGACACCGACGATGAACTGATCGTGGAAGTCGCCGTCGATGACGATCTGGCAGGCGCGGTCGATGAGGTTCGCCTTCGCGGGGTCGAGCACACCGATCTCGGCGTTCGCCCGGGCCGCAGCCTGCTTGACACTCGCGATCGCGACCACGAGGTCGGGGTAGACGGAGATCGGACGCTTCGTGATCGGGAAGTTCTCGAGTGCCCGAGCGGTGTGGATCCCCCAATATGCCTCCGCGGGAATCTCCATCGAGCCGAGCGAATCGGACTCCGTCCGCGTCGCGTCCTGGTTGATGTCGTCCGCCATGGTGTCGTGTGCTCCCGGGGTGGTGGGGTCGATGGTGGTGGTACTGATCGTCACTCGTGGCTCCATTGCCTGATCGGTGGATGTGCTGTCGTCAAGCGTAGCCGGGAGCCCACACGGCTACCGAAGAGTTGTCTTGAGACCGAGACATCTCTGGCTGGAGGCGTGCTCGTCAGCGTTTCCGGGAGAACGCTTCGAGCCGCTCCTCCGGGCTGAGAGCCGCCATGCGCTCGATGAACGCCTCACTGAACGTGTCGGCCGTCGTGAAGTCGCCGAGCGGCACCGTCGAATGCGTGAGCCGGTCGTCGTACACGTGCACGAGATTGAAGGACTGCCCACCGAACATCCCGTTGACGTCGGTCGCCGGCCGGGAGAGGTTCATCGAGTAGCAGCTCGCGCTCGCCACCTGCACGGGGATCCCGGCGAAGGTGCTCGACGTCGAGTAGTGCAGGTGCCCACCGAGGATCGCTCGGACGTCGCTCCCCTGGACGACGTCCGCGAGCCGGTGCTGGTCACGGAGTTCGAGGATGTCGAAGAACGGCACGCTCGACGGCACCGGCGGATGATGCATGGCGAGGATGCTGCCGAGCGGCGCCCGCACCGAGAGCACCTCACGCAACCAGTCCAACTGAGCGTCCTCGAGCTCCCCGTGATGCCACCCGGGAACCGTGCTGTCGAGTCCGATGACGCGCAGACCGTCGAAGTCCCAGACCGAGTCGATCGGCGACTCCCCCGGAGGCAGGTCCAGGAGTTCGGTGCGCATCGTCGCGCGCTCGTCGTGATTGCCCATCAACCAGACGATCGTCGTGCCGAGGCGCTCGGCGACCGGCTCGACACGCGCACGCAGCCGACGGTACGCGTCGGGTTCGCCGAGGTCGGTGAGATCGCCGGTGAACACCATCGCGTCGGGACGGAGGCCCATCTGTTCGACCTGCCGCAGCGCCTGCTCGAGGTTCGCCTGCACGTCGACGGAATCATAGAGATAGCGGCCGTCAGCCAACAGGTGCGGGTCACTCAGGTGGACGATGACCCGCTGGGGTGCCGGATACTGACCGAATCGGACGTCGGAAGTCATGTCCCGATTGTAGGTCGCGCTCCCGACACCCTCTCGTCGCGGGCGGTGAGCGGACCGGTCAGGAGGCGACGCCGAGCGCCATCTCGATCGGACCACGGGCGAAGAACACGAGGAAGCCGGCCGCGACGATCCACAGCAGCGGGCTGATCTCCCGTGCCTTGCCCGACAACGAACGGATGACGACCCAGGCGATGAACCCTGCGCCGATGCCGTTGGCGATGGAGTACGTGAGCGGCATGACGACGACGGTCAGGAACACCGGCAACGCGACGGAGAACTCGGTCCAGACGATGTCCTTGATCTGCGACATCATGAGCGCACCGACGATGACGAGTGCCGCCGCCGCAACCTCGGAGGGCACGATCTGCGTGAGCGGAGTGAAGAACATCGCGAGCAGGAAGAGCCCTCCGGTCACGATGTTGGCGAGTCCCGTGCGAGCTCCCTCGCCGATGCCAGCTCCCGATTCGATGAACACCGTCGACGACGAGGACGACGAGGCGCCACCGGCGACCGCGCCGACACCCTCGACGATGAGCGCGGAGCGCAGGCGCGGGAAGTCACCCTTCGCGTCGGCGACGCCGGCCTCCTTCGACAGGCCGGTCATCGTACCCATCGCGTCGAAGAAGTTCGTGAAGACGAGGGTGAACACGAGCATGAGGGCGGCGAGGGCGCCGATGCGCTCGAAGCCGCCGAAGCTCACCTGGCCGAGCAGGCTGAGATCGGGGAGCCCGACGATCTGCGTCGGAAGGGTGGGGACGCTGAGGTTCCAGCCGCCCGGGTTCTCACCACCGGCGGAAGCACCGACCTTGAACACGGCTTCGGCGATGATCGCGATGATCGTGGACGCGACGATGCCGATGAGCAGCGCACCCTTGATCTTCCGGGCGACGAGCACGCCGGTGAGGAGGAGCGAGATCACGAACACCGCGGTGGGGACGGTCGCGACAGAGCCCTCGATGCCCAGGCCGACGGGCGGAGAGCCCGCGCCGGTCGAGCGGACGAAACCGGCGTCCACGAACCCGATGAACGCGATGAACAGGCCGATGCCCACCGTGATCGCGATCTTCAACTGGATCGGCACGGCGTTGAAGATCATGGCCCGGAGACCGGTCGCCGCCAGGAGGACGATGATGAGGCCGTTGATGACGACGAGGCCCATCGCCTCGGCCCAGGTGACCTGACCGACGACGCTCACCGCGAGGAAGGAGTTGATGCCGAGCCCCGCCGCGAACGCGAACGGGAGGCGGGCGATGAGCCCGAAGAGGATCGTCATGACGCCGGCCGTCAGCGCCGTGACGGCGGCGACCTGGCCGAAGCCGAGTTCGCCGCCTTCGACGTCGGCCGAGCCGCTCAGGATGATCGGGTTGAGGATGACGATGTACGCCATCGCGACGAAGGTCACGAGACCGCCACGGACCTCGGTGCCGACGGTCGAGCCGCGCCCCGTGATCTCGAAGAAGCCGTCGAGACGTTCGCGGAACGATCGTGGGGCGGTGGGCGTCGTGGTCACTGGACCTCCTGGATCGACCGGTCGAAGCATCAAGCGTAGCGGCAGCGCTCACCCTGGTGCGAACGGGCCGCTACGATCGGCTGGACCCCTTCCCCACCCTTCCCACCCACGGAAACGAGCACACATGGCGCTGCCCTGGACTCTGCACGGCGACGGCAAGCACGTCGAGACCCACGCGATCGTCGGACCCGGCGAACGACTCACCTGGCCCCGGACCATCGGACTCGGCATGCAGCATGTCGTCGCCATGTTCGGCGCGACGTTCCTCGTCCCCGTCCTCACCGGATTCCCGCCCACGACCACCCTGTTCTTCTCCGGTGTCGGGACGCTCCTGTTCCTGCTCATCACGAAGAACCGCGTGCCGAGCTACCTCGGTTCCTCCTTCGCGTTCATCGCGCCGATCACCGCCGCCGTCGCCAGCCAGGGCATGGGCAGCGCCCTCTTCGGCATCCTCGCCGTCGGTGTGCTGCTCGCCATCGTCGGCGTCGTCGTCCAAGTGACGGGGACCGGCTGGATCGACGCGCTCATGCCGCCCGTCGTCGCCGGTGCGATCGTCGCGCTCATCGGTTTCAACCTCGCGCCGGCCGCGAAGAACAACTTCGTGCTCGCACCGGTCACCGCCCTCGTCACGCTCGCCGCGGTCATCCTGTCGACCGTGCTGTTCCGTGGGATCCTCGGCCGCCTGTCGATCGTCATCGGTGTCGTCGTCGGCTACATCGTCGCCGCCATCCGTCAGGAGATCGACTTCTCGAAGATCGCCGACGCCGCCTGGATCGGCCTCCCTGAGTTCCACCTCGCCGACAACCCGATCTCGAACCCGGCCGTCTGGGCCGTGCTCCCGGCGTTCCTGCCCGTCGTGCTCGTCCTCATCGCGGAGAACGTCGGACACATCCGCGGCGTCGCACAGATGACCGACGCGTCGGTCAACAAGCAGACCGGACGCGCGCTGCTCGCCGACGGCCTGGCAACCATGCTCGCCGGCTTCGGCGGCGGCTCCGGCACCACGACCTACGGTGAGAACATCGGCGTCATGGCGGCGACCCGCGTGTACTCGACCGCGGCGTACTGGGTGGCCGGTCTCTTCGCCGTGCTACTCGGCCTCTCCCCCAAGGTCGGTGCCGTCATCAACACGATCCCCGCCGGCGTGCTCGGTGGTGTGACGACGGCGCTGTACGGGCTCATCGGCATCATCGGTGTGAAGATCTGGCTCGACAACAGGGTCGACTTCTCGAAGCCTGTGAACCAGTTCACGGCGGCGACCGCACTCATCATCGGTATCGCGGACTTCACATGGGTCGCCGGTGGTGACGTCAGCTTCAACGGCATCGCGCTCGGGACGATCGCCGCCATCGTGATCTACCACGTGATGACGCTGATCGGCCGCTGGCGCAACACCGCCTGAGTCCGGACCGTCCAGCGCGATGCGCTGGACCGACCGCTGTATACACGCGCGAGCGCGGGTCTCTGGAGACCCGCGCTCGCGTCGTTGCGTCGCGGCCTGGCCGATTGTGCGTCGCTCGCGTCAGCGCGGGGCCCTCGTCCGAGCGCACCTGAACGCGCGCGAGCGCAGGGCTCCGGAGGGGCGCGCTCGCGTCAGAGACCCGCACTCGCTCCAGCGCATCGCGCTGGCACGTCCGGGTCAGGACTGGTGGAAGAAGGGGACGATCAGGTAGATGCCGAAGAGGACCGCGGCTGCGCAGAGCGCGAAACAGGCGTAGGCGCCCGCACGCGCGAGGTTCTGCTGACCAGGCGTCAGCGGGTTCTTCCGCGCCGCCTTCGCAGCACGCTTCGCAGCCCGCTGAGCCTCCTCAGGCGTGATGACCGTGATCGCGTCGGTGAACTCCGCGGGAGCGACCACCGGCACACGGCCCGCGGTCGTCAGCAGTCGGAGGCCGAAGGCGTACAGGCTCACGACCGCGGTCGCCGCGATGAGGGACGTCGCGAACACGATCAGGAATGCTGCCCAGTCGATCATTTCTTCACCTTCTTGGGCTTCGGGTTGCGCTTGATCTTGACCGCTCGTCCGGAGTCGGCGACCTCGCTCACCACGTTGTTGTGGTTGACCTCGTTGCGACGCGAGATCAGGAAGATGGTGAGGATCACCCCGACACCGACGACGGCGTCGATGATGATGCCCACGAGGCCCAGGTGGGCGACAGCGGCGGCGAGGGCACCCACGATGCCGGCTGCCGGCAGCGTCATCAGCCAACCGAGCCCGATGCGTCCTGCAGTGCCCCAGCGGACCTTCGAGCCGCGTCGGCCGAGACCCGAGCCGATCACGGAACCGGAGGCGACCTGCGTGGTCGACAACGCGAAACCGAGGTGGCTGGAGGCGAGGATGGTGGCCGCCGTGCTCGTCTCCGCCGCGAAGCCCTGCGCCGGCTTCACGTCCGTCAGGCCGGTACCGATGGTCTTGATGATGCGCCAACCGCCCATGTACGTGCCGAGGGCGATGGCGAGCGCGCAGACCACGATGACCCAGAGTTCAGGGCCCGTACCGACCGCCTGCACACCGACGGCGATGAAGGTGAGCGTGATGACGCCCATCGTCTTCTGAGCGTCGTTGGTCCCGTGCGCGAGTGCGACGAGGGAGGAGGAGAAGATCTGGGCGTATCGGAAGCCGTCCCGACCATCCGGCTTGCCGTCGTAGCGACGGGTGATGCGGTAGGCGAGCTTCGTGGCCGAGTACGCGACGACGCCGGCGGTGACCGGGGCGATGAGCGCCGGGAGGATGACCTTGGAGAGCACGACACCGAAGTCGATCGAGCCGAAGCCGGCTCCGACGATCGCGGCACCGATGAGCCCGCCGAAGAGAGCGTGGCTGGACGACGACGGCAGCCCGAGCAGCCAGGTGAGCATGTTCCAGACGATCGCACCGATCAGGCCGGCGAAGATGAGTTCCGGGCCGATCTGGATACCGCCCTCGCCCTCCCGGATGAGGCCGCCCGAGATGGTCTTCGCGACCTCCGTCGAGAGGAACGCGCCGACGAGGTTGAGGATCGCCGCGAGCAACACCGCGGTCTTCGGTTTGAGTGCGCCGGTGGCGATCGGGGTCGCCATGGCGTTCGCCGTGTCGTGGAACCCGTTCGTGAAGTCGAAGAACAGTGCCAGTGCGATGACCAGCACGACAGTCAGGGTAACGAGTTCCACTGGTGTCTTTCTCTCTGCGGAGCGATGCGGACACAGTCCTCCCCCGACAGAGTGTTTGGGGGGAATTCATGTGCGAGATGCGGACGGTTTACCCGCCGTACATGATCCTTACACCCTGCCCGGTCGAGGTCAACTCGACCCGGTCAGCGTCCACCGCCTCCGCCACCACCACCGCCACCACCGGCGAAGCCCCCGCCGGTGGACCCGCCGGACGTGCTCGCCCCACCGCTGGTGGACCAGGACGCGGATGTGCTGGTCGCCGAGCCGGTGAAGCCCGTGAACGCGTTCGAGAACAGTGCGGCCTGGAACGGCACGTCGGAGGCGTACCAGTTCGGGGACGTCCCAGCCTGCTCATAGCGGACGCCGAGTTCACGGGACCACTCGCGCTCGACGCCCCACAGCACTGCGAACGGCAGCAGCCGCTCCGTGAGGCGCACCAGCTGGCCCGGATCCCCCAGGTCGACGCGCTCAGCGCCAGCCGGGCTCTGGAGCATCCGGAAGCGATCGGCTTCGGCCAACTGCAGGTACATCCGGAGCCCCAGGAGAGAGTCGAGCTCGTCGGCTCCGGCAGCGGTGAGTGGTTTCGGTGCGATCGCGAGGACGATCCCGGCGAGCACCGCGATCCCGCAGAGCAGCAGCGCCGAAAGCGACCAGCCGTTGTCGGCACGCAGGCCGTAGGCGAAGCCGAAGAACACGAACGCCGAGACGCCGACCACGGCGAGCGCGCCGACGACGATCCACGCTGCGGCCGAGGAGACCGTGCGGCGGAAGCCACGGTCGAGTGCGATCCGCTTCGTCGCCTGGAGCTCAGCGGTGACCGCCTTGCCGAGTTCGGCGTCGACCTGCTTCATCTCGCGCGGGACCGAGCGGTCGGGGAACAGCATCGCGAGCACGCGGCGCTCCTGCTCGTCCGTCGCACTGTCGTCGAGGTACTGCAGGGAGAAGTCCTTGCCAGGTCCGTCGATGATGCGCAGTTTGCCGCGCACCGCGAGGCTCACGATCTGGGCGGCCATGGACGTACCCGGTCGGGAGATGAGGTCGCCCGCCAGCAGCAGGGTGAGGTCCTTCGGCACCGTGTACTGCGGCACGATGATGCCGCGCCCCGCGTGGTTGCGCCAGAGGCGGGCTCTGATCCAGACGAGCACCCCGACGCCGACCGCGGAGAGCGCACCGAGGACGATCGGCACGATGGAGAACACGGGGGCCTCTCCTGGCCGGGCCGGTGTGGCGAACGTGCCCGGTTCGAACCCGATCGCGACGGTGAGGGTCTGCCGGGCACCGAGGGGCACGGACGCCGTCGTGAAGACGTCTCCCGCAGGTGCCTCGGACTGCGCGAGATCGCACGGCGAGCTGTCGTCCGGGTCGCCGCGGTAGCAGGCGCCGTTCCCGGTGAGCGCGTCGGCGACGGCGGCGTCGACCCGCACGGTCATCCGGGCGTCGGCGAACGGCTGATCCCAGCCGGTGCCCGGTGCGTCCCAGTAGAACTCGTCGGAGCGGGTGTCCCGGTACGCACCGACGACGCCGCTCTGCGTGTACGTGATGACGTAGCTCTGGGTGCCCTGGACGTAGTCGTCGGTGCCGAGTGCGAGTTCGAGGAAGTCCCCCTCCCGGTCGGCCTCCCAGGCGACGTCCTCGCCCTGGGCATCCGTCACCGACACGATCCCGGTGTGCAGCGGTGCCCCGTCGAAGACGTCCGGGATCGCCCGGATGATGCCCTTGTTCTGATCGAACGCCGGGAACTCGGCGACGAAGGTCTCGACCGCGCGCAGCTGCGCGATGCCGTCCGAGCCCCGGGTCAGCGTGTAGTTCCCGTCGAACGACGAGAAGGTGAAGTCGGAGACGTCGGCCCGGTTCATCGGGTCGGCTGACGCCGGGGCCGCGAGGACGGTGAGCCCGACGAGCGGCGCCACAACCGCGAGGAGCAGGGCGATCAGGAACGATCTGCGGGCGGCGGGCGATGCACGGCGTCTGGGCTTCACCTGATCCAGTCTAGGAGCGGAGCGAGCGGGCGCCCAGTGGACGCCCGCTCGCCGTCACATCTCCTCGTGGGTGTTCGGGTCGCCGTCGAACAGTCGTCCGTCGGGCTTGCCGAGGGCCGTGATCGCCTGGACCTCGGCCTCGGTGAGTGCGAAGTCGAAGATGTCGAGGTTCGTGCGCTGACGCTCGGGAGAGGCCGACTTCGGGATCGGGAGCACCCCGCGCTCATGGTGCCAGCGGAGGACGACCTGGGCCGGAGAGACTCCGTGGGCGGCCGCAGCGGCGGCGACGGGCTCCTCGGCGAAGGGCGCCTGCGCCTTTCCGAGCGGGCTCCACGCCTCGGTCTGGACGCCGTGCTGCCGGTGGAACGCGAGCAGTTCCTCCTGCGGGAAGTACGGGTGCAGTTCGACCTGGTTGACCGCCGGCAGGACGCCCGTCTCGTCGGCGAGCCGGGTCAGGAAGTCCGTCGTGAAGTTCGAGACGCCGATCGTGCGCACGAGGCCCTCCTTCTGCAGCTGGACCATCGCCTTCCACGAGTCGACGTACTTGCCCACCGAGGGGTTCGGCCAGTGGATGAGGTACAGGTCGATCGTGTCGAGTCCGAGGGAGTCGAGGGAGCCGCGGAACGAGGTGATCGTCTCCTCGAACCCGTGGTCGCGGCCCGGCAGCTTCGTCGCGATGACGAGCTCCTCGCGCGGGACGTCGGTCTCGCGCACGGCGGCGCCGACGGCGTCCTCGTTGCGGTAGTTCACGGCGGTGTCGAGGAGGCGGTAGCCGGCGTCGATGGCCGACAGCGTCGCGTCGGTGCCCTCGCGGCCGCGCAGCGGATAGGTGCCGAAGCCGATCGCGGGGATGCTGGTGCCGTCGCCGAGCGCGAAGGTGGGAATGGTGGTCATCCTGACACGCTAGCCCTGTGACGCGCTCGATGCCTCGGAGTGGGCTGGGAAGGCTCCGGCTCGGCTAGCGTTGGACCATGGCGAAGCTCTCTGCTCCACGTGCCCAGAACCGACCGATCGAACGGACCCACCACGGCGACACCGTGCTGGATCCGTACGAGTGGCTCCGAGAGAAGGAGTCGCCGGAGGTGATCGCACACCTCGAGGCCGAGAACGCGTACACCGAACAGGAGACCGCTCATCTCGCAGCGTTGCGCGAGCGGATCTTCCAGGAGATCAAGGGCCGCACGCTCGAGACCGACCTCTCGGTACCGACGCGCGCCGGCGACTGGTGGTACTACGGCCGCAGCGTGGAGGGTCAGCAGTACGGCATCCAGTGCCGCGTCCCGGTCGCAGACGCCGACGACTGGAACCCGCCCGTCCTGCCGGAGAGCGGCGCCGCTCCCGGCGAGCAGATCATCCTCGACGCGAACGTCGAGGCGGACGGCCACGACTTCTTCTCGCTCGGCAGCTTCGATGTGGCGGACGACGGCTCACGGCTCCTGTACGGCGTCGACGTCGAGGGCGACGAGCGGTACACGGTACGCGTCCGCGACCTCGCGACGGGACTCGACCTCGCCGATGAACTGACCGGTACCGCGGGAGGTGCGGAGTTCTCCCCCGACGGCACCGCCATCGTCTACACGACGGTGGACGACGCCTGGCGGCCCGACACCGTGCACCTGCACCGGGTGGGCACCCAGCAGCGCGACGACGTCGTCCTCTTCCACGAACCCGATGAGCGATTCTGGGTCGGTGCGGGGTTCACGCGCAGCCGTGCCCTCCTCATGATCGACGCCGGTTCCTCGGTCACGAGCGAGACCCGATTCGTTCCGGCCGACGCGCTGGACGCCGAGGCGA
The DNA here is from genome assembly GCF_051487245.1 of Plantibacter flavus. GTDB lineage: Bacteria > Actinomycetota > Actinomycetes > Actinomycetales > Microbacteriaceae > Plantibacter > Plantibacter flavus_B. Next base: position 106,050 of record NZ_JAHVDH010000005.1, read on the forward strand.
CCCTCGTCTGGCCGCGCACCGAGGGCGTCGAGTACTCGGTCGAGCACGCGGTCGTCGATGGATCCGACCGCCTGCTCGTCCTGCACAACCAGGAGGCTCCAGACTTCGAGCTCGTCGACGTCCCCCTCGCGGACCCGCAAGGCGCGCGTCGCATCGTCGTCGCCCACAGCAGCGAGCGTCGACTCGAAGACGTCGAGGCCTTCGCCGAGGTGACGACGGTCTCCTACCGTCGCGACGGCCTCACCCGGATCGGATTCCTCGACCTCACGACGGGTGCGATCGACGAGCTCGCCTTCGACGAACCGCTCTCGAGTGTGGGCTGGCACGGCAACGGCGAATGGGCGCAGCCGCTCCTCCGCTTCGGCTACGGTTCGATGGTGACGCCGTCGACCGTGCTCGACGTCGACGTCCGGACCGGCGAGCGCTTCGTCCGCAAGCAGCAGCCCGTGCTCGGCGACTACGATCCGACGCGGTACGAGCAGTTCCGCGAATGGGCGGTCGCGAGCGACGGGACACGGGTGCCGATCTCGATCGTGCGCCGAGTGGGCGTCGGCGAGCATGGCCCCGGACCGCTGCACCTGTACGGCTACGGCTCGTACGAGGCGAGTATGGACCCGTCCTTCTCGATCGCCCGCCTGTCGATGCTCGACCGGGGCGTGACCTTCGCCATCGCGCACGTCCGCGGCGGCGGCGAACTCGGACGGCACTGGTACGAGGACGGCAAGCTCCTCAACAAGAAGCACAGCTTCAGCGATTTCGTGGACGTCGCAGGCCACCTCATCGCCGAGGGCTGGACGACGCCCGCCCGCCTCGTCGCCGAGGGCGGCAGCGCAGGCGGCCTCCTCATGGGCGCCGTCGCGAACCTCGCGCCGGAGCGGTTCGCCGGCATCCTCGCGGGTGTGCCGTTCGTGGACGCCCTCACGAGCATCCTCGATCCGTCGCTGCCCCTCACCGTCATCGAATGGGATGAGTGGGGCGATCCGCTCCACAACGCGGACGTGTACGCGTACATGAAGAGCTACACGCCGTACGAGAACGTCGACCCGGCACTCAGCTACCCGCGCATCCTCGCCACGACGAGCCTCAACGACACGCGCGTCCTGTACGTCGAGCCCGCGAAGTGGGTCGCACGACTCCGCGACGTCGATGCACCGGCCCTCCTGAAGATCGAGATGAGCGCTGGACACGGCGGTGTCAGCGGTCGTTACAACGCTTGGCGGGAACGAGCCGAGGAACTCGCCTGGCTCCTCGACGTGCTCGGGCTCGCCGAGGCGGAGCCGGCGGCCTGACACACCACAGGCTCGGCGACAGGTGGTCGCCGAGCCTGCCCGGGCGCGTGGGCCGACTAGCCGAAGAGGATCGCGGCCTCGTCGTAACGCTCCTGCGGAACGGTCTTGAGCTTGCCGAGCGCTTCCTCGAACCGGCAGTTGACGAGCTCGGTTCCACGGAGCGCGAGCATCGTGCCCCAGTCGCCGGCCATGACCGAGTCGATCGCCGCCATGCCCAGGCGCGTCGCGAGGACGCGGTCGTAGGCGCTCGGGACGCCGCCGCGCTGCAGGTGGCCGAGCACGGTCGCGCGTGACTCGATGCCGGTGCGACGCTCGATCTCGGGCGCCAGCACGTCGGCGATGCCTCCGAGCCTCGGACGGTTGAACGCGTCGAGGCCCTTCTCGGAGTGCGCGGTCTCCATGGTGTCGAGCGTGAAGCCCTCCGAGACGACGATGATCGGCGCACGGCCGCGCTGGTAGACGCTGTCGGCCCACTCGCAGATCTGCTCGATCGACTGCGGCTGCTCTGGGATGAGGATCGCGTGCGCCCCGGCGGCCATGCCGGCGTGGAGGGCGATCCACCCGACGTGCCGGCCCATGACCTCGATGACCATGCAGCGCTTGTGCGACTCACCGGTCGTGCGGAGGCGGTCGATCGCCTCGGTGGCGATCTCGACCGCGGTGTCGAAGCCGAACGAGTAGTCGGTCGCGTCGAGGTCGTTGTCGATCGTCTTCGGGACACCGACGATCTTCAGGCCGGCGTCGGTGAGGCGCTTGGCCGCCGCGAGCGTCCCTTCACCGCCGATGGCGATGAGTGCGTCGATACCGAGACGGTCCATCGTGTGCTGCACGTTCTCGGGGCCGCCGTGGGGGCCCTCGAAGGGGTTCGTGCGGCTCGTGCCGAGGATCGTGCCGCCCTGCTTCGCGAGGCCGCGCACACTGTGCCGGTCGAGCGGCATCGTGAGTCCGTCCACCACGCCACGCCAGCCGTCGCGGATGCCGATGAACTCCTGGTTGTGGATCTTCGTCCCCTTGAGGACAGCGCCTCGGATGACCGCGTTCAGGCCGGGGCAGTCGCCGCCGCTCGTGAGCACACCAATTCTCATATCAACAGTCCTCATGTGGATCGGGGCACCACCGGCGCCGGGAGTCACCCCCGACATTACCGGTTCGGGGACCGGCCTTCATCCGGGGCGGTTAGGCTTTCGGCATGAGTGCTGACGACTACCTTCCGGCCGACGGCGGCATCACGATGTTCTCGACCACGTGGTGCGGCTACTGCTCACGGCTGAAGCATCAGCTCACCCAGGCCGGGATCCCCTACACCGAGATCGACATCGAACAGGTCCCTGGGACCGCTGACCTCGTCGCGTCGCTGAACGGTGGCAACCAGACGGTGCCGACGGTCATCTTCCCCGACCGCTCGACCGCGACCAACCCCTCGCTGGCCCAGGTGAAGGCGACGCTCGGCGTCTGAGCACCGGCAATCCGCAGCACTGCACCCCCACTCGGGTGACCGACTCGTTATGCTGAATCGTCCAGCAGACCCGGGGAGGGCGAATGACGGCGCTCGTGATCGCCATCTCCGTTGCGACCATGGTCGCCGTCGCGGTCATCGGCTTCGTCGTGCAGCACAAGATCGACCGCCACGACGCCGAGAATGCTGCGCCGCGAGACGCCGACGACTCGGACACAGGAGGCATCGAACTCCCGCGCCCGAGCGCATGACCGTCGCGCGCTAGGCTCCGAGCGCCTCTCGGAGCAGGTGGACCAGGGCGTTCAGTTGCACGGAGTCGACCGAGGCGACGTCCTGATCGCTGCCGTCGAGCGCGCGGGCCGCGAGACCCTGCTTGCTGTCGATGAGCTCAGCGACCTTCGCGTCGATCGTGTGCGCGGCGATGATGCGCCACGCGGTGACCGGCTCCTCCTGGCCGATGCGGTGCACGCGGTCGATCGCCTGCGTCTGCTCGGCGGCCGTCCACGACAGTTCCGCGAGCACGACGTTCGAGGCGGCCTGCAGGTTGACGCCGACGCCGGCGGCGGTGAGGGAACACACCGCGACCGAGACCTCGGGGTCCGTGTTGAACGCGTCGATCGCCGCCTGGCGGACCTGCGCGGTCTGATCGCCTCGGAGAGACACCGTCTTCAGGCCGCGACCGGCGAAGAGCTGCTCGGCCGCGTTCATGACGTCGATGTGCTTCGCGAAGAACACGACCTTGCCCACCGAGTGGGCGAGCTGCGCCGTGTAATCGGAGGCGAGGACGGCCTTCGCCTGACCGATCTTCCGGATCATCGTGAACACGTTCTCCGTGCCCCCGGCGGCCTTCGACTCGTCGAGTTCCGCCTGCGCGACCATCCGCATGAGTTCGGTGTTCGGGTCGTGGAGTGCGTCGACCTGCTCGCCACGCGCTTCGAGCACGCGGACGTAGCGGGACTTGAGCCGCTGGCCGAGTTCGGCCTCCGCCTCGCGGATCGAGCGGATCGCCTCGTCGTCGAGCTCGACGGGGAGGTCGGCGACGAGCTTGTCGGGCAGATCCTTCGCGACATCGATCTTCTTGCGTCGGACGATGCCCATGTCGATGACGGCGGAACGCGCAGCGGAGTAGAAGCCGTGTTCGGCAGGGGTGAGGCCGGTCTCCTCCAGCCGCTCCATCAGCTCGGCTGTCGGTTTGCCGTCCTTGATCCATCCGAGGAACTGCCAGATGGCGTTGAAGTCCTCGACGTCGTTGATGAGCGGCGTCCCCGTGAGGGCGAGGAGCAGCGGGTCCTGGCCCGGTGCGGCCTTGCGGATGCGGTTCGCGAGCGACAGCACGTGCTGTGAGCGCTGCGAGTGGAGGTTCTTGATGAAGTGCGCCTCGTCGACCACCATGCCCTTGAACCCGAGGTTCCCGAGCCAGGCCAGGTGGCGGTCGAGCACCTCGTAGTTGACGATGATGACGTCGGCGAAGGCGTCGAGACCCTCACCGTCGCCATGGATGACGGTGGCACGGCGGTGCGGGGTCCAGCGCTCCACCTCGCGCGCCCAGTTCATCTTCACCACGTTGGGGACGATGACGAGGAGGGGGTAGGCGTCGGCGACGGAGGCGGCGAGGACCGACTGGGCGGTCTTGCCGAGGCCGGGCTCGTCGGCGAGGAGGAAGGAACGGTGGCCCTCCTTCACCGCCTCGACGAATCGCGCCTGGTGCTTCATGACCTCGAGGCCACGCGGCGAGAGGCGGTCGAGCTTGGGGGCCTCCGGCAGTTCCATCGAGGCAGCGCCACCGCCGGAACCCAGTTCGAAGGCCTTGTACAGCGGGCCCATGAGTTCCCAACTGTCGAGGCGACGACGCGCCGTGGTCTGCGGTGCGGCTTGGGTGAAGTCGGGGGCGAGGAACGGGTTCGCGAGCTGACGGGCCTTCACCGACTGCGGGATGACCTGCTTCTCGGCGAGTTCCGCCGGCACGACCGACTCGACCGCGGGCTTCTCGACCGTGATGATGAGTTCGTCTGCGCTGAGTTCCGCACCGGACTCGAGCAGCCAGTCGCGACGCATGCGCTGCGCGACGGGACTCGTCGCCGCATCGGCCTCGAGCAGTTGGATGAGCGACGTGTCGCGAGCAGCGGTCTTCGCGAGGATCGTCGCCACGCCGTCGAGGCGCTTCAGGAGCTCGACGCGCGTGGCGTCGCTGTAGCTCGTGTCGGCCTTGACCCTGGCACGCTCCTCACGGACGAGGAACGCGATGACCTGGTACTTCGTCCGGTTGGTCGGCCCGACCTTGCCCTTCTGCGCCTTCGCCTCGACCTCGCGCACCTTGCGGGCGAGGATGGGGATGATGGGCGCTTCGTCGTCATGTCGCGACGAGGATCCGCGGGTGTTCGAGCGGCCGGATGGACGGGTGCTGGAACGCCCCTGGGAACGGCGTTGCTGGCCGGTGTACGGCATGCTCCTCCTGAGCAGTCGAAAAGCCTCAGCGGCCGAGGGGCCGGAAGACACGGGCGTCGGACCCTACTCGTCCTCCTGGAGCAACAGAGCGTTGCACACACGACGACACGGGCGCCCGACGGGCGTCCCCCCAGTCTACGGCATCGGCCGCACCGGCCGCGAGCGCTCAGTCGCCGGTGGCCTCCACGAGACCGAACCGCTCGAGTTCGGCGTCGTCGAGCATGCGCGACCGGATGAGGAAGCGCTGGCCGGTCGGCGCCTCGACACTGAAGCCGCTCCCCCTGCCCTGCACCACGTCGATCGTCAGGTGCGTGTACTTCCAGTACTCGAACTGCGATCGCGACATGTAGACCTCGATCGGCGCGTCGATGCCGTCGACGTCGAGGGCGTCCAGGAGCACGTCCGAACCGCCCGTGCGGAACATGCCCACCGGGTAGCACATCGGTGAGCTGCCGTCGCAGCACCCGCCCGACTGATGGAACATGAGCGGGCCGTGGACCCCGGTCATCTCGCGCAACAGCACCGCTGCGCTCTCGGTGACGTCGACTCGTCCGGTCATGGTGTCCTCCCTCGTCGGAGTGTTCGGATCCTACGCCCATCGCGGGGCTTCGGCAGCCCCGGGTGACGGGTGGCGCGACCCGAACGCGCGCCACCCGCGGTCCACCCGGCAGCCGGTCGATCAGAAGAAGCCCATGGGCCCTTCGGCGTAGCTGACCAGGAGGTTCTTCGTCTGCTGGTAGTGGTCGAGCATCATCTTGTGGTTCTCGCGTCCGATGCCCGACTGCTTGTACCCACCGAAGGCGGCGTGCGCCGGGTACTGGTGGTAGGTGTTCGACCAGACACGACCCGCCTCGATCGCGCGGCCCGCGCGGTACAGCGTCGTCGCCTCACGACTCCACACGCCCGCCCCGAGACCGTACAGCGTGTCGTTGGCGATCGAGATGGCCTCGTCGTAGTCGCTGAAGCTCGTGAGGGCGAGCACCGGACCGAAGATCTCCTCCTGGAAGATCCGCATGTCGTTCGTGCCCTCGAACACGGTCGGCTGGACGTAGAAGCCTCCGCTCAGCTCGCCGCCGAGGTCGGCACGTTCACCACCGATGAGCAGCTTCGCACCGCCCTGCTTCCCGATGTCCATGTAGGACAGGATCTTCTCCAGCTGGTCGTTCGAGGCCTGCGCGCCGATCATGGTGTCGGTGTCGAGCGGGTTGCCCTGCCTGATCTTGCCGATCCTCGTCAACGCATCCCCGACGAACCCGTCGTAGATGGACCGCTGCACGAGCGCACGGCTCGGGCACGTGCACACCTCGCCCTGGTTCAGGGCGAACATGCTGAAGCCCTCCTGCGCCTTCTCGTAGTACAGGTCCTTCTCGCGCGCGACATCCTCGAAGAAGACGTTCGGACTCTTGCCGCCGAGTTCCAACGTCACCGGGATGAGGTTCTCGCTCGCGTACTGCATGATCAGCCGGCCGGTCGTGGTCTCGCCGGTGAACGCGATCTTGCGGATGCGCGGATGGGAGGCGAGCGGGGCGCCCGCTTCGATGCCGAAGCCGTTGACGACGTTCAGCACTCCGGCAGGCAGCAGGTCCTTCACCAGGTCGACGATCACGTGGATGGACGCAGGGGTCTGCTCGGCCGGCTTGAGGACGACGCAGTTGCCGGCGGCGAGCGCCGGCGCGAGCTTCCACACGGCCATGAGGATCGGGAAGTTCCAGGGGATGATCTGCCCGACCACGCCGAGTGGTTCATGGAAGTGGTACGCGACCGTGTCGTGGTCGAGTTCCGAGATGCCGCCCTCCTGCGCCCGGATGGCGCCAGCGAAGTACCGGAAGTGGTCGATCGCGAGGGGGATGTCCGCCGCCAGGGTCTCCCGGACCGGTTTGCCGTTCTCCCAGCTCTCCGCGACCGCGATCTCCTCGAGGTGCTCCTCCATGCGGTCCGCGATGCGGTTGAGGATGACGGCGCGCTCGGCGACGCTCGTCTTCGACCAGGCGGGGAAGGCCTTCCAACCGGCCTCGACGGCTCGATCGACGTCGGTTGCCGTGCCGCGCGCGATCTCGGTGAACACCGCGCCGGTCACCGGCGTCTGGTTCTCGAAGTACTGCCCGTTCGCCGGCGGGACGTACTCACCACCGATGAAGTGGTCGTAGCGCGGTGCGTAGCTGAACACGGCACCAGCGGTGCCCGGATTGGCGTAGACGGTCATGTCACTCCTTGTCGACGACGTTGTCGGTGCCGCACCCCTCGGGTGGGCTGCCGCCGACGCTAGTCGCCTGGACGTTGCATGAGGTTGCGCCGCACTCCCGCGCCGAGCGTGCCGGGTCAGGGCGCCGCGAGCTCCGCCTCGATGGCTTCGATCCGGGCGACCAGGCCCGCTCGCTTCGGTGAGCGCGGCGGCAGCAGGCGGAGGCATGCGACGAGCACCTCGACGTCGTCGGGTGCTGCGGCCGTGCGGATGTAGTCGTGGAGGAGATCGACCGAGGCATCGGTGAGCATCGCCTCGCGGAGCCTGGCCGCCACGTGCTCTCGGAGTTCGACGATGCCGGGAGCTGTGGAGTCGGGCAGGAGCGGGCCCGGGTACGCGGCGAGCGCCGCCCGGTGCGCTCCCCGGTCGAGGAGTGACAACACCTGGTGTGCGTCGAGCTCCAGCGGGGTGACGAGCCGGTAGGGACGGGAGGCCGGGACCAGCGCGGGGGCGACGTTGGTGAGCACCCTCCGGAGCCGGACGAACTCGGCTCGCAGCGTGACGGCGGCCTCGTCGGCGTCGTAGAGCAGTGTCGCGAGCGCCTCGGCGCTGAGACCCTGTCGATGCCACGACAGGAGCGCGAGGATCTCCGCGTGACGACGGCTCAGCTCGGTCGGCCGCACCGTACCGTGGCCGACCAGGAGCCCGGTGTCGCGCCCGAGCACCTGGAGTCCGGCGCGCACCGCCGTCGGCCGGGTCGGCTGATCGCGACGAGAGCGTCCTGCGAACCTGCGGTCGGCGATCGCCCGCAGGCGCTGCACCATGATCTCGGACTCGACCGCGGCCGCCGTGGCCTCCATGAGCGGGAGGGCGTGCGAGGCGACGGCCTGCGGGCCGCCGGTGATGTCGATGACCCCGATGATCTGGCGGGTCTCCGGATCGTGGACCGGGACCGCCGTGCAGCTCCACGGGTGGACGAGGCGGTTGAAGTGCTCGGCCGCGTGGATCTGGATGCCGTGGTCGAGTTCCAGCGCGGTACCCGGTGCACTCGTGCCGACCTCGCGTTCCGACCATCCGGCGCCCTCCACGAACAGCATGCCCTCGGCGCGTCGGCGGAGGTGGCGGTCGCCGTCGACCCAGAGCAGCCGGCCCATGGCGTCCCCCACAGCCACGAGCATCCCGGAGTCGTCGTCCGCATCGTTCACGAGGAGCTTCGTGATCACGGGGAGGACGCCGGCGAGGGGGTGACCCAGCCGGTGGTCGCGCAGTTCGTCTTCGTCGAAGGCGAGTTCGGGCATGAGGTTGTCGGGGTCGAGATGACGACCCATGGAACGCTCCCAGGACTCCCGGACGAGGCGCCGGACGAGTCCGTGCTGCGCTTCGGCACGCGCGGGCGCCGCGAGCCAGGGACTGGACACGTCACCACCACCCATCTGCGTCGACCGGTTCTGCGGACAGTGTAACCCCGCTGGGGACGCCGACAGCCCGGAGGGATCAGCTCCGCGGCCGGAAGCTGCGCAGACGCAGACTGTTGAGGACGACGAACACGCTCGAGAACGCCATCGCCGCGCCGGCGATCATGGGATTGAGCAACCCGAGCGCGGCGAGCGGGATGGCCGCCACATTGTAGGCGAACGCCCAGAACAGGTTGCCGCGGATGATGCCGAGGGTTCGTCGCGAGAGACGGATCGCGTCGACGGCCGTCGTCAGCGAGCCGGACACGATGCTGAGGTCCGCCGCCCCCTTCGCGGCATCCGTTCCGGTGCCCATCGCGATGCCGAGTTCCGCGGTGGCGATGGCGGCGGCGTCGTTGACGCCGTCGCCGACCATCGCGACCCGGTGCCCCTGCGCCTGGAGACGCTCGACGAGGGCGATCTTGTCGTCGGGGCTCGCGTCGGCGATCACCTCGGTGATGCCGACCTCGGCGGCGACCCGAGCGGCGACCCGCGCGTTGTCACCGGTCAGGAGCACCGGCTCCATGCCCAGTCCGCGAGCCGCGGCGATCGCAGCTGCCGCTTCGGGTTTGACCGTGTCCGCGATCTCGAGGACGCCACGCACCTCGCCCCGCCACGCGACCACGACAACAGTGCTCGCACGCTCGGCCGCGTCTCGCAGCACTGCCGCCGCTTCGGCGCCGACGGCGAAATCACGTTCGGTGGCGAAGGACGCGCGTCCGACGAGGACGTGCTCCCCGGCGACCGTGCCGGTGACGCCCTGCCCTTCGACGCTCACGAAGTCGGTGACCTGGTGGTACTGGAGGCCGGCTGCATCCGACGCACCGACGACCGCCTGGGCGATCGGGTGCTCCGAACCGCGTTCGAGGGCGGCCGCCAGCGACAACGCCTCGTCGGTCGAGGCCGAGGCCCAGCGGCGCGCGAGCGTCATCCGCCCCTCGGTCACGGTGCCCGTCTTGTCGAGCACGAGGCGGTCGATGCCGCTCGCCCGCTCGAGCGCCGCAGGACCCGCGATGAGGATACCGAGCTGGGCACCGCGGCCGGTGCCGACGAGCAATGCCACCGGGGTGGCAAGACCGAGCGCACAGGGGCACGCGATGATGAGCACTGCGACGGCGGCCGTGAACGCGGCCTCCATCGAGGAGCCTGCGGCTGCCCACACGATCGCGGTCACGAGGGAGATGACGAGGACGATCGGCACGAAGACGCTCGAGATTCGGTCGGCGAGGCGCTGCACCCGACTCTTCCCGAGCTGCGCGGCTTCGACGGCCTGCGCCATCCGCGCCAGCTGCGTCTCGGCCCCCACGGCGGTCGCCCGGACGACCAGGCTGCCGCCCCGTGCGACGGTGCCACCGATCGCCCGGGATCCGGCGGTCTTCTCCACTGGCACGGACTCCCCCGTCACCAGACTCTCGTCGACGCTCGCGGCGCCCTCGACGACCGTGCCGTCGGTCGCGACGGCCTCACCGGGTCGAACGATGAACCGGTCGCCGACGAGGAGCTGTCCGATCGGGATGCGCTCCTCGCGTCTCGTCGCAGCCATGAGGTCCGTCGGGTCGGCGGCACGTTCGCGCAGCACCGACACCTCCGCGGCGCCGAGGGTCATGAGGTCGCGCAGCGCCTGCCCGGCCACGCGCTTCGAACGTTGTTCGATGAGCCGTCCAGCGAGGAGGAAGACCGTGACCCCGGCAGCGACCTCCAGATACAGGGCGCTGGAGGGATCCGCGTCGGGCGCGAAGAAGGTGAACTCGTGACGCATGCCGGTCATGCCGGCCATCCCGAAGAACAGGGCCCAGACGGACCAGAGGTAGGCGGCTCCGGTGCCGAGCGTGATGAGGGTGTCCATCGTCACCGAACCGTGCCGGAGTGTCGCGAACGTCGCCCGGTGGAACGGGTAGCCGCCCCAGAACACGACGGGGGTCGCGAGGGTGAGCGACAACCACTGCCAGTTGTCGAACTGCCACGCCGGGACCATCGCCAGGAGGACGACGGGCAGGGCGAGGGCGGCGCTCACGATCAGGCGGGTGCGCAGGGTGGTCGACGTGGTGGAGGGATCGACCGCCGAGACGGACGGCTCCGTGGCCGCCGAGCCGGCCTGCTCACGCTCGACCCTGCGGACGGTCGCGGTGTAGCCGGCCTTCGCGACCGCCTGGACCAGATCGTCCGTGCTCACGCCGGCAGGTGCGCTCACCGTGGCGCGTTCGGTCGCGAGGTTCACCTGCGCCTCGACACCCTCGAGCGCGGTGAGTCGCTTCTCGACCCTCGCCACACAGCTCGCGCAGGTCATGCCCTCGATGTCGAGACTGAGTGTCTGCAGACCACCGGGCATCAGACGCGACCGATGAGCGTGTACCCGGCCTCGTCGACACCGCCGGCGATCGCCGCCTCGTCGTCGGCTCCGGTCCCCGTGACGACGATCGTGCCGGCACCGAGATCGACCGCGACGGTGTCGACGCCCCCGAGTGCGGTGAGCTCGCTCGTGACCGAGGACACGCAGTGGCCGCACGTCATGCCGTCGACGCGATAGGTGGTGGACGTGGTGATGCTGGACATGGTCACTCCTTGATGCGTTGGAGCTTCCACCATACCCCCGGGGGGTACCTCACGCAAGCGTCGTCAAGGGACGTCGGCGACAACCTCGGCCCCGCGTGGAACTCAGCCGAGCAGCCCCAGCCCACGCACCGCCGCGCGCTCCTCCTCGAGTTCGGCGAGCGAGCGGTCGATGCGCTCCTGCCAGGAAGGAGCGACGTCGAGCCCCTCGACGACCTCCCATCGGCCGCCCACAGAGCGGGCCGGGAAGGAACTGACGAGGCCGTCCGGCACGCCGTACCAGCCCTCGGACGGCAGCGCGACCGACGTCCAGCGGCTGGGTCGCTCACGGGTCGCCGTGCCGTTGACCCAATCGTGCACGTGGTCGATGGCTGCGGCCGCAGCCGACGCCGCCGAGGACGCCCCTCGGACGGCGATGATCTCTGCACCGCGCTTCGCGACGCGAGGGATGAACTCCTCGGCCACCCAGCGCTCATCGACGAGATCGAGTGCAGGTCGACCGCCGACCGTGGCATGCGAGAGGTCGGGCACCTGCGTGGCCGAGTGGTTGCCCCAGATGACGACGCCGTCGACCTCGGACACCGGCACTCCGGTCTTCGCCGCCAGCTGCGCGACGGCCCGGTTGTGATCGAGTCGCGTCAGCGCGGTGAAGCGTTCACGCGGGACGCCTCGGGCGCTCGCCTGAGCGATGAGCGCGTTGGTGTTCGCGGGGTTGCCCACGACGAGGACCCGTACATCGTCCGCTGCCCCTGCGCCGATCGCGGCCCCCTGCGGCGCGAAGATGCCCCCGTTCGCGGCGAGCAGGTCACCCCGCTCCATGCCGGGGCCGCGCGGCCTCGCGCCGACGAGCAACGCGACGTTCGTGCCGTCGAACGCCTGTGAGACGTCCGTCGTCGGCTCGACACCGGCGAGCAACGGGAAGGCACCGTCCTGGAGCTCGAGCGCTGTGCCCTCCGCCGCCGCGAGCCCCTGCGGGATCTCGAGCAGACGCAGGATGACCGGACGGTCGGGCCCCAGCAACTGTCCTGAGGCGATGCGGAAGAGGAGGGAGTAGCCGATCTGGCCACCCGCCCCGGTGACGGTGACGACGGTGGGAGCGCTCATGCCCCCACGCTACTCCGCAGGGTCGACAGCGGCCCGCGACGACTGCAGTTCCGCCTCGGCCGAGTCGGCGGCGTCGTGCTCAGCCTGCGACACGGGCACCACCTTGACCCGCCTCGTCCCCGCACGCTCCGTCGGCACGGCGACGGCCGCCTCCGTGATGCGGTTCGCCATGCCATTGAAGATGATGCCGTGGAACGGCAGGATCGCAGCCCAGTACAGACGACCGCCGAGACCCTTCGGGAAGAAGATCGCGCGCTGCCGGTACACCGAGCCGCCGTCGACGGGCGTCGCGCTCATCTCCAACCAGGCGAGCCCCGGGACGCGCATCTCGGCACGGAGCCGCAGCATCCTGCCGCGCTCCAGGTACTCGACGCGCCAGAAGTCGAGCGCGTCGCCCACGCTCAAGGTGTGCGGGTCGTCGCGTCCGCGACGCAGCCCGACGCCACCGACGAGCTTGTCCATCCACCCGCGGACGGCCCAAGCCAGGGGGAACGAGTACCAGCCGTTCTCGCCGCCGATGGACTCGATCACCTGGAACAGCCGATCAGCGTCGGCGGTCGTCTTGCGCTCCTTGAGATCGGTGTAGACCGTGTGCCCGGCCCACTCCGGGTCGCTCGGGAGCGGATCGCTCGGAGCGCCGACGACCGTCGCATTCCGCCAGGTCGTCTCGACCTCGCCGTCCTTGATCCGTTGCAGGGCGAGGCGGACGGCTCGGCGGTAGCCGGTGAGGCCACCCGGTGGTGGCGGGATGACCTCGTCGATGTCGTGATTCTGCATGACGCAGTCGACGAGCAACGACTCGATGATCGGCGAGGCGAGCCGCCTCGGGATCGGCGTCACGAGGTTCACCCACTGGGAGGCGAGCCATGGTGTGAGGACCGGGAGCGGAGCGATCGGCCGTTGCGGCAACCCGGCCTCGACCGCGTAGCCGTTCATCATCTGCCCGTAGCGCAGCACGTCCGGCCCACCGATGTCGAACGCGCGGTTCACCGACGGGTCCACCTCGGCACTCGCCATGAGATAGTGCATCACGTCGCGCACGGCGATCGGCTGGATGAAGTTCCGCACCCACTTCGGAGCTGGCATGTACGGGAGGATCTCGGTGAGATGACGGATCATCTCGAACGACGTCGACCCGGAACCGATCACGACCCCGGCCTGCAGCACGATGGTCGGCACACCCGAGGCGAGCAGGATCCGCCCGACCTCGGTCCGCGATCGGAGGTGCTTCGAGAGCTCGACACCCTCGGGATGCAATCCACCGAGGTACACGATCCGCGACACCCCGGCTGCCGCAGCACCCGCCGCCACGTTCTCGGCAGCGTCGACCTCCGTGCGTTCGAAGTCGCCGGAACCGCCCATCGAGTGCACGAGGTAGTAGACGACATCCACCTCCCGACAGGCCGATGCGACGGTCTTCGCGTCGCCCAGGTCGCCCTCGACCACCTCGACGTCGTCGCGCCAGGGGACGTCGGTGAGCTTCTGCGGCGAGCGCACCAGCACGCGCACCGTGTACCCGGCATCCAGCAGCCGCGGCACGAGCCTGCCGCCGATGTAGCCGGTCGCGCCCGTGACGAGCACTCGTTTCCCCGTCGCTGATTCCGTCATGGGCGCAACGTTACGGCGCGAGCCTGAAAGTGGCGTCCTCCTGTACAGGGCTGCCGCAGTGTGCAAGGGCACTTGTCACCGGGCGGACCAACCGCCGTCCATCGTGTAGCTCGCACCGGTGACCATCGCCGCGGCGGGTTCGGCGAGCCAGGCGACGAGTTCGGCGACCTCCTCGGGTTCGACGAGACGTTTGATCGCGCTCTCGGCGAGCATGATGGACGAGAGCACCTCGGTCTCGGGAACACCGTGCGCAGCCGCCTGGTCGGCGAGCTGCCGCTCGACGAGCGGCGTGCGGACGTACCCGGGGTTCACGCAGTTGCTCGTCACCCCGCGGGGCCCTCCCTCGAGTGCGGTGACCTTGGAGAGCCCTTCGAGCCCGTGCTTCGCGGCCACATATGCGCCCTTGAACGGCGACGCCCGGAGCCCGTGGACCGACGAGACGTTGACCACTCGTCCGAAGCCGCGCTCGTACATCGCCGGGAGCGCGGCGCGCACGAGGAGGAACGGCACTTCCAGCATGAGCTGCACCAGCCTGCGGAACTCCTCTGGCGGGAACTCCTCGAGCGGACTCACCCGCTGGACACCCGCGTTGTTCACCAGGATGTCGACGTCGAGGGTGAGGTCGTCGAGTGCACGCGTGTCGAGGAGGTCGACGACCCAGCTGCGCCCGCCGAGTTCGGTTGCAAGGGCTTCAGCACCGTCGCGATCGACGTCCGCGACGACGACCTCCGCCCCGCGAGCAGCCAGCGCCCGGGCACAGGCTGCGCCGATCCCGCTCGCCCCACCGGTCACAAGGGCCGAGCGCCCCGCGAGTGAGCGGCCGACGACCCCCGTCCCACCGGTCATCGACGCACCGCCTCGGTCTCGGACGCGGTCAGTGCCTCGTCAGCTGCATCGACAGCACGCAGGTCGACACCCACGGTCTCGCGGAGGGTGAGGACCGTGACGGCGGTCACCGCGCACGCACCGACGAGGTAGAGCGCCACCGGCACCCACGAACCGGTCGCCTGCAGGAGCGCGACGGCGATGATCGGCGCGAGCGAGCCCGCGACGATGGAGGTGACCTGGTAGCCGAGCGACACCCCCGAGTACCGCATTCGCGTCGGGAACATCTCGCTCATCACCGCGGGCTGCGCCGCATACATGAACGCGTGGAAGCAGAGCCCGATCGTGATGGCCAGCACGATGAGGACGGGGTTCGCCGTGTCGAACATCGGGAAGGCGAAGAACGCCCAGCCGGCACCGAGGACGGCACCCGTGAAGTACACGGGCTTGCGACCGACGCGATCGGACAGCCGGCCGATCTGCGGGATCACGAGGAAGTGCACGACGTGGGCGATGAGCAGCGCGAGCAGCAGTTCGCTCGTGTCGTACTCGACCACCGTCGACAGGTAGACGATCGAGAAGCTCACGATGATGTAGTACAGGATGTTCTCCGCGAACCGCAGCCCCATCGCCTGGAGGATCTTCACCGGGTACCGCTTGATGACGGCACCGACGCCGATGCTCGCGGCCTTCCGGCTCTCCTGGTCGGCTTTCGCCTCGAGGAAGATCGGCGCCTCGGTCACGTGGGTCCTGATGTAGTAGCCGATCAACACGATCACGGCGGAGAGCCAGAAGGCCACACGCCAGCCCCAGCTGAGGAACTGGTCGTTCGGGAGGATCCACGACATCGTCAGGAGCACGAGGGTCGCGAGCAGGTTGCCGACCGGGACGGCGGCCTGCGGCCAGCTCGACCAGAAGCCGCGCGACGCGCTCGGGCTGTGCTCGGCGACGAGCAGCACGGCCCCACCCCACTCCCCGCCGACCGCGAAGCCCTGGATGAACCGCAAGGCGACAAGGAGTGCGGGTGCCCAGTAGCCGATGGAGTCGAAGCCCGGCAGGCATCCCATGAGGAAGGTCGCGACCCCGACGATGATGATGGTCGCCTGCAGGGTGTGCTTCCGACCGAGCCGGTCACCGATCTGTCCGAAGACGATGCCGCCGAGGGGACGCGCGACGAAGCCGACGGCATACGTCAGGAAGGCTGCGATGATGCCGTCGAGCCGGGTGCCTGCCGCTGGGAAGAAGAACGTGCCGAAGACGAGCGACGCTGCGGTCGCGTAGAGGAAGAACTCGTACCACTCGACGACCGTGCCGATCATCGAGGCTGAGACGATGCGCTTCAATCCGGAGCCGCGCGCCGCGTCGCCTGTCTGGCTGGATGTCGGGTCGGGCGTGGTGTGGGGACGGCCGGATCGTTGGACGCTCATGGGGGTGCCTCTCCTTCTCGGTCGTCATCGACCTCGATGAGTGTGCCCCAGGGCTGAGCTGTGCATCAATGACCAATCCCGCGACGGCGAAGTGCATACTTGCAGATGTGACACCGCCGTCAGAGCTCCCCGCCCTTCCCGCGACCGCCGCCGACGACCTGCTCGTCCTGCTCGCCGTCGCCCGGACAGCACGGTTCACGACCGCAGCCGACCGCCTCGGCGTGAACCACACGACCATCTCCCGGCGGATCGGCACGCTCGAGCACGCCCTCGGCGGCCGCGTGCTCGTGAAGGCCGTCGGCGGCTGGGAGCTCACCGAGCTCGGACGGCGGGCGGCGCGGGTCGCGGAGCAGATCGAGGTCGCGCTCGGGGGCCTCACCGCCGAACCGGACGCACCGGGATCCGAGCTCGCGGGCGTCGTCCGCATCTCCGCCACCGACGGGTTCAGTGCCCACATCGCTGCACCCGCGGCTGCGGCCCTCCGCAGGGAGCATCCGCGACTCGCCGTCGAGATCGAGACGGTCACCCGCCGGGTCCGCCAGTACCGTTCCGGCATCGACATCGAGGTCGTCGTCGGGAAGCCCGAGGTGCATCGCGCCTCGGCCGTGCTGCTCGGCGGGTACGCGCTCGGCATGTACGCCTCACGTGAGTACCTCGACAGCGCCGGGAACCCGACGACGATCGACGCACTGTCCCGGCACCCGCTCGTGTACTTCGTCGAGTCGATGCTGCTCGTCGACGACCTCGACGCACCGCGTCGACTGGTGCCGCTCATGCGAGACTCCGTCAGCTCGACCAACGTCTTCGTGCAGGTCGAGGCGACCCGCGCCGGCGCCGGCGTCGGGCTGCTGCCCTGCTTCATGGCCGACCACCATCCCGACCTGGTGCGGGTGCTCCCGGAGCTCACCGAACGCCTCGAGTACTGGATGGTCCTGCGGCCGGAGGCGTTGCAGATCCCCGCGGTCAGCGCGGTTGCAGCAGCCTTGCAGCGACGCGTCGTCGAGCTCCACACACAGCTGTTGCCCGGGTCCTCAGGAGTCGATTCCTGAGCACCCGGGCAACGCGGTGGAGCCTAGAGGAGTGCCTTCGTGTGCCAGACCGTCTTCACTTCGGTGAAGGCGGTGATGCGGTCGAGACTCGCCGCGACCCGCACCCGTCCGCCGCTCGGGCGCAGCACCCGCTTGAGCGTCTCGGCAGCGAGGACCTCGAGTTCGATCCAGTCGAGCTCCTCAGCACCGGCCAGGTCGATCGCGTTCACGTCGGCGTGCGAGGCGAGCCACGGGGCCATCTCGGCCGGCGAGCCCGTGAGCACGTTCACGACGCCGCCGGGGACGTCACTCGTCGCCAGGACCTCGGCGAGGCTGATCGCCGACAGCGGCAGGCGTTCACTCGCGATCACGACGACCGTGTTCCCCGCGACCAGCGCAGGGGCCACGACGCTGACGAAGCCGAGCAGCGAGGAGTCCTGCGGTGCGATGAGCGCGACGACGCCGGTGGCCTCCGGTACGGAGAGGTTGAAGTACGGGCCGGAGACGGGGTTCGCTCCCCCGACCACCTGGACGTACTTGTCAGCCCAGCCGGCGTACCAGACCCAGAGGTCGATGGCCTCGTCGACCTGGGCTGCAGCCTTCGCCTGCGACACGCCCTCCGCCTGGACGATCTCGTCGACGAACTGCGCCCGACGACCCTCGAGCAGTTCCGCGATGCGGTACAGCACCTGACCGCGGTTGTACGCCGTGGCGCCCGACCAGCCGCCGAGCGCCGAGCGCGCGGCCACGACGGCGTCGCGTGCATCCTTGCGGGAAGCCAGCGAGGCGTTCGCCAGGAAGGCGCCCTTCGCGTTCGTCACCTCGTAGGTCCTTCCGGATTCGCTGCGCGGGAACTTGCCGCCGATCGCGAGCTTGTAGGTCTTGGGGACGGTGAGCCGGCTCATCGCTGGGCTCCCTTCGTGCTGGCCTTGGGGGCGGCGGTGACGGCGGAGGACGCGGGTCCGGCAGGAGCCAGGTAGGCACCGAGTCCGTGCCGGCCCCCCTCGCGCCCGTACCCGGACTCCTGGTAGCCGCCGAACGGGCTCGCGGGGTCGAACCGGTTGAAGGTGTTCGCCCAGATCACGCCGGCACGGAGCTTGTCGGCCACCGCCAGGATGCGGCTGCCCTTGTCGCTCCAGATGCCCGCCGACAGGCCGTACGGCGTGTTGTTGGCCTTCGCGATCGCCTCTGCCGGGGTGCGGAAGGTCATGACCGACAGGACCGGGCCGAAGATCTCCTCGCGAGCGATCCGGTGGCTCGTGGAGACGTTCGTGAAGATCGTCGGCGCGAACCAGAATCCGTTCTCCGGCAGCTCACAGTCAGGGCTCCACCGCTCGGCACCCTCGAGCTCACCGATGTCGGACAGCTCACGGATGCGCGCCAGCTGCTCGGCAGAGTTGATCGCACCGACATCCGTGTTCTTGTCGAGCGGGTCTCCGACGCGGAGCGTCTGCAGGCGGTGCTTCAGCCGGTCGACGACCTCGTCGTGGATGCTCTCCTGGACGAGCAGCCGGGAACCGGCGCAGCACACGTGACCCTGGTTGAAGAAGATGCCGTTGACGATGCCTTCGATGGCCTCGTCGATCGGGGCGTCGTCGAAGACGATGTTCGCGGCCTTCCCGCCGAGCTCCAGCGTGAGGCGCTTGTCGGAGCCGGCGATCGTCTTCGCGATCTCACGACCGACGGCGGTCGAGCCCGTGAACGCGACCTTGTTGACGTCCGGGTGGCGGACGATCGCCGCGCCCGTCGCACCGGCACCGGTGACGATGTTCACCACACCGGCCGGCAACTCGGCCTGCTGCAGGATCTCGGCGAAGATGAGCGCCGTGAGCGGGGTGGTCTCAGCAGGCTTGATGACGACGGTGTTCCCAGCGGCGAGCGCCGGCGCGACCTTCCACGCGAGCATGAGGAGGGGGAAGTTCCACGGGATCACCTGGCCGGCGACGCCGAGCGCCCGCGGGTTCGCTCCGAGCCCCGCGTAGTCGAGCTTGTCCGCCCAGCCGGCGTAGTAGAAGAACCACGCAGCGACGAGCGGCACGTCGACGTCGCGGGACTCCTTGATCGGCTTGCCGTTGTCGAGACTCTCGGCCACGGCGAGCTCACGGGCGCGTTCCTGGACGAGACGGGCGATGCGGAACAGGTACTTGCCGCGGTCGGCGCCCGACAGCTTCGACCAGGTGCGGTCGTAGGCGCGACGGGCCGCCGCGACCGCGCGGTCCACGTCGGCGTCGCTGGCGGCTGCGATCGTGGCGATCGACTGCTCGGTGCTCGGGGAGATGGTCTGGAAAGTACCGCCCGTGCCCTCGGTGAACTCGCCGTCGATGAAGAGACCGTACTCCGAGCGGAGGTGCAGGACCGAGGTGGATTCCGGGGCTGGTGCGTATTCGAGGAAGCTCATGATATCCTAGTCGATCGTGACGTAGTCGGGGCCGGAGTAGTGGCCGGTGGTGAGTTTCTGACGCTGCAGCAGCACGTCGTTCAGCAGGCTCGACGCACCGAAACGGAAGAGGTGCGGCTGCAGCCACTCCTCGCCGACCGTCTCGGCGACGGTGACGAGGTACTTGATGGCGTCCTTCGAGGAGCGGATCCCGCCCGCGGGCTTCACACCGATCTGTTCGCCGGTGAGGCGGTACCAGTCACGCACGACCTCGAGCATGAGGAGCGTCACGGGGAGGGTCGCGGCGGGCGAGACCTTTCCCGTGGAGGTCTTGATGAAGTCACCGCCCGCGAGGATCGCGAGCCAGGAAGCGCGCTTGACGTTGTCGTAGGTGTTCAGCTCCCCCGTCTCGAGGATGACCTTGAGGTGGGCCGAGGTGCCGTCGCTCCGACGGCAGGCCTCCTTGACCGCGACGATCTCGTCGAAGACCTGGCCGTAGCGGCCCGAGAGGAACGCGCCGCGGTCGATGACCATGTCGATCTCGTCTGCACCGGCGTCGACGGCGTCGGCCGTGTCGGCGAGCTTGATCGCGAGCGAGGCCCGACCGCTCGGGAACGCCGTCGCGACCGCCGCGACGTTGATACCACCGGCATCGTGACCGGCGCCCGGTCGCGTGTGGGCGGCCCCGAGGGCGTCGACGGCGTAGGGCACCATGTCGCCGTAGACGCAGACCGCTGCGACACGAGGCGTGCTCGGGTCCGAAGCGTCAGGCGTGATCGCCTTCGCGACGAGCGAGCGGACCTTGCCGGGGGTGTCGGCGCCTTCGAGTGTCGTGAGGTCGATCAGCTCGATGATCTTGTCGAGCGCCCACGCCTTCGAGGTGGTCTTGATCGAACGGGTGCCGAGGCCGGCAGCCCGCTGCTCGAGGCCGACGGCGTCGACGCCGGGCAGACCGTCGAGGTAGCGGCGGAGGCTGGCGTCGGTGACGGGCCCGTCGATGAGTTCGAGCGCCGTGGGCTTGGCCACGAGGTCTCCGGGTGGAGTGGTCATGGTGCGATCCTTCCGAGCAGTGCATGCTCCGGGGTCTGGTTCGGGCTGTGGGATGCTTCGGCGTCGGCGAGCAGGGCGGTCGCAGTCGCCTCGTCGGTGACGAGGACGGTGCACAGGCCACTGCTGACGACCGCTCGTGCGACGGCACGCTTCTGCGCGCCGGCGATCACGGCGATGCTGCGGTTGGCACCGCGGAGGGCCTCGAGACCCAGGCCGACGGTTCGCTCGTCGAGCGTCGGGTCGACGATCATGCCCTCGGCGTCGATGTACCTGCCGACGACGTCGCCGACGGCGCCACGCGCGACGAGCACGTCCAGTTCCGCCGCGGTGAGGTAGCCGCTGTGCACGAGGGCGGAGTCCGGTCCTGCCACGCCGGCGCCGTACAGGTAGGTGTCGGCAGCCGCTGCAGCTCGGAGCACCTCGGCGACGGTCCGATCGGACTCGATGCTCAGCTTCGTCTCGAGCCGTTCGAAGATCGCGGGACTCGGCAGGAGGGTGACGTCTCCGCGGCCCTTCTCGGCGATGCGGGCGGCAGTGGCCGCAGCCGTGCCGATGCGCTGGTTGAGGCTCACGCCACCGTTGATCTGGACAACCGAGATCCCGGTCGCCCAGCCGTCGGGCAGGTGGTCGGCGACGTCGCGGAGGGTCCGGCCCCAGCTGACGCCGAGCGTGCGTGGCACGGGACGCATCGCCCCGAGGTAGTCGGCGGCGGCTCGCGCGACCCGCTCGTGCAGCTCGGCGCTGTCGCTCGGGCTCGGCACGACGACGGCGTCCTTCAGACCGACGCGCTCGCGCAGCGCGCGTTCGAGCGGCAGCCTGCGGGCGCGCGGATGGACGATCTCGATGCGGATGTAGCCGAGTTCGCGGGCTTGTGCGAGGAGTCGGCCGACCTTCCACCGGGTGATCCCGAGGAGCGCCCCGATCTCGTCCTGCGTCTTCGTCTCGTCGTAGTAGAGCTCTGCGGCGCGCACGGCGAGGAGTTCATCGCTCTCGATCACGTCAGGCCTCCTTCGTGGGACGCCTCCAGCCTAGGACGGGGTTCCTGGATCAGCAACGCCTGTAGGCCTCAGTGCTCATATGAGCATCGAGTCCTGCTCGCCTGCGCACGAGACGGCTCAGCGGTGCCGCTTCGCGCGTGCTGCGAGGTCGGCCTCGATCGTCGTCGCCCGCCCGGTGATCCGACCGGCGATCGCGACGGCGGCACCTGTCGCGAGCAGCAGGATGAGCGGCACGGTCCACGAACCGGTCACGGCGTGGAGCAGACTCACGACGAGCGGGCCGAGGGCTCCGATGGTGTATCCGACGCTCTGCACGAAACCGCTGAGGGCGACCGCGCCGTCATGCGTCGCCGTCCGGAGGTTGATGAGCACGAGCGCGAGGGGGAACAGGAGCGGACCGAGACCGGCGAGGAGCACCCACAGCCAGGTGAGGCTCGTCGGCCAGAGCAGCAGGCCGAGGTAGCCCAGCACGAAACACGCGCTCGCGATGTACACGAGGACGGCGACGTTGCGGAGACGAGCGACGAGCATCGGGACGATGAGGCTCGCCGGGACGCCCATCGCCGAGTAGAGCGACAAGAGCAGGCCACCCTGCGCCGGCGTGACCCCGGCGAGATCGGCCACGATCGTCGGCAGCCAGGCGAACATGACGTACGCGTTCAACGACGAGGTCGCGAACACCGCGGCGACCGCCCAGGCGATCGGCGATCGGTGGACGAGCACGCGGTCGGCCTTCGGAGCCTCCTCGATCTCAGGGTCGACAGCGGCCCTCGCATCCCGCCGCTCGCGCAGCAGGAGCGCCAGCCACGGCAGCACGGCGAGGAACGCGATGATCGAC
This sequence comes from Plantibacter flavus, assembly GCF_051487245.1. Classification (GTDB taxonomy): domain Bacteria; phylum Actinomycetota; class Actinomycetes; order Actinomycetales; family Microbacteriaceae; genus Plantibacter; species Plantibacter flavus_B. The sequence continues at coordinate 128,681 of NZ_JAHVDH010000005.1, forward strand.
CACAGGCCGAGCGAGACGTGCCAACCGGCCGAGTCGGCGACCGGGACCGCGATGAGCGGCGGCAGGAACGTGCTCACCGACAGCACCGTCGCGTAGAGCGAGGTGACGAGGCCGATGCGGTCGGGGAAGTACTTCTTGACGAGCGGCGGCAGGACGACGTTCCCGATGCCGATGCCCGCGAAACAGAGCGCACTGCCGATCGCCAGCACCGCGAAGCTCGGTGCGAGCGATCGGACGAGGTGCCCGAGCACGATCGAAGCGAGCGCGATGAGCAGCACCGGCTCCAGGTGCAGCCGCCGCACCAGACGAGGCGTGAAGACCCCGAAGAGCGCGAAGCACAGCGGCGGAAGCATGCCCAGCAGACCGAGACCGACGGAACCGACGCCGATGTCGCCGTCGATCTCGGCGAAGATCGGGGACAGCGAGGTGACTGCGGTCCGAAGGTTCGCCGCGACGAGCACGATGCCGAGCAGTGCGAGGACCCGACCCCGCCAGAGGGGCCGGGTTCCTGGTTGCATCACCGAGCCAGTCTAGGCCCGGAGCGCCGGGCCTCCAGACCCGGGGTGCGTCCGAGCGGCCGGATCACGCTCCCCAGTTCGGCGACGGTGCGACGATGCGATCGATCTGCGCGGAGGGCGTTCCGACGATCCCGACCGCCCAGGAGCGATTCCCGGTGCCGTTGTCGGTCTCGGGAATGGGCGTCACATCCGCCCGGATGAAGAGCGCCGGCGTCCCGTCGGACAGGACGTACCGTTGGACGTCTTCGGCCGTGGCTCCCTCGGCACCCGAGATCGCGTCGGCGACGGTCTCGGACCCGTCGCCCACGGCGAAGCCACCGACGGCCTCGATCCGAATGCCGGCTTCCTCAGCAGACTCCGCATTCACCAGGGTGGCCGGGTCGTACGGCTCGCTCTGGTCGATCTCACGCGCGGTCACCGACAGCCCTCCCCAGGTGTATCGGGTGCCTGGAGCGGTCTCGATCGCCCCAGGGTCCGCGGAGACCACGGGTTCCGTTCCGAGCGCATCGCTGAGCGCGGCGACGAGGTCGGCGGTGGGGTCGAAGTAGCGCACAGAGGTCAGGACGGTGTCGTCTTCGGCCACGAAGTCCACCCCCTCCGCGCCGATCACCACGCGCGAGACGACGGGCTCCGGCGTCGGCGTGGGTGTTCGGGTCTCGGACGCCGTCGGAGCTGACGAGCCCGCATCCGGCGCTGCGGATTGCGGCGTGCAGCCGGTGATGAGGACGAGGCCTGCGACGAGCGCGGGCAGGACGATGAGACGTCGAAGCATGGTGATTCCCCCGGGTGTGATCCGACCCCAACGAGCCTCCGCCAGCCTATCGGGAGCAGCACGAGGCGGATGCAGGGCTTCCCCCACTCCGCGACCGACGGAACGTCAGGAGAGCAGGCGGCGCGCTCGCTCGACGTCGTCGGTCATCTGCACGATGAGGGGTTCGATGCCGGTGAACGCGACCATGCCGCGGATCCGCTCGACGAACTGCACCTCGACCTCGTCGCCGTACAGATCGAGGTCGGTCTCGTCGAGGACGTACGCCTCCACCTGCTTCTGCGGCACGCCGTCGAACGTCGGGTTGTTGCCGACGGAGATGGCGGCCGGGTACTGGCGCCCGTGCCGACCGAGCCACCCGGCGTAGACGCCGTCGGCAGGGATCAGCCCCTGCGAGTCGGGAGACAGGTTGGCGGTCGGGAAGCCGAGCTCTCGGCCGCGCTTCGCGCCGTGGACGACGACACCCCGCACGCCGGGTGGGCGGCCGAGGAGTCTCGACGCCTGCGCGACGTCACCCTCCTCGAGCAGTTCGCGGATCCAGGTGGACGACACCCTCCGGCCGCCGCCGGGCCGCACATCGTCGATGACCCGGACGGAGAACCCGTAGACCTCGCCGAACGACTCGAGCGTCGAGACCGTGCCGAGGCCACGGTGTCCGAACCTGAAGTCCTCGCCGACGAGCACGATCTTCGCGTGGAGCGCGCCGACCAGGATCGAGGTGACGAACTCCTCGGGTGTGAGCTGCGCGAACGTCTGATCGAAACGCAGCAGCAGTGCCGCCTCGACCCCCGTGCTCGCCAGGAGGCCGAGCTTCTGCTCGTTGCTCACCAGCGACTCCGGGCACCGGTCGGGGTTGATGAGGCTCAGTGGATTCCGGTCGAAGGTGACCGCGGTCGGAGTGAGGCCGGCGCTGGACGCTGCGTCGAGGAGCGCGTCGATCACCGCACGATGCCCGGTGTGGACGCCGTCGAACTTGCCGATGGTGACCGCCGACGGGCCGAACCCGTCCGGCACCTGGTCGAGCTCGGTGAAGGTGATCATGCGCTCTGGCGCCGATGCGCTGCGAGCCACCACAGTCCGAGGATGGGGAGCACGAGCGGGATGAACACGTACCCACGGCCGAAGACGGACCAGACCGTGTCGTGCGGGAACAGCGCAGGATCGAGCAGGCTGAGCGCTCCGACGACGAGCACGCCGACGAGTTCGAACGAGATGGTGATCCAGGCGATGTTCCGCCAGACATCCCCTCGGGCGACGAGTGAGACCGTCGCGAGGATGTAGACGACCGCGGCGAGTGCCGACAGCACGTAGGCGAGCGGTGCCTCCTCGAACTTCGTCGTGATCTGGACGACCGAGCGACCGGTCGCGGCCAGCGCGAGGATGCCGTAGACGGCGACGAGCACGACCCCGATGCCACGGAGTCGCGGACGGGCGGGTGCGGTGGTGGGGTCAGCCATAACTTGTCGATTCTATGCGACGCGGGCCCGCCTCCCGGCACCCGGTGACGCCGGATGGCGAGCGAACCGGCACCTCGAGCCGCCATGGGCTGAGGATGACGGGGTCAGGCGAGCTGGGTGGACCAGATCTGCTCCATGCGATAGAGCATGACGGCGATGGCGAGGCACACCACGCCGAGGACGACCGTCGACCAGCGGCTGCGTTCCACGAGCGCCCAGAACCCACCGGCCAGCGGCAGGATGATGGCCGAGATCAGGTAGGTGTAGAACTCGGGCACGCTGCCCGTCGCGGAGTTGCCGAAGGCCGGGGCGGCGATCGCGACGACGAGTTGGGCGATGAGCAACAGCTCGACGACGGCGGTCGCGCCCATCGTGAGGTCACTCGGTACCCTCCCGACGAGTCCGAGGAGCACGCAGAGGAGGCCGGCGACGACCGCGACGCCGATCTGCGCGATCGTGAACCACTCGATCATGCGGATTCCTCCGCCGGGAAGTTCACGATCGACCGCAGGCTCGCCCCACGACGCTCGACCAGGCCCACGAGGCGGCCGTCGGGTGCGACGGCCGCGATGGGACCGGTGTGGTCTGCCGGGAGCTCACGGGCGAGGCGCTTTCCATGGCCGAGGTCGATCGCCTCCTGCTCCGTGAGGTCGAGGGCGCCGAAGAGCTCCCGAGCGACGTCGGCGGGCGCCAACAAGGCAGACTCGACGTCGAGTTCGTCGATCGTCGACGCATCGCGCACCTGGAACGGTCCGATGCGTGTGCGCCGGAGCGCCGTCAGGTGCCCGCCGACGCCGAGCGACGCGCCCAGGTCTCTGGCGAGGGCTCTGATGTACGTGCCGGAGGAGCACACGACGCGCACGTCGACGTCGACGAAGCCCTCGGGTCGCCGGATCTCGATGACCTCGAACTCGCTCACGGTGACCGCACGCGGCGTCAACTCGACCTCGATCCCCTCGCGGGCGAGCGCGTACGCGCGCTTCCCACCGACCTTGATGGCGCTCACACTGCTCGGGACCTGTTCGATGTCGCCCGTGAGCGGTGCGATGCCCGCCTCGATGCGCTCGTCGGTGACGGCGGCCACCGCCGCGAGGTCCGCCGTGTCGAGCGTGTCCCCCTCGGCGTCATCGGTCGACGTCGTCTGTCCGAGACGGATCGTTGCGAGGTACTCCTTGTCGAGGCCCACGACGAAGGTCAGGAGCCGGGTGGCTGAGCGGATGCCGAGCACGAGGAGGCCCGTCGCCATCGGGTCGAGCGTGCCGGCATGGCCGACCTTCCGGGTGCCGGCGAGACGCCGGACCCGGGCGACGGCGTCGTGGGAGGTGTGCCCCTGCGGCTTGTCCACGAGGAGGATGCCGGGCCGCAGAGGGACCGGTCCGGATGCTGCTGCTGCACTGTTCTCGACCACCCTGCAACGCTACCAGCGCGCCCGAGGACGGCACGGCGGTCCGGATGCCGGCTCGTGCGTCAGCAGAAGTCGGCGAACACGCGCCTCGGGTGCGCCTCATCGGTGTTGTCGACGATGACGCTGGCACGCGCGGCAGGGTCGTCGTCTTTCCGGTACAGCGCCTGGCCGCCGACGTAACGGGCGTTGGACGGCGCCGACGGATCGGCGTCGACGCCGAGGGTGGCGTGCAACCGCTCATAGGCCGTCGCCACGGGGACCTCGAGCCACACGGAGCCGTGCCACAGGCCGCGGAGTTCCGGACGGTTGAGGAACACGCCGTCGACGATGAGCACGGCGTCCTGCGGCGCAGTCGTCCAGCGCAGTTGCGCACCGACGTCGCGTGCCTCGTCGAAGCCGACGAGCTGGAAGCCCGCACTGCCGGCCAGACGGAACGGTTCGATGAGCACCCGTCGGAACAGCGAGTCGTCGAAGGAGTCGAGCCAGTACCCTTCCGCCGAGTCACGGCCTCGGGCGTACCGTTCCTCCCTCGGACGGTGGAAGTCGTCCATCGAGGCACGGAACACCGCACGCCCGGCCTCGCCGTACACCTCTGCGAGGCCGTCGGCGAACGCCGCCGTGCCTGACCCGCTCGCGCCGTCGACCGCGAGCATCGTCCGCCCACGCGGGTAGTCGCGCTGGAACTGGTCGCGCAACTGCCGCAGCAGTTCGATGCGTGGCGTGGTGACGAGCTTCATGGCGCCGAGCCTACCCGTATGGATCGTAGGCTGGACCGGTGCCTTCCGCTCCCGAACACCTCGCACCGCTCGTCAACGAGTGGTTTCGAGTGCACGCCCGCGACCTGCCGTGGCGGAAACCGGGCTTCCCGGCGTGGGGCACGCTCGTCTCGGAGTTCATGCTGCAGCAGACCCAGGTCAACCGCGTCGTGCCGCGGCTCGAGGAGTGGCTCACCCGCTGGCCGACACCGGCCGCCCTCGCCGCGGAGCCTCCGGCGGAGGCCGTCCGGGCGTGGGGCCGCCTCGGCTACCCGCGCCGCGCACTGTGGCTGCACGCGGCGGCGACGCAGATCACCGACCGCCACGGAGGCGTCGTGCCGGAGGACGTCGACGCGCTGCTCGCGCTCACCGGCATCGGCGACTACACGGCCCGCGCGGTCGCCGTCTTCGCCTACGGCCACCGGCACCCGGTGGTCGACACGAACATCCGACGCGTGATCGCCCGGGCGGTCGACGGCCAGGCCGAGCCCGGCCCTCCCAACGCGAAGGTCGACCTGCCTGCGATGAACGCGCTTCTGCCCGAGGACCTCGCCGAGACCGCGACGTTCAACGCCGGGATGATGGAGATCGGAGCGATCGTCTGCACCGCGCGGGCACCACGATGCGACGACTGTCCGCTGAGCGCGCTCTGTGCCTGGCGTGCAGCGGGATACCCCGCCTACGACGGTCCGGTGAAGGCGAAGCAGAAGCAGTTCGCCGGAAGCGACCGCCAGGTCCGCGGCATCATCATGGCCGAGCTGCGGTCGGCGCACCACGCGCTCGGGCACGCGGAGCTCAGCGCGCTCTGGCCCGAGGAGGAACAGTTCGAACGAGCCCTCTCCGGGCTCCTGTCCGATCGCCTCGCGGTCCGCATCGACGGCGGCTACGCCCTCCCCCACGACTGAGCACCGCTCGACAGGCTCGGCGACCCGGCGCACTCGCGCACCAGCCCGTTCGGGTCCGGTCTGCCGAGAAGACGAACAGGCTCAGGGACCGGATCACCGGTCCCTGAGCCTGTCGGAGCGCGTTCCTCGGACTAGACCTCGTCGTCGGACTCGCGCGGCTTCACGTAGGGGTCCTCGTCGCCCGCGTAGGTGGCACCGGCTGCGAGGCCGGCGACCTCGGTGTCACGGTTCTTCGCCTCTCGGAGCAGATCCTCGATGTGCTGCGCATTCTCGGGGATCGCGTCGAGGAAGAAGTCGAGGCTCGGCGTCAGGCGCGTGTTGATGTTGCGGCCGATCTCGGCTCGCAGGAGCCCCTTCGCCGACACCAGGGCAGCGGAGGTGTCCGCTCGCTCCTCGTCGGTGCCGTACACCGTGTAGAACACGTTCGCGTGCTGGAGGTCGCCCGTCACCTGGACGTCCGTGATCGTCACGAAACCGAGACGGGGGTCACGGATGCCCTTGTCGAGCCGCTTCGCGATGACTTCCTTGATCCGGTCCGCCAGCTTGCGGGCCCTGGGGTTCTCTGCCATCTCGTCCTCCTCTGATGACCGCCGGGCTACGGGCGCCCGGCGGGTGTTGCACTCAAGTCAAGCAGGAATCCCCGCCGCCCTCCGAGTGGAGGGCGACGGGGATCGGCCGGGCGGACTAGCCGCGCGGCTTCTCCTTCATTTCGATCGTCTCGATCTCGTCGCCGATCTGGATGTCGTTGAACTTCCCGAGGCCGATACCAGCCTCGAAGTCCGTACGGACCTCGGTGACGTCGTCCTTGAAGCGACGCAGCGACTCGATCGCCAGGCCGTCGCCGACCACGACGCCGTCGCGGATGACCCGCGCCTTGGCGTTCCTCGTGATCGTGCCGGAGCGGACGATGACACCCGCGATGTTGCCGAACTTGGAGGAACGGAACACCTCGCGGATCTCGGCCACACCGGACTGCACCTCTTCGTACTCGGGCTTGAGCATGCCGGTGAGGCTCTGCTCGACGTCCTCGAGTGCGTTGTAGATGACCGAGTAGAAGCGGACGTCCACACCTTCGCGCGCCGCGCGTTCGCGGGCCTTCGGGTCGGGGCGCACGTTGAACCCGATGATGATCGCGTTGTCGATCGTGGCGAGGTTGACGTCGGACTCCGTGACCGCACCGACACCGCGGTGGATGATGCGGAGCTGGACGCTGTCGTCGACGTCGATCTTGAGCAGCGACTCCTCGAGTGCCTCGACGGCACCGGAGACGTCACCCTTGATGATGAGGTTGAGCGACTCGACCTTGCCCTCTTCGAGTGCACGGGTGAAGTCCTCGAGCGAGATGCGCTTGCGGGCCTTGGCCAGAGCGGCGTTGCGCTCCGCGGCTTCGCGCTTCTCGGCGATCTGACGCGCGGTGCGGTCCTCCTCGGTGACGAGGAAGGTGTCGCCTGCACGGGGAACGCTCGAGAGACCCTGCACCTGGACGGGACGGGACGGACCCGCCTCGGACACGGTGTCGCCGTTCTCGTCGACCATGGCGCGGACGCGGCCGTACGCGGTACCGGCGACGATCGCGTCGCCGACGCGCAGCGTACCCGACTGGATGAGGACGGTCGCGACGGAACCGCGGCCCTTGTCGAGCTTGGCCTCGATGGCCACACCTCGGGCGTCCTTGTTCGGGTTCGCACGCAGGTCGAGACCTGCGTCTGCGGTGAGCAGCACGGCGTCGAGGAGGTCCTTGATGCCGGTGCCGGCACGGGCGGACACGTCGACGAACATGACGTCGCCGCCGTACTCCTCGGCGACGAGGCCGTACTCGGTCAGCTGCTGGCGCACCTTGGCCGGGTTGGCGTCGGGCTTGTCCACCTTGTTGACCGCGACGACGATCGGCACGTTGGCCGCCTGCGCGTGGTTCAACGCCTCCACCGTCTGCGGCATGATGCCGTCGTCGGCCGCGACCACGAGGATCGCGATGTCGGTGACCTGGGCACCACGGGCTCGCATGGCGGTGAACGCCTCGTGACCCGGGGTGTCGATGAAGGTGATCGGGCGCTCGACGCCCTCGTGCTCGGCGACGACCTGGTACGCACCGATGTGCTGCGTGATGCCGCCAGCCTCACCGGCCACGACGTTCGCGTTGCGGATGGCGTCGAGGAGGCGGGTCTTACCGTGGTCGACGTGACCCATGACGGTGACCACGGGAGGACGGATGGCGAGGTCCTCGTCGGACTCGTCCTCCAGCTCCTGGTCGAGGTCGATGTCGAAGCCCTCGAGGAGCTCCCGGTCCTCGTCCTCGGGCGAGACCATCTGGATCTTGTAGCCGAGCTCGGAACCGAGCACGTCGAACGTGGCCTCGTCGAGCGACTCGGTCGCCGTCGCCATCTCACCGAGGTGGAACAGCACGGTGACGAGGTTGCCGGGGCTCGCGTCGATCTTGTCCGCGAAGTCCGAGATGGACGCGCCACGACGCAGTCGGATGATCGTGTTGCCGTCGCCGCGGGGAACGCTCACGCCGCCGAGCGACGGAGCTTCCCGCAGCTCGAATTCAGCCCTCTTCGTCCGCTTCGACTTGCGGGCCTTGCTCTTGCCGCCACCGCGACCGAAGGCACCCGCGGTACCACCGCCGGGTCCACGACCGCGACCGCCACCGCCACCGGGGCGACCTGCGAAGCCACCGGCCGGGGCGCCACCGGGTGCGCCTCCGGGACGGAAGCCACCGCCGGCACCGGCACCGCCGGGACGGAAGCCGCCACCGCCGCCGGGACGGCCTGCGCCGCCCGGACGACCGGGACCGCCGGGGCGCTGGCCCTGGCCGACGCCCGGGCGGGGCGAGCCGGGGCGAGGAGCCTGCGGGCGGGGGATGTTGCTGGGGTTCGGGCGCTGGCCCATGCCCTGTGCAGCAGCGAAGGGGTTGTTGCCCGGACGCGGCGTACCGGTCGGACGCTGTCCCATGCCCTGCGACGAGGCGAAGGGGTTGTTGCCGGGGCGCGGGGCGCCGGGGCGGGGTCCGCCGGGCTTGGCGGCGTCACCCGAGGAAGCGTCACCTGCAGCAGGGGCCGGCGCTGCGGGTGCAGCGGCGGCAGGAGCCTCCGACTTCGGGGCCGGAGCTGCGGGAGCCGCAGGGGCCTTCGGGCCGGGGGCAGCCTGCTTGGCGGCGGGCGCGGCGGGAGCCGCAGCGGCCTTCGGAGCCGGAGCCGCAGGAGCCGGAGCCTTCGGGGCAGCCGGTCCGGGGGTCGGCGCGCCGGGGGTGGCGGGGCGTGCTGCCGGAGCAGCGGGGGCGGGAGACGCCTTCGCGCCTTCGGCCTCGAGGGCGGCGCGCAGCTTGCGGGCCACCGGGGGTTCGATGCTCGACGACGGGCCCTTGACGAACTCGCCGAGTTCTTTGAGCTTCGCCATGGCGATCTTGCTGTCTACTCCGAGTTCGGATGCGATCTCGTGTACGCGTGGTTTTGCAGCCACAATTCTCCTGTCTGAGCTTGCACCCAGGCAGGGGCAAGCGTTAGTGGTGGACGGTGCTCATTTCGAGCCGCTCATGAGTTGTCCATTAGCCGTTCAGCCTGTTCTCTCGGAATGCCGCACCGGGTGGCGCGGCAGCAGGATTCCAGCCCGGGATCCGGGCCTGGTACCTGCAATGGGAAGCACGTCGATCGCCGAAGCGCTCTCGCGTGCAGTCACCATCGTACACCCCACACCTGGGTACGGCCTCCACCGTCACAGGCGCTCTCCGACGGATACTGCTCAGTCGGCCACCGTCGTCGTCGCCTGTTCGGCAGCCGTCACCGCCGCGAGGAGCGCTGAGGCGTCGAGACCGCCCGACAAGCGCAGCGCGCGCGTGAACGCGCGACGCTGCACCGCCTGCTCGACGCACTTCGTGACGGGGTGCACCCAGGCGCCTCTCCCAGGCAGTCGCGCAGCGGTGTCGGCGACGAGCTCCTCGTCACCGGCGACCACCCGCAGCAGTGCGGACCGCGGCTCGCGACGGCGGCAGCCGACGCAGGTCCGGACCGGTTCCATCCGGATTAGTCCGCTTCGAGGATCGAATCCGGCTGGATGTCGATCTTCGCACCCGTGAGCTTCGCGGCGAGACGGGCGTTCTGACCCTCCTTGCCGATCGCCAGCGACAGCTGGTAATCCGGGACGAGGGCGCGAACGGCCTTGAGCGACTGGTCGATGACGTACGCGCTCGTGACCTTCGCCGGTGACAGGGCGTTCGCGACGAACGTCGGCAGGTCGGGCGAGTAGTCGACGATGTCGATCTTCTCGGCGCCGAGTTCATCGGTGACCGCACGGACCCGACGACCGAGCTCACCGATGCAGGCACCCTTCGCGTTAATGCTCGGGTCGTTCGCCTTGACCGCGATCTTCGTGCGGTGGCCGGCCTCGCGGGCGAGCGAGACGATCTCCACGACGCCTGAGGCGATCTCGGGCACCTCGAGCGCGAACAGCTTGCGGACGAGCGCGGGGTGGGTGCGCGAGACGGTGATCTGCGGACCCTTCAGGCCCTTCGTGACGCTCGTGACGTAGACGCGGATGCGCGCACCGTGCGGGTACTCCTCGCCGGCGACCTGCTCCTCCGGGGGCAGGATCGCCTCGATCGTACCGAGGTCGACGTGGATCATCCGCGGGTTCGGGCCCTGCTGGATGACACCGGCGATGATGTCGCCTTCACGGCCCTTGAACTCACCGAGCACCGCATCGTCCTGGATGTCGCGGAGGCGCTGGAAGATGACCTGCTTGGCGGCGAACGCGGCGATTCGACCGAAGTCGTCCGGGGTGCTCTCGGCCTCCCCGATGAGGACGTCCTCGTCGTCGAACTCCGGGACGAACACGCCGACGTGACCGGTCTTGCGGTCGAGCTGCACGCGCGCGGGAGGCGTCTCGCCACGGCCGGCGGTCTCGGCACCCTCGGTGCTCTTCAGGTAGGCGCTCAGGATGGCCTGCTCGATGATTCCGACGAGCTCCTCGAAGGGGATCTCCTTCTCGCGCTCGATCGACTTCAACAACCCGAGATCGATGTCCATCGATGCCTCCTCTATTCAACTGATGGTGCCGCGGCAGAAACGTGCAGCGGCCCGACGGGCACGCCGCTGCGGTGCTGCCGAACCCGTCCGTCTACGGTACCGGATGCCACGGGCTCCGTCATCCACTCAGCTGGGAACCGCCCGAGGTTCCCCACCATCGGGCGTACCGACTCGACCCGGTCAGGAGCGGATGACATGATGGCCCAATGGTCTTCGGCGAGCTTCGGAACGTCCTGCGGAGCACGAGGGTGCGGATCCTCGTGGCGATCCTGCTCGCCACGACGCTCGCCATGACCCTCGTCGGTGTCGCAACGTACACCCTGGGTCGGCAGCAGACCCTCGCGACCATCGATGACCGGCTCGCGCACAGCGCCGAACTCATCGACTTCATGGTCGTCGGCTCCGGCGACACGGCGGACGCGCCGGCGTCGAGCGACGAAGCGGTCGACGCGGTCCTGCGTCGCTGGATCTTCGCTGACGATGAGACCGCGATCGGGCTCCACGCGGACGGCTCGACGGTAGCGCCCTCGGCGCCGTCGGCGTTCCGTCTCGACGACGACCGGACCCTCATGGACACCGTCACCGCTGAGGCTGCAGGAAGCGTCGTCACCGGCGAGGCCACCGGCGAGCGCACCGTCCGGTACGCGATCATCCCCGTGCAGGTCACCGGAGACCCTGAGGTCGGTCATGTCGTCATCGCCACCGACGTCCACGCGGCCCTCGCCGGGTCGCGCGGTGTGCTCGCGGTGGAGATCGTGGTGGCGGTCATCTGTCTCCTGCTGCTCGGCCTGGTCGGTTGGCAGCTGGCCGGAGGCCTCCTCCACCCGATCCGCTTGCTCCGCGACGCCGCTGCCCGGATCACCGAGTCCGACCTCGACGAACGCATCCCGGTCGTCGGTCGCGACGACGTGTCGGAGCTCACCGACACGGTCAACGGCATGCTCGACCGTCTGGACGACGCCTTCACGAGCCAGCGGCAGCTGCTCGACGACGTGGGCCACGAGCTGAAGACACCGATCACGATCGTGCGCGGCCATCTCGAACTCCTCGACCCAGCCGATCCCGTCGAAGTCGCCGCCACCCGCGACCTCGCGCTCGACGAACTCGACCGGATGAGCTCACTCGTCGCGGACATCACCGAACTCTCCACAGCCGGTCTCGCCTCGACACTCGACCGCGAGAGCGTCGACATCGCCGCCCTCACCGCGACGGTGCGCGACAAGGCCGCCGCCATCTCCCCTGGTCACACCTGGCTCCTCGGGGGCCTGGCGGAACTCACGGCGGACGTCGACGAGGGCAGGCTCGCTCAGGCATGGCTGCAGCTCGCCGACAACGCGGCGAAATATTCACCGGCGGGGTCGACGATCCTCATCTCGAGTCGATTCGAGGAGGACGACGACCAGGCGCTCGTCCTCTCGGTGTCCGACGAGGGCCCCGGCGTGCCCGAGGCGTTGCGCGAACGCATCTTCGACCGGTTCACCCGCGTGAGCAGCGGACGCGGCGTCGCGGGTTCCGGCCTCGGACTCTCCATCGTCCAGGCGATCGCGGCGGCCCACGGCGGCTGGGCGGAGATGGAGGACACCGTCGGCACCGGCAGCGTGTTCAGTATCAAGCTGCCGCTCGCCGTGGCCGAGGAGGACGCGGACGAGGACGACCTCGCCATCGAGGGTGCAGCGTCAGCGCTCGACCTCGACCCGGACGAGACCGCGGCCATCCCCCGGAACGCGATGGCACAGGCGATCGCCCTGCGTGAAGCACAAGACGCCGCGGCCAGGGCGATCACCGAGCAGGAGCGCGCCCAACCCGAGTCCGTCACGCCCGTCCGTGAGGACGACTTCCCCGATCTGGTCGACTCCTCCGCGAGCCGCGCACCGCGTGGAGACGACACATGAGCCGCATCCTGGTCGCTGAGGACGAGACGCGGATCTCCGCGTTCGTCAGCAAGGGGCTGCGTGCCGCCGGGCACACGGCCGACGTCACGGTCGACGGCAGTCGCGTCGTCGAACTCGCCGAGAGCGGCGACTTCGACCTCCTCGTGCTCGACATCGGCCTGCCGGGCATCGACGGTTTCGAGGTCCTCCGCCGCCTGCGGGACGATGGCAGCGAGCTCCCGGTGATCATCCTGACGGCACGCGACTCCGCCCGAGACCTCGTTGCGGGACTCGACGGCGGTGCGAACGACTACATGTCGAAGCCCTTCCGCTTCGACGAACTCCTCGCGCGGATCAGACGCCGTCTCGCCGAACAGGGGGCCGCTGCTGGCGTTCCCGCCCAGGAGCGGCTCGTCGTCGGCGATCTGGAGCTCGAGCTCCGCGAGCGTCGCGTGCTCGTGGACGGCGTGGCGGTCGAGCTGTCGACCCGGGAGTTCGCCCTCGCCGAGGAGTTCTTCCGCCACCCAGACCAGGTGCTCAGTCGCGAGGAGCTCCTCAGCCGGGTCTGGGGGTACGACTTCGACCCCGGCTCGAACGTCGTCGACGTGTACGTCCGCTACCTGCGCAACAAGATCGGCAAGTCCGCGATCGCCACGGTCCGCGGCGCCGGCTACCGTCTGAGCACGAACGCGCAGTAGCCGACACCATCCGCGAGGGATGACACCGGCTCCTGCGCGCTCGTGGGAACTACAGGGAGAGGTCGGCGATGGCCACTCGGTCCTTCGTGCCCGCTGCGCGGTCCCAGACCTCGACGAACCCCTCGGCTGCATCACGGCCGACGACGACCACGGTCGGCACACCGATGAGTTCGGCGTCGCCGAACTTGACGCCGGGCGACACCTTGCCGGTGCGGTCGTCGTAGAGGACGTCCTTGCCGGAGGCTTCAAGCGTTGACACGAGCGACTCGGCGATCTCGAAGACGGCTGCGTCGCGGCCGGCAGCCACGACGTGGACGTCGAACGGAGCGACCGCCTTCGGCCAGATGAGGCCGCGGTCGTCGTTGTTCAGCTCGGCGATGATCGCGAGGATGCGCGTGATGCCGATGCCGTAGGAGCCCATCGTGACGGTGACGAGCTTCCCGTTCTCGTCGAGCACCTTGAGGCCGAGGGCGTCGGCGTACTTGCGGCCGAGCTGGAAGACGTGGCCGATCTCCATGCCCCTGGCGAGTTCGACCGGGCCGGAGCCGTCAGGAGCCGGGTCGCCAGCACGGACCTCCGCCGCCTCGACGAACGCGTCGCCCTGGAAGTCGCGGCCAGCGACGAGACCGAAGACGTGCTGCTGGTCGACGTTCGCCCCGGTGATCCACTCGGTGCCGTCGACGACGCGCGGGTCGAGCAGGTATCGGATGCCAGTCGCGGACTCGTCGCCGAGGATCGGCCCCTGCGGCGACCACGGACCGATGTAGCCCTTGACGAGGCCGGGGTGCTTCGCGAAGTCGGCGTCGGTGGCTGCCTCGATCTCGGCCGGCGCGAACGCGACCTCGACACGCTTGAGGTCCACGTCGCGATCCCCCGGCAGCCCGATCACGACGAGCTCGCGGGAGCCGTCGAGGTGGGTCAGCGCCAGGACGACGTTCTTCAGGGTGTCGGCCGCCGTCCACGCGCGGCCGTCGTCACGCGGGTGGCGCTCGTTGGCGAGGTCGACGAGCGTCGCGATGGTCGGGGTGTTCGGTGAGTCGAAGACGGTCGCGGGAGCGAGCCCGTCGATCGGCAGCGCCGCGGGGACCTCGGTGGTGTAGGCCTCGACGTTGGCGGCGTACCCGCCGGCCGAGCGGACGAAGGTGTCCTCGCCGACCGCGGTCGGGTGCAGGAACTCCTCGCTGCGCGAGCCGCCCATCGCTCCGGCATCCGCCTGGACGATGACGTACTCGAGCCCGAGGCGCGTGAAGATGCGCTCGTAGGCATCACGCTGCGCCTGGTAGCTCACGTCGAGTCCGGCGTCCGTCACGTCGAAGGAGTAGGCGTCCTTCATCGTGAACTCACGGCCACGAAGCAGGCCGGCCCGCGGACGTGCCTCGTCGCGGTACTTGTCCTGGATCTGGTAGATCGAGAGCGGGAGGTCCTTGTACGAGGAGTACAGGTCCTTGACGAGGAGCGTGAAGACCTCTTCATGCGTCGGGGCCAGGAGGTAGTCGGCACCCTTGCGGTCCTGCAGGCGGAACAACGCGTCGCCGTACTCCTCCCACCGACCGGTGACCTCGTAGGGCTCCCGCGGCAGCAGCGCCGGGAAGTGGACTTCGAACGCCCCGGCGTTCGCCATCTCCTCGCGGACGATCGTCTCGATCTTGTTCTTGACCCGGAGACCGAGCGGGAGCCAGGCGAAGACACCCGGCGCCTGGCGTCGGATATATCCCGCCCGCACCAGCAGGCGGTGACTCGTCACCTCCGCATCGGAGGGGTCTTCACGGAGCGTACGGAGGAAGAAGTTCGAAAGGCGCGTAACCACCCGTCCATGCTAGTCCGTGCGGCGGTCCCGATTCGCGGACGACCGGAGCACTACCAGGGCCGCTCGGCGAAGTTGCCGTTGTCGTTGTTGCGACCGCGGTTCTTCGCGTCCTCGGTCGACTTGTCCTGTTGGGCGTCCTGACCGGCGTCCTTCAGCTTATCGACCTTGCCGTCGATCCCCCGGTCACCGGTACCGCTCGAACCGCTCGACTCGCCGTCGGACCCTGTGCCGTCACCCTCCTGCTGGTCCTGTCCTTGGCCGCCGGCTGCACTGTCTCGCTGGTCCGTCGCATCCTGGCGCTTGCGGTCGATGCGGTCGCCGGTGTCCTTGAGGTTCTCTCCCGGCGTCTGTTTGGGGTCGATCGCGTCGGGCTGCTGCCCCTGGTCACCCTGGTTCCCTTGATCACCTTGATCGCCCTGGTCGCCCTGGTTCCCTTGGTCACCTTGGTCACCCTGGTCACCTTGATCACCCTGGTCCTGCTGGTCCTGCTGGTCTTCGCTCTCGTCCTGGGACTCACCCTCGAAACAGCTCGCCCCCTCGTCGACGATCCGCTTCGCGGTGTCGTACAGGTTGATCGCGCCCTGGAAGAACCGGCCCTTGACGTACTCGTCGGCCTGGGTCTCGTACGCCCGCGCGAGGTTCACCCGGACCAGGCACGCCGTCTCCTCGGACGGCGCGAGCTCGAGCGCCTTCCCGAGGTCGTCCGTCCCCTGCACCCAGTCCTGCCCGGCCGCAGACGCCGTGCCGCGATCGAACCACGCGATCCACGGCTCGACGGCGTTCGCGGTGAGCAGGTGCGCCGCACTCAATTGGGAGCCCGAGTAATCCTCGGCGCGGTACCCGGCGATCGACGCTTGGGCGACGACGGGCAGGCTGACGAACTTCACCCCGATCGTGAGCGCCACCAGGACGAGCGGAAGCGACCACCAGAAGAGCCGACGTCGCAGACGCCTGGTCTCCGCCTCCGTCAGCGGTGCCCGGCTCGGCTCGGACGGCGGTGGGGTTCGAGGCTCGGGGGCCGAGGTCTCCTGTTCCCGGAGACGGTCGTCGAAGAGTGTCACGACCTGCCCCCTCTCGTCCGACGCAGCTCGCCGAGTGCGCCGACGATTCCGGGGATCTCCGTGAGGAGCACGGCACCGAGTGCGAGGGCGAACACCCAGTACAGCTCATCGGTGCGGCGGATGTCCACCTCGTCCTGCACCCGCACCCCAGCCACGCTGATCCCGTCGAGCACCGCGTCGAGTGAGGCTCCGGGTGTTCGGATCTCGGCGTCGACACCGAGTTGGGCCGCGATCGTCTCGAGAGCTCCCGGGTCGAGCCGGGACACTGCGGGCTCCCCGGTCGAGTAGTCCTGGATGTACCGGACGCTGCCGTCCTGGTACCCGGAGAACTCCCGCATCGTCCCGCCGGTCTCGGTGCCGTAGCCCAACACCCCTCCACCGCGGATGAGTGGGGCGATGCCCTCGAACGAGCCGGGCTGCTGGCCGCTCGTCTGTTCGCCGTCGCCCAGGTAGAACAGGATCCGGTTGCGACCGGGCTCCTGCTCCTCGGCCTGGGTCAGCATGGTCGTGAGGAAGTCGACTGGCGCGTCGATGCTGCTGCCGCGGGAGTAGGTGGTGATCTCCTGGGTCATCGCCTCGGTCGCGGAGCGGAGGGCGGTCGCATCGGTCGTGAGCGGCATCCGTTGCACGGCGACGGCGTCGAAGCTGACGAGCGCGTACCGGGCACCGGCGAGCCGGTCGGCGATGCCCGTGATGTCGGCCTTCGCGCCGTCGAGCCTCGTCGCGGGCGCCGGTGCTCCGTTCTCGTCCGTTCCGGTGGCCTCGTCGTCCGGCCAGTCCTCAGCTGCCATCGAGCTCGTCGTGTCGACCACGAAGTAGACGTCCAGGTCACCCATCGCCGCCGGGGGCCGATGATTGCCGGGGATGGTCGGGCGAAGAGCGATCACGATGAGGAGCACGACCATGAGCAGTCGGGCCAGCCAGTGCCAGGCACCCGCTCGTCGCGGGCCCGCGAGGAACTGCCAGATCGCGAAGCCGCCGAGGACGACACCGAACACGATGAGCGCCCACACGGGGAGGACGGGGTTGACGGTCATCGGCGCAACCTCCAGGCGAGCAGCATGAGCGCGGCCAGGGCGCCGAAGCCTGCGAGCACGAAGACGAACGGCTCATCGACCTGGACGAGCTGTTTCGCGCCCTTCAAGGTCTTCGTCTGCTCCGCGGTGATCTGCTGGACGATCCCGGCGACGGCTCCCGGATCGGCGAGCGCGTAGTACTGGCCACCCGTCGAGGTCACGACCTCGTCCATCTCGGCGGCGAGGTCGTCGAGGTAGTCCTTGCTCGTCACGTCGCCTGGGTTGATGCCGTACACGGTGACGTCCTGGGCACTCGCGTAGTCCCCCGCCTCTCGCAGGGTGAGGATCGGTTCGCCGGCGACGTAGTTGTCGGTGGCGAGCACGATCGACCTCGAGCGCTCCTCGCCGACCTGGTCGAAACGCATGACGCAGGAGCCGAGGCCGTCGCCGATGAGCGAGGAGCCGTTGCCGAGGTCTGTGCCGTTCCAGTACTCGTAGTCGCTGTCCGGCGAGGTGAGGTCGTCGACGAGATGGTCGAGCTGCGCGGTCACGAAGTCGTAGTCGCTCGTGAGCGGGAAGTAGGTGGTGGCCGAGGCGTTGAAGAGGACGAGCGCGATCCGTTCCCCGTCGAACCGCTGCACGAGCGATTCGAAGACGCCGACGAGCGCCGCGTCGTATTCGGTCATGGAGCCGGAGACGTCGAGACACAGCACGATGTCCCGGTTCCGGAGCTCTGGTTGGAAGACCGTCGTACTGACGACGCGCGAGCCGAGCGCCATACCGGCGAGCACCAGCACGCTGAGCGCTGCGATCGTCGCGATGACGAGTCGGCGGTAGCGCGAGAGCGCCCGACGGTACCCGGGCAATCCGGTCAGGCGCTCGGAGTGCGCGACCCACAACGCCGCCTCCGCGGTGTTCCTGCGACGACGTCGACGGGCGACGAGGACGACTGCGACGACGACCGCGGCGATGACGAGGACCCAGACGACGGGCATCCACCAGTGGATCAGTTCCATGTCGTCACCACCTGACGGGCGAGCGCGGCCGCTTCCGGTACGCTCCCCGTCTCGGCCTCGCGGAACTCGACGGGATAGTAGGCGGACACGGCACGGGTCAGCGGGACGAGACCTGCGCGGTCGAGGTCGGCGAGCGTCATGACCTGGGCGCGGACACCGTTCGACTCGTGCGCGTACATGCGCAGGATGCCACCGAGACGCTGATGCGCACGACGCGTGCTGAGCGTCCCGTTCTCATGCTCCTGCTCGATCTCGCCGATCAACCCGAGGTAGCGGTCGCGCAGCACCGCCGGGGACGGCGGCGGGACAGGCCGTGGTGCCGTCCCGCGCGCACGACGCCGGACGTGGCCGAGCATCCACACGTACCAGCCGATCACGAGCGCGATGAGGACGAGGCCGATCACCGGCCAGAGGATCGCGTACTGGACAGGCGCGTAGTAGCCGTTATCGCCGGGCATGCTGATGTGCCTCGAGGAGATGGAAGAGCCCGGGGACGACGTCCTCGGTACCGGTGATCCGCTGCCCACTGATGCCGAGCGCCTCGAGCTGGTCGAGGTGCCGGGCCGTCGCATCGGCGACGGAGGCCACGAACTCGCGCCGCAGGGCGTCGTCGGCGCGGACGAACGACGGGAGCGACCGCTCGCCGTCGACGTCGAACATCGAGCGATCCGTGTACTCCGCGCGCATCAGGTCGGCATCGCCGATCGAGATCCACAGCACCTCGTGCTGCACATGGAGGCGACGCAGGATCGCCAGACGCTGCGGCGTGAACTCCTCGTCGTCGGAGACGATCACGAGCAGACAGCGCTGTTTCACCGACCGCGCGACGAAACCGAGGAGCTCGTCCAGGTCGCTCTGCGGCGCCTCGAGCGAGACACGGCGGTCGATGTGCTGGAGCAGTCGTTCGAGCGCCGACTCGGTGCCGGCGGGGCGCACCAGCTCCGGCGAGGCGGTGTCGCCCGCGACGAGGCCGACGAGGTCACCGTGGCGGATCGCGAGGTAGCCGAGCACGCCCACGGCGAGGAGCGCGACCTCGCGCTTCGACGTCCCTCCAGCCGCGAGCGCCGCGAGATCGCGCCCCGTATCGACGGCGAACAGCACCTGGTGTTTGCGGTTCGCGATGTAGCGCTTGATGAGCGGTGAGCCGTGCCGCGCGGTCGCCTTCCAGTCGATGTCCTTGATCTCGTCGCCCGGCGCGTACTCGCGCAGGTCGTCGAAGTCGAGGCTCCTGCCCTGGAACACCGAACGGTACTCACCGTCGAGCATCCCCCGAACGCGACGGTGGGCATGGATGAAGAGTTTCGACTTCACCCGGTGGAGCAGCGGTGTCGACATCGGACTACGGTGCCTGCACGGCACCGAAGACGGCGTCGATGATGGTCTCAGGCGAGACGTCGTCGGCGGCCGCCTCGAAGTTCAGGATGATGCGGTGGCGCAGCACCTGGTGCCGGTACCCCTTCACGTCCTCCGGGATGACGTGGTCGCGGCCGGCGAGGATCGCGAGCGCCCTCGCGACCGTGCTGAAGGCGATGCTCGCCCTCGGGCTCGCACCGTAGTCGATGTAGCTCGCGAGCTTCGGTGGCAGGTAGTCGTGGGCATGCCTCGTGACGTACACGGTCTGCACGATGTAGTTGAGGATCGAGGCGTCGAGATACACGCGCTTCGCGAGCGACTGGAGGAAGAGGACGTCCTCGACGCTCACACCGGGTTGCGTCGTCTCGGCGTCGTACAGGCCGGAGTTCACGCGGCGCACGATCTCGGCCTCTTCGCCGATCGTCGGGTAGTCGAGCACCTCTTTCACCAGGAAGCGGTCGAGCTGTGCCTCCGGCAGATGGTAGGTGCCCTCCTGCTCGATCGGGTTCTGCGTCGCGAGCACGAAGAACGGCTTCGGCAGGGCGTAGTGGACTCCGCCGATGGAGGTCTGTCGCTCCTGCATCGCCTCGAGCATCGCGCTCTGCGTCTTCGCGCTGGAACGGTTCACCTCGTCGAGCAGCACGAAGTTCGCGTGCACCGGCCCGAGCTGCGTCTCGAACCCGCCGGTGCGCGCATCGTAGATCTGGGTGCCGATGATGTCGCTCGGCAACAGGTCGGGCGTGCACTGGATGCGCTTGAACGAGGCGTTGACCGCCTGTGCGATCGACTCGGCTGCAGTCGTCTTCGCCAGCCCGGGGACGCTTTCGAGGAGGACGTGCCCACCGGAGATCAACGCGGCGAGCAGGGTGGTGCGAAGGCCCTGCTGACCGACCACCTTGGCATCGTAGGCGCCGACGATGTCGGTGAGGATGCTGCGGGCCCGCTGGAGTTCGGCGGGCGCGATCGGTGTGCTGAGCGTCACGGTGATTGGTCTCCCCTGGCGATGCGGTGCTCCGGTCGGACGACCGTGTGGCGCTGGAGCGCTCGGCGGCCCTCCGCGGTCCGAACAGTCTACGTGCCCACCCGGACACGGCGAGCGCACCGGCCACCGAATGGACACCGGGGCGTCCCCCGCCGTTCCACCCGCGTCCCCCTCCGCGTCACCGGCGCTTCCTACCGTGGATCGATGACTGATGCAGCGCAGGAGCGGCGCGCCGGGATCGAGGGCGCGACGGCGATCGTCCCGGTCCGCGGCGGCTCGAAGGGGATCCACCGGAAGAACCTCCGAACGGTCCGCGGTACCAGCCTCATCACCCGCTCGATCGAGGGCCTCCTCCGCGCACGGGGTGTCTCGCGTGTCGTCGTGACCACCGACCATCCCGACCTCGCCGCCGCCGCACTCGCCGCGGGCGCGGAGGTCATCGAGCGTCCGGCGGAGCTGGCGGAGGACAGCACCTCGTCCGAGGCTGCCCTCCTGCACGCCCTCGGGGTGCTCGGGCAGCGCGGTGAGCTGACACCGGTCACGGTCTTCGCCCAGGCGACCTCACCGTTCCTCGACGTCCAGGCGCTCGACGACGCGATCGCCACGGTGTCGGCCCACCGCGCCGACGCCGTGTTCGCGGCGGTGCTCGACCACGGCTTCCTCTGGACCGACAAGCCGAAGGGTGCGCGGGGACTCGGTCATGACCACCGCGAACGGCCCCGCCGACAGGACCGTGCGCCGCAGTACCGCGAGACCGGCTCCTTCTACGTGTTCGACACCGAGGGATTCCTCGACGCCCGGCACCGGTTCTTCGGACGGATCTCCCCGGCGATCACCCGTTCCTTCGCCGCGCTCGACATCGACGAGCCGGAGGACCTGCTCGTCGCCGAGGCCATCGCCGCCCTGGCCGAACGGCAGCTCGGCATCCCGGCACCCTCCGAACGCCCGGAGGACGACCTCGACGTCGACGCGGTCGTCACCGACTTCGACGGCGTGCACACCGACGACCGCGCGATCATCGATGCCGACGGCGTGGAGCGGGTCAGCGTCCACCGTGGCGACGGTCTCGGCGTGCGCCTCCTGCGGGAGGCAGGCATCCCCGTCCTCATCCTGTCGACCGAGCGCGTACCGATCGTCGCCGCCCGCGCCGCGAAACTCGGTGTCGACGTCGTCTACGGTGCGGACGACAAAGCCGCGGCGCTGCGCGAATGGGCCGCCTCGGCCGGCGTTTCGCTGGAACGCGTCGCCTACCTCGGGAACGACGTCAACGACCTGCCGGCACTCGACATCGCCGGTTGGCCCGTCGTGACCGCCGACGCCCACCCACGCGCGAAGGCGTCGGCGCGACTCGTCCTCGCGCGTCGCGGTGGCGACGGTGCGGTCCGCGAACTCGCAGACCTCGTGCTCGCCGCCCGGGAAGCGCACCCCCAGACCCCCCAGCATCGACCGAACGGAGCACGACCATGAGCATCCACCAGGACTCGACCGAGCAGCAGGCGTCCCCACTCCACATCGGCGGCACACCCGTCGGCGGTGGTGCGCCCGCCTACGTGATCGCGGAGATCGGTCTCAACCACAACGGAGATGTGGAGCTCGCGAAGCGACTCATCGACGTCGCTGCCGATGCAGGCGCCCAGGCCGTCAAGTTCCAGAAGCGCACGCCGGAGATATCGACGCCCTCGCACATGCGCGACGTCCCGCGCCAGACGCCGTGGGGCGAGATGACCTACCTCGAGTACCGCTACCGCGTCGAGTTCGACCGAGAGCAGTACATCGAGATCGGCGACCACGCCACGCTCCGCGGCCTCAGCTGGTTCGCCTCCCCGTGGGACGAGCCCTCCGTGGACTTCCTCGAGGACCTCGGGGTCACCGCGCACAAGGTCGCATCCGCCTCGGTGACCGATGCGGGGCTCCTCACCCGCCTCGCGGGCACCGGCAAGCCCATCATCCTCTCGACCGGCATGTCCACGCTCGAGCAGATCGATCGCGCCGTCGCGATCCTGGGCGGCTCACCGCTCGCGATCCTGCATGCGACGTCGACCTACCCGCTGCCGCCCGAGGAGGCGAACCTCAGGATGATCCAGAGCCTCGGCGACCGGTACCCGGGCGTCCCGATCGGGTACTCCGGGCACGAGACCGGCTTGCAGATCTCGCTCGCCGCCGTCGCCCTCGGCGCATCACTCGTCGAGCGTCACATCACGCTCGACCGGGCCATGTGGGGCTCCGATCACGCCGCGTCGCTCGAACCGCACGGCTTCTCCAACCTCGTCCGCGACATCCGGATCATCGAGACCGCGATGGGCGACGGCGTCAAGCGCGTGTTCCCGGGCGAACTGGCGCCACTCGCGAAGCTGCGCAGGGTCGATGCCTGATCCGCGGGTTCGGCGGCGGGTGATCGGGGTCGTCGACTCCGACTCCTTCGTCAAGTGGGGTGCCGCGACGCTCTCCAGGGCGGAGGGTTGGGATGTCGACCTCGTCCTCATCGAGACCGACGTGTCGGCCACCGAACGCCAAGCGGACATCGCACTCCTCCACACGGCCTTCGAAGACCGGACCGTGCCGCGGGTGTCGCTCCGTCAGCTCGTCGACCTCGTACGCTCCGAGCGACCCGACGGCGTGTTCGTGTCGACCAGAGGGCCGGTGGCCGAGGTGGTCATCTCCGAGCTGCTCGCGCTCGGCACCGACCGTCCGGTCCTCCTCACCGGGCTGCCCGGCATCTCGATCCCGGCGAAGTGGAAGGGCGTCTTCCTGCGAGCCCAGGCCGACGTCTTCGTGCTGCACAGTCATCGCGAGGTCGCCGCGTACCGGGAGCTGGCGACGGCGAACGGCATCGAACCAGCCTTCGCCCTCGCGACGCTGCCCTTCCTCGCACCCCAGCGGGAGGATGTCACACCGAGTCCGACGACTGCGGCTCCGCGAACCCGCATCGTGTTCGCCGCGCAGGCGACGGTTCCGGCCGACCGGGGTGACCGGCTCCGGATCATCTCCTGGCTTCGCACCCTGGCGAAGCGGCACCAGCACCTCGATGTGGTGATCAAGGTCCGCGCTCTGGCGGGAGATCCGCAGACCCACCACGAGCACTACCCGTACGACGTCCTGTTCGGCGACGGCGGCCCGCGGAATCTGCGGATCGCGACCGGCTCCATGGCCGTGCATCTCGGCCACGCCGCCGGGCTCGTGACCGTGAGCTCGACTGCGGCGATCGAGGCCGTCGCTCTCGGCGTCCCCGTCATCGTGCTCGACGATTTCGGCGTCGATCCGGCCCTCATCAACACGGTGTTCGAGGGCAGCGGGCTGCTCGCCTCACGCGAGGAGCTCATGCGGGCCCGGTTCCGTCATCCCGACCCGGCCTGGCTGCAACAGAACTACTTCCACCCGGCGCAGGAGGACGACTGGATCGAGCGTGCGGAGGAGGCCTTCGCTGCACGCGACCTCGGGACGCTCGCCATCCGTCCACGTGCGCGTCGGAGCCGTGGCGGGCTGCTGCGCACCGGGTGGGAGCGCAAGCGGGCCCTGGGACGGGCCGACACGAGCCTGCTCGGCACGGTCGCGCTCGTCGTCGGCACGCCGCTCCAGCTCGCCAGGCGCCTCGCGAGGAGAGCTCTCGGTGCTCAGGTTCCGGCCCGGCGGGTCATCCCCTCACGCCGACTCGAGCCCGTCGAACCAGGCACGGGCGGCGTCCCGACGCACGCCAGGGAGCGACCCGCGCGGTGAGTCGCCGGCGCCTCGCGGTCAGTTCGAACCGACGGTGACCACCGGCGAGCCGGTGGACGTGTCGTCCGCCGGCATCGAGGCGGCGATCCGATTCGCCTCTTCGATGAGCGTCGCGACGATCTCCGCCTCGGGAACGGTCTTGATGACCTCGCCCTTGACGAAGATCTGGCCCTTGCCGTTGCCGCTCGCGACGCCGAGGTCGGCCTCGCGTGCTTCGCCAGGCCCGTTGACGACGCAGCCCATGACGGCCACGCGGAGCGGGACGGTCATGCCCTCCAGTCCGTCCGTGACGTCGTTCGCCAGCTTGTAGACGTCGACCTGGGCGCGGCCGCAGCTCGGGCAGGACACGATCTCCAGCTTGCGTTCGCGGAGGTTGAGCGATTGCAGGATCTGCAATCCCACCTTGATCTCCTCGGCCGGAGGCGCCGACAGGGAGACCCGGATGGTGTCTCCGATGCCTTCCGAGAGCAGGATGCCGAATGCCGTCGCGCTCTTGATCGTGCCTTGGAACGAGGGGCCCGCCTCGGTCACCCCGAGGTGGAGGGGCCAGTCGCCGCGTTCCGCGAGCAGACGGTAGGCCTTCACCATGACGATCGGGTCGTTGTGCTTGACCGAGATCTTGAAGTCGTGGAAATCATGCTCCTCGAAGAGGCTCGCCTCCCAGACAGCGCTCTCCACGAGCGCCTCCGGGGTGGCCTTGCCGTACTTCTGCAACAGCCGTGGATCGAGGGAGCCGGCGTTCACCCCGATCCGGAGCGACACACCGGCCGCCTTCGCGCGCCGGGCGATCTCGCCGACCTGGTCGTCGAACTTCCGGATGTTACCGGGGTTCACTCGGACGGCCGCGCACCCGGCGTCGATGGCCGCGTACACGTAGTTGGGCTGGAAGTGGATGTCGGCGATGACCGGGATCTGGCTCTTCTTCGCGATGATCGGCAGCACCTCCGCATCGTCGCGGGTCGGGACGGCCACGCGGACGATGTCACAGCCGGACGCGGTGAGTTCCGCGATCTGCTGCAGCGTCGCATTGATGTTCGTGGTCTGCGTCGTCGTCATCGACTGGACGCTCACCGGCGCGTCGCCACCGACGAGCACCTTCCCCACCTTGATCTGGCGGGACTTGCGCCGCGGGCTGAGCGTTTCGGGAACCGAGGGAAGACCCAGATTGATAGCTACCACATGCCACAGCTTACGCTCGCGCGGACCAGCAGCCTCCCGGTGGTCTGGGAGGCTGCTGGGTGGTATCGCGGATCAGCGCCCCGGCGGCACCTCACGGTTCGCGCGCAGCACTTCGAGCCTCGCACGGTACTCGACCTCGTCGATGTCGCCCTGGGCGAAGCGCTCCGCGAGCGTCTGCTCGGCCCCGCGCACGGCGTCTCCGCGCCAGGCCCACGGCCCACCGGCCTGTCCAGGAGCGCCGGCACCCGCCCAGGCGCGCCGGCGCCACCGTCGGCCGACGAGCGACACGACGAGGACGATCACGAGGATCCAGAAGACGGGGATGAGGAGGAGGAGCCAGACATGGGGGCCGGGGCCGCCGTACCAGCCTGGATGGGCGGCGAGGGTGCCCGCGGTGGATTGGAGCGCTGCTGCGCCTGATTCGATGAGGGTGGTCATGGGGACTCCGTTCGATCGACGACCGGGCCGGTCGTCTGTCTGACCCCCTCAGCCTCTCGCCGGCCTGCGCGTCGCGAATCCGCCCGCCGGACGCTTTCTCCCTACTCCGTGGGGAGCACCGCTCAGCTCTCGCCGGGCGCGATGAGCCCGCTCTCGTAGGCGAGCACGACGAGCTGCACCCGATCGCGCGCCTGCACCTTCGACATGATGCGCGAGACGTGGGTCTTCGCGGTGAGCGGGCTGAGGAACAGCTCCGCGCCGATCTCCTCGTTCGTGAGTCCGCGTCCCACCTGCACGAGCACCTCCCGCTCGCGAGGGGTCAGGGCGTCGAGCGCCCGCTCGTCCACAGGTTCTCGCAGGGACCCGGCCACCTGCGACAGCAGGCGTCTGGTCACCCCGGGCGACAGCAGTGCGTCGCCGGCGGCGACGACTCGGACGGCCCGGATGAGCTCGGTGGGTTCGGTGTCCTTCACGAGGAAGCCGCTCGCCCCGGCCCGGATCGCCTGCGCGACGTACTCGTCCAACTCGAAGGTCGTCACGACGATGATGCGGGTGCCGGCGAGACCCGGGTCCGCGACGATCCGTTCGGTCGCCTCCAGTCCGTCGCCGTCCGGCATGCGGATGTCCATGAGGGCGACGTCCGGACGCTCCCGGCGGATGACCGACAGCGCTTCGGCACCCGATGCCGCCTCACCGACCACGGTGATGTCCGGTTCGGCCTCGAGCAACGCCCTGAATCCGCCGCGGATGAGCCCCTGATCGTCGGCCAGCACGACCCGGATCATGATGCCGCCTGCGCGGGAATGGTCGCGTCCACCCGGAAGCCGCCGCCCGGAACCGCGCTCGTCTCGAGCGTGCCGCCGAGGAGCTCCGCGCGTTCGGTCATGCCGAGGAGGCCGTTCCCCCGCTCCTCGGGGCCGGGAGGGGCGCCGACGCCGTCGTCCGCCACCGTCAGCCGGTAGCTCCCGTCGATCTCCGAGAGGTCGATCGACACGCGGCCGGCCCGCGCGTGACGGAGCACGTTCGTCACGCTCTCCTGCGCGATCCGGTAGAGCGCGAGCTGGGCGGCCGCCCCGGGAGTGGTCGTCAGCTCCGTCGTGAGGCTCGCCGCGACGCCCTGGTCCCTGAGCGAGTCGACGAGCGAGGGAAGGGCCGCCAGATCGGGGCCAGGACGCCGTGGAGCAGGTGCTCCACCGACGGTCTCCGGGTCCGTGCGCAGCACGTCGAGCAGGCCGCGCACCTCGTCGAGGGACGATTTGCTCGCGACCTTGATGTTCGACAGCGCCTCCCTGGCCCGTTCCGGCTGCGTGTCCATCAGGTGCAGTCCCATGCCGGCCTGCACGTTGATCTGCGCGAGCGAGTGCGCGATCACGTCGTGCAGTTCACGCGCGATCCGCATGCGCTCCTGCTGGGCGGCGGTCGCCCGGCGCTCGCCCTGGGTCCGACGGTACTGCGCGAGACGCTCGCGACGCGAACGGAAGCCTTCCGCGAGCAGCACCGCGAGGACGACGAGGACCGTCGTCAGTCCGATCCGGAACCCCGACAACGCCCAGCCCCCTGCCAGGGCGCCGGCGAGCAGGAGGGCCCACCCGATCCCGAGCGACAGGTAGGTCCAGCGGCGGGCACCGCGGATGATGCCGGACCCGGCGGCGAAGGCGAGCGCGATCGCCGGCGGACCCCAGATGGGGCCGGTCAGCATCGACGCACTCGAGAGGACGGCCACGACCGCGACGGTCTGGCCCGGAAGTCGGCGCGCGGCGAGCAGGGCGAAGGGCCCGATCACAGCGAAGCAGGCCGCGGCGATCCGTGACCATGCCGAGGCGCCCGCTCCCTCAGCCAGGGACCCGTGCAACGCGAGCAGCGCCGTCGCAGGGAACTGGACGAGGAGGGAGACGACGACCGGCCCCCAGAGACGCCAGGCGGGTCGACCACGACCGAAGCGTGCGTCGCCGGGCCAGCCGCCAGGCGCGTGCAGCTCCGTCGATCGCATCCTGTCCGGTGGCATCTCTGCATGCTACTCGCGGCACCACGAGCGGGCGTCGGCCACCCGGCGGACCGTGAGTACTCCCGAGGGAGTACGTCCGATGCGCATCGCCGGGTCGAGGCCTCAGCCGAAGAGGTTGACCGGCTTCACGATGTCGGCGTAGACGAGGAGTGCGCTCATGCCACCGAGCACGATCACGACGGCGAAGGTCAGTGGAATGAGCTTGGCGGCGTCCACCGGTCCCGGATCGCGGCGCTTGAAGACCTTCGCGAAGCCGCGACGGATCGACTCCCACAGGGCGGCAGCAACGTGACCGCCGTCGAGCGGCAGCAGGGGGATGAGATTGAAGACGAACAGGGCGACGTTCAAGGAGCCGAGGATGCTGAAGACCGTCGCGGCCTTGGTGGCGACGGGGATCTCATCGATGCTGACGACCTCACCGACGATCCGGCCGACGCCGACGACGCTCATCGGGCCGTTCGGGTCGCGTTCACCGGAACCGAAGGCAGCCTGCCCGACGTCGATCAGACGCTGCGGCAGGTTGAGGATGATGTTCGCCGTGCGGGACACCGTGTCGCCGACCGTGGGCAGGACGGCCGTGACGGGTTGGGCGACGATCTTCTGCTGCGGGGTGATACCGACGAAGCCGACCTCGTGCGTCACCGCCTTGCCTGCGGAGTCCGTCACGACCTCGCCGGTGTCGGCGTCGACGACATCCCGCTCGAGCAGGAGCGGAGTGAGCGTCAGGTCGAGGTGCTGGTCGCCGCGCAGGACCTCGAGTGCGAGCGGTGAGCCTGGTGCCTGCTGGACCGCGGCCGAGATCTCGGCGAAGGTCGTCACGGCCGTGCCGTCGATGCTGAGGATCGTGTCGCCCGGTTTCAGTCCGGCGGCAGCAGCCGGGCTCTCCGGATCTGAGGCCGCGCAGTCCTGGCGGTCGCTCGTCGACGGGAGGACGCAGGCGTACACGGTCGTGAGGGTGTTGCTCTGCTGCGGGATCCCGAAACCCGAGATCGCTATCCCGATGAACAGCACCGCGAGGACGAGGTTCATGAACGGCCCGCCGAGCATGATGATGATCCGCTTCCACACCGGCAACCGGTAGAACGTGCGCTCCTCATCGCCCGCGCCGATCGTGTCGGCGCTCGCCTCACGTGCGTCCTGCACGAGGGTGTCGAAGAAACCCGTGCTCGCGTTCCGGGCGGCCTCGCCCGGCTGCTTCGGCGGGAACATGCCGATCATCGAGATGTACCCGCCGAACGGGATCATCTTGAAGCCGTACTCCGTCTCGCCCTTGCGCCGGGACCAGATGGTCCGGCCGAAGCCGATCATGTACTGCGTGACCTTGACCCCGAAGAGTTTCGCGGGCACCAGGTGGCCGACCTCGTGCAGCCCGATGGACACGACGAGGCCAACGAGCACGATGACGATGCCGAGGATGTAGAGGAGCACGGATTCCACGCCGTTCACCCTACTCGCGCGTTCGAGCACCCGGCTGCACGCGGGCTGTGCGCAGCCTCTGGAGCTGCTGGGGGTCGAAGCCCTGCCGAGCGATGATCAGCCGATGCGCTGCTGCGCCCGTTCCCGTGCCCACCGCTCCGCCTCGGCGAGTGATTCGCGCGTCAACTCGCCGTCCGGTGCGGCGTGGTCCTCCACGACGCCGCGCACGATGTCGAGGATGCCGAGATAGCCGAGCCGACCGGCGTGGAACGCCTGCACGGCCTCCTCGTTCGCGGCGTTGAAGACGGCAGGGTACGTGCGGCCGTAACCGCCGACCTGCTTCGCCAGACGCACAGCGGGGAAGGCCTCATGGTCGAGTGGCTCGAACGTCCACTGCTGCGCGGCCGTCCAGTCGAGGGGCACGCCGACACCGGGCACACGGTTCGGCCAGTCGAGGCCCAGCGAGATCGGCAGGCGCATGTCCGGCGGCGAGGCCTGGGCGATCGTCGAGCCGTCGATGAACTCGACCATGGAGTGCACGATCGACTGCGGATGCACCGTCACCTCGATGCGGTCGTAGGGCACGTCGAAGAGGAGATGGGCCTCGATGACCTCGAGCCCCTTGTTCACGAGCGTGGCCGAATTCGTCGTGACGACGAGGCCCATGTCCCACGTGGGGTGCGCCAGCGCCTGCGCGGGCGTGACGTCTGCGAGGGAGTGACGACTCCGGCCGCGGAACGGCCCGCCCGAGGCCGTCAGCACGAGGCGACGGACCTCGGCGTCGGTGCCTGAGCGGAGCGCCTGCGCGATCGCCGAGTGCTCCGAATCCACGGGCACGATCTGTCCGGGAGCGGCGAGCCGCTTGACGAGGTCGCCGCCGACGATCAGGGACTCCTTGTTGGCGAGCGCCAGCGTCCGACCGGTCTCGAGCGCCGCCAGCGTCGGGCCGAGACCGATCGACCCGGTGATGCCGTTGAGTACGACGTCCGCGTCGACGCTGCGGATGAGTCGCTCGGCGTCGTCGGCGCCGAGCGCCGTGTCGTCCACGTGGAACTCGGCCGCCTGCTCTGCGAGGAGTACAGCGTTCGACCCGGCGGTCAACCCGACGACCTCGAAGCGGTCGCGGTCGGCGCGGATGACGTCGAGGGCCTGCGTTCCGATCGACCCGGTGGAACCGAGGATGATGACACGTCTCACGGCGGTCAGTCTACGGCTGCCCGGGCGGTGCCGCTCAGCCCGCAGCCGGTGCGGTCGTGCGACTCGCGTCGAGGATGTCGATCACGAACACGATCGTGTCGTCCGCCTCGATGCCGGCTTGGCTGTTGCCACCGCTCGGTCCGTAGCCGAGATCGGGTGGAATCACCGCAAGGACCTGCGAACCGATGCGCTGACCGGCGATGGCGCTCGAGAACCCCTTGACGACCGCGGACAGCTGGAAGTTCGTCGGGCCGTTGCCCCAGCTCTCGTCGAACACCTTCCCCGTGCGCCAGTTGACGCCCTGGTAATTGATGATGACCTCCGCATCGGACTCCACCACGGCGCCGTCACCCTGCTTGAGGACGGCGACCTGGAGATCGGCAGGCGCCGGCTCCTCGGGGATCGTGACCGTCGGGCGGCCGGCGGTGTCGAGTTCGACCGTCGGCATGCCGGCCACGGGCTCCTGCGGGACGCCGTCGGCCTTCGCGTCGCTGTGGACGGTGCTCAGGACGTCGGCGACGACGACGAGCGGCTGATCCGCCTGGACAGTGCCGTCGCTGGAACCTGCCGACCCGAACCCGTCGCTCGCCGTGACGAACGCCGCGACGCGGGAACCGACGGTCGTGCATTCGACGGCGCGGACGAGACCCTTCAAGTACTTCTGGTCGTTGACGACGATCGCCGTCGCCGGACTCGCGCCGTACGCGGTCTGGGCCACGATCGAGCCGGTCACGGCGTTGTAGATCGACATCTCGACGAAGGTGGTGTCGCCGGGCTCCACCTCCTCGCCGTCGCCGGTCGAGACGATGGTGCGTTGCGTCGTGTCGGCGCTCAGCGTCCCCTTGGAGAAGGTGACGTCCGGGAGGGAACCGAAGTCGCCCTTCACCGAGATCGCCTTCGAAGCGGACCCTGCGCTGGTGTCTGCGCACTCCCCCGGGCTGGCGAGCGCCTGCGACTGCGAGGTCGCCGAACTGCAGGCCGTCAGCGACACGAGGGACGCGATCACGGCCAGGAGGGAGAGGCTCTTGCGCACAGGGGAACTTTCGGTCGTTGCTGAGGGGTCGATCCAGTGTCACCCACCAGTCTCCATGCTGGCTGATAGCACGCCGAGCATCCGCGGAGCGCTGAGCCCGGAGCGTATGCCGCGACGCGCATGCATCCGGAGTACAGTCGAGCGCATGGCCGAGGACGAACAGACGAACCGACGCGCCCAGGAGCACCCTGTCGACGAACCTTCGACCGCGGCAGAGGGCATCGCACCCGCCGATCCCCCAGCGAAACCCGGGTTCGTCTACTACTTCGGTCGCACCGTCCTGAACACCACCGCGAAGCTCCTCTACCGTCCGAAGATCATCGGCCGGAAGAACGTGCCCAAGCGCGGGCCGGTCATCCTCGCGAGCAACCACCTGTCCTTCATCGACAGCATCGCCATCCCGATCAGCGCGCCGCGGCGAGTGCAGTTCCTCGCCAAGAACGACTACTTCACCGGACGAGGGCTGAAGGGCTGGGTCTCCCGCACCTTCTTCACCTCGATCGGCGCCGTCGGTGTCGAGCGCGGCGTGGGACAAGCGGCCCAGGAGGCACTCGACCAGGGGCGACGCATCCTCGACGGCGGGAACGCCTTCGCGATCTACCCGGAGGGCACGAGGTCGCTCGACGGCCGCCTGTACCGGGGCCGCACGGGCGTCGCCTGGCTCGCTCTCACGACCGGCGCGACGGTGGTCCCGGTCGGTCTCATCGGCACGGACGAACTCATGCCGGTCGGCACCACCATCCCGAAGTTCAAGCCGGTGACCATCATCTTCGGCGAGCCGATCGACGTCAGCCACCACGGTCCAGCGACCTCGGGGCGTGCCAGGCGCAAGGCCACCGACGAGATCATGGACGCCATCCACGCCCTCACCGGTCAGGAACTGGCGAACGCGTACAACGAGTCACCGCCCGCCGACACGGTGGAGCGCATCAAGCGCGCGCTGCGCCCAGAACGCCTCTGACGCCGGCGCTGCCGAGCCTCAGGGCGCTTCGACGACGATCGTGGGCTCGTGGAGCACTGGGAAGTTGACGGAGTTGGCGATGAAGCACAGCTGATTCGCCTTCGCATGCCCTGCCCGCGCCGCCTCCACCATCGAGGCGTCGGCGACCGTCACTCGGGGTCGGAGCACCACCTCGGTGAACGCACCGCTGCCCGCGCCGTCCTCCACCATCGTGCCGACCGCGTCGTCCGTGTACCCGGTCACCACGACGCCGAGGGTCACGGCGACGTGCAGGTAGGACAGCAGGTGGCACTGCGCGAGCGCGGCGAGGAGCAGCTCCTCGGGGTTCCACCGACCGGGATCGCCCCGGAACGGCTTGTCGGCCGAGCCCTCCAGATCGTGCTTGCCCGAAGCGGTGACCGTCACCTCTCGCGAGTAGTCGCGGTACCCGCTCGTCCCCGTCCCGAGGTCGCCGTCCCAGCGGATGCCGATGGTGTAGTCGTGGTGGCCCGTGATCATGCCACCAGTATTCCACTGGCCTGACACCGCGCCCCACGAAGCGGGCCGCGGGTGTCGGACGGGCGCGCTACGCTGAATGACTATGACTGACACCCTCGACACCACGAACCAGACGACCGCTTCCGCGCCGAGCGTGACGCAGGAGCGTCGCATCGTGACGGCAGTCCCCGGCCCCCGCTCGCAGGCGCTCCACGCCCGCCGCCAGGCCGTCGTGTCCGATGGCGTGTCGAGCGTCCTTCCGGTCTACATCGAGCGCGCGAACGGCGCGATCGTCGTCGACGTCGACGGCAACCAGTTCATCGACCTCGGCGCCGGGATCGGCGTCACCACGATCGGCCACACGGAGTCGTCCGTCGTCGGCGCCATCCAGGAGCAGGCGTCCGACGTCCTGCACACGCTCTTCACGATCACCCCCTACGAGGAG
This sequence comes from Plantibacter flavus, assembly GCF_051487245.1. Taxonomy (GTDB): domain Bacteria; phylum Actinomycetota; class Actinomycetes; order Actinomycetales; family Microbacteriaceae; genus Plantibacter; species Plantibacter flavus_B. The sequence continues at coordinate 162,180 of NZ_JAHVDH010000005.1, forward strand.
TACGTGCGGGTGGCGGAGCTGCTCGCCGAGCACACCCCCGGAGACTTCCCGAAGAAGACCGTCCTCGTGAACTCAGGCGCCGAGGCGGTGGAGAACGGCGTGAAGATCGCCCGCAAGTTCACGGGACGTCGCGCCGTCGCCGTGCTCGACCATGGCTACCACGGTCGCACGAACCTCACCATGGCCATGAACTACAAGGCGGCGCCCTACGCGACCGGCTACGGCCCGTTCGCCGGCGATGTCTACCACGCCCCCAACTCGTATCCCTACCACGACGGCCTCTCCGGTGCCGAGGCCGCTGCCCGCACCATCGCCTACCTCGAGAAGCGCGTCGGCGCCGTCGACCTGGCGTGCCTCGTCGTCGAGCCGATCCAGGGCGAGGGCGGCTTCGTCGTCCCCGCCGAGGGCTACCTCCCGGCACTCCAGGAGTGGTGCACCGCGAACGGTGTCGTCTTCATCGCCGACGAGATCCAGAGCGGCATGGCCCGCACCGGTGAGTACTTCGCGAGCTCGCACTTCGGGCTCGTGCCCGACCTCGTGCTGAGCGCCAAGGGCATCGCCGGCGGCCTCCCGCTCGCCGCAGTCACCGGCCGCGCCGAGATCATGGACGCCAGTCAGCCTGGCGGGCTCGGCGGGACCTTCGGCGGCAACCCGGTCGCCTGCGCAGCGTCGGTCGCCGTCTTCGAGGCCATCGAGTCCCGCGGTCTCCTCGCCGAGGCAGACCGCATCGGCGCGACGCTCACGGCAGCGCTCCTCGAACTCCAGACGAAGTACGACATCATCGGCGAGGTGCGCGGCATCGGCGCGATGATCGCGATCGAGCTCGTCCAGCCCGGCACCGCCTCGACGACCAAGGAGCCCAACGCCGCGGCGGTCAGCGCGATCGCCGCTGCCGCAGCGCAGCAGGGCGTGCTCGTCCTCACCGCCGGGACGTACGGCAACGTGCTCCGCTTCCTGCCGAGCCTCGCCGTGTCCGACGAGCTCATCGCCGACGCGATGACCGTCATCGATCAGGCGATCTCGGCACTGTGAGCGCCGGCGTCGTGCAGACCTTCGGCGTCGACGACGCCGTCGAGCTCGCGGTCGTCGAGCGGAGCGGGTTCATCGAGTCGCGGCACGCGGGCTCGGCCATCGTGCTGGGCCCGGACGGCGAGGTGCTCGCGAGCCTCGGCGACCCATCTGCTCCGATCTTCCCGCGCTCCTGCCTGAAACCGTTCCAGGCGATCACCATCATGAACGCCGGTGTGTCCCTCGAGGGTGCGCAGGCCGTCCTGTCCACTGCGAGCCACGCGGGCACCCGGAAGCACGTGCAGGTCGTCCGAAGCATGCTCGGCCGCGCGCGCATCGAGGACTCGGCGTTGCAGTGCCCACCGGACTGGCCGGGTGACCGCGCCGCCCGTGACGAACTCGTGCGCGACGGACTCGGCAAGAGTCCGCTCTACATGAACTGCTCCGGGAAGCACGCCGCGATGCTCCTCGCCTGCGCGCAGAACGGCTGGGATCAGGCGAGCTACCTCGATCCGGCGCATCCGCTGCAGGTGGCGGTTCGCGACACGGTCGAGCGGTTCACCGGTGAGAAACCGGCGGCGAGCGGTATCGACGGATGTGGTGCACCGGTCTACGCGATCTCGCTCGCAGGGTTGGCCAGAGGCATCGGCCGCGTCGTGAGCTCCTCCCCCACTTCCCCGTTCGCGCTGTACCGCAACGCCGGGCTGTTGACGGCTGCTGTGCTCGCCAACGGGTGGGCACTCGACGGCCCCGGTCGTGCGAACACCCTCGTCATCGAGCGGCTTGGTCTGTTCGCGAAGCTCGGGGCCGAGGGTGTCATGGTGATGTCGGCTCCTGGCGGCGCGACCGTGGCGCTGAAGGTGCTCGACGGGTCCCTCCGGGCCTCGACGATCATCGGGTTGCGCCTCCTCGTCTCGGTGGGCGCGCTCGACGCGGCCGCGGTGGATGCGCTCGAGCCGGAACTCGACCTCGCGATCCACGGCGGGTCAGCGGTCGTCGGCCGGATCAGCGTCACCGCGGTCTGAGCCGAGGCCACGGCTGCGCCCCGCGCCGTCGCCGAACAACTCGACGCGTCGCGCCTCGTGTCCGGGGCGCCACCACCATGCTCGTGCGCTGCCGTAGCCGAGTAGCGGAGGGAGCTCCCGGCTCCGGGTGATCTGCCGGAAGTCCGCCGCGGAGCACCCGTGCATGACGAGGTCCGCACCGGCTGCGCTGTTCGGCAGCTCGCGGCCGGCGACGAGTCGCCCGGAGAGCCACGTCTCCGGGTCCACGAGCACCACGGTCGCACCCGGAGCCGGTCTGTCCGGCTCGGCTGGGCGGAATCCTCCGCTCAGTCCGATCGCAGTCCACGGCTCCACGGCTGGCTCGACGAGGTGCACGCCTCCCCCGGAGCCGACGTGGGACTGGACGAGCGCCCTCGCCGCACGTGCTGCGCGGGTGATGAGGATCGTGGTGGTGCCGGGCTCCGGGCACCACGCTCGCGGCGCGGTGGGCGCGGCACGGCCCACCGGCCGTGCTTCGGGGACGGCGATCTGGACCTCGACCTCATCCCAGTAGGCCCGTCCCGGCGGTCGCCGTGGGTCGAAACAGCTCGCTGGCGCGCCCGCGACGAGGTGCTCCTGGCGATCGGCGAGCCGCAGCACGAGGGTGCGATCGGTCTGCGCGGCGAGCCGATGGATGACACCAGCGATCCGCGACGCGACGAGCACCACGCGGAGCTCCCGACGTCCGCCGTCGCGCAACAGGCCGAGCAGGGTCGCTCGGATCGCGTCCGCATGTTCGTCGCCGGCGGTCGCGAGCATCGACTCGACGTCGTCGACGAGGAGGATCGTCGGAGGTGTCGGACGCAGTGGGTCTGCGAGCGCGACGATGGTGTCCCACGCCTGCTCGGGATCGTGGCCCACCCGCTCAACCTGCCACCGTCCCGTCGCAGCCTGCTCGACGGTGTCGAGGAAGGTCGTGCGTCCGGACCGGCCGGCGCCGAGGACGAGCAGCGAGCCGTCACGCGCGGGCCTCCACACGGCCGGACGTTGCTCCTGCTGGTCGGGAAGGTCCGCGAGACCGAACACGATTTCGGTGCCGTCCTCAGGCTCCAGCGCGCCCGTCGCGAGAACCGTCTCCCGCACGATGGATCGCAGTGCTACGGCGCTCAACTGAGCCGGCAACGGGTCGAGCCATGGCCGGCGGGGCACCGGGGCGCCCCGCCATCGGTCACGCACCGCCGCGAGGTCGACGGGATCGGCGACTGCAGCCTGGAACTCGATGCGCGTAGAGCCATCCCAGACGATGCAGCGGCCGGCTGCCGACGCCGGGAGGGCCGCGGCGTCGGGCACGCCGATGATCGCGCTGCTGTCCTGCCGCGACGTGACCCGGAGCGAGAGGCGCAGGGTGCAGTTGGCGAGGATCGCATCGGCCGCGACCGCCGCGGGTCGTTGGCTGCACAGGATCAGGTGGAGGCCGAGCGAACGGCCGCGAGCGGCCAGGTCTGCGAACACCTGGTGCAGATGCGGGCTCGCATCCAGCAACGCCTGGAACTCGTCCACCACCACGACGAGCCGGGCAGGTCGGTGCTCCGGCGCGAGCACGGGGTCGAGGAGATGTCGTGCTCCGTGCGCGGCCAGGATCCGCTCGCGATACCGGAGCTCTGCTCGGAGGCTCGAGACGACACGCACCGCTGCAGCCGGCTCGAGGTCGGTCACCATCCCGACGACATGCGGGAGCGCCTCGACGGCTTGGAAGGAGGCGCCGCCCTTGCAGTCGATCAGCAGGAACGAGAGTTCGACGGGCGAGCACCGCCAGGCGAGCGCCGTGATCCAGGTGATGAGCAGTTCACTCTTGCCGCTTCCGGTCGTGCCGCCGACGATCGCGTGCGGCCCGTCTCCGGCGAGGTCGAGGAGGAACGGCGCGTCTGCCGTTCGGCCGACTGCGACACGCAGTGCCTGTGACCGCCAGCCCGTGTGCTCCGATTCCTCGTCTCGGACCCCCGAGCGCAACTGGGCCAGGCGCACCTCGCTCGGGATTCGACTCCCGGTGTTCGACTCACCCGAGCTCGATGCCGCCTCGGCGAGTGTGAGAGCGAAACGATCGGCCTCAGCGTCCGAGAGAAGCCCCGGTCGCAGCAGGACGGACTCGCGCGCGCCGGTACCGTCGGCGAGGATGGTCTCGCCATCGGCGCCGAGCACGAGCAGATGGCGGCACCTCGTCGGGATGAGCTCCACCGCGTCGGAGAGCGCGAGCAGCACGCCACCTGCCCCGGGGCGATGCCCCGAGTCGCCTCGCGATGACGGAGCATCGCTCCAGCGCTCGACGACCGTGACGTGCGTGCGTTCTCCGTCCTGGGCCTCAGCACCCGGCGTCCGTGCAGGACCGTCGCGATGCGGCAGCCCACCCAACGCAGCCCAGGGTTCGGAGCGGGGTGAAGCACCTCCTCCGGCGAGGAACACCGCCTGCTGCGGCGGGAGCTGGCGGGCGAGCTGGAGGAGCACGTTCCGTCCGACGGCGCGGGCGAGCGCCGGTCCACCGACGATGCCGATGCCGTCGGCGGCGTCGATCACCACCGGCGCATCGTCCAGCCGTCGAGCGTGGGCCCAGCGCCCCTCCTCACCCGTGCCGTCGATCCGCAACGTGCTGGCGATCTCACCCCGCCCCAGCACGACGAGCGTGAGCCGCTCGGCGGGCACCCGCCACCGCCCGCGATCGGCTCCGGCCAGGACCCCCAGGGAGCGTCCTGACGGGTGCTGCCGGTCGAGGCAGGCACGTTCCACGGCGTGCGCCTCGTCGATCTCCTCCTCGAGCCGTGTCGCTGCGGCACGGTACTCCGCCGCGGCGCGCCCCGCTCGCCTGCGTCTCGTCCAGCGTGCATCGACGAATCCCGCGATCGCGATGAGCGGGCCGAGCGCCGCGAACACGAGCGTGACCGGCGATCTCGTGATCGCGAACAGCACCACGGATCCGAGCACGGGCGCGAGACTCGCCAGGATCGGGAATGAGCCGGCAGGGGCGTCCTCCGGCGGTTTCGGGGCGAGCAGGCGGCCGTCGCCCGGCGTCGTCCTGGCGGGGCTTTCGACGGATGGCTGGTGACGGGATCGGCTCATGGCTCAACCACATCAGCCCGATCGGCGCGAGCTCGACGACTGACGTCCTGTTGGGGAGAACTCGACCGGGTGCCCCCCTGTGGAGCAGGCTCAGCGAAGCAGGCTCAGGAAGTCTGCGGCTCCTCGGCGACGTCGAGGACGATGACCGACACGTTGTCGCGGCCGCCGTTGTCGAGGGCGGCCCGGAGGAGCAGCTCGGCTGCGTCGACCGGAGTCTTGCCCTCGGTGAGGAAGTACCAGATGCCGTGGTCGGTGAGCTCCTTGGTGAGGCCGTCCGAGCAGATCAGCCAGCGCGCTCCACTCACGACCGGGAAGAGCTCGACGTCGGGCACCGGGTCATCGGACGGGCCGACGGCTCGCGTGATCATGTTGCTGTTGGGGTGGAACTCCGCCTCTTCAGGGCTGATCGCCCCGGCGCGGATGAGTTCCTGCACGATCGAGTGGTCCTCGGTCATCTGGGCGAGTTCGCCGTCCTGCAGGCGGTACACGCGGGAGTCGCCGATGTTGAAGACGGCCAGACGGCCCTCGCCCTCCTCGGCGGTCAGGACGACACCTGTCACGGTGGTACCCATACCGAGCTCGCCTTCCTCGGCAGTGTCGATCATGTCGGCGACGGCCATGCGAAGCGCTTCGACGAGACCGTCGACGGTGAGGATGTCGGCGTCCTCGGTGGCGAGATTCAAGCGGTGGGCGACGGCGGCGCTAGCGACCTCACCGGCGGAATGCCCACCCATACCGTCCGCGACGGCGAACACCGGCGGTTCGGCCACGACGGAGTCCTCGTTCAGTTCGCGGCGTTTGCCGACATCGGTCATCGCGGCCCAGGCCAGCGAGAGGCGACGACCGCCGGGCACAGTGACGATCCGTTGCCCGTGCTCGGTCACGTCTGCTCCTCTAGTACGGCTGGCGGTGGCTGATGCACCATCGACGATAGTACGGCACCGACCCGGAGCGCAGCGTGCCGCCCGGCTCGGCGGATTCCGATTCGGGCATCTGCGCCGCCCGCCACGGATTCACACCGTTCAGCGAAGGCACGGCTGCGGATCCGCTTGCCCGACCCCACCTCTGCTGCCATGATCGTCACATGATCAGAGCAACGTCCGACGGCTCGGCGAAGGCACCCCAGCCTGATGCCACGTCCAAGGCGATCATCGAGCAGTTGCAGACCGACGGACGTCGGTCGTACGCCGAGATCGGCAAGGCCGTCGGCCTCAGTGAGGCCGCCGTCCGCCAGCGTGTGCAGAAGCTAACCGAGTCAGGGGTGATCCAGATCGTCGCGGTGACGGATCCCATGCAGCTCGGCTTCACCCGGCAGGCGATGATCGGCATCCGTGTGACGGGCGACACCCGCGTGGTGGCCGACCGGCTGTCGGCACTCAGCGCAGTCGACTACGTGGTGCTCACGGCCGGTTCCTTCGACCTCCTGGTCGAAGTCGTCTGCGAGGACGATGAGGAACTCATCGCCCTCCTGAACGCCGAGATCCGCACGATCGACGGCGTCGCGGCGACGGAGACCTTCGTCTACCTGCGCCTGCACAAGCAGCTCTACGACTGGGGCACGCGGTAAGCGGGCCTGGTCGCGGACGGCCCCCGCGGATCGCGTTGCGCTGTGCGCCCCTCGCACCCCCCGATCGCGGTACTCTCGTGCCATGCCCGCGAAGTCGACCGGAGACCGGACCGCGCTGTCCGACGACGCGACGTCCGGCGATTCCACCACCGGTCAGCACACGGGCCCGCAGGCTCCGATCCGCCTCGGTCGATTGAGTGGCTCGGCCCGCTCCGAGCCCGTCGGACGGATGACCGGATACTCGGCGTTCCCGCAGCTCCTGTTCGGCCTCGCCGTCGTCGCGATCCTCTTCGCGACGCTCATCTTCCAGGGCGTCGACAAGAATTCGGTCCTGTTCTATGTCGGCGTCATCCTCGCCTTCGTCGCAACCGCCCTCGCACCGATCGTGCCGTGGCAGCAGTTCCCGCGACTCCTCATCGCGCTGCCGATCATGGACATCGTCGCGATCAGCTTCATCCGCGCTGGTGAGCCGCTCATCGGCGCGGGGCTCCTGTGGGTGTTCCCCACCATCTGGATGGCTTCGGCGTTCGGGATCGCCGGAGCGATCACCGCCGTCTCCCTCGTCTGCACGGCGACCTGGACGACCCTCGCTGTCGAGCCGGGCGAGATCACGATCGCGAGCCTTCCGGCACTCGTCATCCTCCCCATGGTGCTCGCCTTCGTGGCGGTGTCCACGAGCCTGACGGCGAAGCGGACCGAGGCCCAGCGCGTGCTGCTGAACAAGCAGGCCGGTCAGCTGGAGACGGCACTGTGGCGAGCCCAGGATCAGGAGAGTCGGCTCGCCGAGATCCTGAACGCCGTCAACTTCGGCGTGGTGCGTTTCGACAAGATCGGTGCGCGCGCCATGGTCAACCGATTCCAGACGAGTCTGCAGGACGAGGTCGGCGAGCTCTCCGACGTCAACCCGGACCTCCCGGTGTGGGCCGAGGACGGTCTGACCCCGCTGGAGCCGGAGGACAAGCCGTACATCCGCTCGAGACGCGGTGAGGAGTTCGAGAACCTGACCGTGTGGCTGGGAGCGCCGGGCTCGGAGCGGATCGCCCTCGCCCTCACCTCACGCCGTCTCTACGACCATGAGGGCGGCTACGACGGCACGGTGCTCGTGTCGCGCAACGTGACGAGCGAGATCAACGCGATCCGAGCCCGAGACGACCTCGTCGCGTCGGTGTCCCACGAGCTGCGAACCCCACTCACCTCGATCCTCGGATACCTCGACCTGGCACTCGACGACCCGGGCCTCCCCGCGACCGTCGCGAAGCAGCTCACCATCGCGCAGACGAACGGCGACCGGCTGCTCGAACTCATCGCCGACATCCTGGCCGCGTCCCGCGACGTCAACCGCACGATGGCGCTCGATCGCACGGGGTGCGAACTCCGCGAGATCGTCGACCGGTCCGTCGAGTCGCTGGCGCACCTCGCGGCCGAGCGCAACATCACGATCATCCGGCACGACGAGGAGACGGTGCGGCTGTTCGCCGACCCCTTCCGACTCCGCCAGGTCGTCGACAACCTCCTGTCGAACGGCATCAAGTACAACCGCGACGACGGCGAGCTGAGCATCGGCGTCACCTCCGAGGGCGACACCGCCTGGATCATCGTCCGCGACACCGGCATCGGCATTTCGGAAGAGGACCAGCCGAAACTGTTCGAACGCTTCTTCCGCTCCGACCTCGTCCGAAACTCGACCGTGCACGGCAGCGGCCTCGGGCTCGCCATCAGCCGCGACATCGTCCGGCTGCACGGTGGCGACCTCACCCTGCACAGCGTGCTCGGCGAGGGCACCACCGCGGTCGTCCGTATCCCGAGAGGCCTCCCCGAATGATCTTCGATGTGCAGACCATCGCCGTCGTCAACGCCCTCGTGATCTTCGTCTGCGGCGCGACCTTCATCGTGAACACCTTCATGCGCAAGGACGACGCGAGCGGACGGGTGTGGTCGGTGTCCTACATGGCCGGCATGTTCACGAGCTTCTCCTACGTCGTCAGCACGCTGAGCGCCGACGCGTGGTGGGCGACCGCCGCAGGGAACGCCGGCTACGTGCTGAGCATGGCAGCACTGTGGTCAGGCTCCCGCCTGTTCAACGGCAAGTCGGGCCTGCTCTGGGTAGCACTCATCGGCTCGGCCGCGACAGCCGTCGCGGCGCTGTCGGCCGGCCCGGACGGCGGACCATGGGCCGGAGCCCCGGTCACGTTCGTCGGGATCTCGGTGTTCACCGGACTCGCCGCCGCTGAGACCCTCCGGGGTGGCATGCGCGAGAATCCGAGCACTCGCGGATTCACGGTCGTCCTCAGCATCGCCTCGGCCTTCTTCGCCGCGCGGTTCGTCACGATCCTCGTGGAGGGCACTGACGGCGCGCTCTTCACGACACTGTTCGGGACCGTCGCGTCGTCTCTGCTCCTCATCGCGCTCCTCATCATCGCGACCGTCGCGCTCTCCATCCTGCGGGCCGAGCGCGCGGCACCGGCGAGCCGACGGCACGGGAGCATCGTCGCGTACACGGGTGACGACGTCCTGCTGCACGAGTCGTTCATCCGCGTCTCCGAGGACTGGTTCGAACGCGCGAACTTCCACGATGAGCAGCTGGCGATCCTGCACGTCCGTCTCGACGACCTCGACGAGATGACGACCGCGTTCGGTGTCGGCTTCAGCAACCAGGTCGCCGAGGGCTTCATCGTCTCCGTCCGCCGCTACGGGCCGACGCTGTCGGACATCGGCGAGGACGGCGCCGGGTGCCTCCTCATCGCGACTCCCGCCGTCGACGCCGACGCAGCGCTGCAGATCGCGAAGAGCATCCAGGACGGCCTGCTCGACCATCCGGTCGAGACGACGCCCCGGCTGCGTCCGACGGCGAGCATCGGGGTCGCCCTGACCGACTACCTCGGCTACGACGTCGGTGTGCTCACGAACGCCGCCCGGGCCGCCAGCCTCCGAGCTTCGAACAGCGGCGGCAACCGCACGGTACTCTCCGCCTCCTCGGCGTCGTCGGGTGAGTACTGACGCGAGAAGCGCTCAGGGCTTCGGGGCGATCGCGATCGTGAGGGTGTCGACCGCAGTCTGCTTGGCGTACTCGGCCGAGGTCGGCGTGGTCTGCACGAGCAGCTCGTAGGTGATCGTGAGCGTGACCCCCGTGGCCGTGCTGTCGACCTCCGGCAGGACGAAGGTCTGACTGTAGCTGTACGGCGCCTTGATGAGGTAGCCGGGCGAGACCGTCGACTGGTCGGTGAAGGGTGCCGGCGAGTCGAGCTGGCCGTCAGGACCGTGCACCGTCGTCGTGAGCGTCACCCGCGACAGGTAGAGGGCCTGGAGGTCGTCGGGGTTCAGCACGCCGCTCAGAGAGAAGCTGACCGGCTTGTTCACGTCGGCCGTCCAGGCATCCATCGAGAGCGTCGACCAGTAGTCGACTGTGAGCGTCGCAGGACCCGCGACCAGCGAATGCTGCGCGCTCCCCGTCGCGAGTTCGTTCGTGATCGCGCTGACGGTCGGCTTCGGGGTCTTCGACGTGCTCGGCGAGCTGCTGGATCCCATACCGGGCTGCTCCCAGGGGGGTGTTCCGCACGCGCTCAGTCCGAGCACGAGCGCGACGGCGGTCGCGGCGTGCACCGCCCGGTGAGACGGACGGTTGCTGGCGGGGCTGAGCTGCTTCGACATGGGGCTCCTGGGCGACGGTCGGTGGCCTGATCTGACGGGATTGGACGTCCGCAGTACCCCACGAACTGGGGCCAGAGCGAATCTTGAGGAAATCCTGAGCCGACGCTATCGCATTCACGGGTCAAAGCCGGGCTCGGCGCGGCAGAGTGGTCATTGCAGCGCGAACACGTTGCGCTCAGCCCACTCAGAACAGGACCACGGTATGTCTGACCTTGAAGCACGACCTGACGACGCCCGTCCTGCCGCCAAGCTGCCCGACCCTCGATACATCCAGACGCAGCCGCTTCTCGCACCCGAACTTGAAGCGTATGCCAATGAATTCATCGACTCGGTCAACTCGCTCCCCGAGTACCGGGCGACGATCGGCTGCATCATCCCGGCCTACAACGAGGAGGAGTCGCTGGCGCAGGTCATCGAGTCCCTCCTCGAGCAGACGCGGATGCCGGACGTCATCCACGTCATCATCAACAACACGACCGATCATTCGGTCGACGTGGCAGCACCCTTCGCCGGCCCGCACTCCAAGGTCGACGAGAACGGATACGAGCAGTTCACCGAGGTCTTCATCCACGACATCGGGAAGAACCCCGACAAGAAGGTGGGTGCGCTCAACTACGGCTTCACCCTGGTCGAAGGCTACGACTACCTGCTGGGTGTGGATGGCGACACCGTCGCCGAGAAGACGGCGATCGAGTCGCTCGAGGCCGAGATCGTGTCGGACACGCGCATCGGCGGGATCTCTGCGATCTTCTCGATCGACGACGAACCGTTCAAGAAGCAGCTGATCCCGGCATTCCTCATCGCCGGACAGCGCACCCAGTTCGCGGCGTTCAACATGCAGAACATGCTGCGAGGCCGCAACATGGCGGTGCTCGGCGGTCAGTACTCGATCTTCTCGGTGCAGGCGCTGCGCGACGCGATGGAGCAGAACCACCAGTCCACCCCCTGGGTCAAGGACTCCGAGGTCGAGGACTCGCTCCTCTCGCTGCAGATCAAGAGCGCGGGCTATCTCACGAAGATCAGCGCTCGCGCGCGTGCCGATGTCGGTGGTATGACGACGGTCCGTTCCCTCGACGCACAACAGGTGAAGTGGAACTACGGCGCCATCGAACTCATGTGGCCGGGTCAGCGAGGCGACACCAAGGGACAGCCCTTCCACCCGAACCTCCGCCTGCGGTGGCTCGAGAACGCGGAGATGCTGCTCAACATCGTCACCCGCATCCTCTTCGTCGTACTGCTCGCCGGGTCGCTGTCGATCCACGCCTTCGTGTTCAGCCCCATCTGGCTGATCCCTCCGGTCGTGGCGATCCTGCTGAACCTGCGCATCGCCATGTCCATGAAGAACCGCAACGTCCGCGACATCCTGTTCGCCGTGCTCATCTTCCCGGCGGAGTTCTACATGTGGATCCGAATGGGCCACTTCATCCGTGCGTGGTCCAAGTTCGCCTCCAACAAGAAGGTCGACAACTGGGCCGAGCAGGCCAAGGCCGAGCGCGGCTCGGGCAACGCGCACCTCGCTCCCCTCCTGTTCGTCCTGGCCGCGATCATCGCGATCGTCGCCGTCTGGACGCAGCTCTCCCCGGTCGTGCAGTCCACGATCCTCTGGGCCGGATGGCCTGTCCTCGGCGTGATCACCGTCCTCCAGACCCTGAGCATGTTCGGCAAGCTCATCCGTCGCCAGCGCGGCTATCGAGTGTGATGGCCACAGACCCGGGTACCGTCGACGCCGGCGAACTGCGCAGGTTGCTCCGAGAACTCTCGGGCGACCTGCGCAGTCGTCGGCGTTTCGTCGAGACGTACGTCGAGATGTGGCCGACCCGGCTCGCTCGGCTCACTGCGGCGATCGAAGACGGCGACCTGGACGAGGCGAAGGTCGTGCTGTTGAGCATCCGATCGTCGAGTGTCATGCTCGGCGTGATCGGTGTCGCTGCGCTCGCGAGCACCGGCGTGCGCGCCCTCGACGATCACCATTTGGCGCGCGTGGTCGACACGAGGGACGCCCTCGAGGAGATCGGCGAACGCAGTTGCGAACGGCTGCTCGAGCTGGAGGCCGCCGAGGCGTTGCAGGGCCGCTAGCCCACCCGGGCAGTCGAGCGGTCTCCGCGATCGATCAGGCGGGGAGGGCCTAGTCGTCCGAGGTCATCCGGTAGCCGACGCCACGGACCGTCTCGATGAACCGCGGAGCGACGGTGCTGTCGGCGAGTTTGCGGCGAAGGTTGGCGAGGTGCACCTCGATGGCGCGCTTGTCGGCTTCGCTCACGTAGTACGCCGTGATGTAGCTTTCGCCGCGGAGCATGAGGGCGAGGTCGGCTTTGCTGCGCACGCGACGACGGGACTCCATGAGCGCCTGCAGGAGCTCGAACTCACTGCGCGTGAGGTCCACTTCGCTGCCGTCGACCTCGACGATACGGGTGGCCGGGCTGAGCTTCAGCCCGCGGTGGATGAGCCAGCCTTCGGTGGCGTCCCCGGAGCCGGAGACGGCCGGCGAGAGGATGATGGGTGCGACTGCCTGTCCGACGGGCCCCGCGTGACGAGCCACGGTCTCGTGCACGATGGTCGGGTCGGCCGGGCGGTGCTGTACCAGCTGTGGTTGCTGTGCGGCGGGCGCAGACTGAACTGGTACTGGAGCCGCCGGGACGCCGACCTCGCCGCCAGCGCGTGGGCGGCGAAGCATGGCTTCGATGCGTGCACGCAGTTCACGCGGACGGAACGGCTTGGTCATGTAGTCGTCGGCACCGGAGTCGAGGCCCTGCAGCGTGTCGATCTCGTCACCTCGGGCGGTGAGCATCACGATGTAGGTCGAGCTGATCGCTCGGATCCGCTTGGCGGCTTCGAAGCCGTCGATACCGGGCATGCTGACGTCGAGCGTGGTGACGAGCGGATTGTGCGTCCGGACCGCTTCGACGCCGTCGAGGCCGTTCGCAGCGGAGACCGTTTCGAAGCCGGCCTGCTCAAGGACGGTCTCGAGGAGTTGACGGATATCCGCGTCATCCTCGATGACGACGGCCGTTCGGCGTTCACCCAGCTGTTCGGTCACGTTGCCCTACCCGTTTCACCCGTCAGCGACATGTCGGATGTGATCATCGCTGGATCACCACGCACTGAATCCCTTGGCCAGTTGCACGGCCTGCTCCGGCCACCATACCCCAGCAAGGGGGCCACCGTTGCACGCCCCGTCGCTCTCTCCGGGAGCTTTTATCCAGAGGTTGGCATCGAGGTGCTCGGCACGGGCGGTGAGCGGCTGGTCGCCGATCGTCCGCCCACTCGGATTGCACCATTCGCCGTTCGATCCACTGCCGTTGCGTGAGGTGTCGACGACGTAGTGTGCGCCGTCCAAGAGTGCGCTCAGCTCCTCCGCGTAGGCGAGTTCGTCGGCGGTCGCGTTGTAGTTGGAGACGTTGGTCGCGAATCCCGTCGCGTCCGCGACGCCGGCCTCCCGGAGGAGGCCCGCCATCTCGGCTGCTGGACGCCAATTCGAGTGTCCACCATCGAGGTAGACCGGCACCGCAGCCTCGGCGAACTGCGCCGTCGCTGCGCGCAGCTGCTGCATCCGCGCGGTGCGGTCGCCGCAGTCGGGAGCAAGCGCGACGGCGTCCGGTTCGAGGACGACCGCGACCCGATGGTCGGCGACGGCCGTGACGATCGCCGTGATCCACGCCTGGTAGTCGGCACTCGACAGGCCGCCGGCCGACTGGTTGCCGCAGTCCCGCTCAGGGATCCCGTAGACGGTGAACACGGGCATCGTCCCTTGGAGCTCAGCGGCGCGGACGATGGCTGCGACCGTCTCCTCCACGCTGGCGAGCGGGTAGCGCTCCGGGACGAGCCAGATCGACGTCGGGACGGCCGACAGCTCCTTCGCCGCCGCCACCTGCTCTGCCCGGTCCGACGGGTCCGCGCTCGATCCACCGCTCGGTCCGCTCGTCGGCGTCGGCGTCGTCGGCGATCCGGTCGGCTCCGTCGTGTCCGAGGCGACCTCGCTCGCTGCGGCGCGGGCCGCGAGCGACGTCGGATCGACGTAGAGCTGCGCGCCGTCGAACGGCCCTGCGGAAGCGCTCGGCACGCGACTCACGATGGACACCGCGAGTGCTCCACCGGCCAGGAGGACTGCGACGAGGCCGAGCACGACGGCCGTGCGGGTGCGACGTCGGTCGCGTCGTGTTCTCGGCACCGGTCCTCCTGGATGGTCATCCGACATTGTGCCCGAGAAACGCGCCGGACGCTGCAGACGCGCTCGAAGTCGTGCCTCGTTCGAGGGTGGTGCGCAAGGGGTGGGGCGCATCAGAGGTGTTTCCTAGGCTGTGGGTACGGGTGGACGAGCCGCCCGTCCGACGAGGAGCACCACACCGATGTCCCAGACGACCGCACCGACGACCCCGGACCTCCGCACGATCGAGCCACGGTTGCACGACCCGGCCTGGCGCTCGACGCTCGCACTCGTGCTCTTCGTGCTGATCTCGTTCGCCGTCGCCGCCTTCGGCTCGCTGTCCACGTTCCAGAACGTCGACGGCTGGTACGCCGATGCCGACAAGGCCGCCTGGAATCCGCCGAACCAGGTGTTCGGGCCCGTCTGGAGCATCCTGTACCCGCTCATGGCCGTCGCAGCGTGGTTGGTCTGGCGCGGCCGGCGGGCAGGGACTCCGGAGGTCTCGGACGATGCCAACCGCGCACTCGTGTTGTATGTGGTCCAGCTCGTCTTGAACGCACTGTGGACCCCGTTCTTCTTCGGCCTGTACCCGTTCATCGGCGCTCCGGCACTCTGGATCGCCCTCGTGATCATCCTCTTGCTCGACGTGGCCGTGCTCGCGACCATGCTGGCCTTCTGGGAGGTGTCGAGACTCGCAGCGGTGCTGCTCATCCCGTACTGGGCATGGGTGCTGTTCGCGACCACGTTGAACTGGGCGTTGGCCGCACAGAACAGTTGACCCCGCCACCAGTGCACATCGGCGGCCTCGGCGCAACGTTGTCCGCCGCGCGAGCCGTCCCTACCCTGGAGGGGTGAGGCGACGTCCGGTCGTCCCGCACGGCCCGAGGAGCGCACCCGTGAGCACGAAGACCAACCCCACCGCCGACGCGGATGCGAGTGCCGCTCCGGCGAAGGTCATCCCCTGGGTCCTCGGACCGGCTCTCGTCGTCATCCTCGGGGTCGCGCTGTTCTCGATCCTGCTCCCCCAGCAGGCCGAAGCAGTGTTCGGCTCGATCCAGTCCGGGATCATCGGCGGCCTCGGCTGGTACTACGTGCTCCTCGTCGCCGGCTTCGTCATCGTCGCGATCGTCTTCGCCGTCTCGAAGTTCGGAGACATCAAGCTCGGCAAGGACGATGACGAGCCGGAGTTCTCCCTGCTCTCCTGGTTCTCGATGCTCTTCGCTGCAGGCATGGGCATCGGTCTGGTCTTCTACGGGGTCGGTGAGCCCCTGACGCACTTCCTCGACCCCAAGCCCGGCGTCGTCGGATCCCAGCAGTCGCTCGCACAGCAGGCGATGAGCCAGACCTACCTGCACTGGGGGCTGCACGCCTGGTCGATCTACGCCGTCGTCGGCGTCGCCCTCGCCTATGCAGTGCACCGCAAGGGCCGCCCGATGTCGATCCGCTGGGCGATCGAGCCGCTGCTCGGCAAGCGCGTTCAAGGCGGATGGGGCAACGCGATCGACGCCATCGCCGTCATCGGCACCGTCTTCGGCGTCGCGACCTCCCTCGGCCTCGGCGTGCTCCAGATCTCCGCAGGTCTCGGCTACACCGGCATCGCAGAACCGAACACGCTCACGCAGGTCGTCCTCATCCTCGTGATCACGGGTGTGACGATCTTCTCCCTGGTCTCGGGTGTCCACAAGGGCATGAAGTGGTTGTCGAACACGAACCTCATCCTCGCGGGTCTCCTGCTGTTCTTCGTGCTGTTCGCCGGGCCGACCCTGTTCCTCCTGCGCGAGTGGGTGCAGTCGATGGGCGCGTACCTCCAGAACGTCGTCGGTCTCACCTTCAACGTGTCGGCATACCAGGGCGAGGCCGGTGAGGCGTGGCAGTCCTCCTGGACCACCTTCTACTGGGGCTGGTGGATGTCCTGGGCGCCGTTCGTCGGCGTGTTCATCGCCCGCATCTCGAAGGGGCGGACCGTCCGTCAGTTCGTGCTGGGCGTCCTGCTCGTACCGACGCTCGTCACGTTCCTGTGGTTCGCGGTCCTCGGTGGGACGGCGATCATGCAATCGCTCGAAGGCCGGGACTTCAGTGGTGCGGACGGGCCGGTGGACCTCAACACCGCGCTGTTCAACATGCTCGCCGGCCTCCCTGGCGGGTCGATCGCGACCTTCGGGGCACTCCTCCTCATCCTCCTGTTCTTCGTGACCTCGGCCGACTCCGGGTCGCTCGTGATGGGCATGCTGACCACGGGCGGCACCGAGCCGCGCAACCGGGTTCGGATCGCCTGGGCACTCGTCACGAGCCTGCTCGCGATCGCGCTGCTCATCGCGGGCGGTCTGAGTTCGATGCAGACGGCTGCGATCATCACCGCCCTGCCGTTCAGCATCGTGATCATCCTGATGTGCATCTCGTCGTTCAAGGCCTTCGGGATCGAGGTCAGGCGCGAGCAGCGTGCGAAACGGCGCCTGTTCCAGGCGGAGTTGACCGAGAGCGTGTCCGCCGGTGTGAGCGAACAGATCTCTGAACAGGTCTCGGAACAGGTGAGCGAGCAGGTGACCGAGCAGGTCACCGAACACTTCGGGACGATGACCGCGCAGCTCGACCTGCAGCACCTCGCTGCATCCGACGCCGCCGAGGCACCATCGGCCGCCGCGGCGACGGACGACCGTCCGGATTCTGGCCGCTGACCGGACGCGTCAGCCTCGAGGGAAGCGCTCCGAGATCCAGGCGACGTCCTCTGGCGACGGCGCCCAGGCTGCACCGGCAGCCGCGTTCGCACGGATCTGTTCTGGCGTCGTGGCTCCCGCGATGACGCTCGTGAGGCCGTCCTGCGCCAGCAACCAGCCGAACGTCGCTTCGAGCATCGAGACGCCCCGCTCCGCGCAGAAGGCACGGTAGGCGTCGATCGCGTCCCAGGGGGCGTCGTCGAGCAGATGCCGTCGCTGTCGCATGATCCGGCTGTCCGCAGGGCCGCCCTCGCGTGAGAACTTCCCCGTGAACAGACCGTTGTAGAGCGGGAAGTACGGCAGGAAACCGACGCCGGCCGCGCGCAGTGCCGGGAACAGCTCCTGCTCCGCTCCGCGCACCAGCAGGCTGTACTCGTTCTGCGCCGAGATGAACGCCGAGTGCGCGTGGAGCCTCGCGGCCCAGTCGGCCTCGGTGAGTTGCCAACCGGCGAAGTTGGAGTGGCCGAAATAGCGGATCTTGCCCTCGGAGACGAGCTCGTCGAGTGCCGCGAGCGTCTCCTCGATCGGGGTGAAGGGATCAGGCGTGTGCAACTGGTACAGGTCGATCCAATCGGTGCCGAGTCGCCGCAGCGAGCCCTCCACCGCGAGCCGCACATAGCGCCGCGACCCGCGCGCACCCCAGTTCGGGATGGGGGTCTCGTAGTCGACGTGTCCGAACTTCGTAGCCAGGACGATCTCGTCGCGTCGACCCGCGAGCGCGGAACCGAGCAGGGACTCACTCAGTCCGAACTCCCGGCCGTAGATGTCGGCGGTGTCGAAGAGGTTCACGCCCGCGTCGATCGCGGCGTGGACCACTGCCGTCGTCCCCTCGAGGGTCTCGGTGACGGTTCCTGAGCGGCCGAAGTTGTTGCAACCGATGCCGACGGCGGACACCATGAGTCCGCTGCGGCCGAGGGCACGATACGACTGTTCAGACATGGCTCCAGGCTAGTCCGAACGTCCTCCACAGGTGCGCCGCTCCCCCGAGGAACGACGCAGATGCTCCCCACGTACGCTCCCGTCCGAACGGCTCGCCTAGCCTGCTGCACATGATCGATCACGACGCCCCGCTCCGCCCCAACCGCCCGTCGTTCCTGCAGCCGTCCCCTGCCGAGGGCCCTCGCGCGCAAGTCCCGCTCGAGACGGGGTTCCTGCGTGTGCCGACACCGATCGGACGGATCGAACTGCGCTCAGCGAGCGGTGCCGTCACAGGCATCACGATCGAGCAGGACGGACGACTCCCCCTCGACGGCCACGACGAGCAGCCCACGAGCGTGCTCCTCGATGCCGCAGAACAACTCGACGAGTACTTCCGCCACGAGCGTCGGGAGTTCGACGTCCCGCTCACGACGACCGGGACGCCGTTCCAGCAGTCGATCTGGGCCGCTCTCGGCGACGTCGCGTTCGGCGAGCACATCGGGTACGGCTCGCTGGCGGTGCAAGCGGGCTCGCCGGGCGGTGGCCGCGCAGCCGGCCAAGCAGTGCGGGCGAACGCGCTCCCGATCCTCATCCCCTGCCACCGCGTCCTTGGCTCCGGAGAACGGGTCACCGGCTATTCTGGCGGGGAGGGGCCGGCCACGAAGCGATGGCTCCTCGACCACGAAGGGATCCCCTACCGCCGATGACCGCACCGACCCCCCTCGTGATCGGCGATGACACCCTCCCTCGCTGTGCCTGGGTTGGCACCGACCCCGAGTATCAGCGGTATCACGACGAGGAATGGGGTGTCGCTCTGCACGGCACGTCGAAGGTCTTCGAGAAGATGAGCCTCGAGGGGTTCCAAGCAGGGCTGTCCTGGATCACCATCCTGCGGAAGCGCCCGGCGTTTCGCGAGCGGTTCCACGCGTTCGACCTCGCCCGAGTCGCCGCCATGACCGAGGACGACGTTCGGAGCCTGCTGCAGGACGCCCGGATCATTCGGCATCGCGGCAAGATCGAGGCGGTCATCGGGAACGCCCGCACGGCGTTGGAACACGGTGACGACCTCGACGAGATCCTGTGGAGCTTCCAGCCGGCGCCGCGAGCGACACGGTTCTCGACCTGGGCCGAGGTCCCAGCGGTCACCGAGGAGTCGACGGCGCTCAGCAAGCACCTGAAACGCCGTGGGTACCGGTTCGTCGGACCGACGACGATGTACGCGCTCATGCAGTCCGCAGGGCTCGTCGACGATCATTTCGTCGGCTGCTGGCGCGCGCAGTCGCAGCGCTGAACACGGCCTCGAGCCCGACCGTCGCCGGATACCGCCGTCAGATGATCAGTGCGAGTTCGGAGAGGCGCCCGGACGCGGTTCGGGCGTGCGGCTCGAGTCGCCAACCGGTGTCGCGTGCCCAGGAGAGCAGGGACTCGAGGTCGGGGTGATCGACACCCGCCTCCAGCACGGCGCGCGTGAACCGGCCTTTGCCCTGCTTGTTGAAGTGGTTCAACGCCCGACGCGTGCCGTCGTCCCCCTCGGTCAACACCCGCAGGTACACGGCACCGTCCCGGTCCGGAAGCGGTCCGAGCGCCGCGTAGCCCTCCGATCGCAGGTCGAGAAGGACACCGGGCACCTGTTCGAGTTCACGCGCGACGGCCTTCGCCCAGTGACGCTTCAACACGAAGCCGGGAACGCGCGAGTCGTGCGACAACCGGTACGCCGGGACAGCGTCGAGCCCGGCAACCGGTCCGAGCAACGCAGAGTGCACGACGAGGTGATCCCCCGCGAACCGGCAAGCTGACGACGACAGGGTGGCTGCGTCGAGTGCGTCGTAGAGTACACCCGTGTAGCGGTCGATGACGGGCATCGTCGGGGAGGTGGCCGCAGCGCGGTTCCGAGCGATCTCGCCGTGCTGTTTCGGGCCGAGCTTCAACGCCGTGATCGTCGCGGACGCATCGGCCGCCAGCGCGACGACGGCGGACAGGAGTTCGTTCCGGGACGACGAGAGCCCTGGAAACCGCAGGTCTGCGGTGTCCAGGGCTCGTCCGTCGCCGCCGTCCCGCTTCGTCTCAGAAGGGGGAAGGAGGATCAGCACTGCGTCAGGAGCTGGTCACGAGCGTGGCGTTGCCTGCCACGACGGTGACGGTGTTGTTCTCGACCGACAGGAAGCCGTCTTCTGCGTTCGCGACGATCTTCGAGCCGTCTTCGAGCGTGACACGGACCTCACCGGCGGCGAGGATGGCCAGCATCGGCTCGTGGCCGGGCAGGATTCCGATCTCGCCGTCGACGGTCTTCGCGATCAGCTGGCGCGCCGGGCCGGACCACACTTCGTGGTCGGCCGCGACGACGCTCACGGTCAGGGGAGCGGATGCCATGACTAGCCGTTGTCCTTCTGGATCTGAGCCCACTTCTCTTCGACGTCGGTGATCGAACCGACGTTGAAGAACGCCTGCTCAGCCACGTGGTCGAACTCGCCCTTCGCGATCGCGTCGAACGACTCGATCGTGTCCTTCAGCGGAACCGTGGAACCCTCGACACCGGTGAACTTCTTCGCCATGTAGGTGTTCTGGGAGAGGAACTGCTGGATGCGGCGTGCGCGCGACACCGTGATCTTGTCTTCCTCGGAGAGCTCGTCGACACCGAGGATCGCGATGATCTCCTGGAGCTCCTTGTTCTTCTGGAGGATCTGCTTGACCGTGGTCGCAACGCGGTAGTGGTCGGCACCCAGGTAGCGGGGGTCGAGGATACGGCTGGTGGAGGTCAGCGGGTCGACGGCCGGGTACAGACCCTTGGAGGCGATCTCACGAGAGAGCTCGGTGGTCGCGTCGAGGTGGGCGAAGGTGGTCGCCGGAGCCGGGTCGGTGTAGTCGTCGGCCGGCACGTAGATCGCCTGGAGCGAGGTGATCGAGTGACCACGGGTCGAGGTGATGCGCTCCTGGAGGAGGCCCATCTCATCGGCGAGGTTCGGCTGGTAACCCACGGCGGAAGGCATGCGACCGAGCAGGGTCGACACCTCGGAACCGGCCTGGGTGAAGCGGAAGATGTTGTCGATGAAGAGCAGCACGTCCTGCTTCTGGACATCGCGGAAGTACTCCGCCATGGTCAGCGCCGAGAGGGCCACGCGCAGACGCGTTCCCGGCGGCTCGTCCATCTGGCCGAACACCAGGGCGGTCTTCTCGAAGACGCCGGCCTCTTCCATCTCGTGGATGAGGTCGTTGCCCTCACGGGTACGCTCACCGACACCGGCGAACACCGACACACCACCGTGGTCCTGCGCGACGCGCTGGATCATCTCCTGGATGAGGACGGTCTTGCCGACACCTGCACCACCGAAGAGACCGATCTTGCCACCGAGGACGTACGGGGTGAGGAGGTCGATGACCTTGATACCGGTCTCGAACAGCTGCGTCTTGGACTCGAGCTGGTCGAAGGGCGGCGGCTGACGGTGGATCGGCCAACGCTCGGTGATCTCGATCTGCTCACCGGGCTCGGCGTTGAGCACCTCGCCGATGACGTTGAAGACCTTGCCCTTGGTGACGTCGCCGACGGGCACCGAGATGGGCGAACCCGTGTCGGTGACCTCCTGGCCGCGGACGAGACCGTCCGTCGGGTTCAGTGCGATCGCGCGGACCAGGTCGTCTCCGAGGTGCTGTGCGACCTCGAGCGTCAGGACCATGGTCTGCTCGCCGATGACGACGCTGGTCTTCAGGGCGTTGTAGATGCCCGGGATCGCGTCGTGCGGGAACTCGATGTCGACGACCGGGCCGGTCACGCGAGAGATGCGACCGACAGCGCCGGCCTTCACCTCTGCAGCGCCCTGCTCGGCAGTTGCGGTGGTAGTCATGTTCTTCTCTTCTCTGTCTCTACAGATACGTGTGCGTGGTGCGATGACTAGGACGAGAGCGCGTCTGCGCCGCCAACGATTTCAGAAATCTGCTGGGTGATCTCGGCCTGCCTCGCGTTGTTGCGGAGGCGGGTGTAGTCGGTGATGAGCTTGTCTGCGTTGTCGCTCGCCGACTTCATCGCCTTCTGCGTCGCGGCGTGCTTCGCAGCGGACGACTGCAGCAGCGCGTTGAAGATCCGGCTCTCGATGTAGTTCGGGAGCAGTGCGTCCAGCACACTCTCCGCATCCGGCTCGAACTCGTACAGCGGCAGGACCGCGGTGTCGGTCGGCTCCTCGACGCCTTCCACGACCTCGAGCGGCAGCAGACGGACGACCTCGGGGGTCTGCGTCATCATGCTCACGAGGCGGTTGTAGACGATGTGGATCTCATCCACGCCACCCTCGGATGCGTCCGTGAGGAACGCCTCCAGGATGGCCTGGCTGATCTCCTGCGCCGTGGCGAAATCGGGGTTCTCGGTGTTCCCGACCCACTCGCCCGCTGCCTGCATGCGACGGAAGGTGAAGTAGGCGACAGCCTTGCGACCCACGAGGTAGTGGGTGACTTCCTTGCCCTGGCTGCGCAGCAGCTCGGTCAGTTCGGCGGCCTCACGGAGCACCTGCGAGTTGAACGCGCCTGCGAGGCCGCGGTCCGATGCGAACACGACGACCGCAGCACGCTCAACCTTTTCCGGCTCGGTCGTGAGCACGTGGTCGACGTTGGAGTACGTCGCGACGGCGGACACGGCCCGAGTGATCGCACGAGAGTACGGTCCGGACGCTGCCACCCGCGCCTGCGCCTTCTGGATGCGCGACGCGGCGATGAGCTCCATCGCCTTCGTGATCTTCTTGGTCGTCTGCGCAGACTTGATCTTCTGCGTGTAGACCCGGAGTTGAGCGCCCATGGACTAGCGGCGACCCTTCACGATCTTCTCCTGGTTGACGTCTTCAACCGGGAGCTCCTCGACCTGCTCGGAGCCGAGGGCAGCGCCTTCGCCCGTCTGGAACTCCAGCTTGAACTGGTCGACGGCGGAGTCGAGCTTCGCGACGGTGTCGTCGTCGAGCACGTTCGTGTCGCGCAGCGTGGTGAGCACCTCGGTGTTGCGGCCCAGGTAGTCGAGGAGTTCGCGCTCGAAACGCAGCACGTCTTCGACCGGGACGTCGTCCAGCTTGCCCTTGGTTCCGGCCCAGATCGAGACGACCTGCTCCTCGACGGGGTACGGCGAGTACTGGGGCTGCTTGAGCAGCTCGGTGAGGCGAGCGCCACGAGCGAGCTGACGGCGGCTTGCGGCGTCGAGGTCGGACGCGAACATCGCGAAGGCCTCGAGCGAGCGGTACTGGGCCAGCTCGAGCTTCAGCGTTCCGGAGACCTTCTTGATGCTCTTGACCTGAGCGTCACCACCGACTCGCGAGACGGAGATACCGACGTCCACTGCGGGACGCTGGTTGGAGTTGAAGAGGTCGGACTGCAGGAAGATCTGGCCGTCGGTGATCGAGATCACGTTGGTCGGGATGTACGCCGAGACGTCGTTCGCCTTGGTCTCGATGATCGGGAGGCCCGTCATCGACCCGGCACCGAGCTCGTCGGACAGCTTCGCGCAACGCTCAAGCAGACGGGAGTGCAGGTAGAAGACGTCACCCGGGTAGGCCTCGCGTCCCGGCGGGCGGCGGAGGAGGAGGGAGACGGCGCGGTAGGCCTCAGCCTGCTTCGACAGGTCGTCGAAGATGATGAGGACGTGCTTGCCCTCGTACATCCAGTGCTGGCCGATCGCCGAACCGGTGTACGGAGCGAGGTACTTGAAGCCGGCCGGGTCGGATGCGGGCGAGGCGACGATCGTCGTGTACTCGAGTGCGCCAGCTTCTTCCAGCGCGCCCTTCACGGAGGCGATGGTCGAACCCTTCTGACCGATGGCGACGTAGATGCAGCGAACCTGCTTGTTGACGTCGCCGGACTCCCAGTTGGCCTTCTGGTTGATGATGGTGTCGATCGCGATCGCGGTCTTGCCGGTCTGGCGGTCGCCGATGATCAGCTGACGCTGTCCGCGGCCGACGGGGATCATGGCGTCGATGGCCTTGATACCGGTCTGGAGCGGCTCGTGCACCGACTTGCGCTGCATGACACCCGGAGCCTGGAGCTCGAGGGCGCGGCGGCCGGTGCTGGCGATCTCGCCGAGACCGTCGATCGGGTTGCCGAGGGTGTCGACGACGCGGCCGAGGTAGCCGTCGCCGACGGGGACCGAGAGGACCTCGCCGGTGCGGGTGACGTCCATGCCCTCGACGATCTCGTCGAACTCACCGAGGACGACGACGCCGATCTCGTGCTCGTCGAGGTTCAGAGCGAGGCCGAGCGTGCCGTTCGCGAAGCGGAGGAGCTCGTTCGCCATGGCGCCCGGGAGACCCTCGACGTGCGCAATGCCGTCAGCGGCATCGGTCACGCGTCCGACCTCGGTCGCCGCGGCCGAGCCGGGCTCGTAGGCCTTGACGAAGTCCTTGAGAGCATCCCGGATCTCGTCTGGGCTGATCGTGAGTTCTGCCATCATGTTCCTTTTGGTTGTGGAACCCGGGGGTTCCGAGAGGTGCGATCCGTCAGGATCAACGTCTTGAGTTGTGGAGACCGTCGGGTCGGTCCCCGCGCTGCGCGGGCCGGCTAACCGGCGAGTTGCAGTCGGAGGTCGTTCAGTCGGGCAGCGAGGCTGCCGTCGATGACGTCGTCCCCGAGCTGCACGCGCAGTCCGCCGACGACGGCGGGGTCGATCACCTGGTTGATCTTCACCTGACGGCCGTAAGCCGTCGCGAGGTACCGCTCGAGGCGCGCGAGCTGCGACGTCTCGATCGGAGCAGCTGCCGTGACCGTTGCGACCGCGAGGCCTTGCTGGTCAGCGACGATGCGTGAGGCGTAACGCAGCAGCTCACCGATGCGGCGGCCGCGAGGCTGCTGCACGAGCTGACCGACGATGCTGACGGTCTGCGCGCTCGCCTTGCCGGCGAGGAGCGAGCCCGCGAGCGCGCCCTTCGCCTGAGACGAACCGAGCTTGCTGCTGAGCGCGAGTTCGAGCTCGTGGTTGCTCGAGACGAGCTTGCCGAACTCGAACAGCTCCGCCTCGATGTCGCCCTGTGCGCCAGCAGAGATCGATGCTGCTCGGAGGCCGAGCTCTTCGATACCCGCGAGCAGGTCGTCTTCACTGGACCATCTGCCGGCCACGACGGCCTGCAGGACGCTGAGCGCCGAGGCGCTCAGCTGGCCGGCGAAGATGCGGTCGACGACAGCGCGCTTGGCGCTGGCGTCTGCAGCCGGGTCGCTGAGCGCGGCGCTCAGGTGGCTCGAGCCGCCGATGGCCCGGCCCGCAGCGAACAGACCGTCCGCGGTGGCCAGATCGGCCCCGGCGCCGAGGGCGGCGAGGGCCTCCTTCGACGAGGCGAGTGCTTCTCTGGTCGCGCTACCCATTACTTGGCTGCCTTCTCCGACGCTTCGAGGTCTGCGAGGAACCGGTCGACGACAGCCGTGGCCTTCGCGTCATCGTTCAGCGTCTCCCCGATCACACCGGACGCGAGGTCCAGAGCGAGCGTGCCGACCTCGGCGCGCAGCGACACCACGGCCGCCTGACGCTCTGCTTCGATCTGGGCCTGCGCGCTCGCGGTGACGCGTGCCGCCTCGACCGTCGCCTGCTCCTTGAGCTCGGCGAGGATGGTCTGGCCGTCGACGCGGGCCTGCTCGCGGATGCGACCGGCCTCCTGGCGGGCTTCGGCGAGCTGAGCGTTGTACTGCTCGAGCGCGGCCTCGGCCTGCTTCTGCGCCTCATCAGCCTTGGCGATGTTGCCTTCGATGGCCGCAGCGCGGTCGTCGAGCAGCTTCTGCACCTTCGGCAGGATCAGCTTCCAGAAGAAGCCGAGGATGATGAGGAAGACGACGAGCGACCACACAATGTCGTAGACCGCTGGGATCAGAGGGTTCGTCGGCGCGCCCTCTTCAGCAGCGATAATCACTGCATCAAACATCTTGCCTCCTTCGGAGATGTGAAAGGGGGCTTAGACGAAGATGAAGTAGGTCGCGATACCGATGAAGGCGAGCGCCTCGGTGAACGCGATACCGATCCACATGAGGACCTGGAGACGGCCGCCCAGCTCGGGCTGGCGCGCGGTGCCTTCGATCGTCTTGCCGACGACGATACCCACGCCGATGGCGGGACCGATGGCTGCGAGACCGTAACCGACCGTCGCGATGTTTCCGTCAAGGGCGGCGAGAACGGTAGTTGCGTCCACGTTTGTTTCCTTCCGTTGGGTGAGACCTGGCGGGTGCCGGGCTCGATTAGTGCTCTTCTGCGACCGCGAGCTGGATGTAGACCGCGGTGAGGAGGGTGAAGACGTACGCCTGGAGGACTGCCACCAGGAGCTCGAAGAGGGTGAACACCAGGCCGAAGGCCAGGGTGCCGACACCCATCAGGGCGAACCAGCCGCCGAGGTTGACGATGAAGAACTGCGTCGCCGCGAAGAACAGGACGAGCAGCAGGTGCCCGACGATCATGTTCATCAGGAGTCGCAGCGTCAGCGTGAGCGGACGGATGACGAAGGTCGAGATGAGCTCGATCGGCGTCACGATGATGTACACCGGCCACGGCACGCCGGAGGGGAAGAGGGAGTTCTTGAAGAACTTGCCGGGACTCTTCTTGATGCCCGCATAGATGAACGTGATGTACGACACGAGCGCGAGGACGAGCGGGACACCGATGACCGACGTGCCGGCCAGGTTCAAGCCCGGGATGATACCCGTCAGGTTCATCGCGAGCACCATGAAGAAGATGGTGGTGAGGATCGGCAGGAACCGCTTGCCGTCCTTCTTGCCGAGGAGGTCTTCAGCGATGTTGACGCGAACGAAGCCGAGCCCCATCTCTGCCAGACTCTGCGCTCGTCCGGGGACCAAGCGCATCTTCCGCGTGGAGAGCCAGAAGAAGAGCAGCAGCGCGATGACGGCGATGAAGCGGATCAGGATGACCCGGTTGATCGCGAAGGGCGTGCCCTCGAAGAGGATGATGTCGGGGAAGAACTCGTCGATCGACGGACCGTGGAACTCGCCATCTTCGGCGGCCATCGGTGCGATCAAGTGCACAGCGTTAGCGAACAGCACGTATCTCCAGTTTCGGGGGCGTGGAGCAGAGCTCTCGCGGCGACGAACAGGGGGGATGTCTCCTCCACGCACGCCGAAGCAGTGCAAGTGGGAGGATTCGTTGATCAGTCTAGCAAGGAAACCAGCTCCAGACGAACCCACGGGCGGTATTCCATGGCTATATTCCGCGTCGGTGCGCCTCAAGCGCCTCGGATACCCCACCGGGCATGCGAACGAGACGAAGACGTTCCGTCACCGGACCGCTCAGGATCAGTCCGGGACGGAGCCGTCGGTCGGAGCCTTCGGCAGGACGTCGTCTGAGACATAGGGCACGCGCACCTTCGCAGCGACCACCGCATCGATCACGAGCGAGCCGATGACACCGACGATGAGGGTGCCGAAGAGCATCGGCGGGTTCACCCACGGCTGGTCCTTCAGGATGAAGCCGAGCACGAGGAACAGGACGAACTTCACGAGCCAACTGCCCATGACGACACCGAACAGGATGCCGACGAAGAAGTCCTGCCCCGACCATCGGTTGGCGAAGAGGATGCTCACCGAGGTGATGCCGAGGAAGACGAGCGCCATCGCCGCACCCAGGAGCGCGCTCGTGAGCCCACGCGTGCCGTCGACGCTCCAGCCGACCACTCCCCCGACGACGGCGAGGACGAGCGCGAGGAGTGCGCTGTACGTGAGGGCCGTGCGGAAGACCGCGTTCGAGCTCATCGTGGAGCCGGACTTGGCGTTGGAGGTCATGGTTGCTGGTCCTTCTTGGCGAGGGAATCGAGGGAGTCGAGGGTGGCACCGCTCACGGGGGCTTCGGGGTCGCGCGCGTCGGACGCCTCGTCGAGCCGATCGTACAGCGCCGAACCGGGAGAACCCGGGGCGTCGCCGCTCACCTGCTGGGCCAGACGGTCGGCCCGTCGCCGCCGCCCCAGCGGCAGCAGGGTGAGGACGGTGCAGGCGAGGACGCCGACGCTCACGAAGAGGACGGCGATCCAGGTGGGCACCGCGAAGAACAACAGGCAGCCCACCGAGATGACGACCGTCCACCCGTAGAAGATCAGGACGGCGTGCACCTGGCTGTGGCCGAGGTCGAGGAGGCGGTGGTGCAGGTGCAGGCGATCCGCGCTGAACGGTGACTTCCCGGCACGCAGACGGCGGAGGACCGCGAGCACGAAGTCCGCGAGCGGCACGATGAGGATCGCGAACGGCAGGAGGATCGGGATGAACGCCGGGAGCAGCTGCGTACGACCGAGCGCCGCCGGATCGACCTGGCCGGTCACGGCCGCCGCCGACGTCGCCATGAGCAGTCCGACGAGCAGCGCACCGGCGTCGCCCATGAACAGGCTCGCCGGGTGCCAGTTGAGCGGCAGGAAGCCGAGGCAGGCACCGATGAGGATGGCCGCGATCAGCGAAGCGAGGTTGAAGTAGTCGCTTGCGCCCGTCGAGGTGACGAGCAACTGCGTGTAGAGGAAGAAGACGGTGTTCGCGATGATGGCGACGCCCGCGACGAGGCCGTCGAGGCCGTCGACGAAGTTGACCGCGTTCATCACGAGCACGATCGCGAAGACCGTCATGATGAAGGACACCCACGAGGAGCCGACGGTGATCCCGCCGATCGGGAGCGAGTAGATCTGTACCCCCAG
The DNA here is from genome assembly GCF_051487245.1 of Plantibacter flavus. GTDB lineage: Bacteria > Actinomycetota > Actinomycetes > Actinomycetales > Microbacteriaceae > Plantibacter > Plantibacter flavus_B. Next base: position 190,898 of record NZ_JAHVDH010000005.1, read on the forward strand.
CCAGGCCACGAGGCCGGCAGCCATGAACTGCGCCGCGAGCTTGATCATCCAGTCGAGGTCCCACAGGTCGTCGGCGACGCCGATCCCGACGATGAACAGGGAGGCGCCGAGGATCGCGAGGACGGGTTCCGGGTCGGCGAAGACCAGGTCGAAGAAGGGCAGCTGCCAGGCGACACCGAAGGCGATCAGGATCCCGATGAACATCGCGACGCCGCCGAGGCGGGGCGTCGGTGTCTGATGGACGTCACGCTCGCGGATCGGGGGGTGGATGCCGTACTTCACGCCCACGCGGCGCGCGAGGTGAGCGAAACCGAAGGTGATGCCCGCGCTCACCACGAGCACGATGAGGTAGCCGGAGAACTGACTCATCAGCCGATCGGGTCGGCGAGCAGCTCGCCCACCACTCCCCTGAGTGCCTCGCGCGACACCGCCCCCTCACGCAGCACCACGATGCGCTCGTCGGCGGTCCCGAGGCTCGTCGCATCGATGATCGTCGAGGACTGCTCGCCGCTCGGGCCACCGTCGAGGTACACCGAGACCGAGTCGCCGAGCATCTCGAGGGCTGCTGCAGCGGTCGTCGCCGCCGGGCGACCCGTCAGGTTCGCCGACGAGACGGCGAGCGGGCCGGTCTCCTGCAGGAGTTCGAGCGCGACGGGGTTCGACGGCATCCGCAGCGCCACCGTACCGGCGGTGTCGCCGAGGTCCCAGGCGAGCGAGGCCTGGGCGTCGAGCACGATCGTGAGACCACCCGGCCAGAACTCCTCGACGAGCTTGTGGACGGCATCGGGCACAGTCGATGCCAGAGCCGCCAGGGTGTTGACCCCGGAGACCAGCACGGGCGGCGGCGATTGGCGCGTCCGCCCCTTGGCGTCGAGCAGTCGCTGGACCGCCGCAGGTGAGAACGCATCGGCCGCGAGGCCGTAGACCGTGTCGGTCGGCAGGACGACGAGCTCCCCACGCGACAGCGCGGTCCGTGCGAGCCGCATGCCTGCGAGCAGCTGCGCGTGGTCCTGGCAATCGAAGGTCTGCGTCATGAGGGGTCCTGGCTGTGGCGGGGCCGCCGATCGATGATCAGACGGCCGGATGATCTGGGTGACGACGCTCAATCATAGTCTCGGCTGGCGGGACAGCAGCCGGGGCGAGACGAGGTACGCGGCCAGCACCACGACGATGCCGAGGCCTGCGAGCACTTGCAGCGGCAGCGTCGCGGACGCGAGGACGATGCCGAGGAGCCCCGTGGCGATCGTCGCCGCGGTGACGACGATGGTGGCGCCGAGGTGCCCGAGTCCGCCGGCCGCGAGCCGCTGATAGGCGTGGCTGCGGTGTGCCTCGTGGAGCGCCTCTCCTCTGCGCCACCGCGCGATGATCGTCGTACCGGTGTCGGCGACGTACACGAGGACGGGGCCGACGAGCGCGATGAAGGAGATGCCGCTGAACGCCGCGTAGATCGCGACGGCGACGAGGGAACCGCCGAGGAGGTAACTGCCGACGTCGCCGAGGAACATCCGCCGCTTCGCGAGGTTCCACGGGAGGAAGCCCAGGAACGCCCCTGCGACGACGAGGCCCGCGGCGGCCACACCTGGCAGCCCGGCTGCGATGCCGAGCGCCGCGTAGAACCCGCCGACGACCGCCCCGTGCATCGAGGAGATCCCGTTGACGCCGTCCATGAAGTTCGCGATGTTCGTGTACGCGACGAGCGCGACGATCCCGAGCGGGATCCACCAGAAGCTCGCCTCCATCGAGACCACGAGCACCCAGGTCGCGACGAGCCCGAGCACGACCTGCAGACCGAAACGCGCGCGAACCGGCAGACCGCGGACGTCCTCGACGCCACCGATCGCGGCATTCACGACGGCGACCGCTGCGACGATCCACAGCGGCAGACTGTGGAACCAGACGGCGGCGGTCCCGAGGCCTGCGGCCACAGCGACCGCCACTCCGATGCCCCCGCCGCGCACCGTGGGCGTGACATGCATCGATCGATGGTTCGGGGTGTCGAGGACGGCTCGTCGCACGAGGATCGGGCGGATCACGAACTGCGACAGCAGGCTCACGGCGAGGGCGATCGCCCCCGCCCAGACGGCGAGCGTCATTGCACCAGGTGGTGCGTGCTCGCGCCGTCCTCGCTGATCGTCTCGCGCCATACGGCGATGTCGAGCGAGGCCGGATCGAGTGGCTGGATACGCGTGTGCGACACCTTCGGATGCTTGGACCGGTCGGCGATCTCGTCGGTGTCGACGAGGACCTCGTGCAGCTTCTCACCGTGGCGGAGGCCCGTGTAGACGATCTCCACGTCCTTGCCGGACGCTGCGATCATCCGCTTCGCGACGTCGAGGATGCGGACAGGCTTGCCCATGTCGAGGATGAGGACCTCTCCGGGATCGCCGATCGCCCCGGCCTGGATGACGAGCTTCGACGCCTCCGGGATCGTCATGAAGAAGCGGGTGACGTCGGGGTGCGTGACGGTGACCGGTCCTCCGGCCTCGATCTGCGCGGTGAACGCGGGGATGGCGGAGCCGCGGCTGCCGATCACGTTGCCGAATCGCACCGACAGGTACCGGGCGTCGGTCTCCTCGATGCTCATCCACGCGGTCAGCTTCTCGGCGACGCGCTTGCTGTAGCCGAGGACGGTGGTCGGGTTCGCGGCCTTGTCGGTCGAGATGTTGACGAAGGTCCCGACGCCCACCGCGCGGGCGGCGTTCAGGACGTTCAGCGTACCCAGCACGTTGTTCTTCCAGGCCTCGTCCGGGTACTGCTCGAGCATCGGCGCGTGCTTGAGTGCCGCGGCGTGGAAGACGACGTCTGGCCGACGGTCTTCGAAGACCTCGAGGAGCGACGGGTAGTCGCGGATGTCGGCGAGCACGACCTCCTTGGTGTCGAGGAGGCCGTGGCCGGAGATCGACAACTGGGTGGTGTGCAGACCCGTCTCGTCGCGATCGAGGAGGACGAGCTCGGCGGGGCCGAACTGGTTCACCTGACGAGCGATCTCGGAGCCGATGGAGCCGCCGGCACCCGTCACGAGCACCCGCTTGCCGGTGAGGTACCCCGCGATGCTCTCGACCTGCAGGTCGACCGTGTTGCGTCCGATGAAGTCCTCGACGTTCAGGTCGCGGAGACTCGGAGCGCTCTCCGCCTTGTCGGGAGCGAGCATCGTGTCGATGGTCGGGACGACGAGCACGCGGAGGTTCGCTTCGTCGGCACGTTCGCTGACCTGACGGATGAAGTCGTTGTCGACGTCCGCGATGCTGATGATGAGGGCCTGCGCACCCGTGCGCTTCACGGCCTCGACGAGGTCTGCGCCAGTACCGACGACCGCGACCGAGGCGATCCGGAAGTTCTTCTTCGACGGGTCGTCGTCGATGACGCCGACGGGCAGGTAGGGCGACTGCGGATCGCGCATGAGTCTCGGGATGATGGACATCCCGAGCGCCCCGGCACCGTAGACGAGCACCCGCTGGGCCTCGACCGGACGACTGCGGCTGTCCACGAACAGGCGCTTCACGTAGCGGATGATGCCCATGAAGACGATCGCGAAGGGGAAGGCGATCACGGTGGTGGAGCGGGGCACACCCCACGCGACGCCGAAGATCGCGTTCACGGCGACGAGGATGGCGGTGACGATGAGCGCCACGATGATCAGCTGTCTCGCCTCGTAGAAGCTGCCGAAGCTGTGCAGGCCGTGGTAGTAGGCCCAGACGTATGCGACGACGACCTGCGCGACCACGGCGATGACGCAGAGCGCGAGCGTGCCGAGGACGGAGACCCGCTCGTACTCCAGTTCGTAACGGACCAGTTGGGCGACGACGAGGGCGAGGACCCAGCACAGTGCGTCGAGGGCGGTCTTGGCCGCGAAGCGGGGACCTGGCGCCTGCGTCCACCTGCGGGGGGCGTCGGGAAGAGTGGGGGTCATAACCTGTCAATCCTACCGATCGTCGGCTTCGGGTTGGCTGCGGACCGGTTGCGTGGCCCCGCTTCGGGCTGAGGATCCCCGTTCGGCGGTGAGTGCGGCGATGGAGGTGCGGAGGCCGTCGTCGGTGCCGACGGGCATGCTCGTCCGGCCGAGAGCGTCGAGGAGCTTCGCGCCGGAGACGCGGTAGTCCTCGGTCAGCTTCGCAAGTCGGCGGGTGTTCAACGGCACCGCTCGGACACGGTCACCGATGCGGGCGATGGCCCGCACGATCACGCGCGGGATCGCGAGTCGACGCACCGGCTTCCCCGTCACCTCCGCGATCAGCGACACCAGGTGGCCGGTCGAGACCGGGTCGTCGTCGGCGACCAGGTAGATCCCGGTGGGGACCGTCGGCGTGTCGAGCACGCGCGCGACCACCCACGAGAGGTTCCCGATCGACACGAAACTGCGCTCGTTGGCGAAGGCGTCGAGGGGGTACGGGATGCCACGCGAGAGCATCCCGAACAGCAGCCGCAGGTTGCCTTTGTCGCCCGGTCCGTGCACCATCGTCGGGCGCAGGACGATGACGCGGCGGCCGACCGGCGGGGACGTCGCGAGCAGCAGGCGCTCGGCCGCGAGTTTCGACTTCCCGTACGGCGTCACCGGATGCGCGTCCGCCTGCTCGTCGAGGACGCCGTCCACGGACTCCTCGTTCACCGCGGCGACGCTGCTCATCTGGATGAACGTCGAGGCGCCTGTGTCGAGGAACGCTGCATAGACACGCTCCGCGAGATCGGTGTTGATCCGGCGGTAGACCTCGGGGCCCGCCGTGCCGTCGAGGTCGTGGGCCTTGCCGGCGAGGTTCACGACGGCGTCGATGCCGTCGGGGAACGGCTCCCCCATCCAACCGCGCAGGGAGAACGGCACGACCTCGTGACCCGCGGCTTCGAGGGCGGGGACGAGGTTCGTCCCGATGAAACCGGTCGCACCGGTGACGAGGACGCGGCTCATCGTCCGAACCACCCCCACGTGCGGAAGTACACGAAGGCCCCCTGGATCGAGTACCACATGAGCTTCCTGCTCTGGTGCGAGCCTTTCGCGAAGTGGTGGTAGATGGTCGCTCCCGGGTAGTACGCGGTCCGCGAGACCTGCAGGAAACGGCGCGTGAGGTCGGCGTCCTCGATGTACATGAAGATGCGTTCGTCGAAGTAGCCGACGCGGTGCAGCGTCGAGGTACGGAGGAACATGAAGCAGCCGGACAGGTACGGGACGTCGAACATCGTCTTGCGGTAGTCGTGGGCGGGGTTCTCCTCGATGTCCCGGTACTCGTACGCCGCCATGCGCTTCGCGAACAACGACTGCAGCGGGCCGGGCAGGAACCGCCGGGCGAAGAGGTCGAACACCGAGGGGTTCCGCTTCACGAGGTATTGGAGCGAGCCGTCCGGGTAGAGCACGCGGGGCATGACGTGGCCCACCTCGGGGTGCTCGAGCATGAACTCGTACAGCTCCTCGACGGCCTCGGCCTCGAAGTACACGTCCGGGTTGATCACCATGTGGAACTTGGAGCGGCCGAGGACCTTCTCGATCGCGATGTTGTGCGCAGCGCCGAAACCCGGGTTCGCAGGGTTGTGGAGGTACTCGATCCGGGCGTCGTCGGCGAGGTCGCGGAGGTCGTCCGTGGGCGAGTTGTCGATCAGGTAGAGCGTCTCGACGAGTGGACTCGAGAGCGTCGAGTCGATGGCCGCACGCAGTTTCGCGCGATCGTTCTGGTACATGACGATGCACCCGGTCACGGGACGATCCACTGCGGCACCTCTCCGGAGGCGGGACGGCACCCCCGAATCGCGGACGACCCGGGCCGCCTGCGCCCGTCAGTCTACGTGCTGCGACCGGGAGGACCCCGGCGGCGACAGGACCATACTGGAGAGGTGCCGAAACGCGTGTTCTTCTTCGATTGCGACAAGACCCTCTACGACTACGACTTCCGGAAGCGCCTGCCCGCGCTCGCTCGGGTGACCGGCGTGAGCCAGTACCGGCTCGCCACGCTCTGGTGGGTCGGTGGGCACGAGGCAGCGGCGAACATCGGCGAGTACCCCACCAGTGACGACTACCTGGCGGTGTTCGCGGAGGTGACCGGCTATCCGCTGACCCTCGACGAGTGGCGTGAGGCCCGAGAAGCTGCGATGACGCCCGTGCCCGGGGCACTCGCTGCGCTGGAACGCGCGGCGACGCTCGGAACCGTGTCGCTCCTGTCGAACAACCCGATCCCGTTCCGCGACTCGTTCGCCCGGCTCGCTCCACGCGCAGCCGACGTCCTCGGGGAGAACGACCTCGTCTCAGCGGTCCTCGGCGCCGAGAAGCCGGAGCCGCGCATCTACACGCGAGCGCTGAGCCGCTACGGCGTCGCACCGTCGGACGCGATCCTCATCGACGACTCGGCGGCGAACTGCGCCGGCGCCGAAGCCATCGGGATGCACGCCTTCCAGTTGACGAAGGACGAGCGGGGCGTGTTCGACATCGCCGGACTCGACGCGGCGATCGACGCCTTCGTCGCCGCCACGGACTGACGCTGCGACACCGACGCCGGTCCGCCGTCTGACGACCGGGGCTGCAGTGGCCTAGCGGATGGCGATCGTCGTGCGATCGCGGGTCGTGAGATCGCGATGCGTGGCCGCCGCGTGCCAGCCGTCGGCTGTCAGGAGGTCACGGATCGCCTGCCCCTGCAGCTCACCGTGCTCGATGATGAGGGTGCCGCCGCGGTGCAGCAGGCGCTGAGCCGTCGCGGAGACGTGGCGGACGACGTCGAGCCCGTCGGGCCCGCCGTACAGCGCGGCCGACGGATCGTACAGCCTGACCTCGGGGTCGCGCGGGATGGCGTCGTCCGGCACGTACGGCGGGTTCGAGATGACGACATCCACCATGCCGTCGAGCTCGTGGAACGCATCGGCGAGGTGCTCGAAGACGACGGTGGCGTTGTCCGCACCCGACTCCGCGAAGTTCTGCTTGGCCCAGATGAACGCGTCGACCGAGTTCTCCGTCGCGTAGATCGCGGCGTTCGGGACCTCGGTGGCCATCGCGAGGGCGATGGCACCGCTCCCTGTGCCGAGGTCGACGCCGATCGGACGCGGGATCGGCACCGCACGGAGTGCGTCGATCGCGAACTGCACGACGGACTCGGTCTCCGGCCGCGGGACGAAGACGCCCGGGCCGACTGCGAGTTCCATCGATCTGAAGGCCGCTCGGCCGGTGATGTGCTGCAGCGGTTCGCGCGAGGCGCGTCGTTCGACGAGCTCGCCGAAGACGGCTCGCTCCTCGGCGTCGAGCACGCGACCGGTGATCGCGGCGGCCTGGACCGCTCCGCGTCCGAGGCCGAGCACGTGTCCGAGGAGGAGCTCCGCGTCGACATCCGGCGAGGGGACCGCGGCGCGCGTGAGGACGTCGAGCGCGTGCTGACGGGCGAGCTCGACCGTCGCGGGATGCCCCGTCGACGGCGCGTCGGATGTCTCACCGGTCCCCTCGGGGGACGGCACTGCGGCGGAGGAGGAGGGCGTTGTGTGCATGAGGGAGGTCATCAAGAGGTGTGGCCTGGTCGGGTGGGCCGCATCGAGCCTAGCGCACGGCGCTTCGGCCGCCCCGGACGAGCGGCCTGCACGCACGTCACACAGGGGCGCCCACCAGGCGCACGTCGTAGGCTGAGCCCCAGAACCCGTTCAAGGAAGAGGAACCCGTGGCAGGCACGATCTACAGCGACATCACCGAGGCCTACGGCCGGACCCCGCTCGTCCGTCTCAACCGCATCGCGGAGGGCGTCGGCGCGACCGTGCTCGCCAAGCTCGAGTTCTACAACCCCGGTTCGAGTGTCAAAGACCGACTGGGCATCGCCCTCGTGGACGCTGCAGAGGCATCGGGGCAGCTCCCGCCCGGCGGCACCATCGTCGAGTCGACCAGCGGGAACACCGGCATCGCCCTCGCCCTCGTCGGTGCGGCGCGGGGCTACAAGGTCATCCTCACGATGCCGGCCTCCATGAGCAAGGAACGCCGAACCCTGCTCCGTGCCTTCGGCGCGGAACTCGTCCTCACCGACCCCACGAAGGGCATGGCCAACGCCGTCGAGGAGGCCCAGCGCATCGTCGCGGAGACGCCCGGCGCCGTGTGGGTGCGACAGTTCGAGAACGAGGCGAACCCCGCGATCCACAAGCGCACCACGGCACCCGAGATCTGGGAGGACACCGACGGCACCGTCGACGCCTTCGTCGCCGGCATCGGCACCGGCGGGACCATCACGGGTGTCGGTCAGTGGCTCCGCGAGAAGAACCCCGACGTCCAGATCATCGCCGTCGAACCGGCCGACTCCCCACTGCTCAGCGAGGGACGCGCCGGCGGCCACAAGATCCAGGGCATCGGCCCCAACTTCGTCCCCGCCATCCTCGACACGGACCTGTTCAGCGAGATCATCCCGGTCGAGACGGACACCGCGTACGCGACCGCACGTCAGCTCGCCACCGATGACGGCATCCTCGGCGGCATGTCCGCCGGAGCCGCCGTGTGGGCTGCACTCGAGGTCGGCCGACGCCCTGAGATGGCCGGCAAGACGATCGTCGTGATCATCCCCGACGCCGGCGAGCGCTACCTGTCGACGACGATGTACGACGACCTCCGCGACTAGGCTCGACCCATGGGAATGCTGTCGCGGGTCCGCGAGGATGTCGGTGCTGCACGCACACACGATCCAGCGGCCCGCGGCACCCTCGAGATCGTCCTCAGCTATGCCGGGCTGCACGCCGTCTGGGCCCACCGGGTGAACCACCGGCTCTGGAAGCGGGGCTTCCGTACCCTCGCCCGCTTCGGGTCGCAGTTCACGCGATTCCTCACCGGCATCGAGATCCACCCCGGCGCGACCATCGGGCGCCGGTTCTTCATCGACCACGGCATGGGGGTCGTGATCGGCGAAACGGCTGAACTCGGCGACGACATCATGATCTACCATGGCGTCACGCTCGGCGGAAAGAGCCTCGGTGCCGGCAAACGACACCCGACCATCGGCGACGGTGTCGCCGTCGGCGCTGGCGCGAAGATCCTCGGTCCGATCACCGTCGGTGCCGGCAGCATCGTCGGCGCGAACGCCGTCGTCACGAAGGACTGCGCCCCGCGCAGCCTCCTGCTCGGTGTGCCCGCCGTCGAACGTCCCCGTGGCACCGGCTCGCACGGTCTCGCGCTGCTCGACCCTGAGTACCACATCTGACCTTCCCGGCGAGAGGCGACCGATCGTCGCCCGCCGACCATCCGGGCGAGCAGTCGCCTCCCCTCACCCCAGCCTCGAGAGGTCCCCATGAGTCTCATCCGCCTGCACGACGTCACCGTCCGCTTCGAAGACCGCCCCGTGCTCCGCGACGTGTTCTTCCGCCTCGAGCCCGGCGACCGCGTCGGACTCATCGGACGCAACGGCTCCGGCAAGTCGACGCTCCTGAAGCTCGCCCTCGACAGGCTGCAGCCGGACGCAGGGACGGTCACCGTCGAAGACGGCACCCGGATCGGCTACTTCTCGCAGTTCTCGGAGCTCGACGGGACTGCCACCATCACGGAGGTCCTCGAAGGACTGTTCTCGCACATCCACGAGATCGAAGCCGAGCTCGCCTCGATCGACGCGGCGATCGCCGCCGACCCGAACGACCTCGACGGCATGACGAAGCTCATCGAGCGCCAGGCGGAACTCTTCGAGGAGATGGAGCGTCAGGACGGCTGGGACTACCAGCGTCACATCGACACCGCGCTCACGACGCTCGGCTTCGACACCGCGCGTCGGGTGCTGCCGATCGACTCGCTGTCCGGCGGCTGGAGGAACCGTGCCGCGCTCGCGAAGATCCTGCTCGAGCGCCCCGACGTGCTCCTGCTCGACGAGCCCACGAACTTCCTCGACGTCGCCGGCGTCGAATGGTTGGAATCGTGGTTCGGCTCGTTCCGCGGCGCTGCGATCATCGTCTCCCACGACCGCACCTTCCTCGACGCGGTCGTCACACGCATCGTGGAGGTCGAGAACTTCCACCTCCACGAGTACCCGGGGAGCTTCGACGAGTACGTCGTGCAGAAGCAGTTCCGGCTGAAGAGCCTCGAGGCGCAGTTCGTCCACGAGTCCGAGCTGCTCGCCTTCGAGGCCGAAGGCATCTCCGACCGACGCGAGGCCGCCAAGGCGGCGGGGAAGAAGGACCTGTCCTCGCAGCTCGCGAAGATCAAGAAGGCCCGTCCCCCGCGCCCCGTCGACGACATCATCACCGACATCTACGGTGGCCTGCACATCAAGGACACGCTCTGCCGGATCCAGGGGCTCACGAAGGCCTACGGTGAGCACGTCCTGTTCGACGGGCTCGACCTGGAGATCGGTCGTCGCGAGCGCATCATCGTGCACGGTCCGAACGGCGCGGGCAAGTCGACCTTCCTCCGTATCCTCGAGGGCGACGAGCGGCCGGACGCCGGCAGCGTGACGTGGACCGGCGGGGTCCGCTACGCCTCGTACAACCAGATGGTGGAGGAGCTCGACCTCACCGACACCGTCGCCCACGCCGTCGGTGCCATGCCCGACAGTCTCGCGTTCGCGGCGACGAAGAAGTCGGTGAACCGCTTCCTCGGGATGTTCCAGTTCTCGGAAGCCGACCTCAAGCAGAAGATCGGCATGCTCTCGGGCGGTCAGCAGGCTCGCGTCGCGATGGCCCAGTGCCTGCTGTCGGGGGCCTCGGTGCTGCTGCTCGACGAACCGACGAACCACCTCGACCTTGCGAGCACGCAGGTGATGGAGCGGGCGCTCGTGCACTTCCCCGGCGCGATCGTCGTCGTGAGCCACGACCGCTTCTTCGCCGACAAGGTCGCGACGAAGCGGCTCCGCATCGGCTGAGCGGACGGTTGCCCCCCGTCGACAGGCTCAGGGACCGGATCGGACCGGGTCCCTGAGATCGGACCGGGTCCCTGAGCTTGTCGAAGGGCGCGGAGGTCGCTAGTTCTGGTCGCCGATGTCGGCCAGACGTGCCTCCTCGTCGGCTGCGATGGCCGAGTCGATGATCGGGCCCAGCGCGCCATTCATGACCGCGTCGAGGTTGTACGCCTTGTACCCCGTGCGGTGGTCCGCGATGCGGTTCTCCGGGAAGTTGTACGTGCGGATGCGCTCGGACCGGTCCATCGTGCGGATCTGCGTCTTTCGGGCTGCGCTGTCGAGGGCCGCCTGCTCCTCCTGCTGGCGTGCGAGGATGCGGGCGCGCAGGACGCGCATGCCTGCCTCGCGGTTCTGCAGCTGGCTCTTCTCGTTCTGCATCGACACGACGATGCCGGTCGGCAGGTGGGTGATGCGCACCGCCGAGTCGGTCGTGTTCACCGACTGCCCGCCGGGGCCGCTCGAACGGTAGACGTCGATCTTCAGGTCGTTCTGGCTGATCTCGACCTCCTCGGGCTCGTCGACCTCGGGGAAGACGAGCACGCCCGTCGTCGAGGTGTGGATGCGGCCCTGCGACTCGGTCGCGGGCACCCGCTGGACGCGGTGCACGCCACCCTCGTACTTGAGGTGGGCCCAGACACCCTGCGAGGGGTCCGAGGCGTTCGACTTGATGGCGACCTGGACGTCCTTGTATCCGCCGAGGTCGCTCTCGGTGCGTTCGAGGAGCTCCGTCTTCCAGCCCTTCGACTCCGCGTAGTGAAGGTACATCCGGAGGAGGTCGGCGGCGAACAGCGCGCTCTCCGCGCCGCCCTCGCCACCCTTGATCTCCATGATGACGTCGCGGCCGTCGTCGGGATCGCGCGGGATGAGGAGGCGGCGCAGCTTCTCCTGATTGGTGACGAGGAGCTCCTCGAGCACCGGCACCTCCTCGGCGAACGCGTCGTCCTCCTTGGCGAGCTCGCGGGCCGCGTCGAGGTCCTCCTGCGTCGACTGCCACGTGTGGTAGGCCGCGATGATCTTCGACAGCTCGGCGTAGCGGCGGTTGATCTTCTTCGACCGAGCAGGGTCGGCGTGCACCGCCGGGTCGGCGAGCTGATCCTGGAGATCCTTGTGCTCGGCGACGAGCGTCTCAACTGATTCGAACATCGTTCACTTCCTTCATGACCATCATGCTGCACCCGCGCGCGAGGACGCCGGGGGAAAACGGAACCGACCCCACCCGCTCCGCTGCCACTGGGGCTCGGAGTTGGTGGGGCCGGTCGGGACCGCTAGCGGTGGTTGTTCTCGTGTCCGTGGCTGTGCGAGGTCGGTGCGGGCATCGACTTCTGCATCTGCACGAGGAACTCCACGTTGGACGTGGTCTCCTTGAGCTTGCCGAGGACGACCTCGAGCGCCTGCTGCTGGTCGAGACCGGCGAGGGCACGACGCAGCTTCCAGGTGACCTTGACCTCGTCGGGGCCGAGCAGCATCTCTTCACGGCGGGTGGACGACGCGTTGACGTCGACGGCCGGGAAGATGCGCTTGTCGGCGAGCTGACGCGAGAGGCGCAGCTCCGAGTTGCCGGTGCCCTTGAACTCCTCGAAGATGACCTCGTCCATCTTGGAACCGGTCTCGACGAGTGCGGTCGCGAGGATGGTGAGCGATCCACCGTTCTCGATGTTGCGAGCCGCACCGAAGAAGCGCTTCGGCGGGTAGAGGGCCGCGGCGTCGACGCCACCGGAGAGGATACGACCGGAGGCCGGAGCCGCCAGGTTGTAGGCCCGGCCGAGGCGGGTGATCGAGTCGAGGAGCACGACGACGTCGTGACCCAGCTCGACGAGGCGCTTCGCGCGCTCGATGGCGAGCTCGGCGACCGTCGTGTGGTCTTCGGCGGGGCGGTCAAAGGTGGAGGCGATGACCTCGCCCTTCACCGTGCGCTGCATGTCCGTGACCTCTTCGGGACGCTCGTCCACGAGCACGACCATGAGGTGGACCTCAGGGTTGTTGATCGAGATGGCGTTCGCGATCTGCTGCAGGACGATCGTCTTGCCGGCCTTCGGCGGCGCGACGATGAGGCCGCGCTGGCCCTTGCCGATCGGAGCGATCAGGTCGATGATGCGCTGCGTGAGCTTCGTCTGCTCCGTCTCGAGGCGCAGACGCTCCTGCGGGTACAGCGGGGTCAGCTTGCCGAACTCGACACGGGCCGCCGCCTCCTCGACCGACAGGCCGTTGATGGAGTCGACCTTGACGATCGCGTTGTACTTCTGACGGCTGCTGCTGTCGTTCTCGCGCGGCTGGCGGATGGCACCGACGACGGCGTCACCCTTGCGCAGGTGGTACTTCTTGACCTGGCCGAGGGAGACGTAGACGTCGTTCGTGCCGGGCAGGTAGCCCGAGGTGCGGACGAACGCGTAGTTGTCGAGCACGTCGAGGATTCCGGCGACCGGGATGAGGACGTCGTCCTCGGCGATCTCCGGCTCGACCTCGTCGTTCTGGACCGATCCACGACGCTTGCGGTCGCGGTACCGGCTCCGGCCGCCACGGCCTTCGGCGTCGTCGCCCTGGTTCTGCTGGCCGCCCTGGTTGCCACGGTTCTGCTGCTGGCCGCCCTGCTCCTGCGCCGGCGCGGCCTTCTGCTGACCGGCGTCGGCGTTCTGGCCGGCCTGACCGTTGTTCTGGTTGCCCTGGTTGTTCTGACCACGGCCACGGCCACGGCCACGACGGCCACCCTGCTGCTGCGCGTCCTGCTGCTCGGAGGAGTCCTGTCCGGACGCATCGTCGACCTCGGTGCCGGACGTCTCTGCAACGGGCGCCTCGGCGGCGGCCGACTGCTCGGAGCCATTCTGCTCAGCGTCGTCGGACGAACGGTCGCGGTCGCGACCACGGCCACGGCGGTTGCCGCGCGAGCGCTTCTGGCCCTGTTCGGGAGCAGCCGACTCCTCGGTGGGGGTCTCGGCAGGGGCGTCGGTCGACGCCGGCTCGCCCTGCTCTGCGGAAGCGGACTCGACGGGAGCCGATTCGACGGGAGGTGCGGCGACCGGCTCGGAGACCGTTGCGGGAGCTTCGACCACCGGCGCGCCGATGATCGGGGCCGCCTGGTCGACCACGGTGGCCGAGGTCGCACGGCGCGATGCGCGCTTGCGCACCGTCGGAGCGGCCTTCTCGGCACCGAAGGCCTGGTCGAGGGCGAGGTCGAGCTCGGGGAGCTTCGACTGCACCGGGGCCTGCGGGGCGACCTCGGCGGCGGCGACGGCCTCGATGACCTCAGCGGTCTCGGTGCCCGCGGCGTCGGCCGAGGTGCTGTTCTGGATGTTCTGGATGGCCTCGACCAGCTCGCCCTTGCGAAGCTTCGAAGCGCCGGCCACCCCGAGGGCGGCAGCGAGACGCTGCAGGTCAGCGACCTTCAGCGTCTTCGGGTCGGCATCCAGCGAGACGCCCGAGGCGCCTTCGTTGACGTCAGTCACGTGTTTTTTCCTTCCCTTGCGTCGAGACAGAGCTGTCTCGCGCAGGCGGCGATCGCACCGGAATCCTGTGCGGCGGGTGGGTGATGTTCACACGACGCAGAGCCTGTGCGGATAGCCCGATGCGACGACCCGGCGACGAGTGAACTCAGCCGAGCGGAAACACGATGGGACCCGAACAGACGCGATCAAATGGTGCGAAAGCGATGATTGTGCGGAATTGCCCCGGAAGCCGGTTACGCCGAAGTGGCGGGGTGGGCCGGGTGCGCTCCCACTGTAGCACCCTTGAAGTCGACCGCGAGCATGAGCGCCTGCCACGGTGTCGCGGCGTGTTCCGCAACCAGCGCGGAGGCCTCGAGACGGCGTCCGGGATCGTCGGCGAGGACGAGGATGGAGGGGCCAGCTCCCGACACGACGGCGGCGAAGCCGTGCTCGCGGAGCAGCGTGATGAGCGTGTTCGTCTCCGGCATCGCCGCAGCACGGTAGCTCTGGTGCAGGCGGTCCTCGGTGGCGGCGAGCAGGAGCTCGGGGCTCTGAGTGAGGGCGGCGACGAGCAGTGCGGACCGCGACACGTTGAACGCGGCGTCGGCGTGTGGCACGTTGGCCGGTTGCAGGCTGCGCGCGAGCTCCGTCGACATGGTGTGCTCCGGCACGAGGACGAGCGGCGACACGCCGCGGTGCACCATGAGCTTCTTGTGTTGCGGACCGGCGTCGGTCGTCCACGCGATGGTGAGTCCGCCGAAGAGCGCCGGCGCGACGTTGTCGGGGTGACCCTCCATCTCCGTCGCGAGACGCAGGAGGTCGTCGGGACCGAGTTCGACCTCGCCCTCCAGCAAGCCCTTCGCCGCCATGATGCCCGAGACGATGGCTGCACCGGAGGATCCGAGACCACGGCCGTGCGGGATCGCGTTCCGCGCGACCACGTCGAGACCGGGCAGCTCAAAGCCGAAGGCACGCAAGGCGTGGGCGATCGCCGTGATGACGAGGTTCGACTCGTCGGTCGGCACCTCACCGGCACCGACACCGATCACCTCGACGAACACACCGGGCTCTTCGCGAACCGTCACGGTCAACTCGTCGTACAGGGCCAGCGCGAGACCGAGGGTGTCGAAGCCGGGGCCGAGGTTGGCGGTGGTCGCCGGCACCTTGACGGTGACGCTGTGTCCGATCTGCATGATTCGGTGGCCTGCAATCTGAGGTGTAGTGGTCGATGACGTGTTCGGTTCGCGGACGGGGCCGCGGATACAGCTGGTGCGAGCGGGAACGAGTGCTACTCGGCACCCTCGACGCGGAGCACCGAGACGACCCGCTCGACGTGGGCGTTCGATGCGAGCTGCTCGACGGTGGCCGCGAGGGCCGATTCGAGCGCACGGTGCGTGCCGATCACCAGGGTAGCGGTCGATCGGGTGCCGTCCGAGGAGGCCACGGACTGCTGGAAGGTCTCGACCGAGACCCCACCGTCGCTCAGGAGGCCCGCGACCGCGGCGAGGACACCGGGCTCGTCGGCGACCTCGAGGGTCACCTGGTAGCGCGTCGTGACCCGGCCGATGTCGAGCACCGGCAGGTCGGCGTGCGTGGACTCGCCGACGCCGGGGCCGCCGGCGACGTGGCGACGAGCGGCCGAGACGAGGTCGCCGAGGACGGCCGACGCCGTCTCCTTGCCCCCGGCACCAGCGCCGTAGAACATGAGGCTGCCGGCGTTCTCGGCCTCGACGAACACCGCGTTGTTGCCGCCGTGCACCGCGGCGAGTGGGTGCTCACGGTGGATGAGCGCCGGGTACACGCGCGCCGACAGGCCCTCTGCGCCCGTCGACTCGTCGACGATGCGTTCGGCGATCGCGAGGAGCTTGATGACGTAGCCCTCGCTGCGCGCGAGGTCGACCTGGGCCTTCGTGATGCCGGTGATGCCCTCGCGGTGCACGGCCTCGACCGGCACCGTGGTGTGGAAGGCGAGGCTCGCGAGGATCGTCGCCTTCTGCGCGGCGTCGAAGCCTTCGACGTCGAGGGTCGGGTCCGCCTCCAGGTAGCCGAGTTCGCTCGCCACCGCGGCGGCGTCCTCCATCGTGTCGCCGAAGCGGTCCATGCGGTCGAGCATGTAGTTCGTGCTGCCGTTGACGATGCCGAGCACCCGGTTGATCCGGTCGCCGGCGAGGCTCTCGCGGAGCGGGCGGATGATCGGGATCGCGGCTGCCACGGCCGCCTCGTAGTAGAGCTGTGCGCCCACCTGTTCGGCGGCGTCGAAGAGTTCTGGGCCGTGCGTGGCCAGGAGCGCCTTGTTGGCCGTGACGACGTCCGCCCCGGCGTTGATCGCCTGGAGGATGTAGCTGCGGGCCGGCTCGATGCCGCCCATGAGCTCGATGACGATGTCCGCGCTCAGGATGAGCTGCTCGGCGTCGGTCGTGTAAAGCGCCTTCGGGAGCGCGACGTCGCGCGGTGCGTCGACGTCGCGCACGGCGATGCCGATGAGTTCGAGGCTCGCGCCGGCACGTGCCGCGAGTTCGTCTGCGTGCTCCAGCAGCAGCCTGGCCACCTGCGAGCCCACCGAGCCGGCGCCGAGGAGGGCGACTTTCAGTCCGCGGTATTCGATCATTCCGTGTCCAATCCCGCATCGCGGCTGAGGAGGTCGTGCTCGGTTTCGCCCCGCACGATGATGCGGGCCTCGCCACCGGTGACGGCGACGACGGCCGGGCGGCCGAGGTAGTTGTAGTTGCTCGCCAGGGACCAGCAGTATGCGCCGGTCGCGGGAACCGCGAGGAGGTCGCCGTCGCGGACGTCGGCCGGGAGGTAGTCGGCGTTCACGACGATGTCGCCGGACTCGCAGTGCTTGCCGGCGATGCGGACGAGCGCCGGCTCGGCGTCGCTCACGCGGTCGGCGATGCGCACCGCGTAGTCAGCGCCGTACAGCGAGGGCCGGGCGTTGTCGCTCATCCCGCCGTCGACACTGACGTAGCGTCGGACGGCAGTCTCGCCCTCATCGTTCCAGGCGACGTCGACGTCCTTGATCGTGCCCACCTCGTACAGGGTGATCCCGGCGCCGCCGATGATCGCCCGGCCCGGTTCGAACGCGAGCTTCGGGATCGCGACGCCGTGGTGCTCGGCCGCCGACTGGACACCCGCGAGGATGTCGGCTGCGAGCTGATCGATGGGCGTCGGGTCGTCGGCGCTCGTGTACGCGATGCCGAAACCGCCACCGAGGTTCAGCTCCGGGACGGGGCCGCCCTCGAGGAGTTGGGCGTGCACCGCGAGCAACCGCTGGGCGGACTCCGCGAAGCCCTCGGAGCCGAAGATCTGCGAACCGATGTGGCAGTGGAGGCCGAGGAACTCCAGCGAGGCGTGCTCACGGATCCGCTCGACCGCGGCGGATGCGCCGTCGAGCGGCAGACCGAACTTCTGGTCCTCGTGGGCGGTCGCCAGGTACTCGTGGGTGTGCGCGTGCACCCCGCTGTTCACTCGGAGTCGGACCGCCTGGACGCGTCCTGCCCGCTCAGCGGCGGCTGCCACGCGCTCGATCTCGACGAGGCTGTCGAGGACGATGGCACCGATGCCGACGTCGACGGCGCGCGCGATCTCCGCGAGCGACTTGTTGTTGCCGTGGAAGCCCAGCTGGGACGGGTCGGTCCCGGCCGCGAGCGCCACGGCGAGCTCTCCCCCGCTGCAGATGTCGATGCGCAGGCCCTCGGCCGTCATCCAGCGGGCGACCTCGGCCGAGAGGAACGCCTTCCCCGCGTAGTACACGGCGACGGAAGTGCCTCGAGCGGCGGCCTCACGTTCGAACGCCTCGCGGAGGGTGCGCGCCCTGGAGCGTGCGTCGTCTTCGTCGACGACGTAGAGCGGCGTGCCGAAGCGAGCCTGCAGCGAGCGGGCGTCGACACCACCGACGTGCAGCACACCGTCGGTGTCGCGCGTCGCAGAGGCCGGCCAGACGGCCGGATCGATGGCGTTCGGATCGACCGGCTCAGCGAGCCAGTCGGGGGCGAGGGGATTTCTGGCCACGGGGTTGTCCTGAGTCCTGGAAAGCGGAAGAGGAGGTTCTCGTTGGGCGAGCGGACCCGGTTTGGCCCCTGAAGCACCGATTTGGAGAGTACCGATGAAGGAGGGTGCGCGCGTTCCGGGGATGTGTTCCGGGCCGTTCGCACCCATCGCCGCTCGGTTGGAACGGCTGAGGTGTAGCTCGGGCCTGTCGGCCCGATGACACACCACACCACTCGGTCGGAGCAGTGGGTGTGCAGAAAGTCTAGCGAGCCGGGAGCACTCGTGCAGAATCATGACGCCGACCCGCCCGACGCACGACGGCGATGGAGCCGGCCGGTCTCAGCCGCAGCTGCCGAGCGTCTGCAGCGAGTCGGCCGAGAGCCGGAGGCTCGTCGAGGAGAGCTCGGCCGTCGCACCCGTGCTCGTCACGGTGACACCGTCCAAGCGCGTCCCCTCCGGGAGATACTGCGCGATGCAGATGCTCGGTGGGTCTCCCTGCAGGATTCCGGTCACGAACGCCTTCAGGTCGATGACCCCGAGGAACCCGCCGTCGACGTTCACCGCGGTCGGTGTGAGGACGACCGAGTCCGGTGTCGTGCTGGGGGCGACGGCGAAGTCGTACGGCACGGTGATGCCGAGGGCACTGACCTCCGAGGCGTACTCGATCTCGTCCTCGCCGAGCGTCAGCGTGCCCGTCAGCCCGGCTGAGGTCGCCAGGGACTGCGCGCCGGCCTGGTCGATCGTGATGGTCGCGACGACGTTCCCGACGGTCTTGCTCGTGTCGACCGGGACGGCGTCGGCCGTGATGTCGATGTCGAGCGGGACACCGTCGACGCTCGCGTCCGGTGCGCTCAGTTCGACCCGGTCGAAGGTGCCCGAGAGGTACTGCGCGATGACGGAGGCACCACCGATCGACACCGCGACATCGGCGTCGACGTTCTCTGGCAGGCTCTGTTCGATCTCGCTCGCCACCCGCTGCTCGGCGATCCCCCGCACGATCGTGTCGGCGAGGAAGAACAGGCCGACGAGGACCACGAGCACACCCACGACGATCGCGACGGGGAGCCAGGGCCGACGGCGCTTCGCGGGGCGTGGGGTCTCGGTCGCAGTGGTCATCCCCCGAGGGTAGCCGGAGCGAGGCGCTGAAGCGTGCGTCGGACGATCAGCACACCTGGTCGTTGAGCGCCGACTGGTCGTCGAGGACGCGGCCGGCGAACCGCTCCCATTCATCGTCCGTCGTGGGGTACAGCGGCAGGAGGGTGAGGCCCTCGAGCTCAGTGAGCCCGGAGTCGGCGAACTGCTCGGGCGTCGTGTCGGGCGCGACGAGCACCTCGCGAGAGGTGAACGCGGCGCGCACCGGGTCTCCGGGGATGATGAAGGCGGGAGCGACCGTCCGGCCGCCGTCTCCCTGCGGAACGACGGCGAGCGCACCCGAGATCTGCACGGTGCTCGCGCCGACCTCCTCCAGCGTGACCGGGAAGGCGGCGCAGCCGACGCCCGGAGCGGTGAAGTTCTGGAGGTACTGCATCGTGCCGACGCTGCCGGGGACGAGTCCGTCCTCGAACGTCAACCGGATGGACGCGCCGGAACCCTCCGTGCCGCGTGGCACGAACGCACGGAGGTCCACGCTGCCATCGACCGGAGTCGTGGACGCCGTCGGGGCATCAGTGGACGGCGACGCGCCCACGCAACCCGATACCGCGAACAGGCATGCCAATGCGATACCGATGAGCAGGGGACGTCGCTGCGCTGATCTCATGCTTCGAAGGTACCGAACGTCGCCCGTCCGTGGGCCTCCGACATCCGCCCTGTGGACGACGTCGGGACAGACGACCGCGCCGCAGCAGGATGCATCTCGGCCTGGGTTCCTGCTGCGGCGCGGTCGTCCTGCTGCGGTGCTGTGGTGGACTACATGCGCTCCGGAGCGGAGACGCCGAGCAGGGCGAGCCCGTTCCGGATGACGGTGCCGGTGGCGTCGTTCAGCCACAGCCGGGTGCGGTGCAGCTCGGTGACGGGCTCCTCACCCATCGGGACGACGCGGCAGTTGTCGTACCACTTGTGGTACAGGCTTGCCGTCTCCTCGAGGTGACGCGCGACGCGGTGCGGCTCCCGCAGCGTGGCCGCCTGCGCGACGATCCGCGGGAACTCCTGCAGCACACCGAGGAGCGCAGACTCGGTCTCGTGGACGAGCAGCTCCGGCGCGAAGGAACTGCGGTCGACACCGGCCGATGCTGCGTTCCGCGCGACCGAGTTGGTGCGGGCGTGGGCGTACTGCACGTAGAAGACGGGGTTGTCGTTCGTCCGGCTGCGCAGCTGCTCGGGGTCGAGCGCGAGCGGCGAGTCCGCAGGGTAGCGTCCCAGCGAGTACCGCAACGCGTCCGTGCCGATCCAGGCCTGCAGGTCGTCGAGCTCGATGATGTTTCCGGCACGCTTCGACAAACGCGCGCCGTTGACGCTCACGAGCTGCCCGATGAGCACCTCGATGTCGCGGTCCGGGTCGTCGCCGGCCGCACCGGCGAGCGCCTTGAGACGGTGCACGTAGCCGTGGTGGTCGGCCCCCAACAGGTAGATCTTGTGCTGGAAGCCGCGGTCGCCCTTGTTGAGGTAGTACGCGGCGTCAGCGGCGAAGTAGGTGTAGACGCCGTTGGAGCGGCGGATGACGCGGTTCTTGTCGTCGCCGAAGTCGGTGGTGCGCACCCAGACGGCACCCTCCTCGTCGAACACGTGTCCCTGCTCGCGCAGCCGGTCGACGGCCTGGTCGATGAGGCTCGTGCCGTCCTCACCCACAGCATGGAGGGTGCGCTCGCTGAACCACACGTCGAAGTGGACGTTGAAGCGCTCGAGCGACGCGCGGATCTCGCCGAGCTGCAGCGCGTAGGCGCGCTCACGGGCGATCTCCCGGGCGTCGGGACGCTCGAGCAGGTCGGGGATCTCGGCGAGGACGGCCTTCGCGAGGTCGCCGATGTAGGCACCGGGGTACCCGCCCTCAGGCGTCGGCTCCCCCTTGGCCGCGGCGATCACCGAGTCGGCGAACGTGTCCATCTGGTTGCCCGCGTCGTTGATGTAGTACTCGCTGACGAGCGTCGCTCCCGACGCCGTGAGCACCCGCGCGAGCGAGTCGCCGAGCGCAGCCCACCGAGTGTGGCCGATGTGCAGTGGTCCGGTCGGGTTCGCCGAGACGAACTCGAGGTTGATCGTCTGGCCGGCGAGCGAGTCGTTGCGACCGAACGCGTCCCCCGCGTCGACGATGACCTTCGCGAGCGCACCCGCAGCCGCCGCGTCGAGACGCACGTTGATGAAGCCGGGACCGGCGACCTCGACCGAGGCGACACCGTCGACCTGGACGAGGGCGTCGGCGAACTCCTGCGCGAGCTCGCGCGGGTTGGCACCGATGCGCTTCGCGAGCTTCATCGCGATGTTGCACGCCCAGTCACCGTGATCGCGGTTCTTGGGCCGCTCGAGCACGACGTCGTCGGGCGACACGACCACGGAGCCCTCGACCCCGGAAGCCTCGCGTCGTCGTTCGACGATGGGAACGACGATGGCGTGCAGGGCGGAGGCGAGGTCTTCAGGAGTCACGAGGAGCGATTCTACCCGGGCCGGACGCCACCGGGCACGCCCGCGGCCCGGTTCAGGCGAGCAGCACCGGCTGCGCCGGATCGTCGACCGGGAGGACGTCGATCACGGCGTCGATCCGCATGTCGTCGACCGACACGTTGCCGTGGTGGTTGCTCAACCAGGCGACGTCAGCGGCATCACGTCCCGTGGCGATACGGACCAAGGACTGACGCGGCGCGAGCCCCGTCGCGTCGACCACATGCCAGGCGCCGTCGACGAAGCCCTCAGCCACCGCGTGGAAGTCCATCGGCACGAGGCCGGGGGCGTACACCGAGGCGTACCTGGCCGGGATGTCGAGCGCACGGAGCATCGCGATCGTCAGGTGCGCGAAGTCGCGGCACACGCCCTGCCCGGAGGCGAGTGTCGACACGGCGCTGTCCGAGACCGTCGTCGAACCCGACACGTACGAGAGGTGGCGCCCGACCCAGGCCGCCACCCAGGCGAGAGCCTCGGTGCCGCCGGAAACCGAGCCGTCGGCCTGCAGACGACGTCCCTCGAGCAGGTAGCCGAGCTCCGCCCGCGCCAGGGAGAAGAGCACGTCCGACTCGCAATACCGGCTGGGCCGGAGGTAGGTCATCGTCTCGAGGACGTCCACCGCCCGCGGCACGGCATGGCCGACCACGACCGCCTCGTACTCGACCCGCAGGAGCCCCGGGGTGGCGATGACCCGGTGCAACCTCGTCTCATCGGGTCCGACGAGTTCCGTGACGGCGCACGGGCCCTCCGAGGAATGCACCTGGAGACGCTCACTCGCGAGCGGCGTACCGCCCGCCGCAGCGATCGAGAAGATGAGGTCGGCCCGGTCGTGCACCCGCAGGTCGAGTGAGGCGGTGAGGGTGCGCTGCATGCCCTCATTCTCACACGCGACATCCGACGGAGAGACCCGACGCCGCTCGGTACCGACGACAGCCCCGACTCTGGTAGTTTGGTCTCGTTCCGCCTTCGTAGCTCAGCGGAAGAGCGCTTCCCTCCGGAGGAAGAAGTCGCTGGTTCGAATCCAGTCGAGGGCACCACAGCACGACCGCCAACCCACGCCGACCAGACGAGCGCACTCCCCCAACTCGCGAGGAAGAAGTCGCTGGTTCGAATCCAGTCGAGGTGACCATCCACCGCGGCATCGGCGATACTGGGGCCATGCCCCGCGGCCGTCGTCTCCCAGAACCGACGGTTCGCGTCCTCGACTGGTCGACGGCAGACAGCCTCGACCTCGAAGCCACCGCCGCGCACCTCGGCACCGGAGGCAGGGCCCGCCTCGAGACAGCCTCGCCCGGAGATGCACGCCGGTTCCTCATCGGCCGCGCACTGCTCACCCGGACGCTCGTCGACGCCTTCGACGTCGACGCCACCTCCGTCCGGATCTCGGCGCGCTGCCCTCAGTGCGGCCTGGAACACGGCCGCCCCTCAGCCGTCGTCGGCGACCGCAGGATCCACACCAGCATCTCGCACACGACCGACGCGACCGCGGTGGCCGTCTCGACCACCATGCCCGTCGGCATCGACCTCGAACGACTCGACCCCGCGCGGTTCACCGGCGTCGAAGGCGTAGCCCTCTCCCCTGCCGAGTTCCAGCGCTGGTCCAGCCTTCCGCGACCGGCACGACTGCGGTCCGTCGCCGCCACCTGGACCGCGAAGGAAGCGGTGCTGAAAGCCGTCGGCACCGGGCTCACCATCGACCCCAGCACGATCGACCTGCCCGAGCAACACGACACGGAGTATCCGGTCCGGCTCCTCGGGCACGGCGTCCTCGTCAGTGATGCGGCGTCGGAGGGCGACCTCGTCGTCGCCGTCGCGCACCTCGTCGACTGACAGGAGACACCGCTCAGCGAGTGGGGAACGCCGGCAAGGCCTCCTGGAACAGCCACGCGTCGAGCACGGCCTCGACCGGCTCCGGCGCGTGACGGTCTGCGGTGCGGATGAAGTCCTCCGTCGACACACTCGCGTGACGGAACGCCGCGACCCAGTCGCGGAGCAGGTCGAAGAACGCCGCATCTCCGAGGAGGACGCGCACGGCGTGCAGGGCGATCGCTCCGCGCTTGTACACCCGGTCGTCGAACATGAGCTCCGGCCCGGGGTCGCCGACGACGATGTCCTGGGGCGACGACAGCAACACCTCGTAGTGCGCGCGGGCGCACGCCTCCGCGGTCGCCGAGCCCGACTCCTCAGACCACAACCACTCGGCGTAGCAGGCGAAGCCCTCATGCAGCCAGATGTCGTGCCATCCCGAGATCGTCAGGCTGTTCCCGAACCACTGGTGCGCCAGCTCGTGCGCGATGAGCCGCTCCGAGCCGCCGACGCCGTCGACATGGTTGCGGCCGAAGATCGACAGACCCTGGGCCTCGAGCGGGATCTCCAGCTCGTCATCGGTCACGACGATGCCGTAGCTCGAGAACGGATACGGTCCGAATGCGCGCTCGAAACAGCTGATCATGTCCACCTGACCGGCGAAGTCGCGTCGGAAGTCCGCGACGAGGTCACCCGGCAGGTACGCGACCACCGGCACCGACGCGTGCGCGCGCTCACGGACGATCAATCGGTGGTAGCGCCCGATCTGCACGGTCGCGAGGTACGCCGCCATCGGCTCACGCTGCTCGTACACCCAGGTGGTCCTGCTGGCTCCCGCGGTTCGCGAGACGAGTTCCCCCGGCGCCACGACGGCGTAGCCCGAAGCCGCGGTGAGGCTGATCCGGTAGGTGGCCTTGTCGGAGGGATGGTCGTTGCACGGGTACCAGCTCGACGCACCGCACGGCTGCGAGGCGACGATGACGCCGTCCTCGAGTTCCTCCCAGCCGATCTCACCCCAGGGGCTGCGCAGAGGCTTCGGGGTGCCGGTGTACCGGACGACGACCGAGAACTCGTCACCGGACTCGATCGCCCGGCGCGGGCTGAGCGTGAGTTTGCCCGCACTCTGGGTGCGCTTCGCCTCCACACCGTCCACCTGCGCCTTGGCCACCCGCAGTCCGGCGAGGTCCAGGGAGAACCGGGTGAGGCGCTCGGTCGCAATCGCCGTGATGCGGGCGGTGCCCGACAGGCCGTTCCGATCGACGTCGTAGTCGAGGGCGAGCTCGTAGTGCACCGTTCGGTAGCCGCGGTTGCCGCTCGTGGGGGTGTAGCGGTCGCCTGCGCTGCGCAGGCGTGCGAGGGTGTCTCCCATCAGGATGCCGAGACCGCGGGCTCGCGGTACTCGGCCGTGGTCACCTCGCGCCACGGACCGATCGGGTTCCCGCTCCAGCGACTGCCGGTCGGGACACGTTCTCCGCGCATCACGAGCGAGGCGGGCCCCACCGTCGCGTCGTCGTCGATGCTCGCCCCCGGGAGGATGACACTGTGCGGCCCGAGCGTGGCACCTGAGGCGAGTTCGACCTGATCCATGCTCATGATTCGATCATGGAACAGATGGGTTTGCACAACGCAGCCCCGATTGACGGTCGCGCCGTCGCCGAGTGCCACGAGGTCCGCCTCGGGCAACCAGTAGCTCTCGCACCACACCCCGCGGCCGATCCGCGCCCCGAGTGAACGCAACCACCAGGTGAGCGCCGGTGTCCCCGTGGCCGGAGCGGCGAACCAGGGGGCGGCGACCATCTCCACGAAGGTGTCGGACACCTCGTTGCGCCAGATGAACGATGACCACAGCGGATGCTCACCCACCCGGATCGGTCCGACGATGACCCACTTCGCCACCGTCGTGACCCCGGCGGCGAGCGCCCCTGCCGCGAGGAGCACCGCTCCGCTGACGGCGATCGCGACACCGAGCCCCCAGGTGTCGGCGAACCAGGCCAGGGACAGGAGGACGAGCAGCGCGATGCCGGTCGTCACCATGACGGGCACCATGCGGCAGAGTTCCCACAGGGACCGAGCGATCCGCAGACACAGCGGCGGGTCGTAGGTGCGGTCGAGGTCGGCGTCCGACACCTGGCGGCGCAGGCGCATCGGCGGGCTGCCGAGCCAGGAGGAGCCGGACTTCGCTTTGCGCGGCGCCGCCGAGAGCACCGCGACGAGGCCGTTCTTCGGAACGTGCATGCCCGGCCCTGCCATGCCGGAGTTCCCGAGGAAGGCACGTTTGCCGACGGAGGCACCCGCGATCCTCATCCAACCGCCTCCGAGTTCGTACGAGGCGACCATCGTGTCGTCGGCGAGGAACGCGCCGTCGCCCACCGTCGTCATCCGCGGGAGCAGCAGCACCGTCGACGCCTCGACGTTCCGTCCGACCTTCGCGCCGAGGAGTCGCAACCAGACGGGTGTGAAGAGGCTCGCGTAGAGCGGGAAGAGCAAGGTCCTGGCGGAGTCGAGGAGGCGTTCCGTCGCCCACACCTGCCAGCCGACGCGGCTGCGCACCGGGAAGTACCCCTCGCGGAGTCCGAGGCCGAGGAGCCGGACGAGGCCGATGGTCGTCAGGGCGAGGACGACGAACCAGACGATCGTCGCGACCGGGACCCAGGCGAGCGCCCGCCAGGAGAACTCGATCAGGGTCGACGCACCAGCGGCACCGGCGGCCACGACGGCGGCCCCCAGCACGAAGGCGAGGAACGGGAGGACCGACAGCACCGCGGAACCCGCACCGTAGGCGAACAACCAGCGGCGACGACGCGGCGGGCGCTCGAGGGGCCAGACCGGTTTCGCCTTGCCGACCCGGACCGCCGGTGAGCCGGACCAGAGGTGACCGGACGGCACGCGCCCGAACACCGAGGAGCCCGGAGCGATCTCAGCACGCTTGCCGATGCGGGTGCCCGCCAGCAGGGTGCTGCGAGCGCCGACAGTGCTCTCTGCGCCGATGTGCACGTGGCCGAGGCGGAGCGTGTCGCCGTCGACCCAGTAGCCGCGGAGGTCGACCTCGGGTTCGATCGACGCCCGGGCGCCGACGGTGAGCAGCCCGGTCACGGGCGGGACACTGTGCAAGTCGACGTCGCGGCCGATCTTCGCCCCGAGGGCTCTGGCGTAATTGGAGATCCAGGGTGCACCGGCGAGGCTGACGGCGCCCACCGAGTCGGCGATGCGCTCGGCGAGCCAGAGGCGCACGTGCACGCCACCACCACGCGGATAGTCGCCCGGCCGGACTCCGGCGAGGAGGAGCCGCGATGCGACGACCGAGATCGCCATGCGCCCGAGCGGAGTGATGAACACCAGGAACCCGGCACCGATCCACCACCACGACACCATCGGGAGGTAGGGGACGTCGGCGACGAGTCCGAGCACTCGGCTGCCCGCGAGGAGGTAGACGAGCCAACGGAGTCCGACGAGGATCAGCAGCGGAACGCCGAGGAGCGTCTGCGCCCACTGGGTGCCGAGCGGAGTCGGCAGGACCGGGTCTGCGACGGCGGCCTGCGAGCGTCGGTCGGGACGCCGACCGTCGAGCTCCGCGGTCATCGCGCCGAGCCGCGGGTGGCTGTAGATGTCGGCGACGGTGAACTCGGCGTCGCGGGTGCGGATGAGGGAGACGAGCTGCGCGGCGGCGAGGCTGCCGCCGCCGAGGTCGAAGAAATTGTCGGACTCCGCGGCGACGCGGACCCCGAGGACAGCGGTCCACTGCTCCGCGAGCCAGGCTGCGGTCCCCGCAAGCGTCGAGGCGTCTTCGCCGTCGGTGCTGCCGAGCGGCCACGGGAGTGCAGCGCGGTCGACCTTGCCGGAGGTCCGAGTCGGCAGTTCCGGGACGACCGCGAGCAATGGCACGAGTGGGGCCGGCAGCTGCTCACGCAGGGTCGCGAGCGCCCCCTCTGTCGTGAACTCCGCGCCCTCGGTGACAGCGAGGTACCCGACGAGCACGGCGTTGCCCGCTGCGGTGCGCTGGACGGCGACCGCCGCCCCGGAGACGCCGGCGAGCGCCTGCAGCGCCGCCTCGATCTCGCCGAGTTCGACCCGTCGTCCGCCGATCTTCACCTGGTCGTCCGCCCGACCCTGGAAGACGAGACCTGCGGCCTCGTAGCGGACGAGGTCGCCGCTGCGGTAGGCGCGCGTCCAGCCGATGCTCGGCATGGGAGCGTACTTGTCGGCGTCCTTCGCCGGATCGAGGTAGCGGGCGAGACCGACGCCTCCGATGATCAGCTCGCCGACGCCGCCCTCCTCCACCGGGACGCCGTCCGCGTCGACGACGGCGAGGTCCCACCCGTCGAGCGGCAGACCGATCCGGACCGGGTCCTCGCCCGTCAGCAGTGCGGCGCAGGCGACCACGGTCGCCTCGGTGGGGCCGTAGGTGTTCCAGACCTCGCGGCCGTCGACGGCGAGGCGGGCTGCGAGCTCCGGCGGGCAGGCTTCGCCACCGAAGATGAGCATGCGGATGTTCTCCAAGGACTCGGCCGGCCACATCGCGGCGAGCGTCGGCACGGTGGAGACGACGGTGATGCCCTTCGCAGTCAGCCACGGTCCGAGGTCCATGCCGCTGCGTACGAGCGAGCGGGGAGCCGGCACGAGGCAGGCACCGTGCCCCCAGGCGAGCCACATCTCCTCGCAGGAGGCGTCGAACGCGACGGAGAGTCCTGCGAGCACGCGATCGCCGGTGCCGAGCGGTTCGGCCTGCAGGAACAGACGCGCTTCGGCGTCGACGAACGCGGCCGCCGAGCGATGCGAGACGGCGACGCCCTTCGGCGTGCCCGTCGACCCCGAGGTGAAGATGATCCACGAGTCGTCCTCGAGCCCCACCTGCTCGAGGACCGCGATCGCGCGGGTGCTCGCATGCGTCGCGGCAGCGGTCGCCAGCTGCACGCGGCGCTCCGTCTGCCCCGACGAGGCTCCGTCAGCCGAGCGCCGTTCGAAGGTGCCGCCATCGGTCAGCACGCCGACCACGTCGGCCTCCCCGAACACGAGGTCGGCTCGCTCTTCGGGGTCGTCGGCGTCGACTGGGACGTAGGCCGCCCCAGCGAACAGGATGCCGAGGATGCCGAGGTACAGCTCGCGACTGCCGGAGGTGATCCGGATTCCGACGCGGTCACCACGGCGGACACCGGCGGCGAACAGTCCCGCGGCGACACGCTCGGCGTGCACGATCAGCTCTCGGTAGCTGAGCGCCCCGTCCGCATCCTCGATCGCGGACGCCTCCGGATGCGCCGCTGCGACGCCACGGACGATGTCGAGCAGCGTGCGTGGAGACGGCGTCCGGGAACCCCCGAGGAGGCCCGGCTGCCGTTCGGCGAGCAGAGCACTGGTCGGTGCAGCGTCCATGCGCGATCCCCTGTCGTCCTGCTGGTGGCGCCGCCAACGGTAGGGAGCGCATGTGGACGGTTGGTGAACACCAGTCAACCGCCGGGTGTCGCAGATGCGACGGCGACCCACCGCGCATCCCCGGTTCTCTCGGAGGAGGCGCGCTTATCATGGGGCGGGTGACCATCGAATACACCGTGCCCCAGGAACGCAAGCTCACGACGGCCATCCCCGGCCCCCGATCGCTCGCCCTCACCGAACGCCGCCGCAAGGCCGTGTCGCGTGGCGCCGGCAACCTCGCTCCGGTGTGGATGGACCACGGGTCCGGAGGCATCCTCGTCGACGTCGACGGCAACCAGATCATCGATCTCGGTACCGGCATCGGCGTGACGACCATCGGCCACGCGAACCCCGACGTCGCGGCGGCCGCTGCCGAGCAGGCGACAAGGCTCACCCACACCCTGTTCACGGTGACCCCCTACGAGAACTACCTCAGGGTCGCCGAGAAGCTTGCGGAGATCACCCCGGGCGATTTCGAGAAGCACTCGATCCTGCTGAACTCCGGCGCCGAGGCCGTCGAGAACGCGGTGAAGATCGCGAAGAAGTTCACTGGCCGTCGGGCGATCGTCGCCCTCGACCACGCCTTCCACGGTCGCACCAACCTCACGATGGCGATGACCTACCGTTCCGCGCCGGAACGTCTCGGTTTCGGACCGTTCCCCGGCGAGATCTACAGTGTGCCGCTCTCCTACCCCTTCCGCGACGGACTGACCGGCCCGGAAGCCGCCGAGGTGACCATCGACTACATCGAGCGTCACATCGGGGCGAGCGAGGTCGCGGCGTTCTTCGCCGAGCCGGTGCTGGGCGACGGCGGCATCGTGATCCCCGCTCCCGGTTACTTCGCGCGGATCAGCGAGTGGTGCACGGAGAACGGCATCGTGTTCGTCGCGGACGAGATCCAGGCCGGTATCGGTCGCACGGGCGCGTGGTACTCGATCGAGCACCACGGCGTCGTGCCGGACCTCGTGACGAGTGCGAAGGGCATCGCTGGCGGTTTCCCGCTGTCGGCCGTCACCGGCCGTGCCGAGATCATGGACGCGGTGCAGCCCGGGGGCATCGGCGGCACCTTCGGTGGCAACCCTGTCTCCACCGCGGCAGCGCTGGCCACCTTCGAGGTCATCGAGCGCGAGGACATCCTCGGTGAGGCCCGTCGTGTGGAGGCCACACTTCGCTCGCTCATCGGCGACTGGGCCGAGCGGTTCGACATCGTCGGCGAGGTCCGCATCATCGGCGCGATGGCGGGCATCGAGCTCGTCGTCCCTGGGACGAAGCAGCCGCACCCGACCGCTCTGCAGACGATCATCGACGCCGCGATCGCGCAGGGTGTGCTGGTGCTCGACGCCGGTTCCTGGGATTCGGTGCTGCGTCTGCTGCCGAGCGCCGTGATGTCCGACGAGCTCCTGCGCGACGCGGCCGCCGTCCTCGAGGACGCCCTGTCACAGGTCGTCTCCTAGCCGCTCACGCCGGCGCCGGCGGTCAGTCGACGGTGACGAAGTCGATGAGGTGCTCGACACGACCGAGCAGTTCCGGCTCGAGGTCGTTGAACGTGCGCACCTGACCGAGGATCTTCTTCCACGCCCGGGCGATGTCGGCCTGCGAGTCGTGCGGCCATCCGAACGCCTGGCAGATGCCCTTCTTCCACTCGATCGAGCGCGGGATCGTCGGCCACTCGGCCAGCCCGACCCGTGCCGGCTTCACCGCCTGCCAGATGTCCACGTAGGGGTGCCCGACGATCAGCACGTGCTTGCCGTTCGGACCGGCCATCACGGCGTCGGCGATCCGCTGTTCTTTGGAACCGCGCACGAGGTGGTCGACGAGCACCCCGACGCGTCGTTCCGGCCCCGGTTGGAACTCGGCGAGCGCCGCGTCCAGGTGGTCGACGCCGGCGAGGTACTCGACGACGACGCCCTCGACCCTGAGGTCGTCTCCCCACACCCGCTCGACGAGTTCGGCGTCGTGCCGCCCCTCGACGAAGATGCGACTGGCCCGAGCGACCCGGGCGGTGGTCTCCACCGCGAACGATCCAGAAGCCGTGCGCGCACGACCGGCCGGCGCCCGCTTCGGCACGACGAGCACGACCGGCTCCCCTTCGAGCAGGAACCCGGCACCCATGGGGAACACCCGACGCTTGCCGCGGTAGTCCTCGAGCTCGACGGTCTTCGCCTCGACGCGCGTGATGGCGCCGCAGAAGCCGCCGAGCTCCTCGATCACGAGGTCGGTGACCGCCTCCACCTCTCGGGCGACCACGCGGTCCTTCTTGCGCCAGTCGCCGGCGAGGACGTCTTGGCCGTACCTGTCTTCGAACACCAGACAACGCTAACCAACGAGGTTCCCGATCTCAGGAACGTCGCGGCGTGGCGTTCGGGAGGCACCCCGACACGCCGCGACACGCCGGGCAGTTCCTGAGAAAGGGCAGTGACCGAGGGACGGCGGCGCAGGCAGGTCTCAGGCGGCAGTGGAGTACGCGGCGGCGCGCTCGGCCTCGCGAGCCAGACCGCCGAGCAGCAGCCCCAGCTGGTCGTCGACCATCCCCGGGTCCTCGGGGTGCCACTGCACGCCCGTGATGGGGAGCGTCTCGTGCTCGATCGCCTCGATCGTGCCGTCGGACGCCCACGCGACAGCACGGAGCCCGGCGCCGAGCGTGTCGACCGACTGGTGATGGGCACTCTGCACCTGCACCCGACGACCGCCCAGACGGAACGCGAGGGCACTCGACGGATCGAGCTCGACCTCGTGCGGCGTCATGATCTGATCGACCGGCACGTCCTCGTTGCGGTGCGAGCTGTGCGAACCGAGGTCCTGGACGAGCGTGCCGCCGAGTGCGACGTTGATGATCTGGTGTCCACGGCAGATGCCGAGCAGCGGCGTCCCTCGCTCAGCGGCGCGACGGGCGAGGGCGAGCTGCGCCCGATCGGCTTCGGCGAAGTGCTGCCCCTCGCCGCGGTAGCCGGTCTCGCCGCCGTAATGGAGCGGGTCGATGTCGGCACCGCCCATGATGACGACCGCCGAGGCGGCGTCGGTCGAAGCGAGCAGCGCGTCGGTGCCGAGGTCCTGGGCGGCGAGCCGGCTCACACGCCAGCCGGCGCGCTCAGCGGCGGCGATCGCGCGACCGATCAGGATCTGGACGTACTCGTGGTACGCCTGGTCGTCCTCGCGGAACCGGGTGACCTCGACGAGCGCCAGCATGGGTGAGACGTGTCCTTGCATGATGCTCCTTCCAGGTGCTCGGATGACGACTTCCCCCAGTCTCCCCGCGAGATGCCGCGGCTGCCACTCGAGGCGTCACGGTGGGTAACACAGCCGGCGACGACTCCTGGGAGTCTGCTGTAGAGATGTCGGACGGCCCGTCCTAGACTCGGAACGAGCTGCAGTCCGGCTCGAACCGGGCCACGGGGTGAGGCTCGGATGGTCCGAACGAGTGACGAGGTGGCCGATGCGGGTTCGCTGGACGATGACGATCTGGGCGTTCTGCCTGACCGTGCTGCTCGGAGCCGGCGCGTCCACAGCCTGGGCGGACAGCCCGGTGCAACTCGGCTCGGGCCGGGTCTCCGACAGTGCCGGTGTCCTGAGCAGCAGCGAGGTCGCGAGCGTCACCGATGCGATCGACTCGCTCGCCTCCGAACAGAACGTCGATCTGTGGGTCGTGTACGTCCCCACCTTCACGAACCCGAGCGATGCCGAGTCGTGGGCGAACCAGACGGCCACGGACAACAACCTCGGGCCGAACCAGTATCTGCTCGCCATCGCGACCGAGGACCGCGCGTACTATCTGTCCGGCGACTCCAGTGGTCCGGTCTCGGGAGACCAGCTCACCGAGATCGAACAACAGCTCATCCTGCCGCAGCTCCGCGACGACGACTGGGCGGGCGCCGGCATCGCCGCCGCCCAGGGTCTCGGCACCGCTGTCGGGGGTGGTTCCATCCCTGCCACCGGTTCCGACTCGAGCGGGTCGGGCGGCTGGGGGTTCCTGTGGGTGCTCCTCATCGGCATCGTCGTCGTCGGTCTCGTCATCTTCTTCATCGCTCGCCGGCGCAAGGGGACGCAGTCCGTCACCCGCGGTCCGGGAGGCGTCGCTGCCGACCCGCTCTCGTCCACCCCCCTCGTGGAACTCGTCCGCCAGGCGGGCAGCGCCCTCGTGCAGACCGACGATGCGATCCGCACGAGCGAGGAGGAGCTCGGCTTCGCCACCGCCTCCTACGGCGAGGCTGCGACCGCAGCCTTCACCGCGGCGCTCGCGGGTGCGAAGGATGAACTCTCGCAGGCCTTCGCCCTCAAACAGCGACTCGACGACGCGGAGCCGGACACCGAGCAGGAGCAGCGCGACTGGAACATCCGGATCATCCGGCTCTGCGAGCACGCGAACCAGGTCCTCGACGAGCAGGCTGCGTCCTTCGACGAACTCCGAGCGCTGGAGAAGAACGCCCCGGCCGCGGTGGAGGAGTTGCGCGCCCGAGCGGCCGCCGCCGAGCCGACCGTCCAAGCGACCCGAGACACGGTGCACGCCCTCCAGTCCCGTTACACTCCTGACGCCCTGATCACGGTCGCCGACAACGCCGATCAGGCGGCGGAGCGACTCGCCTTCGTCGCCACCGCTGTCGCAGACGCCTCGGCCAAGCTCGCAGCAGGCGACTCCGGTGAGGCCGCCGTCGGCATCCGTGCTGCCGAGGAGGCGCTGGATCAGAGCACGCAGCTGACCGGAGCCGTCAAGCGACTCGAGGCCGACCTCCAGAGCGCCGAGCAGAACGTCGCAGCACGCCTCGCCGAGCTCGACGCGGACATCGCCGCCGCCAGCGGACAGCCCGATCCGACGGGCACGCTCGCGCCGGTCGTGGCGAGCACCTCGGCCGCCGTGGCGCAGGTGCGCGGCTCGCTCGGGGCGCCAGGCAATCCCATCGCCCTCCTGGCCCGCCTCGATGCCGCGAACGCGCAGATCGACAGCGCCATGCAGGGCGTCCGCACCGCCGTGGAACAGCAGCAGCGGGCGGCGGCGGCGCTCGGCCAGACCCTCCAGACCGCCCAGGCGCAGGTGTCCGCGGCCGAGGACTTCATCGTCTCGCGGCGCGGCGCGGTCGGCGCGGAGGCACGCACCCGCCTCGCCGAGGCCGGCCGCACCCTCGTCCAGGCCCAGGGCCTCGCGGCCTCGGATCCCACCCAGGCACTCTCGCTGGCGCAGCGTGCGAACGGCCTCGCCGGTCAGGCCGTGCAGCTCGCGCAAGCCGACCTCGGGCAGTTCCAGACGCAGTCGGCCGGTGGCCTCGACAGCATCTTCGGCGGCGCCCAGAACCAGGCCGGCAACGGTGGCAACGGCGTCCTCGGAGCCGTGCTCGGCGGCATCCTCATCAACTCCGTCCTCGGCGGAGGAGGCGGTGGGTCCCGCTCGGGTGGAGGGATGTTCGGCGGCGGCTCCTCCGGCGGCTCCCGCGGCTCCCGCGGCTCGTCCCGTAGCCCCGGCAGTTTCGGTGGAGGCGGCACGCGCTCACGACGCGGCGGCGGGCGGTTCTGACCGCGACGCCTCCGCACCCATCGACTCAACACGACAACACGACGACACGAACACCACGCAGGACACGAGAGAGGAACCACACCATGGCAGAGAAGCAGTCCATCTTCGGACGAATCGCACAGCTGACCAAGGCGAACATCAACGCGCTGCTCGATTCCGCCGAGGACCCGCAGAAGATGCTCGACCAGATGGTCCGTGACTACACGAACTCCATCGCCGACGCCGAGAGCGCGATCGCTGAGACGATCGGCAACCTGCGCCTGCTGGAACAGGACCACAAGGAGGACGTGGAAGCCGCTGCGGAGTGGGGCAACAAGGCCCTCGCGGCGAGCCGCAAGGCCGACGAATACCGTCAGGCCGGCAACGCAGCGGACGCCGACAAGTTCGACAATCTCGCGAAGATCGCGCTGCAGCGCCAGATCGGTTCCGAGAACGAGGCCAAGCAGGCCGAGCCGCAGCTGGCCTCGCAGACGAAGGTCGTCGACCAGCTGAAGAACGGCCTGAACGGCATGAAGGCGAAGCTCGAGCAGCTGAAGACGAAGCGCAGCGAACTCGTCGCCCGCTCGAAGACCGCCGAAGCTCAGAAGAAGGTCGCCGATGCCGTCGGCAGCATCGACATCCTCGACCCCACGAGCGACCTCAGCCGCTACGAGGACAAGATCCGCCGCGAGGAGGCGAAGGTCCTCGGCCAGCAGGAGCTCGCGGCATCGAGCCTCGACGCCCAGTTCAACGACCTCGAGGACCTCGGCGAGCTCACCGAGGTCGAGGCCCGTCTGGCCGCACTCAAGGGCGGCTCCACCGCGCCGTCGGCGGCGATCGAGGCCTCCGGCCCCGAGTACACGCCCGGCTCCGGCCAGTAGCACCTGAGCGAAGGGCCCATCGGCGCGGCGTGCTCGCGCCCGATGCGGCCCTTCGCCGTCGCAGCATCCGTTCCACTCGCGTCAGGAAGGTACAGCATGACGAAGTTCGTCGTCGTCCCCCAGTGGCAGGGCTCCGGTTCGTCCAGGGCAATGCAGTTGATCGATGGAGCGGAGGCGATCCGGGGCGACCTGCCAGCCGGATCGACCACCGTCGTGCACGTGCCGGCCGAGGCGGGCGAAGCCCTGGACACCGACATCCGGCGGGCGAGCTCGCTGGTGACGACGGCGGAGCTGCAGCGCCAGGCCATCGCCGGGATCGAGGAGCCCGTCATCACGATCGGCGGGGACTGCGGTGTGGAGCTCGCCTCCGTCGGCGAGGCGCTCCGCCGCGACCCCGCGATCGCCGTCGTGTGGTTCGACGCGCACGGCGACCTCAACACCCCGCTCACCTCCCCGTCAGGCTCCTTCAGCGGCATGGTCGCGCGGGCACTGACCGGCGAGGGCGCGGCTTCGCTCCTCCCGGTCGCCCCGCTCGATCCCGCCAGACTCGTGCTGGTGGGTGTCCGCGACCTCGATGACGCCGAGCTCGCCCACGTCGAGGAGCGCAGCATCCCGATGGTGTCCTCGGTGATGACGAGCGCCGCCGAGGTGGTTGCTGCCGTCGAGTCCACCGGCGCCGAGCGCGTGTACATCCACGTGGACGTGGACGTGCTCGACCCCTCTGTCATCGCCGGAGTCAGCTCAGCCGTGCCGTTCGGTCTGGAGCTCGCCACACTCCTCGACTGCATCACCGAGCTGCGGTCGCGCTTCGGCTTCGCCGGCGCGGGCGTCACCGGCTTCTCCCCCGGGACGCCGGACGCAGCAGCCGACGACCTCGGCACGATCCTCCGCATCATCGGCGCGATCAGTCGCGAACCGAGACCGGCCACCACGAACTCAGGAGCAGCATCATGACCCGGACCGTCGACCTCATCGTCATCGGCGCAGGACCCGTCGGTGAGAACGTCGCGGACTACGCCCACCAGGGCGGTCTCAGCGTCGTCATCGTCGAGAGCGAACTCGTCGGCGGCGAGTGCTCGTACTGGGCGTGCATGCCGTCGAAGGCGCTCATCCGTTCCGGAGCAGCCCTCGACGCCGCGAAGCGCACGGGTGGTTCCATCCCCGAGGACACCGCACTCGACCCGGTGAAGGTCCTCGCTCGACGTGACTCGTTCACGAGCGACTGGTCGGACGCCGGCCAGGTGTCGTGGCTCGAGGGGGCCGGGATCGACCTCGTCCGCGGACATGGGCGGCTGACCGGCGAGCGCGAGGTCACCGTGACGGCCCCCGACGGTTCGACGACGGTGCTCGTGGCGACGCACGCGGTCGCGGTCTCCACCGGCTCGGCCGCACTCCTCCCCGACATCCCCGGACTCGCCGAGGCGCAGCCGTGGACGAGTCGCGAGGCGACGAGCGTGCAGGAGCTGCCGGAGTCGGCGGCCTTCCTCGGTGGCGGGGTCGTCGCGGTGGAGCTCGCGACGGCGTACCAGCGGCTCGGCGTCCGAGTGACGCTCATCGCCCGGAGCGGCCTGCTGCGGGCGAACGAACCGTTCGCAGGTGAACTGGTCGAGGAGTCGCTCCGCGCACTCGGCGTGACGATCGTCCATGCCTCCCCCACCGCCGTCTCCCGCGCGGAGGACGGCGCCGTCACGATCGAGCTCGACGGCCACGACCCCGTGACGGTCTCGGAACTCGTGGTCGCGACAGGCCGCACACCACGGACGGAGGACCTCGGTCTCGAGACCGTCGGGCTGACGCCGGGCGCCTGGATCGACGTCGACGACCAGATGCGGGTCCCCGGGAGCGGTTGGTTGTACGCGGTCGGCGATGTGAACCACCGCGCGCTCCTCACCCATCAGGGCAAGTACCAGGCGCGTGCGGCCGGTGCCGTGATCGCCGCGAGAGCCTCGGGCGACGACGTCGACACCTCGGCCTGGAGCGACCACTCCGCCACAGCCGACCATGCCGCCGTCCCGCAGGTCGTGTTCTCGGAGCCCGAGGTGGCCGCCGTCGGTCTGACCGCCGCGCAGGCCGAGCAGGCGGGGATCGACCACCGCGTGGTCGACTACGAGCTCGGGAGCATTGCGGGTGCGAGCCTCCACGCCGACGGATACACAGGTCGTGCGCGCATGATCGTCGACGAGACCCGCGGTGTGATCATCGGCATGACCTTCGTGGGCCAGGACGTCGCGGAGCTCGTGCACGCCGCGACGATCGCGGTCGTCGGCGAGGTCCCACTCGACCGGCTGTGGCACGCCGTGCCGTCCTACCCGACCATGAGCGAGATCTGGCTGCGCCTGCTCGAGACCTACCGGAGCGGTGCGTGAGCGAGGCTCGACCTGCCGTCGGAGCGCGCCCGCGTCGCAGCGGCGGTCCCTTCCTCGACTCCCCGATCAGCAGGCTCGGATACTGGTACGCGACGCTCACCGGCCTCGTCTGGGGTGCGATCTGGAGCACCGGGAAGATCGAACGACGCGGCGGGATGATCGTGTTCCGCGGCATGCCGGCGTGGACGTTCGGCCGCGGCGGCTCGTGCGTCGGCGGCGTCTACCTGACGAACCAGAACGTCTCGGACCGGGTGCTCGGGCACGAGGCGGTGCACAAACGGCAATGGCAGCGCTACGGCATGCTCTTCCCACTCATGTACGGGATGGCGGGACGCGATCCGTTGCGGAACCGTTTCGAGATCGAGGCCGGGCTGGAAGCGGGCGGATACCTGCCTCGGCGTCGCTGACGCCTGGTCGCCGTCGGCTTCAGCGGGAGGCGCGTTCCGGTGCCTCGGAGGCCTGTGCCGCGCGGGCGTTCATGCTCGCGAGCGTCATGCGCAGATCGTTGCGGAGCCCCGTCAGGTGGTCGGTGTCGCCACCGATCCACACGTGGTACTCGGCCGAGGCGTGACCCTCGACGTCGAGCATCTCGCTCGCCCAGGCCCGTGTCGCCCGGGAGACCGCTTGGCCGTGAGCGCAGCGTGCTCCGGTGCCGGGCTCTCCGGAACGGGCTGCTCGCGTCAACCAGGTGACGACGACCCGACCGGGCGCCTGCAGCGGAGTGATGGCTGCAGCGTCCTCGACCTCGACGAAGACCTGCCCGCGGGAGCAGATGGGGAGCATGGCGAGCACCGCGGCCAACTCGCCGATGGATGACTCGTCACCGGCGAGGAGCACGTGTCGTGCGTCGGCGAGTGCGAACTCGGCCGGGTCCTCGAAATAGCTCACGGGATAAGTATAGGCATGCCTAAGCTTCGCTCTCCCCCTGACATCACGATCCGATCACTCTGTGACGGCGTCTGACGACGGAACTGGCACCGTGCAGCCTGCCCCGATACGCTCGCTGGAGCCGCAGCGAAGCGGTTTTCCGGACGCGGTCCACTTTTCCGTGGAACGACGCGGGAATCCCCGCTGTCCGGAACCGGTTGAGTGTCAACAAGACGCCCGCCACTCCTGCATCCTTCGAAAGGACCTCCATGCGTCATCGTCAGCTGCGTCGCAAGCTCCTCACCGCACTCGTCGCGGTCACCGGGGCCGCTCTCGTGCTCACCGGATGCTCTGGCCCCTCCGGCACCCCGACGCCCGACGCGGACGCGAGCCTGCGGGTCGGTCTGGTCCTCGAGCCCTCGGATCTCAACATTCGGAGCACCTCCGGCGCCGCACTCGATCAGATCCTCATCGACAACGTCTACCAGGGCCTCGTCTCACGCACGGAGGACGGCGAGATCGTCGACACCCTCGCGAAGAGCCACGAGATCAGCGAGGACGGGCTGACCTACACCTTCGTCCTGCGCGACGGCGTCACCTTCCACGACGGCGCGAAGCTCAGCGCGGCCGACGTCGTCGACTCGATCACGCAGGTGCAGCAGAACCCCACCTTCGTCGACAATGTGGCCCTGCAGAAGGTCGCCACGGTGACGGCGGTCGACGACTCGACCGTGCAGCTCACCCTCACCTCTCCGGACTCCAACCTGCTGTGGACCCTCACCGGTCGCGCGGGTCTCGTGCTCGAGTCCGGCGCCGACAACGACCTGTCGACGACGGCGAACGGCACCGGTCCCTTCACACTGCAGAAGTGGAAGCAGGGCGACAGCATCACCTTCGAGCGCAACGAGACGTACTGGGGTGA
The DNA here is from genome assembly GCF_051487245.1 of Plantibacter flavus. Classification (GTDB taxonomy): domain Bacteria; phylum Actinomycetota; class Actinomycetes; order Actinomycetales; family Microbacteriaceae; genus Plantibacter; species Plantibacter flavus_B. Next base: position 230,442 of record NZ_JAHVDH010000005.1, read on the forward strand.
CGCCCCGGCGGTGAAGGAGGTCGTCTTCAGCTACATCCCGGACGCAGCCTCCGCGGTGAACGCCACGCTCGCCGGCGAACTCGACGTGCAGACAGCACTCGACGCCAACCTCAAGGACCAGATCACCCGCGCCGACGGCTACACGATCACCGAGGGCAAGACCACCGACAAGTACACGCTCGCCTTCAACAACCAGCGCGCACCGCTCACCGACCCGCTCGTCCGCAAGGCGCTCCGCACGGCGATCGACCACGCGGCCATCGTGGAGGCGGTCGGCGGCGCGGCGGTCGAGCAGTTCGGACCGATCCCCGAGCTCGACCCCGGCTACGAGAACCTCAGCGAGCTCGTCACCTACGACCCGGCAGCCGCGAAGGCTTTGCTCGCCCAGGCCGGCCAGGAGAACCTGTCCCTCACCCTCACCATCCCGAGCTTCTACGGGACCTCGGTCGCGAACGTCCTCGTGTCGGAGTTCAAGGCGATCGGCGTGACCCTGACGGTCGACAGCGTCGAGTTCCCGACGTGGCTGAACGACGTGTACACGAACAAGGACTACGACCTCAGCTACGTGAACCACGTCGAGTCACGCGACTTCCAGAACTGGGCGAACCCGAACTACTACTTCGGCTACGACAACGCGCAGGTGCAGTCGCTCTATGCTGAGTCGGTAGCGGCGACCGACCCGGCCGTCGCAGCCCAGAAGCTCAAGGAGGCGGCGTACCTCGTGTCGAAGGACAACGCAGCCGACTGGCTCTACACCGCGATCACCCTCACGGTGGTGCGCGACGGCGTGACCGGATTCCCGGTGAACTCGGTCAACGCGCGCATCAACCTGGGACAGGTCGCCGTGACCGGGTGACCCGGTTCCTCCTGACGAGGCTCGTCCTCCTCCTCGTCGGACTCGTCGCGGCCAGCGCCCTGATCTTCTTCACGATCAGGGTGCTGCCGGGTGACGTCGCGCAGGTCATCGCCGGCACCGACGCCACGCCGGAGGCGGTCGCGGCGATCCGTGAGCAGCTGAACCTCGGTCAGCCGGTGCTCGTGCAGTACCTGGACTGGCTCGGTGGCCTACTCCGCGGCGACCTCGGTGACTCACTCATCACGGGGACGCCGGTGGCCGGCGAACTCGTCGAGAAGGCACAGGTCACAGTGCCGCTCGGCGTCATGGCGCTCATCATCGCCCTCGCCTTCAGCATCCCGCTCGGTGTGCTCGCCGCGCTCCGGCGCAAGCGGGCGACGGGTACGGTCATCTCCTTCGCATCGCAGGGTCTCGCCGCCGTCCCCGTCGTCTGGGCCGGCATGATGCTCGTCCTCCTGTTCGCGGTCGTGCTCGGCTGGCTGCCGGCGCAGGGGTTCCCTCGCACGGGATGGAACGACCCTGTCGCGGCGATCAGGGCGCTGCTCCTGCCCGCACTCACGATCGGCATCGTCGAGGGCGCGGTCCTGCTGCGGTTCGTGCGTTCGGCAGCACTCGACGCCATCGGGCAGGACTACGTGCGCACTGCAGCGTCGAAAGGCCTCACCCGGTCGCAGGCGCTCATCCGGCACGGGCTGCCGAACGTCGCACTCTCGGTCGTCACCGTGCTCGGTCTGCAGATCGCCGGCCTCATCGTGGGGAGTGTCATCATCGAGCAGCTGTTCACGCTGCCTGGCATCGGTCGGATGCTCGTCGCCGACGTCGGCAACCGAGACCTCGTGAAGGTGCAGGGCGAACTCCTCGTGCTCACGGGCGTCGTCCTCATCATCGGCGCGATCGTCGACGTCGTCCACCGACTCGTCGACCCGCGCCTCCGCGAACGGGAGCGCACCTCGTGAGCACCGCGCAGCGCCGGGCCCGACCCCGTCCCGTGTCGGCTGGCTTCCGAGCCCTCGTGACGAGCCCGGCCGGCGGTTTCGGAGTCGCCGTCGTCGTCCTGCTCGTCCTCTCGGCAGGCCTCTCGTTCCTCTGGACGCCCTTCGACCCGCAACTCACCGACCCGTTCGCGAAGTGGCTCCCGCCCTCGCCCCAGCATCTGCTCGGCACCGACGAGGTCGGCCGCGACATCTTCAGCCTCCTGCTGGTGGGCGCACGGGTCACGGTCGCGGTCGCCGCGGGCTCCGCCGTCGTGTCCACGGTCATCGGCGTCGCGCTCGCAGCGCTCGGCTCCCTCACGAGGCGCTGGGTCCGCGAGACGGTCGCGGTGCTCATCGACATCCTCATCGCCTTCCCGACGCTCCTGATCGCGATGATGATCGCATCCGTCTTCGGCGGTTCGCTCTGGGTCGTCATCTGGGCGGTCGGCATCAGCTTCGGCGTCAACATCGCCCGTGTGACCCGGCCGGAGATCCGCAGGGTCTCGCACAGCGAGTACGTGCTCGCCGGCAAGGCGGCGGGTCTTGGGCCGGTGCGGAACCTGACGCGACACCTCCTGCCGAACATCGCCCCGGTGTTCATCGTGCAGCTGTCCTGGTCGATGGCCGTCGCGGTCCTCGCCGAGGCTGGACTGTCCTACCTCGGCTACGGTGCGCCGTCGAGCGTACCGTCGTGGGGCCGCATGCTCAGCGAGCTGCAGACCTATCTGGCCGTCCACCCGCTGTCCGTGCTCTGGCCGGGACTCGCCATCACCATCACGGTCCTCGCCCTCAACCTGCTCGGCGACGCGCTGCGCGATGCGACGGATCCGACGCTCGGCCGAGGGGCGGCGTCGACGCCGACCTCCCCGCAGGGGGTGACGGCATGAGCCTCGAGGTGGAGGACCTCGTCATCACCCTCGGTGGTCGGCGCGTCGTCGACGGCGTGGGCTTCGAGGTCGCCGAGGGCGCACGCTTCGGCATCATCGGTGAGTCCGGTTCCGGCAAGTCGCTCACGGCACTCGCGGTGCTCGGGCTCCTGCCGGACGGCGCCGAGGTCAGTGGCAGCATCCGCTGGCAGGGCACCGAGCTCGTCGGACGCGACGACCGCGAGCTGGCGGCGATCCGCGGGCGCGAGATCGGCATCGTCTTCCAGGAGCCCCGCACCGCGCTGAACCCCATCCGGACGATCGGGCGGCAGATCGGCGAGCCCCTGCGGATCCACGAGGGCGCGTCGAAGCGGGCGGCGACGGCTCGCGCGATCGACCTCGCCGCGCGGGTCCGACTGCCGGAGCCCGATCGCATCGTGCGCCGCTATCCGCACCAGCTCTCCGGTGGCCAGCGCCAACGCGTCGCTGCGGCCATCGCCCTCGCCTGCCGGCCGGCGCTCCTCATCGCCGACGAACCGACGACGGCCCTCGACGTCACCATCCAATCCGAGATCCTCGGACTCTTCGAGCGACTCGTCACCGAGACCGGCTCCTCGCTCATGTTCATCACGCACGACCTCGCCGTCCTCTCCCGGATCGCGACCGACGCCGTCGTGCTCGCGCAGGGCAAGGTGGTCGAGGCCGGCCCGGTGCCGCAGCTCCTGTCCGCACCGGTGTCTCCCGTCACGCAGCGGCTCCTGGCGGCGGCGAAGACCATGAGCTGGAAGGGCGAGGACGATGACTGAGCCGCTCCTGCGCGCCACCGGCGTCAGCCGCGTGTACACGAACCCCCGCGAATCACTGTTCCAACGACCGACCAGGACGGTCGCCCTCGAACCGAGCGACCTCACCGTCGCACCCGGCGAGGCCGTCGGCGTCATCGGGGAGTCGGGTTCGGGGAAGTCCACGTTGGTCCGGCTCCTGCTCGCGCTCGACACCCCGTCGTCCGGGACGGTGGAGTTCGAGGGCCGACCGGTGAGCGCGGCCGCGAGCGCGAAGAGCCTGCACTGGTTCCGTCGTCAGACCGGCATCGTGTTCCAGGACCCGTACGCGTCCCTCGACCCGCGCATGACCGTCGGACGCATCGTCGCCGAACCCCTCGAGGCGCTCGGGATCGAGGGCGACCGCCGCGCACGGGTCCGAGCCGTCCTCCGCCTGGTAGGGCTCGACGCCGACGCCGCCGACCGGTTCCCGCACGAGTTCTCGGGCGGACAGCGGCAGCGCATCGCCCTGTCCCGCGCGATCGTGCACCGTCCGCGGCTCCTCGTGGGCGACGAACCGTTGAGTGCGCTCGACGTGACGGTCCGAGCGCAGATCCTCGAGCTCCTGGGCAGTCTCCGAACGGAGCTGGGTCTCGCCGTCGTGCTCGTGTCCCACGACATCGGTGTGGTGCAGCACCTGTGCGACCGGGTCGTGGTGATGCGCGACGGCGCGATCGTGGAGGAGGGACCGGTGTCCCGTGTGCTCAGCCGGCCGTCGCACCCCTACACGACGCAACTGCTCGCCTCCGTCCCTCGGCTGTAGCCGCCGGTCGACAGGCGCCGGGACGGGAAGCACTGTCGACGGGTATCAGACGGGCTTCCGGGCCTCGATCAGCGTCCTCGTGGAGTGCGCGACGAACGGACTATCCGTCTCGAGCGAGGCGTGGATCTCCCGCAGGCGCTCCTCGTAGGCCGCCGAGGTGAACCCGGGAACCATCCAGATCACCTTGCGCAGGAACCACACGACAGCGCCGATGTCGTGGAACTCGATCCGCAGCCGCTCGGTGTGCAGCTGGACGATCTCGAGTCCCGCAGCACGAGCACCCGCAGCCTCGTCGTCGGGGTGGCGTCCTCGTCGCACGGACTCGGGCTGCGGGCCGAGGAAGGCTTCGACGAGCTCGAACACGCTCCCCGGTCCGACGTGCTGGGCCAGGTAGCTGCCGCCCGGCGCGATCACCCGGGCGACGTCCACCCAGTCGACCGAGACGGGGTGACGGCTGGACACCAGCTCGAACGCGTTGTCAGCGAAGGGCAACGGTGCGCCCTCCTCGGTCCGGACGACGACGACACCGCGGTGGTGCAGTCGCGCTGCGGCGCGCGCCAGGTTCGGCGGCCAGGACTCCGTCGCCACCGCGAGGGGCGGGATCACCGATGCCGTGTCGAGCACCTCTCCCCCGCCCGTCTCGAGGTCGAGGGATGAGGCGACCTGGGCGAGCCGGCGACCGAGCAGCTCGGAGAACCGCCAGGAAGGACGTTCCTCACTGGCGCGGCCGTCGAGCCAGGAGAAGTCCCAGCCGTCGACGGACGCCGCGTCGGCCTCGCTCACGAGCGCTTCGAACGATCGGGTCACGGTGGTCTCCTCGATGCTGGTCATCCGACGGCCTCGAATCGTGTGGGGTCGAGCCGGTCGACGTCGAACCGCGGCACGGCGTCGAGCAGCTCCCGAGTGTACTCGTGGTGCGGGTGGTCGAGCACGGTCGAGGCGGGCCCGGACTCGACCACCCGGCCGCTCGAGAGCACCGTCACCTCATCGGCGATCTGTCGGATGAGGCCGAGATCGTGCGAGATGAAGAGGTAGCTGAGGGCGTGCTCGTCGCGCAGGTCGAGGAGCAGTTCGATGATCTGCGCCTGCACCGACACGTCGAGCGCGGAGGTCGGTTCGTCGAGCACGAGCACAGAAGGAGCCAGCACGAGCGTCCGCGCGAGCGCCACCCGCTGACGTTGGCCGCCGGACACCTCGCGGGCGCGCCGCCCGAGCGCGCTCGTCGGCAGGGCGACCTGATCGAGGATCGCCGTGACCCGCCGCTGTCGTTCGGCGGCGCTCCGGACGCCGTGGATGCGCAAGGGCTCCTCGATGATCTGGCGGATCGTGAACCTCGGGTCCACCGCGGAGAGCGGGTTCTGGTAGACGAGTTGGAGCTCCCGCGCGAAGGGGTTCGCGGTCGCGTGGTCCCGCGGCAGCTCACGACCAGCGACGGTCACCGAGCCGTCGTCGAAGGAGGTCAGCCCCGCGACGATGCGCGCCAGGGTCGTCTTCCCGGAGCCGGACTCACCGACGAGCGCGTGGATCGACCGCGGGCGCAGCGCGAGGGATGCCGCGTCGAGCGCGGGAGGCGCCTCCGGATCCCGTCCGAACCGCTTCGAGACCCGCTCGACGGCGACCACGGGCGCGGCGGCACCCGCGCCGTGCTGCTCGGTCGCGACCTGCACCGCGGCGGCCCGGATCCGGTCCTGGTAGCGCAGTGGCGAGGAGGCCGGAGAGTCCGACAGCAGGCGGATCGTGTACGGGTGCTGCGGCGAGAGCAGGACGTCCTCGGCCGGCCCGGACTCCCTCACGTCGCCATCCTGCAAAACGACGATGCCGTCGCTGCGTTCCTGGGCGAGGGCGAGGTCGTGGGTGATGAAGAGGATTCCGAGCCCGAGTTCCTCACGCAGGCCGTCGAGCAGGTCCAGGATGCGTCGTTGGACCGTGACGTCGAGCGCCGATGTCGGCTCGTCGGCGATGAGCAGCGTCGGGCGTGCGGCGATCGCGATCGCGATGAGCACGCGTTGCAGCTGACCGCCGGAGAGCTCGTGCGGATAGGAGCGGAGTCGGGACGCGGCGTTCCGGATGCCGACGTGCTCGAGCAGTTCGACGACGCGGCCGGGGATCTCGCCCCGAGGCGTCCCTCCGGCCACCTGCACGGCCCGCGCGATCTGCACGCCGATCCGCTGTAGCGGGTCCAGGGAGCTCAGTGGATCCTGCGGGACGAAGCCGAGCGTCGACCCCCGGAGCGGTCGCCACTGCTTGCGAGAGAAGTCCTGCACCTCATGCCCGGCGACGCGGACCCGACCGGCCGAGACGACGCCGTTCGCGGGCAGCAGCCCGGCGACCGCCCTGGCGATCGTGCTCTTACCGGAGCCCGACTGTCCGACGAGGGAGACCGTCTCCCCCCGCCCGACCTGGAACGAGACGTCGCGGACGGTGTCGACGGGCGGCGCCGAGCGGCGCGTGCGGTACCCGACCGCAAGCCTGTCCACGACGAGTGGGAGCGGCTCACCCCCGACGGCGTGGAGCAGTGGGTGGGTCTCGGACGACCTGGTCATGCTGCGGTCCTCTCTCGGGTGAGTTGGCTGAGTCTGCTGATGGAGAGCACCGTGACGGCGATCACGAGCCCGGGGACGACGACGAGCCACGGTGACGAGACGACGTACTGACGCCCCTCCGATACGAGCAGCCCCCACTCGGGATCGGGCGGCGGTGCGCCGTAACCGAGGAAGCTCAGGGAGGAGATCCAGATGATGGCGAGCCCGAACTGCAGGGCCGTCAAGGACAGGACCGCCGAGTACGAGTTCGGGAAGATGTGTTTGGCGAGCACGTACGCCCGGGACCCGCCGAGGTGGTGGCTCGCCTCGACGAACGGCAGGTCCTTCACCGTGAGCACCTCGGAGCGCATGATCCGGGTGAACGCCGCGATCGAGGAGATCCCGACGGCGACGGCCGCGTTGAGGGTGCCGAAGCCGAGCGCCACGACGACGACCATCGCGAGCAGCAGCCCGGGGATGGAGAGCAGCACGTCGACGATCCGGCTGATGACGGCGTCGACGACCCCGCCGAGGGATGCCGCGACCAGTCCGAGGACCGTCCCGACACCGAGACCGATGAACACTGCGACGGCGGAGCCGAGGAGGGTGCGCCCGGTGCCGTGGATCACTCGCGAGAGCAGGTCGCGCCCGAGGTAGTCGGTACCGAACCAGTGGGCGGGCGACGGGGCGGCGAGGGCGTTGGCGTCGTCCGGTTCCAGCGGGTCGAACGGCGCGAGGAGTCCTGGTGCGACGACCGCCAGGAGGACGAGCCCGACGACGACGACGGCGAGCACGTCGGCGACGCCGAGTCGGGACAGGAACCGTCCGAGCGCACGCGGCTCGGCCGTCGCCCCGTCGACGTCGTGATGCTCGGTGCGGAGGTCGACACTCATGCGTCCACGCTCACCTTCGGGTTGGTGGCGGCGGTCGCCGGAGCCGTCGTCGCGGTCGCGACGGTGGGTCGCCCGGGACGACGGAGCCGCTTGCTGCCGGATCCCGGCCGCACGATGCGCGGGTCCAGGACGGGATAGAGGAGGTCGGTCAGGAGGTTGATGCCGACGTAGATCGAGGAGATGAGGATCACGACCGCGAGGATCACCGGGGTGTCCTGGTCGCGGACGCTCTCGAAGGTGATGAAGCCGAGGCCGGTCCTGGTGAACACGGCCTCGACGACGACGGCGCCGGCGAGCAGCTCACCGACGATGAGGGCGAGCATCGTGATCGACGGGATCGCACCGTTCTTCAACACATGACCGAGGGCGATCCGTCGCTCACTCGTCCCCTTCGCCCGGAGCACCGTGACGAACGGCTCGTCGGCGGCACCGCGCAAGCCCTGGATGAGGACCTGCGTGAGCGGCCCGTTGACGGCCAGTGCCAGGGTCAGCGCCGGGAGTAGGTAGGACACGAAGCCCTGGTCGCGGACCGAGGAGACCCAGCCGAGCTGGAACGAGAAGATCGCGAGCAGGACGAAGCCGATGAGGAAGCTCGGTGCGGAGATGGAGGCGATGGGGGTCGCAGCCGCGAAGCTCCTGAGCGCCTTGACCGGCGCGTACACGGCGGTGAGGGCGATCCCGAGCGCGAGCGCGATGGTGAGGACGAACGCGACGGCGGCGAGCACGATGGTGTCGGAGAACCCCTGGGCGACGAGTTCCGACACGGCGCGACCGCTCACGAGGGAGTAGCCGAGGTCGCCCTGGAAGAGCCTGCCCACCGTGAGCGTGAACTGCTCGAGTGGCGAGAGGTCGAAGTGGTAGTAGGCCAGCAGCGCTTCGGCGGCCGACGGCGGCAGCGGGTTGATGGGACTCGTGAGCTTGTTCTCGATCGGATCGCCCGGCAGCACGAAGAGGATGAAGAACACGAGCGTGTAGACGAGGACGATCACGAGCAGCGCCTGGGCGACGCGCCTGATGACGTAGTTGCGGTAGTGCACGGGGCCTCCTGTCGGCGGACCGGGGATGACGCGGGCGAGGCGGCCGGATCGGGCCGCCCCACCCGGCGCCTCAGCCCTCGATCGAGGTGTTGTAGAACTCCGGAAGGGCGCCGTCGGTGAGCGAGAAGCCCTTGACCCGCTGCTGGGTGACGAACACCTGGCTGTCGTTCAGGATCGGCACGACGTACGCCTGGTCGATCAGGTAGTCCTGGATCTGACCGAGGATCGCAGCGCGGGCGTCGTCGTCGGTCGCCGCGTACTGCGAGTCGAGCAGCCCCTGCAGCGTCGTGTCCGAGCCGGCGAGACCGAGCAGGTCCGAGCCGTCCTTGCTGTAGTACTCGCTGAGACCCTTCGACGGGTCGGGGTGCGGCCAGCCGACGCGCAGCGCGCCCACCTCGGGGTCGGCGAACGCCGTCGCCCAGTAGGTGGAGTAGTCGAGCTCGTTCAACGAGAGGTCGATGCCGACGTCCTTGAACTGGTTCTGGATCTGCTGGAAGAGGCTCTTCGCGGTGTTGTCGTACACGTCGAGGTAGGTCTTCACGGTGAGGCGCTCGCCGTCCTTCGTGCGGTAGCCGTCCGCGTCACGCTCGGTCCAGCCGGCGGTGTCGAGCAGAGCGTTCGCCGCGTCGGGGTCGTAGGCGAGCTTCTGCGACTCGTCGACGTAGCCGAAGGTGCCGGGCGAGAGCACCGACGTCGCGGGCGTCCAGCTGTCGGTGTACTGCGTTGCGATGATCTGGTCGCGGTCGATGACGTGGAGGAGCGCCTTGCGGACGTTGATGTCGTCGAGGTACGGCGCCTGGCTGCGGAGGAACCACTGGTTGGTGAGCCCGACGCCCGTCTTCGAGACGATGTCGTAGCCGGCGTCCTTCAGCCCCTGCTCCTCACTCGGCTGCACGTAGCGGATGACGTCCGCCTCCCCCGACTTCAGGGTGCCGAGCCGGACGCTGTCCTCCTGCACCGGGATGACGGTCACCTTGGCCAGGTGCGCCTCGCCCTGGTTCGGTGAGGACGGCGGGGCCCATGCGTAGCCTTCACGGCGCTCGAGGACGATCTCCTTGCCGTAGGTCTCGGACGCGACGACGAAGGGCCCGGAACCGATGAGGTTCACGAACTTCGACTGCTCCTCCTTGCTCGCGTCGATGGTGGCGTCGGCGACGAGACCGGCACCCCATCCGGTGAGCACGTTGAGGAACGGCGCGTAGGGCGCGGCGAGGACGACCGTGACCGTGCGCGCGGCGTCGTCGGCGGTCGCGACGAGACCGGACGGGAACTGCGCGTTCGGCGTCGTCCCCTTCGCGTCGTCACCCGTCGACTGCCAGGTGAGGTTCTTCGCGACGCTCGTGGCGTCCACATCGGTTCCGTCGCTGTAGGTGACGCCATCGCGGATCACGAAGGTGTAGGTGAGGCCGTCGGGGCTGACCGTCCACGACTCGGCGATCCACGGCTCGAGCTCGTTGGTCTCGGCGTTGCGGTAGATGAGCCGGTCGGTGATGTTCTGCTGGAGCGCCCTCGTCTGCCAGGTGCCGGACTCCTGCACCTGGGCGGACGTCGGGATCTCGGCGTCGAGGTAGGTGAGGCTGCCACCGTCGGCGTCCGAGGACGCCGTCGCCGCCGAGCAGCCGGTGAGCGCGATGCTCAACGCGACGAAGGCTGCGGCGGCGAGTCGTGCTCGCCGTCTGGAGGTTCGGGTCATGGCGGATACTCCTGGGGGATCGTGGGTGGGCACCGATGCTGTCCGGTGTGGTTGCCCATCCTGCGTCCGGAAGGCGCCGCGCACCCGCACTGTTACGACAGGTTTCCGACGTGCTCCGCGGGTGACGTTTTGTGACCCTCCGAGTCGTCCACGACCGACTCCGACGGCACCGGGAGCGGGTCGTGGCGCCGCGCCCACGGCTCGGGCGCCGTCCCGCTCAGGTACCAATCGCCGAGGAGGCGGGCCTTGTACCCGCGCGGGTTGTGGGAGCTGATCGTCCGCGCGTTCCGCCAGTGCCGGTCGAGCCCGGAACCGCGCTCCACCGCGGACGACCCGAGGGCGTCGTACAGCTCGGTCGCCGCTCGGAGGGCCTCCTCACCGGCGACGAGCTGCGCCTCGGAGGTGGCGACTGACGCCGGATGAAGCAGTTCGGGCGCCCCATCCGGCGATGCGGCCGCCCGGAGCGCTTCCAGACCGTCGTCGAGGGTCTCGGCAGCCACGCGGACGACGGCCCGCGCGGCTGCCGCGGCAGCAGCGACCCGGCCGATCACCTCCTGCAGGATCGCGTCGTCCCGCGGCGCGGCGGCCAGGCCCTGCGGGTAGTTCCTGACCCGCGCACGCACGGCAGCGGCGGCGTCGTCCCTCGCGGCCGTCGCGACCCCGGCGAGCGCCGCGACGAGGACGAGCTGGTAGACGACCTCCTGGTGCGGCGAGCGGCCGCCGTCGGCGAAGACCGCGTTCGGGTCGACCGGCACCTCGTGCAGCTCGGTGGTGCCGCTGGCGGTGAGCCGCTGCCCGATACCGGCCCAGTCGTCGTGCAGGACGACACCGCTGTGGTGGGCGTCGACGACCACGAGCACGTCGGAGTCGTCGGGCGTCTTCGCCGTGACCGTGATCCAGTCCGCGTAGAGACTGCCCGTGCTGTAGTACTTCGTGCCCGTCACGGTGGCCGGCCGGCGGCGGTCGTCGAACCGGGTGCCGTTCACCGCTCCAGGGACGGTCGCCCGCTCCGACCAGGCACCGCCGACGACGGCCCCCGCCGCGATGCGGTCGATCCACACCCCGTCGGCCTCCCGATCGCGGTTCCACAGGCGGTCCTCGACGAAGGCGACGTGGTTGCGCCACAGCTGCGGCAGGTTCGCGTCGGCGGTGCCGAGGTCGACGAGCAGTTCGACGAGTTCGCCGGCGCTCAGCCCGCGTCCGCCGTCGACGACCGGAAGGCGGACGGCTCCGAACCCGGCCGCAGCGAGTCGGCGGACCTCCTCGGTCGGGAGACGGCGTTCGGCCTCCCGGGCGACCGCTGTCGCCGCCAGGTCGGAGAGGATGGGCGCGAAGTGGGCACGGGCGGCGGCGAGGGCCTCCCTCGTCATGCCGAGGTCCCGGTGAGCGCCTCGGCCGGGGCGCCGCGGAGCCCTCGACCGCCGCGGTAGCGGGCGGCGGGGTGGTCGTCCGGAAGACGCGGCCCGCCACCAGTGAGCCGCTCACGCAGCGTCTCACCGGGCCGGTAGGCCTCGCGGAGACGTCCGCGCCGCCGCAGCTCGGGGACGACGAGTTCGACGAAATCGGTGAGGGTGTCGAAGGAGTGGTACTGGCGCAGGTTGATGCCGTCGATGCCGACCTCGTCGAGCCACCGTTCGATCTCGTCCGCGACGCGCGACGGGGTGCCGACGGCGAAGAAGTCCTGTTCCAGGTCGCTGCCCACGCGCGCGATGAAGTCTCCGACCGTTCCGGCCGTCACCTGCGGCGGGAGTGCGTCGGCCCGCGCGCCCTCGACCTCGAGAGCCTCAGCGACGGTCCGTTCGGCGGGGTGCGCCGTCGGGTCGAACGGCAGGCTCGCGTGCACGAAGCGCCCGACGATGCTCGCGTACTCGCGGTACTGCTGTGCCTTCGCCTCGGCCTCCTCCTGGGTCGCAGCGACGATGACGGCGGCCTGCACCACGATCTTCAAACTCTCGCCGTCGCGTCCGTTGTCCGCGGCCGACGCCCGGAACCGTTCGAGCAGCGGGCCTGCGCCTCCCGCACCTCGGACGCCGGTGAACACCGCCTCCGCGTGGCGACCGGCGAAGGCGATGCCCGCCGGCGACGCCGTCGCGGTGAACAGCACCGGCGTGCGCTGGGCGCTCGGCTCCGACAGGTGCGGGCCCGCGACCTGGAAGTAGGTCCCGATGTGGTCGATGTAGCGCACCTTGTCCGGATCGGAGTAGACGCCGGCCTGGCGGTCGCGGATGACCGCGTCGTCGTCCCACGAGCCCTCCCAGAGCTTGTAGAGGACGTCGAGGTACTCCTCGGCGATGGCGAACCGTTCGTCGTGCGGAATCTCCTCGGCCAGGCCGAAGTTCCGCGCGGCGTTCGGGAGGTAGGAGGTGACGATGTTCCACGCCACTCGGCCGTTCGTGAGGTGGTCGAGTGTGCTCATGCGCCTCGCGAACGCGAAGGGCGGCTCGTAACTCGTCGAGAAGGTGATGCCGAAACCCAGATGCTCCGTGACGGCCGCCATCGCGGGCACCACGAGCATGGGGTCGTTGTTCGGGATCTGAAGCCCCTCCCGCAGGGCGTCGGCCGGACCGCCACGGAACACGTCGTAGGCCCCGACCACGTCGGCGATGAAGACGGCGTCGAAGCCGCCTTCCTCCGCGGTCCGGGCCAGACGCGTCCAGTACCTGATGTCGGTGTACTGCTCACGGTGGTTGTCGGGCAGTCGCCACAGACCGTGGGTGATGTGACTGACGCAGTTCATCTCGAAGAGGTTGAGGATGAGCTGCTTGGGGTGGCGCTGTGCGGTGATGATGGGCTCCTCTGCTGGAGCGGCCGCAGGAGACGGATGCCCGGGGCCGCTTCAGCACCCTAGGCGCGGGTACACGACCGTCGCCTGCCGCGATCGTCACATCCCGTCACATGCCGCACGACGGCGACGCCCAGCCGTTCACCGCGCGATCGGCGGCACCCGGTCCTGCCAGCGGAGGCGGCGCTCGAGCTGCGCTCCGAGGGCGAGGAGCGTCGCCTCACCACCCGGCCGGCCGATGAGCTGCACCCCCATCGGGAGCCCGTCGACGGTCTGATGCACGGGCAGGGTGATCGCGGGGAGCCCGGTCGCGTTGAGGAAGGAGGTGTGCGGGGCGTACCGGACCTGCTGCTCGAAATTGCGTTCGGGCGAGGTTGCGTCGTACCAGCCCACGGGGCGGGGCGTCTCGGCGAGCGCCGGGGTGATGACCGCGTCGAACGGCGCGAACTGGGCAAGCACACTGCGTTCGAAGCGGTGGAGGCTCGCGAGGGTCTCGAGGAGGGTCGTCGCGCGGAGCGAGCGGCCACGTTCGACGAGCGCGCGTGTGATGGGCTCGAGGAGGGCGAGTTCGCCCTCCGTCGATGCCGGGACGCCAGCGGCCGAGGCATGCCAGATCGTCGTGAAATCGGCCGGGTACCGGTCCGCATCGCGAAGGGTGAGCTCGTCGACGCCGTGCCCCATCGCGGACAGGGTCTGCACGGCGAGGTCGACGGCCGCGAGCGCGTCCGGGTCGTAGCGGAGGTCGAACGCGCTGTCCCAGGGGGAACCGTCGAGCACGGCGAGCTGGAACCGTCCCTCGCCGCGGATCGCATGTCCGAGCAGCGGGCCGTCATCGAGGTCCGGGGCGCGGAGGGTGAAGTGGTGGTCGATGCGCCCGTGCACCCGCTCGATCATGGCGTCGAGCAGGAGCGCGGCGTCCGCGACCGTTCGCGCGATCGGACCGGACACGACGAGGCCGGCGAGCTTGTCCACGCCGGAGGCGACCGGGACGAGACCACGGCTCGGCTTGAGGCCGACGAGGCCGCACGCGGCCGCGGGGATCCGGATGGATCCGCCGCCGTCCGACCCCGGCGCGAACGGGAGCAACCGCGCCGCCACCGCAGCGGCCGCACCACCACTGGAGCCGGCGGCCCCGCGATCGAGCGCCCACGGGTTCCGCGTCGGTGGGCCGCCGAGCGGCTCGGTGTAGCCGTAGAGCCCGAACTCGGGCGTCGCCGTCTTGCCGAGGCTCACGGCGCCGGCACGATCGAGGACCGTGACCAGCTCGTCGTCCGTGCTTGCGACGAGGTCCGCTGTCAGGCGCGAACCGTACCGGGTGGGGAGCCCGGCGCGCGCGACGAGGTCCTTGTCGCCCACCGGCAGGCCCCAGAGTGCTGCGGTGCGAGGCATCGCTTCGACTGCCGCGATCCGCCCCGGCAGCGAGCCGGCCGCCACGGTCGTGAACGCGCCGATCTCGCCGTCCAGCCGTTCGATGCGATCGAGGTAGTGACGCGCGAGCTCCGTCGGCGACACCTCGTCGCGTTGCAGCATCTGCCACTGTTCGAGAGCCGTCAGCTCGTGGAGGTCCGCCATGTTCCCAGCCTAGGGCGCGCGCCCCTCCGTCTCGGGACCGTGATCGCTCGCCCTCCGGACCGGTCACCGAGCCGGTCGAGCCGCTACCGCTTCAACGACTTCTGCATCAGCACGGTGCCGATCCAGCGGTCGAACTTGAAGCCGACCCGGCCCATCCGCCCCACCTCGGTGAAGCCGAACTTCTCGTGCAGCTTGATCGACGACTCGGCGCCCTTGTCGGCGATGACGGCGAGCATCTCCTTCAATCCGGCCGCCTTCGACCGCTCGATGAGTTCCGCGAGGAGGTCGGTGCCGAGGCCCTTGCCCGTCGCTGCGGCACCCAGGTAGATCGAGCTCTCCACGGTGAACCGGTAGGCGCGCTTCTGCTTCCAGGGGGCGCAGAGGGCGTAGCCGAGGATCTGGCCGGTGGGGTTCACCGCGACGATGAACGGCAGCTTCAAGCGTTGGAGGTAGGCGAACTTCGACTTCCACTCGGCGAGTGTCATCGCGTCCTCGTCGAAGGTGACCATGCTGTTGGCGACGTAGTAGTTGTAGATCTCCCGGATGTGGGGGAGGTCGGTCGCGACGGCGTCGCGCATCTCGAAGCTGAACGGGGTCTCAGGCGTCGGCGGCTTGCGCAGGTGCGGCGGCAGCTTGCGCCTCGGCTCGTACTCCTCTTCCAGCATGGTTCAAGCCTAACGAGGGCGTGCTCGACCGGACAGCCCCTGGGCCCGAGGATCGGACGTCAGTCCAGCGACCAGTCGATCGGTTCTGCCCCGTGCGCGGTGAGGAAGGCGTTCGTCCGGCTGAACGGCTTCGAGCCGAAGAACCCTCGGCGCGCGGACAGTGGGCTCGGGTGAGCCGAGACGAGCACCTCCCGGTCGTCACGACCGTCGCCGCGCAGCAGCGGCGCGAGGCGTTCGGCGTCCTTGCCCCACAGGATCGACACGAGTGGACCGTCGCGCTCGGCGAGCGCTCGGATCGCCTGCTCGGTGACGAGCTCCCACCCGTGCCCACGGTGGGAACCGGCTTCGCCCGCACCGACGGTGAGCACGCGGTTGAGGAGGAGCACCCCCTGGTCCGTCCACGCGCTCAGGTCGCCGTGCACGGGCGGGACGATCCCGAGGTCGTCGTGCAGCTCGCGGTGGATGTTCACGAGGCTGCGTGGGAGCGGACGCACCGCGCGGTCGGCGGCGAAGGACAGGCCGACGGGGTGGCCCGGCGTCGGATAGGGGTCCTGCCCGACGATGAGCACCCTGACCTCGGCGAACGGCTGACGGAACGCGCGGAGCACCAGTTCGGGAGCCGGAAGCCAGCTCTCGCCGGCAGCGGTCCGGCCCGCGAGCCACGCTTCGACCTCGGTGAGCTGACCGGCCACCGGCGTGAGTGCCACCGCCCAGCCGGGATCCATCAGCCCAGCTGCGGCTAGGACCGCCGGGCTCCCACCGAAGACGTCGTCGGACATCGGTTACTGCTGCTCGGCGCCGATCGTGCGGACCACGACGCCGTGCTCGGCGGTGAAGACCTGCCAGACGCTGCCGCCGCCGATCACGGACAGTGCGCCCTGTCCGACGACGAGCGCCGTGTTCTCGTCGATCGCGACACCGCCGTCGACGACCCCGGCCTCGGTCGCCGCCACGAGGCGCCCGAGCGTGCCCCACTGCGCTGCGTGCGCTTCGACCGCGATGTCGACGAGCCCGAGCGCGTCTCCGACCGTGACCTCGTCGAGCTCCTCCGACGCCGCCTCGGGGCTCACCGGCACCTCGCCGACACGCCACCCGCCGAGGATGGCGTGCTCTGCAGCGATCATCGCGCCTGCGGAGATGCCGAGGTAGGGCAGTCCCGAGGCGACGAGGCGGCGGATCTCGGTGGCGACCGGCGCGACCGCTTCGGCGTAGGCCGTCGGGAGTCCGCCGCCGACGACGAGGCCGTCGATCTCTGCGAGCTGCGCCTGGGCCACGACCCCGCCCTCACGGACGACGACGCGAACGGCCTCGATCTCAGCAGAGCGCTCGATGGCACGCTCGAGCGCCGAGGACTGCTCGAGCCCGTCGCCGTCGTGCACCACGACGATGGCGATCCTCGGCGCGAGTCGACCGGCGACGACCGCGAGCGCGGCCGCCTCGGCGATGAACGCTGCGTAGACGGACGACTCGGTCTCTGGGGTGGCGGGGCCACCGAGGAGGAAAACACTCACCCTGAGACCCTACCCGCCCAGCCTCTCGACGAGGGTGCGTCGCGGGATGCCGTCGGCCCGGTCAGGCGTCGTTCTCCGCGCTGGCGACCGAGTCGGCCGCGGTGATGGTCGGCAAGGTGGACCAGGGGAAGGAGATCCAGCGGTCGACCTGTTTCCAGACGTAGTCGGGCCGCAACACGGTCTGAGGCTTCTCGTACAGGGTCACGGTCCGGACCTCGGCTCCGCTGGCACGCATGAGCTCGAGTACGAGCGCGAGGGTGCGACCCGAGTCCGAGACGTCGTCGACGAGCAGCACTCGGCTCCCCGGGAGCCCCTGCACGTCGAGCAGCGGCGGGAGGACGACCGGTTCCGGCAGTCGGGCGTCGACGCCCGTGTAGAACTCGACGTTGAGCGCGCCGCACGCCTTGACGTCGAGTGCATAGGCGATCGCGCCGGCGAGGAGGAGGCCGCCGCGGGCGATCGCCACGATCGAGTCCGGCTGGAAGCCGCTCTCGACGATCTCGCGGCTGAGTGCGCGGGACGCGGTCCCGAAGGTCTCCCAGTCGAGTACCTCTCGCTCGGGGGCGGGCGATGACGGGGACTCGGTCGACATACTGCAACGCTATCCTGCGCGGCGGATGTGGCAGTACCATCCCTCCATGACGCGTGAGCGCAGTGATACGGACAGGCAGGGTGGCCGCAGCGCCGGCGGGCTGCGCAGCGCGGCGGGCGTCACGGCGGCCCTCATCGGGTGGTTGTTCCTCGTCGAGATCACGAGTGGCATCCTGCAGGGCTACTATCTGCCGCTCATCCCCGACCTCGTCAGACACCTCGGCATCAAGGATGCCGACTTCAACTGGTTCGAGGCCGCCCAACTCCTCGTGTCGGCGCTCGTCGTCCCGATCCTCGCGAAGCTCGGTGACCTCCACGGCCACAAACGCATCCTGCTGATCTCCACCGTCCTCACCGCCGCCGCCAGCTGGTGGCTCGTCCTCGCCGGCGACTTCTGGTCGTTCCTCGCGGCCTGGGCGCTGCAGGGGTTCTACGTCGTGTGGCTGCCACTGGAGATCGCCCTCATCTTCGAGCGCGGCCGGCGCACCGGCCACGGGGCCGCGCAGACGAGACGTGCGGCCGGTCTGCTCGTGGTCGGCCTCCAGGCGGGCGCCATCATCGGCGCCCTGTCGAGCGGCCGCCTGTTCAGCCTCCTGGGTGGCGACGTCTCGCTCACACTCATCCTGCCGGCGGCGGCCGTCACCCTCGTGTTCTTCGCCATCCTGTTCGGTGTCCCGGAGTCGGAACCGCTCCCGGGGCGAACGCTCGACCTCGGTGGCTTCGTGCTCTTGAGCCTCGCGCTGCTCCTGACCACCTCGGGCCTGACGTTCCTCCGGCTGAACGGCCCCGAGACCTGGTGGGTGTGGGCGATCGTCGCAGCCGGCGTGCTCGCGTTCGTCCCGTTCGCCCGGTACGAACTCCGGCAGGCGGACCCGGGTATCGACATCAGAGTCCTCAAGAGACGGGAGCTCTGGCCGGTGCAGCTGACCGCCGGGCTCATCGGCATCGGGCTGCTGGGCGGGCAGGTGCCGCTCAGCACGTACGCGGGCACGCCGCGCGAGAACGGGTACGGGCTGGGCCTCGATGCGAGCTCGATCTCCTCGATCATCGGCGCCTACCTCGTCTGCATGATTCTCGGTGCGCTCCTGTTCCCACTCGTCTCCCGGTGGACGTCGCCGCGGACCACGCTCATCGGAGCCGCCTGCCTCGTCGCGATCGGCTACCTGCTCTTCCTGCCGTTCCATCTGGAGGTCTGGCAGGTGTTCGTCAACATGTGGATCGCGGGGATGGGCTGTGGCGCCCTGATCGGTGCGATGCCGGCTGCGGCGGCGGCCGCAGCCCCACGGGGCCAGACAGGTGTGGCGACCGCCCTCACGAACACGACCAAGACGGTCGGCGGCACCTTCGCCTCAGCGGTGTTCGGTGTCGTCCTGTTCGCCGGAGCCAGCCAGGCGGTGACCGGCGCGGCGTCGAGTCTCAGCGGGTACATGACCGTGTGGGCGATCTGCGGCTTCGCAGCCGTCGCCGCGGCGATCGTCCTGTGCTTCGTCCCGAAGGACGCGTTCTCCGACCTGCCGGCCGTCGCGCCGCACTGAGTCTGGTCGGGATGGGATGGCCTCAGCCCTTCGGCCGCAACGGTCCCTTCGCGAGCTTGTACGGGGCGGCCTGTGCGACCGGTTTGATCGTGATGAGGTCGAGGTTCACGTGCGGCGGGAGCGAGGTCGCGTGCACGATGGCCTCGGCGACGTCATCGGCACTGAGTGGATCCGGCACCTCTTCGTACACGGCATCCGCGCGCTCCTGGTCTCCGCCGAAGCGCACGAGCGAGAACTCCTCGGTGTGCACCATCCCCGGTGCGACCTCGATGACACGGATCGGTTCGCCGTTGAGCTCCAGACGAAGCACCTCGAACAGGGCCCGCTCGGCGAACTTGGCGGCGTTGTACCCGCCGCCACCGACGTAGGCGACGTGGCCCGCGATCGAGGTGACGCCGACGATGGTGGCCGCGCCGCCCTCGGGGATGCTGCGGCGGAGGATCGGCAGGAGCGCCTGCACCACACGCTTCGTGCCGAGCACGTTGATGTCGAACATGCGTTGCCAGTCACTGACGTCGCCGTCCTCCACCGAGGCGAGGCCGAACGCCCCGCCGGCATTGTTGACGAGGGCGTGTGCGCCGCCCAGCTCCGCGACGCGGGCTGCGAGGGCGTCGACGTCGGCTTGGACGGTCAGATCGGCGACGACCGCGGTACCGCCGATGTCGGCGACGAGCGCCTCCAGCCGGTCGGCACGGCGCGCGACGGCGACGACCGTCCACCCCTCGGCGGCGAACCGACGCGCGGTGGCCTCCCCGATCCCAGAACTCGCACCGGTCACCACAACACGTCTCGTCGTCATGCTTCCAGGGTAGCGAGGCCGACCAGTCGTTACGTCGTGTTTCCGCGCGCTTGGCGCGCTCAGGTGCGGCCGGTAGCCTCGGGTCACGACGGAGCACCACCGGAGCCGAACCCCGGCGACATCGACGTCCCACCGGCAGCGGCCGACCAGGCAGCATCCGCCACCCGAAGAGCAGACCACCCGAACAGAGGGGACCACCAATCATGAGCGATGCCACGAACGACTGGAAGTTCGAGACGAAGCAGATCCACTCGGGCGCAGCGCCCGACCCGGTGACGAAGGCGCGAGCGACGCCGATCTACCAGACCACCAGCTACGTCTTCGACAGCGCGGACCACGCGAAGAACCTCTTCGCGCTCGCTGAGTTCGGCAACATCTACACGCGCATCCAGAACCCGACGCAGGCCGTCGTCGAGGAGCGTCTCGCGGCGCTGGAAGGCGGCAGTGGCGCGCTCCTCCTCGCCTCCGGTCAGGCTGCCGAGGCCTCGGCTGTGCTGAACATCGCGCAGGCCGGCGACCACATCGTCTCCTCGTCCTCCATCTACGGCGGCACGTACAACCTCTTCAAGTACACGCTCGCGAAGCTCGGCATCGAGACGACCTTCGTCGAGAACCAGGATGACGCCGAGGAGTGGCGTCGCGCGGTCCGCCCGAACACGAAGCTGTTCTTCGCCGAGACCATCGGCAACCCGAAGATCAACATCCTCGACATCCGTCTCGTGGCGGACGTCGCGCACGAGGCCGGTGTGCCGCTCATCGTCGACAACACGATCGCGACCCCGTACCTGATCCGTCCGTTCGAGCACGGAGCCGACATCATCGTCCACTCGGCCACGAAGTTCCTGGGTGGCCACGGTACGGTCATCGGCGGCGTCATCGTCGACGGCGGCACCTTCTCCTGGACGCAGCACGCGGCGAAGTTCCCGGGTCTCACGACGCCGGACCCGTCGTACCACGGCGCGGTCTACACCGATGCGGTCGGCGACTCGCTCGCGTACATCATCAAGGCGCGCGTGCAGCTGCTCCGCGACCTCGGTGCGGCGATCGCTCCGGCGAGCGCCTGGCAGCTCATCCAGGGCATCGAGACCCTGAGCCTGCGCATCGAACGTCACGTGCAGAACGCCCAGCACGTCGCCGAGTGGCTCGACGCCCACCCGGACATCGCGAGCGTCAACTACTCGGGTCTGCCGTCGAGCCCCTGGTACAGCGCGGCGAACCAGTACGCGCCGAAGGGTGTCGGCGCGGTCCTGTCGTTCGAGCTCAAGGGAGGCGTCGACGCGGGTCGCGCCTTCGTCAACTCGCTGGAGCTGTTCTCGCACCTCGCGAACATCGGTGATGTGCGTTCGCTCGTCATCCACCCGGCGTCCACGACGCACTCGCAGCTGACGCCGGAGCAGCAGCTCACCGCGGGCGTCACCCCGGGCCTCGTGCGCCTGTCCGTCGGTCTCGAGAACATCGACGACATCACGGCGGACCTGCAGGCCGGCCTCACCGCGGCGAAGCAGGTCGTCGAGGCCGCCCGAGTCTGATCAGTCCCTCGGCCAGCGCGATGCGCTGGACCGAGCGCACCCCACCACCGCGAGCGCGGGCCTCTGGAGGCCCGCGCTCGCGTCGTTGAGCCGCGGCCACGCCGATCACTCAGCGCTCACGCCGATGACCCGCGCGAGCGCCAGCGCACCGCGCCGGCCAGGAGCCGCGTCCGACGGGGCGTAACAATGTCCGGCCCCATGCTCCAGCAGGCCACAATGGAGGTCTATGGACTGGCAGACCCCGGAAGACAGCGTGCCCTCCCGCTTCGTGACCGAGGCCGAGGTCGGCGCGCTGCTCGCGAACCCGCCGTCGAGCGGAGCCTGGCGCGACGGCGACCGCCCGGGTGACCGGTTGTTCGCCCCGCTCGGGCGCCTCGACTTCGAGCACGGCGGTACCGTCCCGCACGCGAGACTCGCATACGAGACGTGGGGCACCCTCGACGAGGACGGCGGCAACGCCGTGCTCGTCCTGCACGCGCTCACCGGCGACAGCCACGTCATCGGCGCGGCCGGCAACGGGCACGCGACCGCGGGCTGGTGGTCGGGGATCGTCGGCCCCGGGCTCGCCATCGACACCGACCGGTGGTTCGTCGTCGCCCCCAACATGATCGGCGGCTGCCAGGGCAGCACCGGTCCGTCCTCGTTCGCCCCCGACGGCGTCGAATGGGGCTCCCGTTTCCCCTACACCTCCGTCCGGGATCAGGTCGAGGCGCAGTTCCGTCTCCTCGGGCACCTCGGTCTCGACCGGTGGGCCGCGGTGATCGGTGGTTCCATGGGCGGCATGCACGCGCTCGAATGGGCTGTGACCCATCCGGAGCTCGTCGGCCGGCTCGCCGTGATCGCAGCTCCCCCGGTCACGACCGCCGACCAGATCTCGCTCAACTTCGTGCAGCTCGAAGCCGTCCGCACAGACCAGCACTTCCACGGCGGCGACTACTACGACGCGGCGGACGGCGAAGGACCACACCGTGGTCTCGCACTCGCCCGTCGTATGGCCCTGCTGAACTACCGAAGCCCCGGTGAGCTCAACGCCCGGTTCGAACGGAGCTGGCAGTCGAGTGTCAGTCCGCTCGGGCACGGTGGACGTTTCGCCGTGGAGTCCTATCTCGACTTCCACGGCAACAAGTTCACCCGACGTTTCGACGCGGGGAGCTACGTGACGCTCGTCGAGGCGATGAACTCGCATGATGTCGGGCGCGACCGCGGCGGCATCGGGGCGGCCCTCCGTCGGTACGCCGGCCCGTCCCTCGTGCTCGGGATCGACAGCGACCGACTCTTCCCGGTGAGCGGCCAGGAGGAGATCGCCCTGCATCTCCCCGGCAACCTCGACGGCACGGTTCCGGCGGTCATCCACTCCGACTTCGGACACGACGGTTTCCTCATCGAGAACGACCTCGTCGCACCCCAGCTGCGTCGACTGCTCGAGGCCTGACCCGACCGAACAACAGCTGTCGGCTACACGCTCCCGTTCTGAGTGTGTCACCCGATAGGGTGACTGCACAGAGGAGCGTGAGCATGGAACGCGTGGTCAAGACGCAGCGTCGGCTGCTGCTGCGCACGACACGGTTGTTCGGCCTCGCCGGCTGTGTCACCGCAGCCGTGATCCTCAGCGTGCCCGGCCTCGTGGTCGGTGGTCGCTATGCCGTCCTCCTCATCCTCGTCGGTGCCCTCGCGCTCGCCCACGTCGCGGCCGAGCAGTACGTGAACCCCGTCTGGTTGGCCCTCGTGTTCGCCGTCGGGCTCGCCGTCATCATCGTCATCGGCGCGTCCGACGGGTCCGGCAACGTGGGTGCGTCGAGCGCCGTCGCGGCCGTGTCCTCGTTCGGCATGGGGGCGATCGCGGCCAGACTCGTGCCGCTCCGTCGGTCCTGGCCGCTGCTCGCCGCGATGTTCCTCGTCACCCTGGTCGCCACGGGGATCGTGACGTCGCCGTCCGGTTTCGCGCTGCAGGCCGTCGGGCTCACCGTCGTCATGTGGATCACGATCGGTGCCTTCGGCAGCTGGCTGTCGACGAGCATCCCGCGCCTCATCCGTCGGGTCGACAACATCGGCAGCGCCTACAACGCCGAGCGACTCGCGAGCCAGGCGGAGTCGCAACGTCGGCAGGACGCACGGCTGCTGCACGACACGGCTCTCGCGACGCTCACGCTCCTCGCCCACTCGGGCCGCGGTGTCGACGCCGCAGCGCTGCAAGCCCAGGCCCGCAACGACGCCCACCTCCTCCGCAGCCTCCGGCTCGGTGAAGAACTGAGCCCGATCTCCTCGGGGAACTACGTCCTGCAGCGCGGCGCCGACTTCACCCTCGACGAGGGCATCGGGGCGGTCACCGGGCGGTTCGCGGGGCTCGGACTCACCGTCAACGTCTACGGGGGTGGTACGGCGAACCTCGAACCGGCCGTGCGAGAGGCGTTCCTGCTCGCCCTCGGCGAATGCCTGGAGAACGTCCGACGCCATTCGGGCGTCGACTCGGCCGACGTCACGGTGTCGATCGACGAGCAGACCGCGCGCCTCCTCATCACCGACACCGGTCATGGGTTCGACCCGACAGCCGTGCCCGACGGCCACCTCGGCGTGAAGGAGTCCGTCGTCGCGCGCATCCACGACGTCGGCGGCCAGGCACGGGTGTTCTCCGCGCCGGGTGCTGGCACCACCGTCATCCTGGAGGTGCCGCAGTCATGAGCAGCGACACCCTCGCCGGCGCGGTCGGTCCCACACGTCGCTACCGGCACCGCCGAGCGCTCGACCGCCAGCGCTCCACGCTCGGCACCCGACAACTCGGGATCGGGCTCTCCGTCTCCGGCGGCGTGCTCGTGGTCTCCGCGGCCGTGCGGTTCGTCGAGGACGTCGCCCGGTACCCCGATCCCGTCGTGCCGGTCCTCGCCTGGGCCGTCCTCCTCGGCGCGATCGGCTCGACCTTCGTCCTGCTGCGCCGAGCCGGGTTCCATCTCACCGACCGCGTGTTCATCGCGCTCCTCATCGAGCTCGGCATCGTCGCCACGCTCGATCTGGCCGGCGTCTGGGGACTCGACGCCTCATCGGTGTACCCGACGGCGTCGGCAGCCGTCGGCGGGGTCCTCCTGGCGGTGGTCACACTGCGCCCGGCTCGCGACATCGCCGCCTCGACCCTCGTCCTCGCGGTGCTGCTCGTGCTGTCGATCCTCACGGCGAACCGTGCCGAGAGCACGAGCCTCGGTGTCGAGCTGCTCATCACCGCCACAGCCGTCGCCCCACCGCTCATCGCCTGCGCCATCGTGTCGCAGTACCGCCGGATGGTGCGCCTCGAGCTCGACCGGGTGATGGTCGCCTCCACCGTCGACGGCGTGCGCGACGCTCTCGGCTTCTTCGATTCGGAGGAGCTCGTCACCCTCGACCTCGAGGCGGAGGAACTGTTCGACGGCGTCGCCGACGGCTCCGTCGACCTCCCGCTCAGCCCGGAACTCGCCGCCCGCGCATCACGTCTCGCCACGGAGCTGCGCCGCCACCTCACTGCCGAGGGCAAGGAGACCTGGCTCGAGCACGCCTTCCAGGAGTCGTCGGTGCTCTCGGACGGCGCGAAACTGCGCGACCCGGACCGACTCGCGGCATATCTCGCAACGGATCAGCGGGATGGTCTGCTCTCTGCAGTATGGTTGCTCCTCGGGGAAGCGAATGCGCAGAGTGCAACAGCTGTGCTGACGCTTGGGCCGCTTGATCGCACCGAACATCAAGGCCGACCTGGGCCGCTCACCATCCCGATCGCTCTCGAGGCGTCCGGGGTGCAGCGTGCGAAGGTCGATCCTGCGGTATGGGAAGCGCTCGGCCGTGTGGGCACCTACACGGACACGTACCAGAAATCCCGGATCAGGATCACGATCGACAGCTCCGTCGACAATCCTGCTGCGGGCCAGCGGAAAGGGGAACGTTCATGACGTCACTGCAGTCTCGGATCAGGGTGGGCATCGTCGATGACCACCGGATGCTGCTCGGTGCGCTCACCGAGTGGATCAGGAGCGTCGCCGACGACATCGAACTCGTCGTCGTCACGCCCTCCTGGCCAGAGCTCCTGACGCATCCGGCGTTCCCCGTCGACGTCCTCCTCCTCGACGTCGACCTGAAGGACAACGTCCCGGTCGCGGTGAAGCTCGCGACGCTGAAGACCACCGGTGTCACCACCGTCCTCATGAGCACGTACAGCGACCCTGCCGTCGTGCGAGAGGCCCTCGCGGCCGGTGCCCTGGGATACCTGGCGAAGAGCGAGGACGCCGAGACGATCGTGCATGCGTTGCGGGCGGCGTCTCGCGGCGAGTCGTACATCTCTCCCGAGCTCGACCTCGCGCTCGCGAGCGGCGCGTCCGGTACCGGCCCCCGCCTGAGCGCCCAGGAACGTCGCGTGATGGCCCTGTACGCGGCGGGCGAGCCCGTGAAGATGGTCGCGGAGAGCCTCGGCATCTCCGACGAGACCGCGAAGAGCTACCTGAAGCGGATCCGCGAGAAGTACCGCAATGCGGGTATCGACGTCGGGACGAAGGTCGCGCTCCGCAAGCGCGCGATCCTCGACGGCATCATCGTCGACTGACCCCGCCCCGAGGTCGGGTCCAGCGCGGTGCGCTGGACCCGCCGCAGGCTCCTGACGCGAGCGCAGGTCTCCAGAGACCCGCGCGCGCGTCGTCGCATCACCCGCGAGTCAGCGGACCGCGCGCGGACTACACCGGGATCGGAGCGGTCGGAGGGTTGTGATCGGCGATGCGCCGTTCCTCCGCTGCGTTCGCCCGTGCGAGTGAAGCGCGCAGCTGCGCACGGTCGGCCGCGAAACTCACGATCACGATCACGAGACCGAGGGCGGTGAGGACCGCTCCCGCCCAGACCGGGGCGACGTAGCCGAAGCCCGCGGCGATCACCACGCCACCCACGAACGCGCCGAGCGCGTTGCCGATGTTGAGCGCGGAGTGATTGAGGGCAGCAGCGAGCGACTGGCTGTCCCCTGCGACATCCATGAGTCGCGTCTGGATCGACGGGCCGAGTCCCTGCGAGGCGAATCCGACCGCGAACACGAAGGCGAACATCGTCGGCGTCCAAGCGGCCGTGAGCGCCAGGGCGACCAGCACGACGATCATCATGGCGTAGAACACGAGCAGCGCACGCTTGACGCCGCGGTCGGCGAGGTAGCCGCCGAAGAGGTTTCCGATGGTCATGCCGAGGCCCATCGTCGCGAGCGCCCACGGAACGAGCGACGCGGACTCACCGGCGACCTCGGTGACGAGCGGTGCGAGGTAGCTGTACACGGCGAAGAGGCCGCCGAACCCGATGGATCCGAACCCGAGCACGAACCACACCTGGCTGCGACGGAACACCCGCAGCTCACGACGCATGGTCTGCGCGGGGTTGCCAGGCTGGACGGGCACGGCGAACCAGATGGTGACGGTTGCGATGGCGAAGATACCGGCGACGAGCAGATAGGCGGAGCGCCAGCCGGCGAGCTGTCCGAGCCAGGTCGCGATCGGGACTCCGACGACGTTCGCGATGGTGAGGCCGGTCATCACGAGGGCGACGCCACGCCCGCGCTTCCCCGGACCCATCAGGCTCGCTGCAACGAGCGCCGCGATCCCGAAGTAGGCGCCGTGCGGGAGGCCCGCGACGAAGCGCGCGGCGAGCACCAGGCCGAAGCTCGGCAGCACTGCAGAGGCCGCCGTGCCGACGGTGAACGCGACGCCCAACCAGAGCAGCACCGTTCTGCGGCGGTACCGGGCGACGAGTGCCGCGATCGTCGGAGCGCCGACGACGACGCCCAGAGCGTACGCGGTGATGAGCCATGCGGCCTGCGCGTTCGCCTGTTCCTGGCTACGCGCGGCCAGTTCCGGCAGCAGGTCGGAGGCGATGTTCGGCAGCAGTCCCATGGCCACGAACTCCGTGGTGCCGATGCCGAACGCCCCGACGGCGAGCGCGAGGATGGCAAGACGAACACGGGTCGGCGACAGCTGCGTCGACCCGTCCAAGATGGTGGGCATGCCTCGATTGTACGACAGACCTCGAATCGATTCGAGTCCCCATCGGAATGTTTCACGAGGGCCCGGATCGATCCAGGTGGCTGGCCTCGAAAGCGTCGCGGATCAGCCGTCGTTGTCGAGCGCGGCGTCGAGGCGGTCCAGCTTGGCGGTGAGCTCGCCCGTGTAGCCGGGGCGGATGTCCGCCTTCAGCACGAGCGAGACCCGGCTGCCGTACTCGCCGACCACCTCGGTTGCCTCCTTGATGACGGCGAACACCTCGTCCCACTCCCCCTCGATCGTGGTGAACATGGAATCGGTCCGGTTCGCGAGGCCGGATGCACGGACGACGCGCACGGCTGCGGCGACCGCGTCGTGCACGGAACCGTCGGTGTTGCCGGTGCCGCTCGGGGCGACGGAGAAGGCGACGAGCATGGGATCACTCCTTGATGTGGGTGCGGACGGGGACGGCAGTGGTCACGGCGTGCGGTGCGGGGACCGATTCGGCCTCCGCGGTGCGGGGCACGAACAGTGCTTGGACGGCCCACCCCGCGAGCACGAGATAGGCGAGGTTCCGGATCGTCAGCACGGACACCAGCACCGGGTCGACGTTGAGCAACCACAGGTACAGGTACGGGTACACGAGCTGGGTGAGTGCGGCGATGACGAGCGCGAGGACGGCCGGCGTGATGAACCGACCGCGCTGGAGCACGATCCCGAGGATGACCGGGGCTGCGAGCCACATCGCGAACTGCGGCGAACCCACCTTGTTGAAGATGATGAGGGTGAGCACGAAGAGCAGCGCCAGGGGCGGCAGGAGGCTCACGATCCGACGTCCGGCGCGCATCGCGAGCACGCCGAGGAGCACCGCCCCGGCGACCGCGAGCATGAGCAGCGGCGTCATGAGGGCGATCGCGGTGTCCACCCCGGGGCCCGTCACCTGGTAGGTGAGGATGTCCTGGTCGTAGTACACGAAGCTCTGCGGCACGCGGAGGGCGGCGAGCCAGAGGTAGGCGTTGCCGATGAGCGACTCGATCTGTAGGCCGCGGCCGGTCTGCTGCGTGACGAAGCTCAGCACGTTCATGCCGCCGAGGAGGAAGCCGACACCGAGGACGACCGCGGTGGTCACGAGTGCCGCGACGAGCACCAGGCCACGACGTCGGTGCGCGATGACGATGGCGCCGACGAGCGCTGCCGGCCAGATCTTCATCCACGCGGCGATCGTCAGGATGACGGCCGCGACGCGAGGGCGACCTGCCGCCCACAGCAGTCCGACGATGGCGAGCGGCACGGTGATCGAGTCGATCCGGGCGAGGGCGATCGGCCCGAGCAGGATGAGGAAGGCGAGCCACCACCATGCGGCGAGCAGTCTCGGGCGGGAGTGCCCGTTGCCGAGCAGGATCGCGAAGGCTCCGGCGTTCAGGACCGTGACGAGGAGGATCCACCCGAGTCCGTACCAGCTGCTTCCGAGCAGCAACGGCAGGAGCATGGGTACGAGAGCCAGGATCGGGTAGACCCAGGCTTCGTCGAGGCCCGGGATCGGCCCGCCGCCCGTCGCCTGCTCGACCCACGGACGGTACACGAGGACGACGTCGCCGAGCGGGAGTCCCTGGGCGACGAGGCACAGCCAGCCCACGAGGAGGTGCACGGCGACGAAGCCGCACCAGAGGAGCCATCGCCGCATCACGTGCTCCATCCTAGGCTCGTCTGCGACGGTCGTTCCGGACCGCCGCCCCGCCGACTGCCCCGACGCGATCGCCGGAGGCCACACGCGACCCGATCCCCTAGTACCCGCTGAACGCGTCAGTGCGGACCCGTCCCACGCCGATGCCCCGAAGGGCCGGCTTCAGGGCGTCCACCATGGCGGGCGGGCCGGAGATGAAGACCTCGCGGTCGGTCAGGTCGGGCACGGCTGCTGCCAGCCGAGCGTGGTCGATCCGTCCGGGGCCGAGCGCGCTCCAACCGGCGGGCAGATCCGTCTGCTCGGTCGGTCCTGCGACGAGCACGCGGGTCCCCCACGTCTCGAGTTCCGCCGCGTAGGCGAGCTCGGCGGGCTCCGAGACGACGTACACGAGGACGACGTCGCGCTGCTCACCGCGCAGGTGCAGACGGGACAGCTGGCTCGCGAAGGGGGTGATGCCGATGCCCGCGGCGATGAGGAGCAGCGGCTTCGACCCGTTCTTCGGCAGGACGAAGTCACCCCAGACGCCGGTCGCCGCGATGCCGCCTCCCACCGGGAGCTGACCGAGTGCGCGCTTGAAGCTGCTTGCATGCTCGGGCACCCGCATCGCGACACGGATCGAGCCGTCGTCCTCGGGCGGCGAAGCGATGCTGAACACACGCCGTGTGCCTCGGACGTCGGCGCCACGATGGGGCAGCGTCAGCTCGATGTACTGGCCCGCGGCGAACGGGATCGGCCGCTTCGAGCTGAAGCGGTACTCGACCGCGGTCGGGGTCAGCGCTCTGCTGCCCTCGAGCCGCAACCGCAACCCGCGACGCACGGCCACGACGGCAGCGAGGAGGTTGCCGACGAGCAGTGCCAGCTCGGGCGTGGACGCGACCTGGTCGATCATGAACGGGACGGAGAACAGGACGGCGACGACCGCCGCTTCCAGGAGCTGCTGCCAGCGGCGCGGAGGCAGGGTGAGCGGTTCGGTGAGCATGAACGCGGCGAGGAACAGGATGGGGTAGGAGGCGAGCGGGGAGAGGAGTGCCGCCCCGACGTCTTGACCACCGGTCACCACGAGCCGCACGGTGACGAGCAGCCACGACACCACGACGAACACCAGCGCCATCGTGAGGCGCTTCGTCCGGATGAGCACGAGACCACCGAGGATGACGACGCCCGGCAGGAGGAACGGGTTCGCGACCCACCACACCGACGGCGAGATCCCCGGCACCGCGAGGTAGCTCGCGAGGATGCTCATGACCAGGGCGGCGAGCGCGGCGGGGTTGAAGAGGTGTCGACCGCGGACGGCGAGGACGTACTTGCTCGCGGAGGCGACGAACGCCGCGAGCGCGATCCAGGCGAGTTCGGCCGGTTCCAATCC
Organism: Plantibacter flavus; assembly: GCF_051487245.1. Lineage (GTDB taxonomy): Bacteria > Actinomycetota > Actinomycetes > Actinomycetales > Microbacteriaceae > Plantibacter > Plantibacter flavus_B. The sequence goes on from NZ_JAHVDH010000005.1 coordinate 260,861, forward strand.
TGGCCACAGGATGAAGAACAGCAGGAGCGCGGTGATGATCGAGGACTCGCTGTGCGGCCTCACGCGGAAGAGCGCGCCGAACAGCCGGTTCGACAGGTATCCGACGGCCAGCAGCGTCGCGAGGGTCGCCAGCAGCTCGAGCGGCGTGTAGAACACGGCGCCGAACAGCGACAGGATGAAGGCGTAGATCGCGAGGGTGCCGAGCGACAGCGTCACGAGCCGGTACATGGTGACGCGCCCGAGCACGGTGTCGAGGAGGTAGCCGAGACGGCCGGTCATGGGTTCTGCTTTCTGCGGGATGACGCGAAGCGCGCTGACGTTCAGGTGAAGAGTTCGCCCGGGAATCCGGAGGAGCGGTCGGCGAGACCGGACGTGAGCATCCGGACGCTCTCGAACGCGAACGAGCGGGCGAGTGTCGTGTGGTCGGCGAAGAACAGCCCGGTCGCGAGGGCGTCGGCCGTCATCGCGTCCGGCGCGGTGACCCACGTCGCGGCGACCACGCGGGTGGGTTCGCCGGTCCGACCGTCGATCACGTGGTGGAGCCCGTCGCCCCAGGCACGACGGTTGGTGGCCGAAGCGCAGAGCGCCCCTTCCGTGATCGTCGCGACCCCGACGGCTTTGCGCGGGTCGTACGGGTGTTCGAGCGCGATCCTGATCGGCGAGGGCGCGTCCGCGCCGTGCTCGTGACGGAGGTCTCCGGAGGCGTCGATCGTGAACGACTCATGACCGTGCGCTCGCAGGATGTCCGCGACCAGGTCGACGAGGCGCCCTTTGCCGGCCGCCCCGATGTCGATGACGACCGGCCTGCTCGTGGAGAGCACCTCGCCGTCCCACGTCGCGACCTCGTCCCAGGCAGGAGCCGCGAGCGCCGGCCCTCGCGCGGCCAGGGTGTAGGAGGCGTCATAGCCGAGACGCTCCAGGGATGCACCGACGAACGGGGTCACCGCTCCGGCCGTCGCGTCGTACAGCGTCCGGTAGCAGGCGAGGAGCGCTCGGGCGTCCGCCGCGGCGTCCGCTGGGAACGCGAGGCTCACGCCGCTTTCGGCGAACCGCGAGACGAACGAGTCGGGACGGAACCGCGACCAGGTGGCGTCGTACGACTCGATCCGACGCGCGACGGCTTCCCCGGTCGCCGCGTCGAGCGGCAACGCGGTGTCGAGCTCCCAGTGCGTCCCGATCGCCTCGAAGCGCGCCGTGGTCGTCATCGTCGGGGCCGTTCCGGGCTCAGCCGGCGGCTTCGGACTTGATCGTCTCGATGGCGGCGTTGAACCCACCGCTCGTCAGCGAGGATCCGGCAACCTTCGTCACCGAGAGGCTGTCGATGTCCTTGCCGACGACCTCGGCCGCGATGCCCGAGATGAACTCGGCCTGGTAGCGCTTGCTGTTCGCGCTCTCGGCGTTCGAGACGACCTTGACGTCGGTGACGACGTCGTCGGCGAGGGTCACGGTGACCGTGACGGACTCGGTCCCGTTGGGCGACTGGTAGCTGCCGTCGGCAGTGTATGAACCGTCGGTGTAGCTCGACGCCGCTGCGCTCGTGTCCGTGGAATCCGTCGAGGCGGTGGGCTCGGAACTCGAGGTCGCCTCGGTGCTCGGCGTGGTCGTCGCGGCGTTCTCGGCCTCCGCTGCGGCACAGCCGGAGAGCGTGCCGACGAGGGTGAGGCCGGTGAGAGCGGCGAACGTGGTCTTCTTCGCCGCAGCGGACAGCCGCGGTCTGCGGGCGGAACCGGGGGTCGTGGTGTCGATGTGCATCGTGCGTTCTCCTCGGAGTGTGGATGATGCCGCGCGGAGACGGCCGGTGCGGCCGAGTGGCTGCCGCTACGACCAGTGTCCAGGCGCTGTCTATGGGAATGCTATGAGCGTTCTGGGAGTTGCCCATCGGCTCCCGATGCGATCCCTCCGGGCCTCACCCGAGCAGGCGCCCGACGACGCCACGGACGGCTTCGGACACGTCGAGCGCCGCGACCGGGCCGTCGGCAGCCGCTGCGTCGCCGGCCGCAGCATGGATGAACACCCCGCTCGCCGCGATCTCCGGCAGACACGACGGATCGGCGAGCACCCGCTCGGCGTTCGTCGCGATCAGGGCGCCGATCACCCCGGCGAGTGCGTCGCCGCTGCCGGCGGTCGCCAGCCAGGGCGAGCCACCCGAAACCGTGATCGCCACACCGTCCGGTGAGACGACATGGGTCGTCGACCCCTTGAGCACGACGACCACGCCGAGCCGGGAGGCGACGTCGGCCGCATGCCGGACCGGTTCCGCACGGATCGCGTCGAGGTCCGCCGCGCTGCCCAGGCCACTCAGCATCGTTCCGAGCTCGCCCGCATGCGGTGTGGCGACGATCCGCAACGACTCCGCCACACCGAAGCTCCGCTGGTGTGCACCGGCCGTGACCCGGCGCAGCGCCCCGGCGTCCGCCACCACGGGCTCCGCACCACGGAGGGCTCCGTCGAGCAGAGCGCTCTCGTCCCGGGTCAGCTTGCCCGGATCCATCCCGGACCCGATGAGCCACGCCTGCACGCGTCCGGGAACCGTCACGATCTCCGGCCGGCGCTGCAGCACGAGCTGCGCCGGACGCTCGGAGCCGAGATAGCGCACCATCCCGAGGCCCGTCCGCACCGCGGCTTCCACCCCGACGACCGCCGCTCCGGGATAGTGCTCGGAGCCCGTCACGACGCCGAGGACGCCGCGGCTGTACTTGTCGGAGTCAGGTCCCGGTTCGACGATCCACGCTCGGGTGTCGTCGGCGGTCCAGTGCTGTGCGTCGGCCATGCCATCACCATAGGCGCACCCGGCATGGAATCCTGGAGCCTCCGAGTGCGTTGCGCTCAGCGACGACCGAAATGCGGTCGACATCCGTCGAGGAGCCACGTGCCTGCACTGTTCGATCCGATCACCATCCGACAGAGAGAGATCCGGAACCGCCTCTGGATCGCCCCGATGTGCCAGTACGCGGTCAGCGCCGAGGACGGCGTGCCGACCGACTGGCACCTCGTGCACCTCGGCCAGTTCGCCGCCGGCGGCTTCGGCCTCATCGTCACCGAGGCCACCGCGGTCAGTCCAGAAGGCCGCATCTCGCCGCAGGACACCGGCATCTGGACCGACGCGCAGCGCGACGCGTGGAAGCCCGTCACGGCGTTCATCGCCGGGCAGGGCGCGGTTCCCGGGATCCAGCTCGCGCACGCGGGCCGGAAGGCGTCGACCTGGGCGCCGTGGGGCAACGACCAGCACGGCAGCGTCCCCGTCGAGCTCGGTGGGTGGCAGACCCTCGCCCCGAGCGCCGAGGCGTTCCCCGGGTATGCCGTCCCCGAGGCACTCGACGAAGCGGGAATCGACCGCGTCGTCGAGGACTTCCGCGCTGCAGCAGTGCGCTCGATCGAGGCCGGCTTCGAACTCATCGAGCTGCACGCCGCCCACGGCTACCTGCTCCACCAGTTCCTGTCGCCGCTCGTGAACCACCGGGAGGACGCCTACGGCGGCACGCTGGAGAACCGCGCGCGACTCCTGCTGCGGGTGGTCGACGCCGTACGCACCGCCGTCCCCGACGGGTTCCCGCTCATGGTCCGGTTCTCGGCGACGGACTGGGCCGAGGGCGGCTGGGACGAGCACCAGACCTCGACCGTCGCCGCCTGGTGCGCCGAACGCGGCGTGGACTTCTTCGACATCTCGACGGGTGGAGCGGTCGGCGGCGTCCGCATCCCGCTCGCCCCCGGCTACCAGGTGCCCTTCGCCGCCCACATCGCTTCCACCGGCGCCCGGACGAGTGCCGTCGGACTCATCACGGAGGCCCAGCAGGCAGCGGCGGTCGTCGCCGAGGGCAAGGCTGAGGCCGTCATGGTCGCGCGCGAGGCCTTGCGCGACCCGCACTTCGCCCTCCGCGCAGCGGAGGAGCTCGGTGTCGACATCGCCTGGCCCGGCCAGTACGAGCGGGCGAAGCCGCGGCACTGAACGCCGCGCGACTGACGATGACGGCCCGCACGCATTCGCGTGCGGGCCGTCGTCGTCAGGGTCAACGGCGCCTGGTGGCGTCCTGGACCTCGCCGACGAGTTCCTCGATGATGTCCTCGAGGAACAGGACACCGGTCGTGGCGCCCTCCTCATCGAACACCCGTGCCACGTGGGCGCCGGAGCGGCGCATCGTGGTGAGGGCGTCCTCGACGTCTGAATCCTGGAACACCGAGACGAGCTGGCGGATGTGCTTGGACGGCACCGGCCGCTCCTCGTCCCCGCTGCCGTCGAGGTCGTCGTACCGCAGCACGTCCTTGAGGTGCAGGTATCCGATCGGCACGGATTCGCCGTCGACGATCACGTAGCGCGAATAGCCGTACTTCGCGACCGCGCGCTCGACATCGCTCGGCGTCGCATCCTCGGTGAGCGTGATCAGGCTCTCGAGCGGCAGCGCGACGTCGTGCACCTTCTTCTCCGTGAACTCGAACGCCGCCACGAGCGCACCGGTCGAGTCCGTCAGGACGCCCTCTCGCGTCGACTGGTCGACGATCGTCGCGACCTCGTCGAGCGTGAACGCACTCGCCGCCTCGTTCTTCGGCTCCACCTTGAACAGGCGCAGCACACCGTTCGCGATCGCGTTGAGCGAGGCGATGATGGGCTTGAACACCCGCGAGATGAAGACGAGCGGTGGCGCGAGCAGCAGCACGGCACGATCGGGGATCGAGAAGGAGAGGTTCTTCGGGACCATCTCGCCGAACACCACGTGCAGGTACGAGACGAGCAGGAGGGCGATGATGAAGGCCACCGTGCCGATCGTCTCCTCCGACCAACCGGTGAGCGCCAACGGCACCTCGAGCAGATGGTGGATCGCCGGCTCCGAGACGTTCAGGATGAGCAGCGAGCAGACCGTGATGCCGAGCTGGCTGGTCGCCAACATGAGCGTCGCGTGTTCCATCGCCCACAGCGCGGTCTTCGCGCGTCGGCTGCCCTGTTCGGCGAGCGGCTCGATCTGCGAGCGTCGCGCGGAGATGACGGCGAACTCGGCGCCCACGAAGAAGGCGTTCGCGAGCAGCAGCACCACGAGCCAGGCGATTCCTGCCCAGTCACTCATGCGTCACCACCTTCCTCCGTCGTGAGGGGTCTCGGGGTGAAACGGATCCGATCGATGCGACGGCCGTCGAGGCGTTCGACCCGCAACGTGCCGTCCTCGAGTTCGAGCTCGTCGCCCGACACCGCGAGCCTGCCGAGTTCGCTCATCACGTACCCGGCGACGGTCTCGTACGGACCGTCCTCCGGCACCCGGACCCCGGCGCGCTCGAGGAGCTCGTCTGGGCGGAGACTGCCGGGGAAGGTCGTGGAGTTGCGACCCCGCACCACACCGGCGCGAGAGCGGTCGTGTTCGTCGGCGACCTCGCCGACGAGTTCCTCGACGAGGTCCTCGAGAGTGGTCACGCCGGCCGTTCCACCGTACTCGTCGACGACCACGGCCATCTGGTACCCGCGGCCGCGCAACTGCGACAGCAGCACGTCGAGCTTCATCGTCTCCGGCACACGGAGCGCCGGGGACTGCAGCGCGGAGACGGGTACGACGCCGCGGCGGTCGCGCGGGACGGCGATCGCCTGCTTGACGTGCACGACGCCCGTGATGTCGTCGACGTCGGCATCGGTCACCGGGAACCGAGAGTGCCCGGTCGTCCTCGCGAGGGCGAGGACCGCCTGCGCCGGTTCGTTCCGCTGGACCGAGGCGATCCTCGGCCGAGGCGTCATGACGTCGGAGGCGTCGTGGTTCGAGAAACGGAGCGTGCGGTTGAGCAGTGTCGCCGTGTCCGCCTCGAGGGTGCCCTCGAGCGCGGAGCGTCGGACGAGGGAGGAGAGTTCCTCGGCGGTGCGGGCTCCGGACAGCTCCTCCTTCGGCTCGATGCCGACGCCTCGCAGGATCCCGTTGGCGCTGCCGTTCAGCACGACGATGGCGGGCTTGAACACCCAGGTGAACGCGGTCTGGAAGGGCACGACGAACTTCGCCGTCTGGCGAGGCAGGGCGAGCGCGAAGTTCTTCGGCACGAGTTCGCCGATGATCATGCTGAGCAGCGTCGCGACCGTGATCGCCACGATCGACGCCACGACGGTCACGACGGCGTCCGGGACCCCGACCGCTCCGAGCGGGCCGGCGAGCATCGACGAGAGCGCCGGCTCCATCGTGTAACCGGTGAGGAGGGTCGTGAGGGTGATGCCGAGCTGCGCACTCGAGAGGTGTGTCGAGGTGATCTTGAGCGCCGCGATCGTCATCGTGAGGCGACTCTCACCCCGTTCGCGGCGGGATTCGAGCTCCGCGCGGTCGAGGTTGACGAGAGCGAACTCCGAGGCGACGAAGAAGCCGGTGCCGATGGTGAGGACGAGACCGATGCCGAGCATGATCCACTCAGACATTCCGATCCCTTCCCGTGATGCCGAATTGCTTCGGTCGGTGGGATCCGGTGTCCACGATGCAGTGGCTCAGCACGAGATGCCTCAGCATCGGGCTGGGATGGTGGCCGGGCGATCTATCTGAAGGGGGGTCGTCCATTGTGCGGACGAGTCTACCGGACATCCTCCCCTGTGGACCCCGGAATCCTGGGGTTCTTCTCAGCTTTCACCGCGGCGGCCCGGCGGACGATCGCGCGTTCGCGACGATGCCGGACGATCGCGAAGCGCACACCGATCACGGTGGCTGCGAGCGCCGGGACGCCGCCGGAGACGATCATCCCGACGTGCGGGCCCGCGGTCTCCACCAACCAGCCCATCATCGGGCCGCCGATCGCCTGCCCGCCGAGCAGGACGAGGATGTACAGCGACATCACCCGGCCGCGGATCGCCACGTTCGAGGAGAGTTGGACGAGCGAGTTCGCGGCAGTGATGAAGAGGAGGTTGGCGACGCCACCCGCGACGAGCAGGAGCGCGAACGGGATGAGCACCGGCATGGCCCCGGCGAGCGCCTGGAGCACGCCGACCACCGCCGCCGTCGCGATGACGATGCGCAGGTCGACCCCGCCGCGACGGGTCGAGGCGAGGGCACCGGTCAGTGCTCCCACCGCGACGAGGGCGTTCAGGAAGCCGTATCCGCTCGCACCGATGTCGAAGACGTCGGACGCGTACGCGGCGAGGAGGACGGGCAGGTTGAAGGCGAACACCGACATGAACGCCATCATGACGACCGTCCATCGGATCGCCGGCTTCCGCATGGCGTAGCCGAGGCCCTCCTTCAGCTGCCCCTTCGCCTTGGCGACCACGGGTGTCGGCACGAGTTCCGAGACGCGCATGAGGGCGAGGGTCAGTACGACGCCGCAGCAGGCGACGGCGTTGATCGCGAACGACCATCCGGAACCGACGGCGGTGATGAGGATGCCACCGACCGCCGGTCCGACGAGTTGACCGAGCTGGAACACCGCCGAGTTCAGGCTGATGGCGTTCCGCAACCGTGCCGGTCCGACGAGTTCGTTGACGAACACCTGGCGTGCCGGGTTGTCGACCACCGTGACGAGTCCCAGCATGAAGGCGATGACGTAGATGTGCCAGACCTCGACCGCACCGGTCAACGTCAGGATCGAGAGCACGACGGCGAGGACGGCGGCGAGCGACTGCGTGATCATGAGCAGGACGCGCTTGGAGTACCGGTCTGCGATCACGCCGCCGAGGAGGCCGAACAGGAGCATCGGGGCGAACTGCATGGCGACGGTGATGCCGACGGCGGCGACGCTGCCGGACAGCTCGAGCACGAGCCAGTCCTGCGCGATGCGCTGCATGCCGATCGCGGTCGTCGCGACGATGTGGCCGACGGTGAACAGTCGGAAGTTCGGGACGCGGAGCGAGGAGAACGTGTCCCGCCAGGCGGGTCGCTCACCCACGATGGGCATCGGAGCGGTGGGCGGCGGCGGAGCGACGACGGTGTCGGAAGGAGGGGTCACGGAGAGGCCAGCGTTTCGTATGTCGAGTGCGTGTCGTATGCGGAGGGAGCCGGCCGTTGCCGACGGCTCCCGTCCACGCTATTGCCGCCGCGATCATTTCCCAGCAGGATGATCCCTATCAGTCCTATTCGATTCATGAATGACCGAGGGGAAACGATGTTCGATCCGGCGCTCCTGCGCACCTTCCTGGCGGTGGCGGAGACGAAGAGCTTCACCCGGGCGGGCGCGCAGCTCGGGCTCAGCCAGCCCACCGTCAGCCAGCACATCCGCCGGCTCGAGGAGGTGGCCGGGCGATGGCTCGTCGTCCGCGACACCAGGGCCGTGCGGCTCACCGACAACGGCGATGCGATGGCGGGCTTCGCGCGCACGATCCTCGCCGCGCATGCTGCGGCGGAGAGCTACTTCACCGGCTCGGCCATGCGAGGCAAGCTGCGCTTCGGGGCGGCGGACGACCTTGCCATGACCCAGCTCCCCCGGATCCTCCGACACTTCCGACAGGGTCACCCGCAGGTGAACCTCGAGCTCACCGTCAACCAGAGCGGTCCGCTGTACCGACGTCTGAAGGCGGGCGCGTTGGACCTCATCTTCATCAAGATGCACCCCGGCCAGAGCGAGGGCAAGCTGGTGCGCACCGACTCGATGGTCTGGGTCGGGCTCGAGAAGACGACGATCGAACCGGGGCAGCCGGTGCCACTCATCGCGTACCAGGATCCGAGCCTGTCCCGTCAGCTGTCGATCGACGCGCTCGAGGCGGCCGGCCGGACCTGGCGGATCACCTGCAGCACCCGCGAGGTGAACGGTGTGCTCGCGGCCGTGCGCGCGGGTCTCGGCGTGGCGGTGTTCCCGCGCAGTCTCATCCCGAGCGACCTCGTGATGCTGAGCAACCGGTTGGAACTCCCCGACCTCGGCGGCGTCGACTTCACCCTCCTGGCGAACCCGCTCGCGCCCTCAGAGCCCGTCGAGGCGCTCTCGTCGGCGATCATGGACCGCTCGCTCGCCTGATCTCCGTGTTCGGAATTCAGGGAATCTGCGTGGGCGAGGTGCCGATCCGCCCGAATCCAAGCGGAAATCGGACAGCGCGACTCGCGGCGCGCGACATTCCCTGAATTCTGAACAGTCCCCGGGGGTCAGACGGGGAGGTCTGCTTTCTCGTCGGTGAACGGCGCGGCGACGAGGTAGGTCTCGCGCACCTCGGCGGACTCGTGCGGGCCGCTGCCGTCCGGCGCGGTGAACGGTTCGTCGAACTCGACGATCCAGGTGGTCAACTGCTCGGTCCACACGGAGATGAACGCCGCGGCACGCTGCCGCCCGGGCGCGACGATCACGCCGGAGACCCGCTCACCCGTCGACGGGTCGGACGCGGGGTCCACGAGCACGAGCACCTGCATCCCGACGCCGAGCCCGAGTGACGAGCCGTCCTTGTTCACTGCCATGGCACCATCATCCCACCGCGACGCGGGACGACTCACCAGGAGACGGGGAGCGCCTTGCCCTCTTCGTAACCGGCGGCGGACTGCACCCCGACGATCGCGCGCTCGTGGAAGCCTGGCACGGTGTCGGCTCCCGCGTAGGTGAAGGAGGACCTGACGCCCGAGGTGATCATGTCGAGCAGGTCCTCGACCGAGGGACGCAGCGGATCGATCGTGATCCGTGAGGAGGAGATCCCCTCCGCGAAGAGGGTCTTGCGGGCGAGCTCGAACGGGTCGAGCCTGCCGAAGCGTTCGTGCACCGCCTTCGTCGAGGCCATCCCCCAGCTCTCCTTGTAGATCGAGCCGTCGGCAGCACGCTGGAGTTCGCCCGGCGCCTCGATGGTCCCGGCGAACCAGGACCCGATCATGACCGACGACGCCCCGGCGGCGAGGGCGAGCGCGACGTCACGCGGGTACCGCACACCGCCGTCCGCCCAGACGCGGGCACCGAGTGCCCGCGCCGCCTCCGCCGTCTCCAGCACGGCGGAGAACTGCGGTCGCCCGACGGCCGTCATCATGCGGGTCGTGCACATGGCGCCGGGGCCGACACCGACCTTCAGGATGTCCGCTCCGGCGTCGACGAGGTCCTGCACGGCGACGGCCGAGACGACGTTTCCCGCCACGATCGGGAGGCCGAGGCCGGCGGCGCGGACAGCGGCGATGGCTCGGAGCATGCCCTCCTGATGGCCGTGTGCGGTGTCGATCACGAGCACGTCGACGCCCGCGGCGGCGAGCGCCTTGGCCTTCACGGCGACGTCCCCGTTGATGCCGACGGCGGCCGCGACGCGGAGTCTGCCGGAAGCGTCGAGCGCCGGCGAGTAGATGGTGGAGCGGAGCGCGCTCGTGCGGCTGAGGGTGCCGACGACCGCACCGTGGTGCAGGACGGGGGCGAACTCGAGCTCGGCGGCGACCATCAGGTCGAACGCGGCGCGGCCGCCCGTGACGTCGTCGGCATCGATCGAGGCGAGCGGACCGCGCACCAGGTCGCCCAGACGGGCGTCGGGCAGCGCCGTGGCGAGTCGCGCGGCTGGAATGCAGCCCGCGAAGCCGTCGTGCTCGTCGTGGAGGACGATCCCGTGACCGGCGACCGCCGGGATGAGTCGCAACGCCTCCCCCGCCGTCTGGTCGGCGCGCATGATGAGCGGGGTGTCGAAGGCGACGGGCTGCTCCTTGACCCAGCGGATCGCCGCATCGAGATCCTGCAGCGGCATGTCCTGCGGCAACACGCCGAGGCCACCGCGACGGGCGAGGGCTGCGGCGAGCCGCGGGCCGGTGACCGAGTTCATGTTCGCGGAGACGATGGGGATCGTGGCACCCGTCCCGTCGTCGGGCGCGAGGTCGACGTCCAGCCGGCTGGTGATGCCCGATCGGCTCGGGACGAGGAAGACGTCGGAGTAGGTCAGGTCGTGACTGGGAATCTCACCGATGAACCGCATGAGAACACCGTATCCCGCCTGGTCGGGCAGGCGCAGCGACGCCCGGATGGGGTTAGGCTTGATCTCTGGATCGAGTGGGCATGTTCCCTGCCTGCACACAGCAAGAATTCAACGGAGAGAGTGGGCGATCGACGGTGTCGAGCCAGATGACCGGAGTGGGCGCAGAAGACGGCGCAACGAACGAATTCGGAGCCAATGAATGGCTCGTCGACGAGATGTACGAGCAGTACCTCGTCGACAAGGATTCCGTGGACCGCTCCTGGTGGCCGATCCTCGAGCACTACCGACCGATGAACGGCGCCGCCGAGGGAACCACGGGCGGCGGAGCGAGCGGCACGGCGGCAGCTCCGACGGAGGCCGGCACCCTGGTGAACCCGCCGACGGCCCCCATCCAGATCATCGGCGCGCAGCCGGTGGCCCGCACCACCTCGGTGCAGGCGAAGCCCGCCCCGATCCCGGCGGACGCCCCCGTCACGAGCCCGAACCAGGTCCAGCAGCCGAGCACCGCGGCAGACGCACCGGCGCCCGAAGACGTCGACAAGGTCACCGTGTTGAAGGGCATGGCGAAGTCGCTCGCCACCAACATGGACGCGAGCCTCACCGTCCCGACCGCGACGAGCGTGCGGACCATCCCGGCGAAGCTGATGATCGACAACCGCATCGTCATCAACAACCACCTCAAGCGGGCCCGGGGCGGGAAGGTCAGCTTCACGCACCTCATCGGTTGGGCCCTGATCCAGGCGCTGAAGGACTTCCCGAGCCAGAACGTCTACTACGAGGAAGCCGACGGCAAGCCGACGGTCGTCGCCCCGGCACACATCAACCTCGGTATCGCGATCGACCTGCCGAAGCCCGACGGCTCCCGCGCCCTCATGGTGCCGGGCATCAAGCGTGCGGACACGCTCACCTTCAACGAGTACCTCTCGGCCTACGAGGACCTCGTCACGCGCGCCCGGAAGAACAAGCTCACCGGTGCCGACTTCCAGGGCGTCACCGTCTCGCTGACGAACCCCGGCGGCATCGGCACCGTGCACTCGGTGCCGCGCCTCATGAAGGGCCAGGGCTGCATCATCGGCGCCGGCGCCCTCGAGTACCCGGCCGAGTTCCAGGGCGCCTCCGAGCGCACGCTCAACGAGCTCGCCATCGGCAAGACGATCACGCTCACGAGCACCTACGACCACCGCGTCATCCAGGGCGCGGGTTCGGGCGAGTTCCTCAAGGTCGTGCACGAGCTGCTCATCGGCAGCCGCAGCTTCTACCAGGACATCTTCGCCGCCCTGCGGATCCCGTACGACCCGATCCACTGGGCTCCCGACATCAGCGTCGACCTCGCGGACGCCGTCGACAAGACGGCCCGTGTCCAGGAACTCATCAACGCGTTCCGCGTCCGCGGCCACCTGATGGCAGACATCGACCCGCTCGAGTACGTGCAGCGGTCGCACCCCGACCTCGACATCGCGAGCCACGGCCTCACCTTCTGGGACCTCGACCGCGAGTTCGTGACCGGTGCGTTCGGCACGGCACGCACTGCCAAGCTCCGCGACATCCTCGGCGTGCTCCGTGACTCGTACTGCCGCACCACGGGCATCGAGTACATGCACATCCAGGACCCCGCGCAGCGCAAGTGGATCCAGAGCAAGGTCGAGCGCAAGTACGAGAAGCCCTCGCACGACGAGCAGATGCGCATCCTCGGAAAGCTCAACGAAGCGGAGGCGTTCGAGACCTTCCTGCAGACGAAGTACGTCGGTCAGAAGCGGTTCAGCCTCGAGGGCGGTGAGTCGACGATCGCCCTCCTCGACACCATCCTGCAGGGTGCCTCGGAGGCGCAGCTCGACGAGGTCGCGATCGGCATGGCCCACCGTGGCCGTCTGAACGTGCTGACCAACATCGCCGGCAAGACCTACGGCCAGATCTTCCGCGAGTTCGAGGGCACCCAGGACCCGGCCAGCCACGGCTCCGGCGACGTCAAGTACCACCTCGGCACCGAGGGCACCTTCAAGGCGGAGAACGGCCAGGAGATCCCGGTCTACCTCGCGGCGAACCCCTCCCACCTCGAGGCCGTCAACGGCGTGCTCGAAGGCATCGTCCGCGCCAAGCAGGACCGCGGTCCGATCGGCGCGTTCGGCACCCTCCCCATCCTCATCCACGGCGACGCCGCGATGGCGGGCCAGGGCGTCGTGCTCGAGACCATGCAGCTCTCCCAGCTGCGCGGCTACCGCACCGGCGGAACCGTGCACGTCGTCATCAACAACCAGGTCGGCTTCACCACCCCTCCGGGCGAGGGCCGCTCCTCCATCTACAACACCGACGTCGCCAAGACGATCCAGGCGCCGATCTTCCACGTGAACGGTGACGACCCGGAGGCCGTCGTGCGCGTCGCGGAGCTCGCCTTCGCGTATCGCCAGGAGTTCAAGCGCGACGTCGTCATCGATCTCGTCTGCTACCGCCGTCGCGGTCACAACGAGGGTGACGACCCGTCGATGACGCAGCCGCTCATGTACAGCCTCATCGAGGCGAAGCGCTCGGTCCGCAAGCTCTACACCGAGGCACTGGTCGGCCGCGGCGACATCACCGAGGAGGAGTACGAGGCCGCCCACCGCGACTTCCAGGACCGCCTCGAGCGCGCCTTCCTGGAGACGCACGCCGAGCAGACGTCCCCGACGCCCATCGTCACCGAGACGGTCGACGAGGACGGCTACTCCGGCGAACTCGAGACCACCGGGGTCTCCGACGCCGTCGTCCAGCTCATCGGCGACGCCTTCAACAACAAGCCGGCCGGGTTCACCGTGCACCCGAAGGTCCAGCAGCTCCTCGAGAAGCGTCTGGACATGAGCCGCAACGGCAACATCGACTGGGGCTTCGGCGAACTGCTGGCGCTCGGCTCGCTCCTCATCGAGGGCACCCCCGTGCGCATGTCCGGCCAGGACTCGCGCCGAGGCACCTTCGTGCAGCGACACGCGGTGCTCCACGACCGCGTGAACGGCCAGGAGTGGCTGCCCCTCGCGAACCTCAGCGACAACCAGGCGCGCTTCTGGATCTACGACTCGCTCCTCAGCGAGTACGCGGTCATGGGCTTCGAGTACGGCTACTCGGTCGAACGCGCCGACGCCCTCGTGCTCTGGGAGGCGCAGTTCGGCGACTTCACCAACGGCGCCCAGACGATCATCGACGAGTTCATCTCCTCCGCCGAGCAGAAGTGGTCGCAGCGCTCGAGCGTCACGCTGCTCCTCCCGCACGGGTACGAGGGACAGGGCCCCGACCACTCCTCGGCTCGCATCGAACGCTTCCTGCAACTGTGCGCCGAGGACAACATGACGGTCGCCCGTCCGTCGACGCCTGCCTCGTACTTCCACCTGCTGCGTCGCCAGGCGTACGCGCGTCCGCGTCGTCCGCTCGTGGTCTTCACGCCGAAGGCGATGCTCCGACTGCGCGGCGCGACGAGCCCGGTCGCCGACTTCACCTCCGGTCGGTTCGAGCCCGTCATCGACGACGCCCGGATCACCGACAAGAACGCCGTGAAGCGCGTGCTCCTGCACTCGGGGAAGATCCACTACGACCTCCTGAGCGAGCTCGGCAAGCAGCCGAACGAGGAGATCGCCCTCGTGCGGGTCGAGCAGTTCTACCCGGTTCCGACGGTCGATCTGAACGCCGTCGTCGACCAGTACCCGAACGCCGAACTGGTGTGGGTGCAGGACGAGCCGGAGAACCAGGGTGCCTGGCCGTTCATCTGCCTCGAGGCGGCGAAGCACCTGCACGGTCGCACGATCCGCAACGTGTCGCGCACCGCCTCCGCGTCGCCGGCCACCGGTTCGGCGAAGCGGCATGCCGCTGAGCAGGCGGAGCTCCTGCGGACGGCTCTCACGCTGTAGTCGTCCCCCGTGTCACGTCGGCCGCCCGGTGCCCCGGGCGGCCGTCGTCGTTCCGGGGCACAGCCTGTCAGCGACGCGTCAGCGGCCTGGGAGCGCACCGCTCTAGGCTGAACCCCATGGACTTCACCTTCCTCGTCGTCGTCGCGGTGGTCACCATCGTCGGCGTGGCCCGCTTCGCCAGCAAGTTGCGGGTCGCCGCACCGCTGATCCTGGTGCTCGTCGGGCTCGCGCTCAGCTATCTGCCGTTCGTGCCCGACTTCGAGGTGCAACCGGAGTGGATCCTCGCCGGTGTCCTGCCGCCGCTGCTGTACTCGGCGGCGGTCAACGTCCCGCTCGTCGACTTCCGTCGGAACCTCAAGGCCATCTCGGGGCTGTCCGTGGTCCTCGTCGTGGTCTCGTCGGTCCTCATCGGCCTCATCCTGTCCACGATCCTCCCGGACCTGAGTCTCGCCGCCGGTATCGCTCTCGGCGCCGTCGTCAGCCCGACAGACGCTGTGGCCGCCACGTCGATCGGGAAGCGCCTGGGCATGCCGTCACGGCTCGTCAGCGTCCTCGAAGGCGAGAGCCTGGTGAACGACGCCTCGGCTCTCGTCCTGCTGCGCTCCGCGATCGCGGCGACAGCGGGTTCGGTGTCCCTCTGGGGCGTCCTCGGGGACTTCGCCTACGCGGTCACGCTCGCGATCGCGATCGGCATCGTCATCGGCTTCATCACCGTCCGGGTCCGTGCGCGGCTCGGCGACCCCGTGCTCACCACCGTCATCTCCTTCGCGGTGCCTTTCATCGCCTATCTGCCGGCCGAGCACTTCAACGCCTCCGGGGTGCTGTCGGTGGTCGTCGCCGGGCTCTACACCGGGCACCAGAGCGCGAAGTACTTCACTGCTCAAGACCGCATCTCGGAACGCATCAACTGGCGGACCGCGCAGTTCCTCCTGGAGAACGGCGTCTTCCTCCTCATGGGCCTGGAGCTCGAGGCGATCGTGTCGCAGGTGGGACAGGACGATCTCGGCATCTGGTCGTCAGTCGGGCTCGGCCTGTTGACGGCGGTGACGCTCATCGTCGTCCGGATCGTGTTCGTCGGCGTGCTCGTCTGGTCGCTCCGACGGGACGAGCGCGAGGCACTCTCGCACCGTCCGCAGCTCGACGAGTTCTCCGCGCGGCTCGAGGAGGGCGAGTTCGAGAGTCCGCGGTTCGCCCGACGCAAGGCGGCGGTGACGAAGTCCCTCGCCCGCCGCACCGCAGACCTCGACTTCCTGGAGCGCGAAGGACTCGGATGGCGAGGCGGATCGGTGCTGGCCTGGGCGGGGATGCGGGGCGTCGTCACGATCGCGGCCGCCCAGTCGTTGCCGTTGGACACGCCATACCGCGCGGAACTCGTCCTCATCGCCTTCACGGTCGCCATCGTCACCCTGCTCCTGCAGGGTGGCTCGCTCCCGCTCATCATCCGGCTTAGCCGGGTCGGCGGCACCGACGAGCAGGCTGCTCAGACGGAACTCGCCAATCTGCTCTCAGAGGTCTCGTCGACCGGTGTCGCCGCCCTCGACGACCCGGAGCTGCGCACCGAGGACGGCGAGCCGTTCGACGCTGCGGTGATCGACCGGGTGCGCGCAGGAAGTCTCATCCGCGCCGAGTCCGCTGCCGAGCGCACCGCCGCAGGCGTCGGCCCGCACGAGCAGTACCGCCAACTCCGCCGACGTGTCCTCGACGCGGAGCGGGACGCCCTGCTGGACGCGCGAGCAGCCGGAAGCTACTCGTCAGAGGCCCTCGCCAAGGCGCAGCGCATGCTCGATCTCGAGGAGTCCCGCCTCGACAACGCCGCGTGATTCCGGGCGTCAGCCGTGCCTGCGGCTCAGGCGGTCTCGTGCGATGCCTGCGTCGCACGCAGCGACGCCAGGACCTGGTTCCTGAGGTCTTCCGGTGCCGTCTCCTTGCACGCGCGCTGCACGGCGTCCGTCAGCGTTCGTGAGACGAGCGCCTCGTTCTGGCAGTCCGGGCAGTTCGCGAGGTGCTCGCGGATGTCGGCGGCCTCGGTCTTGCAGACCTCGTGTCGCAGGTATTCCTCGAGGTCCTTCTTGGCTTTCTCGCAGCCGCAGTCACTCATTTCTTGCTCCCCTGCTTCGTCACGTTGAACCCACGTGACTCCGCGTAGTCGGCCAGCAGGTCGCGCAGGAGTCGTCTGCCGCGATGCAGACGGCTCATCACGGTCCCGATGGGGGTTTTCATGATGTCGGCGATCTCCTGGTAGGCGAAGCCCTCCACGTCGGCGAGGTAGACCGCCAGGCGGAAATCCTCCGGGATGGCCTGCAGTGCGTTCTTCACGTCACTGTCCGGCAGGTGGTCGATCGCTTCGGCTTCGGCGGACCGGCTCGAGGTGGCACTGATCGACTCAGCACCGCCCAGCTGCCAGTCCTCGAGGTCGTCGATGGTGCCCTGGTACGGCTCGCGCTGCTTCTTCCGATACGTGTTGATGTACGTGTTCGTGAGGATGCGGTAGAGCCATGCCTTGAGGTTGGTGCCCTGTTCGAACTGCCCGAACGCCGCGAACGCCTTGACGAAGGTCTCCTGGACGAGGTCCTGAGCGTCTGAGGGGTTCTTGGTCATGCGCATGGCAGCGCCGTACAACTGGTCGATGAACGGCAGTGCCTGTGCTTCGAACAGTGATCGGGGGTCCGGCTCGGCCGGAAGGGCTTCTGGGTCGACGGAGGTCATCACCGGCCAGTCTACGGCCAGCGCCCGTCGGCCGTGATCGGCCTCCGTCACCGGTCGTTCCAGTACCGCTGTGGACATCCGTTCCTCCTTCTGCGCTCGACCCCGACTACTGTTGGAACCAATGTTGACCAATCCGTATTCCGCACCAGATTTCGACGTGTACGGCGATGCCGAACCCGAGCACGGCGATGCCGCGTGGCCGGCGCCCACAGCGACCGGCCCGATCGATGCCACCGTCTCGCTCCCGGGCTCGAAGTCGCTGACGAACCGCGAGCTGATCCTCGCCGCTCTGGCCGACGGCCCATCGCTCCTGCGCGCCCCGCTCCACTCGATGGACAGCGGCAACATGGTCGAGGCACTCCGCGCCCTCGGGACGACGGTCGAGGAGCGTCCGGGGACGGGCGCGTTCGGCAAGGACTGGTTGGTCACCCCGGCCGAAGAGCTCCTCGGCAGCACGACCGTCGAGTGCGGGCTCGCGGGCACCGTCATGCGGTTCATGCCGCCGGTCGCCGCACTGGCACTCGGCCCGACGGTGTTCGACGCCGACCCCTCGGCGCGCAACCGCCCCATGTCCACGATGATCGCCTCGCTCGAGGCTCTCGGGGTCGACATCAGCGACGATGGACGCAAGGCCCTGCCGTTCACGGTGCACGGCACCGGGCGGGTGGTCGGCGGCAAGCTCACGATCGACGCCTCCTCGTCGAGCCAGTTCGTCTCAGGACTCCTCCTCGCCGCGGCACGCTTCGAGGAAGGTCTCCACCTCGTCCACGAGGGAGAGCGCCTCCCGAGCCTGCCGCACATCGAGATGACGATCGCCGCCTTGGCGGAGCGCGGGGTCACCGTGGAGCAGCCCGCGGTCGGCGAGTGGCTCGTCGCCCCCGGCACCATCGGCGCGCGCGACGTCGACCTCGAACCGGACCTCTCGAACGCAGCCCCCTTCCTCGCAGCGGCCCTCGTCACCGGTGGCTCGGTCACGCTCCGCGGCTGGCCGTCGTCGACCACGCAGGTCGGCGCCGACCTCGCCGAACTGTTGCCGCGTTTCGGTGCGACGGTGACGCTCGACGGCGACCGCCTCACCGTCACCGGTGGCGACCGTATCACCGCGGTCGACCTCGACCTCACCACGGGTGGCGAACTCGCCCCGGCACTGACCGCACTCGCCGCCCTCGCCGACGGACCGTCGACGATCACCGGGATCGGACACATCCGGCACCACGAGACCGACAGACTGGCGGCGCTCGCGACGGAGATCAACAAGCTCGGCGGTGCTGTCACGGAGCTCCCGGACGGCCTGCGCATCGAACCCCGTCCACTGCACGGCGGCGAGTGGCTCAGCTATCACGACCATCGCATGGCGACGACGGGGGCGATCCTCGGACTGGTGGTCCCCGGCATCGCCATCGAGAACGTCGCGACGACCGCGAAGACGCTGCCGCAGTTCACCGAGCTGTGGCACGCGATGCTCGGGGCCTGACGCGATGAGCTGGTGGACCGACGGCGACGACGATGACGACGACCTGGAGATCGACGAGTCGAGCATCCGCGTGCGTCCGAACCCGAAGGCGAACCGTCCGCGGACGAAGACGCGACCGGAGCACCTCGACGCGTTGACCGCCCGCGTCCTCGCCGTCGACCGCGGGCGCTACACCGTGCTCCTCGACGAGGGCACGCCGGAGGAACGCGCACTGACCGCCACGCGGGCACGCGAACTGCGGAAGCAGCCGATCGTGACGGGAGACCGCGTGGACGTCGTCGGCGACACGACGGGCGCCGAGGGCACGCTGTCGCGCATCGTGCGGATCGTGCCGCGCACGACCCTGCTGCGGCGCAGCGGTGACGACACCGACGCGATGGAGCGCGTGGTCGTCGCGAACGCCGACCAGATGCTCATCGTGGTGGCTGCGGCGAACCCCGAACCGCGGGCCAGGCTCGTCGACCGATACCTCGTCGCGGCGTACGACGCCGGAATCACGCCGATCCTCTGCATCACGAAGACCGACCTCCAGGACCCGGACGAGTTCCTCGCGAACTTCGCCGGGCTCGGATTGCGCGTGTTCCGCAGCCGGCAGGACGACGTCCCCCTCGCCGAGATCACCGAGGCCCTCGTCGATCACGACACCGTCTTCGTCGGGCACTCCGGTGTCGGCAAGTCGACCCTCGTGAACGCCCTCGTCCCCACGGCGGAGCGGGCGACCGGCCATGTGAACGTCGTCACCGGGCGCGGACGCCACACCTCGTCGTCCACGGTGTCGCTGCGGATCGAGTCACCGACGGGCACCGGCTGGGTCATCGACACGCCCGGCGTCCGGTCCTTCGGCCTCGGCCACGTCGACACCGCGAACATCCTGAAGTCCTTCACCGATCTCGCGGAGATCGCGCTCGAATGCCCTCGGGGCTGCACCCACCTGCCCGACGCGCCCGACTGCGCCATCATCGAGGCGGTCGCGGAGGGACGACTCGGCGAGAACGGCGCAGCCCGCCTGGACTCCCTGCAGAGGCTCCTGTCCACCTTCGCGACCATCAAGGCGGACCAGTACTCCTGAGCCGCCCACGAGCCGCCTGGGGGCGCCTGCGGTGCCGCGCTCGCTAGGGTGGAGGGATGACCGAAGACATCCGCCTCTCCCCCGGCGACGCAGCACCGACGTTCACCCTCCCCGACCAGGACGGGGCGCCGGTCTCGCTCGGCGACTACGCCGGTGAGCGCGTGGTCCTGTACTTCTACCCGGCCGCGATGACCCCAGGGTGCACGACCGAGGCCTGCGACTTCCGCGACAACCTCGGCTCGCTCGCCTCCGCCGGCTATCGGGTGCTCGGCATCTCGAAGGACGAGCCCGCGAAGCTCGCACAGTTCGCCGAGCAGGAGGGTCTGAACTTCCCCCTCCTGAGCGACACCGACCTCGCCGTCCACCGCGCGTACGGCGCTTACGGCGAGAAGAACAGCTACGGACGCATCGTGACGGGTGTCCTGCGATCCACGTTCGCGGTCGACGAGCAGGGCACGCTGACCCTCGCCCGCTACAACGTCAAGGCCACCGGGCACGTGAAGATGCTCCGCAAGGCGCTCGGTATCGACGCCTGACGACCCAGCTGCGGGGTCACACCTCGCGTCGGGTGACGGCGGCGACCGCCGGCGTGAAGAGGAGGCCGAGCACCGCGATCGACGGGATCAGCAGACACCAGCCGATCGCGGGCTGCGCGAACACACCCTGGAAGGCGCCCACGGCCACGGCGATCTGGACGAGCTGCCAGGTGACGGCGCCCCCGCGGATCCAGGTCCGTCCGCGGACGGCGCCGATCGCGAGCGCCGTGACGAAGGCGGTCGCGATGAGCAGGATCACGAAGATCGCCAGGGCGCTCGTGAACGAGGTCGGCGTCGCCGAGACGAGCTCGAAGAGGAACCAGGCCGAGAGCCCGATCATGAAGACCGCTTCAGCCACCAGCAGCACGACGAACGCCCGCACGGCGGGGTGACGGCGCTCCTGCGGGTTCGGAGCGGCAGGCGGAAGACGATCGGTACTCACAGGGTTCACCCAAACTTGACTATTGATTTGCTCTTACCGATATGAAACCATGTTTGAGGCCGACATGAGGTCCACGAGGGTGTGGGCAGATCCCGACTCCCGGACGATCATCCCCCTCGCATTTCGGCTTTCGCTTCCCGAACCCCCTCACTCGGTTGAAGAAATCTCACCCTGCAATAAAAGGAGCTCCCCTATGGATTGGCGCGACAAAGCTGCCTGCCTGACCGTCGACCCGGAACTGTTCTTCCCGGTCGGGAACACCGGTCCCGCAGTCGACCAGATCGACAAGGCGAAGGCTGTGTGCGCCACCTGCAGCGTCACCGAGCTCTGCCTCCAGTACGCCCTCGAGACCGGTCAGGACTCGGGCGTCTGGGGCGGCCTCAGCGAGGACGAGCGCCGCGCTCTGAAGCGCCGCGCAGCCCGCGCCCGCCGCGCTTCCTAACGCTCGACGAACTCCGCAGAACCCCGGGCGCCCGACGGCCCCGGGGTTCTCGCATTCCCGCCGCTCTCGACCGCAGGCACCGCGTCAGGAGCGGCTCAGCTCTTCGCGACCCAGCGCATCGGAATCGCGATGGTCACCTCGGTGCCACTGCCCATGAGCGTGTGCCAGTCGATCGTGCCGCCGAGCTCGCCCTGGATCAGCGTCCGGACGATCTGCGTGCCGAGCCCGGAGCCGACCTTGCCCTCCGGCAGGCCCACCCCGTTGTCGCGTACCTGCACACTCAGCAGTTCATCGTTCCGCTCCGCAGTGATCTCCACGTCGCCGTCCCGACCGTCCAAGCCGTGCTCGACGGCGTTCGTGACGAGTTCCGTGAGCGCGAGCGCGAGCGGTGTCGCGTATTCACTCGGGAGCACGCCGAACGACCCCGAGGACTTCGGCCGCACCGTCGTGTTGTGCGACGACGCCACCTCGGCCACGAGGAGCAGTACTCGCTCGAACACCTCGTCGAAGTCGACGTTCTGGTTGAGTCCCTCGGAGAGCGTGTCGTGGACCACCGCGATCGCCGCGACGCGGCGCATCGCCTGCGTCAACGCGTCGTGCGCCTCTTCCGACCGCGTCCGCCTGGCCTGGATACGGAGGAGCGACGCGACGGTCTGGAGGTTGTTCTTCACCCGGTGATGGATCTCACGGATCGTCGCGTCCTTGGTGATGAGTTCCTGCTCCTGGTGCCGCAGCTCGCTGACATCGCGGCAGAGGACGATGGCACCGACCCGCTCACCGCGACTCCGCAGCGGGATCGCCCGCAGCGACACGGTGACGCCCTTGTCCTCGATGTCGGTGCGCCACGGGGCGCGGCCGGTGACGACGAGCGGCAACGATTCGTCGACCGTGACGGTGCCGGTGCCCGAGAGCAGGTGCGTCGTCACGTCGGCGAGCGACTCACCCTCGAGTTCCTCGGCGAAGCCGATTCGGTTGAACGCGGAGAGCGCGTTGGGGCTCGCGAAGGTCACCGTGCCGTCGACGTCGAGGCGGATGAGTCCGTCGCTCGCGCGTGGAGCACCACGGCGCGGTCCGGTGGGAGCTCCGAGGTCGGGGAAGTCGCCGACGGCGATCATCTCGAACAGGTCGCTCGCACAGTCGTTGAAGGTGAGTTCCTGACGGCTCGGCGTCCGCGCCTCACCGAGGTTCGTATGCCTCGTGATGACCGCGATCGGACCCTCCGCATTCACCTTCTCCGTCGGGGAGATCCGACGTGCGACGGGGACGGCACGGACCCGGGTGGGCGTCTCCTCGTACCAATCCGGCGCGGAGGATTCGATGATCCGCCCGCTCTCGAAGCAGTCGGTGACCTGCTTGCGCCATTCCTGCTTGATGGATTGTCCGACGAAGTCGCGATAGAAGAGTGTTGCCGCGCTCGACGGGCGCGAGTGCGCGACCGCGATGAAACTCCCGGAATCGGTCGGGACCCAGATGACGATATCCGCGAACGCGAGGTCCGCGAGGAGCTGGCTGTCAGCGAGCAGCATGTGCAGCCACTCGACGTCTGCCGCACTGGAGCGGCCCTGGGCGAGAACGAGATCACTGAGCGTCGACACGAGTCCCAGTCTAGGGTCGCGGTCGCGCAGCCGGGCACCGCGCGTCCGGCTCTTGAGACGCCGCAGGCGGCGTCCAGCGGGCCGTGGAGACTCGCCGAACGCCGCCTGGCGCGGGCTTTGGATCAGTTGGCGGCGCGGTACGCGTCCTGGACCGCCTGCGGAATGCGGCCGCGTGAGGACACGGCGTGGCCGTTCTTCGCCGCCCACTCGCGAATGGCCGCGAGGTTCTCGGCACTGTTCCGTGTGCCGGCACTCGACGTACGACGACCGCGCTTGATCGGACGCCCGGCACCGATGTACGGCTTCAGCGACTCACGCAACGTCGCCGCGTTCTCCTGCCCGAGGTCGATCTCGTACTCGGTGCCGTCGATCGCGAAGCGGACCGTCTCGCCGGCACCCGAGGCGAGTTCTGTGCCATCGAGGTCATCGATGTACGTGGTGGTGACTTTCTGAGCCATTGCGTTCCTCCTGGGCGAATTCTGTCGCATATCCGACGACTCCACCGATGATATCCATATCCAATGGAATTGTTGGGATATCGCATCGATCCACAACCTATCCAGCACTGGATGGATAAGCCGGGAAAGGCGACTGGATGCGGATGCATAAAACCATTCGCGCGCAAATTGGCTATTCGCCCAAATTAGTGCATGACTCATTTCATTGCATCTCTCCGGCCAAGCGCGGAGAAGCCCCCGAGCCGCTTCCGGCGCTGCACACCGCGCGCTCCACGCCGGGTCTGCAGCGACGGAGCCGTCGATTCGGAGAGGAACGTGACCGACACGAATCGTCGGACGGCGACGGCGAGCGCACCGCGCGGCGCGTGGTCGCGGAGACAGCTCCCCGCGATCACAGCTGCGTCGACAGCACGTTGGTCCTCGGGGAGCAACGCAGCGGGGTCGATCCCTCCGAACCTGGAGAGCGTCGAGGCGAGCTGCGCGGACGGGACCGTTCCGACAGCCACCGACCGGAGACGGTTCACGATCACGGAGATCCGCTCCGGGTCGACCAGCTCGACGAGGTCGGCATGTCCCCGCAACAGGCGAGTGATCCCCACCGGGTCGGCTGACCCGACCTCGACGATGTGCTCGGCGGCAGCCAGCACGGCGAAGGTCGCTCCGTTGCGCCGGGGTGCGAACAGGTCGCTCGAGATCTCTTCGTCGGCCTCGATGCAGAACCCCGTGTCGACGACCACGTCGTCCGCCCACTGCCGGCAGCGCTCGAGCGTCGCGGTGACCCGTTCGGTGGAGAGCTCCGGCCAACGCGCCGAGCGGGAGATGCCGGTCAGGATCCGGAACGATCCAGAAGGAGACGGGTGCACGATCGAGATGCGTTCGAGCTGCTCATCGTCGAGCGCACCACTCCCGGCGAGCCTGCAGGCGGCTGCGAAGCCGGGCGCCTCGTCGAGTAGGCCGAGCATCGGCGCGATCGACGAACCATAGGTGTCCGCGTCCACGAGCAGCACCCGTCGTCCGACGGCTGCGAGTTCACTCGCGATCGCCGTCGCGATGGTCGTGGCCCCCGGCGCCCCGGCAGCACCCCAGACGGCGATGACCCGACCGTCGGGCGGTGGCCGCCTACCATCGGCTGTTCCCTGGACGACGAGCGGTGCGACGACGCGCTCGAGGTCCTCCGGAGTGGCCGGCAGGACCACGACGTCGAGCAGCCCGAGTGCGACCGCACGCCGGCGGTCGCCCTCCCCGTTCGCGACGGCGACGACACGGGTCCCTGCGACATCCGCCGCATCGATGAGTCGAGCGGACAGCCCCTGGGCGCCCGCCGAGACGAGCAGGACGTCGACCGGCGTACCGGCCGAGACGCGCTCATCCAGCTCGGCGTCGTCGTGACATCGCCAAGCGACCCGATGGCCGAGCTCGAGCATCGTGGCGAGCACCTCGCCCTCGGTCCTGGGGTCGAGGGCGAGCCCGACACGCAGCATCACCGCGCGCCCGGCTCGGTGGGCACGACGGAGAGCAGGTGCCCGGCGGCTTGTGCCGCGAGCACCGTCGCGACCGCCGACCGGGGGACAGCCAGCTCCAGGGCCGCCGATCCACCGCCCGAGAGGAAGCCTTCCTCTTCGCTGCTCCGCACGATCGTGGCTGCAGGCACGATCACCTCCGGCGAACCGTACCCCTCGTCGACGGGCGCCGCCGCCCACAGGTCGACCAGCGTCCCGGGCACCACATCGGTCGCGGGCCGCCTCCCGGGCTCGACCACGAGCGTCGTGATCCCGAGCTCGGCAGCGTCGCCGAGGGCGGAGAGTGGCACCAGCTCGCCGGAGCCGACGGTGCGTGTGACGACCTGATCTCCGAACGACGGCTTCGCAGCGCTCAAGTAGGCGGCGTCCGAGCCACCCAGCCGGATGTCGACCACGCGGAGCATCGACGGCTCGAGCGTCGCACCCGGGGTCAGCGTCCGGGTGGCCGCGTACACGGGAACGGTTCTGCTGGATGCCGTGACCAGCCACCACACACCGACGATCGACGCGACCACGAGCGCCAATCCGACGACGAAGCGCGGGTCGACCCAGAATCGCGAGCCGGCGGAGGTCCAACCCCGTTGACGCCCGCGCATCGCCAGGCGGTCGCCACCCTCGGTGTCGCTCCGCCCGTCGGCACCACCTGCCCGACCGCGGACGGCCCCGCCGGGCCCGGCACTCCGTTCGATTCCCCGCACTGCATCCTCCTCCTCGGGCGACCCACATGTCCCCTCGCCCCAATGGTGCCCGCAGCACGTGCAGGACCGTCGGAGTTATCCACAGGCCCGGACCTGTGGGGCTTGCGAGAGGATAATCGAGGAATGGAACTGCAGCGCGATCAGACCTCACTCGGCCGCTTCCTCACCGTTGCGGACACGGCCGACGTCCTGAACGTGTCGGCGCACGCGGTCGCCGCCCTCATCGCGAGCGGCGAGCTCCCGGCCATCAGGGTCGGACGCAGCGGTCCCTGGCGGATCGAGTTCCCGGTGCTCGAGGCGTTCATCGCGGGCCGATACGAGGAGGCCCGACGCGAGGGGCTCTGGGCGCAGGCGGAACTCACCGAGCTGAGCGAGTTCTCGGGAGCACCGCTGCTGCGCCCCGTGGCGCCTCTCGATTGAGTGGACGCACGAGGCATGCCCGTGGAAGTCGTCAGGGCGCCCGCTCGACCATCACGATCTGACTGAAGACGATGATCCTGATCTGCTCGACCGCGGTCGCCCGTCGAGCAGATCCAGGCTCGTGCACGGCGAGGTCGAGGTGGTCCCGACCGACCCGGTCGATCGTGCCCGCCCAGCGCTCGGTCAGCGTGTGCACGACGACGGACGAACGCCGTCGACACAGGTCACGGAGCACGAACGAGATCGTGAGTCGATCGAGCAGCCGGTCCTCAGACGCCCCCAACTCGTCGAGACTCCAATCCGCCTGCGCCGGAGACAGCGCAAGCGCGGCGACAGCGGACAGCGGCACGATGAGTTCGCGACCGGCGAGGCCGGACGAGGCCTGGAGCCAGTCCTTCCCGAGGCGGTGGAGCCGGAGGCGCCACGTCGTGCCGTCGACCAACTGCACGGTGATCACCGCGGCGGCGGACGACTCGCCCGCGCGCGGCACCGTCTGCAGTGCCTGGAGTCGGTCGCGGACGGTCAGCCGACCACGGCGGAGTCGCTCGGCCTCGACCCGGACGCCGGCATCGTCCGCGTCGAGCTCGTGGTCGAGCTGCCCCGCGAGATCGTCGAACAGACTGTCCCAGCGCATACGCCGACGCTAGTGCGGCTGCGGCCTGGGCGTCGGAAGTTCTCCACAGGTCGCGTTCCGACTGGACAGAAGGCATTCCACATGATTGATTTAACATTCCGCACCTGGTCGACCGACTGATGGTCGCGCCGTTCAACTCCTCGGAGGCCCCATGAGCACTGTCGCCCACCACGAACCTGGCCGATCAGCCGCGGAGAGCGCGGGATCCCCTCAGCTGAGCGCCGTGGCGCCGCTTCCCGTCCGCCGGACACGCGAGCCCCGAGCGATCATCCGGCCAGGGAGCGACGAGTTCTTCGCCCACCAGCCCGTCGGCCGTGCTGAGCTGCCGGATCCTCGGCCCCTGCTCGAAAACCTCACGAGGAGTGTCATCGAGGTCATCGCCGGCGCACGTGATCTGGCGCAGCTGGCTCGATGGATCACGGCGGACGTCCACACGGTGCTGCTCAAACGGGTCATCCTCGCCGAGCGCGCCAGACGGGTCCGTGGCGTGACCGGCACCGTCCCGGTCATCACGATCGGCACGATCACCGTGTCTGAGCCACGCGACGGAGCGGTGGAGGCCGTGGTGATGGTGCACGGACGCGCCAGATCCCGCGCCGTGGCGATCAGACTCGAAGGCCTCGACGGTCGCTGGCGCGCCACCTCCGTCAGCGTCCTGTGACACGTCCCTGCGGCCAGCCCGACACGCGCTGAGCACGACGAAGCCCGCCTGCCCGGCATTCATCCGAGCAGGCGGGCTTCGTCAGGGGTGGGCTACTTCTTCTTGCCCTGCTTGCGGCGGTCCGAACGGTTGCTCGGAGCGGCCTCAGCCGCATCCTCCGACTTCTGTCCGAACGCGCCACGTGCGGCGGGAGCCACGGGAGCTGCTTCAGCGCCAGGCCGGGAGGCCTGCTGCAGACGCTGAGCACGCTCCGTGGCGGCCTTCTCGATCTGTCCACGCTGGTTCCGGACCTCGACGCCACCCTGTTCACTCGGAGCCGAGTAGCTGAGCTTCTCGTTGTCCGGCGTCTCCTGGGTGAGCCCCTTGGCAGTGATCGCCGGTGCCTCAGCACCTGCAGCGACCTCGCCGTTCACCTCGACCTCGAGGTTGAACAGGAAGCCGACGCTCTCCTCGCGAATCTGGCCCATCATCTGCTGGAACATCGCGTACCCCTCGCGCTGGTACTCGACCAGCGGGTCACGCTGAGCCATGGCACGCAGACCGATGCCGTCCTTCAGGTAGTCCATCTCGTAGAGGTGGTCGCGCCAGCGACGATCGATCACCTGGAGCACCACGCGACGCTCGAGCTCACGCATTGCCGCCTCACCGAGCGACTCCTCGCGGTTGCTGTAGGCGAGCTTGGCGTCGGACAGGATCTCACGACGCATGAACTCGCGGTTGATGCGTCCCTTCGCCCCGGCCTCCTGCACGACCTCGTCGATCGTGAGACCGACGGGGTAGAGCGTCTTCAGCTCGGCCCAGAGCGCGTCGAAGTCCCAGTCGTCTCCGTTGCCCTCGCCGGTGTGCTCGTCGAGCACGTCGTCGACGACACTCTCGAGGAACTGCTGCGCGCGATCGTGGAGGTCGTCGCCCTCGAGGATGTGCCGTCGGTCGGAGTAGATGGCCTCGCGCTGGCGGTTCAGGACGTCGTCGTACTTGAGGACGTTCTTACGGATCTCGGCGTTGCGCGCCTCGACCTGCGACTGCGCGCTGCGGATGGCGCGGCTGACGATCTTGGATTCGATCGCGAGGTCGTCCGGGACGTTCTGCCGACCCATGAGACTCTCGGCCGCACCGGCGTTGAACAACCGCATGAGATCGTCCGTGAGCGACAGGTAGAAACGGCTCTCGCCCGGGTCTCCCTGACGACCGGAACGACCACGCAGCTGGTTGTCGATGCGTCGCGACTCGTGGCGTTCGGTACCGAGCACGTAGAGACCGCCGGCCTCGATGACCTTGTCGGCTTCGACCTTCACGCTGGCCTTGACCGCCGTGAAGACCTCGTCCCACGCGGCCTCGTACTCATCAGGCGTCTCGACCGGGCTCAGGCCCTTCGCGTTCATCTCGGCGACGGCGAGGAACTCGGCATTGCCGCCGAGCATGATGTCGGTACCACGACCGGCCATGTTCGTCGCGACGGTCACGGAGCCGAGGCGTCCGGCCTGCGCGATGATCGCGGCCTCACGAGCGTGGTTCTTCGCGTTGAGGACCTCGTGCTTCACGCCCTTCTTGGCGAGCAGACGCGACAGGTACTCGCTCTTCTCGACGCTCGTCGTTCCGACGAGGACGGGCTGGCCCTCCTCGTGGCGGACCACGATGTCCTCGACGACCTGGGCGAACTTCGCCTCCTCGTTCTTGTAGACGAGATCGGACTGGTCGATGCGCTGCATCGGCCGGTTGGTCGGGATGGGGACGACGCCGAGCTTGTAGGTCGACATGAACTCGGCCGCCTCGGTCTCCGCCGTACCCGTCATCCCGGAGAGCTTCTCGTACAGACGGAAGTAGTTCTGCAGTGTGACCGTCGCGAGCGTCTGGTTCTCGGCCTGGACGGCGACGCCCTCCTTGGCTTCGATGGCCTGGTGGATGCCCTCGTTGTACCGACGCCCGACGAGGATTCGGCCGGTGTGCTCGTCGACGATGAGCACCTCGCCGTTCATGACGACGTAGTCCTTGTCCTTCTTGAACAGCGCGCTCGCCTTGATGGCGTTGTTGAGGAAGGAGATGAGCGGAGTGTTGGCCGACTCGTAGAGGTTGTCGATGCCGAGGTAGTCCTCGACCTTCTCGATACCGGGCTCCAGCACGCCGACGGTGCGCTTCTTCTCGTCGACCTCGTAGTCCTCACCTGCCTCGAGTCGGACGGCGAGTCGGGCGAACTCCTGGAACCAGCGGTTCGCCTCGCCGGAGGCCTTGCCCGAGATGATGAGCGGCGTGCGAGCCTCGTCGATGAGGATCGAGTCGACCTCGTCGACCACGGCGAAGAAGTGACCGCGCTGGACCATGTCCTTGGCCTGCCAGGCCATGTTGTCGCGCAGGTAGTCGAAACCGAACTGGTTGTTCGTGCCGTAGGTGATGTCGGCCGCGTACTGCTCCCGACGCTGCTCGGGGGTCTGGCCCTCGACGATGACACCGGTGGTCATCCCGAGCGCGCGGAACACGCGGCCCATGATCTCGGACTGGTACGACGCGAGGTAGTCGTTGACCGTCACGACGTGGACGCCCTTGCCGGCGATCGCGTTGAGGTAGGCGGGGAGGGTCGCCACGAGGGTCTTGCCCTCACCGGTCTTCATCTCGGCGATGTTGCCGAGGTGGAGCGCCGCGCCACCCATGATCTGGACGTCGAAGTGGCGCATCCCGACCGTGCGACGCGCGGCTTCGCGAACTGCCGCGAAGGCCTCTGGCAGGAGGTCGTCGAGGCTTTCGCCACCCTCGTACCGCTCACGCAGTTCGACGGTCTCGTTCTTCAGCTCCTCGTCGCTCAGCTCGGTGAAGTCGTCCTCGAGGGCGTTGACCGCCTTCGTGTAGCTCTGCAGCTTCCGGAGGATGCGTCCTTCGCCGACGCGGAGGATCTTCTCAAGTGGTGAGGCCACGGATTGCTCTCCATTACGTGTTCCTGATCTCCCTCCCGGTCGACTGACCAGAACGGACGGGACGCACCGGAAACGGGGCAGTCCTCCCCTCATGTTAGTGGGGAGCGGCCCGAGTGAACCCTGTGTATCCGTGGCGCAACAGATGTCGCCGGAGCGCCGTCGCCGGCCGCCGGGGTGGCGTGGTTAGGCTGGTCGACAGTACGGAGGAGGCATTTCAGGGAGGTTCGATGTCGGTCAAGCACGGTCTCCTTGCGATCCTCGCTGCCGGCGACGACTACGGGTACCGGCTCCGCGGCGAATACGACCGTCGCACCGGGCAGGCCGGCGCGCTCAACGTGGGGCAGGCGTACGCGACGCTCGACCGCCTGGAGCGGGACGAACTCGTCGAGCGGGGGGCCGTCGACGACCAGGGCCATGTCTTCTACCGCATCACCGACGCCGGACAGGCTGTCCTGGACGGCTGGTGGGCGACCCCCGTGACGACGGGCGCCAGTCGCGACGAACTGCCGGGAAAGGTCTCGCTGGCCGCGTCTCTGGCGGATGTCGACACGCTCGGGGTGATCGCCGTGCAGCGCGCGTGGACGCTCGACGCGCTGCGGCAGCTCGACGCCGAGCTCGCCGCGCTGGCGCCGACACCGCAGGGGGACGTCGCGTGGATCGGTCTGCAGGCCAGGCGAACCCGGAGCATCGCGGAGCTGGAGTGGTTGGACACCACCGCCGCACGACTGGCGGTCCGCGACCCGGCGTTCCCGGCCGGAACGGACATGCCACGACGCGGCCGCCCGGCGAACCGGACGACCGCGTCGGCGACTGCTCCTGGAGCCTAGCTTTCGGCGTCCAGGCTGATGACCCCGTAGTCCCAGCCCTTGCGCCGGTACACGAC
This sequence comes from Plantibacter flavus, assembly GCF_051487245.1. GTDB lineage: Bacteria > Actinomycetota > Actinomycetes > Actinomycetales > Microbacteriaceae > Plantibacter > Plantibacter flavus_B. Next base: position 291,966 of record NZ_JAHVDH010000005.1, read on the forward strand.
GCTGGCGCGCTCGGAGGCGGAATCGATGAACAGGAAGAAGTCGTGCCCGACGAGTTCCATGCGGTCGACTGCGTCCTCGAGGCTCATCCACTCCGCCGGGAACTCCTTCGTGCGGATGACGACGGGCGTGTACACCTCGGGCTCGTCGGCCTCGTGGGTGAGCGTCGCGACGCTGCCCGTGGCCACCTGTTCGAGGAGCTCCGGGGCGGCCGGGGTGATGTCGACGCCGCTGAACCCCGCGCTGCTCGCCGCGTGGAGCGACGTACGATGCTTGCCCCGATGGACCTTCTTCCGATCCTTCGAACGTCGGATCCGTTCGAGCAGTCGCGCGATCGCCAGATCGAAGGCGACGTACTTGTCGGAGCCGGTGGACTCCGCTCTCACGAGTGGACCGGGGCCCACGAGGGTGAGTTCCACCCGGTCCTCACCCTTCCGCCCGTTGGCGTCGTGATGGCGGGACACCTTGATGTCGAGCGACTGCGCCTGCTCGACGAGGTGGGAGACCTTCTCCGCCTTCTCGGTCGCGTACTCGCGGAACCGATCGGTGATGCCGAGTCCAAGTCCGACGATGTTGATATCCACGTTCGACCTCCTCATCCGGCTGACCACCCGGTCCCGGGCGGTCCTTTCACGCCGTGTCCTGCCACCGTAGTGCCCGAGCCTGCAGATGTCATCAGAAGAGTTCCAGAACTGTTCACCGAGCCTGTCCTGCCGCGTCTGGCACCGTCATGGCATGACTCGGGCGAGCGCGACGACACCGAGGACGGCGCCCCCGGCAGCGCGGATCGCGCGGACGGACTCCCCCGCGGTCGCGCCGGTCGTCACGACGTCCTCGACGAGCAGGAACCGGCGTCCGTCGAGTGGGCGTGGTGCTCGGAGGGCACCGGCGAGGTTGGCGAACCGTTGTGCCCGACCGAAGTCTCGCTGGTCGGACGGCTCGCGACTCCAGCGGAGCGGACGAACCGGGCGCTGTCCGAGCCGTCGCACGAGCCGCTCGACCGGGTGGAACCCCCTCGTCCGCGCAGCCCGGCGGCTCGCCGGCACCGTCGCGATCTCGGGAGCGCGGCCCGCAGTGCACACGATCGCCTCGCGCAGCGCGACGTCGAGCGCCGGCTCGAGCACCGCGGCGAGCGGGCCCAGCAGTCCAACGCGTGCGTCCTCCTTGCAGGCGAGCAACACGGCCCCGAGGAGCGCGTCGTACGGCCGCGCCGCGGTCCCGGGAGTGCCGTCCGCGAGCGACCAGCGCACGAGCGCGCGAGCCGTGTCACCGTCCCGTCTCGCGAGACGGTCGAGGCACTCGGCGCAGAGCTCCCGGCTGGGCGCTCCGCAACCCGCGCAGGACACCGGGACGACCAGTGCCCAGGCGTCTCGGATGGTCTCGGTCAGGTGGTTCGCGGACGGTGGCGTGCTGTCACGATGCGTCATCGGTCCATGGTCGCCTGGAGTGTCCCTCGATCGCGCGCCTCAGCGAGGAAGGCGACGGTCCTCGAGCCTGCGTCCGCTGTGGAGGAGGGTCAGTCGGGAGAGCCGAGCTGGGTCGCGATGAACGTGACGCGCTCGCCCGCCTCCTGCCAGCTCGCGCCGCGCGGGAGGAAGAGCCGCCCGTCCGTCGTCAACGCTCGGAGCTGCGTCAGCCCGTTCCCGCCGACGAGGTTGACGACGTCCGCCAACGGCGTCACCGGCGCCGATCGCCCGCCGATCTGCTGACTCACGATCATCGCCTGCGCACCGTCGTCCAGCAGCACGCCGACCGTGATGTCGTCGACCCAGGTGACGGTGACCGCCGAGGACTGCATGACGCGCAGTTCGACCGGGTCGCCGAGCTGGAGAGGCGCATTGCGGTCGCCGCGGATGATCGCAGCCGCGACCAGCCTCGACTGTGCACCGTCCTGCAGCAGCGCGACGAGCCGCGTGCCCTCACGCGACACCTGGAGGGCGCTGATCGTCGCCGCTCCGGTCCAACTCGTGGAGACCTGGACCGTCGCTCCTGCCGCGTCGTGTGCGAGCACCGCCGTCGGCGCCGATGCGGGCACCGTCCAGGTGAAGCCGTACGGGTCCATGGTCGGTGGCAGCAGGCCCGGTCGCGTGTCGACGACACGTGAATCACCGTCCGACTGGATGACGCTGACGCCGGCTGCGGACCGGATCGCGACCTGGCTGTGGTCGGCGGCCAGCACCGCGGCATCGGCGCCGGCGGCGACGACCGCGACCGAGATCCCCGGAACCGCCTCGATCTCGTCGCCGGAGGCGAAGCCGAACTCATCTCCTCGTTGGATGAGCGCACGTGAGTCCACCCGCGGTGCAGCGATCGTCAGGGCTGCGACCGGCTGCGTCGAGTTCCCCACGACCGTGATCGCGACGTTCGACACCGCCGCGACACCGCTCACGCTCCCCGACAGCTGGACGAGGCTGCTCGTCAGCTGCAGTTGCATCCGCTGGAGTGTCACCGCGTCCGCCTGCAGGGCTGGTTTCGTGAGGTCGACCCTCGCCGTGCCGGATTCCACTGGTACGGCGTCGCTCGTCAGAGCCGTGCCCTCGGGGAACGCCGTGGCCACAGCACCCTTCAACCATTCGGCCGGGCCGTCGAGCAGGGCACCGACGATCCTCGTGGCCGTCGACGCCCGCGACGGGAACCACCGCTGATCGGGCACGAGCCTGCTGTAGCTCGGATCGAAGAAGCTCAGTGAGTAGGCCGCGAAGACGTCGGAGAACGTCGACGCCTCGAGCACGATCCCGGGCGGTGCCTCCGCGATCCTCCACTCTCCGCGAACCTGCTCGAACGTGTACGTCCAGCTGAGCGGCGAGGAGTTCGCCGTTTCACGGTACTCGCCGCGTTCGTCGACCGCGGCCACGGGACTGACCGTCAGTTGCACGCTCTCCCCCACTGCGGCGAAGGACCGTCCACCCTGGTCGATCGTCACGCCGGCATCGGGATCCCACTGGGCACGGTCATCGGGTGCCAGGAACTCGCGGGCGATCTCGTAGTTGTTCTGCGGGCTCGCCGCAGCGTCGATGAAGCCACGGAGGATCTGCTCCTGGGTCGCACCCTCGGCGGGGCCAGGGGCGATGAAGTTCACGTCGACGTCGCCGTCGCCGCCCTCGACCGTCCCGCCGTCCTGGACGGTGCCGCTGCGCGGGATCCCGACACAGGCGCTCAGCACGACGACGAGCAACACCGGGAGCACGGCGCCGACCACCCGTCGGAATGAGCCGTGCCGCGTCCGGCGCGATCCGCTCCGCTCAGCCACGATCGTCCTCCTGTCGGTCGTCCGCCGACGACCCGGTCTGGTGGGTGGGGACCGTCGGCAGCGAGCGGGTCTGCGGCACCGTCAGCTCATCGACGATCGACTCGATCGCGTCGTCCGGCGGGAGGCTGATGGGCGATCGGACGATCGTCCCTCCCGGCTCGCGCGGGATCGTGAGACGGAAGGACGAGCCACCGGACGGCTCCGACCACACCTCGAGCCAGCCGTCGTGCAGGACCGCGTCCTCGAGGGAGATCGCGAGTCCGAGCCCCGTGCCGCCGATGGTGCGCTTCCGGGAGGGGTCTGCGCGCCAGAAGCGATCGAAGACGCGCTCCGTGGCGGCAGGTGTCATGCCCAGGCCGTAGTCGCGAACTGCGATGGCGACGGAGGACTCGTTGCTGTCCACGGAGACGACGATCGGTTTGCCCTCGCCATGCTCGATGGCGTTTCCGATGAGGTTCCGCACGATGCGGCGGATCCGACGCGGGTCCATCGCAACCGCGGAGTATCCGCCGGGGGCGACGATGCGCAGGTCGGAACCGGTCGGTTCGGCAAGCGGGCGAAGCTCCTCGACGACCTCTTCCGCGAGCCGGACGAGGCTCGTCGGTTCGAGGTCGAGCTCGATGCTCCCGGCGTCGTAGCGACTGATCTCGAGGAGGTCGGCCAACAGGATCTCGAACCGTCCGACCTGATCGTGCAGCAGCTCGGCGGTCCGTTCCGTCGCAGGCGGGAAGGTGTCCCGCTGGTCGTAGAGCACGTCGCCGGCGAGACGGATCGTCGTCAGCGGGGTGCGGAGTTCGTGCGACACGTCGGAGACGAACCGCTGCTGCACGAGCGACAGGTCTGCGAGCTCCTTGATCTGCTTCTGCATGCTCGCGGCCATGCCGTTGAACGAGCGCGCCAGGGTCGCGAGTTCGTCCTCGCCCTTCTCCGGCATCCGGACGTCGAGGTTGCCGTCGGCGATCCGCTGACTGGTCTCGGCCGCCGAGCGGATCGGTGTGGCGACGAATCGGACGACGAGCCAGGCGGCACCGCCGACCAGCAGCATCAGGCCGATGCCCGCGACGAACAGTGTGCGCTGCACGAATCCGAGCGTCTGTTCAGACTCACTCAGGTCGTAGCCGAGGTAGATCTCGTACGAGCCGGCGGTCGGCATCGAGACCTCCGAGCCGACGACGATGCCCGCGGTCGAAGCGCCTTCGCTGTCGAGCAGTGTGACCGACTGCCACTGGAGGGTGTCGGGGTTCGCCCGGACCGCAGCGTGGAGGTCGTCGGAGATGACCCCGTCGGCGAGACCCGGCGATTCGAAGCCCGGTGGGGTCACCTGGCTGAAGTCCTGTCCCGGTGCACGGTAGGCGGCGATGAGGTTGCTGCCCGACGTGGTCTGGAGGTCCGTCCGGACCGCGCCCATGAGCTGCTGCAACGCGACGCGCTCGCTGGCGTCGGAGGCGTCCAGGATGCTCTGCGCCGAGGAGAACGCCCGTCCGGATCCGGCGAGCGCTTGCTGCAGCCTGGATTGGAAGAGGTCGTTCCCGATGCTGAACGACAGGTACGCCCCGGTGATCAGGATGGCGAGGCCGGAGAGCCCGACGGTGATCGCGACGGTGCGGAACTGCAGCGAGCGTCGCCACTGCGAACGCACGTGGCCCGGCAGGCGACGCCACCGGCGCCAGTCGGCCGCCCAGCTGGCGAGTCGGGAGGCCATGGCCGGCTAGCCGGTGACGGCACCGGCGCGGTAGCCGACGCCTCGGACCGTCATGACGATCTTCGGGTTGTCCGGGTCCTCTTCGACCTTGGCCCGCAGACGCTGCACGTGTACGTTGACGAGCCGCGTGTCGGCCTTGTAGTGGTAGCCCCAGACCTGCTCGAGGAGCATCTCGCGCGTGAACACCTGCTGCGGCTTGCTCGCGAGTGCGAGCAGGAGGTCGAACTCGAGCGGCGTGAGTCCGATGACGGCGTCAGCCCGCCGGACCTCGTGGCCGGCGACGTCGACGGTGAGGTCGCCGATGCGCAGTGTCTCGCCGATGTCGGCGGCCGGAGCGCGCAGCCGGGTCCGGATGCGCGCGACGAGCTCCTTCGGGTTGAAGGGCTTCACCATGTAGTCGTCCGCGCCCGATTCCAGACCCTTCACGACGTCCGACGTGTCGGACTTCGCGGTGAGCATGATCACCGGGACACCGGACTCCTGACGGATCAGACGGCAGACTTCGATGCCGTCGATACCGGGCAGCATCAGATCGAGCAGGACGAGGTCGGGTTTGGCGTCGCGGAAGGCCTGGAGAGCACCGCCCCCGTCCGCGCAGAACGACGGTTCGAAGCCTTCGGTGCGCAGCACGATGCCGATCATCTCGGCGAGTGCGGTGTCGTCGTCGACGACGAGGATGCGTGCGTTCATAGCTCCGTCTCGGGTGTGACCGACCGGCGGCGCTGCCTGACCGGTGTCCATGCGTCTTGGCCTCAGCGTAGTCGAAGAGTCCACCGGAACCGCCGAACGGCCGGTGTCGGAGCACCGCGGTGTGACAACATGGAGGAGTTCGAGACGGCGAAGGGGTGCTGCTGATGGACACGGACCAGCGAGCCGGGGGCGAGATGGACGGCACGGACGACGCCGGGTGGGCGGAGCCGCAGCGCACCGCGCAACCCGCCCCTGCGGCATCCCCGCAGCAGCCTGACCAGCCGCAGCAGTATCCGGGGCAACCACCCCAGCCGCAGCAGTACCAGGGCCAGCCGGGGTACGCGCAACAGCCGTATGGCGCCCACCCAGGCGCCGCGCAACCGCCCTACCCGCAACCCCAGGGATACCCACAACAGCAGCCGTACCCGCAGTACCCGCAGCCCCAGGGGTACCCGCACGCCCAGGGGTACCCGCAACCGCAGACGCATCCGCAGTACCCGCAGCCCCAGGGGTCCCCGTCACAGCAGGCGGGTTACGGGCCGCAGCAGCCCGGGTACGCGCCGCAACCGGGATACGGCGCGGCTGCCACCGCCGCGTACGACGCGAACCCGTACGCTGCAGGCGGCGCCTGGGCCCCGGGGCCGCAACAGGGCTGGGCTCCACCGCCGAAGCCCGGACTGATCCCCCTGCGTCCGCTGTCCTTCAGCGACCTCTTCGGAGCCCCCTTCCTCGTCCTTCGGCGGAACCCGAAGGCGACCTTCGGTAGCGCGCTCCTGCTGCAGGGCGTCACGACCGTCCTCTCCCTCGTGATCGTCGGACTCGTCACGTGGCTGTCGCTCAGCCGGCTGTCCCAGGCCGCCCCGGGCGAGGAGGACGCGATCGGCGCAGGTGCCGTCACGGCCATCATCCTGTCGTTCCTCATCCCCGTCGCGGTCTCGATCATCGGCAGCGCGATCCTCCAAGGCATCATCGCGCAGGAGGTCGCTCGTGGGACGATCGGCGAGAAGCTGCCGCTCGGCGCGCTGTGGCGGCGGACGAAGTCGCGCTTCCTGCCGCTCATCGGGTACACCTTCCTCCTCATCGGCGTCGTCACCGTGTTCGTCGCCCTCGCCGTCGGTCTCGGCTTCCTCCTCACCACGCTCGGTGGAGCGGTGGGCGTGGTCCTCACCGTGCTCATGGCGATCTTCGCCATCCTGGTGCTCGTCGCCGCGTCCGCCTGGCTCGGCACGAAGTTCTCGCTCACCCCGAGCATCATCGTGCTCGAGAACGGCCGGGTCTTCGCCTCGCTCGCCCGCTCCTGGCGTCTGACGGACGGGTACTTCTGGCGGACCTTCGGTGTGCAGTTCCTCGTCTCCTCGGTCGTGAGCGTCGCGGCCCAGGTCGTCGCCACACCCATCAGCGTGCTCGCCGGTCTCGTGCCCGCCCTGTTCGTCGGGGTCGACTCGGAGGCGACCATGATCGTCGCCACGATCGCCGCCCAGGGCCTGTCCCTCCTCGTCTCGGTGATCATCGGTGCCATCACGGTCGTCGTGATCAGTGCCACGTCCGCGGTCATCTACGTCGACCTGCGGATGCGGAAAGAGGGTCTCGACCTGGACCTGGCACGATTCGTCGAGGCCCGCGCTTCGGGCCGCGAGACGGTGGACAACCCGTTCGACCTCGCAGCGGCTTGGGGTACCGGCCGCCGATGAACCCGCTGGTGTCCGCGTCGCGCCTCGACGTCCCCCTCGTCCCGGATGCCCCGGGTGCTCGTGACCTCCTCCAACAGGAGCTCTCGAAACCGGAGTACCAGAGCGCGCAACCGACGCTCTGGGACGTCGTGTCGAAGGCGTTCTGGGACTGGGTGAACTCGCTCAGGGTGCCCGGTGACGGCCCGTTCACGGGACTCTTCCCGGTGGTCGCGATGACGGTCGTGATCGTCGGCATCGTGATCGCGTTCATCGTCTGGGGCGTCCCTCGGATCAACCGGCGCAGTGCCAGACGCCTGGAACTGTTCGGCGAACAGGACGACCGGAGCGCGGACGAGCTCCGACGCGACGCGAGGGCCGCCGCATCCACCGGAGACTGGACGCTCGCCCTCCAGGAGCTGTACCGGGCGATCGCCCGCGCCCTCTCGGAGCGCACGGTCGTCATCGTCACCCCTGGCACCACCGCCCACGGCTTCGCGAACCGAGCCGCAGCCGCCTTCCCCAGCGAGCAGGCGGCGCTCCTCGGGGCCGCGGGCGTGTTCGACGCGGTCCGCTACCTCGACGCCGTCGGTACCGAACCGCAGTTCCGTGAACTGGAGGCGCTCGATCGACGCCTGGCCGCCACCACGCCGATCCTCCTCACCGAGACGGCAGCGCCCGGAACGGCAGGTGCGTTGCGGTGACGATCTCGACCGAGCAACCGGCAGCCGTGGCGGAGGAAGCCGTCTTCGACGTCGCAACACCCGGATTCCGCACGCGGTTGCGTCGCGGACGGTTCTGGATCATCGCCGCTGTTTTCGCGATCGCCGTCACCCTGCTGCTCATGTTCGCGACCCGGGGGGCCTCGATCGACGCCATGCTCCTGAGCGCCGGGAACCAGACGCCGAACGGCGGACGCGCGCTCGCCCAGGTGCTCCGGCAGGAAGGGGTGACGGTCACCGAGACCGATACCCTCGCGGCGACCCTCGACGCCGTCGACGACGCCGACAGCACCGTCCTGCTCTTCGATTCCGGCGGTCTCCTCGACGCTGCGCAGCTCCGACGACTGGCGGACGCCGACGCGCGGTTGGTGGTCGTCACCCCACGAGTGACAGCGCTGCGCGCGCTTTTCCCGGATGCGTCCTTCGCCGGCAACGCGCCCACCGACGAGGTCCTCTCGGCGGACTGCGACGACGACACCGCGGCCCGCGCTGCGACCGTCACCGGTGGCTGGACCCTCTACACGAGCTCCGACCCCACGGCCGAGGAGTGCTTCAGCGGTGCCTCCGGCGGCAGCGCGGTGCTCTCCCAGGACGACGGCGACCTCGTCCTGCTGGGCTCGGCCGACGCCCTCACGAACGACGGCATCACCGCAGCGGGGAACGCGGCACTGGCGCTCGGCCTCCTCGGCGCGGACCAGCAGCTCGTCTGGTACCTCCCGACGCTCGCCGACGTCCCGGTCACCGGTCCGCCGAGCCTCGATGAACTCACCCCGAGCTGGGTCGCCGGCGTCACCGGCACCGTCGCGATCACCGCGGTCCTCGCGATGCTCTGGCGTGGCCGACGATTCGGACCCCTCGTCATCGAGAACCTGCCGGTCGCCGTCCGGGCGAGCGAGACGATGGAGGGGCGGGCACGTCTCTACCAGCGCTCGTCGAACCGTGGACGAGCCCTCGACGCGCTGCGAATCGGCACGGTCTCGCGCCTCGCGGTCGCGACCGGTCTCTCCCGCCATGCCTCGGTCCTCGAAGTCGCCGGGACCGCCGCCGGACTGACGGGGCTCGATCCCCGTCACGTCCGGGCGATCCTGCTCGACGCGTACCCGTCGAGCGACGCCGAACTCATCGCCCTCTCCGACCATCTCCTCGATCTCGAAGCCGCCGTCGCCCGCGCCACGGACCTCACCGGAAGGAACCATCCATGACCGACGCCACCGTGCCAGGATCCACGAGCCAGCACCCGGACGAACTCCGCCGAGCACTCGCGCAGGTGCGCGTCGAGGTCGGCAAGGCCGTCGTCGGCCAGGACGCGGCCGTCACCGGTCTCGTCATCGCACTGCTGGCGAAGGGGCACGCGCTGCTGGAGGGCGTCCCCGGTGTCGCGAAGACGCTCCTCGTCCGCTCCCTCAGCCATGCGCTGAGTCTCGACACGAAGCGGGTGCAGTTCACGCCCGACCTCATGCCTGGCGACGTGACCGGTTCGCTCGTCTACGACGCGAAGACCGGCGAGTTCGAGTTCCGCGAGGGTCCCGTGTTCACGAACATCCTCCTCGCCGATGAGATCAACCGCACCCCACCGAAGACCCAGTCCGCACTGCTTGAGGCGATGGAGGAGCGACAGGTGAGCGTCGACGGCCGTTCGCTGCCGCTGCCCGACCCGTTCATCGTCGCCGCCACCCAGAACCCGATCGAGTACGAGGGCACCTACACGCTGCCCGAGGCGCAGCTCGACCGCTTCCTTCTGAAGCTCGTGCTCGACATCCCTGAGCGCGATGCGGAAGTCGAGGTGCTCCGCCGCCACTCCGCCGGCTTCAGCCCGCGCGACCTGACGGCGGCCGGTGTCACGCCGGTGATGGGAGCCGCCGACCTCCGCGCGGCCCAGCTCGAGGTCGGTCGGGTCGGAGCGAGCGCCGACGTGCTCGCGTACATCGTCGACCTCGCGCGAGCCACCCGTCGCAGCCCGTCGGTGCGCCTCGGGGTCAGCCCACGCGGCACCACGGCCCTCCTCGCCTCCGCGAAGGCCTGGGCATGGCTGAGCGGGTACCAGTCCATCACCCCTGACCATGTCCAGACGATGGTCCTTCCCGTGTGGCGTCACCGGATGCAGTTGCGTCCGGAGGCGGAACTCGAGGGGGTGTCGGTCGACGCGATCCTGCGATCGATCATGCAGCAGGTCCAGGTCCCCATCTAGATGGCGGTCACCGGGAGGTTCGTCGCGCTGGTCGCGTTCGGCGTCGTGCCGATCGTGGTGTTCGGCGTGCTCACGGGCGACGCCGCGCCCGCCTTCCTGGGCTGGCTCGTGCTCTGCCTCGTCCTCGGCGTCCTCGACGTCGTGCTCGCCGGTTCCCCGCGGCAGCTGGAACTGCACCGCCAGCTGCCATCACGGGTCCGCCTCGGCGAGTCGGCGACGAGCAGCCTGTTCGTGACGAACCGAGGCCGCCGCCGCGTGCGCGGGCTCGTCCGTGACGCCTGGCAGCCGTCCGCCGGCGCACCGCCCGCGCGTCTGCGGGTCGACGTGCCGCCCGCCGAACGGCGCTCCGTGAGCCTGATCCTCACCCCCTTCCGCCGCGGCGAGCGACGGGTGTCGCAGGTCACCGTGCGATCGTTCGGTCCGATGGGGCTCCTCGCACGCCAGGCCACGCTCAACTGCGCCGGCCGACTGCGTGTGTTGCCGGCCTTCTCGTCGCGCAAGCACCTGCCGAGCCGGATCGCACGGCTGCGCGAACTCGACGGTGCCACGAGTGTGATGGTGCGCGGTCAGGGCACCGAGTTCGACTCGCTCCGCGAGTACGTGCGCGGCGACGACGTCCGATCCATCGACTGGCGTGCGACGGCGCGGCGCGGCGACGTCATGATCCGCACCTGGCGACCGGAGCGCGACCGCCGCGTCGTCGTCGTCACCGACACCGGCCGGACCTCCGCTGCACGGATCGACGACGAACCCCGGATCGACACCGCGTTCGAGTCCGCACTCCTCCTCGCCGCCCTCGCCACGCGGGCGGGTGACCGCGTCGACTACCTCGCCTACGACCGGCGCGTGCGCGGGCGGGTACAGGGCACGACCGGTGCCGAACTGATGTCGCGACTCGTCGATGCGATGGCGCTCGTCGACCCCGAGCTCATCGAGACGGACTGGGACGCGATCCCCGCCCAAGTCCGCCAGATCACGAGTCAGCGCGCCCTGGTCGTCCTGCAGACCTCGATCGACGCCCCGGGCGCCGCTCACGGACTGCTCGCAGTGCTCCCCCAGCTCACCCGCCGGCACGTCGTCGTCGTCACGAGTGTCGTCGATCCCGCGACCATGGCTGCCACCCGAGACCGCGGTTCACGTGAGTCCGTCTACCGGGCTGCCGCCGCAGAACGCTCGATGCTCGACATCGAACGGGTGTCCGCTGCGATCCGCCAACTCGGTGCGGAAGTCGTCACCGGTTCGCCGGCGACGCTCCCGCCGGCCCTCGCCGACGCCTATCTCGCGCTGAAGGCCTCCGGCCGGTTGTGAGCGGTTCGGCCCGTCGCTCGGCACGTGTGCCGACGGGTCGCTCAGCGTCCCTTGCGCTTGTTGCGTCGCTCGCGGGCGAGCGCCTCCTGCTTGGCCTTGCGCGCCGCGAGCTGTGCACCACGGCTCGTTCCGGCCGCGGTCCCCGGGCTCGACGCGCCCTTCGCGGGCTTCCGACGCTTGCCCTGACGCTGTTCGACCGGCGCGGCCGGTGCCTCGGCGGGCGCTGCCCGACGTGAGCTGTTCGCCGTCCGCCCTCGGACGATGCCGATGAACTCCTCGATCGCCTCGTCGTCGCGTCCCTGCCGCCAGACGAGGGATACCGGCACCGACGGCAGATCATCGATCGGGCGGTAGTCGACGTCCTTGCGGTGATGGAGCCGCGCAACCGACTGCGGAACGACGACGATGCCGACCTCCGAAGCGGCGAGTTCGATGGCCGACTCCGGGTCGGTGGCGAGTGGGGCTGCAGCGGGTGGGAAGCCGAGCTCCGAGGCGCGTTCGTCCCAGCCGAGGACGAGCGGCGCCATGATGAGCTGTTCGTCCACGAGGTCGGTCATGACCACCGTGTCCTGGTCGAGCAGCGCCGAACCCTTCGCGGCGACCACGACGGGAAGCTCCGCGAACAGTTCGATGGCGTTGAGCCCCTCACGATCGATCGGGAGCCGGGCGAGCGCGACATCGGCACGTCCACTGAGGATCGTGTCGCGCTGCTCGTCGAGATCGACGCGCACGAGCGCCAGCGGGTCTTCCGGGCGGCGCTCGGACCAGATCCTCGCCCACTTGCCCGGGTTGACGCCCCGCGCGAAGGCGACAGTGAGGGCCGGTGGGGCCGACAGCCCGGCCTCGGTGTCGTCGGCCGAGACCTCCGACGGGTCGATCTGCTCGTCCTGGACGTCCATCCTGCCTCCACTGCTCGCCAGCCACCCTACTGCAGCCACCGGACGCGCGGCCGCAAGCGGTTGGGCGCCTGCCGTCCGGCGGGGTACGCTGAGCGGATGGGCGCGAGCGAACAGATCATGAAACCGGCAACTGCGGCGAAGAAGCTCGGGGTGTACCTGCCGGCCACGCCAGCGTCGTTCCAGGAGGAGCCGATCACGCGTTCGGCGTTCCTCGAACTGCAGTCGAACCCCACCGAGTGGCTCCTCGAACTGCGCAAGTCCGGCCCACACCCGCGCGACGTCGTCGCTCGCAAACTCGGTGTCTCAACCTCGGGGCTCGCCCGCGCCGAGATCACGGAGGCACTCACGACGGAGCAGATCCAGGAGCTCCTGCGCACGCTGCCGGCCTGGCTCGTCCAGGAGCGTGCCGTGCACGCTGAGGTCCAGGCGGAGAACGCCCGCGTCAACGCCCGCAACGCCGAACGTCGCGCCCGAAGCGAAGCCGGCGAGTAGCTTCCGGCTGTTCACCAGCCCGGCTCAGCCTGCGACGATGCGCTTCGCGCCGGCTTCGAACTCCTCGAGGTCTCCGCGTTCGCCCGAGCGGTACGCGACGCCGCCCCACCAGCACATGTAGAGCAGGAATGCGGCGAGGGCTCCCCCGCCGATGAGCATCTTCACCGCCCACGGCCACGGCGCCGGCGTCACGAAGCCCTCGACGAGGCCGGAGACGAACAGGACGATCACGAGGCCGATCGCGATCGTGAACAGTGAGCGGCCTTCTTCGGCGAGCGCCTGTCCGCGTGTGCGTGGACCGGGGGCGACCCACGCCCAGAAGATCCGGAGCCCGGCGGCAGCGGCCACGAAGACCGCGGTGAGTTCGAGCATGCCGTGCGGGAGGATGTACTCGAAGAAGACGTCGCCCTTGCCGTACGCGAACATGAGCCCAGCCGCCTGCCCGACGCCCTGCGCGTTGGAGATGATGATGTAGGGCACCCAGATGCCGCTGATGCCGAAGGCGACGCACTGCGCGGCGATCCAGGCGTTGTTCGTCCACACCTGCCCGGCGAAACTCGCGGCCGGGTTGTTGGAGTAGTACGCCACGAAGTCGTCTTCCACGTACTGCTGCAACTGGGCGTCCGTCCCGAGGTTCGCGAGGACCTGGGGGTTACCGGCGATCCAGACGGCGTAGAGCGTCGCGATGACGATCGTCGCGACCGCGACCGCGAGCGTCACCCAGCGCACCCGGTAGAGCGCAGCCGGAAGCGAGAGCACGAAGAACCGCGGGATGCTCGACAGGACGTTCGACCCGGCGCCGGTGAAGCGGAGACGGGCCCGGGAGAGGGAGACCGACAGACGGTCGCCGACGAGTGTCGAACCCGCCGTCGTCTTGATGGCCGAGAGCTGGGTGGCGCCGGACTGGTAGCGGTCGATGAGTTCGTCCGACTCCTGGCCGGTGAAGAACCGCTGTTTGCCGAGCGCGTCGAGGCGGTCCCATTCCTGGCGGTGGGCTGCGGTGTAGGCGTCGAGGTCCATCGTCTGCCATGGTACGCGGTGAGGCCCGACTGTGCCGGGAAGCGTGCACATCTGCTTGAATGGTCGACATGTCCGCACCGGCTGCGCCTCCGATCCACGAGCCGTCGGTGGACGACGGCACCGAGCTCATCACCGGCGAGGCGGTCGCGCTCGATGTGCGTCCCACCGGCTTCATCCTCCGCGCTGCCGGTGCCATCATCGACTACGTCGTGTCGATCCTGGTGTTCATCGGACTGATGCTCGCGATGTTCTCCTGGGTGCTCTCAGGGGTCCCGATGGACACCGCGATGTTCACGGCGATCGTGCTCGGCCTCACCGTCCTGTGCCTCGTCGTGCTGCCCGCCGCGGTCGAGATCGCCACCCGCGGTCGATCGCTCGGCAAGCTCGTCGTCGGTGCGCGCATCGTCCGCGACGACGGCGGGGCCCCAGGCTTCCGGCACGCCTTCATCCGCGCGCTCACGGGCTACTTCGAGATCTATCTCACCGCCGGCGGGATCGCCGCCCTCACGGGGCTGCTGAGTAGCCGCTCGAAGCGCCTCGGTGACGTGCTCGCGGGCACGTACAGCCAGCGCGAGCGGCTGCCGCGCGTGGTCGAACCCGTCGCGATGATCCCGCCTCCGCTCGCCGGATGGGCGGCAGGGGCAGATGTGGCCAGACTCCCGGACGCCCTCGCCCGCCGAGTCACGCAGTTCCTCAAACAGGCCGGATCGATGACGCCGCCCACCCGCGCGCGACTCTCCGCGGAACTGGCGGCAGAGGTCTCGCAGTTCGTGTCGCCGCTGCCGATCGCCCCGCCCGAGATGTTCCTCGTCGGTGTCTCCGTCGTCCGGCGGGAGCGGGAGTACCAGGCCCAGCTGGCGCAGCGGCAGCGGCTCGAGCTGCTCCAGCCGGTCCTCGGGGGCCAGCCGCACGGCTTCCCCGACCGCTGACCCAGCGCACCTCGACGGACTCGGCGACCGAGGGCCGCTCGGCGACAGAACCCGTCGAGGTGCGAGAGGCGTTAGTAGCGGTAGTGGTCGACCTTGTAGGGGCCGTCGACGGACACGCCGATGTAGTCGGCCTGCTCGCCCGTGAGCGTCGTGAGCTTCACACCGAGCGCGTCGAGGTGCAGACGGGCGACCTTCTCATCGAGGTGCTTCGGCAGCACGTAGACGCCGATGGGGTACTCGTCGGTCTTCGTCCAGAGCTCGAGCTGCGCAAGCACCTGGTTCGTGAACGAGTTGCTCATCACGAACGAGGGGTGGCCGGTCGCGTTGCCGAGGTTCATCAGGCGCCCCTCGCTCAGGACGAGCACGCTGCGACCGTTCGGCAGGCGCCACTCGTGCACCTGCGGCTTGATCTCGACCTTCTCCGCTCCCTCGAGCGCTTCGAGCGACGCCATGTCGATCTCGTTGTCGAAGTGACCGACGTTCGAGACGATGGCGAGGTGCTTGAGGCCGAGGATGTGGTCGAGCGTGACGACGTTGAAGTTGCCCGTGCAGGTGACGATGATGTCGACCTCGCCGATCACGCTTTCGAGCGTCGCGACCTGGTAGCCGTCCATCGAGGCCTGCAGGGCGCAGATGGGGTCGACCTCTGACACGATGACGCGTGCGCCCTGACCGCGCAGCGCTTCCGCAGCACCCTTGCCGACGTCGCCGTACCCGGCCACGAACACGACCTTGCCGCCGATGAGGACGTCGGTGGCGCGGTTGAGGCCATCCGGCAACGAGTGGCGGATGCCGTACTTGTTGTCGAACTTGCTCTTCGTGACGGAGTCGTTGACGTTGATCGCCGGGAACAGCAGCTCTCCCTGCTTGGCGAGCTCGTACAGCCGGTGCACGCCCGTGGTCGTCTCCTCTGTCACGCCGAGGATGTCGGCGGCGACCTTCGTCCACCGGTCGGTGCTGCTGGCGAGCGAACGTCGCAGCACGTCGAGGACGATGCTGTACTCGTGGCTGTCGGCGTCGGTGGTGTCGGGAACGGCACCCGCGAGCTCGAAACGACGGCCCTGGTGGACGAGCATGCTCGCGTCGCCGCCGTCGTCGAGGATGAGGTTCGGGCCCGTCCAGTCAGCGCCGGCCTCAGCGGCCTCGCTCGACCAGTCGAAGATCTGCTCGGTGCACCACCAGTACTCCTCGAGCGTCTCGCCCTTCCAGGCGAAGACGGGGACACCTGCCGGCGCATCGACGGTGCCGTTCGGCCCGACGGCGACGGCTGCAGCGGCCTCGTCCTGGGTGGAGAAGATGTTGCAGCTCGCCCAGCGGACCTGAGCGCCGAGGGCCACCAGGGTTTCGATGAGGACAGCGGTCTGCACGGTCATGTGCAGGGAGCCGGCGATGCGGGCACCGGCGAGGGGCTGACTCGCGCCGAACTCCTCACGGAGGGCCATGAGACCGGGCATCTCGTTCTCGGCGAGGCGCAGCTGGTGGCGGCCTGCTCCTGCGAGCGACAGATCCGCGATCTTGTAGGGCAGGGCGGTGGTGGGGGCGACGGACGGCGCGGAAGAACTCATGCCGCCATTCTCGCAGACCACCACGCGACGCGGAGCTTCATGACGACGCCGTCGGATCCGGCGCGGAGCGACAGCGAGACTCAGGAGGGGTAACCGACGTCGCCGAGCACCGAGTGCTTGACGACCTGCCAGCCCTTCGGCACGCTCAGGCGTTCCGCATGGATCGAGCAGAGGTCGTAGCTGTGTGGACTCTTCTCCAGGCTGAGCGGGCCGAGGACCGCCATCGAGTCGCGGTAGTCGTAGGTCAGCGTCGACACCGGCTCGCGTGAGCAGCCGACCTTCGAACACATCCTGTCTACCATTTGGCTCCAGCGTAGCTCCGGGCCCGCGTCGCGGCCCTCCGGCTCGCCGAGCTGTCGCGGGTCAGAACCGATGCCGACCGCGCTGCCGCGGGCTCGGCGGGGTGAACGTGGCCCCGGTTGGCGCGCTCAGATGATCCTGGCGGGGTCTCCCGCCCACCTAGACTGGTCCCATGGCCCAGGCTGATGAGGAGACGCGCGGCGCACTCTCGCGCCGCCGCTCCCGGCACGGACGCAATGGCCGGTCGAGCGTCGTCGGCCCGGACGTCCCGCCGATCGACACCCGGATCGACCAGTTCGACCTCACGGTCGCGACGACGGCCGACTACCTTCGCGGCGCCTGGCCGGACGAACTCGCCGACGTGCGTTTCGAGGTCGGCGCGATGCCCGCGCAGAACTCCGGCATCGACGGCGTCGATCGCTGGTTCGTCGACCGCGCCCACCGCCGCATCGTCCTGTTCCGGCTCCCCATCCAACGGATGAGCAAGCTGCACCGCAACGACGAACTCCATCAGCGCATGATGGTCGAGAGCTGCGTCTTCCGAGCCGTCGCCGAGCTGCTCGGCAAGGATCCGTGGGATCTCGGGCCGGAGCGCTACCGCTTCCTGTGAGACTCGGCCCCGCAGCGTCTCAGCGCGGGTAGACGCTGATCGCACTCGCGAGCGGGTTCGGCGGCGAGACGGCCAACGAGGCCAGTCTGCCGGGCGAAGCGAGGCTGATCGAGGCGTACAGTCCGTCCGCACCCTCCATCACGTAGCTCCGGCCGGCGGCGACCGCGATCGTCGCCGCGGCTCCGGCAGCGACCTTCGCCGTCGTCTCGGTTCCGTTGGCGTCGGTGAGCGTCAGCACGGCCTCGGCGTCGGTGGGGTTCAGCACATGCAGCTTCTGGCCCGGGCCGGTCGGCACCGTGAACGACGCCGTGTCGTCGAGCGGTGCCGTCGCGCCGAACCAGGCGAAGTCTTCGAGGGCTCCGCCGCGGGCGTTGGAACGCGCGGCTGCGACGACCGGCTGGTCGGAGGTGATCTGGAGCGAGAACTCGCCGGCGGGCAGTTCGGCGAGGGCGATCTCACCCGGCACACCCGGTTGGATGGTCGCATCGATCACGATCGGTTCGTCCTTGCTGTTCTCCCGCGTGGCCGTGATGACGACGTCGGCAGCCTCAGCACCCGGCGCGAAGAGGCGCAGCGCGGTGGCGCGATCGTCCACAGCGGCCGTGTCCGAACTCTGCCCCGCCGCCGCCGGGGCAGTGACGACGAGCCCGGGGATGACGAGGTCGGTGGACGGCGCTGCGGTCGGACCCTGCACCTCCACGCCACCAGGCGCCAGCACTCTCACCGTGCTCTGCTGCAGGGCTGCGACGATCTGCCCACCCGTGCTGGTCACGTGGACGACGGGCGTCGGTTCGTTCGGTGCCAGGCCGGTGAGGGCGACGACCCGCTGCGTGTTCGACGCGACGACGATGCCGGCCGCACCGGGCGCGTCGACCCGTCCGGCGGTGCCGAAGACGTCGAGCGTGACGTTCGCATCGACCGCCGAGGGATTGCTCAACAGCACCAGTGTCGTCCGACCGATGTCGCTCGACCCCCCGACGAGCCAGCTCTCCCCCGAAGCCGGCGTGCAGGCGGCCGCGGCGAGGCCGGCGATGTCGGCCTCGGCCGCGATCTGGGATTGTGCTCCGCTGAGCGGAGTGACGGTCCCGTCGGACGCCCCTGGGACCGTGACGACGGTCGGCGAGCCGTCTCCCGCGCCGCTGGTGTTGTCCGGCGCAGCGAGCTGAGTGGTGGTCGGGGTCACCCCGTCGGCGCCGAAGTCAACGCTGGCCGGCCCGAAGGATCCGGCAGCGGTGGCTGCAGTCGCGTCCTGCGCGAGCGCGAGCAGGGGGCCGGGGCAGACGAGCGACTGGTCGCCGGCCACCGGTGTGACGAGCACGTCCTGCGGCGCGATCTCGACGGTCGGCAGCGACAGCTGGCCGGCGGCGGCGATCGTCACGGCGGCGACACCGACACCGACGAGTCCGGTGACGATGCGTCCTGACGTGAGGGCGACTCCGCGCTTACTGGGCATCGGGCTGCTCCGTTCCCGGGGTGTCCCGGCGGCTGGTGTCGGTGCGGTGCTCGTCGTCCGTCCTCCCGGACGGTTCGGGGGCGTCGGGACCTCGTGGATCCGCGAGGTCGTCCGGCTGGGCCGGCTCGGCTGGTTCGGCGGCCGCCGTGTCGTCGAGCGGTCCCGAGGGCTCGTGGTCGGTCGTCGCGGGCGCGGCGAGGACCTCGGTCGACGGGATCCCGATCGCATCGGCCGGTCCGCTCGGAGCCGCATCGCTCGGAGTGGCGTCATCGGCTTGGCCTTCGCTGCTGCCCTCGCTCTCGGGCTCAGCCGTCGGCTCGGATTCGCCCGCCGACTCGGATTCCTCGGTCGACTCGTTCGCGACGACGACAGCCACAGTGTCCTTGGCCGACGGACGACGCCACCAGCGGCCCTTCTCGGGTTTCGTCACCGGGGCCTGCTCGGCCGCGCCGTCCTCGCCGTCGGCGATGTCCTCGGTCGGGTCCTCGTCGTCGTAGGAGCCGACCACGTCCTCGTCGATGGTGGACACGCTGGCGGCGCTGCCTGCGGCAGCCGCTGCCGCCTGTCGTGCTGCGCGCCCCTTGAGCTTCGGCGGCTTGCGCGACCCGGCACGATAGCCGTCACGGGACGCGCCGTTCGGGATGCTCAGGAGGAGCGTGATCAGGAAGACGACCGCCAGCCCGATGCCGACGAGCGTACCGACGATGCCGGCCTTCGGCACTGCGGGGCCGGAGCCGACGTCCGCGACGGTTCGCCACAGGGTGCCGCTCGTGGTGTCGCCCACGGCGACGAGGGCCGGGTTCGCGTCGAGCGCGCTGGACGCCCGTCCGGCGGTCTGGCCTGCCACCGTCTGCTCGGCACCCTCGGCGGTCGGCGACAGGAGGACGAAGGCGATGCCGTGCTCGACGAGTGTGTCGGTGGGGTCGAGGCCGCTCTGCGAGGCGAGGTTACCCGCCAACTCGGCGATGGTCCGGTCGTTCTCGGAGATGCCGGGAGCCGTCTGCACGATGGTGGACTGGCCCTCGAGCGTCTGCCCCTGACCGCGGATCACGACGGCCGTGATGCTGCCGTTCTCACCCGGAGTGATGACGAGCGTGCCGAGCCGTGGATCGGTCTGTGTGGCGGCGGTCACGTAGGCCGGGAGCAGACGACCGCTGCTCTCGCGGACGACGGACGTGCCGAGCGGCTGTGCGAGCGCGAGCGGCACGATGATGACCGCAGCGGCGAGGACCAGCACGAGGGCTGGGATCGCCGCGAACCGCTTGATGCGGTCGAGGCCGAGCGTCGCCGCACCGATGATGCCCAGCCAGTACAGGCTGATCGCCGTACCCGCCCACACCGGGACGGACTGGCCGGCGGTCGAGGCGAGCAGGAGGTGGCTCGCGAGCACTGCCGAGACCAAACCGAGGAAGGCTGCGACGAGGAGCGGGATCGCTCGACGCGAGCCGGGGAGGAAGAGTGCGAGGAGCGCGACGATCGCGAGCGGTGCGAGGAGTGCTGGCACGACGAACACCGGCGCCATACCGGGCAGACCGAGCGTCGCCGCGATCTGGCTCCATCCGCCGAGACTGCCGCCTGGGAAACCGAGTGAGAGCTGCCAGCCGGAGGCCGCTGTCGCCGGGGTCGCGACCCCTGGGTCGGCGAGCAGGCCGAGCCAGTTGCCGCGGTGGATGCCCTGCTGCCAGATGAGCGGTGCGAAGAGCGCGAGCGCCGGGATCGGGACGAGGACGACGCGCGCCACACCTCGGCCGGCGAACGCGATCGCGATGACCCAGATCACGATGAGCGCGGGCGCGAGCGACGGTGCGCTCGCCACGATCGCCGCGAGCAGCAGCGCACTGGTACCGGCGGCCGCCCACGAACGGGCCGCGACGACACCGGCGTAGAAGAGCCACGGGAGCAGCAGGTGCACGATCACCGCTGCCGGGCGACCGCCCGCGAGCGCCGTCAACAGCGTCGGCGCGAGCGCCCAGAGGATCGCGGCGACAGCGCGGACGCCGGCCCGCTCGGTGAGGCGGGTCGCCGCGAACCAAGCGCCGAGCGCCGCGAGCGGGAGCGCGAGCAGGAAGAGGAGGACGAGGGAGAACGACGGCTCCCAGAACGTGATCGAACCGAGCACCGCGAGCACCGCGCTGAACGGATCCGCCGCCCCGAAGAAGCCGAGGCCGACGTCCCTCCAGCCGAAGCCGATCTGCTGCCACAGCTCGCCGACGCTGCCCGCCAGCGGCAGGAGCGCGCCGCCGGCGATGTACGACGCGCCGAGCAGCGGGGCGAGGATCGCGGCGCCGACGACGGCACTCGCGAGGACGACCCAGGCTCCCCCGCCCGAGAAGAACCGGAGATCGCGTTCCTCCCCGATGAAGCCGATCTGCGTGGCCTCCCGCGCGAGGGCGCGTTGGCGCCTGACCTCGTCGAGTTTCATCCGGAGGCCTGCGATGCTCGACCAGCCGAGCGTGCGGTTCTTCGCGAGCTGACGGCGGGCGTTGCCCACCTTCATTCCCGAGAACGCGACCGCGAACGCTGCCGACAGCTCGCCCAGCACGAGCTCCGGCTGCTTCTTCACGAAGTAGCCGATGACCCGCAGGATCGCGAGCGGGACGAGGCTCAGCCAGTGCACCGGCACCATGATCCCGGGGGCGTAGACGAGACGACGGTGCAGCTGCGCGGCTCGGCCCTGACGGTGGCGACGGCGACGGGCACCGAGCTTGTTCGACCAGGACGGCCCGGCGATACCGGCCCCGGCCGAGGCGACCCTGGCCGTCGGGACGACCGCGACGAGGAAGCCGGCGAGTCGGGTACGGATGCAGAAGTCGAGCGCGTCGTCTGCGACGAGCGCCTGGTCGAAGCCGCCGAGCTGGTCCCACAGCTGGTGCCGGACGAGCATGCCGGCAGGGCCGACGGCCATGACGTCGTTCATCGTGTCGTGCTGCGCCTGGTCGAGTTCGTCCTCGACCACCGGGACGGCGGCCCCGAGCGTCGTGATGGTCTCGCCGTACCTGCGGAGGAACGAGGCGTCGTCCCAGTCGAGGATCTTCGGACCGGCGACACCCACGGATGGAGACACCTCGAGCGCTCCGAGGAGCGCGGCGAGCGCCGTCGGCTCGGGGGCGGTGTCCTCGGCGAGTAGCCACAGCATCTGCTCGGCGTCCTCTGGCTGGTCGGTGACGCGCACACCGGTGGCGATGGCCTGCGCGAACGTCAGGTCTTCGCTGGAGGTCACGAGCTTCACACCGGGCACGCGGGTGAGTTCGGCGATGGTCGCCTCACTGCTGCGGCAGGCCACGGCGATGATCCCGTCCGCTGGACGGGTCTGGGCGCTGAGGGCGTCGAGCGTGCGCGCGAGCGACTCAGAGCCGTCGCGCACCACGAGAATCGCCGTTACTCGGGGAGACATCCGTCTCAGACTAAGCCGGAGCCGACTGAAGACCGGGACCGAACCGGGCGCGCCCTGAATTGGGGACGCGGCAGGGCCTGTGGAGCGGGGTCAGACGGCGCGTTTGCGGAGCTTACGACGCTCGCGCTCGGACAAGCCGCCCCAGATACCGAATCGTTCGTCGTTCTGCAGCGCGTACTCGAGGCACTGGGAGCGGACGTCGCAGCTCGTGCAGATACGCTTCGCGTCGCGGGTCGAGCCACCCTTCTCCGGGAAGAAGGCCTCTGGATCGGTCTGGGCGCACAGGGCGTCGGTCTGCCAGGAGAGCTGGGAGTCGTCCTCGCCCTCCTGGGCGGGCTGACGGACTCCGGGAACACCGAGGTTGACCGGGTCGACGAACCAGTCGTCAGGTACTCCGGCACGGTACTCAGGAATTGCCATACCGTCTCCCCCCTTCTCGCACCCTGCGCCACGCGGCGCGTTACATAATTACACCCTTGTAGTTATGGTCGAGTCAAGTCGCACATCGTAAAGCCTCAACAATGAGCTGAGGGTTCGCGACGCGCCGCGTGGCACCTGAACTGGGTGCAGGGCTATTGGGCCGCGCGGCGAGCCTGCCATGCGCTCTCCACCATCTGATGGAGATCGTGGCGCATCCGCCAGTCGAGATCGCGTGCAGCGAGCGCTCCGGACGCGACGATGCGGGCCGGGTCTCCGGCACGACGCGGCATGATCTCCGGAGTGAAGTCGATGCCGGTGACCGAGGCCATCGCGGCCATGATCTCGCCCACCGAGGAGCCGTCGCCGCTGCCGAGGTTGTAGGCGGCCTCGACACGCTCCCCGGCATCGAGACGCTTCGCTGCAGCGACGTGCGCGGCGGCGAGGTCGGCGACATGGATGTAGTCGCGGACACACGTACCGTCGGGCGTCGGGTAGTCGTCCCCGTTGATTCGCGGAGTCCGGCCGGCGAGCAGGGCGTCGAAGACCAGCGGGAAGAGGTTGTGCGGACTCGTGTCGTAGACCTCGTCGGTCCCTGAGCCGACGACGTTGAAGTAGCGGAGCGACGTGTGGCGAAGGCCGGTGGCGACGCCCTGGTCGCGCAGGAGCCATTCGCCGATGAGCTTCGACTCGCCATACGGGGATTCAGGAGCCTTCGGCGTGTCCTCAGTGACGAGGTCGACGTCGGTGGAGCCGTAGACGGCTGCGCTCGACGAGAAGACGATCCGGGGGACGTCGTGCTCCTCCATGGCAGCGAGGAGCATCGCCGTCGCGGTCACGTTCTGTGCATAGGTGTGCAGGGGACGCTGCACCGAGACGCCGGCGTACTTGTAGCCCGCGACGTGGACCACGCCGCTCAGCTCGAACTCCGAGAAGGTGCGCTCGAGCACCGAGCCGTCGAGGAGGGTGCCGCGCACGAACGGGACGTCCGCCGGCACGAAGCGCTCATGGCCGCTCGACAGGTCGTCGAGCACGACCACGTCGATACCCTCCGCCTGGAAGGCACGAACCACGTGAGCGCCGATGTACCCGGCTCCGCCTGTTACCAACCACGCCACGATGCTTCCTCCAGGGAGTCGACCGCCAGCCGTGCTGCCGACGGAGTGACCAGACTACTGGAGCCCGGTGCGGCGGGCGTCCGGGCAGGTGGGGACCGGCCGGTAGCCGTCCGTGCGAAGGGCGCGGACGGTGGCGACGACACCCGAGAGGGCGGTCGCGGCGATGAGGATTCCGATGACGATGGACATGTCAGAAACTGTAGGTATCGCGAAAAACTGCCACCAGTGGCAGAATGGACGCGTATCGTCACAATCCTGCCAATCCGTTCCGGAGGTCCCATGCTCAGCAAGGTCGCCCTGCTCGCCATCCCCGGCCTCCAGCCGTTCGAGTTCAGTGTCGTCTGCGAGGTGTTCGGCATCGACCGCACCGACCAGGGTGGTCCGGTCTTCGACCTCCGCATCCTGACCAAGACGCCGGGAACCGTCCGGATGAACCTCACCAGCGACGGGTCGCGGGGCTTCGACATGACCGTCGACGACGACCTCTCCTTCGCGGCCGAAGCCGACCTCATCGCAATCACCGGACGGGGTGGTTCACGGGACGCCGTCGTCGACGAGGCCTACCTCGAGGTCCTCCGCGCCGCCGAAGCGCGCGGCGCCTGGGTGCTCAGCGTCTGCAGCGGATCCTTCGTGCTCGGCCACGCGGGACTCCTGGACGGCAGACGGAGCACGACGCACTGGATGTACACCGACGAGCAGCAGCGGCTGTTCCCCGGGACGACCGTCGACCCCGACGTGCTGTACGTCGAGGACCGCAAGGTCATCACCGGGGCAGGCACGGCCGCCGGGATCGATGCCTGCCTGCACCTCGTCCGGCGGGAGCACGGCGCCGCAGCGGCGAACGTCATCGCGCGCCGGATGGTCGTCCCGCCGCAGCGCGACGGCGGACAAGCCCAATTCGTCCTCTCCCCCATCGCCGCCCAACAGTGCGAGTCGTTGGCACCGGTTGTCGACTGGATGCTCGACCACCTGGCGGAGGACCTCCCGATCGGCAGGCTCGCCCGCCAGGCGCACATGTCCGAGCGCACCTTCGCGCGGCGCTTCCGGTCAGAGCTCGGGAGCACGCCGGCTGCGTGGCTGAACCGGCAACGCCTGTTCCGCGCACAGGAGATGCTCGAACGGACGGACCACGGCATCGAGCGGATCGCGGCGGACACCGGCTTCGGCACAGCGGCAGTGCTCCGCCACCACTTCGACCGGGTGCTCGCGACGACCCCTGCGGCCTACCGTCGGAGCTTCGGCATGCGCGAGAGCGCTTGAATCCTGCCTGCCCGGGGGAACCGACGCCCACCGGCACGGCACGACTCAAGCCGGTTGCGTCGTCGCCAGGAACAGCGTCCCGGTGCCGCTGAACGCGAGTTCTCCCTCATCGGGCGTGACGTAGGCGTACTCGCCTCGGACGAGTTCGATCGACGAGCGCGCACCGGTCAACCGAACGGCACCGTCCGTGACGATCGCGATCGCCGGCCCTGGAAGCGGGAACACCGACGGCGCACCGTCGACACCGTCGAGCGTGGCGCGCAGGAGCTCGAAGTCGGGCACGTCCGGTACGAACAGGCTGAGGCGCTCGTCGAGCTCCCGCGGCACGAGCCATGGGACGGGCCGCGGCTCGAACTCCAGCACCTCGAGCAGTTCGGGGACGTCGACGTGTTTGGGCGTGAGCCCGCCCCGCAACACGTTGTCGCTCGCCGCCATCAGTTCGACGCCGATGCCGTCGAGATAGGCGTGGATGTTCCCCGCCGGCAGGTAGAGGGCTTCGCCGGCGCGGAGCGAGACGCGGTTCAGGAGCAGTGCGACGGCGATGCCAGGGTCGCCCGGGTACTCGGCGGCCAACCGCGCGACGACTGCACGCTCGGGACCGAACCGCGTTGCGACAGGTGCGGCAGCGGCAGCGACGAGCGCGTCGAGCAGCCCACCCGGGAGACGCTCCAGCAGCAGCCGAACCGTGTCGCGAAGACCGTCGGGCGCTGCCAGGCGTTGCCGGAACGCGGCGATGAGCGACGCGGCGGCAGGATCAGGCGCCGAGGCGACGAGTTCCGCCAGCAGGTCGTCGGTCGCATCGAGCTCGCGGAAGCCGCACAGCGCTTCGAACCCGTCGCGCAGGGCGACGATCAGCTCGGGCTTGTGCAGGGGGTCCTTGTAGTTGCGGTGCGCGGCGTCGAGCGGGACACCGGCTGCGTTCTCCGCGGCAAAGCCCACGGCAGCGCGTGCGAGGTCGGGATGCGCCTGCAGTGACAGCGGGCGCGCCGCCGCCAGGATCTTCAACAGGAACGGCAGTGAGGAATGCTCTCCGAGTGCCTCCGCGTCGTCGGCGAACCAACGCTGCAGATCGGGTGCACCCCCGACGAGTGCGGGGTCTGCGATCGGGGTCGGCGCGCCGGGATGGGCTCCGAGCCACAGCTCCGCTTCGGGTCCGCCCGATGGAGCGGTCCCGAGCACCTCGGAGATCGCCGTCGACGATCCCCATGCGTAGTCCCGGGGAGTGGCACGGAGCGGCACGAACACGGAGAGGCCCTTTCTGCAGCGGACGGCGGACGGGCCGGAGCGATCGGCGCGACCGCTTGGCGTCGTCCTACAAGCCGTGCGACGCGGTCGCCCGGCACCATGGACCAAACTACCAAGCCGTTGTCGCGACCGATCGCGGTTGCCTAGGCTTGCCGCGACGCCGAACCGGCGCCAGCGGACGCAATGGAGCAACGGACCATGATCTTCGAACCCCTCGCCAGCGACTTCTACGGCTTCGAGAGCCTGCTCACCGAGCCCGAGCAGCAGGCGATCGCACGCCTTCGATCCTGGGCCGAGAGCGAGGCGAAGCCGATCGTGAACGAGTACTGGGAGCGCGCGGAGTTCCCGAAGCAGCTCATCTCTCCGCTCCTCGAACTCGATGTCGCCCGCTGGGCATGGCCCGAGACCACACCGATCGAGAACAGCGCCGTCTTCCGCGGCCTCGCCTCCATGGAGCTGTCGCGGGTGGACGCCTCCATCTCGACGTTCGTCGGCGTCCAGGACGGCCTGACGATGGGCTCCATCAGCGTCTGCGGCTCCCAGGAGCAGAAGGACGAGTGGCTGCCGAAGCTCGCATCCGGCGAGGTGCTCGGCGCTTTCGGGCTCACCGAGCCGCAGTCCGGATCCGACAGCGCGCAGGGCCTGCGCACGACGGCGACCCGCGACGGCGACGACTGGATCCTCACGGGCTCGAAGCGTTGGATCGGCAACGCGACCTTCAGCGACATCACGATCATCTGGGCGAAGGACACTGCAGACAACCAGGTCAAGGGGTTCATCGTCCCGACCTCCTCTGCGGGCTACTCCGCTTCGAAGATCGAGGGCAAGATCAGCCTCCGCATGGTGCAGAACGCCGACATCACCCTCGACCGTGTCCGGGTGCCCGAGCGGCTCCGGCTCCAGCACGCCAACTCCTTCAAGGACACCGCGAAAGTGCTCCGCCTCACTCGGGCGGGGGTCGCCTGGTCGAGCGTCGGCGTCGCCGTCGGCGCCTACGAGGCCGCCGTCGCGTACGCCAAGGAGCGCGTGCAGTTCGGCAAGCCGATCGCGGGGCACCAGCTGATCCAGGACCTGCTGTCGAAGTGCCTCGGCAACATCACCGCCTCGATGGCGATGTGCGTGCGCGTTTCGCAGATGCTCGACGAGGGGACGCAGCGTGACGAACACTCGGCGCTCGCCAAGGCGTTCTGCACCGCTCGCATGCGTGAGACCGTCGCGTGGGCTCGCGAGATCATGGGTGGCAACGGCATCGTCCTCGACTACCACGCCGCTCGGTTCTTCGCCGATGCCGAAGCCCTCTACAGCTACGAGGGGACCCGCGAGATGAACGCCCTCATCGTCGGGCGTGCGATCACAGGCACCGCTGCGTTCGTCTGAGTCCCCCGCTGACCGGCTCGCCGATCGGCGCGCCACAGCCGCTAGCCTGGGGGCACCATGCTGTCATCCGAACCCGCCCCGCCCCGTCCTCCGGTGGAGCTGTCGACGCGCGCACTCGTGATCCGCCACATCGCGGTGTTCGCGACGTTCGCCGTGCTCGCGGGGACGTTCTGGACGAACCTGCTGACGATCTGGGGCTACACGGCTGTGGCGTTCCTCGCGGGTGGTGCATCACTCGCGGCGATGCTGAGCATGCGACCGCACCTGCATCGCACCCGGGTTCCCTGGTCACTCGTCGGGTACGGCGCGCTCGCGGTCGTCTCGCTGGTCTGGTCCGCGTACCCGAGCGGCACTGCGGCGACCCTCGTCGGCGCAGCGCTCTGCACGATCCTCGGCCTCTTCCTCGCCACCTGTTTCACCTGGCCGGAGGTCCTCCGGATCCTCGGTCGCGCAGTCACCTGGGTCCTGTCGCTCTCCCTCCTCTTCGAGTTCGTCGTGGCCGCGATCATCCGCCACCCCGTGCTGCCCAACTTCTACGCCGGCGACAGCGAGGATCCCCCGCTCCTCGCCCTGTGGTCGCGCGACCTCCTGTTCTCGGGAGGTCGCATCCAGGGCATCTCCGGCAACGCGAACCTGCTCGCTGTCGTCGCGCTCCTCGGACTCATCGTGTTCGGCGTCCGGCTCGCCGCGCTGCGCGAACCACGCACCGGCACCGGCCCGCAGCCCCCGGCTGAACGCCGCTGGACCCTCCTCCTGCGACTCGGCCTCGCCGCCGTGATGTTCCTCTTGAGTTTCTCCACGACCATCCTGCTCGCCGCCCTCGTCACGGGCGTCGTCCTCGTCGCAGCGCTCCTCATCCGGCGAGCGCCGAAGCCCTCTGCTCGGACTCCCGTCTACCTCGGTTTCCTCGGCGTCGCGATCATCGGCACGATCGGCGCCGTCACGTTCCGCACGCAGCTGCTCGGTCTCCTCGGCAAGAGCCCGGACCTCACCGGTCGCCTCGACATCTGGGCCACGGTCTGGCAGCTCATCGTCCAGCGGCCCGTGTTCGGTTGGGGCTTCTCCAGCCCGTGGGCACCCTGGGAGCCGCTCTTCTCAGACCTCGTCATCCGCCGCGGCGTGCAGCAGCTCCAGGCCCACAACGCGTGGCTCGACGTCTGGTTCCAACTCGGCGTCGTCGGGCTCGTCCTGTTCGCCGGCATCATCCTGTCGATGCTCACCCGCACGTGGTTCCTCGCCGTCGACCGCCCGCGCGTCGACCTCGACGCCCAGCGGCCGTATTCAGCGCTCTCGCTCGCCCCGCTCCTCATCGCCGTGTCCCTCGTCGTGCAGTCGGTCGCCGAGAGCCGGATCCTCATCGAATCCGGTTGGGTCCTCGTCGTCCTGCTCGTGGTGAAGACGAAGCAGGAGCCGGCGTGGCCGGTCGCCGGTGCGCCGAACACGGTGCGTCGACGAGCACGGCGGACCCTCGCTGCCCGCGAGGAGTGAGCGCCCGGTGAGAGCAGCCGACTTCGACGCGTTCGCGCGCGCCGCGCGCGTGCTGTCCTCCGCCCCGCTCGCGGCGGCGTTCGCGACGATCTCGATCGGCACGGCCTTCGGCGAGCACCTCATCACGAGCCTCATCGGCTCCGCAGGTTTCAGCGCCATGGTGGTCGGGCTCGTGCTCATCGGTACCGGCATCCTGCTCGCGCGGCTCCCGATCATCGAGTGGCGGGGACTGCTACCGATCTCAGTGCTGCTGTTCCTCGGGTGGAGTGCGGCGTCGGTCGTGTGGAGTGTGTCGCCCATGATCACGGTCCCGGCCGTCGCCGCACAGCTGGCGTGGGCGTTCATCGCGATCGTCGTCGCGCTCACCCGCGACACCATCCAGGTGGTCCGGGCGACGGGCGACGCCCTGCGCGCGCTGCTCGGTGCGTCCCTCGCGCTCGAGGTGCTGAGCGGGGTGCTCATCGACATGCCGCTTCCGTTCCTCGGCATCAGCGGCAACCTCGCCTTCGGTGGGCCGCTCGAGGGGGTGTTCGGCTCGCGGAGCGCGCTGGGGATCGCGGCGCTCCTCGGCCTCGTGACGTTCGTGGTGGAATGGCGCACCCGTTCCGTCCGCCATGGCCTCACGATCGGCTCGATCGCCCTCGCGGTCGGTCTCCTGCTCGGCACGCGCTCGCCGAGCGTCGCCCTCCTCGCGGGGGCGCTCGGCGTCGGCACCGCCGTGCTCTACGGGCTCCGGCAACTGCGGCCGGAGGCGAGACGCGTCTGGCAGTTCGTCCTCCTCGCTGTTCTCGTCAGCGGTGCACTGACGAGTTACGTGCTCAGAGCCGAGGTGTTCCGCATGTTCGGTCTCGGCGCCGAGATCGAGCAGCGGTACGCCCTCTGGCAGGAGACGCTGCAGCGACTCGCCAGCAACGAGTTGAACGGGTGGGGCTGGAGTGGCCCATGGGTCGCCGACGCCATACCGTTCCGGCTCATCGACGAAGCGCTCGGCCGAGCGAACCCGTCCGCGCTGAACGCCTACCTTGACGTGTACCTGCAGCTGGGGCTGATCGGACTCGTGCTGTTCCTCGTCCTCGCGGGCCTGGCTCTCGTTCGCACCTGGATGATCGCAGCGAACCGCCGCAGCGTCGTCCATGTCTGGGCAGCGCTGATCGTCGTGACCCTGCTGGCTTCAGGCGCGGCGGAGAGCAGCCTGCTCTCCAGTGGCGGTTGGCTCCTGCTCGTCGTGTGCGCCGTCCTCGGCGCCGGTGGACTCAGCTGGCGTCGGAAACTCCCCGAGCGCTGATCCGACCGGCGCCGGTCGACGGATCATCGGGCGTCGGCGCCTGGCGCGATCACCGCCTTGAACGTCTGGGCGAGGATCTTCAGATCGCCAGCCGCGGACCAGTTCTCGACGTAGTACAGGTCGAGGTCGACCGAGTCGTCCCAGGACAGGCTGGAACGCCCGCTGACCTGCCAGAGACCGCTCATCCCGGGCTTCACGAGCAGGCGACGCTGCGCGAGCATGTCGTACCGTTCGACCTCCCAGTCGCGGTGCGGCCGTGGCCCCACAAGGCTCATCGACCCGCCGAGCACGTTCAGGAGCTGTGGCAGTTCGTCGAGCGAGTACTTCCGGAGGATCCGGCCGACGGGGGTGACGAGCGGATTGTGCTCGTCCTTCGTGAGGAGTTCGCCCGCGTTCTGCTGCGCTGCCAGAGCCGCACCGGAATCGGCGCCCGCCGACATCGATCGGAACTTGAGGATGCTGAACGGTTCGCCGCGCAGTCCGATCCGCTCCTGCCGGTACAGCACGGTTCCGGGGCCGCTGAGCTTGACCGCCAGGGCGACGACCAGCATGATCGGCGAGAGCGCGAGGAGGATGCCGGCGGAAGCGATGATGTCGAACGTGCGCTTCGCGATCGCCTTGACGCCGCTCAGCTCTGGGAAGTCGACGTGCAGCAGCGGGAGACCGGCGACCGGTTGCAGGTGAAGGCGGGTGCCGGCGACGCCCGTCAGGGTCGGAGCGAGGATGAGCTTCACCCCGCGCTCGCTGAGGTCCCAGCCGAGGCGCCGCAGCACGGCGGGTGTGAGCTCGTCCGAGCCGGCCATGATGACGGTGTCGGCCCCGACTTCGACGGCCGCGTCCAGAACTGAAGCACGACCGACGAGCACCGGTGCGCCTGCGAGCTCCTCGTCGTCGACGATGCCGGGCGTCACGACGCCGACGACCTGGTGCCCGGCCCATCCGCCGCGGCGAACGCGCTGCGCGACGTGGACGACGCTGTCGCGATCCCCGACCAGCAGTGTGCGGTAGACGAGACGGCTGTCGCGGCGTCGCTTCCGCAGGCTGCGGCGCGCGACCCATCGGATCGCGATCAGGAGGACGATGCCGAGGGGCAGCGCGGTCAGGAGGAAACTCCGACCGATCTCGAGCTTCAGCAGGTACGAGCACACGGCGAACGTTCCGAAGACGCCGGCGGACGCGCCGATGACGCGACGGTAGGGCGCCCAGCCGTCGGCGAGGACGCGCGGATGCCGTGCGCGGGCAGCGCAGAGCGGCGCCCACCACGCGACGACGAGGAGGAGCGTGACGACGGGGTATCCGACGACGAACGTGCCGAAGACGCCGTCGAAGGTGATCGCGCCACTCCAGTAGGTGTCCCACCAGAGGAGTTGTGTCCCCCCGAGGGCGAGCAGGATCGCGGTGAGGTCGGCGAACAGGATGGCGCGGGCGAACCGGCGCTCCCAGGAACGGCGGGCTTCGATGAACGGCATGACGATCTGACTTCCTGACGCGCGGTCGGGTTCGCGTCGAGCGGAGGGACACCCGCACCGATCAGTGCGTGGTGGGAAATCCGACCTTGATCACCGTGGTGACATCCGATATATTAGCATAATAGATGCAGACATTGTGAAACGCAGATTGTCGCATCGACCACCCGAACCCATCCGAACGGAGCACCATGTCCTACATCGAGACCATGCGCAGTCGCGCTGAAGCGGCCTTCACCCAGCTGCACCGCGGCGTCACCGAGCTGCACTACACGCAGTTCCCCGACCACAAGAACTCAGGCGACTCGGCGATCGCGCTTGGACAGGCCAAGTTCTGGAAGGACAACGGCATCACGGTGCACACGACGTCGAGCGCTGGCAGCATGCCGCGACGACTGACGACATCCACGGTCCCGGTCCTCATCCAGGGCGGTGGCAACCTCGGCGGCCTCTACCCCGTGCTGAGCGAATCCCGCTACGCCCTCGCCGAACAGCTGCACGCTGAGACGCTGCTCATCCAGGCACCACAGTCCGTCGTCTTCCCGAGCGATGCAGATCGGCGCGAACTCGTCCGCCGGTTCGCCTCGCGACCGCTCCTGCGCGTCGCGGTCCGCGACGAAGCCTCCTACAAGCTCCTGCGCGACGACGTCGCCGACCTGAGCCTCTCGCCGGACGCCGTCCACCTCCTCGGCCCGATCGTCGCTCCAGAGCCGACGATGCGTCGCCTCGTGATCGCCAGAACCGACGACGAGACGACGGGCGCGCTCGCCACTGCGCCGAGCGCGGACTGGCCCAACGACCCCATCGACCTCCGGGCCCACGAGTGGCTCGGGTGGCGGGCCAACCGACACCCCGTCATCAAGCCGCTGATGGAGCGTACACACGAGGCGTGGATGCGGCGAGCCGAGCGACGGTTCGCTGCCGCGGTCAACCTCATCGCCCAGAGCGAGACCATCGTGACCGATCGCCTGCACGCGATGCTCATCGGCCTCCAGATGGGTCGGCGTGTGATCGCGATCGACAACAACAACCGCAAGC
This sequence comes from Plantibacter flavus, assembly GCF_051487245.1. Lineage (GTDB taxonomy): Bacteria > Actinomycetota > Actinomycetes > Actinomycetales > Microbacteriaceae > Plantibacter > Plantibacter flavus_B. Next base: position 324,847 of record NZ_JAHVDH010000005.1, read on the forward strand.
TCTCGAGCTACGCCGAGACCTGGTTCGGCGACACGCAGCCGCTCCTCACCTTCGAACACGCCGCTCAGGCACTGCGATCATGACCCTGACTGCGCCGACCCGACGGCGTGCAGCGATCGACCGGGCGGTTCGCCCGCCGACCAGCCGCCCCACCCCGCTCGGGTCGCCGGCGACGTGGGCGGAGCGGCGTCTGCGAGACACGCAGATCACGGGCACCACCATCTTCGTCCTCAGCTCCCTCCTCGCCCTGGCGTGGGTCGCCGCCGGGCAGCCCGGACTCCCGCACTACTTCGCCAACGACGAGCAGACCATCATCGCGGTCGCTACCGGCGGGTTCACGGATGCGGACGACTCGTTCCAACGCATCGCCGGGTTCTACCGCGCGCTGGGGCTTGCGGACAACCGACTCCTGGCGCCGCTCCTCGGTTTGGGCAGCTATCTCGCCGTGCTCGCGATGTCGATCAGCGGACGGTTCTCCGCGACGGCTCGATGGGGCGACTGGGCGATCATCGTCAGCTGTGTCGCACTCGGCGCCATCTACCAGGGCGCATACACGAAAGACCTCTTCACGTTGGCGGTCGTCGCCGTGATCCTGCTGCGGCGGTCGCGCGGGTTCGTCTCGGAGGTGTTGCCGGTTGTCGCGATGCTGGTCTACGCAGCGAACTTCCGGTCCTACTGGTTCGTCGTGGCAGTCGCCTACGTCGTGCTCCGGCTCACCCTCAGCCTGCGACGCGGTTGGATCGTCACCCTCGCGATGATCCTGATGATCTACGCGGCGCTCGCGGTCGTCTTCCCGGCAGCACTCGGTGTCGACCTCGACCACTACCGACTCTCGGTCAACGAGTTCCGCAGCACAGAAGGCGTGAACACACTCATCGAACGGTTCCTCGACGGCAGCGGGCCGGTGTTCGGTTTCATCAACAGCCTCCTCATCTTCGCCTCCTTCCTCGTGCCGCTCCCGCTGATGCTGAAAGGTGGCGCCCTCTACCTGATCGTCGCGGTCCTGCTCATCGCGATGTGGGCCTCGGTGGTCGTCACCGTCAGTGTCGTCCGCCGCAGGCAGGCCCCCGGCACGGCAGCACTCACGCCCTTCCAGAACCGACTCCTCGCCGCCGTCATGGCGCTGCTGCTCGTCCAGTCCATCTTCGAACCCGACTACGGGTCCTTCCTCCGGCACCTCACCCCGATGCTGCCCGTCGTGGTGTGCCTCATCCTGTCGCTGCGCCGCACAGCCAGCGAACTCCTGCCGATGCGCCGCAGCGCCGACGAGCTTCCTCCGCGCTGAGCGGCCTTCGCGCCGGTCTCCACCACTCAGCGACGGCATGAGACCGTCACCGTGCGCCCGCAGGTCAGGGCGAAGACCTCCGCTCCCGGGGTGCAGACCAGCACCACGGACGCGGAGGTCTCTCCGGCTCCGCCGACGGATACGCCCTCTGGCGCCCTGTACGGATGGCCGAGGCGCCCCGTCGTCAGGCCGGACCCACCCGCGCCACGTCGTCGGGCCAGACCCACCCGCGCCACGTCGTCGGGCCAGACCCACCCGCGCCACGACGCCAGGCCAGACCCACGCGCACCCAGACGTCAGACGCGCCCCGCTCGTAAGCGGGGCGCGTCTGACGTCGTAGTGCGGATGAGGGTCAACGACGGGTGAGTTCCTCGACGGCCGCAGCAGTGTCCGCTGCGACCCTCGCCCACGACATCACGCCGGTCGAGGCGGCGATCCCGTCCTCTGACAGCCGCCGATAGGCGGCCGGGTCGTCGAGCAGCGCCTCGATGGCGTCTGCGAGCGCTTCCGGACTCAGGTCACGAGCGACGACCGCCGAACCCGACTCCACCGCCTGCTCGGCGAGACCGCCGACCGGTGTCACGATCGAGGGCACGCCGAGCGCCATCGCGTACGCGAGGACGCCGGACTGACTCGCCTCGGTGTACGGCAGGAGTGCGAGGTCGAAACCGCCGACGACACCTGCGATCTCGTCCTGGTCGACCCAGCGGTTCTGCACGTCGTCGTCGACATGGTCGAGGTGGTCGACGACCGCACTCGAGCCGGAACCGACGACACGGAAACGCACGCGTCTCCCGCGGTTTCGGAGCTCGGCGATGGCACGGGCCCCGAGATCGAGTCCCTTGTAAGCGGAGAGTCTGCCGAAGAAGCCGATGACAGGCGGCTCAGCATCGAGCGCCCGTGCACGCAGGTCGTCCGCGTCGACGCGATACGCGGCGTGGACGCTCTGCCAGATCCGGTCGGAGGTGAACGCGCCGCCGGCGGGGAGCGACGACGCGACGTGCGAGGAGAACACGAGGGCGCCGTCGGCGGATCGCCGCTCGGATCGCCGCAAGAGGTGCTCGAGCCGTGAGAAGTCGCCGGGGTGCATGGTCGCGTCGTGCACGCACAGGAGCGTTCGGCGGCCCCCGAACCGGAAGATCGGTGCCGCGACGCCCTGCCAGAGGTGCTCCATCGCGACGATCACGACGTCGACGTCGTGATCTCGCAGGAAGCGGTCGAGACGCAGGGACTGACTGAGCAGACGGGGCAGCCCGAGGAGCGCACCGCGCTTGTCGGTGTACGTGCGCAGCCCGAAGCTCGGGGCATCGAGATGCTGGAAGCGGTCGGCGATCTCGGCGTCGAGGGAGTAGGAGACGACGACGTGCTCGCCCGCAGCGTGGAGTGCCTCGGCGAGTTCGAGCGCGAACAGCGGACCGGCGCCGGTGCGGCCCCACTGGATGACGGCGACGCGCATCAGACCGTCACCGGCACTCGGTACGCGTCGGCCAGCGCCTCGGTCTGCTGTTCGGGGGTGTGGTTCCGGAGCTGACGAGCCCACAGTGAGAGATTCGCCTCCGACCAGGCGGCGAAGACCTCAGCGCCTGCCAGCCGACTGAAGATCATCGCTTCGAGCCCAGCCTCGATCGTGAGGGCGTCGGGCAGCTCGCCGAACGCGTCGATGCGCCGGACCAGGGTCGGGACACCCGACTGCACAGCTTCGAGCACGGCGAGCGGGAACCCCTCCCAGGCTGCCGTGTGCAGGTAGACATCACTCTCGGAGAGGCGCTCAGCCACCTCGGGATGGGGAATCCAGCCCGTGACCTCCACCCCGTGCCCCTCGAGCAGGGTCACGTCGGCTGCGCGGCCGTCGCCCATCCAGACGGGGGCGACATCGACTCCCCGTTCGCGGATCGCGGAAGCGGCGGCGGCGAAGCGCGCCGGGTCCTTCTGCGGCGCGAGCCGCCCGAGGCTCGTGATCCGAAGCGGCGCATCGTCGGCGGCGGAACGACGGCGCGCACGGTCAGGAGCGTGGGACAGGACATTCGGGACGTAGACGACACGCGGGCTGAGTGGGCCGCGGCGCCGGGCTGCCGCCGCCTCTCCTTCGGAGCAGGCGGCGATCGTTCCAACGTTGAAGGAGAGCAACCACTCGATCGCGCGGAAGACGCCGCGTCCGATGGCGGGGACGTCCGTGCGCTCGAACGCGTAGCAGTGCGGGGTGTAGACGATGCGCGTCCGCGGTGAGTTGCGCAGGGCGACCCGCGCGTACGCGCCGGCGAAGCTCGAGTGCGCGTGGACCACATCGGCGCCGATACGCCGGCGCGTCCGTCGGATGGCGGCGACGACACCTGCCGAGCCGGAGCCCATCTGGGTCACCGAACGATAGGGACGGAACACCTCGTCGTCGATCGTCACACCATCGGGCAGTTCCACGAGGAGGTGGTGTTCGACCTCGGGCGGCGAGTTCCGGACATAGGCCTCGATGGCCACGGGGATTCCCCCGGCGTAGCACTCGGTCACGTGCAGCACGGTCGTCGTCATGGCTTGCCTTTCGGGTCAGCAGGGATTGTTCGGGTCGGTTCTCGAGTCGGAACCGCACAACTGAAGTGTAAAACATTACATGTGCTTGATTCAAGCCCTAAAAAATATTAGAATTTCACTTGTGCCCTCGTGGCCCCGTACCCGACGCCGATCATTTCCTCCGCAGACCACCTCACGAAAGCGAACGACCATGCCACAACCCATCAGGCGCAAGCTGCTCCTCCTCCACAAGCTCCTCGCGAACGCCATCGGTCTCGCAACGGCGGCCTGCCGTCTCTGGTGGTTCGCCGGCACGAGCGCCAGCCTCGCGATCTTCGAAGGCCGCTCGCCACGACTCGACATCGCAGGGACGCTCGTGGTCGGCACACGGTTCAAGTCGCGTGCTCGAACCGCACGCTCATTCCTCTCCACCGGGCCTGAGGGCACCCTGCGCCTCGGCGACCGGGTCTTCATCAATCAGGGCGTCTGCATCCACGCCGAGCGCTCGGTCACCATCGGCGACCGCGTCTCAATCGGCGACAACACCCGGATCTACGACACGGGCTTCCACGGTGTCCGCCCCGGCCAGGCAGTGAAGATCGCACCCGTGATCATCGAGGACGACGTCTGGCTGGCCGCGGGCGTGACCGTCCTCGCCGGAGTCACGATCGGCCGCGGCTCGGTCGTCGGCACGGGGGCCGTCGTGACGCGCTCGGTGCCCGCCGGCTCCCTCGTCGCCGGATCTGCGGCGACGACCATCTCGCAGTTCGACGTCCCCGCCGACTTCCGTCGCGCCTGACCCCCGTCCCACCCGAGCGAAGGATCCTCATGTATTCGATCGTCATCCCCTGCCGCAACGGCGAGCAGACCCTCTCAGCACAGCTCGACGCGCTCCTGGCGCAGGCCTGCGCAGCACCCTTCGAGATCGTCGTGGCCGACAACGGTTCCACCGACGGCACGCGAGCCCTCGTCGAGCGCTACCACGCTGAACATCCCGCCGTCCGACGAGTGGACGCCTCCGGGCGCGCCGGCATCAACCACGCACGCAACTGCGGGGTCCGTGCCGCCACGGGCTCGCGGATCCTCCTCTGCGACGCAGACGACGTCGTCCAACCCGGCTGGCTGGCAGCCCACCATGCGGCGTTCGAATCCGGCGCAGCCTGCGTCGGAGGGAGCGTCGACCGCGTCCTCCCCGACGGCACGCTCGTCTCGAGCCAGCGTGAGCTGTACTTCGTCGGCCACGACATCCCGTCACCGATCGGCGCGAACTGCGGTTTCACGCGCGAGGTGTTCGTTCGCGTCGACGGCTTCGACGAGGGCTTCGTCGGCGGCGGAGACGAGACCGACTTCTTCTGGCGAGCCCACCGCGCGGGATATCCGACCGTGCTCGTCGCGGATGCCCTCATCGTGTACGCGCTCCGGCCGGAGATCCGCCAGGCCGCACGGCAGTTCGTGGCGTACGGCCGCGGACTCGTGCGCCTCTACCGCGCCCACGGCGAACACGGGATGCCCCGTTCCTCGACCCTCCGAGCGGTCCTCGCCCTCTTCGCCTGCCTGGGCATCATCGCGACGAGCACGCCGCGCAGCCTGCGTCGCCGGTACGCCGTCGAGCGTCTGGCCGGGCGGTACGGACGGCTTCGCGAGAGCATCCGCACCCGAACCCTCTACCTGTGAGCACCCCATGACGCACCTCGCCCTCTCCTTCGCCGAACGGCTCCTGCCACGGCTCGCGTCCGCGGGAATCATGTTCGCGCTCGCCGCCATGCTCGATCCGGCCATCGTCGGGCTCTACGCCTGGATGATCCTCTCCCTCGCGCTCGTGCAGACGGTCAGCGACGTCGCTGCCCGCCAGGTCGCCCTCCTGCACCTCGGGTCGCCCTCGGGCGACCGGTTCATCGCACGGTTCCGTCGCTGGTCGAGCTTGCTCGGCGGTGGTGCCCTCGCAGGCGTGATCGTCGTGCTGGCGGCTGTGCAGCCCGCCACGCTCCTCATGCAGGTCATGGCCCTCATCCCCTTCGTGCTCGTTCCCGCCGCCGCGTCGCTGGGGCTTCCTGCGCTGCTCCGCCTGCAGGCCGCCGGTTCCTGGTCGAGCATCGCACGCGCCCAGGCGGTCGCATCGGGCGGATCGCTGCTCCTCAGCCTGCCGACACTCGTCCTCACGCAGTCCCTGCTCGCGAGTGCACTGCAAGCTGCGGTGGCGGAGATCGGTTTCGCGCTCCTGTGTCGGCGTGCGGCCCGTAACGTCGCCGCGCCGGCCCCGAAGCCCGACCCGGAGCGCGGGCGGGTCCGCCGGGACTACCTCCACACGGTCGTGTTCGCCGCGTTGGGCTGGGGCCAGGGTCAGGGGGACCGCGTCGGCATCGGCTCGTTCGCCGGGACGGCAGCCCTCGGGCAGTACTCGTTCGCACTGACGCTCTCGCGCAGCCTCGGCGACGCCGCCGCCATCGCCGCCGTCAACGTCATCCGACCCGCCCTCGTGGCCGCGCGCGCGGCCGACGATCGGGTGCCGCTCGCCCCGTTGGCCGATCGGGCTCTGCGCCGTGCCATCCTCCTCACCGTCGTGGCGGCAGCAGGCACGATCACGGCGACGTTCCTCGTCGCGCAACCGATCCTGCCTGCGGTCTGGGACCCCGCCATCTCGCTCGTGCCGATCCTCACACTCGGCGCGCTCCCCTCCGTCATCGCTTGGACGATGACCGCGATCCTGCAGCTCGACGCGCGGATGCACCTCGCCGGCCCCATCAAAGCCGTCGGAGTCGTGCTCTGCATCCCGATCGCGCTCGCAGCGCTCACCGACCTCCACCTTGCGGCGTGGCTGGTGCTCGGCCGAGAGGTGGTGGTCATGCTCCTCCTCCTGCTCGCAGCGCGACGCTCGGCACCGTGGCGCAGCGCGCTCATCGTCCTGGCCGTCACCGGCGCGTCAGCCCTGATCGTCGCGGGGCTCGGCGCGAGCTGAGCGAGCTGCTCCCGGCGGGACGCGATCAGGCGGGTTGCAGCAGATCGCGTGCGATGTCGAGGACGCCCTGGCTCGCATACCTCCGGTATTCGCCGCGCGGCGCACGCAGGAGGACGGGCAGGATCCGCCTCCAGCGGGCCGCGGGGAGCGCGGCACGGAAGCGTTCGAAGTCGAGCTTCGCACGCACGGCGTCGGGCGTGGCGAACGGGGCGCCGTCGCCGAGCACGTCGAGACGCTCGTTCAACCCGGCGATCCGATCGGCGATGTCGCGGTTGCGCTGGCGACCTCGCTCAGTGAGACGACGGAGCTTGTAGCCGAGGGTCGGTTCGGCGACGCCGATCTGGTTCGCACCGTGTTGCCGATAGTCGACGAGCTGATCGTCGAGGAGGGCGATCGGCCCTCGGGCAGCGGCGATGATCGCGAGCCACTCGTCGTGCACCCATGGCGCAGGGAACGGGACAGCCGTCTCGAACACCTCACGTCGGAGCATCACCGTCGCGCCGGTCACGAGGTTCCGCCGGAGCAGGATCGGGAACGCGCGCCCTGCGGCGATCTCCGACCGCTCCAGGTCTCCGATGGACAGCGACCCGAACAGCGTCGTACCGAGCGGCGCCCCCGCGCCGTCGACGAGTCGGGCGTCGGAGCAGACGAGCTGCAGTTCCGGTCGTGCGGCGAACTCGGTGAGCGCACGAGCGAGCCGCTCCGGGTGCCAGGCGTCATCCTGATCGGACAGGACGATGAACGAGCCGCGGGTCGCACGCATGGCGCTCTCGAAGTTCCGCGTGACGCCGAGCGCGCGCGCGTTGCGTCTGACCAGCACCGGCACCGGGGAGGACGAGACGATGCGTTCAACGAGTTCGACCGTGCCGTCGGTCGACCCGTCGTCACTCACGACGATCTCGCCCGGGAGCACTGTCTGCGCGAGGATGCTCTGCAGCTGCTCCTCCACGTACGCCGCGCCGTTGTAGGTGCAGAGCGCGACGGACACTCGCTCGTCGACAGGGGCCGGTCCATCGCTCGGGGTCTGGGGCATGGTCGCTCCTCACCGCTCGTCGGACCACCCACCAGCCTAGCCGGAGGTGCCCGCTGGTAGTCTCGATGACTATGCCCCGCGTAGCCGTCGACCTGCTCTCGTACACCGGCACCAAGGGGGGAATGGAGACCTACGCCCGCGAGCTGTATCGCGAGATCGGCCGCCAGGGCAGCGAGTTCGAGTTCATCGGGCTCGCCAGCCGCGAGGGGTATCAACTCGACCGCTCGTGGTTCCCCGGGGAGGTCGTCGACACCGGGATCAGCGGCGAGAACCGCTTCGTCTGGGCGTTCGGTGAGCTGTTCCAGGTTGCCAGGCACGCCAAACGTCACGGTGCAGACCTCATCCACTCCCCCGCGACGCTCGGGCCGGCTCGGTCTTCCATGCCGACCGTCGTCACGATGCACGACATGCTCTACTGGTCGAACCCCGAACTCATGACGACGCCGCTCTACACGGAACCGGTCAAGTTCATGGAGCGCCTCGCCTCACGCAATGCGGCACGCGTGCTCACGATCAGCGAGGTCTCCCGGACCGAGATCGAGAAGTATCTGCACGTTCCACGGGAGCGCATCGACCTCGTCCCACTCGCCGGCACTCGACCCCAGATCGGCGAACGCCGCCCCGACACCTCGGCACCGTTCTTGCTCGCCACCGGGAACCGACGCCCGCACAAGAACTGGGCGAGCCTCATCCGAGCGCTGCCGCTGCTCGGCGAGGACGTCCGCCCGCGGCTCGTCATCACCGGCAGCCACGGCGAGGACCCGCTCACGGCGGTCGTCGCCGAGACCGGCATGCAGGACTGGGTGGACCTCAAGGGCTGGCTGTCGAACGAGGAACTCGGTTCGCTCTACGAGCGGGCGACCATCATGGCCATGCCGTCGTTCGTCGACGGGTTCAGCCTGCCGGCTCTCGAGGCGATGATGGTCGGCCTGCCGGTCATGATGAGCGACATCCCCGTGTACCACGAGGTCTGCGGCGACGCCGCGCTCTACCTCGACCCGAACTCCCTCGAGAGCATCGCGGGCGTCATGCGGACCGCCATGACCGAGCCCGAACGAATGGCCGCCCTCGCCTCGGCAGGCGTCGAGCGCGCGAAGCAGTTCTCCTGGGAGCGGGCAGCCACCGGGACCCTCGAGAGCTTCCGGGCGGCGTTGCGCGCGCCCGCTCGCTGACCCCCTTCGACGAGTTCACGGAACCCGGGCGGCTCAGGGACCGAGGACCGGTCCCTGAGCCTGTCGCCGGGCGGAGCCGCTACTCCGACTGCGGCTGGATCACCGGGATCGACTCCGTGTCGGCCGGTCCCAGCGCGATCGTCGGCATCGACACCGTGATGAGCGATCCGTCGGCACGACGACTGCCCTCGATGTCGCTCGCGCTCGGCTCACCGACGAGGTGCGGCCCCTGGTTGTCGAGCGGCACGGTCACCGTGGTGCCCGTGTCGACGACGACCGTGCCACCGCCGACGAGGAACTCCGCGTGGTCGCCCTCCTCGATCGTGAAACGCATCTCGGTGCGGCGCACGGAGATCCGCACGCGGGTGCCCTTGAGCGTGAGCCGGAACGTGATGCCCTTCCAATCGGCGGGCAGGCGCGGCGAGAACGACACGATGCCGCCGTGGTCGCGCATGCCGGCGAAGCCGAGGACGAGTGAACTCCACACACCGCCGGTCGACGCCACGTGCACGCCGTCCGCGGTGTTCCGGTGGAGGTCGGCGAGGTCGACGAACAGCGCCGACCAGAAGTACTTGAGCGCGAGGCGCTGGTATCCGACCTCGGCGGCGATGATCGACTGCACGACCGCCGACAGGGTCGAGTCGCCCGTCGTCAGCGGGTCGTAGTAGTCGAAGTCCGCGAGCTTCTCCTCGTCGGTGAAGTGGTCACCCTGCAGCAGGAGCGCCAGGACGACGTCGGCCTGCTTCAGCACCTGGAAGCGGTAGATGACGAGCGGGTGGAAGTGCAGCAGGAGCGGTCGGTGCTCCGGCGGCGTGTGGTCGAGGTCCCACAGCTCCTTCTCGAGGAACTGCGCGTCCTGCGGATGGATGCCGAGCCGCTTGTCGAACGGGATGTGCATGTGCTCCGCGGCACGCTGCCATTCGGTGATCTCGTCAACGCCGAGCGACAGCCGCGACACCATGCGTTCGTAGGACGCCGGGTCGTCCTCACGGAGACGCTCGACGGCCTCGACAGCCGACAGCAGGTTGGACCGCGCCATGACGTTCGTGTAGAGGTTGTCGTTGACGACCGTGGTGTACTCGTCAGGCCCCGTCACCCCGTAGATGTGGAACGAGTCGCTACCGTTCTGACGCCAGAAACCGAGGTCGGCCCACATGCGGGCCGTCTCGACGAAGATGTCGACGGCGCCACGGGCGAGGAAGTCCTCGTCGCCCGTCGCCGCGACGTACTGGCGCAGTGCATAGGAGATGTCGGCGTCGATGTGGTACTGCGCGGTCCCGGCGGCGTAGTACGCCGAGGACTCGAGGCCGTTGATGGTGCGCCACGGGAACAACGCGCCCTGCTGGTTGAGCTCGGTCGCACGCGCCCGAGCCGCCTCGAGCATGTTCTGCCGGAAGCGGAGGGCGTTGCGCGCGACGAGCGGCGCCGTGTAGCTGAGGAACGGGAGGACGTAGACCTCGGTGTCCCAGAAGTAGTGGCCGCCGTAGCCGGAGCCGGTGACGCCCTTCGCGGCGACGCCACCACCGTCGGTGCGGGCCGTCGACTGCGCCAGCTGGAACAGGTTCCAGCGGGTCGCCTGCTGGATGACCGGCTGGTCGTGGACCTCGACGTCCGAGCGGAGCCAGTAGTCCTCGAGCCAGAGCTCCTGGTTGCGGAGCGCGGACTCGACGCCGTTCTCGCCGGAGCGGTCGAGGGTTCGCGCGCACCGGTCGGCGAGCTCCTTCGGGGGCACGGCGTTCGAGGTGTGGTAGCTGATGATCTTCGTGATCTTCGTCGGCACGCCGGCCCGGCCACGCACCGTGTACACGTGCTTCGCGAGGTCGGATTCGATGTGGGTCGAGACCGCGTACTCGTTCTCGGTCTCGATCGTGTGGTCGGCACCCGCGACGATGGTCATGCCGGAGTTCGTCGTCTGGTAGCCGAGCATCGCCCGCCCGCCGTCGATGAGCTTGTACCGAGGCTGCAGCACGCGCTCGGTGAGCGACTCAGCCTTCCGGGGGTCGCCCATGCCGGCCTCAGGAGCGTTCGCGAGGTAGTCGTCCTGGCGGTCCTGGCGGTTGATGATCTGACTGGACAGCACGATGGAGGCGTCGGCGTCGAGCAGCGTGACCTCGTAGTCGATCACCGCGAGGTGACGGTCGGTGAACGAGACCATGCGGCGCGAACGGATGTGGACACGCTTGCCGGAGGGGGTGCGCCACTCCAGCTCACGGCTGAGCACACCCGTCTTGAAGTCGAGGCGGCGTTCGAAGCTCAGCAGGTCCGCCTCGTTGAGGATGAGCGGCTCATCGTCGACGTACAACCGGATGACCTTCGCGTCCGGGACGTTCACGATGGTCTGGCCGACCCGGGCGAAGCCGAAGGCCTCCTCGGCGTGGCGGATCGGCCAGGTCTCGTGGAAGCCGTTGATGAAGGTGCCGTGGACGTGGCCGTCGCGACCTTCGTCGACGTTGCCGCGGAGCCCGAGATATCCGTTGCCGAGCGCGAACAGCGTTTCGGTCGTGCCCTCGTCAGCCGGTTCGACCCGGGTTTCGACGAGCGCCCACTCGTCGAGCGGGAATCGGTGGCGGTCGAGGGGATCGCTGGTGATGTGGTTCATGCGTGGTCCTCGGAAAGGTCGTGGTGGGGGTCTGTGGGGGTCTGTGGGTCTGCCGGATCCGGCCTCGGTGTTCGGGCCGCTTCCGCAAGCGGTGCGATGAACTCGTCGAGGTCGTCGACGACGATGTCCGCACCGGCGTCGAGGAGCACCTGTGCGCCGATACCGCGGTCGACGCCGAGCACGAGCCCGAAGTCGCCGCGTCGGCCGGCCTCGACGCCCGAGTGGGCATCCTCCACGACGACGCACTGCCGAGGGGTCAGACCGAGCAGCCGGGCGGCCTCGACGTAGGTGTCGGGTGCAGGCTTGCCTGCGATGCCCTCGCGAGCCGCGACCACGCCGTCCATGACCACGTCGAAGCGGTCTCGGAGACCGGCGGCGGTGAGCACGACCTCGGCGTTCTTCGAGCTCGACACGACTGCGACGTCGAGTCCTGCAGCCACCACCGCGTCGAGGAAGGCGAGCGACCCGGGGTAGGCGGCGATGCCGTCCTCCTCGAGCACCGCGGTGAAGACGGTGTTCTTGCGGTTGCCGAGGCCGCACACGGTGTCGAGCTCTGGCGCGTCCGACGGTGAACCCTCCGGGAGGACGATGCCACGCGACGCGAGCATCGCCCGGACGCCGTCGTAGCGCGGACGTCCGTCGATGTGCGCGAAATAGTCGTCGTCCGTGTACGGCGAGGTGTCGCCTCGTGATGCGAGGTAGGCGCTGAAGAGCTTCGCCCACGCGTGCATGTGGATCTCCGCCGTCGGGGTGATGACGCCGTCGAGGTCGAACAGCACCGCCCGCAGACCGAGCAGGCGCTCGGCCGCGGCAGGCAGGTCGAGGCTACCGGTGGAAGGGGTGGGGGTCGGCTGGGTCACGGTGCACAGTCCTCATCGGTTGGGGGGAAGAGGTGGACGGTGGAACGGAATCTGCCGGCCGGAGCCTTCCGGCCGAACGCACCCAGCCTAGGAGAGTTTTGCCACCACGTCGTACACGCGGTCGATTCCCGCGTGGACGGGGAAGTGGTGGTTCCCGACGAACAGGCCGTCCTCGTGGATCTTGTCGGCGGCCGGCAGTTCGGCCGGCACCCTGGCGTCGAGGTACTTCATGACGGGGTTCTTCGTGAAGTTGCCCGCGACGATGGGGCGAGACTCGACACCGGCCTCGGCGAACGCCCGCACGAGCTCCTTGCGCCGACCAGCGAGCGAACCCTCGAGAACGAGCGAGAAGCCGAACCAGCTGCTCTCCCCCTGCTCTCGCTGGATGCGCACCGTGTCGAGATCCGCGAACTTCTCGGTCCAGTACGCGGCGTTCTCACGGCGACCGGCGATGAGGGCCGGTACCTTCTTGATCTGCTCGATCCCGATGGCACCGGACATCTCGATGGGACGCACGTTGTAACCGGGCAGGACGAAGCGGAAGAGGTCGTCCCAGTCGTCGCCCGACTTGTCGTGCACGGCGTTCTTGGCAGGCAGGCCACGAGTCCAGCCGTGGGCGCGCAGCGAGATGAGCATCTGCGCCGTCGCCTCGTCATCCGTCAGGATCATCCCGCCCTCCATCGTGGAGATGTGGTGGGAGAAGAAGGCGCTGAACGTGCCCATCGAACCGACCGTGCCCGCGAATCGGCCGTCGTCCTTGGCACCGAGCGACTCGCAGTTGTCCTCGATGAGCAGCAGCCCGTGGCGTTCGGCGAGCGCCGTGAGCGCGGCGAAATCGTTCGGGTTGCCGAGGAGGTTGACGGCGAAGATCGCCTTCGTGCGCGGCGTGATGGCCGCCTCGGCAAGCGCCAGGTCCATGTTGAGGGTGTCGACGTCGATGTCGACGAAGCTCGGGACGAGTCCGTACTGCTGGAGCGGGTAGTAGGTGGTCGCCCACGACACGGCGGGGACGAGGACCTCGTCACCGGCGGCCAGGTCGACGCGGTCGTCCAGCACGGCGGCCGCGATCGCGATGAGGTTCGCACTCGACCCGGAGTTGACCATGACGCCGAACCCGGCCCCGAAGGCCTCCGCGAAGTCCCGTTCGAACTGTGCGACGAGGGGTCCCATGGTGAAACGCCCACTGTCGACGACGCGCTGGATGGCGGCGTACTCCGCCTCGTCCCAGGAGGACGTGGCGAGCGGGAACCCGGAGTCGAAGATGTCGGTCATGGTGTGTTGGTCTCCTGAGCTGCGAGGTAGGCGCGGTAGCTGGCGGTGACGCCGTCCGCGAGCGGGGTCGTGGGGTTCCAGCCGAGGGCGCGGGCCGCGGCGGAGTCGAGCAGGCGCTGGTGGACGCCGGAGGGTTTCGAGGCGTCGTAGCGGAAGCGTCCGGTGAAACCGGTGGCGGTGGCGGCGGCCTCGTAGTACTCGGTGATGCTGTGGTCGACGCCCGGACCGAGGTTCAGGGTGACGGGCCACGCGGCGAGTGAGCCCAGCTGGGAGACCAACCAGGACGCGAGGTCGGGCGTGAAGGTGAACTCGCGTCGGGCGGTACCGTCTCCCCAGACCTCGACCTCGTCGCTCCCGCCGACCACTGCCGCGTGCACCTTGCCGAGTGCTGCGGCGATGAGGTGCGCCTGGCCGTGGGTGTAGTCGTCGCCCGGGCCGTAGAGGTTCGACGGCACGGCCGCGCGATAGGCGTAGCCGTGCTGGCGGCTCGCGTACTCGCAGAGCTTCGTACCCGCGATCTTGGCGAGCGCGTACCCCTCGTTGGCGCCTTCGAGCGTCCCGGTGAGGAGCGCGGACTCCCCGATCGGCTGTGCCAGCCCCTCCGGGTAGATCGCGGCGCTCGAGATGTACAGCAGCTCCGGGACCCCGGCGTCGATTGCCCCGCTGATCACCGAGGTGTCGATGAGGAGGTTGTCGAGCAGGAAGTCCGTCGGGCGCTGGAGCTTCGCCTGGATGCCGGCGACCTTCGCGGCCGTGTGCACGATCGCGTCCGGTGCCGTGCGTTCGATGAGCGCGGCCACGGCCGCACGGTCGGTGAGGTCGGCGTCGGCACGCGTCGCGACGATCAGCTCATCGGCAGCGCGCAGCGTCGGCCAGGCCTCGGCGATGCTCGAACCGAGCATGCCGGCGCCACCGGTGAGGAGGACGCGCACCCGCCTCAGACCTCGGGCGTGTCGATGTACGAGGAACCGGAGGCGGCGAGCTCAGCGACGTCGGAGTCGACCATGATCTGCGCGAGACGAGGCGGCAGCACCTTCGGCGTCCAGCCGAGGACCGATTCGGCCTTGCCGTAGTCGCCGATGAGCGCGTCGACCTCGGTGGGCCGCAGGTAGCGCTCGTCGAACTTGACGTACTTCTCCCAGTCGAGGTCGAGCCGCTCGAAGGAGAACTGCAGGAAGTCCTTGACGGTGTACGCCGTGTTCGTTGCGAGCACGAAGTCGGTCGGCTCGTCCGCTTGCAGCATGCGCCACATGCCCTCGACGTAGTCGGGGGCGTAGCCCCAGTCGCGCACGGCGTCGAGGTTGCCCATGTACAGGAAGTCCTGCTGGCCGGCGGCGATCCGGGCCGCAGCGCGGGTGATCTTGCGGGTCACGAACGTGCCGCCACGGCGCGGGGACTCGTGGTTGAACAGGATGCCGTTGACGGCGAACATGCCGTAGGCCTCGCGGTAGTTGCGCGTGATCCAGTACGAGTACACCTTCGCGACACCGTACGGCGAGCGCGGGTAGAACGGCGTCTCCTCGTTCTGCGGCGGCGGGGTCGCACCGAACATCTCGGAGCTCGACGCCTGGTAGAAGCGGCAGTGGAGGCCGACCTGGCGGATCGCGTCGAGCAGGCGGACCGTGCCGAGGCCAGTCGTGTCGCCGGTGTACTCGGGCTCGTCGAAGCTCACCCGCACGTGCGACTGCGCCGCGAGGTTGTAGACCTCGTCGGGCTGGATCTCGTTGAGGAGCGTGGCGAGGCGCGAGCCGTCGGCGAGGTCGGCGAAGTGCAGCTGCAGGCGAGGCGAGCCGCCGTGGGTGGCCTCGGGGTCGTAGATGTGGTCGATGCGTCCGGTGTTGAACGTGGAGGCTCGACGCACGAAGCCGTGCACCTCGTAGCCCTTCGCGAGGAGGAGCTCGGCGAGATAGCTGCCGTCCTGGCCGGTGATGCCGGTGATGACGGCCTTCTTCACGGGGGTGTCAGTCATGAGGTTCCGCTCTGGATCGGTTCGTGTGGTCGGGCCGGGAGATCGTCGAAGAATTCCGCACTGCCCGAGAAACATTGCTAGCTTACCTGGGTGACGCTCGACATCATGATGCCCTTCTACGGCCGCTTCGACCATTTCCAGGCGGCGGTGGAGAGTGTGCTCGCGCAGTCCGACCCGGACTGGCATCTGACGATCGTCGACGACGTCTACCCCGATCTCGCACCGGGCGAATGGGCCGTCGCGCTCGATGATCCGCGCATCACCTACATCCGCAACGAGGTGAACCTGCGTCCGTCCAAGAACTACCGCAAGTGCGTGTCCCTCATGTCGGGCGAGTTCTCGGTGATCATGGGATGCGACGACGTCATGCAGCCGAACTACGTGCGTCGGGTCGCCGAGCTCATCGCGCAGTTCCCCGACGCCTCGATCATCCAGCCCGGTGTCTCGGTGATCGACGAGAACGGGGCGCCGTCGAAGCCGCTCGCCGACCGGATTAAGGCGCTGTACCGCTTCTCCGGGACCGGTGCCCGCGAGTACCGCGGCGAAGCCCTTGCGACGAGCCTGCTCCGCGGGAACTGGACGTACTTCCCGTCTCTGGTCTGGCGGGTCGAAGCCCTCCGCAAGCACGAGTTCCGACTCGACCTCGACGTCGTGCAGGACCTCGCCATGCTCCTCGAGATCACGAAGGACGGGGGCAGCCTCGTCCTCGACGACGAGGTGTGCTTCAACTACCGCCGCCACTCGCAGAGCGTGTCGGCGGTGACCGGCCCGGACGGTTCGAAGTTCCGTCAGGAGCGGACCCTGTTCGGTGAGGCGCGTCGCGATCTGGACGCTCTCGGTTGGAAGCGTGCGGCCCGAGCTGCCGCGCACCACTGGACGTCGCGCGCCAATGCCCTGAGCGAACTCCCCGCAGCCCTCCGCGCGAAGAACGCCGCTGGCCGTAAAGCGCTCCTCGAGCACGTCTTCGCACGCGTCTGACACCGAACGGACCCTGCCACCCGAGTCGACGGCGTCGTCTGCCCACAACGACCCGAAGTCCGCTCCCCGAGCCTGTCGAGGGGCCGCGCAGACCACCGATTGCTAGGATTTCCCCTATGACGACCTCCCTCGCCGGCACACTCATCGTCATGCCAGCGCTCAATGAAGAGGCCTCGGTCGCCGCGGTCGTCCGCGAGGTCCACGCGAAGCTCCCCGGGGTGGCCGTCCTCGTCGTCAACGACGGTTCGACCGACGCGACGACAGCCGAAGCACGTTCGGCCGGAGCGATCGTCGCGGAGCTTCCCTTCAACCTCGGTGTCGGCGGCGCGATGCGCGCCGGATTCAAGTACGCCCTCGCCCACGGCTATCGCAATGTGGTGCAGGTCGACTCCGACGGTCAACACGACCCTGCGGGCGTCGTCCGACTCGTCGAGGAGCTGCGAACCGCGGACCTCGTCCTCGGCGCACGCTTCGCCGGCGAAGGAGACTACGAGGTCCGCGGCCCACGCAAGTGGGCGATGGTCGTCCTGTCCGGCGTCCTGAGCGGCGTCGCGAAGACGAAGCTCACCGACACGACGAGCGGGTTCCGAGCGACCGGCCCGCGCGCCGTCCGCCTGTTCGCCGAGCACTACCCGGCCGAATACCTCGGCGACACAATCGAATCACTCGTGATCGCGGCTCGCTCGGGGTGCGTCATCCGTCAGGTCCCGGTGGCGATGCGGCCCCGGGCCGGCGGCACGCCGTCGCACAACCCGTTCAAGGCGGCCCGATACCTCGCAAGAGCCGGACTCGCCCTGGTGTTCGCGCTCATCCGCCCCCCGGTCGCGTTGACGGGCGACGGAGAGGTCGTGACCGCATGATCCCCCTCGGAACCTACATCCTCGGCATCGTCGGGGCCGTCCTCACCCTCGGTATCGTCATCGAGATGCTGCGCAAGCGCCAGCTCCGTGAGCGCCACGCCGTGTGGTGGCTCATCGCTGGAATCCTCGCCCTGGTGATCGGCGTCTTCCCCCAGGTACTCATCTGGGCGGCCGGTGTCATCGGCGTCGAGATCCCGACGAACCTCGTGTTCTTCGTCAGCATCTTCATCCTCTTCCTCGTCAGCATCCAGCACAGTTCCGAGCTCACCACCCTTGAGAACCGGAGCAGGACGCTCGCTGAGGAGAGCGCTCTGCAAGATCTCAGGATCAGGGCACTGGAACAGCAGCTGGCTGAGCTCCGGCGGGGCGGATCTCCCGCGGACGACCGGAGCTGACGGGCAGACGAGCGATCGACGGTCTCCGGAGCGGGACACCCATCGGCGCACAACGCGACCCGCGGGTGCTCCGATCAGGAGATCGACGGGGCTGCCGACGCCCGAGGGGCTGGACGCACCAGTGCGAGGCACTGGACGATCAGCCCGGCGAGGGGGCCGATCGTCAAGGCCAGCAGCACCCGTTCGTGGAGCCCGAGAGGGAGGGCGAGCGCGACGACGGTGACGACAGCGGCAACGATCCAGCCACCGGCGAAGAAGCCGTGCTGCGCGCGGGACAACGTTGCGGCTCCCGTCACGCAGAGCACGCCGACGAGACCGGCAGTGGCGACGAGCAGCGCGATGGTGCCGCCCGCGAGGACGTCCTGCCGGCCGAAGAGCACCGAGAGAGCCCATGGACCGAGCCACCAGGCCAGCAGCGCGAGGACACCGGCTGCGCCGAGCACCAGTGCCGACAGGCGCACCACCCAGCCGAGCACCGCATCGGCATGCGAGCGGAAGACCACGACGAGGTAACTCTGCAGGGCCAGCACGACGATGACGATCGGAGCGCGGGTCAGGGTGATCGCGTAGCTGAGCGAGCCGAAGGCGTTCGCGGAGACGGTGTCGCCCGTCGCCTGGATCATGAGCGGAAGTCCACTGACCATCACGCCGGTCGCTGCCGCGGCGACGACGGTCCGCAGCACGTTCCAACCGAGCTCGCGCGGGCCGACATCGATGCCGAATCGGCCGACGACACCCCTGCGCACGAACAGCCACAGCACGAGCGGCGTGATCGCGAACGGCAGGGAGACGCCCCAGGCGAGTGCTGCGGTGTCGGAGGTGAAGAGCAGCATCACGCCGACGATGCCGAATCGGAGCAGTCCGTCGACGATCGTCATGGCGGCAGCGGCCGTCCAGAACGACAAGCCGTAGAACACACCCGAGATGGCCGCGACGACGACGTAGGAGGCGACCCCGATGACGAGCGGCAGCACGAGGGACCAGCCGTTCGCGGGGAACACCGCACCGACCCACAGCCATGCGGTGCCGGCGAGCAGTGCCGCGACGACGATCGCAGCGATGACCGCGAAGTTCCGGACCACCGGCGCCCGCCGCACGTCTGCATCATCGGGCCCGAGGGGATGGGCCGCGCGCGCGACCTCCTGTTGCACGCCGGACAACGCACTGACCATCAGGTAGAGCGCGGACCAGAAGACGGCGAACGACGCGTAGGCCGCCGTCCCCAGGGCGACACCGGTGATGATCTGCAGGACGTAGCCCGCACCGCCACCGATCGCGGTGGCGAGCAGGATGAGCACCGCGCCGTTCGGCCCGCGACGAATCGCCTCGGGCGGAACGGCGCTATCGCTGGGCGGCAATCCACTCCTGCAGTGCGGCGACACCGCGGGTGACGTCCCACGCCGGGGCCCAGTCGAGTCCAGCGAGCGAGTCATCGATCCTGCACTCCGCGTGCCGGACATCGCCGTCACGGTACATGCCGTTGACGACGGGGGCCGGCGCGCCGTGGTACGCGGCGATCGCCTGGGCGAGTTCGAGGATCGTCGTGCCGACACCCGAACCGATGTCGAACCGCGACACGTCCGCCGACGGCCCCGCGGTGATGACCGCACGGAACGACGCTGCGATGTCATCGATGAACACGAAGTCTCGGACGATCCGGCCGTCCTCGTACACCTGGATGGTGCCGCCATCCATGGCGAGCTGCGAGAACAGGGACACGATGCCCGTGTACGAGTTGATGAGCGACTGTCCTGGCCCGTACACGTTCTGCAGACGGAGGATGGTGAGCTTCGCGTCATGCGCGGCGGTCCACGCCGACAGGATGTGCTCCTGGGCGAGCTTGGTCGCGCCGTACACGCTCGTCGGCGCGGGCATCGTCACGGCCGCGCGACTCGGGAGCGGCGTGGCATCGGGGAAGTCCCACTCGCCGCGCTCGAACTGCGCGTGCGAACGCTGCCCCGGCTCGAACACCGTGCCGTCGGTGCGCTTCCACTGCCCCTCGCCGTAGACGGCGCGACTGGAGGACAGCACGAAGTGCGAGGGGACCTGACCGGCGCGCCCGAGCGCGTCGAGCATCTCCGTGGTGCCGACGACGTTCGCCTCGGCGTGGCTCGTCGCCGCATGGAGCGACTGCGCCGTGCCGGTCTCAGCGGCGAGGTGCACGATCACGTCGGGACGGACATCCGCCAGCAGTGCATCCCAGGCGGCTGCGTCGGTGACGTCACCGACGACGAGCTCAGCGGCTTCGTGGAGGTCGGCCGGGCGCTCGGCACTCGGGTGCACCTGCGGGTGCAGCTTGTCGATGACGACCAGGCGTTCGGCGGCGGCAGCCAGTTTGTGGGAGAGAGCGCAGCCGATGAACCCGGCGCCTCCCGTCACCAGAACGGTTCCGAGCGTTGATGCAGTCACGAAGTGGTGTCCTTAGCTGTAGGCGAGTCGACATTCGATGGTACTCGACGCGCTTCGGGTGCGTCGGCGGCGGGAGACCGCCGCGACGAGAGCCAGTCCAGTCCGCGTCCAGGGCCGACGTCCTTCATGGCCATGGCGCGTTTCTCCACACCGTGCCAGCTGAGCCATGCGCAGGCCGCGGTCACGAGGATGGTGAGGGCGACCCAGGCCCAGTAGCCGAGCAGGTGCCAACCGAGGAAGGCCGTGAACTGCTGGACGAGGAAGCCGTACACGTACATGCCGTAGGAGTAGTCGTTCTTCGCACCGATCCACTGGATGCGCTTCGGGAGGCGGGCGGCGAGCCACAGGACGAAGTAGGCGAACGCCGGGTAGCCGATGAGCACCCACCCGCCCGTCAGCAGCGTGACTGTCATGACACCGCCGCAGGCGACGCCGATCCAATCGTTCAACGGGATCCGGCGCGAATACATGGCAAGGGTCGAGCCGAGGAGGAACGCCAGCGTCAGCCTGATGCGGTTCGGGTCGGCGAGCACGGGCGCGACCGTGGCGACCACCGACGGTGCGAGGCTGTACACGATGAACAGCACCCAGAACCCGCCGGCGAGTGCGGGGACGACCCAGCGAGCGGATCGGAGCACCCCCAGGACGAGGAGCGCCGCCACCAGCATGTAGCAGCCCCACTCGAAGACGAGCGTCCAGAGCGAACCGTTGAAGACGCTGTACCCGACCGACTCGCCGTACGGGGTCGTCGTGGTGAAGATGTCGTAGATGCCCCACTGGCGGATCGTGAGGTCCGCGTTGCCGAACACGTACGCGACGGGCCCGGAACCGAGGTAGTCGCGGAGCCCGTTCCCCGCCAGGCGCCAGGCGATCGGCCCGACGATGAGCGCGCCGACGAGGAGGACCGTCCAGTACGCAGGGAAGATGCGGAGGGCTCGGCGCCAGACGAACTGCAGGACGTCGGCCGAAGCGCCGCTCTTCGCGATCAGGTATCCGCTGATCGCGAAGAAGCCGACGACGGCGAACCCGCCGATCGTCTCCTGGCCGTTCGTCCAGCCTTTCGATGGGTCCTCGCCCCAGCCGCCCGTGGGGAAGGCGTGCGAGAAGATCACCATCGACGCGAGGACCAGTCGCAGGATGCCGAGCGAGTTCCGGTGTCCTCCAAGGCCTTCGGACAGTGTCACCCGGCTCCGTCCTGCCGTCCGACGACGAGCGGGCCGACGCTTCGGCTGATCGAACGGGACGTTCGTCGTCGAGGTCATGCGGTCCATTCGGTGGGAGCGGTGCGGTGTGCGCGGCCGCGCCGTGTCGTCGGGGCGGCTGCAGAAAGGATACCCCGACGCTCGTTCCGAACGACGCGAGCACCGCCCGTCGCCACCGGGTTCGCGTGGGCAGCGACGGTAGGATTGCGAGCGGTCGCGACTCGGGCGTTCGAGCCGCCACCTCGCTCGTCCGCCACCGATAGGACCGACATCAATGGCCCCGACCTCACCGGCCCCGACCTCCGCCGTCGCACGCAGCAGTCGATGGGAAGGCCGCCGATGGCTGACGTTCCTCGTGGCGTTCGTCGTCCTCTTCGTCCCGATGGCGCTCTGGGCACTGGCCTCCCCCATCGCGTCCATCCCCGACGAGCCGTCGCACGCCATCCGTGCCGCAGCGGTCGCACGCGGTGAGGTCGCCGTCGTCCCGTGGGACCAGAACTCGACGCTGACGGCCGCGACCGTTCCCGAGAACATCGCGAATGCGCACGACCTGCTGTGCTTCGCGTTCCACGCCGAAGTGACCGCCGACTGCCAGACGCCGTTGCGCGACACCGACCAGACACTCGTCGAGACCGGTTCCTCCGCTGGCCTCAACAGCCCGGTGTTCTACGCCCTCGTGGGCTGGCCGTCCGTGTTCCTGACCGGCGATGCGGCGTTCTACGGCATGCGGATGGTGAGTGCGCTCCTGTGCGCAGCGTCCCTCGCCGTCATGTTCATGCAGCTCACGCTCCTGCCGCGCTTCCGGTGGGCCATCGTCGGTGGTGTCGTCGGGGTGACCCCGATGGTCGTCTATCTGGCGGGTTCGATCAATCCCAACGGTCTGGAGGTCGCGGCGGCGGGCGGGCTGTTCGCAACGCTGCTCGCGACGTTCCGTGGCTCGCAGCTCGGACGACGTCTCGTCGAACAGGCCGGGCTGGCGCTCGTGCTCGCCTCAGCGCTCATCACGACGCGCAGCATCTCGCTGCTGTGGCTGCTCGTGATCGCCGTCGTCGCGATGTTGCTCGGGCAGCGCGAACGGGTGCTCCGAGTCCTCCGATCGCCGATCGCGTGGCTCCTCATCGCCGCGATCGGCGTCGCCTGTGCACTCACCGTCCTCTGGTATGCGAATCCGCCGGCACTCGGCCCGGGTGGACCGGTGACCCAGGCGAGCCCGGCCAGCCTGCTGTTCGTGTTCTTCTTCACGGAACTGCAGACCGTGGACTTCCTGTTCGGCATGATCGGATTCTTCGGCTGGGTCGACACGAGCGCGCCATCACTCACCCTCGCCGCCTGGACGACCTGCATCGCGCTCCTCGTGGCGGTCGCCTTCCTCTGGGGCAAGCGCGGCACCAAGTGGGCCATGTGGGTGTTCCTCGCCGTCATCGTGCTGGTCCCGGGCTTCACCCAACTCGGGGTGTACTCCGAGTACGGGTACATCTGGCAGGGCCGGTACACCCTCGCGATGCTCATCTGTCTGCTCACCGTGGCCGGCGTGGCACTCGATGACGCGGGACTGGGCGCAGACGGCCGCGTGCGCCATTTCGTGACCGGTGCCTACGCGTTCCTGTTCGCCGGTCACCTGCTCGCGTTCGTGATGGTGCTCCGGCGCTACATCGTCGGTGCCAACGGCAGCCTGTCCGAGATGTTCTTCAACGACGGCTGGGAGCCTCCCTTCGGCTGGAAGTCGCTCGCGCTCATCTACGCCGTCGTGTCCGTCCTCACGGTCGTCCTGCTCCGTCGCGTGTTCGTGGTCTCCGCGGGCGCCGACATCACGAGGGACGATCAACTCGTGACCCCGGCCGAGCGCCTGGAGACGGCTGAGATCCAACGGCTGGACACGGCGGAGATCCAACGCATCCAGGACATCCGGGCGAACCGGGGACGCTGAGGACTCGGTCCCGGCCGCTGCTACATCGGGATGCAGAGCACGAGGACGTAGCAGAGGACCGCCACGACTGCTCCGGGGATCCTCAGCGCTCGGCGAGGGGTGAAGAGCATGCCCGCACAAGCGAGCGCCAACGGCAGCAGCGACAGTCCGTAGCGCGGCACGAGAGCGATGTACTGGCCGGTCAGGACAGCGGAGACGACCGCCAGGACCGGGGCGGAGACGACCGCGACGATGAGTGTCGAGACCGCGATGTTGCTCTCGGTCGACAGCCCCTTGGACGCTCCCCACAGTCCGATGACCCCACCAGAGACCAACAGCATCAGCACACCGACGGGGATGATCGCAGCGGCGCCCGTCGACAGCGGGCCGAGCGCCCCCTCGGCCATGCCGGGGAGGAAACGGAACAGCTCCTGAGCCAGGGCCGACGGGGTAAAGGCTGCGGAGGCGACGAGCGCTCCGGCGTCACCGACGGCGATCGCCGATCGGATCACCATCCACGCTGCTTGAGCGCACACGGCGGCAACGAGTCCGCCGAACGACACCAGGACGAGTCGGTCGCGGAAGAAGGCGGCGAACGGGCGTGGCCGACCGCGCACCTCCCGCACCCGTTCGAGGATGAAGAACAGCGCGATGGCGGCGAACGGGAGAATGATCTGCAGCTTCAACACCGCGGCGAGCACGGTTGCCGCGGCGAACCACCAGATGCTCCCCCGACCGTCCCTCGCGCGCAGGCCGAGCATGAGCGCCACTGCTCCGGCTGCCATGGCTGGGGCATCCGTGCTGATGAAGGTGTTCGACCAGAACGCGGCGGACGAACCGACCATCATGAGTGAGAGGGATCCGCTGAAGACGATCGGAACCCGCAGCCGTCTGAGCGCGAAGAACAGCACGACGGCAGCAAGCGCCAACCAGACCATGCCCGTGAGTCGGGCGGCGCTGACGAGATCGGCGCCGGCGAGGATGAACGGCTCGGCCAGCACGCGGGTCACGGCGAAGTAGGCGGGGGTGTAGATGTCGGCGCTGGTGATGCCGCGGTTCGGAAAGCTGTTCGGGTCGGCGATCGTCTTCGGCGTGCAGTGGGTCGCCGGCCAACCGCCCACGTTCCGGACGTTGTGACAGGCGAGGTACTCGCGTGCGAACTCACTGACGCCCTCGCCGGTGCGCACCACACCCTGGGATGACACCTTCGCCACGTAGTCGATGTACATGTACTCGTCGATCGGCGAGACCGCGGTGTGCTTCGGTACGTGCACGAACACGAGCACCACGCTCGCGAGGATCAGCAGCACAGCCGCGGCGCGTTCCCAGAACCGGACGCTTCTGCGTGCAAGGAAACCCCGTGTGTCCTCCACCACGTCCGTCGTCCCGCTCATCTCGCGCCCCCTCAAGCCGATGTGCGCCCGAGAGGCGCCGACGGAAGCCTACCTCGTTCGCCGACAGCGCTCGAACGACAGTGTCGCCGCCCGGAAGACTCCGGACGGCGACACCAGGCGGTCATGACGTCAGAACGTCACGGTCTTGCATCCGAGGGAGGTGTTCGCCCCGACGTTCGACCAGGCGGTACCGATCGCGATCGCGCAGACCTGATACGTCCCCTTCTGGTCGATCGTGATCTGATCCGCGAACCCGTGGTTGGATCCGGCCCACGGGTACGCCCGCGCGACATCTGCCCTGGTCTCGTCGGCGACGAAGGGGAAGCCCTTCACCGAGCCGTCGGGACGGGTCACGTAGAAGTGCACCTGGATCGGCGTCGAAGCCACATCCCTGTCCACCGCCCAGCCGCGGACCGTCACCGTACCCGTGCCATTCCCTGCGTCGGTCACGGTCGCCGAATCGAACGCGCCGGTGGGAGCCGCCGTGCCGAACGTCACCTTCTTGCAGGGGAACTGCGCGTTCAATCCGACGCTGAGCGGCGACGTCGCGATGCCGTACACGCACACGGTGTACGTGCCCTTCACCGTCACCGGGAACGACTCCTGGAAGCCGTGCGCACCGGTGATCCCGAACACGCGGTTGACGTCGTCGCGTGGCTTGTCGGCCTTGCGCGAGTACCCCGTCGTCGTGCCGTTCGGATCCGTGATGTACACGTGTGCGCCGATCGAGGCTGCGGGAGCCCCAGAGTCGAACGTCCAGCCCTTCACCGAGATGGCGGGCGCCGCCGGCGTCTGATCAGCCACGACCGCGTCGACCTGCCCGTTCGGGAACGCCTTGATGTACGTCGGCGACTGGCACTCCAGCTGACGGTTCGCCCCGACGTTCTTCCAGTAGTTCGGAATCGCATAGGTGCAGACCTGGTAGGTGCCCGGTGTCGTCACCGGGATGGACATCTCGAAGCCGTGTGCCGCCCCCGCACCCGGATAGGCGGTTCCGATGTCGGGCCTGCTCTTGTCGGCCGCGATCGAGGTGGCGACGACCTTGCCGCCCGGCTGGGTCACGTAGACGTGCACCCGTGACGACACGCTCTTCGCGTCGGGGTCGAGTGCCCACCCTCGGACCTTGATCGCCGTCGTACTGCCGGAGCCGGTCGTCACGAACTCGTCGACCTTGCCGAGTGGCTCGTTCTGTGGGATCACCACGTTCTGGCAGGCGAGCAGACGGTTGTTCCCGGAGAGGCCGATGCCGTAGACGCACGCCTGATAGGTTCCGCCTCGATCGACCTGGATGGTCGTCGAGTAGCCGTGG
Source organism: Plantibacter flavus (assembly GCF_051487245.1). Lineage (GTDB taxonomy): Bacteria > Actinomycetota > Actinomycetes > Actinomycetales > Microbacteriaceae > Plantibacter > Plantibacter flavus_B. The sequence goes on from NZ_JAHVDH010000005.1 coordinate 350,948, forward strand.
GCGTTGCCCGCTCCCGGATACGCGCCTCCGACGTCGGGCCGCGACTGGTTCGCTTGGAGCGGTGTCCCCTTGACGCTGCCGTCGGGGTAGGTGAGGTACACGTGCGCCTCGATCGAACTCGACGACCGGTTCATGTCGAAGGTCCAGCCGCGCACCGTGAGCGTGGCGTTCGACGCTCCGACGGAGGCCGTGAACTGGTCCAACGAGCCGATCGGGTTCGGGATGTCCGTCGGAGACCCGAACCAGTCGGAGTACATGCGCCAGAAGTTCCGGTTGCCGTACGCACCGCAAGCGTCGCCGGTGCCGTACAGATTGGCCAGCGCCGAGGCGTTCGGCTGGTACGGCGTGTAGTTGTAGAGGCCGGCGGTCGCCGCGTTCTGGATGAACACCTGGCTGCTGCCACAGGCGGCGTTCGGGCTGTACCGCACGGCGTTCACCCGACCCGGGACGTGGTTCCAGCGCGTCGGATTCGCCTGGTAGTTCTTGAACTGCAGCGCGGCCGCGTACACCTGGTTGAAGAAGCCGTAGTACGTCGAATCGCAGTCCGCCGTGTCCGGGCAGCCGTATCCCGTCGCGCTCCGGTACTGGCGGTCACTCGGCCAGGTGTCCGTGACGATCCCCTGCTCCTTCTCGAGCAGGACGATCATGGCCTTCTGGCTGAACCCGCACGCCTGGCCGACCTTGGCGATGATCTGCGCCGCAGACTCGTTGGCCGCGCCGATGTACGCGGCACAGCGTCCACTGACGGCCGCGCGCGTCGGCGTGTTCTGGCGGTAGTCCTTGAGACAGGTGTAACCGGCACGACAGCTCGGCACGGCGCTGTTGAGGAACGACTGCACCTGCGACGCGTTCATCGCTGAACCGTCGTAGAAGAGGCCGTCGGAGATGATGTTCCCCGGGTTGAAGTTGCGCGCATCCGCTGCGCTCGCCGGCTCAGCCGACGGGAGGGCGGTGAACAGGCCGGCCAACAGGGCGATGACGGCGATCATCACCGCGGGGAATCTGCGTCTCATGGGATCTCCAATGGGGAGCTGACGGAGGCGAGCTCGGGGATGGTGGCGGATGTGTACACGATCGATGCGTTCCACGCTCCGCTGGTGAACTGGTCGATCGGGATCTGGACCGTGCCGCAGCTCGTCGTCGAGCGGTCGGCGAGGCCGTCGGACACACTGGTCACGACGGCGTCCCCCATCGTGAACGTGAAGGTGCAGACACCGTCGTTCTCGATGACACCGGCGACGTACGCGGATGCGGAGACGGCTGCCCCGTCCTCGTCGACGGAAGCGAAGACGAGCACGGCCTCCGGCGGGATCGGCGTGGGGTCTTCGCCCTTAGAAGTCGATTCATTGCCCGGGGCGATGGTCGACGTCGTCGGCGACGGCGTGGATTCAGGTGCACCCGGCTGCGTGCATCCGAGCAAGGCGGAGGACGCGATCAGGAGAATCCCGGCCAACTGCCAGGACGACCTCGTACGGTGTTGCATCGGGCTGCGTCCTCTCACTGGGCGGTTGTACCCCCAATCAGGGTACCCGCAGCCCCGAGCATTGAACGACAATCGCCGCGTTTGCGGCGCGCCTCAGCGGTCCCGCTCGGTCAGAACGCCGTCCCAAGTCGCCCGGACACCGGCGTCCAGCGTCTCGAAGACCGGCCTTCCGAACTCCGCCGTGTACCGGCTGATGTCGAGCACGACACGGTCGACGAAGGTCACCGGCACCGGACGGGCTTCTTCTGCGAAGTCGACGCCGGTGACGCGCCTCAGCGAATCGAAGACCTCCGTGACGGTGAACCCTTGACCGCTGCCGAGGTTGTAGACGTCGTGCTCATGCGGGCGGCCGATCATCTGCGAGATCATCCGGACGACGTCGTTCACGAAGATGTAGTCGCGCACCATCGAACCGTCCCCGAACTTGACCACCGGTTCGCCCAGGGAGATCTGACGGAGCGCGATGGGGATCAGGCCCTGCTTCTTGTTCTTGTGCTGGCGCGTCCCGTACGGGTTCGAGATCCGGAGCGCCGTGGAGCGCAGCCCGCGCACGGCTTGGAAGTACCGGAGGTAGTTCTCGATCGTGAGCTTGCCGATGGCGTACGGCGACACGGGAAGCGTGCGGTCGGTCTCGACGTACTCGGAGCGACCCTGCGCCCCGTAGATCGCTCCGCCCGTCGACGCGAAGTAGACGTGCCCGACGCCCGCGGCGGCGCAGCTCTCGAGGAGTTCCACCGTCTGGGCGACGTTCGTGCGGATGTCCAGGGTCGGGTCGTCCTGCGCGGTCGCCGGAGTCGTCGTCGACAGGAAATGGAACACGATGTCCATACCCGCCACCGCCGCATCGAGGTCCGAGCGGCTCAGGAACTCGCCACGCATGATCTCGACGTCGTCGGCGAGGAAGCTCGGCTGCCCCGTGCTGAACCGGTCGAACGCACGCACCCGATGGCCGTCGAGGACGAGCGCGTCGACCAGGTGGGAACCGATGAACCCGTTCGCACCGATGACGACTGCGCTAGCCACGCATGGCCCGTTCGAACGACTCCACGAACTGGCGGCCGCTGTCGTCCCAGCTCGTGTGTTCGAGCGACTCCGACATCGCGATGGATCGCTCGACCGCGTCAGGACGCGAGACGACGTCGACGAGTCGTCGAGCGATCGCGCCGGGCGCCGGCTGGACGTATTCGATGTACGGGTTGTCGGACACCAACCGGTTGTTGGGGGCGTCGTTGACGACGGGCGCCACGCCGCTCGCGATGAGCTCGAGCGGGAGCAGCGACATGTTCGACAGGGACAGGACGAGTCCTGCGGCACACCGGTTGTAGATCGGATTGAGGTCGGAGATCGAGAGACCGGAGAGGTTCTTGTACTCGAACGGGATGTCCCATTCGGAGACGTCCCACCCGGCCATGTTGATGGTGTAATCGGGCCGTTGACGGGCGAACTCGCCGAGGGCGATGATCCCGAGCTCGAACGCACGCCGAGGGGTCACCGGCCGCGCGTAGAAGAAGATCTCCTTGCGCGCGTTGCGGTTCGTGAGGCTGTAGTGGGTGCGGTCGACGGAGAAGTCGAAGTGGTCGGTGCGCATCCCGTACTCGTCGTGGAGCTTCTTCGAGAGCCAGCCGCCGGCGGTGATGCCGTGGAACCCGAACCGGTAGGTGTTCTCGGCGAGGATCGCCTCGGATCCGGACGGGTAGAAGGTCGGCTCGAAATCCTGCACGAAGTAGAACCGACGCGCCCTCGACTGATCGCGGAACACCGGGTAGGCCGTCTCCCAACCGGTTGCGAAGATCGCGTCCACGTCTGACGCGACCCCCCGCTCGTCGAGGTTGTGCACACGAGCCTTGACGTTCGGGTAGGCGGGCGATTCCCGCAGGAGCTGCTTGAGATCAGACTCCTTCACGATAACGCCGAGGCTGTTGTAGATGTAGACGCTGCAGGTGTGGCCCGCGCGCTCCGCGTAGTCGATGAACCGGAACAGGTTCTGGTGACCGCCACTCGTCGCACTCGGAGGTGACATCACCCACGCGATGTGCGACTTCCGGTCGTTGACGACAACCGGGTCGGCGAGCTGCGGACCGGGCTCGGTCCAATCGACGGCGAGGGCGTCCTCGAGCTTGACCGGCAGGATCAGTTTCTTCCCGGCGAAGCGCGACTTGATGTTCAATTCGACGCGCTTCCAGAAGAACCGCGGCCCCTCGTGCTTCAGCACGGACAACGCGTTCCTGAATGTGGTGATGATGGATTTCATATCGGCGAACCGACCTCTATTCCGGGAAGGGCCAGTATTGCGGCTGGTGGAGTCGGTGGCGCCAGCGCCGCCCGAGCGTCTCGAGCTCGTACGCTCGGACACGGGCGTCGCGGGTCTTGGATTCGAAGTGGTAGAGCTCGGCATGCGGGGTCCAGTACGCCTGGTACCCGTGCTCGGCGACCTTCAGACAGAAGTCGACGTCGTTGAACGCTCCGGGAAGGAGGGTGGTCATGCCACCCACCTCGAGATAGACGGCTCGCGGGAAGAGGGAACATGCGGCGGTCACTCCGCCGACCTCCCGCTCGACCTCGAAGGCGTGCTGTGGGCCGGCCGAACCACGTGGGACCTGGAGTCCGATGTGGGTCGGGCTGCCCATCCAGTAGTGGTGCCCGCCGTGCTGGATGGTGTCGTCCTCGTAGTAGAGCATGCAGCCCGCCATGCCGGCACCGGGCAGCTGGGCGAGCGCGAGGAGGGACTCGATCCAGTCCGGCGTGATGACCTCGACGTCGTCGTTCAGCATCAGGATGTAGTCACCGACGGCGTTCAGCACGCCTCGGTTCGCCTTCGCGGCGAAATTGAAGGGCAGGTCGAAGTCGACCACCACGAGCCGCTCGCCGAGGAGAGACCGTGCTTCGGCGATCACCGCGTCGTCCGGGTCGGTGTCGACGACGAGCACGACCTCGATGTTGCGGTAGCTCGTCTTCTCGACGAGCCCCCGCAGCGCGTGCAGCAGGTAGCTGTGCGGCGCCCCACCCGCGTGCAGCGGCGCACTGAACCGTGCTTGCGTCGGGATGACGATCGACACGAGGGGCTCACCGTGGACGGGGCGCACCGTGACGTGCACACCGTCGGCGGACACTGACCTGACCGTTCCGCCGCCGGTGGCGAGGAGATGACGCTCCAGGACCGTGCGGACGGTGTCGAGGCGGTCCTCCGCGAAGGCGCCGATCGAGCGGACGGCCGGAGCTTCGAACAGCACACGCGGGATGTGCAGGGTGACCGCCGCCCGCTGGACCGCGCGGAGGGAGAGGTCGTAGAGCTCGACTCCTGCAGCGTCGTGGGCCACTCCGCCGAGGTCGGCGAGGACGTCGCGTCGGAAGAGGAGCAGGTCGCCGTAGTAGAACTGGCAGCGCAGGCGCTCGGGTGCCGGGCCCTGTTTCAGGACGACGTCGATGCCGCCGTCTGCGCGCACTGCGGATTCGTCGGTGTACACGACAGCCGCGTCGGGTGCGAGCGGGAGCCAGTCCGCGATGGTCTGCAGCGCATCCGCCGACGGCACTCCGGCGTCGGGCAGCACGGAGACGAATCGTCCGGTGGCACGAGCGACGCCCGCGTCGATCGCCTCAGCGTCGGTCGCCGTTGCGCTCGCCTCGGCTCGGACGACCCTGGGGTGCGCGGACAGCGCCTCGGACGGGGCGACGACGACGAGTTGCCACGCGGACTGCCCGTCGAGGCTGGCGAGGAGGTCACCGACACGACCCGCGTCCGGGCGGATCGCAAGGAAGGATACGAGCGGGGCGCCTGCGGCGTCACGCGTGGATGCAGTCGTCATGGGGTCAGGCTCGCCCGCGCTTCAGCACGCGCAGCGGCGAGAGCACGGCACGCCCGGCCTTCCAGGTCCTCGTCGAGTGCACGGCCGCGAGCTGCTGCCGAAGTCCCTGCATCTCCCGCTCGAGCACGTCGAAGTCGTCCTTCGTGGGCGAGAAGTAGATCGAGGCGCGAGCAAGTTCGGCCTCCAGACCGATCACTCTGTCGACCAGGGCGAGAACTCGCTCCTCGTTGGCCAGCTCGGCCGGCGTCGGGCGTTTCGTCGTCATGGTCATTCCCTCACTTGATTCCGTCGGACGGATTAACCCGACGATTCTAACATCGGCCCGTTCCCGGACCTGGGAGCGTCAACGGCGGCGACGGACCAGCTCGACCAGTCGCCGTGCGGGTGCGGTCGCCCGCCAGGCGGTGCTGCCCGTCACCTCGTCGAAGCGGGCGCGGGCACCTGCGAGTTCGGCGTCGAGCCTCGCGGCGTGCTGACGCAGTGCTTCGATCTCCTGCTGCTGCGCCGCGATCCTGGCGGTGTCGTCGAGTCGGGCCTGGACCTCCACGGCACGCGCTTCGACCACAGCACCCAAGCGGGCGTAGTCCTCGCGGACCTGCTCGCCGGACGCGCGGCCGGCGGCGAAGAAGTCGACGATCCCCTGCGGCAGCTCCGCACCGATCCCCAGGACACCGAGTCCGTGACCGTGCTCGAACTGGAAGGTCGAGTCCGGGTATCGCTGCTCCAGTTCCGCCCAGAGCCGGTGGACACCGAAGCCACGATCGAACTCGAAGGTGTCATGGAAGATGACGACCGCATTCGCAGCGAGCTTCGGCCGGTAGGTCTCGAAGTCCTCCACGGCGTCCTCGTAGCGGTGGCGTCCGTCGATGTGGAGGAGCTCGATCGAGCCATCCTCGAACCGGTCGACCGCGTCGCTGAAATAGGCCCGGATGAGCTGGGAGAAGTCGGGGTACTGCGCGTCGTTGATCTCGGTGACGGCGCGGAACACGTCGTCGCCGTAGAAACCGGCGTGCTCGTCGCCCTCCCAGCTGTCGATGGCAGAGCACTGTGTGGGGAGGCCGAGTCTCCGGACTGCCTCGCACATGGCGAAATAGGAGAAGCCGTTGTGCGAACCGAGTTCGACGAACGTGGCGGGACGGAGAGCGTCGATCAACCAGAAGGCGAAGGGCGCGTGCTCGTGCCAGGCCGAGGGCATGAGGTGGTCGGGCGTCCAATACGAGGCTTTGCCCAGCCAGGCAACGGGCGTCTCGGCCGTGATGAGTCCGTCCTGCACCGCGGATCCCTCCCTCGTCATCGAACACCGTTCCTCGACTGGAGCTCGGCGGGCGCCGAACCGCTCAACCGTGGCGTTCGCGCTCCACCCTAGGCCACCGATGGAGTTGAGACCGGTGGACCGCGCCCCGGGCGCGGCCCGACGACTCACAGGATCGCTACGGTATATTGTCCGGGTTGCGCACACGTATCACCCGAACCCAAAGTCGAGGCTTCATGCAGTATCTCAGGGATCTGGCATCTGCCAGGGAACTCCTGGCGAATCTCACTCTCAGAGACATTCGCGGTCAGTACAAGCGGACGATCCTCGGCCGACTGTGGTCGCTCGTGAGCCCGCTGTCCTCGATGCTGGTGTACTCGTTCGTCTTCTACTTCCTGCTCCGGGCGACACCGGATCCCGGAGACCCCAGCGGACTGCACATCTTCGCCGTCTGGCTCCTGTGCGGACTGCTGCCGTGGTCCTTCTTCTCCGGCGCGCTGTCGGCCAGCATGAACTCGATCGTCGGCGGCGCGAGCCTGATCACGAAGGTCTACTTCCCCCGCGTCGTCCTGCCGATCTCGTCGGTCCTGACGATGGGCTACAACTGGCTGTTCGAGATGGGCGTGCTGATCATCGTGCTGTGCGCGGTCGGAGGCTGGGGCGTCATCCTCTGGCTCCCTCTGGTGGCGGTGTTCATGGTCGTTCTCGCCGCCTTCGCGACGGGCGTCGGCCTCATCCTCGCGATCGCGAACGTGTACTTCCGCGATACTCAGCACCTCGTCTCGATCCTGCTGCAGATCTGGATGTACCTCACCCCGATCATCTACCCGCCCTCGCTCGTGCAAGTGCAGTCGGACAAACTCGGTGGCCTCCTCGGCACCGATGTGACCGTCATGAACATCTACGAGTCGAACCCGATGTTCCACTTCGTGACGGTGTTCCGGAACCTCATGTACGACCAGCGCTGGCCCGACCCCGCTGACGTGCTCGCATGTATCGCCTGGGCACTCGTCGCACTGGTGGGCGGCTTCCTGATGTTCACCCGTAAAGAGAAAAGACTGGCCGAAATCCTATGACCGAAACCGCCGTCCACGTCGACTCCGTCAGCAAGAAGTTCCGCCTGTACCACGAGCGCAACCAGAGCTTGAAGTCGGCGATCATGCGCCGCAAGATCTCGGTCCACGAGGACTTCTGGGCGCTCCGCGACATCACGTTCGACGTCCCCGTCGGATCGACGTTCGGACTGATCGGGAGCAACGGCTCTGGAAAGTCGACGCTCTTGAAGTGCCTCGCGAAGATCCTCTACCCGGAAAAAGGGACCATCAGCGCGAAGGGCAAGGTCGCCGCACTCCTCGAGGTCGGATCCGGGTTCCATCCCGAGCTCTCCGGTCGGGAGAACGTCTTCCTCAACGGTTCGATCCTCGGCATGAGCCGCAAGGAGATCCAGCGGAAGTTCGACGACATCGTCTCGTTCTCCGGCGTTGAACAGTTCATCGATCAGCCGGTAAAGAACTACTCGTCGGGCATGTACGTCCGCCTCGGTTTCTCCGTGGCCATCAACGTCGACCCGGACATCCTCGTCGTCGACGAAGTCCTCGCCGTCGGTGATGCCGAGTTCCAGCAGAAGTGCTTCCAGAAGTTCGACGACTTCAAGGCCGCGGGCAAGACGGTCATCCTCGTCAGCCACTCGATGGGCACCGTCAAGCAGATGTGCGACCACGCGGCTTGGATCAACAAGGGGAACCTGGAACTCGTCGGCCCGGCAGACCCGGTCATCGCGGCATATGAGGCGACCTACCCCCACCAGCCGTAAGCCCGTCCGATCCTGAGCGACGTGCCGCAGCTCCTGCTGCGACACGTCGCTCTTGTGTTGCCTCCACCTCCGGACGCTGCCCCGCTGTCGGCGATGCGCGCGCAGCACGCCGTCACCAGCGCGGCGACGTTCCCGTCGTCGCCGTCGTCAGGCCCGCGGGCGTCGCCGGCGCATCAGGAACACGGCCAGGTACGCGAGGAGCACGACCCCTGCCGAGGCGGCGCTCGTCACGATCCCGGGCGCGAGACCAGGAGTCCGGTAGGTGAGCTCGATCCGATGCGATCCAGCCTCGACACGGACGGCTGCGCCAGCCTGCTCCGCGTCGACGAGTTCAGCCGGGTCACCGTCGACGGTGACAGACCACCCGGGGCGTCGCAGGGAGTCGGCGAACACGACCCACCCGGCCCCGTCGGCATCGACATCGACCACGGTCCGGTTGACGTCCCAAGCCTGGTCTTCGACGTCGACGACCGCGGTCGACGGGGGGATCCCGGAGCCGGCCGCGCCCGCTGACGGCACATCGCCGGCCGGGACGTCCTCGGAGCGCTCCAGAAGCACGGTGGTCGGCGGCAGCAACGGATCCTCCATGAGGTCCACCCGACGTGAGGGGTCCCGCTCGACGACACCGTTGGAGGCCCACCGGACACGCTCCAGCGCTGATGAGCGTTCAATGACCGTCGCATCCCCCGTGTGGGCGACCGAGAGTCCATCGTCGAGGGGGCGGGTCACGGACACCGCGGCCGCGGTGGGGTCAGCGAGATCGGCGAGGATCCCACCGTGTCCGGCATCGACCGAGATCTCGGCTCGCCACGCCGTGTCCACGCCGAGCGAGCCCGCGTCGAGCGCGACGTTCCGCTGCCCCAGGATGGTTGCGTACCAGGTGGAGGTCGTCGTGAGCACCTCCCCGGTGACGGGATCCACGAGCGAGACGGTCAGGGTCGCGCCGTCCGCGGTGTCGAGCAGTCGGTCGAGGATGTTGAACGAGAGGCTGCGGACCGGGCCGGTGTGCACCGTGGAGACAGCGACGTCGCCACCCCCGACGGGAATCGCCGCGCTCGATGCCTCAGCCGGCTCGACGAGCCCCGGCACCGGCAGGTTCGGTTCCATGACGAGGTACTTGACCGCGAGTCGATCCATGATCGGTGAGTTCGCCGAGGCGACCATCCCCGGGTAGCTGAGCGCCGAGTAGGTCGCGGAGGCGTACGCCTCGGGGTCGAGACGGAGGAGCAACGACTTCCACTGCACGGTCTGGAAGGTGTGCCCGCCGAGCGACCGGACCCGGTAGACGGAGTTGGTGCCGGGGAACATGGTCTGGTCGACGGAGGCGTAGCGGGACTCTCCGAGGTGCTCCTGGAGGAAGGCCGTCGTCGGGGTGTCGGGGTACACGGTCGACAGGTCGGACTTCGGCCACCACAGGTCGGCGACGAACACCGCCGGGACGACGACGAGGATCGGCACCACACACACGGCGACGATGCGTGGGACGGCGCGGCGGGCAAGGAGGACCACGAGCACGATCACGACACCGCACAGTCCGATGGCGACCGTCGTCAGCGCCTGCCAGCTGAGCAGCTCCGTGAAGCGGGCGGGGGCGAGGAGCACGCCACGGCGTATCGCGAGCACGAGGAATCCGATGGCGGCGGCTCCCGACGACAGCGTGAGCAGTCCCCACAGCCAGCGCCGCACTGGTCGCTCCGGGCCCAGGACGGTGATGAGACGGCGACGCGGATCCGGTTCGATGAGACGCGCGAACCCGACGGCGGCCATGACGGCGACGAAGAACCCGATCATCACCCGAAGGCGTCCGATGCGGTTGTTGTCGAAGATCGGCAGCTGCTGCGCCGCCCCGAGGATGGGACCGCCGATGTAGGTCAGCACGACGGACAGCACGACACCGACCGCGAAGAAGGTGATCATGCTGCGGCGACCTCGGACGAAGGGTCGGATCAGGCAGGCGACGGCGACGAGCACGACGACCATCGCCCCCACGTAGGAGAGTCGCTCCACGGGAGAGTTGACACCCCACGTGTCACCGGTGCTCACCTCGCCCACGAGACTCGGCACGAGTGCCGACAGGAGGTCGTTGATGGCCATGTGGTTGTCCGGGCCCTGTCGGCGACCGCTGAAGTCCAGGATCGCGATGGCGTTCAAGGCGAACGGCAGCATCGTCCACGCCGACAGGAGGAACCCGAGGACCACGCCGAGCGCACTCACCGCACCCGCCCCGATCACCCGCCAGAAGCGCCGATGCACGACGATCGCGCGGACGAGCACGTAGACGGCACCAGCGTAGAGCGCGTAGCCCACGATGGCGGGGAAGCCGCCGAGCAGCATGCCCGCGAGTGCCACGCCGACCGGCAGGACGTCGAGCAGTCGGCGCCGGACTGCGGCGCGGTCGAGTGCCCAGAAGAGCAACGGGATGAAGGCGGCGACGCGCGTCTGCGGCCAGTTCGTCCAGGAGATCATGAACCCGGAGGACACGAACACGAGGCTGGCGAGTGCCCAGGTCGGGTTGGGGAGTCCGAGGCGTCGCAGGAACAGGGACATGCCGAGGGTGACGACCCCGATCTCGATCAGCTTCGTGATGCCGGGAGCGTAACTGAGCGGCACGAACCACCACGCGATCGAGATCGGCGAGTACAGGCCGGAATTGGGCAGCCCGCCGAGCTCGGATCCACCGGCTTGGAACGGCGTCCATTCCGCGAACACCCCGTGGCGTGCAGCCTCCACGATCGCCCACATCTGCGGCACGACCGCGTCGATCGTGTCGCCGACCATGGCGTTCGTGCCGATCGAGGTGGACTCGCCTGCTGCGGACCAGGGGGCGAACCGCTGGAGCAGCTCGGTGCCGAGGAAGGTACCGACCCCGATGAGTGGCAATCCGATCGTCAGGACCGAGAAGGCGACGAGGGAGCCCCAGCTCACCCACACGATCCACCGGCTCACGGCGAAGCGCGCGGGTCCGTCGACGACGCGCTCCAGCTGGGTGCCTCGGTCGCTCGCCATCATCACTTCCGTCTGTCCGGGCCGGATTCAACCCGACATCCCATCGATTATGCCTGACTGCCGACAAGCAGCAGTCTGCCCCCGGATGTCTGGCTCGAATGATCGGGGATAATGGACGGGTTCACACCGATTCGCGCGAGAAGGCCTTATGAAACTCATTGTTCAGATCCCCTGCCTGAACGAAGAGGAGACCCTTCCCGCGGTTCTCGAGTCGATCCCGACCAGCATCCCGGGTGTCGACGAGATCGAGATCCTCGTCATCGACGACGGGTCGAGCGATCGGACCGTCGAGGTCGCCGAGCGCTTCGGGGTCCACCACATCGTGCGTCACACGCGCAATATGGGGCTCGCCCGCTCCTTCCGGGACGGTGTCGATTACGCGCTGCTCCACGGCGCCGACATCGTGGTCAACACCGACGGTGACAACCAGTACCCGCAGGACCGCATCGGGGACCTGGTGCAGCCCATCGTCCGTGGCGAGGCCGACATCGTCGTCGCAGATCGCCAGACGGCGCTCATCGAGCACTTCTCCCCCTTCAAGAAGGCCATGCAGCGCTTCGGCAGCGCGGTCGTCAACAAGGCCGCCGGGACCGACCTGCCCGACGCCGCGAGCGGGTTCCGCGCGTACTCGAAGCACTCCCTCATCCGGCTCAACGTCGTCACGCGGTTCAGCTATTGCATGGAGACGATCATCCAGGCGGGTTACAAGCGCCTCGCCATCACGAGCATCCCCGTCACGACGAACGCGAAGACCCGCGAGTCACGGCTCTTCCGCAACATCGGCGAGCACATGTACCAGTCGGGCGTCGCGATCACCCGTGCCTACCTGATGTACCGTCCGTACGTCGTCTTCGCGGGTCTCGGCGCGCTCCTCGCGGTCGCCGGTCTCATCCCGTTCGTGCGCTACGCGATCCTCATGTGGATCGACACCGGCGGCAACCACCTGCAGTCGCTGCTCGTGGGTGCGACGCTCCTGATGGGTTCGCTCCTGTCGTTCGCGATCGGCGTCGTCGCCGACCTCACACGGATCAACCGGACGCTGAGCGAGGAGACCCTCGACTACCTCAAGCTGCAACGCTACGGCGACTGAGCGCCGCGGCGGCGCTCGAGGATCCTGAGCAGCAACGCGGAGTACCGTTCACCGGCAGACTCGATCGAGTAGTCCTGGGCGCGGAGACGCGCATTGCTCGCAAGCTCCGTGCGGAGTGAGGCATCGCCGAGGACCCGCTGCATCGCCTCCGCCAGTGCATCGACGTCGCCGGAGGGCACGAGGATCCCGCTCTCGCCATCGACGACCGCTTCGTCCAGCCCCGGAAGGGCCGAGGCGATGATGGTCGTGCCGGCCGCGAGCGCGTCGAGCAGCGCCACGGGCAGACCGTCCTGATCGCCCGAGGCCGAGAGCACCGACGGGAACACGACGATGTCGGCGGCGTGGAACGCCGCGGTGAGTTCGTCCCGTCCGAGCTGGCCGAGGAAGCGCACGGGGAGCTCCGCCGCCTGCGCTTCGAGCTCGGCGCGGAGGGGGCCGTCCCCACCGATCGCAGCGTCCCAGGACAGTTCGGACGGCAGACGACGCAGGGCATCGAGGAGCACGTGCACGCCCTTCTTCTCGACGAGACGGCCGATGAAGAAGACACGGAGCGGAGCCGGACCGGCGGCTGAGGGGTGCTCGACCGGTTTGCCGGGACTCGGCTGCAGCATGATCTTGGTGCCCATCGGGAGGACTTCGACGTCCTCCGGCGCCGTGCCGAGCTCGATCGCCCGCCGACCCATGTCGCGGTTCATCACGGTGACGTGGTCGGCGTTGCCGAGCACCCAGCGCTTCACCGCGCGCATCGGTGCGGCATCCAGGGCGTAGATGTCTCCGCCCGGAGAGGTGAGCAGCTTCGGCACCCGCGGTGCGACGATCCTCGCAACGATGCCCTGCGGAACGATCCAGTGCACGTGGATGACGTCCGGCCTGAGCGTCCGCACCGCGCGCCGCGTCGCGACGAGCTGTCCCAGCACGAAGAACGGCAACTGCAGCCACCGCGACCGACGCTCTCGCAGGTTCTCGAGGATCGCGCCGTCGGCGAGGTCCTCCCAGCGCTTCACGAAGAAGCGGTACCGCCCGACGCGCAGCGGACCGTCCTGTTCCACCGCGAGCGAGCCAGGGACGCGCGGCACGAGCACGGACACGTCGAACTCGGTCGCCTCCTGCAGCGCGAGGTCGCGCACGAACGACGGTGTGCCGTCCTCGGGCACCGCCGGCCAGGTCGAAGCGAGGACGAGGAGTCGGGGTTTGGACATCGGAGGACTCCGTTCACGGGCTGCTGCAGGATAATGGGCATCTCCCATGAAGATCCTCACCAAGTATAGGAAGCCGATCCAGATCGGTTTCGCCGTCGTCGTGATCGCCTGCATCGTGTGGACGGTCGTGGCGAACTGGGACTCGTTCGCCGCGAGCGTCGCCCGGATGAACCCCTGGTGGCTGCTGGGCTCCGGTGTCGCAGGCTTCGCGGGGGTCGCGTTCTCGATGCTGGCCTGGCGTGCGATCGTGATCGCGTTCGGACACCGCATCTCGGTCCGTGACGCCGGTTACGTCGTCTTCGTCTCGCAGATCGGGAAGTACATCCCGGGCGGTGTGTGGCCGATCGTCGCGGGCACACAACTGGGGCGTCGTGCCGGCCTGCCGACCGCCACGACCGCGGTGACCCTCACCGCCCAACTCGGTGTCAGTCTCGTCACCGGATCGACCCTCGCCGTGGGCGCCCTGTTCGGATTCCCCGCACTCCGTCAATACGCCGGGCTACTGATCGTGCTCGTCGTGATCGGTGCCATCGCGCTCCTGCCGCCGGTCATGCGGATGGTCCTCGGGTGGTTGTTCACCCTCATGAGACGCCGCGACGAGCTCCCCGCGCTCCGAAGCCTCCCGCTGCTGTCGGCAGTCGGCTGGTCGCTCGCGAGCTGGGCGGCCTTCGGGGTCCACCTGTGGTGCATCGTGTCCGCGCTCGGCACGGTCGACCTGGCGGCGATCCTGCCCGCGGTGTTCGGCTACTCGCTCGCCTGGGTCGCAGGATTCCTCGCCGTCATCGCCCCGGCCGGTGCGGGGGTTCGGGAGGCGATCCTCGCGCTCGTCCTGGCGAACACCGTCCCAGCCGCATCGATCCTCGGCATCGTCCTCGTGAGCCGCTTCATCCTCATCGTCGTCGATGTCGCCGTGTGCGCGTACGCGGTCGTCCGCGGACATGTCTCGGCCGTCATCACCGACCCCACGGCGCGCTCGGTCGACACCGCTCCCGAACCCGTCACTGATCGACCGGGCGATGAGACACGAGAACCCGACCCGCGCTGAGCTCGGGTCGGGTTCTCGGGACGGTTCGTCAGGCCTGCTGCGCCAACAGCGTCTGCAGGTAGCGTCCGTAGCCGCTCTTCACGAGCGGTGCGGCGAGGGCCGCGAGCTGCTCGTCGTCGATCCAGCCGGCGCGCCAGGCGATCTCCTCGATGCAGCCGACCTTGAAGCCCTGGCGATCCTCGATCACGCGGACGTACTCGGAGGCCTGCATCATCGACTCGAAGGTGCCGGTGTCGAGCCAGGCCGTCCCGCGGTCGAGGACCTGCACCTGCAGGTTGCCCTGCTCGAGGTAGCGCTCGTTCACCGTCGAGATCTCGAGCTCACCACGGGCGGACGGCTCGATGGTCTTGGCGATCTCGACGATCGAGTTGTCGTAGAAGTAGAGGCCGGGGACGGCGTAGTTGCTCTTCGGCTTCGCAGGCTTCTCCTCGATGGAGAGCGCCTTGAAGTCCTCATCGAACTCGACGACGCCGTACGCCTTCGGGTCGGCCACCTGGTACGCGAAGATCAGCGCGCCGTCGATGGTGTTGTGGTTGCGGAGGGCTGAACCGAGGCCGGTGCCGTGGAAGATGTTGTCGCCGAGCACGAGCGCGACGCTCTCATCACCGATGAACTCCTCGCCGATGATGAAGGCCTGTGCCAGTCCGTCCGGCGACGGCTGCACCGCGTACTCGAGGCGGATGCCGAGGTCGTCACCGTTGCCGAGCAGCGCGCGGAACTGCTCGTTGTACTCCGGCGTCGTGATGATGAGGATCTCGTTGATGCCCGCCATCATCAGCGTCGAGAGGGGGTAGTAGATCATCGGCTTGTCGTAGATCGGCATCAGCTGCTTCGAGATGCCCTTGGTGATCGGCCAGAGCCGCGTGCCGGATCCACCGGCGAGAATGATGCCGCGCATCGGTCACTTCCTCTGAGTCATTGCCGAGACATCCCCGGCGGACGGCGTCGGCTGCCCTGGATGGAGCATGCCCGCCGATCGTTTCTGAAAGAACGCCCACGAACCACGCGAAGCGGTCCGATAGCCTGTCCACCGTAGCAAAGACGAAGGAGAACATCGTGGGCGACAGCGCTTCCGCACCCGCAGCATCGACAGACGAACAGCGCGAGCTGCGCGCCGAGATCCTGAGACTGCGTGATGCCCTCGAGGGCGCGAACGCCTCGGCCGAGCTCGCGCAACGACGTCTGGCGGCGATGAAGCTCGACCTCGACGACCTCCCCCTGGCCCAGGAGAACCTCCGCCTGCGCGACGAACTCGCCCAGGCCCGTGTCGGCCAGCACTACTTCGAGTCCCTGTACCTCCGCGTGTCGGCGGAGCGCGAACGCGACCACGACAAGCTCGTCGGGGAGTTCACGGGTTCTCGGACCTGGCGCATCGGAGCCGCCGTCATGAGCCCGCTCGGCGCCGTGAAGCGTCTGCGCGGCGGCCGCTCGTGACCCTGCCCGACGCGACGGCGCGCGAGCCCGAGTTCTCCATCGTCGTCCCGCTCTACAACACGACCCCGTTCCTCCTGCAGGAGATGGTGGCCTCGGTGCAGCTCCAGACCCACGGCGACTGGGAGCTCGTCCTCGTCGACGACGCGTCCCCGGACGAGCACACCCGCGAGACCGCGCGGGCGTGTGCGGCGGAGGATGCGCGCATCGTCCTCATCGAACTCACCGAGAACCGCGGTATCGCGGAGGCCTCGAATGCCGGCATCGACGCGAGCAGCGGACGGTTCGTCGCGCTGCTCGACCACGACGACACGCTCGATCCGCGTGCGCTCGCGCTGGTGCATCGTGCGATCGCAGACGGTACGGACATCGACTACGTCTACACCGACCAAGACGTCATGACCGACAAGGGGCACTACCGTATCCCGTTCGCGAAGCCGGAGTGGTCGCCGGAGCGCATGCTCGGACAGATGTTCACGTCGCACCTCTCGGTGTTCCGTCGATCCCTCCTCGCCGAGATCGGTCCGTTCGACACCACGTACAACGGATCGCAGGACCACGATCTCGTGCTCCGGTTCACCGAGCGAGCACGCGGGATCGCGCACGTCCCGGAGGTGCTGTACCACTGGCGGGCAGTCCCCGGCTCGACGGCCCTCAACGGCTCGGAGAAGAGCTACGCGTGGGCGGCTGGCGTGGCAGCGGTGACGGCGGCCGTCGACCGGCGCGGTATCGACGCCGACGTGTCGTTCGGTCCCAACTTCGGGACCTACGCGATCCGCCACCGACTCGCGCCAGCAGTGACGATCTCGGTGATCGTCGCGGCCGACGCCGGCACCCCGCGCCTCGACGCGTTGCTCTCGTCCATCGACGCCGACGAGGCGGCCGATCAGGTCGTCGAGATCATCGTCGCGGTGCCCGAGGGCCGGGATCCCGGCCCGCTCCCCCGCAGATCCGGTCGAGCACCGGTGGTCGTCGTCAGCGCGCCTTCTTCAGAGCGCACTCGACTGCTCCAAGAAGCCGCTGTCGGCGCCCGCGGCGACGTGCTCGTGCTGATCAGCGAGCACGTCTCGTCTCTGCCGAGCAACGCGCTCACGCTGATCGCCGGAGCGCTCGGCGAACCGGACGTCGCGTTCGCCGGTGGGCGGATCGTGTTCCCTGACCACACAGTGAAGCACGCCGGCTATCGTCGGTCCCGCAATCACCTGCGGGATGCGTTCAGAGGATGGCCCGCCGGAGCGGACAGCACCTACGGGGCGCTCACCGTCAACCGAGAGGTGACCGCGATCTCATCGGAGTTCGCGGCGATCGACCGTTCCGCGTTCGAATCGGTCGGCGGTTTCAGCCCCTCGCTCGACGGGTACTGCGCCGAGCTCGACCTGTCGTCGAAGCTCCGCTCGCACAGGCACCGCGTCCTGACGTTGTGCGAACCCGTCGTCGTCTCCGACGACACGTCCATCCCCGTCGACGAGCTGCCCAAGGCGCAGGTGAAGACCATCTCGCGGCGATGGGGATGGAAGGGCGTCGATCCGTTCACCCCGTGAACGTCGACGCCCGCCGGCCGACGGGTCAGCTGCGCAGCGTGGCGTAGAACGCGCGGGCGTCATCCCAGCTCGGCAGCAGACCGGCAGCCGCCGCTTCTGCCAGGCCGGGAGCCTCCGTGTCCTTGGGCGAGAGCAGTGGCGTGCCCGCTTCGGGCGGAATCACGAGCCCGATCTGTTCGTCGAGCGGGTTGATGCCGTGCTCGCGGTCGGGACGGTACACGTCCGTGACGAGGTAGCTGACCGTGGCGTCGTCGGTCAGCGCGACGAAGCAGTGGCCGAGGCCCTCGGAGATGAAGATTGCCTTGCGGTCGGTGTCGTCGAGGAGGACCGAATCCCACTGCCCGAAGGTGGGCGAACCGACCCGGATGTCGATGACGTAGTCGAGCACCGCACCGCGAGTGGCCGTGACGTACTTCGCCTGGCCGATCGGGATGTCTGCGAAGTGGATGCCGCGCACCGAACCGCGCTTGGACACGGAGGTGTTCGATTGGGCGAGCTTGATGGAGCGCCCGGACGCCTCCTCGAGCTTGTCGAAGCGGTACCACTCGAGGAACACGCCTCGGTCGTCGCCGAACTGCTTCGGGGTGATCTCATAGCTGTCGGGGACGTTCAGTTCACGGATCTGCACCCGGGGAGTCTACCAAGACGACCGAGCGTGCTCGCATTCCCTGTGGTCCGTCGGTCCGCCGGCCGACGACCTCGTGCATAATCGAGTGTTCGCACACAGATCGGCCTCGCCATGACCAACCTGCTCCGCCGCCTCTGGCACGGCATCGCCGCATACGCGCTGAAGTTCGGCGTGGTCGGCCTCATCGGCTTCGGTCTCGATGTGCTCGTGTTCAACCTGCTGCGCATCGGCGTCTTCGGACAGGACCACCTCGCCCAGTCCCCCATCGGCGCGAAGGTCATCAGCGTCTCTGTCGCGATCGTCTTCAACTGGATCGGAAACCGCTACTGGACCTTCCGCGAGCACCGGCGGAAGAACTTCGTCCTTGAACTGGGCGAGTACGTCGTCGTCTCGCTGGGCGGCATGGGCATCGCCGTCGGCTGTCTGTACCTGAGCCACTACGTGTTCGGCTTCACGTCCCTCTTTGCAGACAACGTCGCTTCCAACGTCATCGGTCTGGGACTCGGGACGCTCTTCCGCTTCTTCCTCTACCGGTTCTGGGTGTACGGCCATCACCGCGCCGACGGGCTCGCGAACCTCGCGCGGGCCGAGGAGGCACAGCGGGCGCTGTTCGAGGAGCCTGACGTGACCGCTCTGCCCGGCACCGAATCGACTCGCTGACGTCGGGTCAGATCGCCTCGAGCCAGCCGCCGATCGGGCTATGCAGGCGAGCTGGTACGCCGATGTAGACGCCCGGTGTCTCGAGGTCGTCCACCACCACGGCTCCTGCCCCGATGACGCACCCGTCGGCGATACGCACGCCATTGGAGACGATCGCGCCGATGCCGAGGAACACCCCGTCGCCGATGGTCACTCCGCCTGCGATGCGACACCCCGGTGAGATCGTCACGTAGTCGCCGAGGGCCGTGTCATGACTGACCGAGGCTGCGATGTTGATGAGCGAGTGGTCGCCGATGGAGACGTCGGTCGAGACCACGGCACCGGCAGCGATGATGCACCCCCGTCCGATCGAACTGGACGAGCTCGTGGTGGCGGACGACGAGGTCAGTGTGGCGAACTGCGATCCGGGCCAGCCCTGCACGAGCGCTCGCCTGAGCCCCGGAGCCCCCACGGCGGCGACCACCGGCGTGGAGACCAGGCTCTGCGGGACCGCGTCGAGGTCGATCTGGAGCGGATCCTCCAGGTCCCGGTAGGCGGCTGAGACGGCGATGAACGCGAGCCGCGATCGCCCGAGGATCTCGACCGCCTCCCGCGCCTGTCCCCCGTTGCCGAGCAATCCCACGCGCTGATCGGCCACGGTCCCGGTCACGAGCATGCACCCTCGATGATCTCGCGACGGAGCGCGAGCTGACGTGCCGGGTCCGAGATCGCCCGTGAGCGTCGGAGGCCGGCACGAGCGACGCGCTGGACGCCGCCCGGCTCGCGCAGGAGGGCCCGGAGCCGGGTCACCATCGCCTGCGCGTCCGGCTCCTCGATCAAGAGTTCACGGCCGTCGCGGTAGTGGCGGTTCTGCCCGAGAGGATCCGACACGAGCATCGCGACCCCACTGAGGGAGGCCTCGACGCTCGAGGTCAACGGGAATCCGTCGAACGCGCCGGGTGAGAGCAACCGCGGCTGGTTCGGGGAGACGATGACGTGCTGCGTCGCGAACAGCTCACGAAGCTGCGCGGAGTCCAGGACGCCGTGGAACCGGAACAGGTGGCGCACCGTCGGCTCGACGTCGTCCTCGGTGAATTGGCCGACGACCTCGCCGGTGACCGTGTGTCCGTAGGCGTCGAGGGTCCGGACGATCTCGACGAACTGCGGGAAGCCTTTGTCCGCCCCCGAGGCCGTGTAGCGGTGGGCGACGAAACAGAGCCGGAGACCCGACTCGATGATGTCCGCGTCCGCGATCACCCGGCTGCCCGGGCCGGGCCGGACCGATCCCGGACCGGGGAACGGTGCGTCGAGTTCATGCAGCGGTGCGTTCGGATAGCGCTCCCGGACGTGATCGGCCACGATCGGCTGGGTCGTGATGACGGCACGCAGCAACGGCGAGGCCATGATCCGGTCGAGCTTGCGGGTCGCCTCTGCGTCGTCGAGAGCGAACCCGCCGCCCGGATAGAGCGTGAAGACGAAGGGCAGTTCCGCGCGTTCCAAGGCGCCAAGATGATGATCCACGTTGTTGAGGAAGATGAGGTAAGCGAGGTCGTAGCCGCCCAGCTCACCCTCGTCGTACGGTTGGACGGCAGACGCCAGAGCAGGGTACCGCTCGGCGAACGGCACCATGAGGTCCTCGAAAGGCCCCATCGTCGTCAGGACGGTCTGCGCGACGCCGCTCTGCAGGAGCTCGGTGAACTCCGCCAGCCGGAACCCGGACGACAAGGTCGGGAAGTGGTCGTCGACCACGACGACACGGCGCGCCGTCATCCGCGTCGCCGCCATTGACCGAAGTGATGTCTCGCTCGCGAGGACCACTGCCGCAGGGGTGTCGCGCGGACGCGTCGCGCGAGGACGGCCATGAGCGCCAGCGACCCCGTGTTGGTCGCGGCGATGTGGCTGAGCGCTTGTGGCGAGTTCATCCCCACCCACTGTCCGACGGTCGGATCGGGGTAGTTGTGCAGTCGCCCGGTGATCTCGTGAAGCTCGAGATCACGGATGCCGTAGTGCAGGAGCAGATGCCGGGCCTGCTCCGGATCGCCGAGACTGCGATGCAACTCCTTGATGCCGTGGACACGGCTCACGGGCGACAGCGGCCCCGACGTGTCGAGCCACAGCAGAGCGAGTGCGGTCTCACGAGCCGCCCTCGTGTCCCAGAACTGGTCGCGGAGGACGTCTCCGAACGCATCGAGCGCGAGTTCGTCCGAGCACCCGGTGAAGAAGTGCTCCATGATCTGGAGGTGCTCACGGTGGTTCCGCGCGATGTTGGCTTCCGTCAGACTGCTCGTGTTACCGAGTCTCGGGAGGATTCTGAACCGCACGAGGTCTTCATCGCCGAGGACGTGGATCGGATAGTGCTTGACGAGTTCGATCCAACGATCGAGGTCTGGGATCTGACGGAGCCTGTTGTCGTAGAGACCGTACTGCTCATAGAACTCGCGACGGATCAGGATGCTCGGGTGGCACAGGGCGTTCCCCTGATCGAAGAAGTAGCGAAGCCACTCGGCCTGTGAGCGGTTGGGCTGTCGGAAGACGCCTGCGGACGGCAGGATCTCGTTCATCGGCAGGCTGCGGCCGTCCGGACCGACATAGCGCGCACTGGTGAACACTGCGCCGAGTTCGGGTCGTTGTTCGAACACCTCGAGCTGGCGTTGGAGTTTGTTGAGTTCCCAGACGTCATCCGAATTCAACACGGCGACGAGATCGGCACGTGCCTCCTGGATCGCGAAGTTGAGCGCGGCAGCACCGCCCTGGTTCCGAGCCAGCCGATAGCAGCGGACCCGTGGGTCGGTGAGCGTGGCCAGTCGTGCCCAGGAGTCGTCGCCGGACGCGTCGTCGACGATGACCAGTTCCAGGTCGTCCATCGTCTGATCGAGGATGCTGTTGACCGCCTCGATCAGGTACGCGCCGTTGTTGTACGAGGTGAGCACCGCACTGACTCGCGGAGCCTCGCCGCTCACGCGCGGGAGGGGCATACCGAGCTGCGCCACCGGCTCGGGAAGCGTCGCGGGAGCATCCCCTCCGGCAGCTCGGAGGCGGAGCAACTCGGCCTCGATCTGATGCAGGCGGCGGGACAGCGGGCGCCCCAGTCGCTCGCCGAAGAGCTCGAGATAGTCCGGAATGAGGTCGTTCAGCTGCTCGAGCTGCTTCGCGGGGGACTTGCTCGACCACTGGCTGCGCGCGTGCTGACGGTATGCGGTCATCGTCTGGGGCAGGAAGAGCGCATCGCCGAACGCGGTGACGCCGAGGTTGATCGCCCAGTCGTAGGAGGTCATCTCGAACATCTCGATGGGGAGGGCCCGCAGGTGCGCCGCGCGATACGTGCATGCGCTGAAGGTCGCGAACCAGTTCTGTTCAGCGATCTCCTCACTGGTGAGGCGGCTGGAGAACGATTCGAACCCGATCTCGGGCGCGACCGTGCCATCGCCCGATTCGGCGTCCCAGAGCAGCACGCGGTGGGCCACCATCGCGAGGCTCTCGTCGGCTTCGAGCTCACCGACCACGCGTTGCAGCTTGTCGTCCGCCAGCCACTGGTCGTCACCTTCGAGAACGGCGACGTACCGCCCGCGGCACGCAGCGAACGCTCGCCAGTAGTTGCGTGTGATGCCGAGTTGCGGCTCCACCGGAAGGACCCGCGCATCGATGTCGGGGTGGGCGGCGACCCACGCGTCCGCAAGCGCTGCCGTCCCGTCGCTGGAGGCGTCGTCGGCGATCACCACCTCGTATCGGTATTCCGTGCGCTGGGCGAGGACCGTCGCCAGTGCGTCAGCCAGGTACTCCGCGTGGTTGTGCGTCACCACGAGAACGGAGACGTCGGGAATCGTCGTCGTCATCAGCTGCGGGCCTTCCAGGCGATCGCGTCGCAGATGCGATCGACGTTGTCGAGACCGAGGTCGCCGTACAGCGGGAGCACGAGGCACTCACGCGACGCCCGCTCAGCGACGGGGAGTCCGCCCGGCCCGAGCGCGTCCGCGTACTGGGGCAGGTCGGAGGCGAGCGGGTAGAAGTACTTGCGACTCACGATGTTGAGGGAGCGCAGGTACAGGTGCAGCTCGTCTCGCGAATGCCCGTACTCCGCGTCCTCAATCCGCACCGCGAAGTACTGCTGGCCCGAGCGGTCATCGGTGAGCACGTGGATACCGGGGATCTCCGCGAGACGGCGACGATATCCGTCGGCGAGGAGCGTACGGGCCTCGACCTCGGCGTCGAGCTGCTTCAGCGAGAGGAGCCCCATCGCCGCATGGAACTCGCTCATCTTGCCGTTCATGCCGACCATCGAGATCTCCTCTTCGGAGGCGATCCCGAAGTTGCGGGCGCGCCGGAACGCACGGTCGAGCTCCGCTGAGTTCGTGACGAGCGCTCCACCCTCGACGGTGTGGAACAGCTTGGTCGCGTGGAAGCTGAACATCGTGACGTCCCCGATGGCGTCGGGCGAGGTCGGGAAGACGGGAGCCTTCCGCCCGAAGGAGTGAGCGCCGTCGTAGACGATGCGGAGGTCGTGTTCGCGACCGAGGGCACCGAGTGCGGTGTAGTCGCACCAGTTTCCGTACACGTGCGTCCCGACGATCGCCGAGGTGTCGGCGGTGATGCGGTCGGCGACCGAGGCGGGGTCGATCGTGAAGGTGTCCGGTGTGACGTCGGCGAACACGGGTCGCAGGCCGAGCATCGAGATGGCATGCGCCGTCGCGGGGAAGGTGAAGGGGGTGACGATGACCTCGCCGGACAGCTCCAGCTGGCTCAGGGCACCGAGCAACGCCGTCGTGCCGTTGTTCCACAGCGACAGGTGGGACGATCCCACCCGCTGGGCGAGGGCGGCCTCCAGACCCTCGTGCAGCGGCCCACTGTTCGTCAGCACGCGCGATTGGAAGAGTCCCTTGACCAGGTCGACGTAGTCGTCGACGGCTGGCATCATCGGGCGGGTCACGTAAATCGGGCTCAGGAGCCGTTCGGGGGTGTTCAGGGGTGTTCAGGGTGTCTCCTCGTTCAGCGCGATGGCGACCGGGTCGCGCCATCCAGCGGGCGCCCTGGAAGACCCCCAATCGACGATCGTAACCGCACGGAATAAGTTGTGCGACCAATGTTGGATAAAGTTGCACAACCGTCACCGCTTCCCGAGCGGTGCCGCCCCTCGGTCCGCGTCGCCAGGCCCGAATCCCGAACCCTCCTGAGGAGAGCATGTCCCGCGAGCATCGCGCCCGTCGAGCCCAGAGCGCATCCGGCACGCCGGCAGTCCGGCCAGGTGTCCATCTCGACTGGATCGACGCGCTCCGCGGGTTCGCGATGGTCCTTCTCCTCCTGCTCCATGCGATCGGCGCACCGGAGTTCAAGGTTGGCGTCCCGGCGCCCGAGTGGCTGGACCCGCTCAACGTGTTCTTCGCACCGTTCCGGATGCCGACCCTGATGTTCGTGTCGGGCATGGTGTTGGCACACTCCCTGTCGAAACCACCCGGCGTGTATCTGCTGCGCAAAGCACAGAATCTCATCTGGCCGTACGCGATCTGGACGGCGATCCTCCTGAACACGGCCGGCTGGGACTACTTCGCGCAGCACTACCTGTTCCATCCGTCGACGTGGGTCGCCCCCGGCTACCTCTGGTACCTGTGGTACCTGATCTGCTACTCGCTGATCGCTCTCGCGCTCAAGCGGGTGCCAGCCTGGCTCATCGTTCTCGGCTGCTTCGTGGCGACGATCGTGTTCCAGCCGGGCGACCAGCTCGAGACCTACGCGTATTACGCCACCTTCTTCTTCGCCGGTAACGCCTTCAACCGCGCATCGGGAACGCTGTTTCCCGTCCTCCGGAAGAACATCGTCTTCGTCCCGCTCGCGGCGATCGGCATCGGATTCGGTCTCGCCGTCGTGACGGTCAACGCCGGACTGGCCTACGAGACGCTGCTCATGCCGGCGAACCTCGCGGGAATTCTCGCCGCGATCGTCTTCCTCGAGCGGCATGCCTCATGGCGTGCGCTCGCGCCGTTGCGCTGGATCGGACGCAACTCGATCGTCTACTACACGACGCACTGGCCGATCATGCTCGGGTCGAGCGTGCTGCTCTTCGCGCTCGGGCTCGACTCCTGGCTCACGATCGGCGCCCTGGTCGCCGTGTTCCTGATCGCGACGCCTCTCGCCGCAGTACGCCATCGGCGACCCTGGAAGTGGTTGTTCGAAGCTCCGTTCCTCGGCGGATTGACCAAGCGCCTCCTGCAACGCGACGCCGTTGCGGGGACCCCAGCTGGCTCCGACGCAGCTCCAGGTACGATAAGCGAGTCACCCCCGAGAGGACCCTTATCTTGACGTACCTGATCACCGGCGCTTCCGGCATGCTCGGCCACGACCTGCAGGAGGCCCTGACGGGTCGCGAGGTCACCGCCCTCGGACGTGCCGAGCTCGACGTCACCGACCTCGACGCCGTCCGTGCAGCCGTCGCCGGCCACAGCGCCGTCATCAACGCCGCCGCGTACACGAAGGTCGACGACGCTGAGACCCACGAGGACGACGCCGCCGCGGTGAACGCGACAGGCGCACGCAACCTCGCGATCGCCGCCCGCGAGGTCGGTGCGAAGCTCATCCAGGTCTCGACCGACTACGTCTTCGACGGCTCGGCGACGACGCCCTACCGCGAGGACCACCCGCTCGCTCCGATCAGCGCCTACGGCCGCACGAAGGCCGACGGTGAACGTGCTGTTCTGGCCGAGCACCCGGAGGGCGCGTACATCGTCCGTACCGCGTGGTTGTACGGGAAGAACGGCCCGAACTTCGCCGCGACGATGGCGAAACTCGCAGCGAACGGGGTCGACCCGGCGGTCGTCACCGACCAGCTCGGCCAGCCCACGTGGACCGCCGACCTCGCAGCCCAGGTCGTCGCGCTGCTCGACGCCGACGCACCCGCGGGCGTCTATCACGGCACGAACGCCGGCGAGGCGTCCTGGTACGAGTTCGCGCAGGCCGTGTTCGCCGCGGTCGGCGCCGACCCGGCCAGGGTCTCCCCCACGGACAGCTCGGCCTTCGTCCGTCCGGCACCGCGCCCCGCCTACTCGGTCCTCGGGCACGACGCCTGGGCATCGGCCGGGCTCGCACCCATGCGGGACTGGCGCGAGGCGTTCGACCAGGCGGCGCAGCACGGCGTCGTCACCGCCCCGTGACGACGCTCAGGGTCGTCGTCGACCAGATCGTCGCGCCCGTCGCGGGCGGCGTCGGTCGGTACTCCGAGGAGTTGACCCGACAGCTGATCGCCACCGCCCCCACCGGCTGCGAGGTCGAGGGCATCGTCTCCGCGGTCTCGAAAGAGAAGATCGACCTCCTCGAATCGAAACTCCCCGGTCTCGCGTCCCTCCAGCGGACCACCCTGCCGAGGCGAGAACTCAGCACGGCGTGGCAGCTCGGCATCGTGGCTCCAGGCACGGCGAACGGCATGGTCCACGCACCCGGTCTCCTGGCGCCGCTCAACCGCCACGACCGCGTCAACGACGGCAACCAGATCGTCGTCACCGTCCACGACACGCTCGCGTGGTCGCACCCGTCCTCGCTCTCCCCGATGTCCGTCGCCTGGCAGAAGGCGATGGTGAAGCGCGCACGCAAACACGCCGACGCGATCGTCGTCCCCACCCACGCGGTGGCCGACGAACTGCGCGGCATCGTCGACTTCGGCGATCGGATCAGGGTCATCGGTGGTGCAGCGGCTTCGACCCTCACGCTCCCGACCGACGCGGACGGCCGCGCCCGTACCCTCGGGCTGCCGTCCGCCTATCTCGTGTCCGTCGGCTCGCTCGACCCCCGGCGCGGGATCACCGAGCTCATCACCGGACTCGGACGCCCCGACGCGCCGGACCTCCCGCTCCTCATCGTCGGCACCGACAGCTGGGGCGACGTCACACTCGCGCAGGTGGCCGACGAGGCGGGCCTCCCCGAAGGACGGGTCCGCGCGCTCGGCTTCCTCGACGACGCCGACCTGGCGGTGGTCCTCGACCGCGCGACCGCGTTCGTCTACCCGAGCCTCGCCGAGGGCTTCGGACTGCCGCTCGTCGAAGCGTTCCGCTTCGGGACACCGGTCATCCACTCCGACGTCCCGGCACTCGTCGAGGTCGGTGGCGGCGCGGGCGTCGTCGTCGAGTCCGGCGCGAAGGGCTACGCCGATCGCCTGATCGCCACCATCAACGACGTGATCGGCGACAGCGAACGCCTCGCGCGTCTCCGGATCCTGGGCATGGACCGCGAACAGGCGTTCAGCTGGCGTGACTCCGCCGAGCGCGTCTGGCAGCTGCACGCCGAGCTCTGATTCCGTTCGAGACCCACCTCTCGAGCGGCGCTCGTCACAAAGCAATCGGGCGCCGCGGACGAGCCTAGGGTTGAACACGTGACCCAACTCGAACGCCGCGAGCGCTACACGCTCGGACACCACCCCAGCGTCCTCCGCACCCACTCCTGGCGAACCGCCGAGAACTCGGCTGCCTACCTCCTGCCGTATCTACGCTCAGGCCTCCGCGTCCTCGATCTCGGCAGCGGACCGGGCACGATCACCCTCGACTTCGCACGCATCGTCGCCCCCGGTACCGTCATCGGCGTCGACGCCGCCGCCGAGGTCGTCATCGACGCCCGCGCCCGCGCCGTCACAGCGGGCATCGGCAACGTCGAGTACGAGGTCGGCGACGCCTACGCGCTCGACCTGCCCGATGACAGCGTCGACGTCGCGCATGCTCACCAACTGTTGCAGCACGTCGGAGATCCGGTCGCCGTCATCCGCGAGCTGCGTCGGGTCGTCCGCCCCGGCGGCATCATCGCCGTCCGCGACATCGTCTACGGCGGCGCAGTCTGGTACCCGCTGTCGGAGGGGCTGACCCGGTGGATGGAGGTCTACCAGGAGCTCGCGCGCACCAACGGCGGCGAGCCCGACGCCGGGACCCGACTGAAGTCCTGGGCGATGGAAGCCGGGCTGACCGACATCCGAAGCACGGCGAGCGTCTGGTCGTTCGAGTCACCCGTCGACCGCGAGTGGTGGGGCGGTGCCTGGTCGGAGCGCGCCAAGACCTCGAGCTTCGCGACGCAGGCCCTCGAGACCGGCATCGCGACCGAGGGCGACCTGACGGAGATCTCGGCCGCCTGGCGCGACTGGGTGGAGGCGGCGGACGGCTGGTTCGCGGTGCCGCACGGTGAGATCATCGCGATCGTCGACTGACGCCCTTCGACAGACCCGAGGATCGCCCTTCGACTGGCTCAGGAACCAGCCTTCGGCAGGTCAGCCGGCGTCGGGGTCCGGCGTCGCCGTCACCGGGAACAGCTGGTCCTGGACCATCTGGTGGATGAGCGAGTAGTCGGGCTCCTCCGGATCGATCGTCGGAGGCACGAACTGCAGCGAGTTGATCGGCAGTTCCTTCGTCTTGAGGGCGAGGTTCACGAAGTAGCCGAGCATCCCCTGCGGGACATCGGTCTTCACGACGTCGCTCCCCGCCGCGGCGACGTCCTGGAAGCGCGCGAGCACGTTCGTCGGGCTGAACTGCTTCAGCATCGCCGTCTGGAGGATGTGCTGACGCTCCATCCGGTCGTAGTCGCTCGTGGAGTGGCGCGAGCGTGCGTACATGAGGGCCGTCCAACCGTCCATGTGCTGCTCGCCCGGTTCGATCCAGGCGGTGACGTTCTCGAGGTCGGCGTCGCCGTCCATCGGCAGCCGCTCCTTGACGTCGATGTCGACGCCGCCGAGCGTGTCGATGAGGGTCGCGAATCCGTACATGTCGATGAGGACGTACCACTGGATGTGCAGGCCGGTGATGCCCTCGGCCGCCTGCTTCATCGCTTCGATGCCGGGCTCACTGCCTCGCGCCTCGGCATCGGGGAACAGCTCCGGGTTCTTCAGCTCGATCTCCGTGTAGATGGAGTTCAGCTGGCAGACGTCGACGTCGCAGGAGTCGTTGTAGCCGTCGGGGTAGAGACCGGCCATCTCGCTGCCCTCGGGGAACGGGATGTCGATGAGGTCGCGCGGCATGGACATCGTCGTCGCCTGACCGGTCTCGGCGTTGATGCTCACGACCGACATGCTGTCGGGGCGCATGCCGTCGCGGTCGGGGCCGGCGTCACCACCCAGCAGGAGGATGTTGTAGTAGCCGTCGATGGGAGGTTCAGACGGACCGGTGTTGCCGAAGATCGACGAGATCGACCCACGGGTGGCTCCGGCCACGACCGCACCGTAGCCGGCGCCGCCGGCGACGAGGACCATGGCGAGCGTCGTGAACACCGCGACACCGAGTCTCGCGTTCGGCGAGGCCTTCACGAGGCGCACGAGCCGGAGCGTGTCGAGGGTGAGCACCACCCAGAGGATCGCGTAGGCGACGAGCAGCACCTGGGCGACGGTGAGCGCGATGGGGTTGGTCGCGAGTGTGAACAGCACTTCACGGGCCAGGAACATGAGGACGACCGCGACGACGACGAGCAGCCACAGGAACAGTGTGAAGCCGAGACCGAAACGGCCGAGTTTGCGGTTGCCGGCCAGCACCTGTGCGGAGCCGGGGATCAGCAGGTTGAGGATCACGAGCCACCAGGCGCGCTTCGTCATCACCTCGCGCGAGCGGGTGTCGGGGTACCGCATCGGCTTCGCGGCGGTGGCTGCACTCGTCATAGTTTGGCTTTGAGGTTCCGGTTCTTCTCCTCGACGGAGGCGGCGAGGGACTCCGCGTAGTCGACGAGCGCACCCTGGAGTGCGTCGTCGGCGGTGGCGAGGATCTTGACGGCGATGAGGCCGGCGTTCTTCGCGCCACCGATCGAGACGGTCGCGACGGGGACACCGGCGGGCATCTGCACGATCGAGAGCAACGAGTCGAGCCCGTCGAGGCGCGAGAGCGGCACGGGGACACCGACGACCGGGAGGGTCGTCACCGAGGCGAGCATGCCCGGCAGGTGCGCGGCGCCGCCGGCACCGGCGATGATGACCTTGACACCGCGACCGTGCGCCGCCTTGCCGTAGGCGATCATCTTCTCGGGCGTGCGATGCGCTGAGAGCACCTCGACCTCGAACGGCACACCGAAGTCGCGCAACAGCTGCGCGGCATCGCTCATCACGTTCCAGTCGGAGTCCGAACCCATGACGACTCCGACGAGCGGTCGGGCGTCCTGGGGCTGGGCAGAGTTCTCGGGCATGAGCACCATCGTAGATCCGGGAGGCTGAAGATCCCCTCATGACGCACCGCAGCTGTCGGACAGGTCCGCGTCTGCGAGAATCGGCACATGAGCGAGTCGACCGGAGCCGCATCCACGCACCGAACGGGTCCTGCCTCCCCACGTGAGATCCGACGCTGGCGCGACTACCTCGCCGACGAACGAGCTGAGGCCGCCGTGTACCGCGATCTCGCCAGCCGACGGAGCGGTGAGGAACGCGAGATCCTCCTCGCCCTCGCCGAGGCGGAGAAACGGCACGAGTCGCACTGGATCGCGCTGCTCGGCGACGACATCGGCAAACCGCAGCGCGGCGACCTGAGGACCCGTATCCTCGGCTGGCTCGCCCGACGCTTCGGTTCGGTGTTCGTCCTCGCGCTCGTGCAGCGTGCTGAGGCCCGCTCCCCATATGCGACGGAGCGTGCCGCGACCGAGACGATGGCGGCCGACGAACAGATCCATGAGGAGGTGGTCCGTGGCCTGGCGGCTCGCGGACGCAACCGACTCTCCGGCACCTTCCGGGCGGCGGTGTTCGGCGCGAACGACGGCCTCGTCTCGAACCTCGCGCTCGTCATCGGTATGAGCGCCACAGGCGTCGGGAACGGGGTGGTCCTCGCCGCCGGACTCGCGGGCCTCCTGGCCGGAGCGCTCTCGATGGGCGCTGGTGAGTACGTCTCCGTGCGGTCGCAGCGTGAACTCCTGGAGGCCTCGAGCCCGAACCCCGCTGCCGACGACGCGCTCCGCCACCTCGACGTCGACGCGAACGAGCTCGCCCTCGTCTACCGGGCCAGAGGACTCGAGCCTCGAGAAGCCGAGGCGCGAGCCGCAGACGTCCTCGCACGGGTCGGCGCCGGCACCTACCAGGCGGAGGCTCGCGCGGACGTCGACCACGAGGCGATCGGGACGGGACTCGGTGCAGCGCTGTCGAGCTTCTGCTTCTTCGCCTCCGGCGCGATCATCCCCGTCCTGCCGTACCTGCTCGGTCTCCAGGGGCTCACCGCCCTCCTCGTCGCTGCACTGCTCGTGGGCATCGCGCTCCTCGGAACAGGCGCGGTCGTCGGTCTCCTGTCGGGTGGCCCGCCGCTGCGTCGCGCCCTGCGTCAGCTCGGCATCGGCTACGGCGCCGCGGCTGCCACCTACCTGCTCGGCCTGCTCTTCGGCGCCAACGTGTCCTGATCGAGCCCGGCCCCGAGACGTCACCCGCCGGACAGCTGTGCGTCACCGCGACGAGCTAGCGTGAGCGCACCTCCTGTCCGACGAGCATCAGGGATGCCGATTGCCGCCGCCCCAGCCCAGCACCGTGGTCCGCCCCGCACTCGGCTCGGTTCCGAGGACCCAACCGGACATCCAGGTCCTCCGGGCGATCGCCGTCCTGTCGGTCGTCGTGTTCCATCTGTCACCCGCTGCCGTGCCCGGCGGCTACATCGGGGTCGACGTGTTCTTCGTCGTCAGCGGCTACCTCATCACCGGCCACCTGGTCCGCGAGGCGACGGCGACCGGGCACATCGACCTGCCGCGTTTCTGGGCCAGGCGTGCTCGGCGGCTGCTCCCGGCTGCGCTCCTCGTCCTCGCCGTCACCTCGATCGCCATCTGGCTCCTCGCCCCGCAGACGACGTGGGCGCAGTTCTTCACCGAAGCGGTCGCGAGCGCCACGTCCTGGGAGAACTGGTTCCTCGCCGCGAGCTCCGTCGACTACCTCGCCGAGGGCAGCGCCGCGTCGCCCGTGCAGCACTTCTGGTCCCTGTCCGTCGAGGAGCAGTTCTATCTCGTCCTGCCGCTCGTCGTGGTGCTGTGCACCGTGCTCGCGACCCGCTTCCGACGATTCGGGCTGCGTCGGACGTTGGCCGGGGCGCTCGGACTCATCGGGGCCGGCTCACTGCTCGGCTCGATCGTCCTCACGGCGTCGGATCCCGCGCCGGCGTACTTCATGACGACGACTCGAGCGTGGGAGTTCGCCGCCGGCGGTCTCCTCGCACTCCTCGGACCGGTGGTGCTCGTCCACCGGAGCCGGCGGCGGACCACCGCTGGCCTGGCCGGTGTCGGACTGCTCGCGCTGGCCCTCTGGGCCTTCTCCCGCGAGACCCCCTTCCCGGGAGTCGCCGCCGTGGTGCCGGTGGTCGGCACGCTCCTCGTCATCGCCGGCGGCTCCTCGCAGCTCCGATGGTCGGTCACGACGATCGCGAACTGGCGGCCGGCCAGGTTCTTCGGCGACATCTCGTACTCGCTGTACCTCTGGCACTGGCCCCTCATCGTGTTCGCACCGATGCTGATCGATGGTGCGATCGGCTGGGGTGGCGCGCTCGTCGTCCTCGTCGTCTCCGTCACGCTCGGGGCGGCGACCACCCGGTTCATCGAGGACCCGGTGCGGCGGTGGCCACGACTGACTGTCGCCCGGCCGCGTCGAACCTTCGTCGTCGCGGCGGCGGCGACCGCGATCGTCCTGTGCATCCCTCTGGGCGGCCGCGCGAGTGTCGAGGTGCAGGAGTACCAGACCGCGAGCGCCGTCGACGCCTACGTCGGAACCGAGGAGCCATGCTTCGGTGCTGCGGCCGCGGTGTCCGTCGGTTGCAGCAACCCGGCGCTCGGTGACGCGCTGTACCCGCCGCTCGCGGTCCGGACGGAGGACACCGGCGACACGTTCCGGTGCTCGGCGAAGGCCGAGGACGTCGACTTCCCCGGGTGCTCCTTCGGCTCGATGCGGGCCGACGCCGTCCGCGTGGCGATCACGGGGAACTCCCACGCGACGATGCTGATCCCGGGGCTCATCGATCAACTCGTGGAACGCAACTGGCGGCTCGACGTGTACGTCGGGAAGGGGTGCGAATGGCGCGCACCGTCCGCCGACGATTCCCGCGCTTGCAGTGCGAGGCGAACGCTGATGCAGGAGCGGTTCACCGGTCCGCACCCGTACGACATCGTGCTCGTGACCTCGAAGAGTCCCGACGAGACGTCGGTCGCCGACCAGGCGCGCATCCGCGAGGCGACACTCGCTGTGTGGAGGCCGGTGCTCGACCGCGGGACGGCCATCGTGGTGCTCCGCGACAACCCGAGGGTGCCGGACGACGCTGCCGCCTGCGTCGATCGGAGTACCGCTGGCGAGTTGCTCGCGGGTGCGTGCGCGTTCCCCGTGCTCGACGCCTATCCGAACGTCGACCTGAACATCGCGGCCGCTGCGATGACCGACGGCCAGGTACCCGTCATCGACCTCGGTGCCTTGTACTGCTCCGGCGGAAGCTGTCCGCTGGCGGTCGGCCACGTGCTCGTGTACCGCGACCTGCACCACATCACGGCCACCTGGTCGAGGACGATCGCTCCGATGCTCGCCGACGCGATCGCGTCCGCCGCCAGCGCGGTGCGCTGACGCGAGCGCGGGCCTCCAGACGGGTGCGCTCGCGCGACAGGGCCGCGCTCGGACGAGCGCACCGCGCCGGCCGAAGGAGGGATCAGGCTGTGGTGGGCTCGTACTGACGCTGGTCGGCCGCGACACCGGCGAACCGGAAGGGCGCCGAGGTCTGCTGCGGGTGGACCACGTCGTGGACGTCGGCAGCTGCCGCATCGCCGAGCAACTGCAGGTAGCGGGCGTCGTCGATCGCCGTCCGCGCGTCGAGCTGCGCACGGTTGTCCTCGCTCCGGAGCGCCGAGCGGTAGCCGGAGCGGACGATGCCTGAGAAGACCTCGGCGACCGCCCCGGAACCGTAGCTCAGGAATCCG
Source organism: Plantibacter flavus (assembly GCF_051487245.1). Lineage (GTDB taxonomy): Bacteria > Actinomycetota > Actinomycetes > Actinomycetales > Microbacteriaceae > Plantibacter > Plantibacter flavus_B. The sequence goes on from NZ_JAHVDH010000005.1 coordinate 384,725, forward strand.
ATCCGCTCGCCCGTGAGGTCGAGATCACTGTCGAGCAGCGCGAGCAGCGCGAGGTAGACCGACGCCGTGTAGCTGTTGCCGATCCGACGGTTGTATCCCGTGGTGGGCTCGATCTGCGCATCGAGCTCGGCCTGTGTGAGCTCCGAACCGACGACCTTCGCGAGGTGCCGGTGCGCCTTGATCGCCATCTTCGTGAACGGCTGGTGGTAGCAGAAGTGGTCGACCTCGTCGAACGCCGCTCCCCCGCGCGATCGGAAGTCCTCCCACGCGCCCTCGATGGCGTCCTGGTACGCGGAGATCGACAGCTTGCCGTCGACGATCGCCGTCGCGCTGTGGTTCGGGCGCCAGAAGTCCATGACGTCCTTCGTGTACACACCGGTCGGCGCCTCGAGCTCGATGAGCGAGGGATCAGCGGCCACGAGCATCGCGACCGCACCGGCGCCCTGGGTCGGCTCGGCGTTCGAGTGCAGTTCGTAGCGGGCGACGTCGCTCGCGATGACGAGCACCTGCTCACCAGGCGTGCGGGCGACGAGGGCTGCGGCGAACTGCAACGCGGCGGTCGCCGAGTAGCACGCCTGCTTCAACTCGACGACTCGGACGGCCTGCGGGAGACCGAGCAGCCGGTGCACATAGACGCCCGCGGCCTTCGACTGATCGATGCCGGACTCGGTCGCGAACAACACCGTGCGGAGGCGCTCGGTTCCGTGTCGCTCGATGATCGGGGCTGCGGCTGCGGCGGCCATCGTCACGATGTCCTCATCGGCTGCGAGGACACTCATCTCGCTCTGGCCGAGACCGACGTAGTACTTCGCCGGGTCGACGCCGAAACGGCCGGCGAGCTCGGCGAGGTCGATACGGTTCGCGCCGGTCGCGAAGGCGATGTCCTCGAGGCCGACGACGGGGGTGTTGGGGGATGATGCGGTCACGTGCTGGGTGCTCCGTTCGAGCTTCGACGATGCACCGGTGCTCCCGGTGCGATGGGAGGGTCAGGCCTTGGTGCTGCGTTCGAGTTTCAGGTGAGCGGCCATGAGCTCGCCGGGGTTCGTCTGCGCGGCGAGCAGGGAGAGTTCGCCGCACCAGACGGCGGCGGCACACAGGACCGCGAGTCGGCGGGCGTTCGCTCCGGGTTCACGGTCCTCGCGGCAACCCAGGCGGGCGAGGTTGTCCTCGACGAAGCCGAGCCCCTTGCCGTTGCCGACCGTGCCCACGATGAGGTTCGGGAGGGTGCAGGAGAAGTACAGGTCGCCGTCGTGCACCTCGGCGTGGGTGACGCCCTGCGAGCCCTCGACGATGTTCGCGGCATCCTGGCCGGTCGCGAGGTAGAACGCCAGCAACATGTTCGCGTAGTGCGCGTTCGCGCTGCGGAGGCCGCCGGCGAGGATCGTGCCGACGAGGTTCTTGCGGACGTTCAGTTGCACGATCTGTTCGGGGGTCGTGTGCAGGAAGCGCTCCACGATGGCCCGAGGAATGGTCATCTCGGTGACGACGTTCTTCCCTCGGCCGAGGATGCCGTTGACGGCGGTCGCCTTCTTGTCGGAGCAGAAGTTGCCTGAGATCGACCCGTATCGCAGCTGTGGCCAACGCTCCATGAGGTACGGCATGAGGCGATCGGAGGCGAGCGTGACCATGTTGTGGCCGGAGGCGTCGCCCGTGCGGAACTCGAGGCGCAGGAACAGGAGGTTGCCGGCGATCTGCGAATTGACCTCGATGAGTTCGGCGTAGTGGCTCGACTGCGCGACGACGGCTTGCAGCTCCGGCAGGCTGCGCTCGATCTCGCGGAGGGCCTGCAGGGCGTCCCCCGCGGAATCGACTTCGAAGAGCACCGATCGGCTCATCCGCTCGTCGACGAGGGTCGCACGGATGCCACCGGGCACCATGGAGGAGATCCGGGCACCACGGCGCACCGATGGCCACAGCGGGCTCTCGTAGGTGGCGAGCGGGACGTCCTGCTCGCCCTCCATCACGTTGCCGCTGAGGTGCAGCGGACCGATCCATTTGAGGGGGACGGGCGCGATGCCGTCCGGTTCGTTGCTCATGACTGCGATTCCGTTCCGCCGCGGCGGGCGTCGTGCTGCTCGGCGAAGGGCTGAGCGTAGGTGGACCTGATGGACTCGACCGCTTCGTCGTCGGTACGGCTGATCTCCCCGGGACCCCACGGGCTGTGGGCGGCGTCGATGAGGCCGGTGGGCGGATGGACCGTGAGCTTCAGACGTTCGATGCCGTGTGCCGACCACTCACCCTCGAGCTCGTCGGTCGAGACGGACTGCCCGATGAACGCGATCCCGCAGTCGCCACCGCCGGCACCGGAGGACTTCGCGGCCCCGCCGAGACGTTCGGCGGCGTCGCACAGCTGCGCGAGCGCGGTGGTCTCGATGTCGACGCCGGCGTCTCGGCCGAGGCTGGCGAGCGTCTCCCGGGCAGAACGCATCGCCCCGAGCACGAGTGCCGGGTCGTCGTCGTTCAGGCCGATGGTCAGCGCGTCGACCGCCGCCCGGCTCGCCGCGAGGAACGCGGTGTAGTGCGCGCTCTCCGCCCACTTGCGGGACTGCAGTTCGTCGACGAGCCGCGTGGTCGACGCCGGCTCGCCGGTCCAGCCGACGAGGAGACGCAGCGACGTCGGCGGCGCGAGGCGTTCGAGCCCGAGCTCCGCCCACGGGTCTCGGAGCGCAGCGAGGACGCCCGACTGGTGTCGGAGCTCCCGCAGCCGTGCCCGGTCCGGCGAGGTGTAGCGGAGCCAACCGCCGAACATGCTCGCGGCGAGGTCTCCACCGGAAGCGGCAGGGGCGACGTCGATGGTCGCGAGGATCGCGAGCTTCAGCATCTGGGTGCGGGTGAGGTCGAGCTGGTAGAACTCGTCGAGGGCGCGGACGGTCGCTGTGGTGACTGCGGCGCTCGAGCCGAGGCCGAACTTCCGCCCGCTCGCGTCGTCGAGTTCGCTCGTGATCGACAGGGACGAGAACCGGGGGGCGACACCGAGTTCGGCGACGAGCGCTTCCATCGTGCTGACCGCGGACAGCACGTGGTCGAGGGGGCGTTCCTCATGATCGACGACGACCCCGTTGCGGTTGCGTCGCCAGATGATGGGCGCGCGGCCGTACTGGTCGGAGAAGATGCGTCCCTCGTGCTCGCTGGCCTCGAGCCGGACCGTGACACAGCGGTCGACGGCGACGAGGATGGAGGGGTGTCCTGGCTCGACGACGGCGTACTCTCCGGCGACGAAGAGCTTCCCTGGCGCCTTGACCTCGATCATCGCGCTCCTTCCGTTGTCTGCTCGCCCGCCGATCCTTCGGAGCCGGTGGCGACGAGGCGCGCACCCAGGCCCGATCGGGCCGGGATCACGCCGATGTCCGGCTGCGCCTCGTTCACACGAGACGCGAGGCGGTCCACGTCGTCGGCCCGACAGAGGATCTTCACGTTCGGGCCGGCGTCCATCGTCGCATAGCATTCGAGGCCATCGCCTCTGAGGTTTGCGACGAGGTCGAGGAGCTCGACGCTCGCCGGACCCCAGTAGCGCACGGGAGGCTCCGCGCCGAGCATGGTCGCGTGCATGCGCATCGCGTTGCGCTCGGCGATGGTCCCCACCGCGGTGAAGTCCGCACGGGCGATCGCGGCGAGCATCTCGTCGAGTTCCAGCGGGTTCCGTTCGATCCACGCGGGGTAGTACGGCGACGTCGCAACCGTGCGCCGCATGCCGTCGCGGCTCGACACGGACTTCGCCCGCCCGTCGAGCACCGTCAGGACCATGCCGAGTTCCAGGCCGTTCGCCGGGACCGCCTCGGCGAACGAGCTCTCGTCGTCGTGCCCCGCGTGCCAGATCGCCAGTCCGTCGAAGATCGAGCGTGATGCCGAACCGCTCCCCCGCCGAGCCAGGCGGGACAGACGACGTGGGTCGAGCTCGAGCCCGAAGGCCGTGGACGCGGCGAGCGCCAGGGCGGCGAATCCGGAGGCGGAGGAGGCGAGGCCCGCTCCCGTGGGGATCTCGTTGTGGGAGTCCACCACGACCCGGTCGTCTCGGCCGGCGAGCGCGCGTACGAGGTCGACGAAGCGGGTGACGCGCTCGCGGGCCGTGCCGTCGAGCGGGCTGCCGCCCAAGAGGACGACGTCGTCGGGGCCGTCACTCAGGCGGACGCTGGTGGTGGTGGGGGCCGCGTCGAGGGTGAGGGAGAGGCTGCCGGTCCACGGCAGGATCAATGCCTCGTCGCGTTTGCCCCAGTACTTCACGAGCGCGATGTTGGGGTTCGCGAGGGCTGTCGCAGCGAACGGAGTCGTGGTGGGGTTCACGCGTATACCTCCGCGTCGATCGTCCAGGTGCCGAGTGCTCCGGCGTCCAGGAGGGCTGCCGAGACCCGTTCGGCGTCGGTGGTGGTGCTGGCGAGCGCAATGATGCAGCCGCCCTGCCCACCGCCGGTGAGTTTGGCACCGAGTGCCCCCGCGGCCGTCGCGACCTCGATGAGCGCGGTGATCGCCGGGTGGCCGACGCCGAGTTCGTCGAGGATGGTCTGGGCGGTTCGCATGTGAGCGCCGAGCGAGTCGCGTCGATCGGCGGCGAGGTCGGACACACCGGCGCGGGTACCGGCTTCGAGGGCATCGAGCAGCGCGGCGCCGCGTTCCGGGTGAGCGTCGAGGAACGAGCGCACGTCGGCGACGGCCTGTCTCGTGGAGCCGCGGGCCCCGGTGTCGGCGACGACGAAGCTGCCGCCGAAGCGGATGGGCGGGTACTCGACCGCTCCCGCGGTGAAGAGGACCGGTGCAGATGCGCTCGTCGCACGGGCGTCGAGTCCGCTCGGGGTGCCGTGGGCGACGCGTTCGCCGCGCTGCACGAGTTCGAAGCGGTCGGCATCGCTGAGCGTGACGCTGTAGAGGTCGGCCACGGCGTCGACGATGGCGTTGGCGGCTGCGGCACTCGAACCGAGTCCGCGGCCGATGGGAAGCGTGCCCCGGACGACGACCTCGACGCCGTCGCCGCTGGCACCGAGGTGGGAGAGGGTCTCCAGCACACTGGTGCCGAGCGGGTCTGACGGGTCGAGGGGGCCGAGCGAGATCTCCGTGTCGAGGACCGAGTCTCCGGCGATGCGGCGTGCGGTCGCCTCGACGAGCAGTGACGGCACCGGGAGCGCGATGGCGGGACGCCCGTGCACGACGGCGTGCTCGCCCAGCAGGATCGCCTTGGCGTGCGCGAACCCGCGACCGGTCGCCGCCGTGTGCTCTGTCGTCATCTCACCATTCTGGTACGAGAATGCGCAGCTGGCTGCACATCGTCCGTCCGGTCTGCGTCCGAGCTGGAACGGGCGAGAGCCCGTGAACGTCCAGCAGCGCGTCCGGGCGCTGCACGGATGGGCAGACGGAGGGGGCCGCCGGAGCTCCCGCGGCTCGTCCCATGCGTACCGGATACCCCCAGCCTACGCCGATCGGGGTCCCAGGGGCTCGACATGTGTTGAGCAACAGGTAAGGCCAGACTAATATCGGAGTACCTCCATTCATGCAGACGACGGCCGCCGCACCCAGCGCCCGCGTCGACACGGACCGACCCCTCCAGCGACGTAGTACCTCGGCCCCGTCATCTCACCGTCTCCGGGCCGTTCCGCGCCCGCATTCCGAGGGGTATCCAGTGAACTCATCGCCCGTTTCATCGCGCCCGCGCGCAGCAGCACCAGCTCCCTTCCCCGACCTCGTCGACCGCCAGACCGACAAGAGCGACTGCGGCGTCGGGTTCATCACCCGCAAGGACGGCGTGCAGACCCACGACGTCATCGCGCTCGGCGACACCGCCCTGTGTGCGATCCCCCACCGCGGGGGCATGTCCTCCGAGGGCGTCGGAGACGGCGCCGGCGTGCAGATCGACCTGTCCGTCGACTTCTTCAGTGCCCTCACGGGTCGTCGGCTCGAGGCGGGCCGCTTCGGCGTGGCGAACGTGTTCATGCCGGTCGACCACGGCCGCACGGCCGATGCGGAGGCCCTCATCGAGGAGACGCTCGCGGCGAGCGGGTTCACGGTGCTCGTCACGCGGGCGGTCCCGGTCGTCGACGCCGTGCTCCGCCCGGCCGCCGTCCAGTACCAGCTGCCGATCCGTCAGTGGGTGTTCGTCGCCGAGGAGGACTGCTCCCTCGAGGAGCTCGACCGCCGCACGCACGCCGCGCTCCTCGCGATCGAGGCGACCGCGTACGGCGACATCGCCTTCGACGGGCTCTACCCGCTGTCGCTCAGCACGCGCACCCAGGTCTTGAAGGGACGGCTGAACGCCGGCGAGGTCATCTCCTACTTCGCCGACCTCGCGGACCCGATGCACCGGGTCCGCACGCTCGCGTTCCACACCCGGTTCTCGACGAACACCGCACCGCACCCGTCGATGGCGCAGCCGTTCCGACTCATGGCGCACAACGGCGAGCTCAACACCGACCGCAAGAACCGGCTCTCGGAGACGGCGCTCGCTGCCGCCCGCGGCCGCAAGATCATCCGGGCCAGGGGCCAGTCCGACAGCTCGCGCCTCGACCAGACCCTGCACAGCCGGGTCATCGAGGACGGCCTCGAACTCCTCGAAGCCGTCGTGTCGGTCATGCCGCCGGCCTGGGAGAACGACCGGACGCTGAGCCGTGAGGTCCGATCGATGCTCGAGTACTTCTCGCTCGTCGAGGAGAAGAACGACGGCCCGGCCGCCCTGATCTTCAACGACGGCACGACCGTCGGCGCCCGCCTCGACCGTCTCGGCCTCCGCCCGCTGCGCAGCGTCGAGACCGCCGAGTACCTCTGTGTCACCTCGGAGGCCGGCCAGGTGCCGTTCGCCGACGACGAGGTCGTCCATCGCGGGCGGATCGAGGCGGGCGGCATGCTCGCCTACGACCACCGGACGGGCACCCGTCTGCGCACGGGCGAGGCGCTCGAGCTGCTCGCCGCCCGCAAGGACTACCCGTCGATGCTCGCCGCGGCCGCGATCGAGCTCGACGCCCTCGACGACCACGGCCCGGCGTCCGTGGAGCCGTCCGTCGACGGGCCGGCAGACCCGTTCCACTACTCCGGTGGGCTGAGCCAGGTGCAGCGCTACGTCGCGTACTCGCTCAACCAGGAGAGCTTCAAGTTCATGACCGACCCCATGCTCGCCTCGGGCAAGGAGAAGATCTCGGCAATGGGCTACGGCAACGCGATCAACGCGCTGAGCGACCAGGAGGGCGGCCTCGCGAAGTACTTCTCGCAGCGCTTCGCCCAGGTGACCAACCCGCCGCTCGACAGCATCCGCGAGGCGGACGGCATGACCCTGCGCGTCGCGCTCGGCCCGAAGCCGGGCAGCGGGACCATCGACACGAAGCAGCTCGTGCTCCGCTCGCCCATCATCAGTGAGGACGAGCTGCGCCGCCTGAGCGAGCAGCAGCTCTGCCCCGTCCAGTGGTTCGACATCCTCTACACGCCGACGAGCGGCGAGCAGGCGAACGCCGACGCCCTCGAAGCGGCCGTCGAACGGGTGGCGGCCGAGGTCGCCGCGTTCGCCGCGGTGAACGGCGGCATCGCGATCCTCACCGACCGCGGGGTCCACGCCGACGGCGCGGCACTGCCACTCATCCTCGTCGTCGCGGCGGTCAACCAGCGCCTCATCGACGACGGCCTGCGCCTGCGGGTCTCGCTCGTCGTCGACAGCGGGCAGCTGCCGTCCTCGCACCACGTCGCCTCGGCACTCGGGTTCGGGGCCGCGGCCGTCCACCCCCTGGCGGTCCGTCTCCGCGCCGAGCAGAAGCACCCCGACGAGGTCGACGCCGCGTACCGGCGCTTCGCCTACGCGGCGGAGAAGTCGCTGCTGAAGACGATGGGACGCGTCGGCCTCTGCACCGTCGAGAGCTACATCGGCGGCGAGTTCTTCGAGCCGAACTACCTCGACACGAGCGACCCGGTGCTCGCACGCGCCTTCCCGCACCTGCGCGCGCCCGTCGGCGGCGTCGGATTCGCGGGCATCGCCCGTGCGGCCAGCGCCTGGCACCACCGCGCCCTGACGACGTCGAGCGAGGCCGACGTGCCGCTGCTCGGCTTGTTCAAGGAGCGCGCTGAAGGTGCCGGCCACTCCTACGGCACGACCGCTGTCCGCGGCTTCGTCGACCTCACCGAGGAGACCGTCCAGCTGCCGCGCGCCGACACGACCCCGGTCGACCGCGCAGGCGGCACGCTGGGCGACGACCCGCTGCGTCTGCACACCATCGGCAACCTCGAGGACGCCTTCGGGATCGACGACGACGCCTACCAGCACACCTCGTTCGAGGCGCTCACCGACGAGGAGATCGACGCGTTCACGATCACGCCGGGCTACCGCTCGTTCGTGCAGTCGATGACGACCGAGCGTCGCCGTCGTCCTGCTGCACTCCGGGACGTGCTCGTGCTGCCGGAGGACGTCACGCGTCTGACGACGCCGGAGGAGTTCGCCCGCGAGCTCGACCGGCTGGGCCCCGTCGGCAACTCGTCGATCGTCGTCCGCGGCCTGCGGGCGACCCGCACGGAACAGGGGCGTCATCGCCTGCACCTCACCGGACCGCTCGACGGCGACCTGTCGCGCACCGCGGCGCTCGGCGAGTACTACGTCCAGCGCTTCGGCGCCGAGATCACCGGACACTGGCTGTCCGGTGGCGATCTGATCGTGGAGGCGACCGGCTCGGCAGACGTCTACTTCTCGCTGCTCGTCGAGGGCACCGAAAGCATCTCCACGGACCTCGTCCAGCCGGCGAGCGAGATCACCCGCTCGCTCGCCTCCGGGGCGATGAGTCACGGCGCACTCGTCGCCACCGCCCACGAAGCCGTCGCGCACGGCACCAACATGGTCGGCGGCATGTCGAACAGCGGTGAGGGCGGCGAGCACCTCTCGCGCTACGGCACCATCCGGGGTTCGCGGATCAAGCAGTTCGCCTCCGGGCGCTTCGGCGTCTGGGCCGGCTACCTCGCCGACCCGATGCTGCAGGAGCTGGAGATCAAGATCGGCCAGGGCGCGAAGCCCGGCGAGGGCGGGCAGCTGCCGGCCCCGAAGGTCACGATCGACATCGCCGCGGCACGCGGCGGCACCCCGGGTATCGAGCTCATCTCACCGCCACCGCACCACGACACCTACTCGATCGAGGACCTCGCGCAGCTCATCCACGACTGCAAGGCCGCGCGTGTCCGCGTCGTCGTGAAGCTCGTCTCCTCCGAGGGCATCGGCACGATCGCCGTCGGCGTCGCCAAGGCGGGCGCCGACGTCATCAACGTCGCCGGCAACACCGGTGGAACGGGTGCTGCGGCCGTCACGAGCCTCAAATACGCCGGTCGCAGCGCGGAGATCGGCATCGCCGAGGTCCACCAGGCGCTCAGCGCCAACGGGTTGCGCTCGAAGGTCACGCTGCGCTGCTCCGGCGCGCACCAGACCGGTCGCGACGTGGTCATCTCAGCGCTGCTCGGTGGTGACAGCTTCGAGTTCGGCACCACCGCGCTGATGATGCTGAAGTGCGTGATGGCGAAGAACTGCAACGTCAAGTGCCCCGCCGGTCTCACCACCAACCCGGAGACCTTCGACGGCGACCCGCGCGCGCTTGCGCAGTACCTGCTGAACATCGCCCACGACGTCCGCGAGCGTCTCGCGATCCTCGGCCTCCGATCCTTGCGCGAGGCCCGAGGCCGCACCGACCTCCTGCATCTCGTCGACCACCCGGCGGCCGTCGCCGATCTCGACCTCCGCGCGATGCTCGCCGTGGTCCCCGAGGTCGTCGTGACCGACCCGGTGTACATGGAGAAGGACTTCACGCTGGACGACGCGCTCATCGAACGGGTGCGGGCCGGGCTCTTCGACGACGGACGGACGACGATCGACCTCGGCGCCGAACAGGGCGACGGCGGCATCCGACTGGGCAACCGCTGGCGGAGCGTCGGGGGCCAGCTCGCGATCGACCTCGAGCGCATCCTCAACCACGAACTCGACGACGATCAGGCGGCCCGCTTCCCCGCCGTCGTCACCGACGACCGTGGGCACCGCACCCTCGCTCCGGAGACCGTGACGATCCGCACCGAGCACTCGGCCGGGCAGTCCTACGCGGCGTTCTGCGTCGACGGCCTGCACTGGCAGCACACCGGCACCTGCAACGACGGCGTCGGCAAGAGCGCCTCCGGCGGCACGATCGCGATCCTCTCCCCCGGTGGCGGCAGCTCGGAGCCCGGCGGCAACGTCCTCGTGGGCAACTTCGCCCTCTTCGGAGCGACCGGCGGACGCACCTTCGTGCAGGGCGAGGCCGGCGACCGCTTCGCCGTCCGGAACTCCGGCGCGACCGCGGTCGTCGAGGGGGTCGGCGACTACGCGTGCGAGTACATGACGAACGGCGCCGTCCTGAACCTCGGGGGCTTCGGCATCGGCTTCGGCAACGGCATGAGCGGCGGATTCGTCTACCAGTACGATCCGCGGGGCGAGCTGCCGAGCAGGGTGAGCGCCGACTCGCTCATCCTCGGTTCGATCACCGAGGGCGAGCAGGCGGCCTTCCACGAGGCGGCCGTGCTCCTCATGCTGGAGTGGCATCTCGAGGCGACGGGCTCCCCTCTGGCCGCCTCGCTGTTGGCAGAGTGGGAGACGGCCAGACACCACATCGTGTTCGGTATGCCGCGTGCTCTGCTCCTCTACCAGGACAGCGATGCGATCCTTGCGGCGAAGAGCCGCAAGGAGCTGCTCGACGAGCTCGGCGTGGCCCTCGCGGCCCAGCAACTCCGGTCCTTCAAGCTCGACTACCGCGACCGCCGACCGGTTCGCGGCGGCCGTGCTCCTGGACTCGGCGAACGCTTCGGCGAGCCCGCTGCGGACCCGCAGGACGTCTACGCTCTCCTCACGAGCTACACCGTGCTGAAGCTCGCACAGGAGGTAGCCCTGTCGCGCACACCCGGGATCGACGACCCGGCGCACCCCACGGTCCAGGCGACGGTGCGCACGCTCATCCTCACCGAGGACTTCGGCGTGATGCAGCGTGTCCAGCGAGCCGCCCGGGACCTCCTGGAGCGCTACGACGACGTCGAACTGGCGGCGATGATCGCAGCGAAACGACTCCACGACTACACGGAGGCGCTGCGGCTCCGCAACGTCCGATCGATCGACCACCCGGGCACCACCGGCTGGATCATGCACCAGCACGCGAAGAACCGGGCCCGATCCGCGACCACGGGCGGCACCGAACAACTCCTCGCCTCGGCAGCCCTCGCCGAACTGACGACGGTCGGCCGCCGATGAGCGCGCCGACCCTGGAGACGACGATGACAGCACCACTCGACGGCGGGACGACCCCGTCCGAGCAGACGACCCCGGCGGCCCGGATCGCGACGCCCGCCCGAGCGGACGGTCGATCGCCCGCGCCCGTCCTGTTCGAGGCGCTCGCAGCGCTCAGCGGGAGCCGCGCCGACGACCCGTTCATCCCGGCCGATGCACCGTTCAGCGCCGAGCAGCGGGTGTGGCTCGCCGGCTTCCTGGCCGGCGTCCGATCGAGCGCGGTCGAGGACCAGGCCCCCGCCACCGCCCAGCTGTCGCTGCGCGTCCTCATCGGGACGCAGACCGGTACCGCTGAGGCCGTCGCCGACGACCTCTCCCGTGCTGCGTCCGGCTTCGGCATCAGTGCGACGCTGTCCGGACTCGACGACATCGAGGTCGAGCAGCTCGTCGGCCTCGGACATCTCGTCATCATCACGTCCACCTATGGCGAGGGCGAGATGCCCGACAATGCCGAACTGTTCTGGGACGCCCTGCAGGCGAGCACCGCTCCACGGCTCGACGGGCTCAAATTCTCCGTCCTCGCGCTGGGCGACTCGAGCTACGACGGGTTCTGTCAAGCCGGCAAGCTCATCGACACGCGTCTCGAGCAGCTCGGCGCTGAGCGGGTGCTCGCCCGCGTCGATTGCGACGTCGACTACGAGGAGCACGCCGCCGCATGGACGACCGAGGCGTTGACGGTCTTCGGGGCGCTCGCGCCCACCGCCGGTACCGAGGTCGCTCCTGCGGCCGCGCCCGCCAAGAAGCCCGCCCGCACCCGTTCGCCCTGGACGCGCAAGACGCCTTACGGCGCGACCCTCGCCGTGAATCGCGTCCTCTCCGGCCCTGCATCGTCGAAGGAGATCCGCCACTACGAGTTCGACCTCGCCGACAGCGGCATCGAGTACGCGGCCGGGGACGCGCTCGGTGTCATGCCGATGAACGACCCCGCACTCGTCGACGCGATCATCGCCGAACTCGACGCGTCGGCGGAGGACTCGGTCGAGGACTCGACGCTCGGAGAACGGCTCACGCGCGGTTTCGAGATCCGTACGCCATCGCGAGAGCTCGTCGCCGAGCTCGCCGAGCGCGCCCCGGACTCCGAACTCGCCGGCATCCTCGCACTCGCCCAGGCGGAGACCCTCGACTCCTGGCTCCGCGACCGCGACATCCTCGACCTGCTGCGCGCCTCGACGTCCGCACGTTTCAGTGCGGCCGACTTCCTCGACGTCCTCCGCCCCCTGCAGCACCGCGCGTACTCGATCTCGTCGAGCCCGCTCGCAGCGGCTGGCCGGGTGCATCTGACGGTGGCGAGCGTCCGCTACGCCGTCGGCTCCCGCACGCACGGCGGTGTCGCCTCCACCCATCTCGCCGACCGCGTCGCCGAAGGTGGCACGACCGGTGTCTTCGTCTCCGCGAACACGGGCTTCCGGGTGCCCTCCGACGACGACGCCCCACTCATCATGGTCGGGCCGGGCACCGGCATCGCGCCGTTCCGGTCCTTCCTCCAGGAGCGTCGCGAACGCGGCTCCAGCGGCCGGAACTGGCTGTTCTTCGGCGACCAGCACCGCGCGGACGACTTCATCTACGAGGACGAACTCGGTGAGCTCCTCACCGGCGGCGTGCTCGACCGCCTCGACCTCGCGTTCTCCCGTGACCAACGCGAGAAGGTGTATGTCCAGACGCGCATGCGCGAGAACGGCAAGGAGCTGTACGCCTGGCTCGAGGAGGGTGGCCACTTCGCGGTCTGCGGGGACGCCTCCCGGATGGCGAAGGACGTTGACCACGCGCTGCACGAGCTCATCGCCGAACACGGTGGCCGTTCGGCGGAGGAGGCCGCAGAGTACGTCCACGCGCTGAAGCGGGAGAAGCGGTACATCCGCGACGTGTACTGATGCCGGCGCGCAGGGCCACGCCGGAGACGCGCGCTCGGGGAGGAGCCTCCTGGGCTCCTCCCCGAGGCGGCTGACCGCTCCGGTGCGCTGCTACGCGTTCTCGGCGCCGAGGAGGGCCGCAGCGGCCCGCGCCTCGTACACGACGTCGTCGAGGTCGTCGCCGGCGACGTTCACGTGGCCGACCTTCCGCCCGGGACGCGGGTCTTTGCCGTAGTTGTGCACCTTGGCGACGGGGTGGGCGGCGAACACCTGCGGGTACCGGTCGTCGAGCGTGCCGGTGGCCGGCCCTCCGAGGACGTTCACCATCACGGTCCAGTCGCGGTGACAGCCGGTCGCTCCGAGCGGGAGGTCGAGTACGGCTCGCAGGTGCTGCTCGAACTGGCTCGTGACGCTGCCGTCCTGCGTCCAGTGGCCGCTGTTGTGCGGTCGCATCGCGAGCTCGTTGATGAGCAGGCGGTCGTCGTCGGTCTCGAACAGCTCGACGGCCAGGACACCGGTGACCCCCAGCTCGGTCGCGACGGTGAAGGCGATCTGCTCGGCCACGTCGGCGAGCCGCCCGGCCGATTGCGGGGCGGGCGCGATGACCTCGCTGCACACACCACCGGCCTGCACCGTCTCGACGAGGCGCCACGGCACGACCTCACCGGACGGACGACGGGCGACGAGCTGCGCGAGCTCACGGCGGAAGGAGACGAGCTCCTCCACGAGGAGCGCTCCCCCGTTGCCGTCCTCAGCGAGTGCGGTGAACCAGTCGTCTGCCTCGTGAGAGCCGTGGACCACTCGGACGCCCTTGCCGTCGTACCCGCCGCGCGGGGTCTTCACGACGCCCTTGCCGCCATGGGCGTCGAGGAACGCCGCGAGCTCGTCGCGGTCGTGGACACGAGCCCAGTCGGGCACCGGCAGGCCGAGCTCGGTCAGGCGCTCGCGCATGAGGAGTTTGTCCTGGGCGACGGCGAGCGCATCAGGACCCGGATGCACCTGCACCCCCGCGTCGACGAGCGCTCGGAGCACGTTCTGCGGGACGTGCTCGTGGTCGAAGGTGATGACGTCGACGTCCTTCGCGAAGGCGAGCACCGTCTCGGCGTCGCGGTAGTCGCCCACCTGCACCGCGGCGAGCTTCGCGGACATGCCGTCCTGCTCGGCCAGCACGCGGATGTCGAGGCCGAGGTTCACGGCGGCCGGCACCATCATCCTGGCGAGCTGACCGCCACCGATCACTCCGACACGAATGCTCATGGGTTCACTCCAGCTCTCCGGCACACGGCCGGCGGGTTCTCATCGCGACAGTCGGATCCGGATCCTCGACGGATCGACGGACTCCCGACTCATCATCGTACCGCCGACGCCCTCGCCTCGAGATCGGTCAGCTCGGGCGGGAGATCTGCTGAGCGGCCGGATAGGGCGCCGCGATGCTCTGGTTCTCGGCGACGAGCTCGTGCAGGGCGTTCTGCACGAGGACGGCACCCGGGACGTCGCGCAGGACGACGGGCACCTCCCCGCCCGAGGTCACCCGGACGTTGCCGCTGCCGAAGGCGCTCTGCACCCAGCTCTTGTGCACGGTGATGCCGTACCCACGGGCGTGGTAGAGCTCCTGACGAGTGCGGACGAAGAACCCACGGCGCACGATGAGGCGCCGCGTGGTGATGACGTAACGGACGGACAGCCACACGATGAACGGCAGGACGCACGCGAGCAGGACGACGACGCCGCCCCCGATGAGCACGGCCCAGTTCTGCCATTCCAGGTCGAACGAACCGAAGAAGTACGCCCCCGCGCCGCTCACCGCGATGAGCACGAGTGCGGGGAGCACGAGCCGCCGGGCATGCGGACGCAGGCGTGCGACCACACGTTCGGTCGCCGCCGCGGGAGGAGCCGGCCTGCCCGGCCCCGTCATACCGGGATCAGCCATGCTCCCATTCATAGCAGGCCACGGCGGGAGCGAGCTGCTGCCACACCGCCCGGCGACAGGCTCAGGGGCCCGGACGACCGCAGGAAAAGGGAGCGACGGCAGCGGTTGGGGCGACCGCGGGGAAGGTGCGACGTCAGCGGTCGGCCGGACGGACATGGGTGACGTCACCGGCTGCCACGGCAACAGGTGCGCCGCCATCGGCCGGGCGCACCACGAGGCGCCCGTCGGCGTCGATGCTCTCCGCGGTACCGGTGAGGGTTCCGCCGCCCGGCAGCTCGACGCGCACCGAGGTGTCGAGGGTCACACAGGCGTCGATGACCGCCGACCGCAGCCCGCTCGACTCGGCGTCCCCGTCGGCCGCGAGATAGGCGTCGTAGAGCGTCGTGAACGCACGGAGGTACGCGGACAGGATCCGGTCGGCATCCGGATCGGCGAGTCCGGCGAGGGCGAGCGAGGTCGACCGGTCCGTCGGCAGTTCCTCGGCCGTCTGGCGGAGGTTGATCCCCGTGCCGACGATCGCGCCGTCCGCGCTCGGGAGCAGTTCCGACAGGATGCCGGAGACCTTGCGACCGCCGATCAAGACGTCGTTCGGCCACTTCACGCCGGCGTCCACTCCGAGCCCGCGCAGGGCGGTGCAGAGCGCAGCCCCCGCCAGCAACGGCAACCAGCCGTAAGCGGCAAGCGCGAGCGGCTGCCCCGACGACGTCACGGGCCGAAGCAGGATCGACACGGCGAGCGACGCACCGGCAGGGACGGTCCAGACGCGCCCGAGTCGGCCGCGGCCGTTCCGCTGATCGTCGGTCACGACCACCGACCGATCGGGCCAGGTGGTGCCGTCTGCGTCATCGACCGCGCGCCTCGACAGCTCGTCGTTCGTCGAACCCGCGTGCGGCAGGATCTCCAGGCGGGCGACGAGGGAGGCGGTGAGCGGCAGATCCATGTTGCATACCCTACTGAGACGGCACCCGGTCGACGTGCGCACCCGCACACCCTCTTGGACGATGCAGACAACAGATCAGCATGCCCCTTGTGCGTGATCGTCAACGGGTCGGCCAGGGGGCCACCGGGTAAGGTGAAAGCGTGACCGACGAAACCACCTCCGGCCCTGACCTCTACACGACGGCCGGGAAGCTCGCCGACCTGAAGAACCGCTACCACGAAGCCGTGACCGCGAGTGGCGAAGCCGCCATCGAGAAGCAGCACAAGAAGGGCAAGCTCACGGCGCGCGAGCGCATCGAGCAGCTCCTCGACCACGGCAGCTTCGTGGAGCTCGACGAGTTCGTGCGGCACCGCACCACGGCGTTCGGCATGGACCGCTCTCGCCCCTACGGCGACGCCGTCGTCACCGGCACCGGCACCATCCACGGACGCCAGGTCGCCGTGTACTCGCAGGACTTCACGATCTTCGGCGGGTCGCTGGGCGAGGTGGCCGGCGACAAGATCATCAAGATCATGGACCTCGCACTGAAGACCGGCGTGCCCATCATCGGCATGCTCGACTCGGGCGGAGCGCGCATCCAGGAGGGTGTCGTCGCACTCGGCAAGTACGGCGAGATCTTCCGTCGCAACACCCAGGCCTCCGGCGTCATCCCGCAGATCTCCATCATCATGGGCCCGGCCGCCGGTGGCGCCGTCTACTCCCCGGCCCTCACCGACTTCGTCATCATGGTCGACAAGACCAGCCAGATGTTCGTCACGGGCCCGGACGTCATCAAGACCGTCACCGGCGAGGACGTCGGCATGGAGGAGCTCGGCGGCGGCTACACGCACAACACCCGCTCGGGTGTCGCGCACTACCTCGCGAGCGACGAACCCGACGCCCTCGACTACGCCAGGACCCTCGTCGGCTTCCTGCCCGACAACAACCTCTCCGAGCCGACCGTCTTCGACGTCGAGGTCGAACTGGAGACCACGGACGAGGATCGCCGTCTCAACACCCTCATCCCCGACTCCCCGAATCAGCCGTACGACGTCAAGACCGTCATCGAGCACGTGGTCGACGACGGTGACTTCCTCGAGGTCCAGCCGTTGTTCGCGCCGAACATCGTGATCGGGTTCGCGCGCGTCGAAGGCCGTTCGGTCGGCGTCATCGCCAACCAGCCGTCGCAGATGGCCGGCACGCTGAACATCGAGGCCGGTGAGAAGGCGAGCCGCTTCGTTCGATTCTGCGACGCCTTCAGCATCCCGATCCTGACCCTCGTCGACGTCCCCGGCTACCTGCCGGGCACCGACCAGGAATGGACCGGCGTCATCCGTCGTGGCGCGAAGCTCCTCTACGCGTATGCGGAGGCCACCGTGCCCCTCGTCACCGTGATCCTGCGGAAGGCGTATGGCGGCGCGTACATCGTCATGGGCTCGAAGCAGCTCGGCGCCGACATCAACCTCGCCTGGCCGACGGCCGAGATCGCGGTGATGGGCGGCCAGGGCGCCGTGAACATCCTCTACCGCGGTGAGATCAAGCGCGCCGAGGAGGCCGGCGAGGACGTCGCAGCGGTCCGCACGCGACTCGCCAACGAGTACACGTACAACGTCGCCAGCCCGTTCCTCGCCGCTGAGCGCGGCGAGTTGGACGGCGTCATCGAGCCGGCGGCCACTCGCGTCTCGGTCATCAAGGCCCTGCGCGCGCTGCGCACGAAGCGGGCGAGCCTGCCCGCCAAGAAGCACGGGAACATCCCACTGTGAGCACCGCCGCCGAGCCACCGATCGCCGAGCCGTCGGCGATCGAACTGCGCATCGTGCGCGGCAACCCCACGGACGAGGAGATCGCCGCCCTGACGGCGGTCCTGAGCGTCGCGGTGGCCGAGCAGGCGGCTCGCATCGCGGACAGTGTCCCGACACCCCTGATCCCGTCCGCGTGGGAGCGCACCCGGCGGAACCTCCGCACCGGCATCTCCACCGGCCCCGGCCACTGGCGCGGTTTCTCGGGCTGAATCAGCCCTGTGCCCCTCCGTTGCCCCTCGGATCGCCGACCGATGTCCCCCATTCGTGTCCTCCATAGTGCCGACTGTCGGGGGTAGCCCTAATGGGGGATCATCATTCCTGAGAGTTGTGTCTCATCGAGACCACTTCACCAGCTTCTGCTCCATCTAGGGTAAGCGGGCGGAAGTTCGGGGGCGGGTCAGAGCGATATTCGGGTTATCGCTCTGACCCACGAACGCCACTGTTCTCAGAACAGCGAAAGAAGGGCCAGCATCGGGTGCTGGCCCTTCTTCCGGTTCAGGCCCGATTGTCGCGTCACGCCGGGGCGATCAGTCGTGCCCCATCGTGCGCGAACCGCCCTCAGTCGTCCTGCTCTGCCACCGCGGGCACACTACCGGCGAGTGACCCGTCGCGCGGGATCTCGAGCCACACGTCGAGCTCCTCGTCGTCGTCCTCGGGGCCGAGAGGCACCCCGGGCTCACGGTGCACCCTCCGGAGTCCGACCACGGTCGCGGCGATGCGCTCGTCATCCGGCACGCTCCTGACGATCAAGCGGGTCGCCTGCGACAGCTCCAACGCATGGGCGATCTGTTCATGGATGGACGCCAGCACCCCTGGGTCGAGTTCGTCGAGCCCACCCTCGTCGAGCATGTTCACGATGGCACCGCGCCGTCGTGCAGCCAGCACCTCCTCCCGCACCGCGTCGCTCAGCAGGTGACGCCCGCGGATCTCGTCGCGCAGGCTCGCCTCGAGCGTGCGACACTCGGTGCGGTCGGCGACCGAGAGCCTCCCCTCGTTCGCGATGATCGTGCGGAGCATGGGCGTGGCGAGACGGCCGGTCTGACTGAGCCGTCGTCGCCGCTCGTGCACGTGCGCATACTGCGCGGCCTGCCAGTCGGACGTCGCGTGTTCGGCCTGGGTGAGTCGCTCCGCGTCATGCTGGGCTCCGGCGATCGAGCGTGTGAGCACACTCGCGAGCGCCACCCAGATGAGGCTGCCGGTGACGCCCATGCCGAGGGCGAGGCCGGGGCCGGCCCACACGATCGACTGGACCGTGAGGAAGATGATGCCGAGGTAGGCGACGAGCTCGCGCTGCCGCACGACGGTGATGGTCATCAGCGTGCCGACCGAGGCGACGTGCCAGGTGGCGTAGCCGTTGTTCCTCGTCGGGTCGAGCTGGCTCGTGACGAGCAGCGGGACGATGATCGCCGTCGCGAGGTTGAGGCTCGCGAGCCAGGGCGGCATGCGCGTGCTGCCGCTCGGCCACAGACTCAGGACGCTCGCGGTCGCGTACACGACCATTGCGATGATGACGGGAAGCGCCTCTCTCGGCATCTCGAGCGTGAGTGCGGCGCGGAGGAGGTGGTACGCGGAGAACAGGGCCGCCAGGATGACGAGCGCATACCGCGGGGCCGGGGTCACGCTGCCACCTCGGGCGACCAGTCGATGCGGATGACCGTGCCCTCTCCCGGCCGGGCGATGACGGTCGTACGACCGCCGACGCCGGCGACGCGTTCGATGATGGAGACCTTCAGACCGAGTCGCTCCTCCGCCACCTGCGCGGGGTCGAAGCCGACGCCGTCGTCACGCACGATGACGCACACGCCACCGGAGACGGTGCCCTCGATCGACAGACCTCTCGTCGCGTCGGTTCCTGCGTGCTCGACGCTGTTCACCATCGCCTGCACCGTCGCCCAGTAGACGGCGTTCGCGACGTTCACGGGGAGCACACGTCCCGAGGCACCCTCCACGCTGACCTCGAAGGGCTCCCCGATCATGGCGGCGGCCACACGGAGTCGTTCGATGAGCTCCGCGAGACCCGTCACGTCGTCTTCGTTCGTCATCGGTGCACCGACGCCCTCGAGCTGCTCGATCGCGACGCGCGCCATCATCACCGCCAGCGCCTCGGATTTCGGGGTGAGGGCGCGGTCTGCGGCGAGGAGTGACGCGAGCACGCTGTCGTGCACGATCGAGTCGACCTCGACCCGCTCGACCTCCGTCGCGTGCTGCTTGACCGCGGCGTCATAGGTGGCGAGGGCAGCCGCTCGGGCGGTGTCGACCCGGCCTGCGAGCACGCGGAACAGACCGACGAGGACGACGATGAGCCCTCCGATGATCGTGGCGTACGAGGCGTCGAGTGCGCCGATCTCCCACGACTCACGGACGAAGTCGGCATCGATGATGCGGTTCACGCCGTACATGAGCGACGTGACGAGGAGGTAGAGGATCGCGCCGCGCAACTGCAGCGGCACGCACGCGAACGCCACGGCGATCGTGCAGAGGTACCAGATCCACGGTTCCTGGTTGATGTCGGCCGGTGCCGGTGCGTTCACGGACGGCCAGATGAGCAGCGCGACGAAGAACACCGTCGCGAAGACGCCGGACGCGAGCCGGTGGTGCCAGAGGAAGAAGCAGCAGATGATCGCCGCGAACATCGTGCCGAACACCACTCCGACGAAGACGAACCCGAACCATCCATCGATCTGGATCCCCTGACCGAAGGTGGTGAACGCGGTCTGCAAGCCGAACACCAGCCCGATGATCGCGACCGACCGGCCGAGCAGGCGCTCGAAGTTCGCGGTGTTCAGCATCCGGCGCTGGACCTGGGCATCCTTGACGTTCGATTCGATCGCCGGATGCCTCGTCGGAGCCCGGAAGCTAGGAGACATCCGTCCCGCCTTGATCGAGGCCGGGGAGGATCCCGTCCTCGACCGCTCGGCGGAGCAGGTCGACCTTCGTCGGAGCCGGACGGCCGACCTCCACGTACTTCACGCGGATGCGGTCGATGTGTTCGCGTGCCGTCGAGTACGCGATGCCGAGCTGCATGGCGACGGTCTTCAGCGGGAGTCCGGAGGCGTACAGGTGCAGGACGTCGCGCTCGCGACGGCCCAGCTGCGCTCGGGCGAAGTCGCTGTCGGCGTCGATCGCGCTCGCCCACTCGATGTTGTTGAGCGCCTCGCCGCGGGCGACGGTCCCGATGGCCGCGATGACCGTGTCGGTCGGCGACGACTTCGGGATGACGCCGGAGGCACCGGCCGCGAGGGCCTCGCGCACGAGCGCCACCCGGTCGGCGATGGAGTGGATGAGGACGTGCGCACCCACCGCCTGCACCGCGTGGATGTTCGAGGTCGGCGTGCTGCCGTCGGAGAGCGACAGGTCGAGCACGACGACGTCGGGCACCACCCCGTTCAACGCGGCGATGCATTCGACGGCGGTCGGGGCGCTGGCCACGACCTGATACCCGGCGTGCGCGCACACCGCTTCGATCCCGAGCCTGACGGACTCGTGATCATCAATGATTGCGACGGTCACCACGGCACCATCGTAGCCATAGCGGGCACCGCCCCGTGCGACGCTCAGGTCGCGAGTCGCGATGCACCCGCTCAGGGGGCAACGCCGATCAGGCGGAACGGGTGAACGCGGCCACGGCCTCGAGGTGGTGCGTGTTCGGGAACAGGTCGTACGCCGCGAGGTTGTCGAGCTCGTAGCCCTGCTCGGAGAGGAGGGCGACGTCGCGGGAGAGCGCGATCGGGTCGCATGCGACGTAGACGATGGATGCGGGTCGCAGTTCACCGAGCATGGCGACGACCTCGGCGCCTGCGCCCGAACGCGGCGGGTCGAGGACCACGGTGGCCGCGGCGTAGCGCGAACGCTCGACCCGGCTGCCCGAGGCGATCTCCGCGCGGAGGAATGCGTCGACCTTCGCGGTCACCGCCTGCGCGCCGACCCACTCGGCCAGGTTCTCACCCGCGTACTCGGTGGCGCGCTCGTCGCTCTCCACGGTCGTGATGCGCGTCGTGGGGCCGAACTGGTCGCCGATGCCGGCCGCGAGGAGGCCGACGCCTCCGTAGAGGTCGAGGTTCGCTGCGCGGGGGTCGAAGAGCGCGTCGTCGATGGCGCGGGAGACGGCCTGCTGGAGGGTGGTCGCCGCCTGACGGTGCACCTGCCAGAAGCCGTTCGCGTCGACGATGAACTCGCGACCACCGACCATCTCGCGGATGGGGTCGGCAGCCGGTCGCACCGGCTTCGGTCCGCCGCGACGACGTCCACCACGACGACGGTCTCCTCCGCCGGCCTCGTCGGTGCGCGCCAGGACGCGGACACCGCCGGACGAGGGCTGGACGATGTCGATCGCGGTCGCCTGGTAGGGCAGCTCGCCGAGCTGCGCGGCGGCGGCGACCTCCTCGGTGGCGAGCGGGAGGTCGGTGACGGGGACGACGTTGTGGGACCGCGCGGCGTAGGGGCCGACGTTGCCGTGCTGGTCGATGTGCAACGAGACGCGCGTGCGCCAGCGGGTGCCGTCTGCCGTCTCCCCCTCGACCGGTGCGACCGTGAACTCGGGTGAGACGCCGGCGAACCGCTCGAGGCCCTCGGCGAGCACCTGGTGCTTCAGCGCACGCTGGTGAGCGAGATCGATGTGTCCGAACTCGGCGCCGCCCGCCCGCTCCTCCGGGGAGCGGTCGATGCCGGCCTCAGCCCAGACGTGCGGCTGGCGGTGCTCGGAGGCGGTGAGGACCTCGACCGCCTCCGCCCGCCAGAACCGCTTCTCGTTCTCGTCGACGATGCGCGCGCGGACCCGCTCCCCGGGGAGGGTGTCGGGGACGAACACCACCCGGCCTTCGAGTCTCGCGACGAAGACACCCCCGTGGGCTACGTTGGTGATGTCCAGTTCCACGGTGCGTGTCGTCGTCGTGCTCATGCGTCGAGCATGTCACACGGGCGGCGACTGGGAGTGCACCGTCCGTCCCGGAAGGAGCGGCCGTGCGCCTCACCCTCGCCTCCACCTCCCCCGCCAGGCTCGCCCTGCTGCGCTCCAGCGGCATCGAGCCGGTCATCGTCCCGTCGTCGGTCGACGAGGACCAGGTGGTCGCCGACGCTGCCGCCTCCGCTGGAGCACCGCTGTCTCCCGAGGAGGTCGTCGCCCTGCTGGCTCGGGCGAAGGCGGAGGCCTCGCTGGCAGTCGTGCACGAGCGCGGTGAGACGGTGGACCTCATCCTCGGCGGCGACTCGGTCTTCGTGCTGGACGGCGTGGTCCACGGCAAGCCGCACACCGCCGAGCGGGCCCGCGCGCGCTGGCACGCCCAACGAGGCCGCACCGGCACGCTCTGCTCCGGCCACTGGCTCATCGACTGCACCGGCCCGACCCCGGTGGGCATCGGCGCCGTCGCCACCGCGGAGGTGTCCTTCGCCGACGATCTCGAGGACGATGAGATCGACGCCTACGTCGCGTCCGGGGAGCCGCTCTTCGTCGCCGGTGCGTTCACGATCGACAGCCTCGGCGCCGCGTTCATCACGCGCATCGTCGGCGATCCGTCCACGGTCGTCGGACTCTCCCTCCCGACGCTGCGCCGCCTGGTCCGCACCCTGGGCCACGACTGGCACGAGCTGCGCAACCGCCCTGGTGCCCTGTGATTCCGCGGCAGTTGTAGAGCTCGCACGTCGTTCATCCGGCTTTTTTGTGGGTGTGAACCAAAGGGAGCTTGCCCGCTGCAGGTAGGCTCTTCGACTGTGCCACGTATAACCAAGGTCCTCATCGCCAACCGTGGCGAGATCGCCGTCCGCGTCATCCGCGCCGCACGAGACAGCGGGATCGCCTCCGTCGCCGTCTACGCGGACCAGGATCGCGACGCCATGCATGCCCGCCTCGCCGACGAGGCGTACGCATTGGACGGCACCACGAGCGCTGAGACGTACCTCGTCATCGACAAGCTGCTGTCCATCGCGCGCCGCTCGGGCGCGGACGCCGTCCACCCCGGATACGGCTTCCTCGCCGAGAACGCCGACTTCGCCCGCGCCGTCGCAGGCGCCGGGCTCATCTGGATCGGCCCCTCCCCCGAAGCCATCGAGCGCCTCGGAGACAAGGTGTCGGCTCGCCACGTCGCCGAGAAGGTCGGCGCTCCCCTCGCGCCCGGCACGCTGAACCCGGTCTCCGGAGCCGACGAGGTCCTCGACTTCGTCGACATCCACGGGCTGCCCGTCGCCATCAAGGCGGCGTTCGGCGGCGGCGGACGCGGTCTCAAGGTCGCCCGCGAACGCGGAGAGGTCGCAGAGCTCTTCGAATCGGCCACCCGAGAGGCGATCGCGGCGTTCGGTCGCGGCGAGTGCTTCGTCGAGAAGTACCTCGACCAGCCGCGCCACGTCGAGACGCAGTGCCTCGCCGACGCCCACGGGAACGTCGTCGTCGTCTCCACCCGCGACTGCTCGCTCCAGCGTCGTCACCAGAAGCTCGTCGAAGAGGCACCTGCTCCGTTCCTCACCGACGAGCAGAACACCGAGCTCTACCGGGCGTCGAAGGCCATCCTGAAGGAGGTCGGCTACCTCGGCGCCGGCACCTGCGAATTCCTCATCGGCAAGGACGGCACGGTCTCCTTCCTCGAGGTGAACACGCGTCTGCAGGTCGAGCACCCCGTCTCCGAGGAGATCACGGGCATCGACCTCGTCCGCGAGCAGTTCCGGCTCGCCGAGGGCGGCGTCCTCGATTACGACGACCCGAAGCCCACCGGCCACTCCTTCGAGTTCCGCATCAACGGCGAGGATCCGGGTCGTGGTTTCCTCCCCCAGCCCGGCCCCATCCACGTCTTCAAGACATTCGGTGGGCCTGGCGTCCGTCTCGACTCCGGTGTGACCGCTGGAGACACCATCTCCGGCGCGTTCGACTCCCTCCTCGGCAAGCTCATCGTCACCGGCCGCACCCGCGAGGAGGCGCTCGAGCGCAGCCGACGCGCACTCGACGAGTTCGATGTCGCGGGCCTCCCCACGGTCATCCCCTTCCACCGCAAGATCGTCCGCGACCCCGCGTTCACAGCCGAGGACGGCACGTTCGGCATCTACACACGGTGGATCGAGACGGAGTTCGTCAACGACATCCCGGCGTGGGACGGATCCATCGAGGCCCAGCAGGCACCGGCCGCCCGCTCGACCGTCGTCGTCGAGGTCGGCGGCAAGCGCCTCGAGGTCAGTCTTCCGGGCGGACAGATCGGGTTCGGCGTCGGCGCCCCTGCAGCCGCACCGGCACCGCACCGTCGCGGCGGTTCCGCCGTCGTCTCCGGTGCGACTGGCGACTCCGTCACCGCCCCCATGCAGGCGACGATCGTGAAGCTTGCCGTCGCCGAGGGCGAGCAGGTCGTCAAGGGCGACCTCGTCGTCGTGCTCGAAGCCATGAAGATGGAGCAGCCGATCACCGCTCACAAGGACGGCACGGTGGGGTCCATCGATGCCACCGTGGGCGCGACGGTTTCCTCCGGCCACCAGCTGCTCACCATCAGCTGACCAGCCCCTGCGCCACCCGTGTCGCCCCCTGGCCGTGTCGCCGAGGGGGCGATGCGCGTTCCGGCTGCGTCCACCGAGCGGCACCGCTGCACGGTGCGGAGGTACGCTGAGCACGTGCACACCCGACACACCATCGAGGACGCGTTGGACTGCGTCGCAAGCTTCGACACCGAGGGTGCCCTGGCGGTCCTCGAGGCCGCACCGGGCGTCACGACCGATCCGTCGCTCCTCGCGCTCCGCTCCTACGTGCGATACACCCGCGCGGACTTCGCGCTCTCCCGCGGCGACGCGAGCGATGCGGTCGCCCGTTCCATCGACGCCGACCCGACCACGCGACTCCTCGTCCTCGGGGCAGCCGGACTCGCCCTCGGTTCCGATCGGGCCTCCAGCTCCGACCTCGACGGGTGCCTGCAGGAAGCGGCGACGATCCTCGCCGACGAACCGGCGATCGACCCGGGCATCGCATGGCTGGTCGGGTACCTCCTCATCGAGGGCGCCGTCGTCAACGCCCTCGTCGCGCTCGCCAGGAGCTTCGCCGACCGGTTCGCATCGGCGCTCGCCACTGCACCCGACCGCCTGTTCCGCAACCTCGTCGACGGCGTGATCGCACGACTCCTGGTGCAGGAGGGCCGCCTGTCCGAAGCCGAGGTGGTCGCCGTCGCCATGTTCGAGCGGGCCTCGACCGGTCCGACGGCGCTGTATGCCGAGGCTGTCCGCTGCCTCGTCGCCGGGAACCGTGCCGAGCAGGGCGCGACGCGCGCACTCGCCCGCAAGGTGCGGAAGGCCGTTCCGAATCCGACCGGCGCCTTCGAGACGGCCTGCTACCTGCTCGTCGGATTCGGCCTCGCAGCCCTTGCGGACGACCACGGGGCGGCTGCCCTCGCTCGAAGCGCCGCAGGCGACGACTTCAGTGGGCTGAGCGTGCAGGATCGTGCACTCGCGATCGAACTCCTCGTCGCGAGCGCTGCGCTCGACGGGGACATCGTGGAGATCGAGCGTCTCATCGGCTTCATCGACGCCGACGTCGACCGCCGTGTCCCCGGCCCCACGATCCTGCGCATGCGGTGCAAACTCGAACTCCTCCGTGGCGACGCTGCAGCCTCGCTGACGGCGGCCCGGACCGCGAACGAACGGGCGCTCGCCGATGGTCGCATGCTCGAGGCCGGGATCGCCGAGATCCTCGCCACCCGGGCGCTCATCGCGATGTCAGATCGTGGGCAGGCTGTCCGTGAGCTGGCGGCACTGGCCGATCAGGCCGGACGTGACGGGCACACGGCGGCGACCAGGTCTGCCGCGCGGGAGCTGAAGGCCATCGGTCGTCGTCTGCCGCCGACGCCAGGCTCCGGTTGGGACGCCCTGTCGCCTCGCGAACGGGAGGTCGCGCTGCTGTCGGCTGAGGGCAATTCGACGGCGCAGGTCGCCGCGATCCTCCAGTTGTCATCGCGCACGGTCGATGCCCACCTCACTCGGGTGCTCGCCGCCTTCGGCATCGTGTCGCGACGCCAGCTGCCGTCGAAGCTCCCGGCGACCCTGCCGCGGGCCACCGGCCCCATCCCGACGGCGAAACTCACGCCCAGACAACACGACATCGCCGAGCTCGTGGCCGACGGGCTGTCCAACGACGAGATCGCAGCGACTCTCGGCATCTCCCGGAAGACGGTCGAGAAGCACCTCAGTGCCATCTTCGACGCCTGGGGCGTGCGCTCCCGGGTGGCGGTGGCACGCATCGTCCTGGCAACCCGCCCTCAGTGACCTGTCCAGAATTCAGGGAAGCTGCGGCGGCGCACGTTCCCAGCACCGTCTTTCTAGCGATTTTCGGACATCGTGCCGATAGAACGTCAGCATTCCCTGAATTCTGAGCAGCACGCAGCTCAGTGCATATCGAGCGTTTGTCGGATGACACGCTCGCAAAACGGCCAGTCGAACATGACCTGTCGGAACGAGAGCCTGATCACCACGTGACCGCTCGCGGTCAGCAGCGCATCCCGTCGGCGATCGGCTTCAAATCGAGCGGGATCCGAGTGATAGGCGAATCCGTCGACCTCGATGACGACGCGCTCACCGACGAGAAGGTCGACGCGTCCGACGCCGGCGAACGCCACCTGCCGGCGGACCGCGATGCCAGCCCGGACGAGGCGCTGGCCGACGAGCGACTCCGGGCCGGATTCGGCGCCCGGGCGAACCGTCCCAGCTCGAGACTGCAGGTGCGCAGGCAGCATGGCGGCGATCCGTGCGAGGGCCGGAGACGACACCATGCCGGACGACAACGCGGTCTCCCAGCAGGCGATCGCGTGCTCCTCGTCTGCGCAGTGCATGACCTGGCGCAGCGCCTCAGCTGCACTCACACGCCAGGTCTCTGGCCCCGCGACCGCGGGCCGCGGGACCCCCGTCCAGTGGAGCACGACCGGATCCGGGAACACGTCGGCCTCGAGCGCCTCTCGGAATCCCAACGCGGACTTTCGTGTACGCAACCTGCTCGCGAGATGTGGCACCGACACGTGCACGCGCGAATCCATGCCGTCCCAGAACCCGTATGTCCGTGCAGCGGTGAGGCACCCGACGGCGCCTCCGACGCGCACCGCGACGATGGACCACCGAGGAGTGCTCGGAACGGCGTAGTAGCCCTGCCGAACCCGCGTGATGGCACCACCTCGCACGGACGCTGTCAGGTCGCGACCGGTGAACCCAGCGATCAACAACTGACGTCGCGTCGCGATTCCGCCGAGCCGTTCGATGACATGCACGATCCTGAGCATGCTTCGAGCGTTGTGCCTGCGTCTCCGCCGGCTCGCCCGAATCTGCTTCCCAGCGATAGATTGCCCCGCACCATCCCCTGTGGAGCGCGTTCACAATTCAGGGCATTCGTCGTTCCGAGCCCGCGAATGTCCGATTCTCGCTCGAACGCGCGGCGTGTCAGACCTCTGGGCGAGATGTTCCCTGAATTCTGATCAGTATCCGTTACTGGACGATGTGCATTGCTCGCGCAGCGTCGGTGATCGAACCGGTGAGCGAGGGATAGACGGTGAAGGCCCGCGCGACCTGGTCGACGTTCAAGCGCTGCTCCACGGCCAGAGCGAGCGGGAAGATCAGCTCGCTGGCCTTCGGCGCGACGATGACCCCGCCGATGACCGTACCGCTGCCGGTCCGGGCGAAGAGTTTCACGAAGCCGTCCTTGATACCCATCATCTTCGCGCGCGGGTTCTGCGCGAGCGGCAGCTTGTAGATCTCGCCCTGCGCGATGCCGTCCTCGATCTGCTTCTGGGTCCAGCCGACGGTGGCGATCTCCGGCTGGGTGAAGATGTTCGCCGCGACGTTCCGGATCTCCGTGGGGTTCACCGCGTCACCCATCGCGTGCAGCATCGAGGTGCGCCCCTGCATCGATGCCACGGAGGCGAGCGGCATGAAGGTCGTGCAGTCGCCCGCAGCGTAGATGTTGGGGACGCTCGTCCGAGCCACACGGTTCACGCGGATGTGGCCGGAGTCGGTCAGCTGCACGCCGGCTTCCTCGAGCCCGATGCCCGCGGTGTTCGGGATGGACCCGACCGCCATGAGGCAGTGCGAGCCTTCGACCGTCCGTCCGTCCGACAGCGTCGCGACGACGCCGTGCTCCGTGCGCGTCACCGAGTCGGCTCGCGACGTCGACAGCACGGTCATGCCGTTGCGCTTGAAGACGTTCTCGATGACGGCGGCCGCGTCAGCGTCCTCGCCGGGCAGGACCTGGTCGCGGCTGGAGATGAGGGTGACCTTCGAGCCGAGCGCGGTGTACGCCGACGCGAACTCGGCGCCGGTCACGCCCGAGCCGACGACGATGAGGTGCTCCGGCACCGAGGTGAGGTTGTAGAGCTGGGTCCAGGTGAGGATCCGCTCGCCGTCCGGCAACGCGGACGGGAGCTGACGGGGACTCGCGCCGACGGAGACGACGATGGTGTCGGCCTCGATGCGGTCGAAGTCGGTGCCTCCGGTGAGGTCGGTGGAAACGACGACCTCGTTCGGGCCGTCCAGACGCCCCTGACCGTTGATGATCCGGACACCGGCACGGATGAGCCCGGCGCGCATGTCCTCCGACTGCTGGCGGGCGAGGCCGAGGAGACGCTTGTTGACCGCTGCCAGGTTCACGGCGACCTCGGGACGACTCGGCTTGCCGGTCGCTTCCGAGCGGACGAAGAACTGGACGCCGAGGTCCGCTGCCTCTCCGATGGCTCCGACGGCGTCGGCCGTCGCGATGAGGCTCTTCGAGGGGACGACGTCGGTGATGACGGCAGCGCCACCCACACCGGAGCGCTCGACGAGCGTCACGTCCGCACCGAGCTGAGCTCCGGCGAGCGCCGCTTCGTATCCACCTGGACCGCCTCCGATGATCGCGACTCGCTGCTTGCGTTCGAACTCGTTGGCCATGTGTCCATTCTCGCGCGGGATCAGGGGCGGAACCAAACTCAGGAGGCGTCTGCCCCACCGTCGTCCTGCGCGGATGAGCGGGTTCACCCGGTTGGGGAGCCCGCTCGCCGATGTCTAGAGTGAGAACATGTCCGAAACCTCTGCGAACCCACTCGATCTGCCCGACATCGACCCCTTCGAGATCGCCCGCGAAGCCGCCGGCCAGATCGCCGAGAAGACCGGTGTCGACCGACACGACATCGCGCTCACGCTCGGCAGCGGCTGGGGCAAGGCGGCCGACCTCATCGGAGAGACGACCGCCACGATCCCCGCGTCGGAGATCGTCGGCTTCTCGAAGCCCGCACTCGAAGGCCACGTCGGCACGCTGCGCTCCGTGCTCCTTCCGAGCGGCAAGCGCGCCCTCGTCATCGGCGCCCGCACGCACTACTACGAGAACCACGGGGTGCGCCGCGTCGTGCACAGCGTCCGCACCGCGGCAGCCGCCGGCGCGAGCGTGATGGTGCTGACCAACGGCGCCGGGGGCATCAAGGACCACTGGACCCCCGGCACCCCCGTCCTCATCAGCGACCACATCAACCTCACGGCCGACTCGCCGCTCGAGGGCGCCACCTTCATCGACCTGACCGACCTCTACGCGAAGCGGCTCCGCGACCTCGCGCACGAGGTAGCCCCCGAGCTCGACGAAGGCGTCTACACGCAGTTCCGCGGCCCGCACTATGAGACGCCCGCCGAGGTGCAGATGGCGAAAGCCATCGGCGGACACATCGTCGGCATGTCCACGGCCCTCGAGGCGATCGCCGCCCGTCAGGCCGGCATGGAGGTGCTCGGCATGTCCCTCATCACGAACCTCGCCGCCGGCATCCAGAAGACCCCGCTCAGCCACGCCGAGGTCATCGAGGCCGGCCAGGCCGCCGAGCCGGTGATCAGCAAACTCCTCGCACAGATCGTCGCCGCACTGTGAGCGGGGAGGAGACGCTGCTCGCCACGGCCTCCGCCTGGCTCGCCCAGGACCCGGACGCCGAGACCCGCGCTGAGCTTGCAGCGCTCGTCGCGCGTGCCGACGCGGGCGACGCCGTGGCGACGGCCGAACTGCACGACCGCTTCGACACGCGTCTCCAGTTCGGCACCGCTGGCCTGCGTGGCCGGATCGAGGCCGGCTCGAACCGGATGAACCGGGTGCTCGTGTCGCAGGCCGCGGCCGGCCTCGCCGCGTACCTGCGCGAACAGGCCGCACCGGGCGTCGTCCCCAGTGTCGTCATCGGCTACGACGGCCGGAAGAACTCGGCCGTGTTCGCCACGGACACCGCGGAACTCATGGCCGGTGCGGGTGTGCGCGCCATCCTGTTGCCGCGTCTCCTCCCCACGCCGGTCCTCGCGTTCGCCGTCCGGTACTTCGACGCGAGCGCCGGGGTCATGGTCACGGCGAGCCACAATCCGCCAGCAGACAACGGCTACAAGGTGTACCTGGGCGGCGAGCACCACGGCTCCCAGATCGTCTCACCGGCCGACGCCGCCATCGCTGCGCACATCGAGCGGATCGCCGTCTCCGCGCTCGCCCCGGAACTGCCGCGCAGCACCGCCTTCGAGGTCGCCGGTGAGGACGTCGTCGACGCGTACGTCGCAGCCACGGCCGCCGTCGCGCCGGCCCCCGCTGGGGACCAGCTGCGCGTCGTCTACACGGCGATGCACGGCGTCGGGTGGGAGACGACGCAGCGTGTGCTGCAGTCAGCCGGATACCCGGCGCCGGAGCTCGTCACCGAGCAGATCGAACCCGACCCGACCTTCCGGACCGTCAGTTTCCCGAACCCCGAGGAACCCGGCGCGCTGGACCTCGCCTTCGCCACGGCGCGGACGACGGGTGCGGACATCATCATCGCCAACGACCCGGACGCCGACCGACTCG
Organism: Plantibacter flavus; assembly: GCF_051487245.1. GTDB lineage: Bacteria > Actinomycetota > Actinomycetes > Actinomycetales > Microbacteriaceae > Plantibacter > Plantibacter flavus_B. The sequence goes on from NZ_JAHVDH010000005.1 coordinate 416,233, forward strand.
CGATCGCTATCCCCGATTCCACCGAGGCGTCCGGATACCGGCGACTGACCGGCAACGAGGTGGGACTCCTCCTCGGCTGGCGCGCAGCCCAGGCGGCCTCAGCCGATGCTGTGGGAGACGCAGCGCCCGAGGGCGTGCTCGCCTGTTCGATCGTCTCGTCACCGGCGCTCCGCACGGTCGCCGAGGCGCACCGGCTCGGTTTCCAGGAGACGCTCACCGGGTTCAAGTGGATCTCCCGTGCGCCGGGTATGGTCTTCGGGTTCGAGGAGGCCCTCGGCTACCTGGTGAACCCCGGGACGGTCCGTGACAAGGACGGCATCTCCGCCGCGGTCGCGTTCCTCGGCCTCGCGACCGCCGCAGCGCAGGCGGGTGAGGACGTCGCGGGGCTCCTCGACCGCTTCGCGGAGACCTTCGGATCCTTCGGCAGCGACCAGATCTCGATCCGGTACGAGGAACTGAGCCGGATCGGTGCGGTCATGGCACGCCTCCGTGAGCTGCCGCCGACGACGGTGGCCGGTGCGGCCGTGACCCGGATCGACGACCTGATCGACGGCTTCGAGGCGCTCCCACCGAGCGACGTCCTGCGCCTCTGGCTCGACGACGGCACCCGCGTCATGATCCGACCGAGCGGGACCGAGCCGAAGCTCAAGGTGTACGTCGACGTCCAGTCGTCCGAAGGCGACGCCGCTGCGCGGGCCGCGACAGTCGCTGCGCGACTCGCCGCTCTCCGGGAGGAACTCACGGCCCTCGTGTCCTGACAGGTCGAAGGGCGTCCGGCCGGGCGCCCTTCGGCGGGCCGAGGGAATGACAGGGTCGGACGTGGTCCCCGAGGTCGTCGAACGGCGTCAGCCGATGGCGCGTTCGAGCTTCTCGGTGAGCTCCGTGAGGTCGAAGTAGTTGTCGATCACGACGATGTCTGCGAACGTCTTCCCGATGCGGTCCACGAGCTCCGGCGAGGTCAGGATCACCTGGGCATCGGAGGCCGTCGTCGACAGACTCTCGATGTCGCCCGCGACCACGTCTGCCTCGAGGTCGAGTCGTTCGAGCGCCCGCTCGGCGTTCAGCTTGAGGATCGCGGACGAACCGACGCCGGCGCCGCAGATGGCGACGATCTTCATGCAGGCTCCTCGTTCTCAGTGAGGCCGAACACGGCCCGGACCTCGTCGACGCTGGTGGCGGCCGCGAGTCGCGGGATCGCAGATTCCTCGTTGAAGACGTTCGCGATCTCCGCCACCCAGCCGACGTGCGACTCCGACGTCGTCACGGCGAGGCCGAGCACGATGCTCACAGGGTCGTTGTGCGGGTGGCCGAAACGCACCGGCGCTGCAAGCGTCACGACCGCGAGGGCGTCCTGGTGGACGTCCGTGCCGGGCCTGGCGTGCGCGAGAGCGAGTCCTGGTGCGATGACGACGTACGCTCCGAACTCGTCGACCACGTCGATCATGCGCTGCGTGTACCCCTCCTCGGTCGCCCCGGTCTCGGTGAGGAGGGTGCCGACGGCGCGGATCGCTTCGCGCCAATCGGCCGCTTCAGCTCGAAGGCCGACGCGGGCTGCGGACAGTTCTGGGAGTGGCATCGCTTCAATCAGAGGGGTTGACGACCGGTGTGGGCCGGATCAAGCGTATCGTCCCGAGGCTGAGCGCCCGCCGCGCGTGTGTGGTGCAGGCCTCGGCCCGCACGACCACACGCCGGTCGGCGATCAGTCCTCGTCGTCGCCGAGTGCCTCATCGAAGGCCTCGGTGATGCGGTCGGCGAGCGCCTCGCGGATCTCCAGCGGCTGGAACGACGCGGCTGCGGCGTTCAACTGGAAGGTCTCGAGGTCGGTGAGGTCGTAGTCGAAGGCCTCGGTGAGGAGGGTCAGCTCCTTCGTGAGGCTCGTGTCGCTCATCGTCCGGTTGTCGACGTTCACGGTGACCGCGAAGTCCAGCTGGTACAGCAGGTCGAAGGGGTGGTCCTCGAGCTCCGTGCCCCACGCGGCGATCGCACCGGTCTGCAGGTTCGACTGCGGGCTGAGTTCGAGCGGGATCTTGCGGTCGCGGACCCATTCGGCGACCGGACCGAGCGTGGCGTACAGCGACTCGGCGTCGTCGCGCTCGATGAAGATGTCCTCGGCGATGCGCACACCGTGGCCGAGACGCAGTGCCCGGCCGTCGAGCAGGGCCCCACGGATGGATTCGATGCCATCGGCCTCACCGGCGTGCGCGGTGACGGGGAAGAGCTCAGCGGCGAGGTAGTCGAAGGCCAGGCGGTGCTTGCTGGCCGGGAAGCCGGCCTCTGCGCCGGCGATGTCGAAGCCGACGACCCCGTTCTCGCGGTGACGAACGGCGAGCTCGGCGATCTCGAGACCCCGGTCGGCATGACGCATGGCGGTCACGAGCTGCCCGATCTGGATGTCGTAGCCCGTGTGCGAGGCGTCCTGGATGCCGAGTTCGATGCCCTCCTGCACCGCCTCGACGACGGCGTCGAGGCTCAGGCCGCGGGTGAGGTGCTGTTCCGGCGCCCACCGGACCTCCCCGTAGATGACGCCGTCGGCCGCAAGATCCTGAACGAACTCGCGAGCGACCCGGACGAGTCCTTCGTGGGTCTGCATGACGGCGATCGTGAGGTCGAAGGTCTTCAGGTATTCGACGAGCGACCCCGCGTTGCACTGCGCGTAGAACCAGTCGGCGAGTCCGTCCGGGTCGGTGACGGGGACCTCGACACCGAGCGGTTCGGCCAGTTCGATGATCGTCGCGGGTCGCACGCCACCGTCGAGGTGGTCGTGGAGCGAGATCTTCGGCAGTGCGCGGAAGTCGATGCCGGACAGGGGGGATTCGTCTGCAGAGGTCACGAGCTTCACTGTACCGCTCACGCACACCTCGCGACATGGCTCAGACCCGCTCGTTCGCCCCGTGTGTCGGTCCAGAGCGCGACTGGACGGCCACACGGGGCGACGGGCGGACTCAGGCCTCGATGCGGGCTCGGATGAGCGGGCCTCGGGCCGGTGCCTCGTCGGCGATCGAGTAGGCGCCCTCCAGAGCCTCGAGGGCGCGTGGGAAGCGGGCTTCGTCGTCGGCGGACAGGGTGAACAGCGGCTGACCGACCGTCACTCGATCTCCGGGCTTCGCGTGCAGGTCGATGCCTGCTGCGTGGATGACCGGGTCCTGCTGACGGGCGCGGCCGGCGCCGAGGCGCCACGCTGCGATGCCGAAGGGCAGCGCCTCCTGCGTCGCGAGCACACCGTCACGCGACGCGGTGACCGTGTGGGTCTCCTTCGCGACCGGGAGCGCAGCGTCCGGGTCGCCGTCCTGCGCCCGGATCATCCGCTTCCAGACGTCCATCGCGCGTCCGTCGCTCAGCGCAGCCTCCACGTCGGCGTCAGGCTGGCCGGCGAGCGCCAGCATCTCCTTCGCCAGCGCGAGGGTGAGCTCGACGACGTCGGCTGGACCGCCACCGGCCAGCACCTCGACCGACTCCCGGACCTCGTTCGCGTTGCCGATCGCGAGACCGAGCGGCACGTTCATGTCGGTCAGGAGGGCGGTCGTGGCGACCCCGGCATCGGTCCCGAGGGCGACCATCGTCCGTGCCAGCTCCTCGGCCCGCTCGTACTCCCGCATGAACGCACCGGAACCGAACTTCACGTCCAGCACCAGCGCCCCGGTGCCCTCCGCGATCTTCTTCGACATGATGCTCGACGCGATGAGCGGGATGGCTTCGACGGTCCCGGTCGTGTCGCGGAGGGCGTACAGCCGCTTGTCCGCCGGGGCGAGGCCTGAGCCGGCCGCGCAGATGACGGCGCCGACGTCGGCCAGCTGCGCCATCATCTCCTCGTTGCTGAGTGCCGCGCGCCAACCCGGAATGCTCTCCAGCTTGTCGAGGGTGCCGCCCGTGTGCCCGAGGCCACGACCGGACAGCTGCGGGACGGCGACACCGAAGACCGCGACGAGGGGCGCGAGCGGCAGTGTGATCTTGTCGCCGACCCCACCCGTGGAGTGCTTGTCGGACGTCGGCTTGTCGAGGGACGCGAAGCTCATGCGCTCGCCGCTCGCGATCATCGCGAGGGTGAGGTCGCGGATCTCGCGTCGGTCCATCCCGTTCAGGAGGATGGCCATCGCGAGCGAGGACATCTGCTCGTCCGCGACGTAGCCGCGGGTGAAGGCGTCGATCAACCAGTCGATCTGCGGCGTCGACAGCTCGCCGCGGTCGCGCTTCGTGCGGATGAGGTCGACGACGTCGAAGGCCTCTACGGTGCTCATGCGTGGTACTCCTCGAGTTGACGGGGTCCGAAGGCGTCCGGCAGGACCTCGTCGATGGTGCGGATGCCGGAGACGGTGTCGAGCAGCATGCCCGCCGTCGAGTGTTCGTACAACAGTTGTCGGCAGCGCCCGCACGGCATGAGGCGCTCGCCCTTGCCATCGACGCAGGCGAACGCCACGAGGCGCCCGCCTCCCGTCATGTGCAGTGCGGAGACGAGGGCGCACTCTGCGCACAGCGTCAGTCCGTAGCTGGCGTTCTCGACGTTGCAGCCGGAGATGATCCGGCCGTCGTCGACGAGCGCAGCCGCGCCGACGGGGAAGCGACTGTAGGGCACGTAGGCGTGTCCCATCGCCTCCCGGGCGGCGGCGTGCAGCGCGTCCCAGTCGATGTCCCCTGCGGGGGTGGCGTCGGTCATCGTCAGCCCTTCACATAGGGTTTGCCGGCGGCTGCCGGGCCCCTGGAGATGCCGACGAGGCCCGCGACCGCGAAGATCGTGACGACGTACGGCAGCATCAGCATGAACGCGCTCGGCACCGGGGAGCCGATGGCGCTCAACGCGAACTGCAGGTTCTGTGTGAAGCCGAACAGCAGGGCCGCGAGGGTCGCCTTCAGCGGATCCCAACGCCCGAAGATGACCGCCGCAAGGGCGATGTAGCCTGCTCCGGCCGTCATCTCCTTGTTGAACGCACCGACCGAGCCGAGGGTGAAGTACGCACCGCCGAGACCGACGATGGCACCGGCGAGCGCGACGTTCCAGAACCGCGTGCGGTTGACGTTGATGCCCACGGTGTCTGCAGCCTGCGGATGCTCGCCCACGGCGCGGAGGCGGAGCCCCCAGCGCGTGTAGAACAGGCAGAAGAACACGACGGCGACCGCGATGTACATGAGGTAGATGATGATCGTCTGGCGGAACAGGACCGGGCCGATGATCGGGATCTCACTCAGGATCGGGATGTTGAGGCGCGGGAACTTCGGCGGGCTGTTGAACAGCGCCTCGTCCTTCGTGAGGACCTGCGAGTACAGGAAGCTCGTGAGGCCGACGACGAGGACGTTCAACACGACACCGACGATGACCTGGTCGACCAGGTACTTGATCGAGAACGCCGCGAGCAGGAAGCTCACGAGCGTGCCCGCGATCATCGCGGCGATCAGACCCAGGAAGGCGTTGCCGGTGAGCGACGCGACGAACGCGCTCGAGAACGCGCCGGCGAGCAGCTGGCCCTCGATCGCGATGTTCACGACGCCGACCCGCTCGGAGATGACACCACCGAGCGCACCGAAGATCAGCGGCACGCTGAGTGCGACGGTGCCGAGCAGCAAGCCCGTGATCGGAATCGCCTTGCCCGCTGCGGCCCAGGACAGGAAGCCGACCATGAACAGGACGCCGAACACGGTGATGAGCCAGAGCGGGACCTTCTTCCCCGTGGTGACGAGGTAGGCGCTCAGGGCGGTGACGCCCGCGAGCAGGATCGTGACGACGATGCCGGTGACGGTGGCCGGAAGGACGACCGTCGGCAACTGGATGACGTCGCCGTCGCTCGACAGCCGGAAGGTGCTGTTGCCGTCGCGGTGCCAGATGATGAAGAGCAGGAAGGCGATGACGGTGAAGATCCCGAAGGCGATCGGTGCCTTCCAGCTGCGGACGACGACCGTCTCGAGGACGATCGGGGCGTCGGCTGCCGGCTGGGCGTTCTGGTCGGTCGTGATGGTGCTCACGCGGCCACCTCCTTCTTCGCGGAGCGACGCGACACGCGTGGCGATCCGTCGGGCTTCGGCAGGAAGAAGATCGCCCGCACGAGCGGCGGTGCCGCGATGAACAGCACGATGAGAGCCTGGAGCACGAGCACGATGTCGATCGGCACGTTGACGCCCTGCGTCGCCTGCATGGAGTAGCCACCGGCCTTCAGGGCACCGAACAGGATGCCGGCGATGAGGATGCCGCCCGGCCGACTCCGGCCGAGGAGTGCGACGGTGATGGCGTCGAAGCCGATACCGGCGTCGATGCCGTTGTCGAATCCGGACGTCACCGTGCCGAGCACCTGCGAGACACCGGCGAGACCGATGAGCCCGCCCGAGAGCAGCATGGCGTACACGTAGGTGTTCTTCACGTCGATACCGGCGACGCGAGCGGCGTTCGGGTTCTCGCCGACGGCCCGGAAGCGGAAGCCGATCGACGAGCGACTGAACAGCCACCACACGAAGACCACGGCGAGGATCGCGAGCAGGAAGCCGGCGTGCAGGTTGTAGCGGTCGCCGAGGAGCTTCGGGAGCACCGCGTTCGGTGCCATCGCAGCGCTCTTCGGCACGTTCGAACCGGGAGCCTGCAGCAGACCCTGCGTCGAGAGCATGAAGGTGATCAGGTAGAACGCGACGTAGTTGAGCATGATCGTGATGATCACCTCGTGCGCGCCCGTCCTCGCCTTGAGGACGCCGACGATGCCGCCCCAGAACGCACCACCGATGATGCCGGCCGCCACCGCGACGAGCAGGTGCACGACGGGCGGCAGGTCGAGCGTGAAGCCGACCCAGCCGGCGCACGCGGCAGCGATGAGCATCTGGCCGCGGCCACCGATGTTGAACATGCCGACGCGGAACGCGAGACCCACGCCGAGCCCGGCGAGGATCAGCGGGGTCGCGAACGTCAGGGTCTCGGTGAGCGGACGGATGCCGTTCAGGAAGTCGGGGCGCTTGAAGTTGTAGATCGCACCCTGGAACAGTGCGCCGTACGCACCCGTCGCCGACTGCCAGACCGCCGCGATGGTGTCACCCGGGCGGGCGAGGAAGTACCCGGCCGCCGCGTGGACCTTGGGGTCGGTCAGGGCGATGAGGATCGCACCGGCGACCATCGCGAGCACGACCGCGAGGATCGAGATGACGACGCTGGAGTTGAGGATCTCGGCCAGCACCTTGTTGGAGCGCGGCTGAGTCGTGTCGGGAGGCGTCTCGCCCGGTGCGACCGGATCGACCGTCCCCGGTGGGTTGTGGGTGGTGTCACTCATGCTGCTGCTCCTGCCGGGAGTTCGCCGGCCATCATGAGGCCGAGGACCTCTCTGGGGGTCGATGCTGGGACGATGCCGACGATCCCGCCGCGGTACATCACGGCGATGCGGTCGGCGAGGGCGACGACCTCGTCGAGCTCGGTCGACACGACGATGACGGGGATACCGGCGTCGCGGGTCGCGACGATGCGCTTGTGGACGAACTCGATCGAGCCGACGTCGATGCCGCGGGTGGGCTGCGCCGCGACGAACAGCCGCAGATCGCGGCTGAGTTCGCGGGCGAGCACGACCTTCTGCTGGTTGCCTCCGGACAGCGAACCCGCCGGCGACTCGATGCCCTGCGAGCGCACGTCGAACTCCTTCGACTTCTCGCGTGCGAAGTCGTCGCGGTAGCCCCGCTGCACGTTGCCCGCCTTCACGAACGGGGCACCGGTCGAGCGGTCGAGCATGAGGTTCTCGGCGATCGTGAACTGCTTCACGAGACCGTCCTCCGAGCGGTCCTCCGGGACGAACCCGACCCCGGCGTCGAGCACCTTGCGAGGCGTCGAGCCGACGAGTTCGACGCCGTCGAGGAGGATGCTGCCCTTCGTGTGCGGCTGCAGCCCGAGGATCGCCTCGGTGAGCTCGGTCTGCCCGTTGCCCTGGACACCGGCGATGGCGAGCACCTCGCCCTCGCGCACCTCGAAGCTCACGCCGTTCACGACGAGCTGGCCGAGGTGGTCGATGACCGAGAGGTCACGGACCGCGAACGTGGCCTCACCGAGCTTCGGCGCGTCCTTGTGGACGGTGAGCTCGACGGGGCGTCCGACCATGAGGGAGGCGAGTTCGGCGTTCGTCGCCGTGGGTGACGCCTCACCGACGACCTTCCCGAGGCGGATGACGGTGATGCGGTCGGCGACCTCGCGGACCTCGCGCAGCTTGTGGGTGATGAAGACGATCGAGGTGCCCTCGTCCTTCAGCTGCTTCATGATGGCCATCAGCTCATCCGTCTCCTGCGGCGTGAGCACTGCGGTGGGCTCATCGAACACGAGGACGTTGGCATTGCGGGAGAGCGCCTTGACGATCTCGACGCGCTGTTGGACCCCGACGGGGAGATCGCCGACGATGGCGTCCGGGTCGAGGCTGAATCCGAAGCGCTCGGAGATCTCGGTGACGAGCTTGCGGGCCGCCGCGACGTCGAGTCGGCCACCGCTCTTGGTCTGCTCGTGGCCGAGCATGACGTTCTCGGCGACGGTGAAGACGGGGATGAGCATGAAGTGCTGGTGGACCATGCCGATGCCGGCGCTCATGGCGTCACCGGGGCCTTGGAAGTGCTGGACGACGTCGTCCAGGAGGATCTCGCCCTCATCGGCCTGATACAGGCCGTAGAGCACGTTCATGAGGGTGGATTTGCCGGCACCGTTCTCGCCGAGGAGACAGTGGATCTCCCCCGGCTCGACGGTGAGGTCGATGTGGTCGTTGGCGGTGAGTGCGCCGAACCGTTTGGTGATGCCGCGGAGCTGGAGCTTCATGGGTCCCAATCTAGTCACGAGTCGGATGTGCGGTACGGGTGATCGGGATCGCCGAGGGGCCGTTCCGCGAACAGACCGGGGGGAGGCCGCGATGCGCGACCTCCCCCCGGAAGCCCAGGCGAACCTGGGTGAAGAGGGACTACTTGACGGGCGAGGAGACCGAGGTCGCCTTGATCGAACCGTCGATGATGCCTGCCTTGATCGTGTCCAGCTCGTCGGCCAGGGTCGGGGAGACCTTGGACTCGAAGTCGTGGAACGGCGCGATGCCGACGCCCTTGTTCTCGAGGGTGCCGACGTAGGCGGCTGCGTCGAACTTGCCGCCACCGGCCTCGGTCACGACGTCGCCGACGCCGGCCTTCATGTCCTTGAGGACGGAGGTGAGGAAGAGGTTGCCGGTGTCGGGGTTCGTGACGAACAGGTCGGCGTCGACGCCGACCATCGCGATGTCCTTGCCGGTCTCCTGGATCTCAGCGATCGCGCTCAGGAAGATCGGGCCACCGACGGGCATGAGCACGTCAGCGTTCTGGTCGATGAGCGTGCGGGCGAGCTGCTTCGCGGTGTCGTTCGCCTCGAAGCCACCGGTGAACGAACCGGTCTGAGCGGCGACGTCCCAGCCGACGACCTGGACGCTCTTGCCCTTCTGCTCGTTGTAGTACGCGACACCCTCGGCGAAGCCGTCCATGAAGATCTGGACGGACGGGAAGGGCTGGCCACCGAAGGTACCGACGACGCCGGTCTTCGAGTAGTCGGCCGCCGCGTAGCCGGCGAGGAAGGCGGCCTGGACGGTGTCGAACAGGATCGGCTTGATGTTCGGCGCGTCGACCTTGCCGTCGAAGTCGTTGTCCGCCGCGTCGTCGATGATCGCGTAGTCGATGTCGGGGTTCGCGAGTGCTGCGGTGACCGTGTCGGCGGAGAGGGCGAAGCCGACGCTGACGATGAGCGAGCAGCCCTGGTCTGCAAGGCTCTGCAGGTTCGGCTTGTAGTCGTCGGCCTTGTCGGACTGGACGGTGATCGGCTCGACACCGAGCTCCTTCGCCGCCTCGGTCAGACCCTCGTAGCCGAGCTGGTTGAACGACTTGTCGGTGAAGCCACCGGCGTCGGAGACCATGCAGGGGAGGAAGTCGGACGCGGCACCGGTCGAGTCGCCGCCACCGGTGCTGGGAGCCGATGCACAGCCGGCGAGCAGAGCCATGAGACCGACGCCGGCGATTGCGCCCGCAGCGGCCTTCCGAGTTGAGATTGCCAAGGTAGCCTCCAAGATGCAGCCCCACGGGTCGCGGGGCGTATGGGGGTTACGTTACCCAATGTGACGACGAGCGGATGGTCGATTCCGGCTTCGCGACCGAAGCGTTACAGAACGGTGGCACCCGTGTCATCCGCCGGAAACACGCGCGTCGCTCAGACGCGCACTGCGCGGTGACGCGCGTGCGCATCTGAGCAACATGTGTGGGACCCGCCGTGCGGCAAGCGCTCCGAGGGCACCCGTCGACGTCGGTTACGGGACGCGAATGCTCACGCCCGGGCAGCCGATGCGAGGTGGAGCTCCTCCCCCGACCACCGTCGCCGCAACCACCGGTCGTGACTCGCGATCACGACCGCTCCGGGGTACTCCCCGAGGGCCTCCTCCAGTTCCGTCGCGAGCGCGAGCGACAGGTGGTTCGTCGGTTCGTCCAGGAGGAAGAGGTGCGGCGGCCTGGCGATGATGAGCGCGAGCGCCAGTCGACGCTGCTGACCGACGGACAACCGCTCGACCGGCCGGTCGAGGTCACGCGATGCCAAGAGCCCGAGGCCCGCGAGCGGCGTGCGTGCGGCTCGCGCCTCACCGAGCGTCCGTTCGTACAGCTCACGGGGCGAGCGCTCGGGGTCGTCGAACACGACGTCCTGCTCGAGGAGCCCGACGCGCAACCCGCGGCGCCGCAGGAGCGAGCCGGCGTCGAGTCGGAGGGACCCGGCGAGCGCGGCCAGCAGCGTCGACTTCCCTGCCCCGTTCGCCCCGGTCACGAGGAGTCGCGTCCGCGGCGCGATCCGGAGCCGGTCGAGCGACAGTCGACCGTCGACGTGCGCGCCCGAGAGGTCGATGAGCTGCTCGCCGTCCTCCAGCACCATGGACCCGCTCGGGATCCCGGTGAAGGCGAGTGGGGCGGGTGGTCTCCGCACCTGTTCGCGCCCGAGCACCTCGAGACGCAGCTGTGCGTTGCGCACCCGACGGCTGATCTGCTGCTCGACCCGATCGCCGCGCATGCCGAACGCCATCCGGTTGTTGTCCCGAATGCCGCGATCGTGGTTGATGCGTGGCGCGACCTCGTGGACCGCGGCGGCGAGCCTGCGCAGTTCGTCCTGCTCATCCTCGTAGCGCCCGGCCCACCGGGCGAGCTCAGCAGCCTTCCAGTCGAGGTATTCGCTGAAGGGGCCGCCGAACACGACGACCGGTGAGGCTTCCCCGACGGGGACCGGGCGGGACGGGTCGATGTCGACGAGACCGGTCGCGACCTCGTCGAGGAATGCGCGGTCGTGGCTCGCGAAGAGCACCGGACCGGGCCACGCGGCGAGCTCGCCGCGGAGGAACCCCACGGCAGCGTCGTCGAGGTGGTTCGTCGGTTCGTCGAGGAGCAGCGCGGTCGGGCGCGACACGAGCAGCGCGGCGAGCGCCAACCGCGAACGCTGACCTCCGCTCACCTCGCCGAGCGTACGGGTGCGCTCGACGTCGCCCAGTCCGAGCCCGTCGACGACCGCGTCGAGGCGCGCGTCGGCTGTCCAGACGTCGGCACGCTCTGCGGCGTCGAGCGCGTCGGCGTATCGCCGCTCACCGTCGGCCGCGGCCGACGGCTCGCCGAGGGCCGCGGCAGACTCCTCGAGCTCGTGTTCGATCGTTCGGACCTCACCGAGCGCCTGCTCGAGGAGCTCGCCGACGGTCGTCTCGGCCGGCAGCCCGATCTCCTGAAGCAGGATGCCGGTGCGCAGCGGGCGCAGCACGTCGCCGCTGTCGGCCTCGTCGATCCCGGCCAGGATGCGCAAGAGCGTCGACTTGCCGGCCCCGTTCTCTCCGATGAGGCCGATCCGTTCGCCGGCGGAGACGACGAGGTCGACCTCACGAAGGACGGTCCGGTCACCGAAGGAACGACTCACGTCGTCCGCTCGCACCTGGTGGACGTCGGCTGCACGGCCGGAACGGGTTCGGGCGATGCCGGTGGGGAAGGATGGGATGCTGCTGGGTGCTCGCATGAGCGCCCCCTTTCAGGATGGGGCACGCACCGATCCGGGCGGCAGCGGGACGGCGGTTCCCGCGCGTGAGCCGCAGCGAGCGCGAGCGCTCGGGCGGCAGGCGGAGGACCGCAGCGATCACTGCGTGAAGTCGGCGTACCTCGATGGATTCCCGCCGGGCGCATCGCTCACGCAATGCAGAGGCCTCGGGCACGGGAGGTCGAATTCGCTCAGATCTTCACAGTGCGTCAATCGTAACCACTCGGTGTTCTGGGTCGCAAGGCCTCCGCGGACCCGCACACGTTTAGGCTGGAGGGCATGCGTGCTCCGTCAGCCCTCCAGCCCGAGCCGCGCCCTCGCTGGCCGCGCTCGGGTGTCGTCGCGCTGCTCGCCGCCGCTTCGGTCGGAGCGCTGCTCGCACTGGGCGCACTCCCCGGCGCCGCCACCGATGCGCTCGCGGCGACGCCGACTGCGACCGCAGCCCCGAGCGCCACTCCGCAGCCGACCCGGAGCGCCACCCCCACGCCGAGCACGTCGCCAACCTCCGCACCAAAGCCCTCCGCGCCGAAGCCCGCCGCGCCGGCCGTGCCCACGGTCCGGGGCACCGACTTCGATGCGGGCGAGATCATCAGCGATGAGAACTTCTACGACGCGAACGCGATGAGCGAGGCCGACGTGCAGGCGTTCTTCGCCTCGCAGCCCTGCACGCCCGAGGACGGCGTGCCCTGCCTTGCGGACTTCCGCGACAGCACGTCGTCTGTCCCCGCAGCCGAACCCGGTCACTGCGAGGCGTATCGCGGCGCCGTCAACGAGTCGGCCGCACGCATCGTGACGAAGGTCGCGCATGCCTGCGGGATCAACCCCAAGGTGCTCCTCGTGCTCATGCAGAAGGAGCAGTCGCTCATCACGTCGCCGAGCGAGTACGGCTACGCCCGGGCGATGGGCTGGGGCTGCCCGGACACGGGACCGGGGTTCAGTGCGAGCTGCGACGCCGACTACTTCGGCTTCCAGAACCAGGTGTACCGCTCGGCATGGCAGTTCCGGCAGTACACCCTGTACCCCGTGAACGTCCCGGGTGAGTCGTACCAGCGCGCCTACCACCTCGGGAAGGTGTACATCCAGTACAACCCCGACACCCAGTGCGGCGGCAGCCAGGTGGACATCCGCAACCAGGCGACGGCGAACCTCTACCTGTACACGCCGTACCAGCCGAACGCCGCGGCGCTCGCGAACGTGTCCGGCACCGGCGACGCCTGCAGCGCGTACGGCAACCGCAACTTCTGGCGGCTCTACACGGAGTGGTTCGGCCCCGCCGTCTGAGCGTGCGGCCGTCCGTCAGCGCGCTCGACGGGACGGTTCACTCTCCGATGAGGAGCGAGACGCGGTCGTCGAGGTACGCGTCGAGGCGGGTGAGGCCGAGGTCATGACCGGCCCAGCGCAGCATCACCGCACCGTCGACGACGGAGAGCGGACCGGAGCCGTTCCGCAACGCCTGCTCGTCGAGCGCGATCTCCTCGACCTCGAAGTTGACGACCTCGCCAGCTGCGAACGGACCCTTGTGCGCGGCCTGCTGCGCGAGGCGTCGGTGCTCCACCTCACTCGACCGATGGTTGTACCACTTGGGCTCGATCGCCCGCGTCGACTCCGCCGCGGTGAACAGTCGCCCGTCGGCGGAGAGCAGCACGACCCCGAGCCGCCAGGCCCGACCGATCGGCCGCAACGCCGGAGCACGCTTCACGAGTGGCAGACCGCGCGGGGTGTAGACCTCCGCGAGCGCTTCGTCCGGCACTCCAGCGTCCTCGAGTCGGGCAGCCGCGCGCAGCAGGAGACTCCGCACCTCGGTCATGGTGGCTACAGGACGTCGTCGCGCCCGGACAGCTTCAGGGCGTCCACGACGCTCTTCACCCGCTGAGCGTTGGCGCTCGTGGTCACGAGCAGCGCATCCGGGGTGTCGACGACGACGATGTCCTGCACGCCGATGAGGCTGATGACGCGACCGGTCTGGCTGACGACGATGCCGCTGGACGCGTCGGACAGGACGCGCGCGTTCTCGCCGAGGATGGCGAGGTCCGACTTCCGTCCGCCGGAGTTGAGCTTGGCGAGCGAGGCGAAGTCGCCGACGTCGTCCCAGTCGAAGTGCGCCGGGACGACGGCCATCCGTCCGGCCGCGGCGGCGGGTTCGGCGACGGAGTAGTCGATCGCGATCTTCTCGAGTGCGGGCCAGACGCGGTCCACCACGGGGCCTCGGGTGGCGGGGTCGTCCCAGGCTTCGGCGAGTTCGAGGAGCCCGGCGAGCAGTTCGGGTTTCTGCCGGCCGATCTCCTCCAACAGGACGTCTGCGCGCGAGATGAACATGCCGGCGTTCCAGAGGTGCTCACCGCTCGACACGTACCGCTTGGCCGTCACGAGGTCGGGCTTCTCCACGAAGGAGTCGACGAGCATCACGCTCTCCGCGCCGGCGATGCCGAGGTCGGTGGAACTCTTGATGTAGCCGAAGCCGATCGCGGGCTCGGTCGGCTGGATGCCGATCGTCACGATGTAGCCCTCCTCGGCGGCGTTGACCGCCTGGGCGACGGCGGCACGGAACAGGCGGTCGCCGCGGATCACGTGGTCGGCGGCGAAGGAGCCGACGATGACGTCGGGCTCGCGGCGGACGAGGATGGCGGCGGCGAGACCGATCGCTGCGGTCGAGTCACGCGGTTCGCTCTCGAGGACGACGTTGGCGTCGGCGAGGTCCGGGAGCTGCTGCTCCACAGCGGCGCGGTGGGCACGTCCTGTGACGACCATGATGCGCTGGTCACCGGCGATGGGGGCCAGGCGGTCCCAGGTGGCGCGCAACAGGGTGCTGCCGGAGCCGGTGAGGTCGTGCAGGAACTTCGGAGCGTCGGCCCGGGAGAGCGGCCAGAGACGACTCCCGATACCGCCGGCCGGGATCACTGCGTAGAAGCGTTCGAGGGGCGTGGTCATCGCCCCAGCGTACCGGCAGGACGTCGCGCAGCCCGGTCGGTACGAAAGCGACATCTGGCGGGGTTAGCATGAGCGCCAGGTCTCGCATCCGCGAGCGGCTGGAGGTATGCGCATGGCCGGACGGAATGTCCTCGGGATCCCTCTCCCCTCCTTCGGCAGCAGACAGCCGCCGCCCGCCCCCGTCGGCCCGCCCGATGCGGCCGACCTCGACGGCCGGAACAGCATCGTCAACGCCTGTGTGTACCGCCACGGCTCGCGCAGTTCGACCCTGACCTCACTCGAGGACACCTTCCGCGCCCTCCACGAGACACCGGACGGCGTCGCGTGGATCGGGCTGTACCGGCCGGACGCCGGGGAGCTCGGTGTCCTCGCCGCGGAGTTCGGCCTGCATCCCCTGGCCGTCGAGGACGCGATCACCGCCCACCAGCGCCCGAAGATCGAACGGTACGACGACGTCCTGTTCGTCGTCCTCCGCGCCGCGAACTACGTCGACGAGACGGAGACGGTGGAGTTCGGTGAGTTGCACGTCTTCGTCGGTCCGAACTTCGTCATCACCTTGCGGCACTCCGAGTCCCCCGACCTGTCCCAGGTCCGCGCACGCATGGAGCAGGAGCACGAGCTGCTCGCGTACGGACCGCAGGCGATCCTGTACGCGATCATCGATGCGGTGGTCGACGGCTACGGCCCCGTCGTCGCAGGGCTCGCGAACGACATCGACGAGATCGAGGAGCAGGTCTTCGTCGGTGAGTCGCAGGTCTCCCGCCGCATCTACCAGCTCTCTCGGGAGGTCATCGCCTTCGAACGCGCCACCCATCCACTGAGCGACGTCATGCATGCGCTGGAGCAGGGCAGCGAGAAGTACGGGGTCGCCGATGAGCTCCGCAGGGGTCTGCGCGACGTCGCCGACCACCTCACGAGCGTCAACCAGAAGATCGACGCCTACCGCGAACTCCTCCGCGACATCCTCACGGTGAACAGCACGCTCGTCGGACAACGCCAGAACGAGGAGATGGCGAAGATGACGGAGGCGAGCCTCAATCAGGGAGAGGACGTGAAGAAGATCTCCTCGTGGGCGGCCATCCTGTTCGGTCCGACGCTCATCGCGGGCATCTACGGCATGAACTTCAAGCTGATGCCCGAGCTCGATTGGTGGTTCGGCTACCCGATGGCGATCGTCATGATGGCCTGCACGAGCTTCATCCTCTACAAGGTGTTCAAGCGGAGGAACTGGCTGTGAACAGCGGGTGGACGCACGGTGTCTCGACTCTCTCGACGTCGAGACACTTAGGCCACCCTTAGCGGCGGAAAGACGCCTGATCCGCCTACACTGGTGCGCAGCGCGCCGCAGAACGATCTGCTGCAGATAGTGAATCTCAGGGAGGACCTCGTGACCGCGAGTCTCACGCGAACGTCACCGTTGGAATCCACGACATCCAAGCGCCCTGCCGGCACCCTCTACCGGGGCCGCGAGGGCATGTGGTCGTGGGTGCTCCACCGGATCACCGGTGTCGCCATCTTCTTCTTCCTCCTGGTGCACGTGCTCGACACGGCGCTCGTCCGGGTCTCCCCCGAGGCGTACAACGCGGTCATCGGCACCTACAAGAACCCGATCATGGGTCTCGGTGAAGTGGCCCTCGTCGCCGCCATCGCGTACCACGCGTACAACGGCATCCGCATCATCCTCATCGACTTCTGGTCGAAGGGCACCAAGTACCAGAAGCCGATGTTCTGGATCGTGATCGCCCTGTGGGCCATCACGATGCTGGGCTTCACACCACGCCACCTGATCAACGTGTTCAGCGAGATGGGCCACTGATGACGACGATCGCCGCACCCCGCACCCCTGCCCGCCCCGCCCGCAGCAAGGGCGTCAACTGGGAGAAGTGGGGCTGGATCTACATGCGCGCCTCCGGCGTGATCCTCCTGGTCCTCATCTTCGGCCACCTGTTCGTCAACCTCATGGTCGGCGACGGCATCAAGGCCATCGACTTCGCGTTCGTCGGCGGCAAGCTCTCGAACCCGTTCTGGCAGTGGTGGGACGTCGCGATGCTCTGGCTCGCGCTCATCCACGGCGGAAACGGCATGCGCACCCTGGTGAACGACTACGCCACCGGACGCACCATCCGCGGCGTGCTGAAGATCGCGATCCTCGCCGCCGTCGCCATCCTCATCATCCTCGGGACGCTCGTCGTGTTCACCTTCGACCCGTGCCCCGCCGGCGCGCCCGCAGACCTGCTCGCCTCGTTCTGCCCCGCCAACTAAGCAACGAAAGCCCAGCGTGACTACAGAAACCAGCGAGTCCACCGTCATCGACGGCATCCACTACCACCAGTTCGACATCGTCATCGTCGGTGCCGGTGGTGCCGGCATGCGCGCCGCGATCGAGGCCGGTCCCGGCGCGAAGACGGCCGTCATCTCCAAGCTGTACCCCACCCGCTCCCACACGGGTGCGGCACAGGGCGGCATGGCTGCGGCCCTCGCGAACGTCGAGGAGGACAGCTGGGAGTGGCACACCTTCGACACGATCAAGGGTGGCGACTACCTGGTGGACCAGGACGCTGCGGAGATCCTCGCCAAGGAGGCCATCGACGCGGTCATCGACCTCGAGAACATGGGTCTGCCCTTCAACCGCACGCCGGAGGGCAAGATCGACCAGCGTCGTTTCGGTGGCCACACCCGCGACCACGGCAAGGCTCCCGTCCGTCGTGCCTGTTACGCCGCCGACCGCACCGGCCACATGATCCTGCAGACGCTGTTCCAGAACTGCGTCCGCCTCGGCATCAACTTCTTCAACGAGTACTACGCGCTCGACCTCATCATGACCACGGTCGACGGGGTCGAGAAGCCCTCGGGAGTCGTGGCGTACGAGCTCTCCACCGGCGAGATCCACGTGTTCCAGGCCAAGGCGATCATCTTCGCCACCGGCGGCTTCGGGAAGATCTACAAGACCACGTCGAACGCCCACACCCTGACGGGCGACGGCGTCGGCATCATCTGGCGCAAGGGCCTCCCGCTCGAGGACATGGAGTTCTTCCAGTTCCACCCGACCGGCCTCGCCGGGCTCGGCATCCTCCTCACCGAGGGCGCCCGAGGCGAGGGAGCGATCCTCCGGAACGCGAGCGGTGAGCGCTTCATGGAGCGCTACGCGCCCACCATCAAGGACCTCGCGCCACGAGACATCGTCGCGCGCTGCATGGTCCAGGAGGTCGCAGAGGGTCGTGGCGCAGGCCCCAACAAGGACTACGTGTACCTCGACTGCACGCACCTCGGCGCAGAGGTCCTCGAGACCAAGCTCCCCGACATCACCGAGTTCGCCCGCACGTACCTCGGCGTCGACCCTGTCACCGAGCCGGTACCCGTCATGCCGACCGCGCACTACGCGATGGGTGGCATCCCCACGAACGTCAAGGCAGAGGTCCTGAGCGACAACGACACCGTCGTCCCCGGCCTGTACGCCGCCGGCGAGTGCGCCTGCGTGTCGGTGCACGGCTCGAACCGTCTCGGCACCAACTCGCTGCTCGACATCAACGTCTTCGGGAAGCGCGCCGGCAACAACGCCGTCGAGTACGTCCAGAACGTCGACTTCACGCCGCTGCCGGAGAATCCCGCCGGATTCGTCAGCGGCCTCATCGAGCAGATGCGGAACTCCAACGGCACCGAGCGGATCTCCACCATCCGCAAGGAGCTGCAGGAAGAGATGGACCGCAATGCGCAGGTGTTCCGCACCGACGAGTCGCTCGCGGGTGTCACGGAGACCATCCACAACCTGCGTCAGCGCTACCAGAACATCGCCGTTCAGGACAAGGGCAAGCGCTTCAACACCGACCTCCTCGAGGCCATCGAGCTGGGCTTCCTGCTCGACCTGGCCGAGGTCGTCGTGTTCTCCGCTCGCAACCGTCAGGAGAGCCGTGGCGGCCACATGCGCGACGACTTCCCGAAGCGCGACGACGAGAACTACATGAAGCACACGATGGCGTACCTGTCGGGTGACCCGCACTCGGCCGACGCCGCAGACCACATCCGGCTCGACTGGAAGCCCGTGGTCATCACGCGCTACCAGCCGATGGAGAGGAAGTACTAGCGATGAGCACCGCAACCCTCGAGAACCCGCCGGCTGCTGCGCCGGAGGAGATCAAGTCCTTCACCGTGACGCTGATCATCCGCCGCTTCGACCCCGACGTGGACGCCGAGCCGCGCTGGCAGGACTTCGACGTCGAGATGTTCCCCACGGACCGCATCCTCGACGCCCTCCACAAGATCAAGTGGGAGCAGGACGGCTCGCTCACGTTCCGTCGCTCGTGCGCCCACGGGATCTGCGGCTCGGACGCGATGCGGATCAACGGCCGCAACCGTCTCGCCTGCAAGACCCTGATCAAGGACCTCGACATCTCGAAGCCGATCTACGTCGAAGCCATCAAGGGCCTGCCGCTGGAGAAGGACCTCGTCGTCGACATGGATCCGTTCTTCGCGTCGTTCCGCGAAGTCCAGCCGTTCCTCATCCCCGGCAAGCCGGCGGAGAAGAACAAGGAGCGCGTGCAGTCGGTCGCCGAGCGCGCTCGGTTCGACGACACCACGAAGTGCATCCTGTGCGCAGCGTGCACCTCCTCCTGCCCCGTGTTCTGGACCGACGGTCAGTACTTCGGGCCGGCAGCGATCGTGAACGCGCACCGCTTCATCTTCGACTCCCGCGACGACGCCTCGCAGGTCCGTCTCGACATCCTCAATGACCAGGAGGGTGTGTGGCGGTGCCGCACCACCTTCAACTGCACCGAGGCCTGCCCACGTGGCATCCAGGTGACGCAGGCGATCGCCGAGGTCAAGCAGGCGATGATCTCGGGCAAGGTCTCCTGACCCACCCGGTCACGCACCTCTCGTTCGGTCCAGCGCGGTGCGCTGGACCGAACGCGTGTTTCTGGCGCGAGCGCACCCCTCCGGAGGGCAGCGCTCGCGCCAACGCACCGCGCTGACGGCGCCACCGCCGAAGTTCACTGCTGGGCTGCGGACCTCGCGTCGGCCGCGGATGCCGCTCCGAGGGCGTCCATCGCCATCGCCCGAGCGGCCTCGAGCGTGTAGCGACGCAGTTCGCTGCGGACCTCGCCGAGTGCCGCCGGCGTCACCGACAGGCTCGTCGCCCCGAGGCCGACCAGTACGACCGCGAGCAGGGGGTCGGCCGCGGCCTCACCACACACGCCGACCGAACGCCCCGACGCGAGCCCGGCGTCGCCGACGAGTTTCACGAGTCGCAGCACTGCCGGGTGCCACGGATCCTGATAGGCGGCGAGCGGCCCGAGGAGCCGGTCGGCTGCGAGCGTGTACTGAGTGAGGTCGTTGGTGCCGATACTGACGAAGTCGGCCACACCCAGGATCTGCGCCGCCAGCAACGCGCTCGACGGAACCTCGATCATCGCGCCGGCGGTCCGCAGCCCGAGCTCCTTCGCGAGCGTCACGAACGCTGCCGTCTCCGCGAGGTCGGCCACCATCGGCGCCATCACCCAGAGCTCCGCGTCGTTCGCGTCCTGCGCGAGCGCCAGGGCCGTCAGCTGATCGCGCAGCACCGCTTCGCGGGCCCGCAAGGCCCGCAGCCCGCGGACGCCGAGCGCCGGATTCGGTTCCGCCGTGCCCGATCCGAGGAACGCGAGCGGTTTGTCAGCGCCGGCGTCGAAGACCCGGACCACGACGCGTTTCCCGGAGAACGCGGCGAGGAGTGCACCGTATCGCTCCGCCTGTTCTGCGACCGGCGGCGGGTCTCGGCGATCCAGGAAGAGCAGTTCGGTCCGGAACAGGCCGACGCCCTCGGCACCGAGTGCGAGCGCTGCAGCAGCACCGTCGATCGAACCCAGGTTCGCGAGCAACGGTACCGGCGTCCCGTCCGCGAGCTCGCCCGGCGACCGCGGCGACACCCGCACTCGTGCGGCGGCGGTCGATCGCGCTGTGCGCACCTCCCGTTTCGTCGGCGAGCCGGTGACGACGCCGGCACCCGCATCGACGAGGACGATCTCGCCGTCCTCGAACGTCTCGGCACCGGTGACCCCGACCACCGCGATCAGCGACTTCTCGCGGGCCAGGATGGCCGTGTGCGAGGTGGCGGAACCGCCGCTCGTCACGAGCGCGAGCACCATCGAGAGGTCGAGCAGCACGGTGTCCGCGGGCGCGAGGTCCGCAGCGACCAGCACGAACGGCTCATCCGACTCGGGTGGCCCGGGCGTCGGACGACCCAGCAGCCTCGCGATGACCCGTTGCGAGACGTCCCCGACGTCAGCGGCACGAGCCGCCATCGCCTCCCCGAGGTTGAACAGCATCTGCTGCACGGTCGCGAGCGCTTCGAACACGGCGCGCTCCGCAGAGCGACCGGCCGCGATCCGCGCAGCGACGTCCTCGGCGAGCGCCGGGTCCTCCGCCATCATCGCCTGGGCTTCGAGCACGTCCTGGGCGTGGCCGCCGGCACGCTTGGCCCGTGCCTCGAGCTCCGCCCGGGTCGCCGCCAACGCAGCCGCAGCACGCTCCTGCTCGCGGACCGGATCGCCTGTGAACGGTTCCTCGGAGGGCTCAGGCAGGTGGTCGGGCATGCGCAGGACCGGACCCGCGACGACGCCGCGGCCGACACCGGTCCCGATGAAGGTGCGCTGTCCCACAGCCTCGTGCATGGTTCGACCCTAGTGCACCGCTTTCTCGCGCCGGAAGGAGCGGCGCACACCGTCCGATCAGCGCGCGGACCCGCTTGTAGGCTGTCTGCGTGACCAGTCCGCGCGCATCGACGAAGCCCTCCGCCGACGCCGCGGAGCGCTCCCGCGGAGCCACGTCCGACAGGCCTCGCCGGACGCTGCAGCAGAGCCCGACACCGCTCGTGTTCCAGAAGATCCAGAACAGCGAGAACCCGTTCATCCGTCGTCTCGCTCCTCGTGCGGCGACGGCCGAGCGGGCGACCACATGGGTGATGCGCCTGAAGCCCTACCGCGTCGTGATGCATTACCTCGCGAAGGACGGGAACCTCCTCGCCGCCGGTATCAGCTTCCAATCCGTGTTCGCCGTGTTCGCCGCCGTCTACGTGGGCTTCGCGATCACCGGCATCTGGCTCGGCGGCAACCCGGAGGTGTTCGACGCGCTCGTCGACATCATCAACCGTGCGGTCCCGGGACTCATCGGGACGGGCGACACCGGCATCATCTCCACCGAACAGCTCTCGAGCGCGACACTGCTCGGCTGGACCGGCGTCATCGCGGCGATCGGTCTCATCTGGACGGCCATCGGATGGCTGTACTACTCGCGGCAGGCGGTGCGGTCGATCTTCGCGATGCCGAAGATCGCCGCGAGCTTCTTCCTCCTCAAGGTGGTCGACTTCGTCCTCGCGCTGGCCTTCGGCGTCCTGCTCATCATCTCGGCGGGTCTCTCCGTGGCGAGCACCCAGGCGCTCAGCTGGCTGCTCGGGATCGCCGGACTCGAGAACACCTTCTGGGTGACCCTCGGCAGTCGCGCGGTGGGACTCGTGGTCGCCGTCGTCGTCAACGTCGTGACCCTCGGCGCGATGTTCCGCGTCCTCAGCCGCATCCAGATCCCGTGGCGGAACCTCTTCGGCGGTGCACTGCTCGGCAGCATCGTCCTGTCGCTCCTGAGCGTCGTCTCCAGCGCCGTCATCGCCGGAGCCTCCCGCAATCCCTTGCTCGCCACCTTCGCGGTGTTCATCGGACTCATGCTGTGGTTCAACCTCGTGAGCCGGATCATCCTGCTGTCCGCGTCATGGATCGCCGTCGGGCTCGACGACCAGGGCATCAGCGTGCGCCGCATGACCCCGGAGGAACAGGAGGCTGCTGAACTCGCCGCTCGTGAACTGGTCGCGCGGGCTGAGTTGCGCCGAGCGCAGGAGGCGGTCAAGGCCGCGCGTGGGCCCTCGAGATGGTTCGCGCGGGGTCGGCTGCGCCGCGCGGAGGAAGCCGTCGGCGAGGTGGAACGACAGCTCGACGCCCGACACCCGAAGACCGTCGTCGGCGGACGCCACGAGCCCGCCGCTCCCCGTCATCAGCGCGACGAGCCGGACCATAGCCGTGTCAGGGGCCGCGACTAAGCTGGAGACATGTCTGCCCCGCTTCGCATCGCCAGTGTCAACGTCAACGGGGTCCGCGCGGCCTTCCGCAAGGGCATGGGCGAGTGGCTCGAGACGAGAGGCGTCGACATCCTCGCGCTGCAGGAGGTCCGGGCGGCCACCTCAGACCTCGAAGGCCTGTTCGGCCCCGAGTGGAACATCCTCCACGATGCCGCCACCGCCAAGGGACGCGCGGGCGTCGCGATCGTCAGCCGGCGTTCGGCAGGCATCCATCGTGTCGCGTTCGGCGCAGACGATTTCGACAGCGCCGGCCGGTGGCTCGAGGCCGACTTCGACGTGGACGGCACGCTCGTCACGGTGGTGAGCACATACGTGCACTCCGGCGAAGTCGACACCCCGAAGCAGGTGGAGAAGTTCCGCTTCCTCGACACGATGCTCGAGCGTCTGCCGGCCCTGCACGCGCACAACCCGCTGTCACTCGTCGTCGGCGATCTCAACGTCGGACACACCGAGCTCGACATCAAGAACTGGAAGGGCAACGTCAAGCGCGCCGGCTTCCTGCCCGCTGAGCGTTCCTACTTCGACCGTTACCTCGGTGCCGCCGGTGAGACGGTCACGGGCGTCGACGGCGTGACCGGTCCCGGCCTCGGCTGGGTCGACGTCGGCCGCCAGGCCGCCGGCCCCGTGCCCGGCCCGTACACCTGGTGGTCGCAGCGCGGCCAGGCCTTCGACACCGACACCGGCTGGCGCATCGACTACCACCTCGCCACCCCGGAACTCGCTGCACGAGCCTCCGGCTACACGATCGACCGTGCCGCCGCCTACGACCAGCGGTGGTCCGACCACGCTCCCGTCGTCGTCGACTACGCCATCTGACCCCAGCACTGCCCCGTCCGGCACCGAGCCGCCACACCTCTGCGAGAATCCATCATGACCAAGCCACGCCTCTACTCGGGCATGCAGCCCTCCGCCGACTCCCTGCACCTCGGCAACTACATCGGCGCTCTGCTCCAGTGGAAGCAGATGCAGCAGGAGCACGACGCGTTCTTCAGCATCGTCGACCTGCACGCGATCACCGTTCCCCAAGACCCGGCAGAACTGCGCGAGAAGACGCGTCGGACCGCGGCGCAGTACATCGCCGCCGGCATCGACCCGTCCGTCTCCACGCTCTACGTGCAGTCACACGTGCCTGCGCACGCCCAACTCGCTTGGGTCTTGAACACCATCACGGGCTTCGGCGAGGCCGGCCGCATGACCCAGTTCAAGGACAAGTCCGCGAAGCAGGGCCGCGACGCCGCCTCGGTGGGCCTGTTCGCCTATCCCATCCTCATGGCAGCCGACATCCTGCTCTATCAGACCGACATCGTCCCTGTCGGCGACGACCAGCGACAGCACATCGAGCTGACCCGCGACCTCGCTGAGCGCTTCAACGCGCGGTTCGGCGAGACGTTCGTCATCCCGAAGGCGCAGATCCAGAAGGACTCGGCGCGCATCTACGACCTGCAGAATCCGACGTCGAAGATGTCGAAGTCGGCCGAGACCCCGGCGGGCATCGTCTGGCTGCTCGACGAACCGAAGGTCACGCAGAAGAAGATCATGCGGGCCGTCACCGACACTGATGGCGTGATCGCCTTCGACGCCGCGGAGAAGCCCGGCGTGTCGAACTTGCTGAGCATCTACTCGGCGATGACGGGCACGTCGATCGAGTCCGTCGTGGCCGAGTTCGAGGGTCGTGGCTACGGCGACCTGAAGAAGGGCCTGGCGGAGGTCGTCATCGGCGAGCTGGAACCCGTGCGCGCACGGGCGCTCGAGCTCCTCGACGACCCGGCGGAACTCGACCGTCTGCTCGCCGTCAACGCGGCCCGCGCCAGTGAAGTGGCAGAGGCGACGCTCGCCCAGGTCTACGACCGCATGGGGCTCCTGCGCCGCGCCTGAGCGGAGTTCCCGCCCGCTCGAGCGCCGCTCACACCTCCTGCGGACCCCTCCGTACCGCGCTGCGTCGCCGCACCGTCCGGGCCGGCCGACTCGCCCACCGTGTCCTCGCAGGAGTTGTGCCCATCTCCCGGTGCACAACTCCTGCCCGATGCGGCGGTGGGCCAGAACGACCGGCAGTCACGGCGGATGGATCAACCTCGTCGCGCGACCCGCAGGAGTTGTGGTCGTCTGACCGAGGAGACCGGAGATCGCCGAGGCGACGAGTCCTGGCTCGTGAACGACATGCTGATAGAGGGGCCGCAACGACATGAGCCCGCGCGATGCCGCCTGCAGATCACGAGTGCGGTCGAGCACCGCGTGCTCCCAGCCTTCGTGGTGAGCTCGGCTGTCGACCTCGACGAGCAGTGACCCCGCCACGAGGAGGTCTCCCCGTCCGCCGTTCTCAAGACGCGGTTGCACCTCGTACGGCAAACCGAGACGCCGCACGATCAACCGAACGAGCGTCTCCGGTCCCGACTCGGCTCGTCCGTCGACGAGTGGTTGGAGCGCGCGGAAGCGGGCTGGCACCATCGCGAACACGCGGCGAAGATCCGGTTCGTCCACCAGCCCGAGATGGACGGCGCTATCGAGCGTCGCGAGGGCCATCCGGGGCGTCTGACATCGCATCGATTGCGCCAACGCGTCGATGACCGAGACGTCCAAGGCGTCGGGCGGACAGCGCTTCTCAACCGGTCGCCAATGGAGCACGAACCCGCCACGGTCACTGGCCGCCAGTTGCCCCTCCGTTGGTTTCGATCCGCGAAGTCTCGACGCTGCACGATCGACATGCACATGGACCCGGCTCGAGTCGAACACGAACACACCGAGTGCGGTCAGCGTGGAGAGACACGCTCTCCGACCGTCGATGCGCACGGCGGCACGGATGTCCTCGTCGAGGCCGGGAAGCGCGTAGTGATCGCGTCGAACGCGGATGATCGTTCCGTCGCGGACGGCCCGAGTGATCTCGCGTCCGCCCATCCCCTCCTCGATGAGCGAGGAGCGGGCGAAGATCGTGGGGGCAGTCCGGACCGAGTGCATGCGTTCATCGTTGCGACGCGCATGGGACCGTGAGCTACGACCGATGGCTATGTTGGCAGTCCCATCAGGCGACGACCCTGTGGATCACGGTCGCCCCGGCACCCTCGGCTCGTCATCATGCGCACAACTCCTGTGGAACTGCGCTTCTCGCGCGATTTCCGACGTTCCAGTCCATGTTCGCTCCGTGGAGCAGGAGTTGCGCGACCAGACCAGCGCCGCCAAGCGCGCAACTCCTGCTCGTGACCTCGCACACGGAACAGGAGGCTCGGGTTTGCGGGCAAACAGTACCCTCAGCTCCGAGGAGAAGGAGTTGTGAACGTGGGGATGCTCGGCGGAACCAACCGGGAAGCCTCAGGCGGATGCGCAACTCCTGCCCGCCGGACGTACCAGGGTTGAGCGCCCGCGCTGGCCAGGTCATGACCGCGGTGGGGCCGGCGGAGAGCAGGAGTTGTGCACCACACCAGCGGACACGGCGGAGAGCAGGAGGTGTGCGCCACACCGGCGGACACGACGGAGAGCAGGAGGTGTGCGCCACAGCTGCGGACACGACGGAGAGCAGGAGTTGTGCGCCACAGCTGCGGACACGACGGAGAGCAGGAGGTGTGCGCCACAGCTGCGGACACGACGGAGAGCAGGAGGTGTGCGCCACAGCTGCGGACACGGCGGAGAGCAGGAGTTGTGCGCCACCGCTTCGGATACGGGAACGGCCCGCCCTCCGCGAGGAGGACGGGCCGTTCCGGTGTTGGTGCTGACTACTCCACGTCGTCGTCGACCCAGTCGAACGTCTTCGTGACGGCCTTCTTCCAGTTGCGGTAGAGGCGGTCGCGCTCGGCGGAATCCATCGAGGGCTCCCAGCGCTTGTCCTCCTGCCAGTTCTTGGCGAGGTCGTCGAGGTCGGACCAGAAGCCCACCGCGAGACCGGCGGCATAGGCCGCGCCGAGTGCGGTGGTCTCCGCGACGACCGGCCGGATGACCGGGACGCCGAGGATGTCGGCCTGGAACTGCATGAGCGTGTCGTTGGCGGTCATGCCGCCGTCGACCTTGAGCTCGGTGAGCGGCACGCCCGAGTCGGCGTTGACGGCGTCGATGACCTCGGCCGTCTGGAACGCGGTCGACTCGAGCGCCGCGCGGGCGATGTGGCCCTTGTTCACGTAGCGGGTGAGACCGACGAGCGCGCCGCGGGCGTCGGGACGCCAGTAGGGGGCGAACAGACCCGAGAACGCGGGCACGAAGTACGCGCCACCGTTGTCCTCGACGGTCTTGGCGAGCGCCTCGACCTCTGGAGCGGACGAGAACATGCCGAGGTTGTCTCGCAACCACTGCACGAGCGAACCGGTGACGGCGATCGATCCCTCGAGCGCGTAGTGCGGCTTCGCATCGCCCAGCTTGTAGCCGAGCGTCGTGAGCAGCCCGTTCTCCGAGTGCACGATCTCTTCACCGGTGTTGAAGATGATGAAGTTACCGGTGCCGTACGTGTTCTTCGCCTCGCCCTGCTGGAACGCGGCCTGACCGAACGTGGCGGCCTGCTGGTCACCCAGGATGCCGGCGATCGGCGTCTCGCGGAGGAGGCTGTCGTCGGAGGCGTGGCCGTAGACCTCGGAGGAGCTCTTGATCTCCGGGAGCATGGACTTCGGCACCCCGAACGCCTTGAGGATCTCGTCGTCCCACTGGAGCGTCTCGAGGTCCATGAACAGCGTGCGGGACGCGTTGGTGACGTCGGTGACGTGGACGCCACCGTTGACGCCGCCGGTCAGGTTCCAGAGCACCCAGCTGTCCGTCGTGCCGAAGAGCAGGTCGCCCGCTTCAGCCTTCTCCCGCGCACCCTCGACGTTCTCGAGGATCCAGACGATCTTGGTGCCGGAGAAGTACGTCGCCAGCGGCAGGCCGACGGTCTTCTTGAAACGCTCGACGCCGCCGTCTGCCGCGAGACGGTCGACGATGGCCTGGGTGCGGGTGTCCTGCCAGACGATCGCGTTGTAGACCGGCTGACCGGTGGTCTTGTCCCACACGACAGCGGTCTCACGCTGGTTGGTGATACCGATCGCGGCGATGTTGTGGCGGGTGATGTTGGCCTTGCTGAGCGCCTGGCCGATGACCTCGCGGGTGTTGTTCCAGATCTGGTTCGGGTTGTGCTCGACCCACCCTGCCTTCGGGAAGATCTGCTCGTGTTCCAGCTGACCGGTCGAGATGATCGATCCGCTCTTGTCGAAGACGATGGCCCGGGAACTGGTCGTCCCCTGGTCGATTGCGATGACGTAGTCCGCCATTGGAGATACTCCTTCGTTGCGTGCGTTGCGAGGTGAGACACCGGAACCGGTGCCCCGGGGTGCTGCACGACGGCCGGGGTCGACCGTCGTGCAGCGTCAGGGTCAGACTGCCGGGAGCAGCACCATCGAGAGCAGACCGGCCAGGACACCACCGATGAGCGGGCCGACGATCGGCACCCAGGCGTAGGACCAGTCGCTGGTGCCCTTGCCCTTGATGGGGAGGAGGGCGTGCGCGATGCGCGGGCCGAGGTCACGGGCAGGGTTGATGGCGTAGCCGGTCGGTCCACCGAGGGAGGCACCGATACCGACGACGAGCAGGGCGACAGGCAGGGCGCCGAGCGCGGCGAGGCCGGCCGGGATGGCTGCACTGGTCTCGACGCCGGGTCCGACCTTGCCGAACGACAGGACGACGAACACCAGGACGAACGTCGCGATGATCTCCGTGATGAGGTTCCAGCCATAGCTGCGGATCTCAGGACCGGTGGAGAACACGCCGAGCTTCTTGCCGGGGTCCTCCTCCTGGTCGAAGTGCTGCTTGAAGGCGAAGTACGTCAGCACAGCACCGATGAACGCACCGACCATCTGGGCGGCCCAGTACACGAGCGCTTCGACGATCGTGATCTTGCCCACCGTGAGGAGACCGACGGTGACAGCGGGGTTCAAGTGCGCGCCCGAGGCGTAGGACACCGTCACACCGGCGAAGACCGCGAGGCCCCAACCGAAGTTGATGAGGAGCCAACCGCCGCCGAGCCCTTTCGACTTCGTGAGGATCGCCGTGGCGACCACACCGGTACCGAGGAGGACGAGCATCGCCGTCCCGACGGTCTCGGAGAGGAAGATAGTTCCGAGGTTCATGTCTTCATTGACCTTTCATTGGTGTGGCCCTGGAGGCTGACGCCGAGGCGCGAGCCCCCACTGGGCGGGGTTTCGCTGACCAGTTGCTTGTAACGTAGCCAGCTCGCGTTGCACAGGACAAGGGGCTTGCCTGCACGTTCGTGCATTATGAGAACGCGGGGGCCTCGTGCACGGCATCGGCGCGGAGGTCGACCTGGTGCGCATCGCGCAGGCGGTCGAGCGCTGCGGTGATCTGAGCGGTCCGTTCCGCGTCGTTCCAGCCGAGGACGCCGCCGACGACGCGGGCGATCTCGTCGACCAGGGCCGCCGACAGCGAACCGGTGAACGCGAGGCTCGTCCGACGGTGGAGGACGTCGGAGAGGTGCACGACCTGCTCGTGCTCGACGAGGTACTCGAGCTCCTGCACGCTGTAGTCGCTCGCACCTGCGAGACGATCGTCGCCGTGCTCGGCGAGGTGCTCGAGCAGGTTGGCGGCCTTCGTCCCGTACCGGTGGAGCAACTGCTCGGCGCGCTCGACACCGGTGCCGTCCTCATGGGCGGCGACCCAGGTGCGGGTCGCGGAGTCGGTGCGCGGGAAGCCGGCACCGCCGCCGATCGCGAGGCCCAGGGTCTCGACGGGACGCGGGGCTCCGAGAGCACCGAGGACCTCGGTGCTCAGGTGCTCGGCGAGCGCACGGAACGTGGTCCACTTGCCGCCGACCAGACTGAAGACCGTGGTGGCCGGGCGTGCGGCCGCGGTGCGCCGCTCGATGCGGTAGTCGCGCGACACGAAGCCGGGAGCCTCGTCGTCGTGCTTGGGCAACGGGCGGATACCCGAGAAGCGGTAGACGATCTGGTCACGCGAGGTGGCGATGGTCGGGAAGACGTGCTTCACGAGGTCGAAGAAGTAGTCGACCTCCTCCTCCGTGCAGACCGAGGGCGTGCTCGGATCGGCGTCGATGTCGGTGGTGCCGACCATGACCTTGCCCTTCAGCGGGTAGATCAGCACGATACGACCGTCCTCGTGCTCGAAGAAGATCTCGCGTCCATCCGTCGCGGCGAGCAACTCAGGGTTGTCGAGGACGATGTGGGAGCCCTTCGTGCCGCCCATGTAGGTGGTCGGCTCGCCGAGGCCGGCGTTCGTGAGGTCGGTCCACGGTCCCGAGGTGTTCACGACGACATCGCTCTCGACGGTGAAGGTCGCTCCCGTGACGGTGTCGCGCAGTTCGACGCCGCCCTGGCCCATGCCGATCGCTTCGACGTAGTTGACGGCCCGGGCGTGCGGACCGGCTGCCAGGCCGTCCATGAGGACGTCGAGGGCGAGGCGCTCCGGGTCGTGCATCGAGGCGTCGTAGTAGGTGGCCGTGTACTTCAGGCCTGGGTTCATCCGCGGCAGTTCGGCGAGCGACTTCTTGCGGCCGAGGAAGCGGTGGCGTGGCACGCTGCCACCGTCGCGCGAGAAGGAGTCGTACGCGGTGAGACCGACCTTGATGAGCAGGGCACCGCGCTCCTGCGGCTTGCCCTGCTTGTGCGTGAGGAACCGCAGCGGGGCGGAGAGGATGCCCGAGAAGGTCGAGAAGATGGGCACCGTCGTCCGCAGCGGCTTGACGTAGTGCGGCGCGATCTTGATGAGACCGTTGCGCTCCTGCACCGACTCCTGGACGAGGCGGAACTCGCCGTTCTCGAGGTAGCGGATGCCGCCGTGGATCATGTGGCTGGACGCAGCGGACGCACCGGAAGCCCAGTCGTTCCGCTCCACCAGCGTCACGTCGACGCCCTGGAGCGCGAGGTCGCGGAAGGTCGCAATGCCGTTGATGCCGCCGCCGATGATGAGCACCGACGCCTTCGGGCGGTCGATGACGGACTGGACGGTGGAACGGGGAGCTGACGCCTGGACGGACATGAGGATGCCTCGCTTCTTCGCGGATGGTGGAACACGACGCAGCCGGGATTGCGCGCCGCCGATCGGTGTGACTGAATACATCGTGACACCGCTGCAACTCTGAACAGCCCCGATGAACAAACGTGCAAGGAGACCTGATGTCGCTCGCAGACGCCCTCAGTCAGCCCGACAGGACAGCCGAGGCGCTTCGAGCGGCCCAGCTCTACTACGTCCAGGACCTCACGATGGAGGCCATCGCCCAGGAGCTCCACACCTCGCGTTCCTCGGTCTCCCGCCTGCTCGGATATGCGCGGGAGAGCGGGCTCGTGGACATCCAGGTGCGATCGCCGCACGACATGCCGTCCCACCTGGAGGCTGCGTTCCGTGACCGTTGGGGCGTCACCGCGCACATCGTCCCGGTCCCCGACCACACGAGCGACATCGACCGGCTCGAACGCGTCGCCCTGTCGGCTGCACGTTTTCTCGGCACGGTCTTCGACTCGAACATGACGCTGGGGCTCGCCTGGGGATCCACGGTCAGCGCCGTCGCCCGACACCTCACCCCGAAGCGGACCCACAACTCGCAGATCGTGCAGCTGAACGGTGCAGCGAACACCCGCACGTCCGGCATCCTCTACGCGAGCGAGATCCTGCACCGGTACGCCGACGCCTACGGGGCGTACGCCCAGCAGTTCGCCGTGCCCGCGTTCTTCGACGACCCGGCGACGAAGCTCGCCCTGTGGCGGGAGCGCAGTATCCGACGGGTGCTCGAGATCCAGCGACGCATGGACGTCGCACTGTTCGGGCTCGGTTCGCAGCTCTCCGGGGTTCCGAGCCACGTCTACGTCGGCGGGTACCTCGACGACTCCGACTTCGAGGCCCTCGCGAGCGCCGGCGCCGTCGGCGACGTCGCGACGGTGTTCTTCCGAGCAGACGGTTCCTGGCGCGACATCCCCTTCAACGACCGGGCGTCGGGTCCCGACCTCGATGTCTTGCGTGGTGTGTCCCGCCGCATCTGCGTCGTCGCGGGTTCCGCGAAGGTCCCCTCGCTGCTCGGCGCGCTGGCGGGCGGGCTGATCTCGGACCTCGTGGTCGACGAGGGCACCGCTCGCGCGGCGATCGAACAGCACGATCGCGAGGCGTGAGGCCGGCGAGGTCGACGGAAGGTGACGGTCTGCTCGCCGAGCAAGACATCGCCCGTTCCTGAAGTGACCGCGTGCACCGTCCCTCCCGTGCACGTCCGAGGGTCGAGCGTCCGCTGCCGCTAGCCGACCGTGCAATCCCGCGTCATATGCGGGCGGGAATAGGACCGGCTCGATGCCCGTTGACCTAGAATCGAGACAGAGAAACGTGCTCCGGGGTCGGTGAGAGTCCGAACCGGCGGTGACAGTCCGCGACCCGCGGCATCGTGAAGACGATGCCCGGTTGACCTGGTGGAACTCCAGGACCGACGGTTATGAACGCGTCTGCATGCAGACGGCGTTCGAGTCCGGATGGAAGGAAGCACGGGCGGAGGCCGTCGGTCGACGCCGGCGAGCACCTGCCCGCGACCCCGGAACTCGTGTCCTACGACCGAGAAGACGGACAGATGAGCGCAGCACCCGAGGAACCGCCGGCGACCAGCCGAGAGCAGCAGGCGATGCTGCGCGCGCTCGAGATCGCGGCGAACGGCCCGGCACGCGGCGTGAACCCGCAGGTCGGCTGCGTCATCCTCGGTGCAGACGGAACCGTCATCGCCGAAGGCTGGCACCGGGGCGTTGGCACCGCCCACGCGGAGGTCGACGCGCTCTCGCAACTCGCCCCGGGGGCTGCCCGCGGCGCGACCGCCGTCGTCACGCTCGAACCCTGCAACCACACCGGTCACACCGGCCCCTGCGCCGTCGCCCTGATCGAAGCCGGAATCGGGCGGGTGGTCTTCGCCGTCTCCGATCCCGGCAGCCACTCGGGCGGTGGCGCAGAGCGTCTGCGCGCAGCGGGCGTCTCCGTCACCGGCGGTGTCCTGGTCGACGAAGCGGAGGCGTTCCTCGGCGACTGGCTCACCGTCGCGCGCCTCGGACGCCCCCTCGTCACCGTGAAGTGGGCTTCGAGCCTCGACGGCCGGATCGCTGCCGCCGACGGCACGAGCCGCTGGATCACGGGCGACGCCGCTCGCGCCGACGTCCACAGGCGCCGTTCCGAACACGACGCGATCCTGGTGGGCACGGGGACCGCGCTCGCGGACGACCCGAGCCTCACCGCTCGCGATGAACTGGGCGGGTTGCTGCCCGCGCAACCGATCCCGGTCGTGATGGGCACCCGCGCGATCCCCACGGACGCCGCCGTGCACCGCCACCCGCTGCCGGTGGTCCTCCACCACGGGCACGACCCGGCCGCACTCCTCGCCGAGTTGCGTGCCACCGGGGTGCGGAGCGTCTTCATCGAGGGCGGCCCGACGATCGCGACCGCGTTCCTCCGCGCCGGCCTCGCCGACACCGTGCTCACCTACCTCGCGCCGGTACTCCTCGGCGGCCCGCGTCTCGCGATCGACGACCTCGGGATCGCCACGATCGGCGACGCCCTCCGGCTCGAAACCGTTTCTGTGGAACGCCTCGGCGCCGACCTCCTGCTCATCTCGGCCCCGACGACGAGTGCGCCCCGCATCCCGTCCACCGACCGCACCCTCAGCGTCTAACACCCACAGAACGGATCAGCGCATGTTCACGGGAATCATCGAAGAACTCGGCTCCATCATCGCCATCGAGCATGGCGAGGCGTCCGCGCGCTTCACCATCCGCGGCCCCCTCGCGCTCGAAGGCACCCGCCACGGCGACTCGATCGCCGTCAGCGGTGTCTGCCTCACCGTCGTCGAGCAGACCGACGACAGCTTCACGGCGGACGTGATGGCGCAGACCCTCCGGATGTCCTCGCTCGATGCCGCGACCGTCGGTTCGCGGGTGAACCTCGAACGCGCCGCCCGCGTGGGCGACCGGCTCGGCGGCCACATCGTGCAGGGCCATGTCGACGGCACCGGTCGGATCCTCGCGACCGTGCCCGGCGAGGCCTGGCGCGTCGTCCGCGTCTCCCTCCCGGACTCCCTCGCCCCGCTCGTCGTCGATAAGGGCTCGATCACCGTCGACGGCGTCTCCCTGACCGTGAGCGCGATCAGCGAACCGAACGCGGCCGAACCGTGGTTCGAGGTCTCTCTGATCCCCGAAACACTCGAAGCGACCACACTCGGCGTCCGCGTCCCCGGAGACCGCGTCAACCTCGAGACCGACATCCTCGCCCGGCACGTCGAGCGCATGCTCGCCTTCAGCCGCAACGACCACCTCGACATCGCCAGCAGCATCGACCAGGACCCGCACTCCGCTGGTCCGGTCGGCACCACCGCCACCGGAAGGGGCAACGCATGAGCATCGCCAGCATCCCGGAGGCGCTCGACGCCCTCCGCCAGGGCAAGCCGGTCATCGTGGCCGACGACGAAGGCCGCGAGAACGAGGGTGACGTCATCCTCGCCGCGGAGTCGGCGACGCAGGAGTGGATCGCCTGGACGGTCAAGCACTCCTCGGGGTTCATCTGCGCGCCCATGACCAACGAGATCGCCGACCGCCTCGCGCTGCCGCCGATGGTCGCGGTCAACGAGGACGCCCGGGGCACCGCCTACACGGTCACCGTCGACGCCGCCGACCGCCTCAGCACCGGCATCAGCGCCGCCGATCGCGCCCACACGCTCCGCGTCCTCGCCGACCCGGCATCCACGCCGTCCAAGCTGTCACGTCCCGGCCACATCGTGCCGCTCCGTGCCGTCGACGGCGGCGTGCGCGAGCGCGACGGCCACACGGAGGCGGCGGTCGACCTGCTGAAGCTCGCCGGCCTCGTGCCTGTCGGCGCGATCTCCGAGATCGTCGCCGACGACGGGGAGATGATGCGCCTCCCCGGGCTCATCGAACTGGGCGAACGAGAGGGGGTGCTCGTCACCACGATCGCCGCCCTCGTCGCCTTCCTCGAGGAGAACCCGGACGCGGCAGCCGTCTGCACCCGGTCTCGGGGCCCGCAGGCGGTCATCCCCGAGTCGTCGAACGTCTCCTTCGAGGTCGAGACGACCGTGCCGACCACCCACGGATCGTTCCGACTGCGCGCCTACCGCGACCGCCGCACCGGCGCCGACCACGTCGCGATCATCGCCGGCGACCCCCAGCCGACCGGATCACTCGTACGGGTGCACTCCGAGTGCCTGACGGGCGAGGCGTTCGGCTCACTCAAGTGCGAGTGCGGTCCGCAACTCGACAGCGCGCTCGACACCATCCAACGGCACGGCGGCGTCGTGATCTACCTCCGCGGACACGAGGGGCGGGGCATCGGGCTCATCAACAAGCTCCGCGCCTACCGACTGCAGGAGGACGGCCTCGACACGCTCGACGCGAACATCGCGCTCGGTCTCCCGGCCGACGCCCGCGACTACACGGCGGCCAGCGCGATCCTCACCGACCTCGGGATCACCTCGGTCCGACTCCTGTCGAACAACCCCGAGAAGGAGCGACAGCTGACCGCACACGGCATCGCCGTGAGCGAGCGGGTGCCGCTGATCGTGGGCGTCGGCCTCTTCAACGAGGGCTACCTCGAGACGAAGCGGGACCGCATGGGCCACAGCATCGGCTTCGACCTCGAAGCACAGCCGGAACCCGAGAACCAGCCTCACCAGTAGGCGCACCAGCCCTCGACACGATCGGGGAACGAACGAAGGAGACCGCATGAGCGGCGAAGGATCCCCCACCATCACCGTCGACGGCACCGGCCTCGACATCGTCATCATCGCCGGCACGTGGCACGAGACCATCACCGACGGCCTCATCGCCGGCGCGGTGAAGGCACTCGACGCGAGCGGAGCGAACCACCGGCTCGTGCGGGTGCCCGGCAGCTTCGAGTTGCCGGTCGCCTCCAAAGCCGCACTCGAGGCCGGTGCGGACGCGGTCGTGGCACTCGGCGTCATCATCCGTGGCGGTACGCCGCACTTCGAGTACGTCTCGGACGCGGCGACGAGCGGCCTCACGAACGTCAGCATCCAGACCGGCAAGCCCGTCGGCTTCGGTGTCCTGACGCTCGACGACGAGAAGCAGGGCCTCGACCGGGCCGGCCTTCCCGGCTCCAAGGAGGACAAGGGTGCCGAGGCCGCAGACGCCGCCGTCGCCACCGCCGTGCTCCTCCGCGAACTGCGCGGCTAAGCCGTTCGCCGCGGCATTCCGAATCCGGCATACGTCCACCGGCGGTGCCAGGAATACCGGAATGCCGCGGTTCGGCGTACAGTGTCAGGGTCCTGCCACAAGCGGGCCCACATCTTGATCCTGCTGTCGTCGGCGGGCGTGCGTGACCGGTGCTGATGCCTCGACGGCATCCACCATCGAACCGAAACGCGCACGCATGTCTCTCGAAGCAACACCTGCCACCACCGCCCCGGTCAACCCGCGGTCCCGAGTCGTCCTCGCCAGCCTCATCGGCACGACGATCGAGTTCTACGACTTCTACGTCTACGCCACGGCCGCAGTCCTCGTCTTCCCGCACCTCTTCTTCCCGAGCGAAGACCCCACGACCGGCCTCCTCGCATCGTTCGCCGTCTTCGGCGCCGCGATGGTCGCGCGCCCCGTGGGTGCCGTCATCTTCGGACACCTCGGTGACAAACGCGGCCGCAAGGCGACCCTCGTCGGCGCACTGCTCACCATGGGCATCGCGACCTTCCTCATCGGCGTCCTGCCGACCTACCAGATGGTCGGCTGGGTCGCCCCGCTGCTGCTCGTGATCCTCCGCATCGGCCAGGGCTTCGCGCTCGGCGGCGAATGGTCCGGTGCTGCACTCGTCGCCACCGAGAACGCGCCGAAGGGCAAGCGCGCCCTGTTCGGCACGTTCCCGCAGCTCGGTGCGCCGATCGGCTTCATCATCGCCAACGGCCTCTTCCTCATCATCGCCGCGATCCTCCCGAGCGACGACCCGTCGATGCCCTCCGAGGCCTTCCTCGAATGGGGCTGGCGAATCCCCTTCCTGTTCTCCGTCGTCATGGTGATCGTCGGACTCTGGGTGCGTCTGCGCCTCGTCGAGAGCAGCGCGTTCACGAACGCGAAGGAGCAGGGCAAGGTCCAGAAGACCCCGCTCGTCAGCGTCTTCAAGCTGCACTGGCGGAAGCTCATCCTCGGCACCTTCTTCATGCTCGCCACCTACGTGCTCTTCTACCTGATGACGACGTTCTCCCTGAGTTACGGCCGTGCGCCGCTCGACGCCCCGGTCGCCGGCCTCGGCTACAGCTACACGACCTTCGTGCTCATGCTCATCGCCGGCGTCGTGTTCTTCGGGATCTTCACCCTCGTCTCGGGTCCGCTCGCCGACCGGTACGGACGCCGCAAGACGCTCATCGTCGTCACCTCGGCGATCATCCTCTTCGGTCTCGTCTGGGTGCCGCTCCTCGGAGCCGGCTTCGCAGGCGTCATGATCTGGCTGATCATCGGCTTCAGCCTGATGGGCTTCACCTTCGGCCCGATGGGCGCACTCCTGCCCGAGCTGTTCCCGACGAACGTCCGCTACACCGGGTCCGGGATCTCCTACAACGTGTCGTCGATCCTCGGAGCCGCGGTGGCCCCGTTCATCGCCGTCGCACTGTGGAGTGCCGGCGGCGGCAGCCCGTTCTGGGTCGGCGTGTACCTCTCCGTGATGGCCGTGCTCACGCTCATCGCACTGATCGTCTCGAAGGAGACCAAGGACATCGACATCGACGCCTGAGTCACCGCGTCGCCGCGGGCCGGTGCGCGGAGGAATCCTCCGTGCATCGGCCCTCGCCGTCTCACCGGGTGTTGCCCTGCACTCGGGCTCGTACCCAGGCAGGCGTCGCCTAGAGTGGAAGGCGCTGTGCCACGACCGGCCACGGACGTCTCCTGGCCCGGGTACGGCACCACACAGGAAGAGCACGATGAGCACCTCTGCGTCCACGCCCCGGAGCCGCAACCCGTTCAGCCGCCCCAAGGACGACGGTCCCCGCGCGAGCCTCAAGCAGCTCCTGCCCTACATCTTCGAGCACCGCTCGATCCTCATCGTCGTCGTCATCCTGAGCATCATCGGTGCTGCAGCCTCGCTCGCGCAGCCGCTCATCGTGAGCCAGGTGATCGGCATCGTCGAGGCCGGGAAGTCCCTCGGCAACCTCGCGTGGCTCCTCGTCGGCCTCGTGGTCGTGTCCGGCATCATCAGCGGCTACCAGCACTACCTGCTGCAGCGGGCCGGCACCGGCGTCGTCTACTCCTCCAGGCGCCAGCTCATCGCGCGGATCTTCCGCCTCCCGATCAGCCAGTTCGACACCCGCCGCACGGGCGACCTCGTCTCCCGCGTCGGCAGCGACACCACGATGCTCTACGCCGTCCTGACGCAGGGCTTCGTCGACGCCGTCGGTGGTGCGATCACCTTCCTCGGCGCGCTCATCGCCATGGCGATCATCGACCCGGTGCTGCTCGGCTTGACCCTGCTCGTCGTCATCGTGTCGGTCGTGGTGGTCGTCGCGCTCAGCGGTCGTATCCGCGTCGCGAGCCGGCAGCAGCAGACGAAGGTCGGCGAACTCGCGGCAGCGGTCGAACGCGCGATCAGCTCCATCCGCACCATTCGCGCCTCCAATGCGACCGACCGCGAGATCGCGTCCGTGGACGGCGTCGCGAAGGAGGTGTACGGCGTCGGTGTGCGGATCGCGAAGATCTCGTCGCTCGTCGTGCCCGTCGCGGGCATCGCGATGCAGACCTCGTTCCTCGTCGTGCTCGGCGTCGGCGGTTTCCGCGTCGCGTCCGGCGCGATCACGATCGCGAACCTCGTCGCGTTCATCCTCTTCCTGTTCATGATGATCATGCCGCTCGGCCAGGCCTTCGGCGCGATCACGAGCGTCAACCAGGCCCTCGGAGCGCTCGGACGCATCCAGGAGATCCTCGACCTGCCCGACGAGGGCGACGACGACGCCGCCATCAGTGCCCGGGTCGCCTCCCCCGGTACGGCGTCCGCCGAGGCACCGTCGATCCAGTTCGACGGCGTCGAGTTCGCCTATCCCGACGCTGCGGTCGCCGAACGGGAGCGGGCCGCCGCCGAAGCCCTCGCCGCCGATGCGTTGAGCGACTCCGCACGCAGCCCCGAGGCCGTCGCGGCGGACGCCGCCCGACTCGCCGAGGCCTCGTCCTCGGCCGGCCGTCAGGTGCTCCGCGGCGTGTCCTTCGCGGCGATGCACGGACAGCGCACCGCGCTCGTCGGTCCGTCCGGGGCCGGCAAGAGCACGATCCTCGGCCTCATCGAGCGCTTCTACGACCCCACGGCCGGAGCGATCCGGCTCGGCGGGGTCGACATCCGCACGATCCCCCGCGAGGAGCTGCGTGGCCAGATCGGCTACGTCGAGCAGGATGCACCGGTGCTCGCCGGAACCCTCCGCGACAACCTCCTGCTCTCATCGCCCGAGGCGACGGATGCCGAGTGCGAGCGAGTGCTCCACGCGGTGAACCTCGGTGCGGTCCTCGACCGCAACCCGCTCGGCCTCGCAGCGCCCGTGGGCGAGGACGGCATCATGCTCTCCGGTGGCGAACGTCAGCGGCTCGCGATCGCGCGCGCACTGCTCGCCGCTCCCCCGATCCTGCTCCTCGACGAGTCGACCTCGAGCCTCGACGGGGTCAACGAGCAGATGATGCGCGAGGCCATCGACGCTGTGGCCACCGATCGTACGCTCATCGTCATCGCCCACAGGCTCTCCACCGTCGTCGACAGCGACCAGATCGTCGTCCTCGAGGAGGGCCAGGTCGTCGGCGTCGGCACCCACAGCGAGCTCGTCGCCGCTGTGCCGCTCTACCGCGAACTCGCGAAGCACCAGCTCCTCGTCTAGGACTGACGCCCGTTCGCCCGCCAGTGGGCGAACGGGCGTCAGTCGCGGAGACGGTAGCGCAGCGCTGCCAGCTCGGCGCGCAAGGCGGCTGGCACACGGCTGCCGAAGGTGTCGAAGAACGCCTCGGTGAGGTCGCACTCGGCGAGCCACGAGTCCCGGTCCACGGCGAACAGTGCCTCGAGGTCGGCCTGCGGGACATCGATTCCGTCGAGGTTCAGCTCGTCGAGCACCGGCAGTCGTCCGATCGCGGACTCCCGGGTGGAGGTCTCGTCTTCGAGGCGACGGACGATCCACTCGATCACGCGCGAGTTCTCGCCGAACCCCGGCCACAGGAACGATCCGTCCGCATCCTTGCGGAACCAGTTCACCTGGAAGATCTTCGGTGCCTTGCCGTGCTCCAACGTGCTGCCGACACGGAGCCAGTGGCCCCAGTAGTCGGCCATGTTGTAGCCGCAGAACGGCAGCATGGCGAACGGATCGCGCCGCAGCTCACCGACCGTGCCCTCAGCGGCGGCCGTCTGCTCGGACGAGATGGTGGCGCCCATGAACACGCCGTGCTCCCAGCTGCTCGCCTCGACGACGAGCGGGACGTTGGTGGCGCGACGTCCGCCGAACAGGATCGCGTCGAGCGGCACGCCGTCGGCCCCGTCCCAGTCGTCGGCGATCGACGGGCACTGCGCCGCCGAGACCGTGAACCGTGAGTTCGGATGCGCGGCCTTCCGGCCGGAGTCCGGCGTCCAGTCCTCGCCCTGCCAGTCGACGAGATGTGACGGCGCCTCGTCGGTCAGCCCCTCCCACCACACGTCGCCGTCGTCGCGCAGAGCGACGTTCGTGAAGATGGTGTTGCCCCACAGCGTCTCCACCGCGGTCGCGTTGGTGCCGGCACCGGTGCCGGGGGCCACACCGAAGAAGCCAGCCTCCGGGTTGATCGCGTACAACCGGCCGTCCTCGCCGCGACGGATCCAGGCGATGTCGTCGCCGAGCGTCTCGACCCGCCAGCCGGGAATGGTCGGGCGCAGCATGGCGAGGTTCGTCTTGCCGCACGCCGAGGGGAATGCCGCGGCGATGTGGAAGGCGCGGCCTTCCGGCGAGATGATCCGGACGAGCAGCATGTGCTCGGCGAGCCAGCCCTCGTCGCGGCCGATGACCGACGCGATCCGGAGCGCGAAGCACTTCTTGGCCAGCAGCGCATTGCCGCCGTACCCGGAGCCGAAGGACCACACCTCGCGGGTCTCGGGGAACTGGACGATGTACTTCGTGTCGTTGCAGGGCCACACGACGTCCGCTTCGCCCTCGGCGAGCGGCGCTCCGACCGAGTGGACGGTGCGGACCCACGGCTCGCCGGTGGCGATGAGGTCGAGGACGCGGTCGCCCATGCGGGTCATGATCCCCATGCTGAGCACGGCGTACGCGGAGTCGGTGATCTGGACACCCAGCTGGGAGAGCGGACCGCCGACGGCACCCATCGAGAACGGCACGACGTACATCGTGCGTCCGCGCATGCTTCCGGCGAAGACGTCCTGCAGCTCGGCACGCATCTCTCCCGGCTCGCGCCAGTTGTTCGTCGGGCCGGCGTCCTCCTCCTGCTCCGAGCAGATGAAGGTGCGGTCCTCGACGCGCGCGACGTCGCGCGGGTCGCTGCGGGCGAGGAAGCTGTTGGGCCGCCACTCGGGGTTCAGCTTGATGAGCTTGCCCTGCGCGACGAGCTCGCGGGTCAACTGATTGGACTCGCTCGCGGAGCCGTCGACCCAGTGGATCGCCGCGGGCTGCAACAGCTCGGCGAGCTCGTCGACCCAGGCGTGCAGCTCGTCCAGCCCGGTCGGTGCCGCCACGGGCACGGCGCGCAGCGCGCGACGGGAGGTGGGGACGGGGACTGGACTCGTGGTCAGCTCTGCGATGGACATGCGTTCCTCCGGCGTTGGTGGGACTGTCAAGAAGTGCTCCTGAATCCACGATGCGCCCTCTTCCACCGTTCTTTCTCAGAAATTGACTGGTAAGAATTGGAAATCTTTCGATATGGTCAAGGAATGACTCCGACACCGTCTGCACACGCGTCCGCCGAACTCGTGACGCTCGGACACCGCATCCGCCACTTCCGCAGCCAGCGGGGGCTCACCCTCGACGAGCTCGGCGAGCGCGTCGGCATCGCCGCCAGCCAGCTGTCGCTCATCGAGAACGGGAAGCGCGAGCCGAAGCTGTCGGTGCTGCAAGAACTCACCGCCGCGCTGGGCGTGGAGTTGGCGGACCTCCTCGCCAAGGAGGCGCCGAATCCGCGCGCGGCCCTCGAGATCGAACTCGACCGCCTGCAGCGCAGTGCGCTCTACGGCGAGCTCACCCTTCCCCTCGTGAAGCCGTCCAAGGGCATCCCCGACGATGCTCTGCGCGCCCTCGTCGGCTTGCATCGAGAGCTGCAGCGTCACGCGACCGAGGCGATCGCAACGCCCGAGGAGGCCCGGCGGGCGAACACCGAGCTCCGTGAGTGGATGCGTGCCCGCGACAACTACCTCCCCGAGATCGAGGAACTCGCCGAGTCGCGCGTGCTCCGGGCGGGACACAGCACCGGGGCGTTGACGCACCGCACGGTGAGCATCATGGCCGAGCAGCTCGGCTTCGATCTCATCTACGTGAACGACCTGCCGCACTCGGCTCGCAGTGTCACCGATCTGGAGAACGGCAGGATCTACCTCCCTCCGGCCTCGATCCCCGGTGGTCACGGGCTGCGGTCGATGGCGCTGCAGGCCATGGCGCACCGCCTGCTCGGCCACCAGCGCCCGACGAGCTACGCCGAGTTCCTGCGTCAACGTCTGGAGATCAACTACTTCGCGGCAGCAGCGCTCATGCCGCAGACGGCCGCTGTTGCGTTCCTGCAGCAGGCCAAGCGCGACCGGAACCTGGCCGTGGAGGACTTCCGGGATGCGTTCGGGGTGACCCACGAGGCGGCGGCACTCCGGCTCACCAACCTCGCCACCACGCAGCTCGACATGCGGCTGCACTTCCTCCGTGTCTCCGAGGACGGTGCCATCGCGAAAGCCTACGAGAACGATGAGCTCCCGCTGCCGGTCGACGTGACAGGAGCCGTCGAGGGGCAGATCGTCTGTCGGAAGTGGAGCGCCCGGAGCGCCTTCGACCGCACCAACCGGACGACCGAGCTCTACCAGTACACCGACACGCCCGCGGGCACCTTCTGGTGTGCCACGCAGACGGGCACCACCGACGCCGGAGAGTTCTCGATCTCCGTCGGTGTCCCCTGGGGCGAGGCGAAGTGGTTCCGGGGACGGGAGACCACGACGCGGGCCGTCTCGACCTGCCCGGATCCGCAGTGCTGTCGGCGTCCGTCGTCGACGCTCGCAGACAAGTGGCGGGAGCAGGCGTGGCCGAGCGCCCGTCTCCACACGC
Source organism: Plantibacter flavus (assembly GCF_051487245.1). Classification (GTDB taxonomy): domain Bacteria; phylum Actinomycetota; class Actinomycetes; order Actinomycetales; family Microbacteriaceae; genus Plantibacter; species Plantibacter flavus_B. The sequence continues at coordinate 459,436 of NZ_JAHVDH010000005.1, forward strand.
ACATCCTGTCTCCCCTGCCGAGCGGCACCTTCCCCGGCGTCGACGACTCCGAGGTGTACGACTTCCTCGAGCGTCACGCGGCAGGGTGACCCGGCAGGGCGGCTCCCCTGCTCCGGTCGTCTGAGACGACCGCGAAGACCCAGTCCGGGAGGTGCCCCTGATCCACCATCGCGCGGATGGTGGGTGCCAGGCCGTCGTCGTGCGACGCCGCCGGAAGCTGGTCGAGGAACGCGAGTGCCCTGGTGCTCTGTCCGAGTGCCCAGCTGAACCAGGCGAGCATGCACAGTGGGGCGTGGCGGTGCGACTCCGGTGCACGCGCGGCCACGGCCCGCATCAGCGCGATCGCGGCGTGGACCCGCTCGAGGTGCGGCCTGGGGCCGTCCCCGACGAGGAGTCTCGCGACGCGATGGAACACCTCCGCGTCGCCGTCGCCGAGGCACCGATGCCCCTGGTCGTGCTCCGCATCGGCCAGTTCCTGCCCGAGTTCCGGACCGAACGCCCACTGCATCAGAGCGACGTCGCTCGCCCAGGCACGCGACACGGCGAGCAACAGCAGCGCGTGGCGCTCCGGCGTCATCCCGTCGGGTCCGTTCCTCAGCGCGACCTCGAAGAACTCCGGCATATCGCCCGGATGCTCGACCACCTGGACCGACCCCGGAGCGCACGGCAGCTCCGCACGTGCCGACTCGAGCAGTGCCGCGAGTTGCGTCGACATCTCGTCGAGGGCGAGTTCGACGGCGCGGCGCTCGGCCGGTTCCACCTCCGGAAGTGCCGCCGTGACGAGCTCGTCGGGCACGGCCACGACGTCGGCCAGTGGCGACGAGTCGACGATCGAGAGCGACCGCCCACCAGCCGGGATCTCGGGGTCGAAGTACGACGCCCAACCGTCCGTCGCGGAACACAGCGCGTCCTTCACGACGAATCCGTGCTGGCGAGCGAGTGCGATGACGGCCTGGACGATGGCGCGGCCGGGTGGCTCGACCACTCCGGCGCCGTCTGTTCGGGCGCCGAACGGTTCGTCGGTGTAGAGCACCGGTACGACGGCATCGACGCCCGGCGCCCGGCAGGCGAACCCGAGGACCCGTTGCGCAACGGCCTCCACCCCAGCCTCGGCGATCTTCGTGCCGCGAGGCAGGCCGATCCGGAGTGCTCCGCTGCTGCTGCGTCCGGCGAAGAGGACGAGGACGAGGCTCGAGGTCGGGGTGCACCCGACGAGCTGCGGGACGAGGGCGAGGAGGTCTTCGGCTGCATGAGCCTGCACGATCGTGGTCATGCGAAGAGCCTGCCCGCCTCGGGACCGGTCACGTCCGGCAGGCGTCGGGCATGTGGCATGGCTGCACAGTCGCCGCCCCTGTGCACAACGGTCGACCGCGAGGTAGAGTGTGCTCGTCAGACCCTGCAGCACCGGGGTCGTTGCTCGAAAAAAGGGCGATAGCGCGGCAGACACCGGCGAGACACACACGGAACCCATCCGTCCCGCTCTCGAAGGTCATCATCATGCCCGCACTCCCGTCGTCGACCGTCCCCGCGTCGACCCCCTCCGCCGGAACCGTCGCAGCGAGCGTCGCCCGCGCCCTCAGCCGCCACGTCTCCGATGTCTTCGGCGTGATGGGCAACGGCAACGCGTTCTTCCTCGACGCCCTCGCGACCACGGGGAGCCGGTTCACCGCCATGCGCCACGAGGCCGGCGGCGTCGCGGCCGCTGACGCCTACTACCGGACGAGCGGCCGGCTCGCAGCAGCGACGGCAACCTACGGCGCCGGGTACACCAACACCCTGACCCCGCTCGCCGAAGCCGTCATGGCGCGGATCCCCCTCGTGCTCGTCGTCGGCGACGCCCCGACGACCGGCGCCCGCCCGTGGGACGTCGACCAGTTCCAGATCGCCGCCGGACTGGGCGCCGCGACCTTCACCGTCGGTCGCGACGACGCGACGGCCACCACCGTCCGGGCGATCGAACACGCGGTGCACCATCGCACCGCCGTGGTGCTCGCGATCCCGTACGACCTCGCCGCAGCGCCGAGCGAGGAACCGTTGCGCGCCGACGGCACCACCTACCACCCCGCGCTCGTCCGTCCCGCTCGCGTCGAGCCCGTCGCCCGCAGGCTCGACGCAGCCGCTGCTGCCCTCCGCGGCGCACGACGCCCGCTCATCCTCGCTGGGCGCGGTGCCTGGCTCGCCGACGCGGGTGGCGCGCTCAGTGCACTGGCCGAGCGGCTGGACGGGTACACCGCGACCACGGCGCTCGGACTCGGCCTCTTCGGTGCGAGTGACCGCGACCTCGGGGTCGCGGGCGGCTTCGCAACGGATCACGCGGCAGAGCGCATCTCCGAGGCCGACGTCGTCCTCGTCGCAGGGGCTGGCCTCAACCAGTTCACGATGCGCTTCGGCGAGACCTTCGCCTCCGCCGCCCACGTCATCCAACTCGACGTCTCGGACGCCCCGACGAACCACCGGGTGGACGAGCTCGTCCGCGGCGACGCCGCCCTCTCAGCCGCAGGCCTCCTCGATCGTCTCGCCGAGCACCCGGGCTCCGGATGGTTCACGAGCGCAGGCCCGGTGCGCACCCGCGCGCACCTCGACCGCCACCCGGGCGCGCTTCGTGCCACCGACGGCCGCCTCGACCCACGGAGCCTGGCGCATCGCCTGAACGAACTCCTGCCGCCCGACCGCACCGTCGTCCAGGACGGCGGCCACTTCATCGGCTGGGCTCCCACCTACTTCGACATCCCCTCCCCCGATCGCCTCGTCATGGTCGGCACCGCCTACCAGTCGATCGGGCTCGGCTTCCCGAGCGCGGTCGGTGCGGCCGCCGCAACGCAGGGCGGGACCACGGTGCTCTGCACGGGCGACGGTGGCGGACTCATGGCCCTCGCCGACCTCGACACCGTCATCCGCGCGGTGCCGAGCGGTGTCGTGATCGTGTTCAACGACGCCGCCTACGGCGCGGAGATCCACCAGTACGGCTCGCGCGGCCTCGACAACGCTCCCATGCTCATCGACGAGGTCGACTTCGCAGCCGTCGCGCGTGCCCTCGGCGGGCAGGGCCTCACGATCGACAGTCTCGACGACCTCGTCGGACTCGAGGACTGGGTGCGCACCGGTGCGCACGGCGTGCTGCTCCTCGACTGCCGCATCTCGACGACCGTGGTCGCCCCCTACCTCGCGGAGATGGTGTCTCAGGCAGCCCAGCCGGTCAGCGCCACCTGACGGCCGCCAGAGCACACGGCCGCGGCTATCGTGGATCCGTGCTTCCCTCCAGCCCAGCCGTGCCGCCCACCTTCGTGATGTCGACGGACGGCCTCCGTATCGCCACCTACCTGCACGAGCCGGCCACGGGCATCGAGGAACGAGGCTCGATCGTGGCCGTCCACGGCTTCGCATCGAGTGCCGGCGTGAACTGGGATCTCGCGGGCTGGACGCGCACCCTCACCCGCGCCGGGTACCGGCTGCTCACCATCGACCAACGCGGGCACGGCGCCTCCGACAAGCCGCTCGACCCGGCCGCGTACCGGCTCGACGGCCTGGTCGACGACGTCCTCACGGTGCTCGACGGCTACGGTTTCGACGAACCGCACTACCTCGGGTACTCGCTCGGGTCACGTGTCGGCTGGCGGCTCGGCGTCCAGCATCCGGGTCGCGTCCGGACGCTGAGCCTCGGCGGCCTGCCGGAGGGCGATTCGCTGCGCGACTTCGACCTCGCGGCCGCGCGTGCCCGGGTGACCACCGGCGACACGATCACCGACGCGCTGACCTCGACGTACGTGACGATGGCGGAGGGGATTCCCGGCAACGACCTCGGTGCCCTGATCGCCCTGGTCGAAGGCCTCCGCGGCGGGCCACAGCCGAGCGTCGACGTGGTGCCGCCGGTGCCCATGCTGCTCGTCACCGGCGACGACGACGCGGTGGCCGCCGGCAGCCGCCGCCTCGCGGAGGCCGCCGGTGCTCGGTATGTCGGCCTCCCCGGACGCGAACACTTCAACGCGGTGTCGTCACGCGCGTTCAAGGACGCTGTGCTGGCGTTCCTCTCCGAGCAGGACTAGTCCGCCGCTCGACACGCTCTGGACCGGGACGTCGGTGCAGCCCGACAGGCAACGGGGACGCGACCACCCAGGAAGCCACCGCGTCCCATCGATCCGATCGTCACGCGACGTGCTTGTGCGCGTGCTCGGGTTCGACGCGGCCTCTCGCGAGCTTCGACGGCCACCAGATCGCCTGGCCGATGTCGTGGCTGAGCGCTGGGACGAGCAGCGTCCGCACGATGATCGTGTCGAGCAGCACGCCGAACGCGACGATGAAGGCGATCTGCGCCAGGAACAGGATCGGGATGACCCCGAGCGCCGCGAACGTCGCCGCGAGCACCAGACCCGCCGAGGTGATGACTCCGCCCGTGATCGCGAGGCCGCGAAGCACACCGGCCCGCGTCCCCACACGCATCGACTCCTCGCGCACCCTCGTCATGAGGAAGATGTTGTAGTCGATGCCGAGCGCCACGAGGAACACGAATCCGTACAGGGGCACACTCGGGTCTGCCCCGGGGAAGCCGAACACGTGGTTGAACACGAGCGCCGAGACTCCGAGGGCGGCACCGAACGACACGACGACGCTAAGGATCAGCAGCACCGGCGCGAGGACGGAACGCAGGAGCAGCATGAGGATGAGCAGGATCACCGCCAGCACGACGGGGATGATGAGGTTGCGGTCGTGGATGGAAGCGTCGTTCGAGTCGATCGCCGTCGCGGTGACGCCACCCACCGGGGTGTGCGTGCTGACCGCGGCGACGAGGTCCGCGCGCAGCTGACGCACGGTGGCCTCAGCGGCCGAGGAGTCCGGGGCGTCGTCGAGCGTCGCCTGCAGCAGGATCCGTCCGCCGTCCACCGTCGGTTCGGCTGCCGCCGCCGGGGTTCCGGGCGGGCCTGCGGCCGGAGCGGTGAAGACCGCTTCCCCGTCGGTCACGGTCGCGTCGGCGGTGCCGGTCGCGGAGTCGTTCGAGAGGACCTGGACGCTGTCGAGACCCGGTGTGTCCTCGAGGACGCCGATGACCTGCGCCGCGTCGGACTCCTCGGTGAGGACGTAGACGGGGCTGGCGGAACCGGCCGGGAAGTGCTCACCGAGCGCGGCCTGACCGTCGCGAGCCTCCGAGGTGCCGAGGATGAGGTCGCTCTGGGCGACACCGTCGGCCTTCAGCTGGAAGACACCGAGGCTCGCGACCAGCAGCAACAGCGTGCTGCCGATCCACACGATGCGCGCGTGACGGGAGATGAGGCGCGAAATGGCACCCCAGAGTCCCGTCGTCGGAACGGCGGCGTCGTCGCTCGTGGAGGCGTGCACGCGGTGCTCGCTCCCGAACTTCGGCCGCAGCGGCCAGAACGACGTGCGTCCGCAGGCCAGCAGCAGGGCCGGCAGGAAGGTGAGGGCCGCGAGCACCGAGAAGACGATGCCGATGGCGGCGACGGGGCCGAGCGCCTTGTTGGAGTTGAGGTCGCTCAACAGCAGACAGAGGAGACCGGCGATGACGGTGCCGCCCGAGGCGACGATCGGCTCGAAGGCACCCCGGAGAGCCGCCCACGTCGCGTCCCAGCGCTTCTCGTGGTCGCGCAACGCCTCGCGGTACCTCGAGACGTAGAGCAGCGAGTAGTCGGTGGCCGCACCGATCACGAGGATGAACAGGATGCCCTGCACCTGACCGTTGAGCAGCACGACACCGGCCTTGGCCAGCCACCACACGGTGAGCAGGGCCGTGCAGAGGGCGAACACGGAGGTGCCGAGCACGAGGAACGGCAGCACGGGCGAGCGGTACACGACGATGAGGATGAGGAACACCGCGGCGAGCGCCGTGAGCAGCAGGATGCCGTCGATGCCGGCGAAGGCGTCGGTGAGGTCGGCGGTGAAGCCTGCTGGGCCGGTGACGAAGACGTCGACGCCGGCGGGCACCGCGTCTGCGAGCTGGGCTCGGAGCGCTTCGACGACGTCCCCGACCTCGCTGTCTCCGCTGATCGGCACGAAGACCTCGATCGCTCGACCGTCTTCGGAGGGGATGGCCGGCGAGGTGCCGTCGGCGATGCCGTCGAGCGCCGCGATGCCGTCGACAGCGTCGTCGATCCCGGCGCGCTGCGTGTCGGTGATGTCGTCGGCGCTCGTGAAGAGCACGAGGGCCGGGATGTCGTCGCCCTCGCGGAAGCCGTCGAGCGCAGCCTGCACTTCGGTGGCGTCTGCGCTGGCGGGGAGGAAGCTCGTCTGGTCGTTGGTGGAGACCTCGCTGACCTTGCCGAAGTAGGGGCCGCCGATGGATCCCGCCGTGAACCACAGCACGATCAGCACCGTGGGCAGGAGGATGCGCAACCAGCGCGGTGCCCCGGTCGTCCGCTGTGTTCCGCCGTGCCGTGCGTGCGTCATGCGTGCCCCGTGTCCTCGTCCTGCCCGGATATTACGCAGCCAGCTTACTATCTCTCGACGGTTCGGAATTCAGGGAGTGCCGCGCAGAAGTCGGCGAATGAGCGCCTAGTCGCCCGATTCTGCGGCGTCCGGGGGGAGATTCCCTGAATTCTGAACACCCCCAGACAGTCAGGCGGGGGTCAGGATTCCGCCGGCATGGGCGATCTCGGCGAGCGCCGCGTCTCCGGCTGCCGCATCGACCGGCGCGACGAGCGCCGTCAGGATCCGCACGTGCTGACCGTGCTCGATCGCGTCGAGCGCACTGATCCGGACGCAGTAGTCCGTCGCGAGGCCGACGATGTCGACGTCGGTGATGCCTGCCTCGGTCAACGCGTCCGTGAGGTGCTGCCCCTCGGGCGTCACGCCCTCGAAGATGGAGTAGCCGTGCGCACCCTGTCCTTTGAGGATGTGGGTGTCGACCCGCGTCGTGTCGAGCGCGTGGTGGTACTCGGCGCCCTCGCTGCCGGCGACGCAGTGGACGGGCCAGTTCGTCTCGTAGTCGGGCTCCCCCGTCGCGAAGTGGCCGTCGTTGCCGCCCTCGGCGTCGTGCCAGTCGCGGGAGGCGAACACGTGGGCGTAGTCGTCGCCGTGCTCGGCGAGCAGTCGCGTGATGCCGGCGGCCACGGCCTCACCGCCGGTGACCCCGAGCGCACCGCCCTCGGTGAAGTCGTTCTGGACGTCGATGATGAACAGTGCGCGTGCCACGATGCCTCCCAGCGGTCGGATGCCTGCTTCGAGGGTAGCCCGAGCAGCGCGACGACGGCAGGGCGTCGAGGAGACCGGACTCAGAGGCGGCGGTCGCGATCCTTCCGACGATCGAAGAACTGCAACCCGACATTCACACCCATGAGGACGGTGCCGAGGATCATCGCCACGAGACCGGCGATGCGGAACGGCACCGGGAGCTCCAGGATGAGGGCGAACACGACACCGAGGACGATGAGCGCGACGCCCGCGCCGAAGAGCACCAGATACTTCATGCCTCCAACGGTACCGGCAACCCGACGTCCGCACCGGCGAGTGCTCGATCGGCAGGCTTCCGTCGGCCCGTCTCGGGAGCGGGAAGGGCTCGGTGGCCCGACCCCTAGGGTGGAGGCATGCCCCGCACCAGTCCGGCCCCGGTCCGCCTGCTCGCCCTCCTCGGGGTGCTGGCGCTCGGCGCGACCCTCGCCGGGTGCTCGACCTTCCCCACCCCGCCGACGACGCAGCGGGCGGTGCCGACGTCATCGGCTGCAGCCGGCGCGTTCCCCGGCGACCTCGTGTTCGACTACCAGCTCGGCGGCGGCTACGAACCGGCGCCAGGCGTCGGCGGCGTCGCCCGCGACAGCACCGACACCCCCGCCCCAGAGCTGTACTCCATCTGCTACGTCAACGGTTTCCAGTCTCAGCCGGCCGACCGGGACGCTTGGCTCGCCGAACCGGATCTCGTGCTCGTGGACGCCGCCGGCACCCCGATCATCGACGAGAACTGGCCGGACGAACTCATCTTCGACGCCTCGACCGACGATCGGCGGGCACGCATCGCCGAACGCGTCGGCGCGAGCATCACCGCCTGCGCCACCGCGGGGTTCGACGCGGTCGAGATCGACAACCTCGACTCGTTCACCCGGAGCGACGGTCGCCTCACCGTCGACGACGCGGTGGCGCTCGCCACCCGTTACGCCGACATCGCGCACGACGCCGGCCTGCTCATCGGCCAGAAGAACACGGGAGAACTCGGGACGCGCGGTCGCGACGAGGTCGGTTTCGACTTCGCCGTCGCCGAGGAGTGCCAGCGGTTCGACGAGTGCGCAAGCTACACCGACGTCTACGGCGACGCCGTGGTCGACATCGAGTACACCGACGACCTGCGCGGCACCTTCGCCGACGTCTGCGCCGACCCGCAGGTGCCGTTCTCGACGATCCTGCGCGACCGCGACCTCGCGCCGGCAGGCGACCCGGACCACGTGTTCGAGGCCTGCGCGCTCTGAGCCCAGGCGGCGGCTAGCGTGGTGGGATGAACCTGGAGCAGCTGGAGGCGATCGTCGCCGTCGTCGACTACGGCTCCTACGCGGCCGCCGCCGACGTCCTGCGCATCTCCCAGCCCTCGCTGACGCGCCGCATCCAGCGCTGCGAAGCCGAACTCGGCCTCACCCTGTTCAGCAGGGTCGGTCGCCGGATGCAGGTCACCGACGCAGGTCGTTCGGTCCTCGGACCCGCCCGCCGGATGCTCCGGGAAGCGGAAGGACTCCGTACCCTCGTCGCGTCGCAGCAGGAACTCACGACCGGAACCCTCCGGATCGGGGCGCTGCCGTCCCTGGTCGCCACCCATGTGCCCGAACTCGTCGCCAGGTTCCATCAGGCCCACCCCGATGTCCGCATCGAGGTCGTCGGTGCGGCCGACTCGACGGAACTGATCGAGGCGCTCGACCTCGGACGCATCGAGATCGGTGTCGCGGACGTCGAGGCGGCCGGTACGGGCATCGAGGTGCGGGTGTTGGAGGAGCAGTCGTTCGCGGTGGTCCTGCCGGGTGTCGCCGACGACGACGACCTCGACGGGGCGGTCACGGCCGAGGACCTCCGCGCCCACACGCTCGTGACGCTGCCCCGCGGCACCTCGATGCGATCCGTGACCGACGAGGCCTACACACGGTTCGGCGTCCGACCGCCGCGCGTGATCGTCACGACCCAGCGCGACGCGCTCACCCGCTTCGCCACGGCCGGAGTCGGTCTCACGGTCGTCCCCGAGCGACTCGCGGACTGGGCGGCGGCGAACGGTGCGAGGGTCCGCCGGTTCGAGGCCCCCGTGACGCGCAGTATCGGGTTGCTGCTCCGTCGTGACGCGGTCGACGTCCCCGCGATCAGCGCCTTCCTTGCGCTCGCCGTCCACTGAGTCGCCCGAAACGGTCCCGAACAACCCGGTTTTCGCGCGTTTCCGGGCGACTCAGCGAGCGCAGAGATCGGCCGCCGCACTCCGCGACTCGACCTCGACCGGCGCCTGCGCGGCGGGTGCCGGAGCACCGAGCGAGGCGAAGTCGTCGCCGATGATGAGGACGACGTCCTCGGCGTCCGCATCGGGCTCGCCACTGATCACGATCGTGATGCCGAGCTCCTGGGCCAGCGAGGCTGCCGTCGCCCGGGCGGCGTCCGAGTCGCGAGCGAGGAGGACGGTCGTCGGGGTGTCCGTCTCGGCGTCGCCGATCGACGCGACGACGTAGCCGAGCGCGGTGAGCTGGCCGGCTGTCGTCGTCGCGACACCGTCGGTCTGCGAACCGTTCAGGACGCTCACCGCCTCGACGCGTACCGGCTCCACCGGAGCGACGGGGTCCGCCTCGGCAGCACCCGCGATCGGCACAGGGGTGTCCGCCGCGAGACTCGCGAAGACGACCGCGGCGTCCTCGCTCGGCACCACCCGGTTCTCGTCCGACGGCGCCTCGGTCCACGGCATCGTCAGGAAGGTGATCGACGCCGTCGGTACCTGCGACATGCGGTGCGCGAGGGAGGTCAGGCTCGCCAGGTTCGCGAGCGCGGTATCGACCGTGAGGGAGGACGTGACGGCGTCGAGGAAGCGGATGAGACGGTCCGGACGGGTGAGCACCTCCGCGCTCAGCGCACGCTGCACGATCGCCGACATCACCATCTGCTGGTTGCCGAGCCGGGAGATGTCGCTGCCGTCGCCGACCGCGTGCCGGGTCCTGGCGAGGGCGAGCGCCTGCGTGCCGTCGATGATCTGCGCTCCCGCCGGCAGGGCCAGGTTCGAGTACGGGTCCTCCATGTCGTCCGGGAGGCAGACGGCGAGGCCGTCCATCGCGTTCACGATCGTCTGGAACCCGCTGAAGTCGAGCTCGATGAAGTGGTCGATCTGCACACCGCTCATCGACTGGACAGCGGCGACCGAGCATGCCGCGCCGTAATTGAGGGCGCCGTTCACCATGCCGTAGTCGTCCGGCAGTCCCCGACCGCTGTCGGTGCACATCGACAGATCGGTCAGGGTGTCGCGCGGAATCTGGACCGCCTCGGCGCGGGTGTTGCCCGCGGACACGTGGACGAGCACCATGGCGTCGCTCCGCTTCGTGCCGGTGTCCTCTCCGTAGTCGCCGACGGCGAGGTCACGGCTGTCGGAGCCGAGCAGGAGGATGTTCATCGCCGGGTCCGGTGCGTCGAGTGCAGCGGCCGCAGACGCTGTCGACGTCGGCGCGGCGATGGCCTCAGAGCTGATGTTGCCCTGCAGCCTGAGCGCGAGCGCTCCGAGGCCGACGAGCAGTGTGAGCACGAGGCCACCGGCGATCCCGACGACCAGTCGGCGCCGCCGGACCCGGGAGCTGACCATGATCGAGGGCCGTCCTCCGCGTCGACGTCGCACATGCGCAGCACGTGGGCGGGGCGAGATGTCGGACGACTCGGGTTCGATCATCGTCCCAGTGCATCAAGTCGACGCATGTCGGACAACCTGCCGATCTGCCCGAACCCATGCACGGGATGCATGTGTCACACCTCGGAGCCGCGCAACCCCGGCACAGCCCGCTTCGCGAACTGCCCGGTGACGATGAGCACCAGGACGCTCGCCCCGAGCACGATCCAGCCGGACCACCCGAGCAGCGAGCCGAAGACGCCGCTCTGCATGCTCTCGGGCGTCGCGAACATGAGGAACGCCGTCACGCTCGCGTTCACGGCACCGTGACCGATGACCGCCGGCCACACCGACGCCGAGCGCAGACGCAACCAACCGATGACCGTGCCGAGCAGCACGCACCAGCCGACCATGAGCAGCAGGCCGAGCGCATCCGTGCGCTGGTAGTTGTAGCCGAGCAGGATGAGCGGCGCGTGCCAGACCCCCCAGAGCACGCCGGAGCCGATCAGCGCCGGCCACGTGCCGAGCGGCAGCAGGTTCGGCAGCAACCAGCCCCGCCAGCCGAGCTCCTCGCCGAACGCCGCGAACGACGACGCGATGATGCTGACCGGCAGCACGAGGATCTGGACGAGGGCGATCGTCGTGAGATCGACCGGGCCTACGGCCTCCACACCGGATGCCGCGACGACTGCCTCCAGCCCGGAGAGCCCGACGAGGTCGAGGTCGATGAGTCCCATCGCCTGCCCGAGGAGCATCGAGAGGAAGGCCAGCACCGGGAATCCGACGAACGCCGCGGCACACAGACCGAGCGTGCGTCCGAGGGGACGCAACGGTGCGAGTCCGAGGAGCCGCGGGATGCTCTTGGGCCGCGCGACGAACAGCACGACGACGAGCGTCGCCACGGTCGGCGTGTACATCATGCCGAGCGCGATCAGCTGGAACGACGGGTTCGCGAGCCCCTCTCCCGAGAGCCACAGCGGCAGTGCGACGAGCCAGGCGAGGCCGACGGCCAGGACGCTGAACACGGCGACCGCGAACCACGGCACCCTGGTCGGCACGATCGGCGCGACGTCCCGGTTCCGACGGCGTTGACGTTCAGCCGGGGTCTGCGGTTGCCGGGCGAGCACCGCCTGTCCGGCGGGCGCCGGGAACGGTTCGGCCGGCGCCGGTGCACCCATCCCACTCCCGATCGACGCCCCTGGTGTGCTGCCGGCCGACGCTTCCAGCGGCGCCCAAACCGTGGGTGTCGTACCCGATGCGACGTCGTCCTGCGGTCGTTCCATGATGATCCCCCGATCACTCCGTGCTGACCTCCAACGCTACGGACGAGGCCGAGACGATGCATCCGTCGGCCGGGGGATCCTCAACCGCACCCGGTTGCGCGGCCCTCCTCGTCTCAGACGATCGCGGTCGGGTGGCAGCCGCAGGACTCGCGGAGCAGGAGCCCGACCGGTACGACCGTGCTGCGCTCGTGCTCCTCCTCGGCGTCGCCGAAGCGCGCGAGTGCTCGCGTGGCGGCGAGGCGTCCGAGCCTCGCCGGATCCTGTTCGATGACGCTGACGGCGGGGTCGAGCTGATCGGCCATCGGGAAGTCACCGAAGCCGAGGGAGGCGATGCCGCGGCGACGCAGTGCCGGGACCGACGCCATCGTCACGCGCGCGTTCGCGGAGAACAGGGCCGTCGGCGGGACGGCCAGGGCAGTGAGTTCGTCGACGACTGCGGCAGCGGCGGTCCGATCCGTCGCCCGGAGGCTGACCAACGCGTCGTCGGCGGCGATCCCGGAATCGGCGAGGGCCGCACGATAGCCGTCGAGGCGTCGGCGAGTGCTCGGCGGGTGCGCCTCGTCGGCGACGAAGGCGACCCGGGTGTGTCCGTGCTCGAGCAGGTGTCGTGTGGCGAGGTAGGCGCCGCGGTGGTCGTCCTCCACGAAGCTGTCCGCGTCGAGCCCACCCGGCGCACGGTCGACGAAGACGATCGGCGTGTGCTCGGCCCAGGGCGCGAGCCACGACTGATCCTCGGCCACGGGTGCGAGGACGAGCCCCATGAGCTGAGAGCGGAGCAGGGCGTCGAGGACGGCACGCTCCCGCGTCGGGTCGTCGCCGATGCTCGTGACGAGGGTCGTGATGCCGCTCACCGAGCACACCTCTTCGACGGCCCGGACGACCGCGGCGAAGAAGGGGTCGACGACGTCGGGGACGGCGATCCCCACGGAGGACGACCGGCCGTTGCGGAACGTGCGCGCCAGGACGTTCGGCACGTAGTTCAGCTCGCGCATCGCCTCCTCCACCCGCGTACGGGTCTCGGGCAGGACGTGCGGGTCGTCGTTGAACACCCGGGACACCGTCTTCGAGCTGACTCCGGCGAGCTGCGCCACGTCCTGCATGGTGGCCATGGGCGCTCCTCGGTGGTTCGCGGTTGGGTGGATCGCGGGCGGCGGGTCTCGCCCACCGCCCGCGTTCCGCTAACGGCCCGCGAGGGCGGTCTCGATGACCTGCTGCAGTTCGCGCAGGCGGGGCAGCGCACGGGTCGTGAGCAGTTCCTCGCGCTTCGCGGACGAGATCGAAAGGCTATCCTTCCACAGCGAACGACCGGCCATCGCGCCACCGGCGCCGTTCTCGACGGCGGTGCGCACCTGGCCGACGAAGGTCTCGTGGTCGACGCCGGCGGAGAGCACGGCCCACGGGACACCGGCGGCGGCCTCGGTCACGGCGGCGGCCGCCTCGGCGGAGCCCGGGTACTGCAGCTTCAGAACCTTGGAACCCGCCTCGACCGAGATCTCCGCGGCACCGCGGACGAGCTCGGGGAAGATCGCCGCGTACGCCTCGTTGCTCTCGCCCTCGAGCTGGTAGACGAGGATCTCGACGATGAGCAGAACACCTTCCGCGGTGCATTCGGCGACGAGGCGGGCGATCTCGTCGATGACGACCTGCTCGGCCTCGCGCTGGTCGGAGCGCAGGTAGAAGAGCATCTTCGCGGCGTCGCCTCCGAGTTCGCGCACGCGTCGTGCGTCCATCCCGGGCACGTACTTCGTCCGGCGCAGGCCGTTCTCGGTGTCGAAGCCGGACGAGTCCATGCCGACCACGAGACCGGTGGTGCGCGAGAGCGTGCGCTCGTCGACGACGAGCGGCAGTGCCACCTCAGGGTCGAGCAGGATGGCGGGGGCGTGGTTGCCGAGGAAGCGGACGAGGTCGCTCTTGGCGTCGGCGAGTTCGTCCTTGCTGATGCCCGCTGCACCGTTCGGCGCATCCGTCATGACGGCCTTCATGCCGTTGCGCTGGTCACCGGCGACGATGAGCATGCCGCCGCCGGGCGTGCTGATGGTCGCCATGGCGCGTCGTTCGAGCGTCGTGAGTTCGTTGGTCCTGGTGGCTACTGCGTTCATGGGGTGCTCCTTGTGCTTCGGATGGGGTCTGGTGCCGGCGACGGTTCGCGCCGGGGCCTGCTGGTCGGGATCGGAGGATCGGTCAGGGGTGGGACGCGGCCGCGACGACGGCCGGTTCGAGGAGGGCACGCGCGAAGACCGCCGCGCCGTACGCGGTGTCCTGCGAGCGGTCGGAGACCTGCACGCCCGGCAGGACCTCGGCCCTGGCGCGTTGGACGGAGCGCATGCCCGCCCACCCGCCGGTGAGGAGCGCGGACGTGGCTGGTTCGACCTCGCGGTCCATGGCCTCGATGAGCACGCGCAGTTCGTCGTTGCCGTGGCGGAGGACGGCACCGAAGAGCTCCGCCGGCTCAGCGCCGTCGGCTCGGACCGTGAGTCGGAGCACGCCGTCGTCGTTGCGGGCTCCGGCGACGACGATGTCGCCGTCGGCGAGGAGTCCTTCGACGGGCAGGGCCATCACGGCGTCGTCGAGACGGTCCCGGCCGGCACGTTCGGTGACGCCGACGAGCTGGAGGGTGCGGCGCATGAGCAGTCCGGTCTTCACACCGGCCACGAGCACCCAGGTCCCCGGGACGACATGGCGGACGCAGTTGATGAAGACCTCGGCGAGGCGCTCACGGGCGTCGAACGGCAGCGGCTCGTCGAGACGGCGCAGCAGGACCTCGGCCGTGCCCATCGACACGTGGTAGCGCTCCGCGGGGAACGAACCGGTGGAGACGGCGGAGACGAGGTGATCGTGGCCTGCGACGGTCAGCGATGCACCCGCGAAGACCTCCGGCACCCAGTCCGCGGTCGCCGTACCGAGTGGCGCTCCGGCGTCGGTGAACGGCGGCAGGAACGTTTCGTCGACCCCGAGGTGGGCGAGCAGCTCCGGCCACGGGGCGCCGGTGTCCTGGTCGAGCAGGCCGGTGCGCGAGGACAGCGAGTACTCGGCGGCCTCGACACCGCCCAAGGCGGCGACGGCGAACTCCGGCAGGTTGAGCCAGCGGGTGCCCGCGAGGTCGAGTCCCTCGTCGCGGAGGTGGAGGAGCTTGACGACCGACACCTGGACACCGAGCGGAAGCCCCGTCCGCCCCGCGAACTCTGCGGCGAGCTGCGGCGGGAGGGCTGCGAGCTGTTCGGCGCCGCGCGGGTCGAACCAGGCGATCGCCGGGGCGACCGGCCGACCGGCGCGGTCGAGGACGATGCCGGACTCCCCCATGCCGGAGACCGCGACGGCCTGGATGCGGGCGCCGGGGCCGAAACGCTCGACGAGCTGCCGGGCGACATGGACGAGGAGCTCGCGGATGGTGGCGACGAGGGCGTCGGCCTCCATGACCGTGGTGCCGCCGGGGCCGGCGAGCCACGGCGTGGGGAGCTGGTGGATGAGGACCTCGGCGCCGTCGAGGTCGGTCACGAGGATCTTCACGCCGGTACTGCCGAGGTCGAGGCCGGCGATGAGGGTGTCCGTCGCCACGGCGGGCGGAGCGGTGGTCACAGCAGTGTGCACAGCGGGTTCCGTATCGATTCCGACGTCCGTGTCGGGTTCCGACGATGACTCCATGTCATCGATGTCATGGAGAGTGTATCTCAACCATGTCATCGATGACATACCCTGACGCAAAACCGTCGGGATCCGTCGTGGAACGCCCGTCGAACGGGCCCGATCAGTCGGCGAAGACGCCCTCGGCGGCGCTGAACACGATCTCCAGGTCGACGCCGAACGACTCCCCCGGCTCGAGCGTCCGACCGACCTTGCCGCGCTCGGGACCGACCGCGTGGCTCGGCCAGCAGGTACCGGGCTCGATCCCGAGCGCATAGCTGCCGGCGACCGCGCTCCGCCAGATGGTGAGGAACGGCAGCTGCTCGGGTCGGAATCTGATCGTCACCGTGCCGGCCTCCCCAGTGAGCGTCGCGGTCGACCATCCGTCCAGCTCCGCGACCGCATCGAGCGCGTCGACCTGCTCCGCCGCGCCGGCGACCGGCTCGTCGACCGCCCGCCGCCAGACCCCCGCCACCCCGGATGCCTCGACGACCACCGCCGGATCCGCCTGCACCGCAACGATCGCGCCACCGTGGAGCAACGGCCAACCGAGGTTCAGGTGGTAGAGCACCTTCACCGGCTCGGCGACGAACCCCTCGTTCCGGATGACGTCATGGATGGCGATGCGGCCCACCCCCACCTCGGCGCGGATGCTGCGCTCGAGGGTCAGGTTCTGCTCGAACACCGCCCCCTCGCGGAGGAAGCCCTCGACGGCGAGCTCGTACCGCCCGTCGTCCGACCAGCGTCCCTCGGTCCGCGTGACGCTCGCCGGCACGGTGTGCGCGCGGCCGTGCATGCCGCCCTCGGCCGGCGACGCGACCCCGACGGCGGTCAGTCCGCACGTCGTGAGGAGACCGCCCTGCCAACGCCGCGCCCACCCCTCGGCGTGTGGGGAGGTCGTCGGCGCGACGAACGACACCGCCTCACCGTTCCAGGACGCCTCCCCGAGATCGAGGAACTGATCGACCTCGACCGTGACCTCGAGCCCACCGAGGTGGCGGAGTTCGATCTGACGGCGACCGATGGATGGACCGTCCTCGACCCGCACCGCGCGGGGCGCCCAGGCACGCTCGACGGCGCCGGACCTGGCCTCGACGAAACGACGCCGGCGCGTGCCCCACGGCTGGGTGTCGCCCGGCGACGGGCTGTTCGTTTCGTTCGTCATGTCGACTCCTCGGGTGCTGCTCGGGTGGCCCTTCGACGGCCTCAGGGACCGCGGGGTGGAGGCCAGGGACCGGGATGGAGGCCAGAGGCCGGGACTACAGGGCGGTGTAGCCGCCGTCGATCACGACGCTCTGCCCGGTGAGGTAGGACGAGGCATCCGAGGCGAGGAGCAGGACGAGGCCGTGGAGGTCCTCCGGCTGTCCCATCCGGCCCGCGGGGATGTCGGCCGTCCACTCGGCGGCGAGTTCGGGGTTCGCCTCGGTGAACTCGCGCGTCATGTCGGACAGGAAGTAGCCCGGCGCGATCGCGTTCACCCTGACCCCCGCGGAGGCCCACTCCACCGCGAGCGAGGAGGCGAGGTGACTGACCGCTGCCTTCGACGCGTTGTAGGAGGCCTGGAACTGCGGCTGGTTGACGATGAACGCCGACATCGAGGAGATGAACACCGCCGAGGCCGGCCGACCAGCGGGAACGGCCCGCCGCGCGAACGACTGCGCCGCGAAGAACGTACCGTCGAGGTTCACCGCGAGCACCTTCCGCCAGGTGTCGGCCGGGACGTCGACACTGTCGCCCCAGATCGTGATGCCCGCTGCAGTCACGAGGAGGGACGGGGCGCCGAGTTCGGCTTCCGCGCCGGCGAACGCGGCCTCGACCGCTCCGGCATCGGTCACGTCGACGGTGAACCCGACTGCGCGGACGCCGTGCTCGGCCGCGAGTCGATCGGCGGACTCGTGGACGGTCGGCAGGAGGTCGAGCAGGGCGATCTGCACGCCCTGCGCGGCGAGCGCCGTGGCGAGCGAGTAGCCGAGCCCGCGTGCCCCGCCGGTGATCACGGCGGTGCGGCCGTGGAGGTCTTCGTACATGTCGTGCTCCTCTGGGTGATGCCCCTGGATCGGGGACCGAATGCGTCCCGCGGACGGGGCGGCTCAGTGTGCATGGTTGGTGGGTGATGCCCCTCGACAGGCTCGGGGACCGGTTGCGGCTCGGGGACCGGAGCGGCTCGGGCGCCGGGGTGTCAGATCTCCTGGTCGGTGGGCAGGATGACGAGGTCGCGGATGGTGACGTGCCTGGGCCTCGTCAGCATGAAGAGCACGGCGTCGGCGACGTCCTCCGAGCGGATGCCGGTCCGCGCGGCGATCTGCGCGTCGATGCCGTCCGCGCCCTCGGCGATCCCCCACAGCTCGTTCAGCACGACGCCCGGTGCGACGGCGCCGAGGCGGACGCCGGAACCGACGAGGTTCCGACGGACGGTGTGCACGAACGACTGCATGGCGTGCTTGGTGGCCGAGTAGACGGGTTCCCAGTGGATGTCCTGGTGCCCGGACACGGAACTCGTGACGAGGACGTCGCCCGCGCCCTGCTCGATGAGGTGCGGGAGCGCGGCGCGGACCGTCGCCATCGCGCCGAGCACGTTGACGCCGACGAGCTCCTCGATCGCGGTCATCGGGGTGTCGGCGAGGTCGCCACCGACGTAGAGTCCAGCGTTGGCGAGCACGATGTCGAGGCGCCCGTAGGTGTCGAGTGCGAGCTGCACCGCCGCGACCGACACCGAGGGATCCGCCAGGTCGCCGGCGAGGATCACACTCTCGGTCTGGAGCGCCGTCGACACGGCCGTCAGCTTCTCGACGGAGCGGCCGACGAGCACGGTGCGAACGCCGACGGCTGCGAGCGCCTGCGCATAGGAACGTCCGATGCCGGACGACGCCCCGGTGATGATCGCGACGTGGTCGACGAGGTCGGTGCTGCTGGTCGATCCGCTCATGACGAGTGGTCTCCTTCCCGTGCGGCTGCGGCACGATCGGCGCTGGGCGTGCTGGTCGACGTCGCGAGTTCTGCGCGTCGGTGGAGCTCGTCGGGTCTCGTGTCGATGCGCGCGACGGCCTCCTCGGAGAGGTAGACCGGACCACCCGCGGCGAGCGAACCGAGGAGCACTTCTGCGACCTTGACGGCCATCTCGGTGATGCGCAGCACCTCGGCTGCGTCGGCACCGATGGCGAACATGCCGTGGTTCTGCAGGTAGACGACCTTCGGGACACGACCGGTCGCCTCGATGTGCTCGCGCAGCATGGTGCGGACGACGCGGGCGAGCTGCAGTCCCGGGTCGATGTAGGGCACGAGGAGCGGGCGGGTGCCGAGGACGACGATCTGGTCGGGGAAGAGCGAGCCGCGGGTGAGCGCGTCCGCGGACGCCGAGCAGAGTAGCGCGTTGACGGGGACGGGGTGCGTGTGTCCGACCGCCGTGACACCCGGGAGGTCGAGGCAGACGGCGTGCAGGATCGCCTCGACGGAGGGGCGACGACCGCCACCGGCACGCGCAGCGGCATCGAACACCGCGTCGACCTCTGCGTCGCCGCCGCCGGCACCGTCCACGAGGTCGAGGACGGGGCGTAGCTCGAGTCTGACGAAGTCACCGGGCGTCGCTCGCGCCATCGACGCACCGCTCGCTTTGACGAGCATCGCGACGGGGTCGCCGGCGGCGGTCGGCAGCAGCAGTGAGGTGTTGCCCTCGGCGAGGAGGGCCCAGGCGCGATCGACTCGGCCGAGTTCGCGGGAGAACTCGACGAGCCGTGCCCGCTCGGGCTCCGCAGTGGTCATGGGGGTCATGCCGGCTCCTTCGCCTCGCGGGGATCGTCGGCGGCGACCGTCGCACCCGAGGCCGAGGATGCCTCGCGCCGGTCGAACGCCGCGTACGCCTCCTGGATCGTCCCGACCGCACCCGCGGCGACGAGTTGCACGGCCAGATTGCCGAGCGACGAGGCCTCGGCCGGCCCGGTCGTGACGGGCAGACCGGTGCGCGCAGCCGTGCGCTCCGCCAGCAGCGCGTTCCGCGACCCGCCGCCCACGATGCGCACGGTGCGCACCGTGGTGCCGGTGAGCGCCTCGCAGGCGGCGACCGTGTCGGCGTAGGCGGCTGCGAGACTCTCGACGATGCTTCGCACGGTGCCGAGACGACCCTCGGGGGCGACTCCGCAGCGCTCGACGCAGAGCGCTGCGATCCGGGACGGCATGTCGCCGGGGGCGAGGAGCCTCGCGTCACCGACGTCGAAGACCGGCGGGGCGGAGGCGTCGCCGGGCTCGCTCCGGGCATGATCCCTCGCTGCGATGACCAGATCGACCGGGTCCAGCGGCGCCGCGTCAGCGATCGACCAGCTGCGGGCGCACTCGGTGAGGAGCCACATGCCGGAGAGGTTGCGGAGGAGGAGGGTCGTGCCAGAGGCGCCGGCCTCGTTCGTGAACTCGGCGAGGCGCGCCTCCTCGGTGAGCACCGGTGCACCCAGACAGACTCCTGCGAGCGACCAGCTCCCACTGGAGACGAGCAGTTCCGCGCCGTCCGGGGCCGCGAAGGCGAGCGCCGAGGCCGTGTCGTGTTCCGCGACCCGGTAGACCGGGATCGGGTCGGAAGCCCCGAGGGCGCTGGTCACAGCGGCGGTCGTCATGCCCGCGAGCGTGCCGGGATCGCTGACGGGTGGGAAGGTCACCGCGTCGAGCCCCCAACGCTCGATGAGCTCATCCGCCCACGTCCCGGTGCGCTGGTCGAACAGCTGCGTCGTCGAGGCGATCGTGCGCTCGGCACCGATCGCGCCGGTGAGGAGGTGCACCCACAGGTCGGGCACGAGTTGCAAGGTGCCGGGGAGCTCATCGGAGGTCGACGTCCGGAGCCGCGAGCGCAGTTGGGAGGACGTGTTGATGGCCTGTTCGAGCACACCGCTGACGGCGTAGGCCTCAGGCGTCGGGACGAGCAGTGCGGCACGAGCGGGTTCTGCTGGATCGGCTCCGCGGTGGTGCCGGACCGGCGGCGGGTTGCGCATCCCGGCATCCTGCCCCGCGTCACGCACGAGCGCGCCGTCGACGCCCCAGCTGTCCACGCCGATCCCGTCGAGTGTCCTCCCGGCGGCTGCCGCCTGCCGTACAGCCTCCGCCAGGCCGCGGAGCGTCTCGGTGAACAGTCGCTCCACATCCCAGTGCAACTCGCCGGCGATCTCGACCGGTGCGTTCGCGAACCGCCGCACCTCGCGGAGTTCCAGGCCGTCCGCACCCAGCCGCCCGAGCATGACGCGACCGCTCGACGCGCCGAGGTCGACGGCCGCGTGGAAGCGGTCGGGCACCGGGTGGGTCATCTGCTCACGTCCTCGTGTCTGCATCTGCGGCCGCGCCGCCGTCATCGGCTGAAATCAGCCGCCGTGCGCTGGCTCGAATGTTATTGTGTGTGAAGTTAGCACCGAACAACATTCCCGGCAAGCATCATCGGAGGACACCATGGCGCTGCGCAGCACGCTCGATGCCGAAGCTCGACGCGCCGACATCCTCGAGACCGCGCGCACGGCAGGAGCCGTCTCGCTCGAGAGCGCCGCCGAGCGCTACGAGGTGCACCAGATGACCGTGCGCCGCGACTTCGAGGCCCTCGAACGCAGTGGACTCGTCCGCCGGGTGCGCGGCGGGATCGTCCCGGCACTCGCCGACCCCTTCTCCCTGCGACGCTCGCAGCACCGCGCGGCGAAGGAACGCATCGCGCGGAAGATCCTGCCGCTGCTCCCGAACGGCGGCTCCGTCGGCTTCGACGCCTCGACGACGGTCTGTCTGCTCGCCGAACTGCTGCCACCGTCCGCAGCACTCACCGTCGTCACCAACGGACTCGTCGCGTTCGACGCGCTTGCGAAGCTGCCCGACGTCCGCGCCTACCTCACGGGCGGCGAGCGCGAGGAGCACAACCTCAGCCTCGTCGGATCGCTGACCGAGCAGGCGTTCGGCACCTTCCATCTGGAGTGCGCGGTGACGTCGGCGATGGGCGTGCACGCGCAGACGGGGACGAGCGAGAGCACACTGGCGCAGGCCGCCGTGAAGTCGGCGATGTCGGCGGCGACCGACCATCTGATCCTCGCGATCGACGCGAGCAAACTGCAGTCGCACTCGCGGGTGCGCGCTCTGGCACCGGCCGGCATCGACACCCTGGTCACCGAACTCGACCCGGACGACGCCCGGCTCGACCCGTTCCGCGGGGTCGTTGGCGAGATCCGCTGAGCCGCACCGCATGGTGGCCCTGCCCAGACGTAGGCTCACGGCGACCCGGGCTCCGACAGCGACGTCGACGGATCGGGATCCCGCACGAGGATCGCCTCCTGGGCACCGTCCAGGCTCTCGAGGATGGTCGTGGCGCTCGAGACCGCGAGCGCTCCCCACGAGGCTGCCGCGGAGATCGCCGCGGCGACGTCGTCGCGACCGTCCGCGCCACGCAGCCCGACGAGGAACCCCGCGAGCGAGGCGTCGCCGGCTCCCGCGGTGTTCACCGGCGTCGCACGGGCCCGCGCGTGCCAGAGCCCGTCGACCGAGCGCACGAGCGCGCCGTCGGCTCCCATGCTCACGTAGACGAGGTCGCAACCGGCCTCGTGGAGTTCGCCCGCCGCGTGGGCGACGTCTCCGACCGTGCGCAGCTCACGGCCGGTGAGCTCCGCGAGCTCATGGACGTTGGGCTTCAGCAGATGGACGAGGTCGAGGTGCCGGGCGGCGAGTCGCAGCGCGGCACCCGCCGTGTCGACCGCGACGCGAGCGCCGTGTTCGCCAGCGCGTCTGAGGAGTTCGACGATGTCCACCGGGCCGCCACCACCAGCGACATCGGGGATGGTGCCCGAGACCACCAACCAGTCGGCACCGAGCCGTTCGATGTCGTCGGACGCGGCCTGGACCACCTGCTCCCAGACGCTCAGCGACAGCGGGATCGCCGGTTCGTTGACCTTCGTCGTGCCCGTCACCGCGTCGAGGATCGTGGTGTTCACGCGGGTTCGACCGCCCGTCTCGACGATCGAGAGCAGTTCGGCGAGCGCCGGTTCCCGGGCGAGGAGTCCGCCGTCCTCGCCGAGGGGGACGACCGCTCGCACGGCGACATCGGAGAGGGCGATCGCCCGGGCGACGTTGACGCCCTTGCCACTCAGCTCCGTGGAGACACCGTCGGCACGGTTGACGTCGCCGATCCGGAGCGCTGCCACTCGATACGTCTGGTCGATGGCGGCCGCCGGGGTCACCGTCACGATGCCGCTCATACCGTCGCCCCTGCCTCGCGGCGCTCGTCCGCGTCCTCGTCCTCGCCCGGCACGTGGTGGACCCGGGCGCCCGCCTCCTCCAGCATGCTGACCGTGCTCTCGCTGGCGTCCCGCCCGAGCACCGCTGCGGCGACGGTGGAGAGTGCGACGGAGGCCGTGGCCCCCGGGCTCTCGTCGACCAGCGGATCGCCGAGGAGCACGGTCGACCGCGCCGCCCTCGTCATGGCGGTGGTGAGAGCGGCGTCCTCCGGCGTCCGGTGCAGCAGTCGTCCGTCGGCACGGAGCCCGTTCGCCGTGACGAAGGCGACGTCGACCCGGAGGTCGTCGAGGCGACCACGCGCCCAGGCGCCGGTCAACGAACCGCGCTCGTCGACCGTCCCGCCGATCGAGTGGACCGTGCCCGCCGCCTCCGCGAGGGCCGCGGCCACAGCGACGGGGATCGAGGAGGTGAACACCGTCAGGTCGGGTCGATCGGCGAGGTGAGCCGCGAGCGCCTCGCAGGCCGCTCCTCCGCCCAGGAGGATCTGCGCACCGGGTGCGACCAGCGCCGCGGCTGCGGTCGCGACCGCACGAGCCGCCTGTGTCGCCCCTCGGTCACCTGCTGCGTCCTCCGACACCCTGACCGCTCCCCCGTGCGCACGTTCGAGCAGGCCGTCGTCTTCGAGCGCCCGGAGGTCTCGGCGGATGGTCTCCTCCGTCACGCCGAGTGACGCCGACAGCGCTGCGACCTCGACCCGCCCGGCGTCGTCCAACAGCGCAAGGATGCGCAGGCGTCGTTCGTCGACGGGGCGGACGGCTGGCGGCTCAGTCGACGCGCTCATGCGCTCGGCTCCGACGGACCGACGACGGACGCCTCGGCAGGGTGCACGGCGTCCGGACGACCCACCCACCACGGGTCGAGCGCGGTGACGAGATCGTCGAACGCCGCGCCCACACCCGCCCAGTACGTGGCAGACGCCTCCGTCGGGAGCACCGGGGCCGCATGCTGCACGAGCGCCAGCTGCACGTCCTCCACCGACGGGAGCAGCCCGACGGCGACCCCGGCGACAGCGGCAGCACCGAATGCCCCCGCCTCCTCCGATGCGACGACGGAGATCGGGGCACGCAGTGCGTTCGCGACGAGCTGGACGTACAACGGAGAGCGGGCGAGGCCTCCACCCAACAGGATCGGCTCATCCCACGTGAACCGCTCGCCGAGCGCCCGCGTGTGCCAGCGGTGCATGAGCACGATGCCCTCGAGCGCTCCACGCACGATGTGCGCCCGCGTGTGCCCGTCTCGGATCCCGGCGAAGGTGCCCGAGGCCGCGGCTCCGAGCGGAGAGTCCGCTTGGAACGGCAGCACGAGGGGCACAGCCTCCTCGGGGTCGAGGAGCGCCGCCTCGGCGAGGAGGGCGTCCCGTTCAGTCGGAGAACCGACACCGAGCAGGCGGAGCGTCCAGTCGAACGACGGCGACGCGGTCGCCGAGGTGGACATCGCGATCCGGAGGTCGGGGGTGATGGAGAGCCGGGACTGCCAGCGGGGGTCGACGTCGCCACGGGTCGTGGTCACGCCGTTGGTGCTGAACGAACCGGCGACGAGGGCGAGTCGGCCGGGCACGAGGGCCCCCATGCCGATCGACGACGCCTGCACGTCGTGGAGACCGGACACGACAGGGGTGCCGACGGCGAGTCCGGTGCGAGCGGCCGCGTCCGGGAGGACGTGCCCGACGACGGCGCCGCTCACGGTGACGTCGGGGAGGAGGCGTCGGAGGTCGCTCGGCAGACCGTACGCCGCGAGGACCTCCGGACTCCAACTCCCGGTGCCGACGTCGAGGAACGAGGCACAGGCGTCGGAGTAGTCGGTGGAGACGTCCCCCGTGAGACGCAGACGGACGACGTCCTTGCAGAACAGCATCACGTCAGCGCGGGCGACCCGTTCGGGATCGTGGCGGAGGAGCCAGAGGAGCAGGTTGCCCGCGGCGCCGGGCGTCGGCAGCTGGCCGGAGCGTTCGAGGACGACACGGAGCCGCTCGGGGTCTGCCGCCAGTTCGGCTGCTTCACGGTGGGCGCGCGAATCCATGGCGGTGATCGCCGGCCCCACCGGCTCACCCGACGCCGTCACGAGGTGGAGGCCGTCACCGTGGCCCGTGATCCCGATCGCGGCGATGGCGCCCGGGTCGACGCCCGAAGCGGACACGAGCTCAGCCACAGCATCGGCGACCGCGGCCCAGAGCGCGTCCTGCGAGCGCTCGGCGAACCGCGGGGCGGGACGGTCGACGGGGCTCGTCCGGCGGGCGACGGCGATCGGCTGCAACCGCTCGTCGTGCAGCACAGCCTTCACTGCGGTCTGGCCGACGTCGATCCCGAGGAGGAGTCGCCCGCCACGCTGCCCTGCCCAGCCCTGGCGCTCGTGATCCGGCATCCGCATCCTCCGTGTCGTCATCATCGTCGAGTTCGTCATCACCGATCGATGTCCGAGTATGTTGATACTGACACGAATCCCACACAATCGGAAGCCATATCGGGCCGATTCGGATACAGTGGACGCACCGTGACCCGAGCGATGGAGCAGGCATGTACCCAGCAGAGCGGCAAGCCGCGATCCTCGCGGGCGTGCGCGACGGCGACGGACTCATCGTCGGCGAGCTGAGCAGCCGCCTGGGCGTCACACCCGAGACCATCCGGCGCGACCTCGCCGCCCTCGAACGACGGGGCCTCGTGCGCCGGCACCACGGCGGTGCGGTCCTCACCGAGCGAGCGCCCTTCGAACCGAACCTGGCAAGGCGACGCGAGGGCGAGCACGTCGAACGGGCAGCGGTCGCCCGGGTCGTGGCCGAGCACCTCCCGGAGGACGGCGTCGTCATCCTCGACTCGGGATCGATGACCCTCGAGGTCGCGAGCCTCATCCCCGCAGGGCATCGACTGCTGGTCGTGACGAACAGCCTCCCCATCGCGGCACTGCTCGCCGGTCGGCCGCACCTCACCGTCCTCTCCCTGCCGGGCGCCGTCCGCACCGTCACCCAGGCGACCGTCGGGCCGTGGACGGTCGAACGACTGTCGGAGATCAACGCCGACCTCGTCGTCATCGGCGCGAACGGCGTCGGTCAGGGCCCCGGCGCGACGACCACGACACCCGAGGAGGCCGAGGTGAAACGGGCGATGCTCCGTGCCGGCGACCGCTCCATCCTCGCGGTCACCGCGGCGAAGTTCGAGACGACCTCCTTCCACCGGGCCGCCCGACTCGACGAGTTCGACCTGATCGTCACCGACGACGGGCTCTCCCCACTGCTCGCCACCCGGCTCACCGAGGCGGGGAACGAACTCGTGCTGGCCGCGACCACCCCCACCGCCTGATCATCCGTCGGCGTCGCATCGACGCGTCGCCCCTCCGAGAGGAACCATCGCATGACCCTCGTCACCACGGGCGAACTGCTCGCGACCCAGCGGGCCGTCCTCGCGTTCAACGTCATCCAGCTGGAGCACGGGGAGGCCATCCTCGAGGGCGCCCGACGCGCCGGCCGAGGCGTGATCCTGCAGGTATCGGAGAACGCGGCGGTCTACCACGGCGGCCTCGGGCCGATCGGCGTCGCCGCCCTCGAACTCGCTCGCGAGGGTTCCGTCCGGGCCGCCGTCCACCTCGATCACGCTGAGGATGAAGCGCTCGTCGACCAGGCGGTGGCGCTCGGCTTCACCTCGGTGATGTTCGACGCTGCGACGCTCCCCGACGACGAGAACCGGGCGAGGACGGCCGCGGTCGCGGCTTCCGCGCAGGCGCAGGGTGTCTGGGTCGAAGCGGAGCTCGGCGCGATCGGCGGGAAGGGTGGGGCGCACACGCCGGGCGTCCGCACGGACGTCGGAGATGCCGTCGCGTTCGTGGCGGCGACCGGGGTCGACGGCCTCGCGGTCGCCGTCGGCAGCTCCCACGCGATGACCTCGCGCAGCGCGTCGCTCGACTTCGACCTGATCGCCGAGCTCGCCGCGGCCGTGCCCGTGCCCCTCGTGCTGCACGGATCGAGTGGCGTGAGCGACGCCGACCTCGTGCGGGCGGTGGAGTGCGGCATGCGGAAGATCAACATCTCGACCCACATCAACGGTGTCTTCACCCGGGCCGTCCGCGCCGCCCTCGACGCTGACCCTGCTGTGGTCGACCCGCGGAAGTACCTCGGCCCCGCGCGCGAGGCCGTCGCCGCCGAGGTCGCGCGCCTGCTCACCCTCGTGCGCTAGCGATTGTGCCAGCGCGGTGCGCTGGTCCCACCGCGGCCCACGCGCGCGAGCGCGCCCCTTCGGAGACCCGCGCTCGCGCCACAGACTCGCGCTCGAGCCACAGACCCGCGTTCGCACCACAAAGCCGCGCTCGGGTCAGCGCATCGCGCTGGCGGCCCCTCGCCGGCAGCACAGCGCGTCGGCGCCGGAGCAGTGAGCTCCGACGCCGACGCGGTCTGATGGTGCGGGGAGGTCTGGACGACCTAACTGCACTTGGACTGGTAGACGGCATCCTTCGCGTCGCCGTCGACGTTGTCCTTCGTGATGATGGTGAAGCCGGTCTGGATCTTGGCTTCGACCTTGTCGCCGTTCAGCGCGGCGATCGCCTGCGCGACGCCGTCCTTGCCGATGGTGGCCGGCTCCTGAGCGACGAGCGCCTGGACGGTGCCCTCCTTCAGCTGCTTGACCTGGGCGGGACCGGCGTCGAATCCGACGATGGTGACCGAGTCGGCCTTGCCGGCCTGCTTGACACCGGTCGCGGAGCCCTCAGCAGCGAACAGGTTCGCAGCGAAGATGCCCACGATGTCGGGGTCCTTCTGGAGCGCAGCGGTCACGATCTCAGCCGCGGTGGCCGGCTCGTTGTGGCTGTACTGCACACCGAGGTCGGTGAACTTGCTGTCAGCCGCGACAGCCTCCTGGAAGCCCTCTGCACGGGCGTCCGTGGTCGAGATGCCGGGGTCGACCGACACGACGAGGACCTTGCCGCCGTCGGGGTGGGCCTCCTTGATCGCGTCGAACGCCGCAGCGCCGCCGCCCTTGTTGTCGCTGGAGATCTGCGAGACCGCGAACGACGGGTCGTCGACCGTGGTGTCGACGAGGACGACCTTGATGCCTGCGTCGGCGGCTGCCTTCAGCGGAGCCTCCATGGCCTTCACGTCCGTCGGTGCGACGAGGATGGCGTCGGGCTTCGAGGCGACGACCGAGTCGACGAGCGGCTTCTGCAGCGTCGGGTCGAACTTCTCGGGGCCCTGCGTGGTGACCGTTGCACCGGCGTCCTTCGCCGCCGATTCGATACCGCACTGCATCGAGATGTAGAACTCGTCGCCGGCGACGCCCTGGATGAACGCGATCTTGTAGCCGTCGGAGCCTGCGCCCGCGCTGCTGCCGCCGGAGCTCGACCCACCGGAACAGCCGGTGAGCATGAGGCCGGCCGTCGCGCCGATCGCGAGGACTCCGAGAACTGACTTCTTCCACTTCATTGTGATTACCCGTTTCTCTTGAATTGCTGGACTACTACCGATGGTGTTGCTGGGACTGGTGCGGGTTGGGGGTGTTTCCTCGTTACTTCTTCTTTCTGCTGACGAGGGCTCGCCAGAAGCTTGTGGATCCGCCGCGGGCGGCGGAGGAGCGACGGACCTGATCGACGTAGACCGCCAGGATGAGGACGGCGCCGACCGCGACCTGCTGCCAGAACGGCTGCACACCGGTGATGACGAAGCCGTTCTGGAGCACCGCCGGGATGAAGAGGCCGACGACGGTGCCGAAGATGGTGCCGTAGCCGCCGAAGAGCGACGTGCCACCGATGACGACCGCGGCGATGACGTTCAGGTTCGTCTGCGACTGACCGGCGATCGCCGTCGTGCCGAACTGCGACAGCGACAGGATGCCGGCGAGACCGGCGAGACCACCGGAGATCGCGTAGATGCGGATGAGGTGACGGTCCACCTTCACACCGACCCGACGTGCCGCCTCTTCGCTGGAGCCCACGGCGTAGGTGTACAGACCGAACTTGGTCTTGTGCAGGATGAGGGCACCGATGACGACGACGACGAGCGCGATGACGGAGATGATCGGAACCGCGCCGAAGATGTTGCCGTACCCGATGGAGTCGGTCAGGACGGAGGGCACCTCGCGGATGTCGACGCCGCCGGTGAGGATCTGGGCGAGGCCGAGCGCCATGCCGAGGCTACCGAGGGTGACGATCAGCGGCGGGACCTTGGCTTTGGAGATGAGGATGCCGTTGAACGTGCCCCAGACGATGCCGACGAGGATCGACACGATGATGCCCACGGTGGCCGTGCCCCAGTCGTCTCCGCCGATCGCCCGCATCGTCAACGCTGAGACCACCCCGGAGAAGACGAGGACCGAGCCGACGGACAGGTCGATGCCCGAGGTGATGATGACGTAGGTCATCCCGACGCCGAGCACGGCGAGGATCGAGGCGTTCTGCACCACGAGCCGCAGGTTCGACAGCTGCGCGAAGGTGTCCGGCGCGAGCGCCGAGAAGATCGCGATGACGACGAGGAGCACGATGAAGATCTGGAAGGCCTGCGCCTTGAAGAGCTTCCTGATCGGCGTCTCCCGGTCTCTGGCCGTCTCGATGGCCGTCGTCTCCGGCCCCATCTCGGCCTGCTTCACCGCGCTCATGCGACGTTCCTCGTGCTCGCACCGGTCATGAGACCGACGAGTTCCTCCATGTTGGTGTCCTTCGTGTCGACCGACGCCGCTCGGTGGCCGAGCCGCAGCACCTGCACGCGGTCGGACACCTCCATGACGTGCGGCATCGAGTGGCTGATGAAGACGACGGCGATGCCCTTGTCGCGGACCCGCCGGATGGTCTCCAGCACGTTCTTCGTCTGGCGAACGCCGAGCGCCGCGGTGGGCTCGTCGAGGAAGACGACCTTGTTGGCCCAGTGCACGGCGCGGGCGATCGCGATCGCCTGCCGCTGACCACCGGACATCGCGCCGACCGGGTCGGTGAGGGAGCGGACCGTCGCGCCGAGTTCGTCGAACGCGTGACGCGACTGCTTGCTCATCTCCTTCACGTTCATGAGGCCGAGCAGGCCGCCGAGCCCCGGGCGCATGATCTCGCGGCCGAGGTAGACGTTCTGCACGGGGTCGAGGTGCGGGGCGAGCGCGAGGTCCTGGTAGACGGTCTCGATGCCGAGCGCGCTCGACTGCATGGGCGACGAGAGCGTGATCGGTTCGCCTTCGAACCGGATCACCCCGCTGTCGACCGCGAGGTTGCCGGAGAGGGCCTTCACCAGGGTGGACTTGCCGGCGCCGTTGTCGCCGATGAGGGCGGTGACCTCACCGGGGTAGACCTCGA
The DNA here is from genome assembly GCF_051487245.1 of Plantibacter flavus. Lineage (GTDB taxonomy): Bacteria > Actinomycetota > Actinomycetes > Actinomycetales > Microbacteriaceae > Plantibacter > Plantibacter flavus_B. Next base: position 489,595 of record NZ_JAHVDH010000005.1, read on the forward strand.
AGTCCGCTTCGTCGAGGGCGCGGACGTGCCCGAACTGCCTGGAGAGGCCTCGGGCCTCCAAGACGGGAGTCGTCATGTCGTTCTGCTTCCTTTCCGACCGGTTCCGTGAGACGGAGCCGGCGTGTGGTGGCTGTGGGTGCTCGGGTGGGCGATGCTGCTGGGTCGTGCGGTGGACGGTGCCGTCATCGGATGCCTCCCGCGGTGAGGGTGGCCGGCCATCCTGCGCCGGGGCCCGCGACGAGGACGGTGCCCGTGCCGTCGACGGTCCAGGGGCCGAAGCCCGCCGGGACGGCGAAGACCTCGCCAGCCGTGAAGGCGACGGTGTCCCCCGACGTCTCGGAGACGAGCGACCCGTCGCCGCCGAGGGCGAGGGCGACGGAGAATCCGGCGTCGACCGGCGAGGTGCCGTTCGACTCCGGCGCGACGGCGAACAGCTGGAAGTAGGGGTCGGCGGCGGCGGGGAGCAGACTGACCGGGGCGTCGGTGCGGGTGTCGAGGTCGTGGAGGACGACGAGCTGTTCGAGCTCGGCCTGCGGCAGGGCCTTCGTCGACACGGCGCCCATCACGGTGTCGAACCCGAGGCCGAGGTGCGACTGCTCACGCGTCGAGGTGGTGACAGACCACTCGAGGAGGATGGAGAGGTCGGTGGGCTCCTGCACCTCGGCGAGGAAGATGCCGCCGTCGATCGCGTGCGCGGTGCCGGCCGGGACGAGGATGCCCATGCCGCGCTCCACGACGATGCGGTTCATGCGGGAGAGCATCCACTCGCTGTCCTGGGCGTCGCGGCGGCGGTCGAGCTCATCGGGGTCGACGTCCTCGCTCCACCCGAGGTGGACGGCGGAACCCGGCTCGGCTTCGAGGATGAACCAGGCCTCCGTCTTGCCGTAGGCGCAGTCGAGGTGGGACGCGGCGAAGGCGCGGTCGGGGTGGACGTGGACGGGGAGACGCTGGCGGGCGTCGAGCAGTTTCACGAGGATGCCGGTGTCGGCGGCGCTCGTACCGTGGTCCGTTCCCGCGCCGGTCCAGGCGGCGGGGTCCGCGGCGACGAGATCGCGGAGGAGGACGCCGTCGAGGGTCTTGGCGAGACCGATCGCGCCGCCCGGCTCCTGGTCGGCACGACTCACCGTCGCTCCCAGCCACTCCTCGGGCTGGAACGCGCTCCGCTGCTCGATACCGCGGAGGGCGGCGATGCGGTCGCCTCCACGGTAGAAGTGCTCGATGAGGTTCGGAGCGAGGCGGGTGGGCTGGACGGTGCTCATGCTGCGGGGCCTCCGAGGGCGCTGGTGGTGGACGTGGGAGCGAGCGTGGGGCCGGGGATCTCGCCCGAGCCGCGCTGGATGAGCGAGGTCGGGACGACCCACTCCCGGGGTTCGTTCGACGGTGACTCGCGGAGCTCCAGGAGTCGCTCGATGGCGGCGTTGCCGATCACGAACGGGTCCTGGTTGATGCAGCTGACCGCTGGACGCAGGACGTCGGCGAGCGAGAAGTCGCCGAACGCGATGTGTGCGATCCCCTCGCGACCGATGCGGTGCAGCGACGTGGTGAGCCCGATGGCGGCTTTGGCGTTCGAGGCGAACAGTGCCGTTGGCGGCTCGTCGAGCCCGAGGAGCCGCTCGGTCTCGGCCGCGTAGTCGAGGGCGCCGTCGATCGTCCAGGAGACGAGGGCCGGGTCGAGTGCGATGCCCGCCTCGGCGAGGACTTCCGTGTACCCCTGGTAGCGGCGGCGGATCGTGAGGAAGCGCTCGTCGCGGTCGTAGAAGGCGATGCGGGTGTGCCCGAGTTCGACGAACTGCTGGATCGCGAGACGGGTGGCCGCGCGGTCGTCGACGACGACGCTGTCGAACGCGGCGAGCGGGCGGTCGACGGCGACGACGGGCGTCACCTGGCGGAAGGCTTCGAGGTACGGCAGCTCGGCCGCGACCGGCGCGAGGATGACCCCGGCGACCTGGTGCCCGGCGATGAAGCTCGTGAGCTGGTCACGCTCGCGCCCCTCGTCGAGCCCGGTGCTCGCGACGAGGACGCTCAGGCCCTCCTTGAGCGCCCGGGTCTCGATCGCGCTGACGAGCGAGGCGAAGAACGGGTCGGCGAGGGAGTCGATGAGGACGCCGATCGCGCCACCGGTGCCGGACTTCAACGAGCGTGCGGCGGTGTTGGGCACGTACCCGAGGCGTTCGATCGCCTCGAGCACGCGGCTTCTGGTCTCGGGGTGGACGGACGCTTCGCCGTTCACGACCCGGGAGACGGTCTTGATGCTGACGCCCGACTGTGCGGCGACGTCCTTGATCCCCGGCGGCCGCATCAGCGCACCCCTCGATCGTCGAGGCCGGGAGCGTGCAGCGGAACGACACCGGGACGCACGGAGGTGCCGGTCGAGTGGTTCGTGCGCAGTGGCTGGCTTGCAGCGTTCGCGGCGGTGCAGGTGCCCATCGGCTCCACCTCCTGACAGCGTTGTCATCGGTTCGGGGAGTGCAACTGCAGAACCCCGTCGTTCCTTCGTGCGCCTATACTGACCACGAACCGACAACGTTGTCAAGCAACGTTGTCTGAAAGAGATCAAATTCATTCGGATGACGCATCGACGAGGCCTTCCACACCCCTCGGATGCGGGTGCCATCCGCGAATCCACCGAGGGAGCCATCGTGATCGTCGTCGTCGCAGGACCAGCCGGAAGCGGGAAGACCACCCTCGGGCGCGCGCTCTCGCAGGCCCTCGGGCTCCCGATCCTCGACCTCGACACGATCACCAATCCCCTGCTCGACGGGCTCACCCGAGGCGCAGCGGGGGCACCTCGCCTGCTCGCCGACGCGCACTGGAACGACCCCGCGCTGCGGGCGGCCGTTCGCCCCGCCCGCTACGCAGCATTGCTCGCGGTCCTCGCCGACCAGCGCGACGCGGGTGTCGGTGCGGTGCTCGTCGCGCCGTTCACCGCCGAACTGCAGGGCGGCACCGAGTGGGAGGCCCTCGTCGAAGCGGCCGGGGTCGCACCGCGAGTCGTCTGGCTGCACGCGAACCCGACGACGCTCGCCGCCCGCCGGGCCGAGCGTTCCGCAGACCGCGACGCCCACATCGTCGACCCACCGGCGGACAGTGCTCCCGCCGTGCCGCACCTCGTCGTGGAGGCCGCACTGTCGACGACGCAGCAGCTCGCCACCGTGAAGCGCGCGCTCGGCCTCGGGCGCACGCTCGAAGCGACAGCCCCGATCTTCGGGCAGGTGTTCGAGGCCGGGTTGTTCGACCTCGACGGCACCCTCATCGATTCGACGCCGGCGGTGAACCGGTCGTGGGCACAGCTCGCCCGCGAGTACGGCCTCGAGGTCGACCTCCTCGCCGAGGGCCATGGGCAGCCGGCCGCACAGGTGCTCGCGGCCACGTTCCCACCGGAGGAGGTCGCCGGGGCGCTCGCGCGGATCATCGAGATCGAGGCCGCCGAGACGGCCGACGTCATCGCGCTCCCGGGCGCCTCGGAGGCCCTCGCCGCGCTCGACGACACGGCGAAGGCGATCGTGACGAGCGGCACACGACTCATCGCCGGCAACCGGATCGCCGCTGCTGGACTCACACCGCCCGCCGCCGTCGTCACCTTCGACGACGTCACGAAGGGCAAACCGCACCCCGAACCGTTCCTGCTCGGGCGGACCCGCCTCGGCATGGACCACCGGAACTGCGTCGCGTTCGAGGACGCGCCCGCCGGGCTCGCCGCCGCGCGCGCAGCCGGCTGCTGGACCGTCGGCATCGCTGGGACGCACGAAGCCCACGAACTCGACGCCGACCTCGTCATCGACGGACTCTTCCAGCTCCGACTCACCCCGGTCGAGGGCGGCGGCTTCCGCCTCGTGCCCGCGGACCTCGGCTGACCGGCGCCACACCCGGCATCCTCGCGCCCTCTCCGCGGTGCTGACCGTTCTCAGGACGCCGGCAACGTTCTGAGACAGGGAGATGCGTTGGTGGGGATCAGCCCGCGTCGACGACCTCCTGCACCGCCGCACGCGCACCGACAGCGGCGAGACGGCCGCGGGCCGCGATGAACGCCTCACGGAGGCGGGCGTCGCTCCCGAGATCACCGAACACGCCCACCTGGTCGAGGAACGATCCCGGCTCCGTCGACTCGCGCGACGCGGCGGCCTGCAACTCCCCCAGACGCCGGTCGACCGGCTCGAGCACCCGTCCGTCGTCGCCTGTGCCCTCGACGAACCGACTCCACGCGGCGAGCACCAACGCCGACCTCGCGATCGGCCCGCCCGTGCGGAGCTGCTCGCGCACCACGGGCAGGAGGAACTTCGGGATGCGCTCGGAGCCGTCGACGATCTGCCGCGCGAGGGTGTCCTTGATCGCCTCGCTCCCGAAGCGTCGCATGAGCTCGGCGCAGTAGGCGTCGATGTCGATGCCGGGCACCGGGTCGAGCGTCGGCCTGGCCTCCTCGTGCATGTAGCCGAGCAGGAACCGCGAGAACAGGTCGTCACGGCACACCTCGTGCACGAACGTCTCCCCCGCCAACAGCCCGAGGTAGCTCATCGCCTGATGCGAGGCGTTCAGCAGCCGGAGTTTCATCAGCTCGTAGGGTTCGACGTCCTCGACGAGCTGCACGCCAACGAGCTCGTACGGCGGCCGGCCGTCCGTGAAGTCGTCCTCCAGCACCCACTGCTCGAACGACTCCGAGAGCACCGGCCAGCGGTCCTCGATTCCGAACCGTTCAGCGACCGACGCGCGCTGCTCTTCGGTCGTGGCGGGCGTGATGCGGTCGACCATCGAGTTCGGGAAGCTGACCTGGGTCGCGATCCAGGCCGCGAGCGTCGGGTCGATCCGTTCCGCGAACGCGAGGATCGCCGTGCGTGCGACTCGCCCGTTGCCCTGGATGTTGTCGCAGGACATCACCGTGAACGGCGCCGCCCCGGCGTCTCGGCGAGCACGCAACCCGGCCGTGATGAACCCGAGGGGGCTCCGCGGGACGGCACCGGAGGGCAGCCCGTCGAGATCCGCGAGCGTCGCCTCGTCGCGGGGGTCGAAGGCACCCGTCGCGTCGTTCACGCCGTACCCGCCCTCGGTGATCGTCAGCGAGACGATCCGCGTGGACGGGTCGATCACCCGCGCGAGCACCGCCGCCGGGTCGTCCGGCGCGAACAGGTACTCGACGATGGAGCCGATCACCCGCGCCTCGACCTCGCCGTCGGGACTCGTCGTCACGAGCGTGTAGAGGCGGTCCTGGGCACCGAGCGCGTCCCGCATCGCCGCGTCGCCCGGCAGGGTGCCGACACCGACGAGGCCCCAGGCGTCGTCAGCGTCGCCGCGTGCGCCGCTCGGCAGCGCGAGCACCCGGTCGATGAACATCGCCCCGTGGGCGCGGTGGAAGGCCCCGACGCCGAAGTGGACGATGCCCGGTCGGACGCGCGAACGGTCGTAGGACGGGACGGCGACGCGGGGATCGAGCGAGCCGATGGTCGTGGAGTCGAGCTGGGTCATGTGGGTGCTGCCTTCTCGTCGGTGAGGGGTGGCGGTGCTGGTGGCGGTGGCGGTGCTGGTGGTGGTCGCGGATCGGGCGGGTACCCGGGGTGCTACGCGGAGTGGGTGGACTCGGTGAGCAATGGCGTCAGTGGACCGAGCGTGACGACGCGGTCGGCGCGGTGCTTCGTGGCATCGACCAGCCGGGCGTTCGGTTCGTCGACGCCGAGCACCCACGCCTCGGCTTGGTCGCGCGGGTGCCCGTGGCCGAGCCGTCGGGCGATGAGCCGCTCACGTCGCACGTCGTCGTCGACGTCGACGTACCAGGACTCGTCGAGGTGCGCGGCGACATCCTGCCATCCGTCCTCCTCGAGCAGGAGGTAGTTGCCCTCCGTGATGATCAGCGGCACCTCCGGTCGCACCAGGACGGCACTGCCGATCGAGGATTCGAGTGAACGGTCGAATCGCGGCGCGTAGATCGGGACACCAGGCGACGTCGACGTCCGACCAGCGGCGTGGAGACGGGACAGGAGCGACACGTAGCCGTCGACGTCGAACGTGTCCGGGGCGCCCTTGCGGTCGCGGCGGCCGAGCCGGACGAGTTCGTCGTTGTCGAGGTGGAAGCCGTCCATGCCGACGATCACCGTCTGCGCTCCGAGGGCGGCGGCGAGCGCGTCGCTCACGGTGGACTTGCCGGCGCCCGGCGCACCGATGATGCCGAGGATTCGACGCGAGCCGTCGGCGATGAGGGATCTGGCCCGTTCGACCAGCTCGTCGATGCCGGGATCGCTCATCGTGGGTCCTGCCCTCTCGTCGTGCGCTGCGGGGTCGCGGCTCGCGGTCGCGTCGTCGCCCGACTCACGGTAGGTCCAGCCCGGGCCGCTGTCAACACTGCATGTCACCGGTGACATGAATTGCCTCCGAATCGTCATGTCACGGGTGACATGACGGTGATTCCGTGGTTATGATGCTCCCGACCCGTGCATCGACGCCCGGGCCCACTTCGTCGATCGGAACACCCCATGACTGACTTCAACGGCCGCACCATCCTCGTCACCGGAGCGAGCGGCGGCATCGGCGGAGCCACGGTCCGCCACCTCGTCGCGGCCGGCGCCCAGGTGCTCGCCTCGGGTCGGAACGTCGAGCACCTCGACGCCATCGCGGCCGAGACCGGCGCCACCCCGCTCCCCTTCGACCTCACCTCCGAGGACAGCGTCCGCGACGCGATCGAAGGCCGGGACATCTGGGGCGTCGTGAACTCGGGCGGCTGGGGCGGCGAGATCGCCTCACCGCAGGACACCGACATCGACGTCTTCGACAAGGTCATCAGCATCAACGCGCGCGGCTCGCTGCTCGTCACCAAGTACGCGTCGCGCGAGATGATCCGCCAGGGCAAGGGCGGCGCCATCGTCAACGTCTCCAGCCAGGCGAGCCTCGTCGCACTCTCCGGCCACATCTCCTACGGCTCCTCGAAGGCCGCGCTCGACAACATCACGCGCGTCTCGGCGCTCGAGCTCGGGCAGTACGGCATCCGCGTCAACGCCGTGAACCCGACGGTCGTGATGACGCCGATGTCGGCCTGGTACTGGGGCCGCCCCGACATCGAGGGGCCGTTCCTCGAGGCCATGCCGCTCGGGAAGTGGGCGACGGAGGACGACATCGCCGGGCCGATCACGTTCCTGCTGAGTGACGCCGCCGGCATGATCTCCGGCGTCTCGCTCCCGATCGACGGCGGCTACACCGCACGCTGAGCACGCACCGGCACCGCGGGGCCGGGTACCGGATGGGGCGACGAGAGCGAGGGGCGACATGGCGACGATGCGTGACATCGCTGCCGCTGCAGGGGTGAGCGCGAAGACCGTCTCCCGGGTCTTCAACGACGACCCGCACGTGCGACCGGAGACCCGCTCACGCATCGAAGCGATCATGCGCGAGCTCGACTACGTGCCGAACACCCTGGCGACGTCCTTCCGATCCGGCAGGCCCTCGGTCATCGGCGTCGCGGTGCCGGACATCGTCGACCCGTTCTTCGCCCAGATCGCGCGAGCGGTCGAGCGGACGGCGCGGGAACACGACATGTCCACCCTCGTCACGAGCCTCGGCGACGAGCCGGCCCGAGAGCGGGCCGTCCTCGAACCGATGCTGCGACGCCAGCTCAGTGGTCTCGTGGTCGCTCCCATCGGCGACGACCAGAGCTCGTTCGCAGCGTGGGCCTCGCGTACCCCCTTCGTCTTCGTCGACCGTGCGCCCGGCCGGCTCGTCGCGGACTCCTTCACGCAGGACGACTTCGGCGGGGCGTTCGCGGCGACGACGCACCTCGTCGAGCACGGGCATCGGCGCATCGCGTTCGTCGGCGACCAGCTCAGCCTCCCGACGACCGCTGCGCGCCTGCGCGGTTACCGTGCAGCGCTGGCCGAGGCCGGCATACCCGAGGACGAGCGGCTCGTCGCCCTGCAGGCCGGATCGCCGACGGGGGCTGCTGTGGCGCTCGCGTCGGTCACCGGTCCTGAGCTGGGAGCCCGCGGCGAGGGGCCGGCGACGGCTGTCTTCTCCTCGAACGCCGTGTGCACGATGGCGCTGCTCCCGGCGTTGCCCGGGCATGCGCTGCGCCTCGTGGCGTTCGGCGACTTCCCGCTCGCCGGTCTGCTCCGTCCGTCGGTCACCGTGATCGCGCAGGATCCCGAGGCGCTCGGCCGGTTGGCCGCCGAGCGGATCATGGATCGTATCGAGCACCCGGGGCGTCGGTTCCGCCGCAGCACGGTCCTCCCCGTGACCCTCGTCGAGCGCGACTCCTGTCGTTCCCTCCCCCGTCCGTGAGGCTGGAACGCCGGGTGGCACACACTGCGGCACAGCGGCCCGCGCTCGGTCGGGCGCACCGCGCTGGCACTCGACCCACCCGCTCACCTCCCGCGGAGTGCCGCCGCCTCGCTCAGCCAACGGGCGTAGAGGTCCCAGGGGTCGACGTCACGGGCGACGGAGTCGACGTGCCGTCGGAGCCGCGACGAGGCCGTGAACCATTCCGACCGTTCGAGACGCTCGGTCGCGAACTGCTCGTGACGAGCGCGCTCGACATGACGGTCACCTCGTTCGAGGGCGAGGAGTTCGTCGTGCCAGATCGCGGCGAAGCGTTGACGGGGGTTCGTGGTGGTGCCGATCTTGATGCGGTCACCGTGTCGCAGGTAGTACACGACGTCGACGCGGGGCGGGGCGAGGTCGTCGTCGGGCAGGTCCCCGAGCCGCCAGTCGCACACCGCGCAGAGCCATCCCGACGGATACCGCCGCCCCAGCCGCGAACCGCACAGGACACACGGAGACGGCAGCACGTCGACGACGCCCCACGCGCGCCCAGCCCATTCAGCGGCGAGTGCCAGGTGGTCCTCGCACAGCGCGACGGGCGACCGGCCGTCTGCGAGGGCGCCGCACCCGGTCTGCACGCAATGGACCTCGGACATGGGGCAAGTCTCGCCCACCCCTCCGACAGCGCAGTCCGCAGCGCGTCCCGGCTGGGAGGCGATCGGGCGGCCGCCCAGCCGACGCGCAGCTCAGAGCGCGATCACACGCCCCTCCTCCTGGGAACGGATCGCGGCACGGTAGACGTCGTGGGTGAACGCAGCTTCCTCGGGACGCGCCGCCCCGAACCGGTCACCCAGGGAACCGTGGCGCTCGGCGAGGAACACGGCCCACATCTGCAGGATCGTGTCGGAGAAACCGGACTCGAAGTTCGGTCCGGTGACCGTCGGCCAGACCGACTGACTCCCGGCGTCCACCTGCTGCCACACCTGCTCCTTGGCGCCGCCCGGGATCTCCCGCACCGCGAACACCTCGACGAGCTTCGGGTTCTTGGTGCTGAACCGCACGCCACCGTCCAGGCCGATCGCCTCGAACTCCCAGGTGTTCTTCTGCCCGGGGTCGATGCGCTTCGTCTCCGTCGTGAGCGGGAATCGGACGCCGTCGTGAGTGGCCCAGCTGTGCAGCACCGCGTTGTCCCAGGTGTCGCACGGCACCAGCGCGCCGTCGGGGCCAGGGCGCTCGGTGACGATGTTCTGCAGCACGCCGTAGACACTGTCGGGCCTCCAACCGAGTCGGAGCGGCACATGCCAGGTGTGCATGCCGAGGTCGTTCAGCACGCCGGCCTCGCCGCAGAACTGCGTCTGCCGCTTCCAGTTGATCTGCTTGCCGCGGTCGATGTCGCTCGAATGCAGGAAGCTGTTGCGCGCCTCGACGATCGTGCCGAGTGCGCCGGAGCGCACGTAGTCGATCGCGAGCTGCGCGCCGGGGAAGAACGGCATCTCGCTCGAACAGCGGACGAAGCTCTCGGGGTGCTCGGCCATCGCTGCGAGCACGGACTGCGCAGCCGCCGCGTCGATGCCGAACGGCTTCTCCGCGAGCAGGCTCTTCCCGGCGCGGATCACGTCGGTGTAGATCTGCTCGTGCAGGTCGTGGCGCACAGCCACGTACACGACGTCCACCGAGTCGTCGGCGAGCAGCTCGTGATAGTCGGTGGTCTTCGTGACGACGGTGTCGATCTCGTCGAACCAGTCGAGAGCGGCCGGGTTGATGTCGCAGACGGCGGTGAGTCGCGGTCGGACCGGGTGGTCGATGAGCGCGGGCCACCGCTGGATCGCGGCCGCGATCTCGCGCCCCATGAGCCCGCCGCCGATGATCGCGACATTGACCCGCTCGGCCGCCTGACGCTCGCCGCTCATGCGCGGGCCGCCTCGAGGATCGCGAGTCCGGCGTCGACGTCGGCGCCGTCGTGCAGCACCGCCATGAGTGCCGCGGTGATCGCCGCCGGATGCTCGTGCTGGATGATGTTGCGCCCGTAGACGATACCGCTCACGCCGGCGTCAAGGACGGCGACCGTGCGCTCGAGCAGCGTGCGGTCGTCCACCCGACCGCCGCCGCGCACGAGGACGGGGATGTCGCCGGCGACCTGCACGACCCGGCCGTACTCGCTGATGTCGCTGCTCGGGTCCGCCTTGATGAGGTCGGCGCCCAGCTCGACGGCCTGTCGCACGAGGGTCACGATCTTCTCGATGTCACCGTCGACCTGGTACCCGCCGGCCGTGGTGTTGTCCTGCATGACGAGCGGTTCGATCATGAGCGGCATCCCGTACCGCGTGGCCTCACGCCGCAGCGCCATGATGGAGCGGATGTTCGCCTCCCGCACCTCGGGGCGCTCGGGGATCTGCATGAGGTTGACGCAGACCGCGACGGCGTCGAGGCGCACCGCCTCCTCGATCGCGTGCGGCACGTGGTGGCTGTAGAGGACGGCGTCGAGCGGGTTGCCGTAGACGTTCGCGACGTCGGTGCGCAGCACGAGCGCGGGTTTCTCCTTGCCGGGGATCTGCTGGAGCAGCCGGGCCTGGCCGAGCGTCAGCTGCACGGCGTCCGGGTTCGCCGCGACCAGCGTGCGCACCACCTGGCCCATGTCCTCGATGCCGGTGATGAACGAGCGTTCGCCGAAGAACCCGTGGTCGACGGCGACGTCGAGGGCGCGATGCGACCGGGCGTTGAAGAGACGATTGAGGCGGTACAGCGACATTGCGGCGGCTCCTGATCGTGGCGGGTCGATGGGAGGCATCTGCTCCGAAGGTTTCGGAATCGCCCCTCGATGTGTCACAGTAGTGGCCCGAGACAACGTTGTCTAGCACGCGGCGGATCACTCGACCGTCGCGGAGAAGGAGGCTCCATGGGCGAGATCGTCGTGGCCGGTCACATCTGTGTGGACCTCGCGCCCGCACTGAGCGCGAGCGCGCGGATCGAGCCGGGCTCGCTCATCGACACCGGACCGCTCCGCATCTCGCTCGGCGGCTGCGTCGCGAACACCGGGCTCGCCCTCGCCGACCTCGGCAGCGACGTGCGTCTCCACGCGACCGTCGGCGACGACGAACTCGGCGCCATCATCGCGTCGCGGATCGACGCCCACCCCCGACTCCACGCCGCCCTCGAGGTCACCACGCGCGCCGCGACCTCCTACAGTGTCGTCGTGGAGCCGGCCGGGCTCGACCGCACCTTCTGGCACCACACCGGCGCGAACGAGGTGTTCACCGGCGGGCACCTGCCCATCGGCGTCGCCGACCTCGTCCACATCGGCTACCCCCCACTCCTTCCCGGCATCGTCGCTGGAGAGGGCGCACCGCTGCTCGCCCTGCTCGACCGGGTCCGCCGAGCCGGTGCGACGAGCTCGATGGACCTCGCCGTCGTCGATCCGACGAGCACGATCGGTTCGCTCGACTGGGAGCTCATCCTCCGCCGCACGCTGCCGTTGACCGACATCGTGAGCCCGAGCGTCGACGACCTCCGCTCGGCGCTCGGCGCCCTCCCCGCCGGGTCACGAACGCCGAGCGGGCCAGGCCTCACGACTCCGGCACTCGTGGAGGCGGCCGCGTTCGCAGATCGCCTCCTCGGCTGGGGTGCCGCGGTCGTCGCGGTCTCAGCCGGGCAGGACGGACTCGTGCTCCGAAGCGCTCATGCCGACCGGCTCTCGCGCGGGGGTCGACTCCTCGCGCCGCTCGCTGCCTCGTGGGCCGACCTGCGCCTGGTCACCCCACCCGTCCCGGCACCCGAGTTCGTGTCGACGAACGGCGCCGGCGACGCGTCGACCGCCGGGCTGTTGTTCGCGATGTCGCGGGGCGCTGCTCCGCAGCTCGCGACCGAGCTCGCCGGGGCGAGTGCTGCCGCGGTCATCTCGGGGCGCCGCCCGACCGCAGCCGACGTGGTCCGGCTCCGTCCGAGCCTCCGCGGACTCTTCTCGAACGAACTGCTCGGCACGCTCCGCTGATGACCGGCGACCTCCATCGCCCCGGCGGGCCCGGCGCTCCCCGCCAGACGCCGGTCCGTGCGGGAGGATGGTGACCATGCGCAGCTCCCGGCCTCCGACCATGAACGACGTCGCGGCCGCGGCAGGCGTCGGCCTGAAGACGGTGTCGCGGTATGTCAACGGGGCCACGAACATCCACCCTGACCTCTCCGAGCGGATCGGGGCTGCGATCGAAGCACTCGGTTATCGGCACAACCTCGCTGCCGCGAGCATCCGCCCGGGTCGGTCGAGCAAGGTCGTCGGGCTCATCATCAGCGACCTGGCGAACCCGTACTACTCGGTGCTCGCGAGGTCCGTCGAACGGGTGTGCACCGAGCACGGCTACCTGCTCATGTCGGCGAGCTCCGAGGAGGATGCCCACCGGCACCGACTCCTCGTCGACCGCCTCATCGCCCAACGTGTCGACGGACTCGTCGTCGTGCCACCCCGACACGCGACGACGCCATGGGCGACGACCACCGCCGAACATGTCCCGATGGTCCTCGTCGACCGCCCGACCGGCCCGCTGGAATCGGTGGAACTGCACACGGTGCTCGCCGACAACGCCGGCGGCGCCGCCCGCGCAACGACGGCGATGCTCGAGGCCGGCGCCCGGAACGTCGCGTTCCTCGGCGACTCCCTGGAGCTGTACACGATGCAGGAGCGACTCGCCGGCTATCACCGCGCCCTCGGGGAACGCGGCGGGTTGGAGCCGATCGTCTCGGCCGGAGCGCACACCGTCGAGGATGCGGCCGGTGTGGTGGCAGGCTTCCTGGCGGAGGGTCGGATCGACGGCGTGTTCGCCGCGAACAACCGGGCGGCGATCGGCGCGGTCCAGGCGTTCGCCGAGGCCGACCGACGCATCCCGCTCGTCGGCTTCGACGACTTCGAGGCGGCATCGCTCGTCCGCCCGGCGGTCTCCGTCGTGGCCCAGGACGTGGCGCTCATGGGACGGGTCGCTGCGGAGACGTTGCTGTCACTCATCGCCGGCGAGGCCGGAGCGCCGATCACGCACACGCTCGACACCCGTCTGGAGTTGCGCGGCTCGGAACGCTAGCAGGACAGGAGGCGGTCGGCGAGAGCGAGAGCTCCGCCCCCGTCACTCAAGCGAGGGCGAAGGCGACGGCCTGCTCGAGCAGCTGCTCGAACCGTGGTTCCTCGCTCAACGGGAGGACGACCCAGTCCTTGAACGGGCGGCCGCGGCCCGACGGGTCGAACAGCTCCGCCCCCGGTGCGGCGAGCGCCGCGGCGAGCTCCGGCGTCTCGCGCCCGAGCTTGAACGCAGCCGTACCCCGCATGATGCATCCGACAGAGTGCCCGTGCACGATGAACGACAGGGCGCTGAACAGCCTCCCGCGGGAGGTGTCGGCGCCGGGGCGGGATGCGAGGAGGCGTTCGTACACGGCCTGTTCGTCCATGCGGCGATTCTGCCGGGGAGGCAGGTGTCCCGCAACGCCCATCCTCGGCGAGCGGGTCGGCCTCAGGGTTCGATCGGCGTCAACCAGGTGATCGCGAGGTCCTCGCGGAGGTAGCTCATCCTCGACTCCTGGAAGGCCACCATGTGCGGCAGCGCGAGGTGCCGCTCCAGATCCGCCGTCGAGCGCCATCGCTCGGTGAACACGAAATCGCCCGCCGCATCCTCGTGGAGGTGGTACCCCAGGGCGCCTGGTTCGGCCCTGGTCGGCTCGACGAACGAGGTCAGGAGCACCCGGAGGGCTGCCGCCCGGTGCGGCAGCGGTTTCGCGGTTCCGACGAGGGAGACCACGCCATCTCGGATAGGTACGTTGATTGTCATACCTCGACGCTAACCAAGTGAACAGGTATGATGCAAGTCGTACGTCGGGTCGCGACGAAGGGGAATCGGCGATGTCGGATCGGATCGGGCTGGGCGAGGCCCTGGCTGCACTGAGCAACGACTCTCGCCGACGCATCATCGCCGAACTCGCAGCGCTTCCACCCGCCGTCGACCAAGAGCGCGCCTGCGGCGCGTTCGAGCTGCCCGTCACCAAGGCGACGAAGACGCATCATTTCCGGGTGCTGCGGGAGGCTGGACTCATCACGCAACGCGACCACGGCAACGGCAGCGCCATCACCCTTCGCCGCACGGAGATCGAGCGGGACCTCCCCGGACTCCTCGACCTCCTGCGCGCGGAGGTCGCCCCTCGACACGCTCAGTGACCGGGGTGCGGGTGCGGTGACCGCGCCGCGCAGGCGTCAGCTGTAGCGGAGGCCGTGGCCGAAGCGGAAGAGCGGGTCCTCGGTGTCGAACGGCACGTCGGAACGGCTCGCCTCCACCGCCGCCATCGAGCGCGGCAGGTCGAAGGGCAGCTTGCCGAGCGGCTCGGCCTTCCCGAAGACGACGTCGAGGAACGCCGCGTCACTGCCACCGAAGCTTGCGACGAGGGCCGCGACCTGGTCGACGATCCCGGTGAGGATCGCCGGGCGGTCGAGATGCATGTCGAGCACCGTCGGCACCGCCGCGGCGATCCCGCGCAGGTGGGCGAGCTGCTCCGCGGGGATGTCGAGCGAGCCGGCGTGGAACATCGCCTCGAAGCCTCCGGGTCGCGGTTCGTACGGCGTCTCCAGGCGCAGCAGCGCCAGGTCGGCCTGCGCCGGGTCCGCGACGACCTCACCGTAGGCCGCGGCCACCACCGGATCGACGCCCTCCAGGTACAACCTCGGACGCGGCGAGCGCACCGGCAGTGTCTGCTCGACATTGGTGAGCACCGTGAACGCCTGGCGCTGAGCAGCCTCACCGGCCGCGATGAACGCCGGGTTCCCGACGATCGCACTCGCCGCATCGACGTCGACGAACGGCTGCTCGAACAGTCCGAGCTGGAACTTCTCGCGCAGCAGGCGCCGCACGGACACGTCGAGGCGGTCCTCGGCGATGCGTCCCTGCTCGACGAGTTCGATCACGAGCTCGGGGCGGGCCTCGCCACCGAACTGGTCGCACCCGGCCTCGAGGATCCGCTCGGCTCGCGAGAGTTCGTCGAGGTGTTCGAGGCCCCACGCGCGGCCCGGCATGTCCTGCCCCATGATCGAGGTGTCGGTGATGAGGCCCCAGTCGGTGCAGACGATGCCGTCGAATCCGAGCTCCTCGCGCAGGAGTCCTGTGATGATCTCCCGGTTGAACGCGAAGCCGACGGCCTCGTAGGAGGTTCCGACCGGCATGCCGTAGTAGGGCATCATCTGCGCGGCACCGGCGGCGATCGCGGCACGGAACGGGATCAGGTGGTAGTCGAAGTTGTCACCGGGGTAGACCTGTTCGCGCCCGTAGGTGAAGTGCGGGTCCTCGCCGTCGAGCTGCGGTCCGCCGCCCGGGAAGTGCTTCGTCATGGTGGAGACCGACCGCGGGCCGAGTTCAGCCCCCTGGAAACCGCGGATGTACCCGGCGACGAGCTCGCCACTCAGTTCGGCGTCCTCGCCGAAGGTGGCGCCGATGCGGGACCAGCGCGGTTCGGTCGCGAGATCCACCTGGGGGTGGAGCGCGAGCCGGATACCGACCGCGAGGTACTCCTGGCGGGCGGTGTCGGCGAACGCTTCGACGAGTTCGACGGAACCGATGGCGGCGAGGCCCAGGGTCTCCGGCCACTGCGAGAAGGCTCCCGCCCGTGCGGCTGTGCCGAGGTTGTCGGTGAAGTGGTTGCGCGGGTCGGTCGACAGGGTGACCGGGATGCCGAGGCGGGTGGCTGCGGCGCGCTCCTGCAGCGCGTTCGTCCACTCGGCGAGCGAGCGGGTGTCCGGGGCGGTCCCGAGCACGTTGAAGTGCGACATGTGCTGCTCACCGATCATGTGGTCGCCGCTCGCGATGCCCATGTGCGGGTTCGCCTCGTCGATCGGACCGGGCGCGATCATCGTCTGGAACAGCATCCCGGCCTTCTCAGCGACGGTCATGCGTCCGACGAGGTCGTCGACGCGCGTCTCGAGCGGGAGCGACGCGTCGCGGTACGGCAGCACCACGGCATCCTGCTCGCTGGCCGGCTGGGAGGTCGCAGACTCGAGAGCGCTCATGGGGGTCCGTTTCTCGTCGATGAGGTGGTGGCAGGCGCCGGTGCACGCGCGAGCGTGAAAACCGAACTCTGTTCGGGAACAGCGTCCTCCCCTAGTATGCCCGCCCGGAGACGATTCGCAAGTGTCCGGGCATCACGCGGGCGAAGCCTGCATCTCCCGGAGGCCGTCCGCCAACCAGTCGAGCGACGCAGCGACCCCGGGTGCTGCGGGAAGGCGGTTCAAGTGACCATGGGCGACCCCGGCCTCGAGCCGACTGCGGACGGGCGCGCCGGCGCGGTGCGATGCCGCGATGAGCAGCTCCCCCGACGGGCGCAGGTCGTCCATCTCCGACAGCAGCACCGACAGTGGCGGGCGGTCCGCGGTCACCGGAACGGCGCCAGGCAGCGCGAGCGGGGGCAGGCCGTCGAGGCGGCCGACGTAGTTCGCGACCATCCAGTCGATCGACTCGCGCGGGAACCGCATGGCGTCGGGAAGGACGTCCTGTTCAGCGAGCGCCGAGGCGTCGAGGAGCGGTACCTCGGCATGCAGGAACGGATAGGCCAGGAGGACGGCGTCGGGCCGCGTGGCGCTCCGCAGGGACGTGGCGAGCGCCAGTGCGGCACCGGCACTGGCGCCGCCGATCGCCGTGCGGGCTCCAGGCAGATCCTGGCGGGCGTCGGCGAGATGCTCCCAGGCGGCGGTGACGTCGTCGAGCGGTACCGGATACCGGACGACGCCGTCCGCGAGACGGTAGTCGACCGCCAACACCTCGGCACCGGCGCGCGCGGCGAGCTCGGCGCTCACCACGTGCGACTCCGGCCAGTCGAGGGTTCCGGCGGCGAATCCCCCACCGTGCGCCCAGAGCAGTGCGACTGCCGGACGCTCGGTCCCCTTCGGCCGATAGCGGCGCACCGGGATCGGGCCGTGGGGTCCGTCGATCGCCTCATCGGTGATGACCACGCCGGCCGACGGCAGCCAGGCTCCGTCGTCGCCGTAGGCCGTCAGCCGCTCGACGAACGCGTCGTCGAGTGCGCCGTCGGCGGCGGCCCGCTCCGCGTTCGAGAACCCGTCGAACAGGTGCAGGCGGTCTCCGTAGTACGGGTCGAGCGGCATGGGTCCTCCAGGTTCGAACGCGCAGACGATCCGACCGAGCCTAGCGCCGCGACCGTCGCTGCCGAGCGACATCGCCGACACCTGGTGGCAGCATTGCCCCATGGAACCACGAGTCGACTTCGTCACCCTCGCCACCCCCGACCTCGACGCCGCACGGTCGTTCTACTGCGACGGCCTCGGCTGGGACCCGTTGCTCGACGTGCCCGGGGAGATCCTGTTCTTCCAGGTCGGGTTCGGGCAGGTGCTCGCCCTGTTCGACGCCCGACAGTTCGCCGCAGACCTGTCCACCGCGGACGCCACCGCCCCAGCTGCCGACTCCGGCGCGGCCCCACCGGCGGCGCAGGGCGTCACACTCTCCCGCAACGTCGGCGGCCCTGCCGAGGTGCGCGCGGTCGTCGATGCGATGCTCACCGCTGGCGGCACACTGGTGAAGACGCCGCAGCGGGCAGCGTTCGGCGGGTACCACGGCCACGTGGCCGATCCGAACGGCGTGCTGTGGGAGATCGCATTCAACCCGGGATGGTCGGTGGCGGACGACGGCACGGTGTCCCTCGGCATCGTGGAACCCTGATTCGAGCGACGGCTGAGGGGCGTCTCAGTGCAACCCGAGGACGTCGGAGATCGAGCCCGCCCGCTTCCCCCGTGCGCCGAGGGTGCTGCCACCGCTGACGTCGAGGATCGTGCCCGTCGTCCGACTCGAACGCCCGGAGACGAGGAACGCGACGGCCTCCGCGACGACGGCCGGGTCCGCGACCCCGCCGAGCACGGCGAAGTCCGACATGTACTCGCGAGCGGCCTCGATCGAGAACGCCTCGTGCCCGTTGTCGGTGAAGCCGGGCACCACGGCGTTCACCCGGATCCCCCGCGGTGCGACGGCTTCAGCGAGGTTCCGTGTCATCGATTCGAGCGCGGCCTTGCTCATCGCGTACACGATGTCGCCGGGACTCGAGAAGTGCACGCCGGCCGACGAGAGGTTCACGATGCTCCCGCCGTCGCCCAGCAGCGGGACGAGCCGTTGGGTCAGGAAGAACGGCGCCTTCGTGTTGACGGCGAAGTACGCGTCGAACTGGGCCGGGGTCGCCGCGTCGAACGACGGGCCGAGGAGTCGGGCGGCGTTGTTCACGAGCCCGGCGAGCTGCGGCAGCGAGCCGTCCCGCAGCAGGCGCTCGAGCCCGTCGCCCAGCGCACGCACCCCCTCGTCGGTGGAGAGGTCGGCTGGAACCGCCCGGCACGCTCGCCCGGATGCCTCGATCTCCTCGACGAGTTCGCGGGCCCGCTCATGCTGCCGCCCGTAGACGGCGACGACGTCGTGGCCCTCCGTCGCGAGTCGCCGGCAGATCGCTCGGCCGATCCCCCCGGTCGCGCCGGTGACGACGACCGTCCCGCGTGATTCCATGCGTGCTCCGATCGATCAGTGGTGGGTGGTCTCACGGACGGTGCGGCCGCTGAAGACCGCACGCTGGAGGCCGGACTGGTGCACCGCCCCCTCGATCGTGCCGTCATCGTCGACCGTGAACAACAGCGTCGGTGACGGGGAGAACTCGGCGTAGCTCATGAAGGCGATATGCAGCGCGGCGAGGACACGCTCCTCGCCCGCGGCGCGCACCGCGTCCTCGATGGAGCAGACCATCGCCATCGCCGACAGGTGGTCGCCGGTGTGGTCGGCGAGGATCGGGTCGGAGAGGTCCGCACGCACTGCCGCAGCCCGGATGCGGCCCGTCGTGACGCCGTCGACGAGACCGCGAGCCGTCTCGACCTCCCTCGTGGCGACCGCCCGAGTCGGGATCGCGGCCGCACCGTACCGGACCCGCTCATAGAGCGCCGCCGGCAGGAACGTCACCGTCGCCGAACCGGTTCCCGTCCCGAGCGCCCCCGAACGCACGGCGAATCGGAGCGCGGCAGCCCGCGAACGCCGAACCGCGCCTGCCTCCGCCGCCTGGGCCACGAGCACCGTGCCTCGCTGCGGGTGGGTGGTCGACCTGGCGAACGTGTCGGGCAGCTCGAGCGAGATGGACGTCAGCATGAACACCGAGTCCGCCGGCACGGCCAGCGCCCGGTGCGCGTAGACGATGCCAGCCTGTCGTTCCACCTCCATGAGCTCCGCGAACGCTCCACCCTGTCGCGAGGACGGCGTGCGGAACGTCGCGATCAGACCGTCGGGCTCGTCGCGACCCGTGCCGAGCCAGAGGTGCCGAGCGTCGCGTTTGTGCGCAGCCTCGGGCGGGATCCGCCAGCTGCCGCCCACGTCACTCCCCCGCGGACCGTCAGTCGCGATGCGGGGCGAGGACGGCGACGATGAACGGCTGCGCAGCCTTCATCCGGCCGGGCATGGACTTCCAGACGTCGTCGAGTTCCGACAGCACCTGGACGCCGACGAACAGTTGGTTGACGAACTCGGCGGCGCTGTCGGCATCGACGGTCGGCGAGATGGAGCCGTCCTCGATCCCGAGGGTGATCAGCATCTTCGCCGTCTGGATCCACTCGAAGTACGGCTCACGGGCCGAGGCCTCGAAACCCGTGCCTGGTTGGGTCGCGAGCTTGATGCCGCCCTGCACGATCGTGTCCGTCGCCATGATCGCGGAGAGGCCGTCGCTGAGCGCGAGGATCTTGTCGAGTCCGGACAGGTCGCTCTCGAGGACCTCCTGCAGGGGGCCGGCCATGCGTTCCTGCTGCGCGGCGAGCACAGCCTCCGCGATGTCGTCCTTGTTCCCGAAGTGGAAGTAGAGCGAGCCCTGGCTGATGCCGGCCTCCGTGGAGATGTCACGGAGGCGCGCTTCGGCGAACGAGCGCTTCGAGAACACACGTCCTGCCGCTTCCAAGAGCGCGCTGCGCGTTGCGATGGAGCGCTGTTGCTGCGCACGCCCCGCTGGTACTGCAAGTTCCTCGGCCATGACCGCCATTCTCTCGTGTTCCGGAGTGGGATCGGGTGAACCGAGACTAGCGCGCGTCAGAGCAATGCGGGCGACTTTCTTGGTCGAGCGTGATCCATCGAGCACGATTCCGTCGGCGACCGCAGCACAGTGGCGCGTAGCGCTGGCGTCCGGAAAACTATTCAGCTATCCTGTTTACGGGGTGGGTGCTGACGGATTCGGGGGAATCGGGCGTCAGCACCCCTTTTCTTCTTTCGGGCCTCTCCTCTCGGGCCTCTTCTCTCCGGGCTTCATCTCTCCGGCCACCTCGCGGCCGCTCGAGGCCCGAGCCGTGGGAGACTGCTCGGATGGACGGCCGCACACTCCACGAGGTAGCACTCCGGACCGCGCTCGCACTCCCCGTCGTCACGCACAGCTTCCCGTTCGGGCCCGAAGCCGACGTCTGCAAGGTCGTCGACCGCGTCTTCATGATCTGCGGCACCCACGGCGGCGAGCGAGCCGGCGAACCGATCGTCACGCTCAAGTGCGAGCCGCCGTTCGGACTCGCACTGCGGGAGGAGTACCCGACCATCACTCCCGGCTACCACATGAACAAGCGGCACTGGATCTCGATCGGCGTCGGGCCGGGCATCACGGTGGCCCTCGTCGAGGAGATCGTGACGAACGCGTACGAGTTGGTGGTCGAGCTCATGCCGAAGTCACGACGACCCGGGGTGCCCCGCAACGCTTGATCAGGCGTCGAGTCGCCCGGATCTGCACCATTTCGCGCGGAAGACGTGCGGATCCGGGCGACTCAGTGCGCGTCGTCGAGTTCCAACAGCTCGCCGACCTCACACTCCAAGGCCGTGCAGATCGCCGTCAGCGTCGAGAAACGGATCGCTTTCGCGCGGTCGTTCTTCAGCACCGAGAGGTTGACCACGCTCACCCCGACGAGTTCACTCAGCCGCGCGAGGGTGAGCCCTCGGTCGGCGAGCAGCCGGTCGAGGTTGCAGTGCACACCGCTCGGGGAGTCGTCCTCGGCGGGTGCCATCAGACGAGTCCGTCCGTGTCCGCGCGCAGTCGTTCTCCAGACCGGAACGCGATCGCGAGTCCGCCGACGGCCATCGCGGCGAGCACGGGCAGCCAGGACACCTCCACGGCGATCCCGCTGAACGCGTCACCGGAGGCGACCGCGAGGGCCCCGTTCGACGCCATGGTGCCGAACCAGGAGTCGGAGATCCACGCGGCGAGGATGCCGAACGATGCGACCGTGAGCAGTCGGGCGTTGCCGGGTGCGAACGCATCGCCTCGCAGCATCCTGCGGAAGAACCAGAGCGCGCAGCCGATGACGACGAGGCTCGCGACGGCCGGGATCACGGCCGCGAGCACCACGCTCGCGAAGGTGGCGAACGGCAGGTCCGACACGACGACCGTCCCCTCGCCGACCCTCACCGTCGCCCCGCCGCCGGGCTGTGTCGCCTCGAACGGCGCGAACTGCACCGGCACCGTGACGCCACCGGTGCCGAAGATGTCGAGCAGGCGGAGCACCAGAGAGACGACGACCCCGACCGCGGCGACGATGGCGACGACGAGCACGGTGATGAGGTCGGCGCGCTGCGATCGTTCCGCCTTCGCGGCACGGCGCGCGGCCAGCTCGGCGGCATCGGGAGTGGGTCGGTCGGATCGTTCGGCCATCGTCATCACCAGTTTCATATCGTTTTTCGTTGGTATCGATAAACGATATGTTGTCGGAGGTGGTGCCGCAAGCCCCAAGCCGCTGAGCCGCCCGAAAGCGCGCGATTTCACCGGAATATCGTGCGATTCCGGGAGACTCAGGGTGGGCTCCTCAGGGGGTGGCGGCTCAGACGGCGTCGAGCACGCCCGCCCAGCCGAACGCTGAGATCGCATCCGCGAACGTCGAGTCGCCGCGACCTTCTCCGAGTCGCTTGCCAGTGGCTCCGTCGACGACGACGACCGTGTGGTCCTTCTCAGCCTCCGTGCCGTTGCCCTCCTCGATGAACTCGATGTGGATCTCGCGGTCGCCGAGCGTGCCCGTGACGGTCGTCTTCGCCGCCTGCTCCTGCGTGTCGGTCGTGAGGAACGGGCCGCCGCCGAGGGCAGCGAGCGCTTCGTTGATCTGGTTGATGAGCGATGAGGTGTTCATGGTCTCCTCCGGGTGATCGTGGAGCGGCCAGGCTAACGAGGCCAGCTGCGCACCCCGGGCCCATGGCGTTCCGCCCCGAGGTGTGAGAGGGTGCGGCGGGTCCGCCCAGCAGGCGACGTGTTGCAGAAGACGAGCCGTCAGTCAACCGTCCGCGCGACTGGGGCGCACGCCAGGTCTGAGACGTAGGCTGCTCGCCATCCACACCGGTCGCCGACACGGACCGACCGGTCGAGACGACGAAGGAGAGACCCATGGCCGGAGACACCGACCCGCACAAGACGCTCACCGACCTGCTCGCACACTTCCGGTTCGCCATGCTCACCACGGTCGACGGCGACGGCAAGCTCGTCGCGCATCCCCTCACCGTGCAGGAACGCGAATTCGATGGCGACCTGTGGTTCATCGTCGGCACGGACGCGTCAGCCGTCCGACAGCTGCACGCGAACCCGAACGCCGGCGTGACGCTCAGCTCCGACAGTTCATGGGTGTCGCTCGCGGGCACCGCGGCCCTGGTCGAGGACCGCGCGAAGTTGGACGAGCTGTGGAACGGGGCCGTCGACGCCTGGTTCCCCGACGGCCCGTCCGATCCACGAGTGGGCCTGCTGAAGTTCTCGGCTGACAGCGCCGAGTACTGGGACAGCCCAGGGGGCAGGATCGCGACCGCGATCGCACTGGTGAAGTCAAAGGTCACCGGCGAGACCTACGAGGGCGACAACGCGAAGGTCGACCTCTAACCCTCCCGCCCTGAGTCGCCCGGTTCTGTCCGTTTTCACGCCGAAACCGCACCGATCCGGGCGACTCAGCGGGCCGTTTGGCTCCCGCAGCGCGGGACACGCGTCGCGTAGGGTGTGGGCATGGGTCTGCCAACGTCGCGTCAACTCGCCGTCGTCACGGGCGTCGGGCGCCGGCGCTCGATCGGGGCGGGGCTCGCGCTCGGTCTGGCGGCGGACGGCTGGGATCTCGTCCTCAACGCCTGGCGGCCGTACGACGAACGCCTGGGAATGGAGGGCGAGGCGGACGATCTCGAGTCGATCGCCGACGACTGCCGTGCGCTCGGGGCCACCGTCGACGTCGTCTTCGGAGACCTCGCCGACCCGGCGTTCCCCGCCGTCCTCCTGGAACGTGCGACGCGGCTCGGTCCGGTCAGCGGACTCGTGATGTCGCACTGCGAATCGGTCGACAGCTCGATCCTCACCACGGACCTCGACAGCTGGGACCGCCATTTCGCCGTCAACGCCCGCGCGACGTGGCTGCTCATCAAGGCCTTCGCCGAGCAGCTTCCGGAGGCGGCATCACCGGGCGAGGTGCATGGCCGGATCGTCGCGCTCACGAGCGACCACACCGTCGACAACCTGCCGTACGGTGCCAGCAAGGGCGCCCTCGACCGCATCGTCATCGCTGCCGCCGTCGAGCTCGCGGAGCGGGGTGTGCGGGCGAACGTCGTCAACCCCGGCCCGATCGACACCGGCTGGATGGACGACCGCACGCGGACCTGGGGCGTCGAAGCGACTCCGGCCGGCCGGCTCGGCACCCCGGCGGACACGGCGGACCTCGTCCGGTTCCTGTTCTCCCCAGCCGGCTCCTGGATCAACGGACAGCTGCTGTCGAGCAACGGCGGGTTCGGCGTCGGCTAGGCCCCTGAGGCACGGTCGGCTCGGCCCCTGACTCACGGTCGGCCAGGCCCGTGCCTCCCGGTCGGCCAGGCCCCAGACTCACGGTCGGCCGGGCCCCTGACTCACGGTCGGCCAGGCCCGTGACTCACGGTCGACCAGGCCCCTGACTCCCGGTCGACCAGGCCCCTGACTCACGCAGGACGGCGACGGCGCCAGCGGCGAGTGGAACCTGACCGTCGTGGAGCGTCCCGGTCAGCAGGTCCGTACCAGAGGCGTCTGCCCAGGCCGGTTCCGCGGTGTGGTTGATGAGGAACAGGTAGGACTCCGACGCGGAGCGGCGGCGCACGGCCTCGACGCCGCGTGGGACGGCTGCGGCAGGCTCGACGCCTGACTCCGACAGGAGCCTGTCGACGAGTGCACCGAGATCCGCAGCTTCGAGGTCGGCGGACAGGTACCAGGCAGCTCCCGCGCCGACCGTGCGGCGCGTGATCGCGGGGGCGCCGCTGACCGTGCCGCCGGCGTAGCGGGCCACGATCTCGACACCGCTCCCGTCCTCGGGAGCGCGCATGAACTCGGTCCAGCGTTTCGCCGTCCACCCGTTGTCGAGCGCGACGCGTTCCTCCACCGTGAGCGGTGAGAACTCCTCGCTGGACACCCCGAGCAGGTCCCGGAACGCCCCGGGGAACCCACCCGTCCGCACGGTGTTGACCTCGTCGACGATGCCGGAGAACCACGTCACGAGCACCGTCCCACCGGCTTCCACGTAGTCGCGGACAGCGCGGGCGTTCGTGTCGGAGACGAGGAAGAGGCCCGGCACGACGACGAGACGGTAGTCGGCCAGGGCCGCCCACGGTGGCACGATGTCGGCGGTCACCGCCCGCTCGAACAGGGCGTTGTGCACGGCTCTGGCCGACTCGGCGTAGCTCGGCCGGTTGATCGGTTTCAGCCCGCTCTTCACCGCCCAGCCCGCCTCGTTGTCGTGGAGGATCGCGACCTGCACGTCGGCGACGACCGAACCCTGGACCTCGCGCAGTGCACGGAGGTGGCCGCCGAGCGTCGTGATGTCGCGGAAGATGCGGCTGTCGCGGCCGGCATGCGGGAGCATCGCCGAATGGAACTGTTCCGTCCCCAAGCGGGAGGCACGCCACTGGAAGAACATGGCGCTGTCGGAGCCTCGCGCGAGATGCCCGAGCGCGTGCCGGATGAGCTCCCCGGGACGCTTCGGCTGGTTGATCGGATGCCAACTCGCCGCACCGGCGGCGTGTTCCATGAGCATCCACGGGCCGCCGCCCGACATGGCGCGCATGCGGTCGCCGCTGAACGCGAGCTCCTGGTGCCGAAGGGGGTCGGGTCCGTAGGTGTAGTGGTCGTTCGCGACGATGTCCGTTTCGTCCGCCCAGCGCGTGTAGTCGACGACGTCCGGTCCGAGGCCGACCATGAAGTTGGTCGTGATCGGGACGTGTGGCGTCCACCGTTGCAACACCGCCCGTTCCGCCCGATAGTGCCCCAGGAGTTCGTCGGAGGAGAACCGTTCGAAGTCGAGCAGCTGGCCGGGGTTGTGCGCGGTGACGCCCGACGGGGTCGTGACCTCCGCGAACGACGAGTACGTGTTCCCCCAGAACGCTGTCCCCCAGGCGTCGTTCAGTGCGTCGACCGTGGCGTACTTCGCCTCGACCCAGTCGCGGAACCTGGCGTTCGAGACGGGGCAGTGACAGCGTCCGTTGCCGCCTCCGAGCTCATTGCTGATGTGCCACATCCGTACGGCGGGGTGCCCGGCGACATGCGACGCCAGCCGCTCGACGATCCGCAGGGCGTACGACCGGAACACCGGCGACGATGCACACCATCCCAGACGTCCGCCCGGCGCAAGCGGGTGGCCGTGTTCGTCCTGCGGCAGGATCTCGGGGTGCAATCGATGCAACCACATGGGCACGGCCGCCGTCGGCGTCGCGAGGTCGACCGAGATGCCGTGCTCGTGGAGGAGGTCCAGCATGCGGTCGAGCCAGGTGAAGTCGAACCTCCCGTCCTGCGGCTCGTGGACGACCCAGGAGAACACCCCGAGGGTGACGAGGTTCACCCCCGCCTCCCCCATGAGCACCATGTCCTCGAGCACGGTCTCCCATGGCCATTGCTCAGGACTGTAGTCTCCGCCGAAGGACAACCCTGCGGTGGGCCAGTTCGCGGTTCCCCGGCGGGTGGCGCGGGTCGGTTCAGTACTGCTGGTCATGCTGGAGGTCCTTCTCGATGGTGGGGATCGGCGCGTCCGGGATGAGCCGGAGGACGCGGGCGGTGGGCGCTTCGGTGGCTGTGACGTGCAGCTCTGCCGAGTCGGCGTCCCAACGCCACGACCAACCGCCGGCGTCGGCAGGGAAGCCGGGTTCGACCACGAGTGCCCGACCGGTGTAAGCGGGCAGCGGGAGGACCACGTCCGCCGATGCTCCCGGCCGGCACCAGACGCTCAGCCAGGAACCCCGCTCATCACGGAGCCCGAGGGCGACCCAGCGGTCCTCCCACCCGGGCAGCCCGAGTGGCCAGAACGGGGCTGACGCCTCGATGCCGCTCAACACCGTCTTCTGCGCCACGACCGCCTCGCGCACGAGGGCGACCTCCCCCTGCGACATGCGGTTGAGGTACCCGGAGAGGTACATCCGCCCGAGGATCCCGTTCACCAGCGCGAAGACCATCTCCTCGCGGCTCGTCCCGGCCAGCGGATAGGCCCAGTTGCCCGCCTGCTCCGGCAGCATCGACGCCGGGGCGGCAGCCGCGATCGTCGCGTACATGACGGGGTCCTGCTGGTCCGACGTCGATTGCAGGTGCAGACGTGACAGCATCGCCTGATCCATCCGCATCGCCCCGGAGGCGCAGCTCTCGATGAGGAGGTGAGGGTGCTTCGCCTGGACCTCGTCGAGCACGTCGAGGAGCGCCCGGTTGTGCTCGAGCAACCCGGCGCCCGGGGCGAGCCCGCCGGTGTCCGTGCCGGGGCCGGTCATCGTGTTGTCGTCCATCTTCACGAAGCCGATGCCGTAGTCGGCGACGAGGCGGTCGAAGACCCCGACCACGTGTGCACGGGCGGCCGGGTCGCGCAGGTCGAGGAGGTGTCTGCCGTGCTCGGCGAGCCGGATCCCGCCTCGTGAGAAGAATGCGGAGTCGGGCAGGGCACGTCCGGAGGACGCCACGGCGAGCGGCGAGCGGACACCGATGACCTCGGGTTCCAACCAGAGCCCCGCGACCATGCCGCCCGCCCGGATGTGCCCGATGACCTCCTCGATGCCTCCGGGGAACCGGCTCGCCGCAGGCAGCCATTCACCGACGGTGTCCCACCAGTGCCCTTCGGCGTACCAGCCGGCGTCGATGCAGAAGAGATCGGCACCGGCGTCGGCAGCGGCGTCGATGAGCGGGAGCAGCCTGTCGGTGGTCGGGTCACCCATGAGCGTGTTCATGTAGTCGTTGAAGACCACCGGTAGCGTGCGGTCCGCCTCGCGGACGAGCCTGGTCGCTCGGCGCTGCTGCGTGAGCGCGCCGAACACCTCGTCGACACCGCCGGCGGCGAACGCCACGGACGCCGGGACCGAGGTGAACGTCTCCCCTGGTGCGAGCCGTACGCTCCACTGGTTGTCCTGATCGGTCGGGCCGGTCAGCAGCAGGTAGGCGCCGTGTCGTGTCTCGCCGAGTTGATACCCCCACGGCCCGTTGTGCTCCACCTGCCAGGCGAGAGCGTAGTCACCGTTCGTCGCGAGCAGCACCGCGGTCGGCGCGTGCTCTCCGCTCGACCATGAGCCACGGTTCGCGACGTGGAGTCGACTGCGCGGCGGTTGGTGCTGGACGTCGCGGTCGATCCGGGCGAGGCCGAGCTCCCGCAGCGGCTTGGTCGTCCACCTGCTCTCCGCGACCCAGTCGTTCGCGGCAGACGCGAGCACGAAGCCGTCGACGTCCGGTGCCGCGGTCAGGAACGCGCCGGTCGCGAAGGTCGACACGACGTCGAGCACGATGGGCGTCCCAGCGGTCACGGTCGTCCAGGTGCGGAACGCGCTGACGCCGTCATGCCGCTCGAACACGCTCTCGACCACGAGCCCGGTCTCCTCGTCGCACTGCTCGATGCGCAGCAACGAACCGTCGGTCGTGTGCGCCCGGTAGCGCAGGCGCGCACCGATCACCGTGTCGACGTACCGGAAGCTGCCGGGAAACCGACCGTGGCCGAACGCCGACAGCTCGACGAGCGGCTGCCACAGCTCCCGGTCGAGCGTCGGTGTCGGCATGGAACGGTGCCCGCCCGGCCCGATACCGATGAGCGCGACGGGGCCATCAGAGCCGATCGCGAACACCAGTTCGACGGCGTCGTTCCGCCAGCGCAATCGGTCGACGCCGCCCGGCACCCGTGCGCTCTGCAGCTCAGGCACGAGCCGTTGCCCGGGTGTCCGCCGACTCCCAGGACTGCGTGTAGTGGTTGTAGCAGACGGCGTTGTCGAGCGAGGCGCGATCCGGGGCCGCCTCGCTCGAGACGACCTTGCCGATCTTCTCCGGGTCAGGGGCCGCCAGCGCGAGGAGCTTCGTGTAGTCGTGCTGGGGGTTGAGGATGACGTCGTCGGCCGGACCGCGCTCGACCACGCGACCGTGGTAGAGCACCAGGATCTCATCGGAGAAGTGCCGAGCTGTGGCCAGGTCGTGGGTGATGTAGAGCACGGCGAGGTCGTCCTCGCGCTGCAGGCGGCCCATCAGGTTGAGCACGCCGAGTCGGATCGACACGTCGAGCATGGACACCGGTTCGTCCGCGATGAGCACCTGCGCGCCCGGTGCGAGCGCCCGGGCGATCGCGACCCGCTGCCGCTGCCCGCCGGAGAGTTCGTGCGGACGCCGCGCGGCCATGTCCTCGGCCGGCTCGAGGTTGACGCGCTCGAGCATCGACAGCACCTGCTCGTGCACTGCAGCGGCACCCGACGCGCGGCGGTGGAGCCGGATCGGCCGAGCGATGTGGTGCTCGATCGTGTGGAACGGGTTGAGCGACGCGAACGGGTCCTGGAACACCATCTGCACGTGTCGGCGGTAGAGCGACCGGGGCACCCGGGTGCCGTCATCGAGTGTCACCTCGATCTCGCCGGAGGACGGCCGTTCGAGTCGGGCGAGCATCCGGGCGATCGTCGACTTGCCGGAACCCGACTCGCCGACGAGCGCGACCGTGCGACCGGGCACGAGGTCGAAGGACACCCGGTCCACTGCACGGAACGCCGTCCGTCGAAGCCCGTTCTTGATGGTGAAGTCCTTGGTGAGATCGGTGACCCTGATCGTCGTCATGAGGTCTGCTCCTGTGCGTCGTCGATGCCGGTCCGGATGAACGACCCGCGCGAACCGCTGAGGCTCGGGAACGAGGCGAGCAGCCGCTGCGTGTAGGGGTGCTCTGGCTCGCGGTAGATCTGGTCCGCGGTGCCGAGTTCGACGATCTCCCCTTGCAGCATGACCGCGATGCGGTCACTGATCTCCAGCAGGAGCGGGAGGTCGTGAGTGATGAACACGACGGCGAAGTCGAGTTCGTCGCGCAGTCGGACGATCTCGCGAAGGATGTCACGCTGCACCACGACGTCGAGCGCGGTCGTCGGCTCGTCCATGATCATGACCTGCGGCTCCAGCAGCATCGCCATCGCGATCATCACGCGTTGGCGCATGCCTCCCGAGAGTTCGTGCGGGTAGGAGCTCAGCCGGGCGCGGTCGACGCCGACCCGCTCGAGCACGTCGCCCGCCCGCTGGATCCGCTCACGCTTCGACAACTCGGGGCGGTGCGTCAGAAGCACGTCGCACAGCTGCGCACGCACATTGGTCACGGGGTTCAGCGCATTCATCGCGCCTTGGAACACCATCGAGAGCTTCGTCCAGCGGAACGCCCGCAGCTCCTCGTCCTCGAGCGCGAGGAGGTCGACGTCGGTGCCGTCCCGGTCGTGGAAGGTGATGCTGCCGGAGGAGATGCGGGCCGGCGGTTTGTGCAGCCGGTTGATCGCGTACGCGAGCGTGGTCTTGCCGCAGCCGGACTCACCGGCGAGCCCGAGGATCTCGCCGGGGGCGAGCGTCAGGCTCGCGTGCTTGACCGCGGTGACGGGGTGATCGACCTCGTACACGACCGAGAGGTCGTCGATCGTGACGACGGCCGGGCGAGTGGATCTGCGCGATGGGGCTTCCAGGAGCGTCATGCCGATGCCTTCCTCTCGAGCTTCGCCGCAGCGTTCGCGCGCTTGCGGTGCAGCCGGACGTTCTTGAGTTTCGGGTTGATGATCTCGTCGATGGAGAAGTTGATGAGCGACAAGCCCATGCCGAACAGGGCGATGATGAGCCCGGGCGGACCGAACCACCACCAGGCGCCGAGCGGCAGCGCGAAGCCGTTCTGGGCGTAGAACAGCATCGTCCCGAGGGTCGAGGAGTTGGACGCCCCGAGCCCGAGGAACGAGAGGCCCGCCTCGCCGAGGATCGCCGCGATCACCGCGAACACGAACTGCGAGGCGAGCACAGGGAGGAGGTTCGGCAGGATCTCGACCGCGATCACCCGCCCGGCCCGCTCCCCTGCCACCCTCGACGCCGCGACGTAGTCCCGGTTGCGGATCGACAGGGTCTGCGCCCGGAGCACGCGGCTCGACGCCGCCCACCCGGTGATCGCGAGGACCACGGCGATCGTCCACAGCCCGCGTTGCTCCTGCGGGACGAAGCCCGAGATGACGATCACGAGCGGGAGGCCGGGAATCACGAGGAACACGTTCGAGAACAGCGAGAACGCCTCGTCTGCGAACCCGCCGATGTACGCCCCGAGGATCCCGAAGAACGCCGACAGGATCGTCGCGAGCACCCCGACGATGAGGCCGATCTGCAGGGACCCGGCGGTCGCGTGCGCGAGCTGCGAGAAGACGTCCTGACCGGTCTGCGTGGTGCCGAGGAGGTGCTCGGAGCTGGGCGGCTGCAGGCCGATGTCCCGGATGGTGGTCGGGTCCTGCACGAAGAGCGGGCCGATGAGCCCGAAGAGGGTGATGCCACCGACGAGCACGAGACCGGTGGCGAGCCACGGCGTCATCGTCGGCAGCATCATCCGCCACGCGGAGCGGGGCTTCTTGCCGCGTTCCGCTGCGGCGGTCGCGAGCGCCATCGTCGCATCGGCGACGTTCGGTTCTGTGCGGGGAGCGAGGTTCGTCATCGGCTCTGCCCTTCCGTGGTCGAGGTCTGCGTGGCCGGCTTGTCCGAGATGTCCGCGCGCATCAGGCGTTCACCCGGGTGCGCGGGTCGATGAGCCCGTAGAAGAGGTCGACGATGAGGTTCGCGCCGAGCACCGCGAGGGTGATGTACAGGAAGATGCCCTGCATGAGCGCGTAGTCGTTGTTCGTCACCGCGGAGAGCAGCTTCGACCCGATGCCCGGGTAGGAGAACACCTGCTCGGTGACGATGGACCCGGAGACGACGAAGCCGAGCGCGATCGCGAATCCCGCCACAGACGGCAGCACGGCGTTCCTGGCCGCGTAGTTGCGGAGGATGCGTCCTTGGCTGAGCCCCTTCGCCTGCGCGGTGAGGATGTAGTCCTCGGACAGCGTCGAGACCATCATGTTGCGCATGCCGAGCAGCCAGCCGCCGAGTGAGGCGATCACGATCGTCAGTGCCGGGAGGAAGCCGTACTGGATGGCCGAGGAGATGAACTCCCAGCTGAACCCGGGGTCGAGGATGACGTCGTAGCCGCCCTGCGAGGGGAAGAGCTTCAGCGTCGTCGCGAACACGTAGACGAGGATGAGCGCCAGCCAGAAATACGGCACGGCGGCGAGCAGGGTCGTCGCCGGGACGAGCGAGTCGAGCCACGTGCCCGGCTTCCACCCGACGATGGCGCCGAGGGAGACCCCGATGATCGTCGCCAGGATCGTCGCGATGCCGATGAGGGCGATCGTCCAGGGCATCGACGTGCCGATGACCTCGGTGACCGGGGTCGGGAAGTAGCTGACCGACACCCCGAGGTCACCGCGGAACACGTTGACGAGGTAGTTCCAGTACTGCAGCGGCAATGGTTCGGAGGAGTCGCCACCGAGAAGGAGCTCGTAGGCCTTGCGGGTGTCCGGGGTGACGATGCCGCCCCGTTGCTGCAGCTTGGCGAGCAGGATGTCGACCGGGTTGCCCGGCAACAGCCTCGGGATGAGGAAGTTGATGGTCAACGCCGCCCAGAGGGCGATGGCGTAGAACCCCAGCTTGCGGACGAAGTAGTTCACGACGTCCCTCCCGCGCGCGGCACGGCGCGCTCCTTCTCGGTGACCGTCATGACTACTTCCCCGTCGGCTTCAGCGACTTGAAGATCTCCGCATTGTCGGGAGACGCCCAGATCGCGGGGAACGCGTACAGGTCGTCGAGCGTCGGCCACCCGGTGAACTTCTCACTGTGGAACTCGCTCGTCGTACCGCCCGTCATGATCGGGATGTAGGGCATGTCGGCGACGATCTTGGCCTGGATGATGTCGAACTGCGCCTGGCGAGCCGCCGTGTCGGTCGGGTTGGTGGCCTTCAGGACGGCGAGCGCCGCGTCGACCTCGGGGTCGCTGAAGCGGGCGACGTTCTGCGGGGCGACCTCGCCGACCGGCGCGGTGAACGCCGTGTTGAAGTACTTGTCGTAGAGGTAGTACGGGTCGGACGCCGCCCCCTGACCGAGTGAGTCGATGGCGAGCTGGTAGTTGCCCTTGCCCTTCTTGTCGGTCCACTCGTTCCACGAGGACTGCGAGACCTTGAGGTCGATGCCGACGGCCTTCAGCTGCTGCGCCATCGTGTCGATCGCGGTGATGTAGTCGGTCCAACCGGTGACGACCTCGACGGTGAGCGAGAGCTTCTCGCCGTCCTTCGCGTACACGCCGTCGGAACCCTTGACCCATCCGGCACCCTCGAGGAGGCCAGCAGCCTTCGCCTCGTCGGGCGCGCTCGGGGCGATCGGTTCGGCGATGGCCGGGGAGATGAGGTCCTTCTGGGTGGTGGTGAGCGCGAACGTCGGCGACATCTCGCTCGCGGTGTTCTGGAACGCGAGGGAGTTCACCTGGTCGCGGTTGAGGGCGTAGTAGACCGCCTGACGGACGGCCGGGTCGGTCTGCGGTCCGACGCAACCGAGGGACGCGCTCGAGCAGGTGAGCAGCGCCATCTGGTTCTGCGGGATGGTGATCGCCTCGTAGCCGGGGTAGGTGGTCGAGACGTTCTCGAGGTCGGGGACGGGGCCCGTCTGCCAGTCGATCGTGCCGGCAGCGAGTGCGTCGGCTCCGGCGGTGTTGCCGGAGAGCGACAGGTAGCGCACGGCCTTCACGGCCGGCTCGCCGTCCCAGTAGTCGGGGTTCGACACGAGGGTGAACGCCTGGGCCTTGAAGTTGCCGAGGGTGTACGGGCCGGTACCGACCGGCTTCTCCATGACGTTCGTCGTGGGATCGATGTCCTTCCAGATGTGCTCGGGGACGATCGGTGTGCGGCCGAGGAGGGTCGGCCCACTGACGAAGGCGGCGTAGTCCCAGGTGAACACGACGTGCGTGTCGTCGGTCGCCTCGACCGTGCCGTCGAAACCGCCGTTGTTGATCGACGGGGTGTCGATGAGCTGCTTGAAGGTGAAGACGACGTCGTCGGCGGTGAAGGCCTCGCCGTCCGACCACTTCACGTCGTCACGGAGGGTGACGGAGAGCTGCGTGCCGTCGTCGTTCCAGCTGTACTCGGTGCCGAGCAGGGGCTTGTAGGCGTCGGTGTTCACGTTCGTGACGAAGAAGAGCGACTCGTAGATGGTGCCGATGCCTCCGATGCTGGAGGGCGAGTAGGGGTTGAAGTTGATCTGGTAGTCGCCGGACTGACCGGTGTAGGCGACGAGTGTGTCCGCGGCGGAGGCGGAGGAGCCGCTGGATCCGCTGGACGGGGAGCACCCTGCGAGCAGCAGGGCGGTGGCGGCGGCCGCGACGGCCCCCACCACCCAGGTGCGACGTCGGGGCCGGGAGCCCGTGGAGTTGAGGAACATCGTTGATCCTTTCCCAGGCGCGGACCGCGGTGGGCAGTCGACGCCGACTTCGTGAATGGGGGTGGATTTTTCCACCCGACGGCACCATTGTTACTTAGGTAAATTATGTGCGTCAAGCACCTCGGACGAACTCGTTCCGATCCGACCCCGATTCGAAAGGGCCCCATGACAGACCTCGTGGACACCCGGCCGCGCAGCGACGACGCCGCCGACCGAACCAGCTCCGCACCGCTCGTGCACCTCAGACGGGACGGTGTCTCCGTCGTCGTCGAGACCTCGACCGAGCAGCCGGATCGCACCTCCCGCCCCGTCCTACCGACCGTGCTGCACTGGGGACGCGACCTCGGCGCCGTCTCCGCGGGCGAACTCCGCGACCTCGCGGCAGCACTCAGCCGGCAGACGCACCCTGGCACGCTCGACGCCGCGTGGCAGGCGTCGATCCTGCCCGTCGAGGGCGACATGTGGGCTGGGCGACCGGGGCTCTCGCTCTCCCGATCGGGCGTCGCGCTCCACCCGCGGTGGGCGAGCGTCGTCTGCACCCCGTCGGCGGATGATTCTGCGCTGTCGGTCGTCGCCGACGACCTGCAGAACGGATTCCGCCTCTCCTCCCGCATCGCCATCGAGACGGGCGGCGTGGTGAGCGTCACCCACACCGTCACGTCCACGACGGAGGCGGCGAGCGCACTGGGCGTCGAGTGGGTCGAGGCGACGCTGCCGACCCCGAAGGCCGTCGACCACCTGACGACGTTCGCCGGCCGCTGGACCCGCGAGAAGGTTCCGAGCACGGGCATCGTTCCCCGTGGGTCGACCGTGCGCCAGACGCGGCGCGGGCGGGGAGGCCACGATGCACCGATGCTGTACCTCGTGTCGATCGACCCCCCGCGCGACCGCGGTGGAGAGCTGTGGGCGGTGCACCTCGGCTGGAGCGCCGACTGCACGTACCGCAACGATCGGCTCCCCGACTCCGTCGACGTGATCGGTGCGGGTGAGCTGCTCCGCGTCGGCGAGATCGGTCTCATGCCCGGCGAGGCATACACGACACCGACGGCCTACTTCGCCTGGTCCGGCGCCGGTCTCGACGGCCTGTCCGAACGGTTCCACCGGTTCGAACGCGCCCGTCCGAACCATCCGTCGACGCCGCGGCCGCTCGTGCTCAACACCTGGGAGGCCGTGTACTTCGACCACGACCCGGTGGCGCTGCTCTCGCTCGCGGAGCTGGCCGCGACGGTGGGTGTCGAACGGTTCGTCCTCGATGACGGCTGGTTCCACGGACGGCGCGACGACACGACGGCGCTGGGCGACTGGTTCGTCGATCGGGCCGTGTGGCCGGATGGTCTCGGACCGCTTGCCGACCGGGTGCACGAGTTGGGAATGGAGTTCGGACTCTGGTTCGAACCGGAGATGATCAGCCTCGATTCGGAGCTCGCGCGGGCGCACCCCGACTGGCTCCTGCATGCCCCGGGCCATGTCCCGACACCGGGCCACCTGTCGTGGCGCACGCAGCACGTGCTCGACATCGCCCGCGACGACGCCTACGAGTACATCCTCGGCCGTTTGCACGCGCTCGTCTCGGAGCTCGGGATCGACTTCATCAAGTGGGACCACAACCGCGACCTGGTCGAAGCGGTGCACGGCGGCCGGCCAGGCGTCCACGTCCAGACCGAGGCACTGTATCGGCTGATGGCCGAGCTCAAGGCGCTCCATCCCGGTCTCGAGATCGAGGCCTGCTCGTCTGGAGGCGCCCGGAGCGATCTCGGCATCCTCGACGTGGCGGACCGCGTCTGGGCGAGCGACTCGAACGACCCGGTCGAGCGTCAGGACATCCAGCGCTGGACGCAGCTCCTGCTGGCTCCGGAACTCGTGGGCGGCCATGTGGGGCCGACGACTGCGCACTCGTCGGGCCGCACCACCCCGCTGTCGTACCGTCTCGCGACGAGCCTCATGGGCTCGGCCGGCTTCGAGTGGAACATCGCGGAGTGCACGCCAGAGGAACGGGAGACGATCACCCGCTGGGGCGCACTCTACAAGGAGCTGCGACACGTCATCCACACGGGTGTCGCCGTGCACGCCGACGTCCGAGATCCAGCACTGCGCGTGGTCGGAGCCGTCGCCGAGGACCAGTCGGAGGCGGTCTTCACCATCGCGAGCGTCGCGACACTCGAGGACTCGCTGCCCGAGCGCGTCCGGCTCCACGGCCTCGACGTCGACGCGAGCTACCGTGTGCGGGTCCGCGACGAGGTCGGGGTGTCACGCCACGGCTTCGCGACGCCCGGCTGGATCTCGGCGGGCGAGATCACGCTGCCCGGACGGGTGCTCGACTCGATCGGGCTGCAGATCCCACCCCTCTGGCCGGCTCAGGCACTCGTCCTGCACCTGACCCGGATCTGAACCCGGCTCGGGGACCGGGAGTCCCGGTCCCCGAGCCCTCAGCGCCCGGCCAGCAGTCCGTTCGCGTGGCGCAGCACCTCGTCCGCGAGGAACGCCACGGGGTCGAGGCCCGGCCGGGCGGTCACCGCAAAGGTCGCGTGCTCGCCCGCCAGGAGCGTCACGAGTCCACGGTCCACAGTCGCGTCCTGGTCGACCCGGTCGACGAGCAGCGTGACATCCCGCGCGTAACTCGTCGCGGTCACCGTCACGACGTAGCGGCCGGGCGACTCCTCGGTCGCCTCACCATCGATGGGCCGTGGCGCGAGGTGTTGCCCGACGACCTCGGCCGGATCGTGCACGGCACGGGAGAAGCCGTCCAGCTCGGCGAAGAGCAGCTCGCCGCTCGGATCATCGAACGCCACCAGCGCCGCAGGGACGGTGACCGTTGCGGCACCGCGAGCACCGACCGCGGCAGGGACCGATGCGGTGGACAGCACCGTGCCGTCGAAGGCGGTCCGGCGGAGCAGCACCTCTCCCGACCACGCGGCGGACGTGTCGTTCAGCACGACGAGCGAGAGTCCGTCGTCGCGTGGCTGGAAGGTCGCCAGACGTGGCTCGTACACGGCGCGCAGCGCGAACCACAGCGGCTTCCGGTGCTCGGCGAAGTCGACCGCTGCCCAGGAGACCACGGGCCAGCTGTCGTTCAGTTGCCAGACGATGACGCCGGTGTTCTGCGGCGCCAGCGAGCGGAGGTGCTCGATCCCGAACCGGATCGCTGCGGCCTGGTTCAGTTGCGTGGCCCAGTGCCACTCCTCGATCGTCCGCGGCTCGGGGAGGTGCCCGCGCATGCCGCGTTCGAGCTTCAGATTGCCCTGGTCTGCCTTCTGATGGACGAGCATCTGTCGCCCGTACGGGTCGAGCGGCTCGTCGTGGACGACGTCGACGAGCGTCGACCACGCCGGCGGCCCCTGGAACCCGAACTCCGACGCGAACCGCGGACGGTGCTCACGGTAGTCGGTGTAGTCACGGGTGTTCCAGACGTCCCAGATGTGCATCGTGCCGTTGGCGGCGTCGTTCGGATGCAGATACTCGGAGAACGAGTACGGGCTCGCCGGCGAATAGGACCTGCTCGGGTCCAGCTCGGCGATGAGCGCGGGGAAGAGCTCGCGGTAGTACCGCTCTCCCCACGTCCGGCCGGCGAGTTCCGGCCGCCAGCCCCACTCGACGTACCCCCAGATGTTCTCGTTGTTGCCGTTCCAGATCACGAGCGACGGGTGCGGGCTGAGTCGGGTGATCGCCTCGCGAGCCTCCGCCTCGACCTCCTCGGCGAGCCAGTCCTCCTCCGCATAGGCGGCGCAGGCGAACAGGAAGTCCTGCCAGACGAGGATGCCCGCCTCGTCGCAGGCGTCGTAGAAGTCGTCGGACTCGTAGATGCCGCCACCCCAGACCCGCAGGAGGTTCATGTTCGCGTCGACGGCGTCACCCACCCGGCGCCGGTACCGGTCCCGGTCCACCTCGGTCACGAAGGCATGATCGGGGATCCAGTTCGCCCCGCGCACCTGCACGAGCGCGTCGTTGACGTACACGTCGAACGGGGCTCCGAACGCGTCGGGGGTCGTGTCAACCCGGACGGTCCGGAAGCCGACGCGCGATCGCCACGGCTCCACCGGGGACGCTGCGTCGACGATCGTCACGACGGCGTCGTACAGCGGCTGTGCGCCGTGACCGGCCGGCCACCACACGTCGACGTCCGGGAGGGTCGCCGTGACTGTCGGCGAGGGCGAACCGGGCGCAACGGCGACGGTCTCCACGATGTCACCGACGGTCAGCCTGAGGCTGACGCGGCTCGACGAGATGCCAGCCCACTCGAGCTCGACATGGGCGTCGAGTCTGCCGTCGACCGCGCCGGCGCGGTGCACGAGGTCCACGAGCGGGCGGACCGAGGCG
Source organism: Plantibacter flavus (assembly GCF_051487245.1). Classification (GTDB taxonomy): domain Bacteria; phylum Actinomycetota; class Actinomycetes; order Actinomycetales; family Microbacteriaceae; genus Plantibacter; species Plantibacter flavus_B. The sequence goes on from NZ_JAHVDH010000005.1 coordinate 527,854, forward strand.
ATCCGCACGCCCGACCAGCTCTCGATCCCGATCGCCTTCCAGATCCCGCTCGTCGCGACGTCGATCCCCCAATCCCAACCGAAGTTGAACGCCGCCTTCCGGAGGGCGTTGTACGGGTGGTGGTTCACGTGCGGGCGGGGGCCGTTGGCGACGGAGCGGGCCTCCGCTTCGGGGACAGGGGCCGCGAAGGTGATCGAGAGGGTGTTGGCTCCGACGACGAGCTGCTCCCGGACGTCGAACCGGTGACTGCGGTGCTGGTTCTGGGTGCGGCCGATCACCTCGCCGTTCAGTTCGATGGTGGCCACCGTGTCGAGCCCGAGCGCCACGAGGTCGTGCCGCTCGGAGCCGTCGTCCTGCCAGTCGAAGGTCGTCGCGTACCGCCAGACCGTGTCGCCGATCCACTGCTGTGCGGCCTCGTTGTCGGCGTCGAACGGCGGGTCGATGAGTCCGGCGGCGAGCAGGTCGATGTGGGCGCAGCCGGGCACGGTGGCAACGATCGTCTGTCCGCGGACGGCGTCGGGGATGGGGCCGTCCACCGCGGTGAGCGTCCAGTCTGCGTGCAGGGGGAGGTGGGCCATGAGCTTCCTTGCGTCGGGGCGTGGATCGGATGACGGCGCCTCGGCCGTCTGCTACTTTATTACCTAAGTTTACAAAGTCCGTCAAGCACGGCCCGAGCGATAGGCTCCCGATGTCGATGTCGTTGAGAAAGCGAGGACAGGTGTCGGATCCGAACGTCACCCCCAGCGCCCGCGACTGGCCGTACCTCGCCGACGCCGAGCGCGGCGCCCTCCGCGAGCTCCTGATCCACGGCCCCCTCCCCCGCGCCGAGATCGCACGACGTCTCGGCGTCTCCCGCGCGAGCCTCACCCGCGCGACCCGGGTCCTCATGGAGCAGTCGATGATCACCGAGGGCGAGGTCGCCCTGCGCGCAGCGATGGGTCGGCCGAGCGAGATGCTCGTCGTCCGACACGACACCCACCACTTCCTGGGCGTGAAGCTCACCGGCGACGCGGTCTTCGCGGTCGTGACCGACCTGGGCGCGCAGATCGTCGCCTCCGTCGAGGAACCGCTCGTCTCCACCTCCGTCTCGGACACCGTCGATCAGATCGCCGCGATCCATGCGAGGTTCGCGGAGCGGTTCGACGACATCCATGCAGCCGGCGTGTGCCTCGCCGGTGACCTCGCCCGTGTCGACGGACGCCAGATCGTCGTGGTCTCGTTCTTCCTGCAGTGGCGCGACGTGCCACTGGCGGAACTCCTCAGCGAGCGCCTCGGCATCCCGGTGACCGCCGACAACGACGTCCGAGCGCTCACCGCCGCCGAGCACTGGTTCGGTGCCGGTGCCGGCTGCGACTCCCTCGCGGTCGTGACGGTCGGCGCCGGCATCGGGTCCGGACTGGTCGTCGACGGCGCCGTCGTCACCGGCCACCACGGCCGTGCCGGCAGACTCGACCACCTCATCGTCGATTCGAACGGCCCGAGCTGCGGGCTCGGGCACCGCGGCTGCGCGAGCGCGTACCTGCCGAGCGAGTCGATCGTCGAGGCCATCGGGGTGCCCGACCTCGACTACGCCGGAGCGGTCGAACTCGCCCGAGCCGGTCACGAGGGAGCGCAGCGCGCGTTCGACGACGCCGGTCGTGCGCTGGGCGTGCTGATCGGGACCATTCTCAACGGCCTGGATCCCGAGAAGATCGTCCTCACGGGCGAGGGCCTCGCTGTCGTCGAACTCGCCGGTGACAGTATCGACCGCTCGATCGAGGCCGTGCGGCTGCCGAGCGAACAACCGGTGCCGCTCGATGTCCAGCCGTTCGAGTTCACGGAGTGGGCGCGCGCGGGAGCGGTGGTCGCGATCCGCTCCGTCCTGCACTTCTGACCCTCCCGTCGGCCCGAGCGAGGAGCGCCCCGCTCACCGAGCCCGACGTTCGTCGACGTCCGCTGCTTCGAGCTCAGCCCGCACAGCGGTGATCGCGGGAGGCAGCACCCGGCAGCAGCCGCCGATCAGCGTCGCACCGGCGTTCGACCAGGCGCGGACGTCGCCCGCGCCGGACGCCCCGCGCCAGGCTCTCGCGGCACCGTCCCAGACCTCCCCGGAATTGGGATAGACCACGATGGCACGATCGGTCACCGCGCGAGCAGCCACGATCGCCGGAAGCACCTCTCGCGGATGCGAACAGTTGATGCCGACGGCTTGGACCTCATCGACGCCATTGGCGAGGCGGAACCCCTCCTCCATCAGCTCGCCGGAACGCAGACGGCCCGCCTCCACGGTGAAGGAGAGCCAGGCTGGCACGCCGGAGCCGCGGACGAGGTCCATGAGCGCGGTCGCTTCGTCGAGCGTCGGAACGGTCTCGAGGGCGAGCAGATCCGGAGCTGCGTCCACGAGGACGCCGAGCCGTCGCTCGTGCCAGCGCCGCAACTCGGCGCGGCTGAGCCCCGAGTCGCCGCGGTACTCGGAGCCGTCGCCGAGCGTCGCACCGTACGGGCCGATCGAGGCGGCGACGAGGAGCGGAGCGGCGGATGTCGAGGACGCGACGGCACTCGACCGCGCCGCTCGAACGAGCTCGACGCTCGCACGGAGCAGCTGGTCCGTCTCCGCCGGGGTGATCCCGATCCGCGCGAACGGTTCGAATCCCACCTGGTACGACGCACTGATTGCGATCTGGGCGCCGGCTGCGAAGAAATCCTCGTGAGCTGCCTGGATCGCAGCTGGATCGCTCACCAGCAGTCGGGCGCTCCACAGCTCGTCGGACAGGTCATGACCACGAGCTTCGAGGAGGGTGCCGAGCCCACCGTCGACCGTCCACCATCCGCGGTTCAGATCCATGACCTCATTGTGCCTCGATCCCGTCGTCTGCGACGTCCGAGCCGGAACGGACTCGGACGGTAGGGTCTCGGTATGGCGACAGCGGATGACGGCGGTGACGGCCTCAGCAGCATGGGTCGCGGATTCGAGGTGATCTCGTGCCTCGCCGGCCTCACGGACGACGGAGGTGGTCGCCCGGCGCCCGGCGCCACCGTCGCCGAGGTCGCCGGTGCACTCGGTCGCGACCGTTCGCAGGTCTCCCGCGTGCTCGCCGCACTCGCGCAGCAGCGCCTGGTGGTCCGCGGACCGGATCGTCGCTACGCCCTCGCGTGGGAGTGGTACGCCGCTGCACAGGAACTCACGGAACGGCGTCTCCGATCGATCGGCCTCGGGATCCTCGAAGACCTCGCAGACGAGCTCGGTGAAGCCTGCTTCCTGGGGGTCCTGTCCGGTGCGAGCACGCGCACGATCGTCGAGAGCGTGCCGGCCGCGTCCCGGCTCATCGGTTCGTGGATCGGACGCAGCTATCCGGCGTTCTGCAGCGACGCCGGTCAGGCGGTGCTCTGGGACGCCGATGACGAGGAGATCCGCGACGTCTTCGCCGAGACGAGCTTCGAGAGCGCTGGGCCGAACGCGCCGCGGTCGGTGGACGACTTCGTCACCAGGCTGGACGCGGCTCGGCGACGCGGCTACGCCGTCATCAGCGAGGAGGCGGAGCCCGGGCTGTTCGCGGTCGCGACGCCGGTGTTCGACTTCCGCGGCGAGGTCGTCGCTGCGCTCCAGGTCGTCGGGACCCGGGAGGCTCTGGAAGCGCGCACCGTCGAGCTGGCAGCCGCCTGCACCCGCGCATCGGCAGCCCTCTCGACGGCACTCGGCGCACCTTCCGCGAGAGACGCCCTCGGTGCTACTGCGGCTGCTCGCCCGTCCGACGAGCGGACGAGGCTGCTGCGAGCGCGCTGAGGCGACCGGCGCTCGTCCGGAGTTCCGCCGGAGCACGTCGGGCGAGCTCGGCGTTCGCGCTGGCACCCGACACGGACAGGGCGGCGATGATCATCCCTTCGCGCCGGATCGGTACGGCGTAGTCGGTGACGCCACCGACGTACTCGTCGACGGCGCGAATGGTTCCGGCCTCGCGGTCGCGAGCGAGCAGCGCGCCGAGCTCGGCGACGTTGTGGGCAGCCGCCGGGCCACCGACGCCGATGAACTGCACGTCGTCCAGGAGCGCTGCGAGCTGCGCGGCGTCTCGGTCCCACAGCAGGGCTCGTCCCGATCCGGTGCACCACACAGGCGTCGCCATGCCCGCGCGGATCGAGGTGTCGACGGCGTTCGTGCCCGATTCGAACCTGAGCAGCAGCGCGCGCGGCCCGTCCGCGACGCTCACGGCCGCGGTCACGTCGAGGCGCGCGGCCAGCGATCGGAGTTCTCGTCGGGCCGCACGCAACCACGGTGCGTTGAGCGCTCGACCGGGGGCAAAGTACGCGGGACCCGCGCTCAGCTGCGAGGTGTCGTCACGATGCAGGTAGTCGATGCCGCGGAGTTCCTGCGTGAGTCGTGACACCCGACTGCGTTCGATCCCGGTGACATCCGCAAGCCGGGCTGCCGTGTGCCCCACCCGGCCGGACCGCTCGCGGTCGACGGCCGCTGCGAGCAGGACGAGTCCCTGCGAGAGCGAGGTCGGCGTGCTCATCGGTGGTCCTCCGGAGGGTCGAGGCGGGTGCAGCACCGTCAGCCTACTGCCGCACGTCGAAGCGCTCGGCGACCGAGGAGGCCGACAGCGCTGGGAGCCGTCACGGACCCTGGAGGCTCGGCGTCCGGACGCCGGCGCGGGCGATCCGCGGCACCAGCCTGCCCCATGCCGTGTACAGGTCGGCGGCGATCTGACCGCTCACCCGCTCGATCTCCCTGGAGGAGATCCGCTCGTCGCCCTGGTCGCCGTAGAGCACGACCTCGTCACCGAGGCGCACACCGGGCAGATGGGTGATGTCGATGAGGAAGGTGTTCATCGCCAGCCGGTCGACCACTGGAGCGCGTCGGCCGCCGACGAGCACCTCGGCGCGCCCGCCGAGACTGCGGTGGTAGCCGTCCGCGTATCCGACCGGCACGACGGCGAGCGTCGAGGGACGAGAGAGCAGGTGGCGCCGGTCGTACCCGACGGTGTTCCCGGCCGGATAGCCGTTGATCGCCGCGATGCGCGACACCAGGCGCATCGCGGGCCGCAGCGCACCACCGAGGAGGTCGGTGTCGCCGTAGAGGGCGGCTCCGATGCGCACGAGGTCGAAGTGGCTCCTCGGCTCGCTCAGGCTCACATGGGTCGTCGCGCAGTGTCGCTGCACGGGTCCACCCCGCCCGGCCGCACCGAGTGCGGTCACCGCGATCGACGACTGCCGTGCGAACGTCCCGACGCCGACCGCGACGTCGGCCGGGTCGTCGCTCGGGAAGTGCGAACAGACGCCGACCGGGTGCACTCCGCTGAACCGAGCGATCGCGTCGAGCTCCGCGGCGGCACGACCGTTCCCCCAGTCGATGCCGTCGCGGCTCAGCCCGGTCGAATTGATCGACAGGTGCACTCTGATGGTGCTCCGGCGCGCACGGGCGACGCGGTCGACGAGGCGGGCATGTGCGAGCCCGCCGACCCACTCCTCGATACCGGCCGCGATGCCGTCGTCGATCTCGTCCTCGAGCGCAGCCCGGAGCCGCAGGATCCGACCGGTGTACCCCAGTTCCCGCGCAGCATGCGCCTCGGCGTTCGCGGTGATGCCGATGCAGGTGAGCTGCTCGTCGAGGATCGCCGGGAGGACGAGGTCGACACCGTGCCCGTAGGCGTCCGCCTTGACCACGGCGCACAGCTCGGTGGAGGGGTGCAGCTGATCGCGGACGACCGCGAGGTTGTGGGCGATCGCTGCGGTGTCGATCTCGAGCCAACCCGGCGCGGCGCTCACCGGCCGGCGACCTCGACAGCACCCTCGGCAGCACCTTCACCGGACGGCTCGGGAACCGTCTCGGCGGCGTCGACCGGTGCCTCCTCGGACTGCCGAGGGAGTGGCGCCTGCGCACCGCGTCGCCCGTACCGCCACCAGAAGAACCCGTAGCACGCGATGACGAAGGGCACTCCGAAGTACAGGGCGGCGATCTGGTTCGGGTCGAAGGCGATGGCCACGACCGACGCGAGCAGGAGCGCGAAGGCCAGGATCGGCACGAACGGGTACCACGGTGTCCGGTAGGCGAGCGTCCGGATGTCGCCACCGGCCCGCACGAAGGCACGACGGTGGAAGAACTGCGAGGCGACGATCGACATCCAGACGGCGACCACGGCGAACCCGGCCACCGACACCAGGGCGAGGTACACCGTCTCCGCGGCGATGACGCTCGACAGCAGCGACACGAGACCGATGCCCATGCTGACGCTCAGCGCGACGATCGGGATGCCGCGCCGGGTGAGCCGCATGAAGGCGCGGGGCGCGTGCCCCTCCTCGGCGAGCGAGAACAGCATGCGGGCGCAGGAGAACAGGCCGCTGTTGCCGGCCGAGAGGAGCGCCGTGATGATCACGAAGTTCATGATGTCGGCGGCGTACGGAACGCCGACGTACTGGAACACGTCGACGAACGGACTCGTCGTCAGCCCCGCCTGGTCGTAGGGCAGGATGGCCGCGATGACCGCGATGGAGCCGACGAACAGGACCAGCAGACGGAGGACGGTGGAACGCAGCGCCTTCGGGATGTTCTTCGCCGGGTCCTTCGTCTCCCCGGCGGCGACGCCGATCAGCTCGGAACCGCTGAACGCGTAGAACACCGCGAGGGAGGTGACGAGGACACCGGTGGCACCGGCGGGGAACAGACCGTCCGGTGTGGTGAAGTTCGAGAACAGCACGGCCCCGGGGTGCTCGCTCGACAGCGGGGTGAAGCCGAAGATCGCGGCGGCCCCGAGAACGATGAGCGCGATGATGGCGACGACCTTGATGATCGAGAACCAGAACTCCGTCTCACCGAAGACGCGCGCGGAGATCGCGTTCAGGACGAAGAGGATGCCGGCGAAGACGAGACACCACACCCACACCTGGACGTCCGGGAACCACCGTTGCATCAGGATGCCCGACGCGGTGAACTCGGAGCCGAGGGCCACGACCCAGCACAGCCAGTAGAGCCAGGCCGTGGTGAAGCCGGTCGCCGGGTTGATCGATCTGGACGCGTAGATGTGGAACGCGCCGGACACGGGATAGGCGATCGCGAGCTCACCGAGGCAGGTCATGACGAGGTACACGACGAGCGCGCCGACGAGGTAGGCGATGATGGCGCCGAGCGGCCCCGCCTGACTGATGGTGTAGCCGGAGCTCAGGAAGAGGCCGGAACCGATGACGCCGCCGAGGGCGATCATCACGAGGTGTCGGGCATCCATCGACCGCTGGAGCTTGCGCAGCGGGACCTGGGTGGAGGTGGTGTGGGGCAGGGCGTTGGGCAGGTCGGTCTGCCCGGGGGAACGGCGCATGGGGTCTCGCATTCTTGCTCAGGATGAGATGACGAAGATGTGCGGGATAGACACTCCGATGTGTTTATCGAGCACGTTTGCTGTTCCCGGAGAGTACTCGGACCATCGCCGCAGCACAAGCGATGATCGGCGAAGCCCGCGGACCCGTGAGCGAACCGCCGCTTCGTCGCCGCGACCGACGGAATGACCAGTCCGACGACCATTCCGACATGCGACGGCGAACACGCCTCCGCCGCAGGCTGTTCGGCATCCACCACCTTCGAGGAGCCCCCATGAACCACTACGACCTGGCCCTGATCGGCTTCGGCGGCGTCAACCGCGCCCTCGCCGAGATCATCGCGAACCGCGGCGACGAGCTGGCAGAGGACCTCGGCTTCAGCCTGCGCGTTGTCGCGATCACCGACCTCCGCCTCGGTTCGCTGATGCAGGCTGACGGCATCAACCTCCCCGCCGTCCTCGCGATGAGGGAGGGCACCTTCGCCGACTGGGACGGGGGCTACGCGAGCCTCCACAACGACTACGTGATCCGGAACACCACGGCCGACATCGTCGTCGAAGCCACGTTCACGAACCCGGTCGACGGCGAACCGGCGATCTCCCACGTGCGAGCCGCCCTGGAGTCCGGCAAGCATGTCACGACGACGAACAAGGGCCCCGTCGCCCTCGCCGGCGCTGAGCTGCAGGGGATTGCGGCCGCGAACGGCGTCCGATTCGAGTACGAGGGCGCGGTCATGAGCGGCACCCCGGTGCTGCGTCTGGCGACGCAGACGATGCAGGGACTCCGCATCACCGCCGTCCAGGGCATCCTCAACGGCACGAGCAACTTCGTCCTCGGCCGCATGGAGGCCGGGGCCAACCTCGAGGACGCGATCTCCGAAGCACAGGCCCTGGGTTACGCGGAGGCCGACCCCACCGCCGACATCGAGGGGTGGGACGTCCAGCTCAAGGTGGCGATCCTCGCGAACGAGATCCTCGGCGGTGACGTCACCACTGCGGACGTCGAGCGTCGCGGCCTCTCGTCGGTGACCCCCGACGACATCCGGACCGCCCTGGCGAAGGGGGAGCATTGGAAGCTCGTCGGTTCGGCGAGTCGGGACGAAGCAGGGCACATCACGGCGAGCGTCGCACCGGTGGCGCTGCACGCCGAGCACCCGCTCGCGAGCATCTCCGGCGCCACCAATGCGATCGCCTTCGAAACCGATCTCGTCGGCACCGTCACGGTGAGCGGCCCGGGCGCCGGGCGCACGGAGACCGCCTACGCCCTGCTCAGCGACATCATCGCGATCCACGCCACGAGCCGCGTCGCCGCAGGGTCCGAGCAGTGAGCGCCACGGTGACGACGCTGCAGCGTTCCACGCAGACCGCTCCCCCGCTCGTCGTGCGCAACCCGTTCGACCAGACCCAGATCGGCACGGTCGGCCAGAGCACCGCGAGCGACGTCGAGCAGATCGTCGAGCGGGCGCGGACGGGGTTCCGCGCCTCGCGATCGCTCTCCCGGTTCGCCCGGCACGAGGTGCTCGAACGGGCTGCGAGGCTGCTCGAGGAGCGTTCCGAGCGCGCCGCGCGACTCATCGTGCGCGAGGCGGGCAAGACCATCCGGCAGGCGCGGAAGGAGGTCCGCCGCGCGACGATGACCCTGTCCCTCTCTGCGGAGGCGGCCCGTTCCACACCCGGCGAGATGATCGCGTTCGACGCCTTCGAGGGTTCCGAGAACCGCCGCGGATGGTTCACCCGCGAGCCGCTCGGGATCATCCTGGCGATCACGCCGTACAACGACGCACTCAATCTCGTCGCCCACAAGATCGGGCCGGCGATCGCCGCGGGGAACTCCGTGATCCTCAAGCCGTCGCAGCTCACACCGCTCACGGCCCGATTCCTCGTCGAACTGCTCGTCGACGCCGGCCTGCCGGACGAGATCGTCACCATCGTCCATGGCGACCGGGACCTCGCCCGCGCACTGGTCGAGGTGCGCGAGGTGCGGATGGTGTCGTTCACCGGCGGGTTCGCGACCGGCGAGGCCATCGCGCGGGTCGCCGGGGTGAAGCGGCTCGCGATGGAGCTCGGCGGGAACGCTCCCGTCATCGTCTTCGCCGATGCCGACATCGACGCGGCGGTCGAGGCGTGCGTCTCGGGAGCCTTCTGGGCGGCGGGCCAGAACTGTGTCGGCACGCAGCGCATCCTGATCGAGCGCAGCGTGTACGAGGCGTTCAGGGACCGGTTCGCCACCCGGACCGCCCTGCTCGTCGCCGGTGATCCCGCCGAGGAGTCGACCGACGTCGGCCCGATGATCAGCCCGGAGGCGGCGACCCGCGTCGAGGCACTGGTCGCCGACGCGATCGCCGCAGGAGGTCGGGTGCTCACCGGCCATCGGCGGGCTGGGTCGCTCTACTGGCCGACCGTCATGGAGGGGGTCGGGCGGTCGTCGGAGCTGTGGTCCGACGAGGCGTTCGCTCCGGTGGTCGTCCTCGCCCCCTTCGACACGGAGGACGAGGCCGTCGAGCAGGCCAATGAGACGGAGTTCGCGCTTCACACCGCCACGTTCACGGCCGACCTCGCGCGCGCGATGCAGGTCTCCGAGCGACTGGAGTGCGGCGGTGTCATGATCAACGACTCCTCCGACTACCGGATCGACAGCATGCCCTTCGGTGGGGCGAAGTACGGGAGCATGGGGCGAGAGGGCGTGCGGTTCGCCTACGAGGAGATGACGCAGCCGAAGGTCGTCTGCGTGAACGCGTGAGCCCAGCCGGGCCGACCGGGCGGCAACGCCCTGCAGGCCCGGCGGGTCAGCGCCGATCGATCACGCGTGCCAGCGAGACCGACGTGACGGTGTTGTCCACGCCGGGAAGCGCGGCGATCTCCTCCCAGATCTGACCGAGTCGGTCCATCGACTCCGCGGTCACGGTGACGAGGAGGTCGAACTCGCCCGAGAGGATGTCGCAGCGCACCACCTCGGTGATCCGGGACAGCGCCGACACCACGCCCGCACCACGCATGCGATCGGTGCGGTACACCATGACCACGGCGGTGACCGCGTTGCCGGCCGGCGTCCCGCGCACGAGGGTGTAGCCGGCGATCACCCGGTCCCGCTCCATGCGGTCGATCCGCTGCTTGACGGCGTTCCGCGACAGGTGCACGCGCGCCGCGAGGGTGACGAGGGGGACCCTGGCGTCGCTCGTCAGCGCGGCGAGGATCTCCCGGTCGATGTCGTCGAGATGCAGCGCCATCAGCATCACTCCTTCGTGCATGAAAGACAATTGTAAATGCTTAGGATGCACGTTAGCGTAGGCCATCGGTGCCCCAGAGGGAACCGACCACGCAATGCCGCACCACCGAGAGGACCACGATGACGAGCCGACCAGATCGCGCCGACCCCCGCACGCTGTCCGAACTGAGCCTCGCCGTCCATGGCGGCAACCGACTCGACAGCACGAAGGCCTTGCGCACCCCGCTCGTGATGGCGAACTCCTACGCGCTTCCGGCGGACCCGAGCGAGATCAGTTGGTCCGCGACCACCGGGGGCCTGTACACGCGGAACACCGGGGTGAACCAGGCAGCGCTGCAGGACAAGCTCGCAGCGTTGGAGGGCGGCGAGGACGCCGTCGCGCTCGCCAGCGGGGTCGCCGCCCTCCACGCGGTGTTCTTCACCCACGTCCGGGTCGGCGACCACGTCGTCGTCAGCGACGTCACCTACGAGGCCACCTGGCGCCTCTGGACCGAGTTGCTCCCGGGGCGGTACGGCATCGAGGCGACCTTCGTCGACATCGGTGACCACGACGCCGTCCGAGCGGCCATGCGCCCGGAGACGAAACTCGTCTGCATCGAAGCGATCGCCAACCCCACCAACAGCGTCGCCGACGTCCGGGCCATCGCGGACATCGCGCATGCGGCGGGAGCGATCCTCCTCGTTGACTCCACCTACACACCGCCGCCGTTCTACCGGCCGCTCGCCGACGGCGCGGACCTCGTCGTCCACTCCCTCACGAAGTACATCAACGGGCACGGCGACGCCATGGGCGGCGCCGTGGTGGGTAGCCACGCACTGATTGAGCCGATCAAGGCGGACGCGATGGTCGACGTCGGCGGAGTCATCTCCCCGTTCAACGCCTGGCAGATCCAGCGAGGCTCCGTGACCCTGCCGCTTCGCCTGCGCCAACACCTCGCTTCAGCGCAGGAGATCGCGGAGTTCCTCGAGGCCGACCCGCGGATCGCCTTCATCGCCTATCCAGGACTCCGATCGCATCCGGACCATGAGCTCGCCGCCCGCCAGTTCGGCGGCCGTGGGTTCGGTGCGATGATCGCCTTCGCCGTCGACGGCGACCCGGACGCCCAGAACCGGTTTGTCGCGAACCTCTCCCTGATCACCTCCGGTTTCTCCCTCGGTCACGACGACTCCCTCATCGTGCACACCGGCACGGAGGGCGGGCGCGTGGCCACCTATCCAGAGCCCTTCCGGCGGTACGGACACCTGCGACTCTCGGTCGGCCTGGAAGACACGGCAGACCTCATCCGGGACCTCGCGGCCGCCCTGGACGACACCTTCGGGCCCGTCGGTTCCCAGGTCGGTTCACAGGTCGCGGGGCACGTGGACGGGTGTGCGGGGCAGCTCCCATAACACAGTCCGGTGCCCAGCCGCTCGGGGAGACGCCCGCTCGAACACCTGGTATCGTCGCTTCCCGTCCCAAGCCGATGACGGCTGGGCCCGCCGCACGACGTGAAGCTCCCGAGCTCCGTGCCAGTGCGCGAGGCCCGCCTCCGGCGTTTTTCTCGGGCACTGAGCGATCACGCGAGTGCCGAACGATTCAACACGACTGCCAGGAAACGAGGAGTACTTGTGAACTCCAGCGACAAGAGTGCATCACCGTCCACCAACACCACCACCCCCAGAGCCGGTCGGAAGCCCGTCCGGAAGACCAGGCGACTGCGCGTCGACGACGTCCTCGTCGTGAAGCGGTCCAGGATCCGGACCGCGATCTCCGGAACCGTCGTCGGCAACTTCATGGAGTGGTTCGACTTCGGGATCTACGGCTACCTCGCCGTCACGATGACGGTCGTCTTCACCGAGGGCCTGCCGCCCGAGGCGGGCATCCTCGTGACCCTGTTCGGGTTCGCCGTGTCCTTCCTCGTCCGCCCTCTGGGTGGCGCGATCCTCGGCCCGCTCGGCGACAAGTTGGGCCGGAAGAAGATCCTCTTCCTCACGATGTCGATGATGGCGGCCGCGACCGCGCTCATCGGTGTCCTGCCGACGGCCGCGCAGATCGGCCTCTGGGCGATCGCACCGCTCTACCTGCTCAAGATGATCCAGGGCTTCTCCACCGGTGGTGAGTACGCCGGTGCCGCCACCTACGTGGCCGAGTTCTCCCCCGACCGTCGTCGCGGGTTCTGGGCGTCCTGGCTCGATGTCGGCTCCTACGTCGGCTTCGCCGCCGGCGCCGGCACGGTGGCCGTCACCACCCTCATCGTCGAGTCCCTGGCCGGCTCGAACGGGATGGTCGAGTTCGGCTGGCGCATCCCGTTCCTCATCGCCCTGCCCCTCGGGGCTGTCGCGGTGTGGTTCCGCCTCAAGATCCCGGAGACCCCCGCCTACGAGGTGGCGGAGAACGCCGGCGGAACCGACGCGGCGAGCGCGGACCCGATGGCCCGCCAGGGCATCGGCGGCATCTTCCGTCACTACTGGCGCCAGATCCTCATTGCGATGGCGATCGTCGCCGCCACCCAGACCGCCGGCTATGCCCTCACGAGTTATCTGCCGACCTACCTGGAGAAGGATGTGGGCGTCTCCAACATCACCGCCGCCGTCTCGACCATCCCGGTGCTGCTCGTGATGTCCGCGTGCCTGCCACTCGTCGGCCACCTCTCCGACAAGCTCGGCCGGAAACCCGTGTATCTGATGGCCGTCGTCGCGACGCTCGTCCTCATGGTGCCGGCGTTCGCGGTGATGCAGATCGGTGAGGTCTGGTCGATCATGATCGCGCTCGTCATGATCGCGGGCCCGGTGGCGCTGTGGGCCGGTCCCTCCGCCGCGTCGCTGCCCGCGTTCTTCCCCACCGCTTCGCGTTTCGGGGCGATGGCGATCGCGTTCAACCTGTCGGTGTCGCTCTTCGGCGGCACGACACCGCTCTTCAGCGAGTTCCTGATCCAACTCACCGGCAACACGTACATGCCGGCGTTCTACATCATGTTCTTCGCGGCGGTCGCCGGTGTCGCGGTGGTCACCATGAAGGAGTCCGCGCGTCGTCCGCTCATCGGCTCGGTGCCGACCGTCGAGACGAAGGCGGAGGCGGTCGAACTCGTCGAGGGCCAGGACGACAACCCCCTCATCGACACTCGGACGATGCCGCTCGACATCCTGCCCGGCCAGGTACCGGCCCCCGAGCAGCCCACACCCGTCGCATAGCTACGGACGCCCGGCATCGCCGGGCGTCCGTCGACGGACCACCATGGGCGCGTGCTCCTGCTCCGCCCTCTGCGGTCAGGGGAAGACGGGCGTGAGTCTCCGCCTGCGTCCGTCGATCCCCGGAGGACGTTCGGCCCACCGGATCGACCGCACGTGAAGCAGGGTGATCGCAGAGGGCCCTCCGGCCCCGATCGAACCGATCCCGTCCGCTGCACGAAGGATTCCCCATGAAAGCCGCCGTCGTCACCTCGTTCACCGCACCCCTGGAAATCCAGGAGCGTGCAGTCCCGCAGCCAGGGGCGGGCCAGGTGCTGATCCGCCTCGAGACGTGTGGCCTCTGCCACACGGACATTCACGCGGCACACGGCGACTGGCCGGTGAAGCCGCAGCCGCCGTTCGTGCCCGGACATGAGGGCATCGGTATCGTCGAGGAACTGGGATCCGGTGTGACCGAACGCACCGTCGGCGAACGCGTCGCGATCCCGTGGCTCGGCTCCGCGTGCGGCGAATGCCGGTTCTGCATCGACGGCCGGGAGACGCTGTGCGAGCGCCAGCAGAACAGCGGCTACTCGATCGACGGTGCCTTCGCTGAGTACGCGGTCGCCAGCGCGCGCTTCGTCGTGCCCGTTCCCGACGGGCTGAGCTCTCTCGACGCCGCACCACTCAGTTGTGCCGGGGTGACGACGTACAAGGCCATCAAAGTGGCGCACGTGCAGCCGACCGAGCGCGTCGCGGTCTTCGGTGTCGGCGGGCTCGGCCATCTCGCGGTGCAGTACGCCCGCATCGTCGGGGGCTCGGTCATCGCCGTGGACATCGAGGATGAGAAACTCGACCTGGCGACGGAGCTGGGCGCCGAGCACGTCGTGAACGCGGCGAAGGTCGATCCGGTCGCGGCGATCCAGGCGCTGGGCGGCGCAGACGTCGCGGTCGTCCTCGCCGCCTCACCTCGAGTGTTCGAACAGGCATTCTCCTCGCTCAACCGTGGCGGGCGACTCATCTGCGTCGCGCTGCCGGCCGACCAGGAGATGAGCGTCTCGATCTTCGAGACGGTGCTGAAGGGCATCTCGATCATCGGATCCATCGTCGGCACGCGGCAGGATCTCGCAGAGGTGTTCGCCCTCCACGCCGCGGGCCACACGAGGATCATCGCGGAGACACGGAGACTCGAGCAGGTCAACGAGGCCATCGCCGAGGTGCTCTCAGGCAAGGTCCTCGCCCGTCTCGTCTTCGAGTACTGAGCGACGGGCGTGACTCCAGACGCTCGCGCTGCGGGATCGACGGCCCGGTCCACGGTGGGCCGGAGACTAGTCAGGTGTGCCCAGGATCAGCGCGGACCTGCAGGACTGCCCGTGTCTGACGTCCCACGGGACGGCACAGCCTCCACTGCGGTTCGCGATCGGAGCAGGAGCAGAGGTCGACGCTGTCGGCAGGGACGCTCGCTCCCCCAGCAGGCCGCACGGCTTCGCTAGGCTTGGCGTATGGAAACCGTCTTCTCGATCCTGCATGTCGTGGGCGCCGTCTTCATCGTCGGGCCCATGGCGATCCTGCCGATGTCGGCCATGCGAGCGGTTCGTGCGGGCAACTCGGCCCAGGTCGCGACGCTCGCCACGTCGACCGCCATCTTCAGCTACCTCACGCTGGCGGTCATCGTCCTCGGGTTCGGGCTCGTCGGGCTCGCCGACCCGAAGTACGAGCTGTCGGTCACGACTCCGTGGGTGCTCACCTCGATCATCCTGTCGGTCGCCGCCGTCGTCCTGAGCCTCGTCCTCGTGGTTCCGGCGATGAAGCGCGCGGCGAACGGCGCGACCGGTGGTTCAGCGCGGATCAGTGCCGGTTCGGGGATCGTCGCCATCCTGCTCGTGGTCGTCACCGTCCTCATGGTGTGGAAGCCGTAGCCCATGATCACCATCCACCTGCGCTACGAGATCGACCCGGACCAGGCGGAGGCGTTCCGCGAGTACGGGCGGCGCTGGATCGTCCTCGTCGAACGCTTCGGCGGCACCCATCACGGCTACTTCCTGCCGAGCGAGGGCGACAGCGATGAGGCGTTCGCGCTCTTCACCTTCGCGTCCCTCGCCGCCTACGAGCAGTACCGGTTGGCCTCGACCACCGACCCGGAGTGCATCGCCGCCTACGAGTACGCCAAGACGACTCGCTGCATCCGTCGCTACGAACGCCGGTTCCTCACGCCGCTCTTCGCGGAGGCCTGACCAGCCGGCACGTCGGCAGCGGGCTCGCACGGGCGCTGCTCTGGAGGCCGCCATCACACGGCGCACGCCCTCGCCTCGTCGAACAGTTCTTCTGGGAGCTCCCACGTTCCGTCGGCGGCGGGGTCGGGGACGTCGAAGCCCTTGTCGCGGAGGCACTGGGCGCGCTCACGGAAGTCGTCTGCGATCTCCTTCCGGGTCGGCTGGTCCGGGTTCACCGGCGGCGGGCCGAGCTCTGCCGCACACGCATCGTAGGCGTCGAATGAGGCGTCACCGTCGAGGGTGATGGCGGTCCCCGGATCCGGATCCTCGACGTCGATCCCTCGATCGCGCATGCACGCCGCCAAGCCGATCTGGTAGTCGTCGAAGGCGTCGTCGTAGGAGGCCCCCGTCTGCTCGCCGCCGGCGCCGGGGTCGGCAGAGCCCGGCGAGCAGGCGGTCAGCCCGAGCGCGAGCGCGAGGATGGACAGGGCGACGAGCGGGGTGCTGCGCATGGGGAGGGTCCTTTCTGAGGCGCGACCGGTGTCGATCGCTGTCCCATCCCAGCATTCGGGCCGTTTCGTGGTCGTCTGCTGCGCTGCATACGCCCGCGATACCCCGCAGCCCGAGCCCTCACACGCGCGGGAACTCCACACGCACGCGCAGCCCACCGTCGTGGTTGGCGGCGATGTCGAGCGTGCCTTCGTGGGCGACCACGATGCTGTCGACGATCGCCAGACCGAGCCCGCGCGACCCGAGCTCCCCGGAGGTCACCCGTCCGACATCGCGGTAGAACGGCTCGACGAGTCTCGTGAGGCGATGTTGCGGCACGACGGCGCCCGTGTTGGTGATGGTGACGACCGCACGCCCTCCGTCCGGCCCGCCGGTGACTCCCGCGCGCACGACGATCTGCCCGCCCTCGACGTTGTGCCGGACGGCGTTCCGCAGGAGGTTCCCGAGCAGCTGGGCGAGGAGGCGAGGGTCGGCGTCGAGGGGCGCGCGTCTCGTGTCGACCTGGACGTCGATCCGCCGGGCGGTCGCCTCGCCCCGAATGTCCGCGACGGCCGCCTCGACGGCCTCGCCCGCGTCGCATCTCGTCGTCTCGAGCTCCTCGTGGGTGAGGTCGGCGAGGTCGAGGATGGCTTCGACGGTCTGGATGCTGCGGGTGTTCGTCTCACGGAGCCGCACGACGAGGTCGCGCATGTCGGCATCGAGTCGGGTGTCACGAGCGGCGACGTCGAGCATGGTCTGCGTCGTCGCGAGCGGCGTACGGAGTTCGTGAGAGGCGTTCGCGGCGAACCGGCGATGGGCGTGGAAGGACCGCCCGAGGCGTTCCAGCATGTGGTCGAACGTGTCGGAGAGCTCCGTGATCTCGTCGCGCGGCCCGGCGAGGGCGACGCGGTGGTCGAACGCGCCCGTGGCGGCACGCTGCGCGGCGATGCTGATCTCGTGGAGTGGTTTGAGCATGCGCCCCGAGATGATCCAACCCGCCCATGCGCTGAGCGCCGCGAGGACGAGGAGGATCACCGCCGAAGCGATGAGCAGGGTGTTGAGGATGTCGGACTGATCGGACACGACGAGTGCCGCGGAACCGCTGGTCGGCAGAGCGAGACCGACGCTGGTGTCGTCCGAGGGCTGGGTCTGCGAGAACTGCGTGGCAGCCGTCGCAGTCGTCGCGTCGACCGTCACCGAGCGGATCGCGTAGGTCGGCACGTAGCGCATGAACAGGTAGATGCCGCCGAGCATGATCGCGCCCGCGACGGTGAAGAGCGCCGTGTAGGTGAGGGTGAGCCGCGCCCGGACGGTGAGGCGACGAGGGCGTCCGTGCAGGGCGGCACGGTCCGCGTCCACCCTCACGTCACCGCCTCATCGATCCGGTAGCCGCTGCCCGGGACGGTCTGGATCACCCACGGCGATCCGAGCCGACGGCGCAGGTTGGAGACCGTGACGCGGATCGTGTTCGTGAAGGGATCGGCACGTTCGTCCCACGCCTTCTCGAGCAGCATCTCCGCGCTCACGACGCCGCCGCCGGCGAGCAGCAGCTGCTCGAGCACGGCGAACTCCTTGCGCGACAGGCGGACGTAGGCACCGTCCCTGGTGACCTCGCGGCGGAAGGGGTCGAGGCGGATACCCGCCCGTTCGAGCACCGGCGGCCTCGCATCGGTGGTGCGCCTGGCCAGCGCGCGGAGGCGCGCGACGAGTTCAGGGAACTCGAACGGCTTCGCCAGGTAGTCGTCGGCACCGATCCGCAGGCCCGAGACCTTGTCGTCGAGCCGTCGTGCCGCGGTGAGCATGAGGACGCGGATCTCGGGGTGGTCCTCGACGACCCGACGGCACACCTCGTCGCCGTGCGTCCCGGGGAGGTCGCGGTCGAGCACGAGCACGTCGTAGTCGGTCACCGTCACGGCTTCGAGTGCACTCGTACCGTCGTGGACGATGTCCGACGCGATCGCCTCCTGTTCGAGCCCGGTACGGATCGCCCGCGCGAGATACACCTCGTCCTCCGCAATCAGCACTCGCACGGCGATTCCTCCTCATGATCCAGACCACATGACGTCCATCTGATCGTTCGGTGTATCAGTCAAACAGATGCGGTGTTCACGAAACGTAAAGGCTGCAGGGCGGGGCCTGGGAATGCGCCCGGCGGCCGGAACCGAGCGCACACCTTTCGAAAACGTCTGCAAAACCGTTGACGCTGCCGCAACCGCCGAGGAGGTCAGCTGGATGACAGCCGCCGGGTACACCGCGGCGTCAGCGTAAGGATCAGCATGAACACACCCCTCGACGAGCATTCGATGCTCGACCCCGACACCGCCCACCCTCGTCGTCGCCGGGGGCTGGTCGCCGGACTCGCCATCGGCGCCCTCCTCATCGCCGGTGGCGTGACCGCGTCGGTCGTCGTCCAGCAGGGGCCCGCTGCGGCTGAAGCCGACGACGGACCGGCCGTGCGGACCGGTACCGCACAGGTCGAGCGCGGGACGCTGTCCGGTGTCAGCCAAGCCCAGGGCACCCTCGACTACGCCGACAAGCGTGACATCGCGGCGGGATCGGCGGGAACGATCACGGCGACTGCCGCGGTCGGCAGCCAGGTCTCCCTCGGCAGCGGCCTCTACTGGATCGACAACGTCCCGGTGCCGCTGCTGCACGGCCCGCTGCCCGCGTGGCGCGCGTTCGGCCTGGGGATGGACGACGGCCCCGACGTCCTGCAGTTGGAGATGAGCCTCGCCGCGCTCGGCTACTTCGACCGCACCCCCGACCACGAGTTCGCAGCATCCACTGAACGAGCGATCGAGGAATGGCAGAAGGCCCTCGGCGTCGAGGAGACCGGCCGGCTCGAGCTCGGCTCGGTCGTCTTCATGGTCGGAGACGTCCGAGTCGGGGCGGAGGAGGCCGGCGTCGGCAGCCAGGTCGCCCCCGGCGGCACGGTGCTGTCGGTGACCTCGCTCGAGAAGCGGGTCGAGGTCGAACTGGGACTCGCCGATCAGCGCCTCGCGGTGGCCGGCGCCCCGGTCTCCGTCTCGCTGCCCGGCGGCACGAGCACGACCGGCACGATCACCGCCGTCGGCGTCCCCACCGAACGGGAGTCGAACGGGCAGAAGTCCGTGGTCATCCCCGTCACCGTCGCGCTGGACGATCCCGCCGCCGCAGCGGACCTGCAACGCAGCACCGTGACCGTCGGCTTCCCTTCGGAGCGACGGGAGGACGTGCTCTCGGTCCCGGTGGAGGCGCTCGTCGCACTCGATTCCGAGACGTTCGGCCTCGAGGTCGTCGGCTCCGATGGAACGACGAAGCGCGTTCCCGTCACGACAGGGCTCTTCGCCGACGGCAGAGTCGAGATCACCGGTGACGGAATCGACGCCGGCGACGACGTCGTGGTGCCGGAATCATGACGCGCGATCACGTCGGGGCGACCCACATCGTCCGCCTCGACGGCGTCGGTCGCAGCTACGGCAGCCCACCCGTGCACGCACTCTCCGAGGTCGAGCTGACGATCGACGACGGAGAGTTCGTCGCCATCGTCGGCCCGAGCGGATCGGGGAAGTCGACCATGCTCAACCTCATCGGCACGCTCGACCGACCGAGCACCGGTTCGGCGTTCATCGACGGCGAGGACGTCGGGCGTCTCTCCGACGCCAGACTGTCGGCGCTCCGCGCACATCGCATCGGCTTCGTGTTCCAGCAGTTCCACCTCGCGGAGGGCACGAGCGCTGTGGACAACGTCGCCGACGGGCTCGTCTACACAGGCGTCCCGCGCACCGATCGGCGGCGGCGTGCGATCGCAGCCCTCACCCGTGTGGGGCTCGGTCATCGGCTCGACCACAAACCGAACCAGCTGTCCGGCGGTGAACGCCAACGCGTCGCCATCGCACGGGCGGTCGTCGGCGAGCCGCCGCTCCTGCTCGCGGACGAACCGACCGGCAATCTGGACTCCGCCTCCGGCGCGACCGTCGTGGCCCTCCTGCACGAACTGAACGCGTCCGGTACGACGATCGTCGTCATCACCCACGACGTCGAACTCGCAGCCCAGCTCCCCCGCCGCGTCGCGATCCGCGACGGCCGCGTCGTCTCCGACTCCGGGAGGGCCGCATGACCGCCCTCCTCGCACGCGCGCCTGAGGACGCGGCGGGCCGACGCTCGAAACTGCTCACCCGCGACGTCCTGCACCTCGGCACGACCGGGCTGCGTGCCCGGCCGACGAGAGCGATCCTGTCGGCACTCGGCATCGCGATCGGCATCGCCGCGATGATCGCGGTGGTCGGCATCTCCTCGTCCAGCCAGGCCAGGCTGAACCAACAGCTCGAATCGCTCGGCACGAACCTCCTGCGGGTGAGCGCCGGCCAGAGCTTCTTCGGCGAGGAGGCGAAACTCCCGCCCAACGCGGTGGCCAAGGTCGGCATGCTCGACGGGGTGCAGCACGTCGGGTCGACGGCCAGCTTGCCGGACCAGTCCATCTACCGCAGCTCCCTCATCGAATCCGGCCGCACCGGCGGCATCGGCGTGCACGCGGCCTCAGCCGGGCTGTTCGAGGTGGTGGGCGGCGAACTCGTCGCCGGCTCCTGGTTCAACCGGGCCACCGCCGCGTATCCGACCGTCGTCCTCGGTGCGAAAGCAGCGGAACGGCTCGGCGTCACGACCATCGGCGGGCTCGTCTGGTTGGGCGATCACCAGTTCACCGTCATCGGCATCCTCGCTCCCGTCGCGCTCGCCGAGGAACTCGACAGCTCGGCCCTCATCGGCGAGGAGATCGCCGCGTCGCTCTTCGGCTTCGAGGGCAACCCGACGACCATCTACGAGCGGTCCACGGAGGAGAGCGTCGGCGAGGTCCGCGAGCTCCTCGGTCGCACGGTGAACCCGCAGGCGCCGGAGGAGGTCGAGGTGTCGCGTCCGTCGGATGCGCTGGCTGCGAAGAACGCAGCCGACCAGGCGTTCACCGGCCTGCTGCTCGGGCTCGGCTCGGTCGCGTTGCTCGTCGGCGGCATCGGCGTCGCGAACACGATGGTGATCTCGGTCCTGGAGCGTCGTCGCGAGATCGGACTGCGGCGAGCGCTCGGAGCGACGCGCGGGCACATCCGCTCGCAGTTCCTCACCGAGGCGCTCCTCCTCTCGGCGCTCGGCGGCGTGGCGGGTGCCGGTCTCGGCAGCGCGGTCACCGTCGTCATGGCGACGGTCTCCGGATGGCCGGTCTCGATCCCACCGCTCGTGCTTGCGGGTGGGGTCGGGGCGACGCTCGCGATCGGCGCGATCGCGGGCCTGTATCCCGCGATCCGTGCTGCGCGCACACCACCGACCGAGGCGCTCAGCAGTTGACCACCTCCACACCTTCCCCATCCGCATCCACATCCACATCCACATCCACATCAGAAAGGCATCACATGTTCACCGATCACACGCCCCTTCGTTCCATCGGACGCACGAGAGTGCTCGCAGCCCTGCTGGCGGTACCGCTCCTCATCGGCGGGCTGGCCGCCTGCAGCACGGGCGGCGACGCTGAGGCCGAGGGCTCCCCCTCCGGCGGGACCGAGGCCACGTGGGAGGACTACCAGCTCGCGTACGCCAAGTGCATGCGCGGCGAGGGCATCGACTACCCGGACCCGACCGCAGAGGGCACGCTCTCGCTGAAGTTCGACGAGGACAACGCCGAGGCGATGAACACCGCATCCCAGAAGTGCTCAGACGAGTTGGGCACGCCGCCTGCTGCTCCCGGCGGCGACAAGAGCGATGCGGAGATCCGCGAGGAGATGCTGAAGATGGCGCAGTGCTTCCGCGACAACGGACTCGACGTCCCAGACCCCAAGGAGGGAGAGGCGTTCGCCATCCCGGCCGACGCCCCCGCCGAGGTCTTCGAGGCGTGCGGGCTCGGCACGGGCGGTGGTGCGGCGGTCACCATCCCGGGGTGAGGTGACGCCGCCCTCTCCTCGCCGGAGGGGGCGGCCCCTCGCGTGGCTCACCTCCAATCGACTGCCCCTCTCGAATGTCAGTGGTCCATGGTGGACTGGAGTCATGACCGAGACCACGGACCACGCGCAGGGCATGCACCCTGGGGACGCGTTCGCGGAGCGGTTGGCGTCATTCACGGACCGCTTCGTGGCGCTGTCCCGGCAACGCGCAGCGCTCGACGCCGCGGAAGCACGGCTCCTCGCGGAGGCTGCGGCGTTCGCAGACGCGACCGCACCGTCGGTGGTGCCGTCGGCAACCCCGTCGGCGGAAGCACGCAGTCTGGCCCGGCGGTCGATGTGTGCGTCGCTCGCGATGGCCACCCACACCTCAGAACCCACACTGCAACGCCGCATCGGCGAAGCGGAAGCCCTCGTCCACCACGCACCAGCCGTGCTCGACGCCCTCGCCACGGGCACGGTCAGTGCCGGGCACGCGCAGGTCATCACCGATCAGCTCCGCGACGTCCCCGCGGCCGGCCGCCGGGTCTTCCTGGAACAGGTGCTGCCGTTGGCGGAACGCTCCACCCCGCCCCGACTGAAACAGCGCGCCCGCATCCTGCGAGAGCGCCTGCACCCGGAGTCCATCGCCACCCGCACGAGTCGCTCCACGTCCGACCGGCGGGTGGACGTCGAGCCCGCCGCCGACGGCATGGCCTGGGTGCACCTGTTCACCACCGCACCCCTCGCCTACGCGATCCGGGAACGCCTCGACGCCGCCGCGATCCCCACCCGGGTCGCGGGTGATGCGCGGAC
>NZ_JAHVDH010000006.1:0-396387 GCF_051487245.1 Plantibacter flavus
ATCCGCATCCTCGGCAACACGATCCGCGGTGCGACGAACTTCGCGATCCTCGGCGGCGCGGAACAGAACAACGTCACCCTCACCGTCGACGGCAACTGGCTCGACGGCGGACACTGCACCCTGAAACTCCAGGTCAAGAAGAGCTGGACCCAGAAGGCCACGGTCACGAACAACCAGTTCGGACCCAACCGGGTCGTGTCCTCCTGCGCGTTCACGTCCTACCCTGCCGTCTCCCTCACCCAGAGTGGGAACACGATGGAGAACACCGGGGCGAAGGTGAACCCGCTGCTCCT
Organism: Plantibacter flavus; assembly: GCF_051487245.1. Lineage (GTDB taxonomy): Bacteria > Actinomycetota > Actinomycetes > Actinomycetales > Microbacteriaceae > Plantibacter > Plantibacter flavus_B. The sequence continues at coordinate 294 of NZ_JAHVDH010000006.1, forward strand.
CGTCTCCTGACACCCGGACACCCTTCGACAGGCTCAGGGACCGAAGAGAACGACCGTCGTCGTTCCTCCGGTCCCTGAGCCTGTTCCGGCCCCCGGGGCACCCCCGGTCCCCGAGCCTGTCGAGGGGCGACTCAGTGCTTGGCGAACCGGTCCGTCGCGTCGATGAGCGCCGAGAGGATCCCGGGTTCGTCGAAGGCGTGGCCGGCGTCGGGCACGAGGGTGAAGTCCGCCTCGGGCCATGCCTGGTGCAGGTCCCAGGCGGTGAACGCCGGCGTGCACATGTCGTAGCGACCCTGGACGATCACGCCGGGGACCCCAGCCAGCTGTCCGGCGTCGCGGATGAGCTGTCCGGGTTCCAACCAGCCCTGGTTCATGAAGAAGTGGTTCTCGATGCGCGCGAACGCGACGGCGAACGTCGGGTCGGTGAATCGGGCGACCGTGTGATCCTGCGGCAGCAGGGTGATCGTCGAGGACTCCCACCTCGCCCAGGCGACCGCGGCCGGACCGTGCACCGCTGGGTCCTCGTCGAAGAGCCTGCGGTGATAGGCCTCGATGAGGTGCCGGCGCTCCGCGGGTGGGATCGGCTCGAGGAAGCCCTCCCAGAGGTCGGGGAAGACGGCGGCGGCACCGCCCTCGTAGAACCAGTCGAGTTCCTGTTGGCGCAGCGTGAAGATGCCGCGCAAGATGAGTTCGGAGACGCGCTTCGTGTGCTTCTGCGCGTACGCGAGCGCGAGGGTGCTCCCCCACGAACCGCCGAACACCATCCACCGCTTGATCTTCAGCGACTTGCGCAGCGTCTCCAGGTCGGCGACGAGGTGCCAGGTGGTGTTGGTCGAGAGGTCCGCTGCCGGATCGCTCGCGTGCGGAGTGCTCTTGCCGCAGCCCCGCTGGTCGACGAGGACGATGCGGTAGCGCTTCGGGTCGAACAGTCGACGATGGACGGGACTCGTTGCCCCACCCGGTCCGCCGTGCAGGAACACGACGGGCTTGCCGTTCGGGTTGCCGGAGGTCTCCCAGTACAGGGAATGGCCGTCGCCGACGTCGAGCATGCCCGTCTCGTACGGTTCGATCTCGGGGTACATCTCACCCATCGACGTCCACTTCCTCCACCATCACCAACATCTGTCTCCTCTAGCATGCCGTACCAGCCCTCCCCCAGCTCGCGAGGGGTCCCGAATGGCTGGCGTCAGCCGCCCTCGGCCAACCATTCGGGACCCCTCGCGGACTTAGAGCTGGCCGGCAGGGACCGAGAAGGTGTCGCAGGCGCCCGGGCCACCCCGGTAGCCGGTCAGGAACCAGCGCTGACGCTGCTCCGCGGAGCCGTGGGTCCAGGCCTCGGGGTTCACCTGCCCGGTCGATGCCTCCTGGATCCGGTCGTCGCCGACGGCTGCCGCAGCGCTCAGTGCGTCGGCGATCTCCTGCTCCGTGACGGGTTTCAGGAAGGCGACGCCGTTGACGTCCTCGGTGCTCGACGCCGCTGCGACCCAGGCACCCGCGAAGCAGTCGGCCTGGATCTCGATGCGCACCGAGTCGGACGACGGTCCGGTGCCGCTCCGGTCAGCGCGGTCCATGATGCCGGTGATCCCCTGGATGTGGTGGCCCCACTCGTGGGCGACGACGTACATCTCGGCAAGTGGGCCGCCGGACGCGCCGAAACGTTCGCGCAGCTCGGTGAAGAACCCCGTGTCGAGGTAGATCGTCTGATCCGGCGGGCAGTAGAACGGCCCCGTCGCGCTCGATGCCGCCCCGCAGCCGGTGTTCGTCTGCTGGTCGAAGATGATGAAGTCCGCCGGGGAGGTGTACTCCACGCCGAGTGTCGGGAGGGTGTTCGTCCAGTACGCGTCGAGCGACGAGTACGCCCCGCCCATCCGGCAGTCGACGTTCGCGTTGGCGTCGGCACCCGTCTGGCACTCGTCGGAGAGCATCGTCTCCTCCTGCTGTTGGCCGCCACCCGCACCGCCGAGGATGCCGGTGAGGTCGACACCGAGCAGCTGCGAGATCAGTGCGATCGCGATGACGCCCACCGCACCACCACCCACGGCTATACCGGTCGTGCGGCCGCGCCGCTTGACCTTGTTGCCGCTGATGTCCGCGTTGTCGTTGAACGTCATGCTCGCACCCTATCGCGCAGCGTCAGGCGAGGCACCTCGTCGCGCAGACCTTGCGCGAGCGACGAATCCGCCTCAGACGAGGACGGCGACCGCCCTCGTGCGACGCGGTGCACCGAGCAGCCACGAGGACAGCGGTGTGCGCCAGACCACGAGCGCGATGGTCCACGGGATCAGCACGGCGAGGGCGAAGTCGATCCAACCGCCCTCAGGCGTCGTCTTGAGGACCCACAGCACGAGCGGGTGCAGCAGGACGACCGCGACCGCCGGCATCGCGAGCCCGCTGATCGTCGCACCGACGCGGGGCGAGCTGCGCGCGAACGCAGCCTCGAACACCAGTACGAGCGCCGCGGAGGCGATGACGGCCACGATGCTCGTGATGAACGGGGTCCCGAAGTCGCCGGACTTGAGGTTCGGAACGGCCGACAGGCCGGTGGCGACCGCGACGACCGGGACCACGACGACGACGAGACCTGTGCGGAGGCCGACGGTGAAGCGTCGTCGCAGCAGGCTGAAGCTCCGGCCCGCGACGATGAACACGAGACACGGCAGGGCTGAACCGAGAGCCAGCGGTGTGTGCGCGAGGAACCCGCCGAAGGCGGCACCCGCGGCGATCCCCGCTGCGGCGATTGCCCACTGCACGCCGGGCGAGGTTCGACAGATCACGCGGTACAGCAGCGCCGTGGCGAGCAGGACCGAGACGAACCAGAACGTCGTGAAGGGGCGGGTGGCGTTCGCGCCGCCCGCCAACTGCATCAGGTCGGCCTGCAGGTCGAGTCCGCTTCCGAGGACCTGCCGACCGACGAAGAACACCATGATCACGAGGAACCAGGCGATGTACGGGATGCCCAGCGTCTGCGAACGCTTGCGCCACTCGTCGCCGAGGGACCGCCCGGACGACCACAGGTACCCGGTGAGGAAGAAGAACACCGGCACGTGCCACGGATAGACCAGTGCGGCGAGCACCGGATCCGCGGACCAGACGTGCCCGGCGATGACCGCCACGATACCGACGACGCGCAACGCATCGATTCCAACCGACCTCATGGCCCCCCTGTGCTCGATCGACCGTATCGAGACTCAGGCGGGCTCGGACACTCCCCCTTCGGGGCGTGCCGGGGCTCGGTGCGGGGCTACCGCGACTTCTTGTTCAAGGCCTTCTCGTCGATCGGGGCGTCGCCCGAGGCTCGGAGCGCCGCGAAGTAGTCGGCAGCCTCCTGCTGGCGCTTCGCTTCCTGTCCGGAGGCGATGGGTGCGCGCACGTGCTCTGGGGCGAACCCGAAGGCCTCGACGAGGTCCAGAGCGTGCGGACGCAGTCGGGCGATGAGGCGGTCGACGTAGGCGCCGACGGCCTGCCCGCGCTGCGGCGACAGGCGACCGTTGATGAGGTACCAGGACAGGTGCTTCTCGATGAGCGACAGCCCGAACAGGTCGTGGACCCAGGTCATCACCTGCTTCGTCCCTGCGTCCTCGATCTTCTCGACGCCCTCCGTGAACGCCTCCCACTGCAGGAGCTCGCCGTGCGCCCGGGCGGCCTCGATGAGCTCGTTCTGGTGCGCGTTGAAGAGGTCGGCGGCGGCCTGCTTCGACAGCTTGTTGGCCCCACGCAGCTTCGTCGCGATGTCGGCGATCATCGTCTCGACGCGCTCGGTCAGCAACTCACGCTGCACGTTCGTGTCGCGGAGCTGGCTCACCGACCGGGCCGTGGAACCGAAGTCCTTCACCGTCTGCGCAAGACTGCGGAGGCCACTGCCGTGCATCGCACGATCGGTCGCCTGTTCGACCACGTAGCGGGCGAGCGCACCGGCGTCGGCCTTCGCGAACTTCCGGCTGTAGTCGGTGAGGAGGCGCTTGGCGACGAGCTGCAGCAGCACGTTGTTGTCGCCCTCGAACGTCGCGTAGACGTCGAGGTCGGCACGCAGCCCGGTCAGGCGGTTCTCCGCGAGGAAACCGGCACCGCCGCACGCCTCGCGCGCCTCCTGGAGCGTGTCGAGCGCGTGCCAGGTGGACAGCGGCTTCAGCGCGGCCGCGAGGGTCTCGAGGTCCTGGCGGTCGTCGTCGGTGTCGCCCTTGCCGCTGAACACCTCGTCGAACTTCACGAGCAGGCGGTCGTGGGCGAAGAACTGCGCATACGTGGTCGCGAGGCGCGGCAACAGACGACGCTGGTGACGCTGGTAGTCGAGGATGACCTCTTCCTCGGTGTCGCTCGCCGCGTTGAACTGCCGACGCTGACTGCCGTAGGTGATCGCGATCTGCAGGGCGAGCGCCGACGCCGTCGTTGCGGCGCCGTCGAGCGAGACCCGGCCCTGGACGAGCGTGCCGAGCATCGTGAAGAACCGACGGCCGGGGCTCGCGATCGGCGAGGAGTACGTGCCGTCCTCGGCGACGTCGCCATAGCGGTTCAAGAGGTTGGTGCGTGGCACGCGGACCCCGGAGAAGTGCAGGCGGCCGTTGTCGATCCCGTTGAGACCACCCTTCAAGCCGTCGTCCTCACCACCGATGCCGGGGAGGAAGGATCCCTCGTCGTCGCGGATCGGCACGTAGAAGCAGTGGACGCCGTGGTTGACGCCGTTCGTGATGAGCTGCGCGAAGAGCGTCGCCGCCTTGCCGTGCACGGCGGCATTGCCGAGATAGTCCTTCCACGCCGCCCGGAACGGGGTGTCGATGACGAACTCCTGCGTCTCCGCGTCGTACGTCGCGGTCGTCGCGATGGAGGCGACATCGGAACCGTGCCCGGACTCGGTCATCGCGAACGCACCGGGGATGTCGAGGTTCATCGCGCCCGGCAACCAGGCGTCGTGGTGGGGAGCGGTGCCGAGGTGCAGGATGGCCGCACCGAACAGCCCCCACTGCACACCGGATTTGATCTGCAGCGACGGGTCGGCGAGCACGAGCTCCTCGAAACCGGCGATGTTACCGCCGTGGTCGTCGCCACCTCCGAGTCGCTTCGGGAACGCCTTGTGGACCTGGCCGTTCTCGACGAGGAGCTTCAGCTGGTGGAAGACGCGGTCGCGGTGGTCGTCCATCGACTGCCCCTCGATGCGCTGCATCGCCGGCTTGGCGGCGAGCGCACGCGAGGCGAGCCGTGCCTCCGGCCACGTGCCGAGCAGTTGGTGCGCCAGCGCGGCGATGTCGATCCGGGCGTCGGAGGGCGCCACCTCCACCGTCGATGCCGTCGTGCCCGTGCCGCTCGTCCTGATCGCCGTATCGACCATCCCTACGCCCTGCCTTTCGCCCATGAAATCTCCCACAATGGTAGGACTGTCATAACGATGATGCTCAGCACCTGTGGGATGCGGACAACCGACCAGCCGGTCGCCGTCGATCGACTTGGTCCTCCCCCACAGGTGTCGCAGCCAGCTCCCAGGTGCGACCGTCAGGCGTTGGCGACGACGACCTCGATGAGCGCCTCGCCATAGGCGTCGAGCTTCTTCGCGCCGATGCCGCTGATGCCGTCGAGCGCGGCCAGCGAGGTCGGCTTCGCGGTCGCGACCTCGCGGAGCGTCGCATCGCCGAACACGATGTACGCCGGGACGCCCTGCTCCTTCGCGACGCCCGCTCGCCACGTGCGGAGCGCCTGGAACAGTTCGGCGGCGGCCGGCTCCAGCTCGGCGTTCGCCGAGGCCGAGCGTGAGGAGCCGCGCGACGACGACCTCGCCGCGCGCTCCGGCTCCCGACGCATCGCGACGGGACGCGTGCCGGCGAGCACCTCTGCACTCCCGTCGGTGAGCCCGAGCGTTCCGTACTCGCCGACCGTCGCGAGGAGGTCGCGTGCGAGCAGCTGCCGGATGACCCCGCGCCACTCCTGGTCGCTCAGGTCTTCTCCGATGCCGAAGGTGGCGAGTTCGTCGTGGCGCTGCTGCGCGACGCGGTCGGTGCGCTTGCCCCGCAGGATGTCGATGATCTGGCCGGCGCCGAACGACTGGTTGCGCTCGCGCTTCAGACGCACGATCGTCGAGAGCAGTTTCTGGGCGGGCACGGTGCCGTCCCACGTGACGGGTGGCTCGAGGCAGGTGTCGCAGTTGCCGCACGCGGTGGAGGGCTGGCCGAAGTAGCGCAGGAGATTCACCCGGCGGCAGTCGACCGTCTCGCAGAGGGCGAGCATCGCGTCGAGGTGGGCGCTGAGGTTGCGCTGGTGCGCGACGTCACCCGGAGACTCGTTGATCATGCGACGTTGCTGCACGACGTCCTGCAGGCCATAGGCGAGCCACGCGATCGACGGTTCGCCGTCGCGGCCCGCACGACCCGTCTCCTGGTAGTAGCCCTCGACGCTCTTCGGGAGGTCGACGTGGGCGACGAACCGGACGTCGGGTTTGTCGATGCCCATGCCGAACGCGATCGTCGCGACGACCACGACGCCGTCCTCGCGGAGGAACCGCGACTGTGCGGCGGCGCGCACGGAGGCGTCAAGGCCCGCGTGATACGCGACGGCGTCGACGCCGTTGTCTCGGAGGAGCTGAGCCGTCTGCTCGACCGTCTTGCGACTCAGGCAGTACACGATGCCAGCGGTACCGGCGGGCTGCTCCTTCACGAAGGCGACGAGCTGCTTGCGCACCTCGTTCTTGCCGACGATCCGGTACTGGATGTTCGGGCGGTCGAAGCTCGAGACGAAGTGCTTCGCGTCGCCCAGGTGCAGGCGCTGCGTGATCTCCTTGTGGGTCGCCTCCGTGGCCGTCGCCGTGAGTGCGATGCGTGGGACGTCCGGCCAGCGCTCGGCGAGCTCGCCGAGCATGAGGTAGTCGGGTCGGAAGTCGTGGCCCCACTGCGACACACAGTGGGCCTCGTCGATCGCGAGGAGTGCGATGGTGCCCTGGCCGAGGAACCGGCGGGTGGCCTCGGAGCTGAGGCGTTCCGGCGCGACGTAGAGGAGGTCGAGCTCGCCCGAGAGGTAGGCGTCCTCCACCCGGGCGCGCTCGGCGGCGTCCTGCGTGGAGTTGAGGAAGGCTGCGCGGACCCCGACGGCGAGAAGCGCGTCGACCTGGTCCTGCATGAGGGCGATGAGCGGCGAGACGACGATGCCGGTACCAGGGCGGAGCAGCGCCGGGATCTGGTAGCAGAGGCTCTTGCCACCACCGGTGGGCATGAGCACGACGGCGTCGCCGCCACCGGCGAGCTGTTCGATGATCTGCTGCTGCTCGCCACGGAACGCGTCGTAGCCGAACACCGTGTGCAGGGCTTCCTGCGCCGTCGCGAATTTCGCTCCGGCGGGGCGTGCCGCCACCGGCGCGGTGGGACGAGCGGGTGCCGGGGCTCGACTCCCCCAGTCGACGCCGCCACCACCGTAGGCGGCCGAGTCCTCCGGCGGCGGAGGTGCGTCGTACGGCGGAGGTGGGGCCTCGGAGCCGTAGAGATCGTCGGGCGCATCCGAATCGTCCGGGATCCAGTCGGGTTCGGTGCTCCAGCTCATCCGTCGATCGTAGCCGCCACAGCCGACAGTCCGACGCGATCCTCCACAGAGAGGAATGTGAAGAAAGTTGTTCCTCTTAATGCGGCGAGCGAAGCGACACGGAATCGAAGCTTTTTCCAAACCACCTCACGGGGGGCTCCGAAGTGTCATCGAGGGCCGGTTCGAAGAGGCACTCGAACCGCCGGTCCAAACCTCATCAAAGGAGAATCACATGCGTACCATCAAGCGCCACCACATGGCCGCTCTCGCACTCGCCGCCGTCGCGACCTTCGGTCTCGCAGCCTGTTCGAGCGGCACCAGCTCCGACAGCGGTTCCTCCATGGAGCCGAGCTCCGCCCCCTCCGAGTCCAGCATGACCGCTGACCCGGCAGCGGACCTCGTCGGCTCGGGCTGCGCCGCCTACGCCGAGGCCGTCCCGGACGGTGCAGGCTCCGTCGCCGGCATGTCCGCCGACCCGGTGGCCGTCGCCGCCTCGAACAACCCGCTCCTCACGACGCTGACCGCTGCGGTCTCCGGCCAGCTGAACCCCGACGTCAACCTCGTCGACACGCTGAACGGCTCCGAGTTCACCGTCTTCGCACCGGTCGACGACGCCTTCAAGAAGATCGACGCCGCAACGATCGACTCCCTGAAGACGCCTGAGGGCGCTGCAACGCTGACCTCGATCCTCACGTACCACGTGGTCCCCGGCCAGATCTCGCCGGCTGACATCGACGGCGACCAGACGACCGTCGAGGGTTCGACCGTCAAGGTCGAGGGCTCGGGCGACAACATCACCGTCAACGGTGCCAAGGTCATCTGCGGTGGCGTCAAGACCGCCAACGCGACCGTGTACCTCATCGACACGGTGCTGATGCCGCCGGCAAAGTAGCCGAACGCGGGTTCACCCGCACCAGTTCCACCTGAAACAGCAGCAGCCCCGTCATCCTCTCGAGGATGGCGGGGCTGCTGCGTTGTACGACCCGCCGCCAGGCTCAGGGACCGGGCCACGGGCCAGGGCCGCCTGCGCTCTGGACGAGGGTGACGCTCAGGGGGCGGGGGTCTCCCCGTCGTCGTCGTCGGGCTTCCGACGGGTGACGAGCAGCACGGCGACCCCGGCGACGACGACCACGCCGATCGCACCGACGATCCACCAGACGTCGCCGCTCAGCCCACCTGAGGACTGAGTCGTGTCGGCGTCGGTGTCTGCTCCGGCCGCCGCGTCGGAGGACGGTTCCACCGTCGATGCACCGCTCGTCGCGCACGTCGGCGTCGAGCTGCCCTCGGCGAGTTCCTGACCCTCGGCCGGAGCCCAGTCGAAGGTGTACGTGCCGGAGAGCGGGTGGCCGTCGGTGGACACGAGCTGCCAGACGACCGTGTACTCCCCGGCGGCGCCGAGCTGCAACGGCATGACGAGCGCCGGCCCGTTCACCGCGGCGCACGCCGTGCCGTAGTAGAGCTGCTCGGCGTCTGGGCCCGTCACCTGGATCTGGTTCGACTGACCGGCGTCGCCGAGGTCGAGCAGGTTGTCGTTCGTGGTGATGACGAGCTGGCCCGGTTGCTCGGTGACGGTCGAGCCCTCTGCGGGAGTCGTCGAGACGATGGAGTTGTGCGCCGAGGCCGGCTGCGCCACGGCCAGCACCGCTGCGACCGCGAGGAACGCGGTCGCAGCGGTGCCGACGAGACGGCGGCGACGATGAGCGGCCGTCATCATGCCTTGCGCTTCGCGTCGGCGGCAGCGCGCTTCGCGGAGGCCGCGACCACGATGCCTGCCGCACCGACGACGAGGCCGGCGATGCCGAGCACACGACCGAGCACGTCGGTCGAGGACGTCGAAGTCGCTGCCGCCTCGGCGTGGTCGCCGTCGCCGTCGTCGTCCGCGGTCGCCGCGCCGTGGTGGTCGCCGGCAACGGCGGCCGTCACGACGATCGTGGGTGCCGGAGCCTCGAGCTCCTCCTCGTCCTGACCGTCCTTGGCGACGTCGGTCCAATCCGTCTGACCGACCTCGCACTTCTGGGTCACGGGGAAGACGAGCGTCTTGCCCTCGGCGTCGGCCGGGAGCTGCACCTGGAAGGAGACGACGTCGCGGTAGCCGTCGACGAGCGGGGTCTTCGCCGTGTAGACGACGCTGCCGACGCGCTCGGCGATCTGCTCGCCTTCGCTGTCCGTGATGGGGTCGGCGAGCGGGGCCGCAACCTTCGTGACGTCCCAGTTCGGGTTGATCGTCGGCGTCACCGCGTTGATCTCTTCGGGGATCTCGAACGACAGGCTCGTGGTGGGTGAGCCGTCGCAGCCGTGGCCGACGGCGAAGCTCAGCACCGTGTAGGAACCGGCGGCGGTGGAGGTGGGCGTGACGCTCACGTGGGCGCTCGCGGCGAGCGGCGCGCCGACCGCGAGGAGGGCACCGGCGCCGACGGCGATGGCGCCGAGGACGGCGGGCTTGCGGAAAGCGGGGCGGGTGGAGGTTGCGTTCATTGGGGTGTCCTGTCGACTGCTCCGCGGCGAGACGCCTGCGGAGACGGATGAGGCGACGCCTGCTGGCGTGCCGATGGGTGTCACTGCGTTCCGACTGATCGCGCGTCGCGCAGCACCCGTCCAGGTCGGAGGGCGGCGCGTCGGTCAGACGGCGAAGGAGACCGGGGGCCCGCGGTGGCGCAGGTGCAGGAGGACGACACCGAGATTGCGCGGCCGCTCGTTGACCCGTGCCCAGCGCACGCGTCGGGGCGACGGCACGAGGTGCAGGACGGCGGCGCGACGGGCGAGGACCCGGACGGCCAGAGCCGCGATGGCGGCGCGCACAACGCGTTCAGCGAAGAGGATGGCGGCGATCGTCGCGACGGCTGCCACGAGGTGCGCCCCCCACATCGTCGGACCGGCATGGACGTGCGCGGACGTCGCGACACCGCTCGAGGCGAACTCGACGACGCCGTGCTGGTGCCAGTTCCCGGAGCCGATCGTCCCGGTGGACGTCACCGTGGCGGCCGCCGTGCTCGGAACGAGGGTGAAGAGCGCGTGGTAGCCGAGCTGGCTGACGAGCACGGAGGCTGCGACGCCGACCGCGGAGATGCGGCGCCCGGCCAGCAGCACGCAGACGAGCAGGGCGAACGTGCCGCCGATGAGGAGGACGAACATCGACGGGGCCGCTGCGCCACCGAGCGTGTGCGAGAGCGCGGCCGAGAAGGTGGCGAAGAGGGCGGCGGCGGCACCGCGGACGACTCTGGCCCACCGTTCCGTCATGCCGTGCCTCCGCAGGGTGCAGCCGACCGGGTATCGGCGCTCGTTCGAGAATACCGGAGCGCCGAGCCTGGTCGTGCCAGCGCGGTGCGCTGGCACACTCACGAGGTCGGGATGAAGAGGATCGCGATCGAGGCGATCGAGCACACGACGCCGATGCCGAACGTGACGGCGAACAGCAACCGGAGCGCTCGCGCGTGGTCGGCGGTCCGCCGGAACCTCGCACGCGAGGGCTCACGGCGGGAGTAGAACACGATGGGTTCGTCCGGGTCTCGGAGTGAGGCGAACTCGGCGTCGTCCACCGGTCGGGAGAACAGCTCGGCCGCGACCGTCATCCAACGCACCTCACGACCCTCCGGACCCTCGACGATCACGCCGTGCGTCTCGACCCAGCTGCCGTCAGCCGCCCGGGCGATGAGCATGATGAGGAGGACGACGACGGCTGAGCCGAAGCCGACCCAGGTGAAGACCTCGAGGACGAGGCCGAGCAGGTCGTGGGTGTCCACGCTCACATGCTATCCGGCGGCGACGATCGCCACCGCGCGGAGCAGACCCGGTCAGACCGACTCGGGCCGCTTCTGCCGCATCGGTTCGGCCGGCTGGTCCGGGCCGTTCCAGACGCCGATGATGCCCCACGCGACCGCGGCGATCGGGACGGCGAGGACCGCGCCGACGATGCCACCGAGGATGGTGCCGGCGGTGAGGGCGAGCAGGACGACGAGCGCGTGCAGCTTCAACGAACGTGCCATCACGACCGGCTGCAGGAAGTTGCCCTCGAGCTGGTTGACGGCGATGACCACGATGACGACGATGAGGGCCGCGACCGGCCCGTTGGCGACGAGCGCGACGAGGGCTGCCAGGATGCCGGCGGCCGTCGCACCCACGAGCGGGATGAACGCGGTGAGGAAGACGATGACACCGAGCGGCAGGGCGAGCGGGACACCGATGATCGCGAGTGCGACGCCGATACCGACCGCGTCCACCGCGGCGACCGTCGCCGTTCCTCGCACGTAGCCGCCGAGCACGTCCACGGTCTTCGTGCCGATCCGCTTGGCGCGGTCGTAGGAGGCGCCGGTGAACGGGCGCAGCAGGAACTCCCAGATGCGAGGCCCGTCCTTCAGGAAGAAGAACAGCACGACGACCATCAGGAACAGCCCCGTGACGAAGCTCGCGGTCGCTGAGACGCCGGCGAGCGCGCCGCTGCCGAACTGGCTGGAGGTGAGGAAGTCGATCGCGGTCTGCTTGGCGTCCTCGATCTGTTTGCTGTCGATGTCGAACGGGAGTGTGCTGATCCAGTCCTGCAGCTGCCCGAACCCCTGGGAGGCGGAGTCGACGAGGTCGTCCCACTGGCTGCGGACGGCCCACACGATGAGCCAGCCGATGCCGCCGAGGATGACGATGAGCGAGAGGAGCGCGATCCAGGTCGCGAGGATCGACGGTACCCCCTTGTTGCGCATCCAGCGGATGAGCGGGTGGATCGCGGACGCGAGGATGAGGGCGATCACGACGGGGATCATGACGAGCGAGAGTTGCGTCATCGCGAAGACGATGAGGGCCGCGACGGCGACGACCGCGAGGGTCTGCACGCTCCGGGTGGCGAGGGTGCCGATGCGGTCGTTCCAGAGGCCGGGCTTCGGCTGCTCGTCGGTGCTCTCGGTGCGGTCGAACAGGCCCATCGGCTCTCCATCCATCGGTGCGGGGTGGGTGTGCGACCCCCGTTGCGCGCTCCCAGTCAACCACGAGCGGGAGTGGAGTGTCCGGCCCGTGCCGGAGTACCGTTGGCATGGTAGGGAGGCGTCCATGACGAGACTCGATGCCGCGAACGAGACGAGCGTCTGTCGTGCGCCCGACGCCTCCGGCACGAAGCTCCTCGAGGCCCGAGAGGTGCCACTCGGCGGCGTGCGAGGGCTGAGCGTCCATCGCACCCTCCCCCAGCGTGAGCTGCCGATGATCGGCGCATGGTGCTTCCTCGACCGCTTCGACGAGGACCACGCGACGATGCGGGTGCTGCCGCATCCGCACACGGGTCTCCAGACGGTGACGTGGCCGCTCGACGGCGACATCCGCCACCGGGACAGCGTCGGGAGCGACGTCGTCGTGCGGCCGGGCGAGCTCAACATCATGACGAGCGGCGCTGGTGTCTCGCACTCGGAGTTCTCCGTCGGAGACGAAGCGGCGTCGATGCACGGGCTGCAGCTCTGGGTCGCGCTCCCCTCCTCGGCGGCGAGCGTGCCTGCGGCGTTCGAGCAGCACACCGACCTCCCCGTCCACCGGGCGCCCGGCCTCAGGGCGACGGTGCTCGTGGGCGCACTGGGTGAAGCGGTGTCCGCCGCGACCGTCCACACGCCGCTGCTGGGTGCGGACATCGTCGTCGACGCCGGCAGCTCCGTCGAGCTCCCCGTCGACGCATCGTTCGAGCACGGGGTGCTCGTCATCGAGGGCGACGTCCGTGTCGAGGAGGTCGACCTCGTCGCAGGGCCGCTCCTCTACCTCGCCCACGGCCGCGGTCGGTTGGCGCTCAGCAGCACCGGCGGCGCACGGTTCGTGCTCCTCGGTGGCACCCCGTTCCCGGAGGAGCTCGTGATGTGGTGGAACTTCGTCGGGCGCAGTCACGACGACATCGCCACAGCCCGAGACGACTGGGAGCGAGGTTCGCCGCGGTTCGGCACGGTCGCGGGCCATGGCACTGAGCGGATCCCTGCTCCTCCGCTGCCGAACGTGCGCCTCACTCCCCGCCGACGCACGCTCTGAGGTGTTCGGCCTGCAGCCCCGTTTCGCGGGAACGCAGGCGACGACTGTCCGCCTGAACGCTCAGCTATGCAGGATAGGCTGTCCTCAGAGAATCTGCTGCTCGTGAAGGTGGGCCCATGCAACGTCTGAGTACGCGTCTGCTCATGACCTGCGCCGCGATCGGTGTCGCCGGCGGCCTCGTCTTCGTCGTCTCGGGGTACATCGGCGGCGCGATCTCGGCTACCGCACCGGTGCTGTACGGAGTCATCATCGGCGTGTACTTCCTGCCGGGGGTCGTCGCCCAGGCACTGCTGAGGCGTGGCGGTGTCGCGCTCATGACGGGGCTCACCGCCGGTCTCGTCTCCGCGGCGTTCAGCCCGCAGTGGTTCTTCCGCTACTTCGGCGCGGGTCTCGCGATCGGGCTGCTGCAGGAGCTCCCGTTCGCCGTCTCGCGATACCGCGTCTGGAAGTCGTGGGTGTTCTTCCTGGCCGCCGGCGTCGCGGGGGTCCTCTTCGGTGGTTCGGTTCTCGTCGCGCTCGGCCTCGAACACTTCGCCCCGCTCGCCCAGATCGTCTACATCGCGCTCTTCGTGCTCAGCCCGATCGCCTTCACCGCCGTCGGGCGCGGCGTCGCAGCAGCACTCGCGCGTGCCGGGGTCGGGCGGTCGATCTCACTTCCCGTGGATCGCCGGCGCACTGACGCCGAGACGCGCGCCTGAGCCGCTCACGCACCAGAATGGACTCCGAGGTTAGGTAAGGCTAAGTTGGAGTGACCGCGACGGCCTCCGTCCCCACCCCTCCCACTGGACTCCTGTGATCGACGACGTTTCGCGCCCCGCAGGCGCCACCGCCCCGAGGGCGGTCACGGTCGTCGACGCGGTCCGGATCCGGCACGACGACCGTTCGGAATGGACGCCCGACGGAGTGTCGTTCGAGATCGCCCCCGGCGAGGTCGTCCTCCTGCTCGGGCCGAGCGGCTCCGGGAAGTCCACGCTCGCGCTCGCGATCAACGGACTGATCCCCCACGCCGTCCCCGCGACGCTCGAAGGCACCGTCGTGACCGGCGGAGTGGCGACGACGGAGACGACGGTCGGCCATCTCAGTGCCCATGTCTCGATGGTGTTCCAGGACCCGGACGCCCAGATCGTCACGGGCACGGTGCTCGACGAGGTGTGCTTCGGTCCCGAGAACCTGCTGCTGCCCGCCGACGACGTCCTTGCACGCGCGGAGCGGGCCCTCCGCCAGGTGGGGCTGTGGGAGCGCCGCGCCGAGAACCCCGACCGACTCTCCGGGGGCGGCCGACAACGTCTCGCGATCGCGTGCGCGCTCGCGATGGGGAGCGAACTGCTCGTCCTCGACGAACCGACCGCCAACCTCGACCCCGCCGGCATCGAGGAGGTCTACGCGGCATTGCGGGCACTCGTCGCCCCGACTGCAGACCCGGCACGAACCCGGCACTCGGTCCTCCTGGTGGAACACAACCTCGACGCCGCGATCGACCTCGTCGACCGCGTCGTCGTGATCGACCGCGCGGGCCGCCTCGCCTTCGACGGCCCGACACGCGAGACCCTCCTCGACAACCTGGACGAACTGCTCGCGATGGGCGTCTGGCTCCCCGTCTCGACGCTCGCGGCACTCCGGCTCCGGGCCGCGGGCGTCCCTGTGGAGGGCATCCCCCTCACGCCGTCGGAGTTGGCATCGGCCCTCGACCCGCTCGACCTCCCGCCTCTCCCGTCGACGATCGCCCGAGCGACCGAGACCGAGCGGCCGATCGCGGTGTCCGTCCGCGGACTGAGCGTGGAGCGCGGGAGAGGCAAGGCGCGCACGCCGATCCTGCAGGACGTGACCCTCGAGATCGGCCGCGGCGACTTCCTCGCGGTTATCGGGACGAACGGCGCAGGCAAGACCACCCTCGTCCAGGCGATCGCGGGCGTCGTGCCCCCGCCCCGCGGCCACGTCGACGTCGGGGGGATCGATCCGGGGCGCAGCGACGTCCGGACCCTCGCCGCCGGCATCGGCTTCGTGTTCCAGAACCCCGAGCACCAGTTCATCACCCACACCGTCCATGACGAACTCGCCCACGGGTTGCGGATCCGCGGCGAGGACGAGGCCGAGGTCGAACGCCGGGTCGCCGACATGCTCGCGCGCTTCGGACTCCGGTCGATGCGCGACGTCCACCCCTTCCTCCTCTCCGGTGGCCAGAAGCGGCGCCTGTCGGTCGGCACCGCGCTCATCGCCGGCGCACCCGTCATCGCCCTCGACGAGCCCACCTTCGGCCAGGACCGCGAGCGCGCCGACGAACTCCTCGCCCTCCTGTCGGCACTGAACGATCAGGGCACGACCGTCATCGTCGTGACCCACGACATGCAGCTCGTCGCCGAGCACGCGAGCCACGTCGCCGTGATGCACCGCGGCAGGCTCCTCGCCCATGACACCACCTCGTCCGTGCTCGCGGACGACGACCTCATCACCCGTGCCGGACTACGCCAGCCACCCTTGGCGAGCGCGATGCGCGGCCTCACCCGACACCCCGGTTGGCAGTCCGTCACCCGACTCGACGACCTCCCGTCGGCAGACGCACCGGAGGCGGACGGCCGATGACCGCGACGACGATCGACCCGTACGCCCTCAGCCGCGAGCGCCCGGCGATCCGCTTCCTCTACCGCCTGAACCCATTGGCGAAACTCGCTGCACCGCTACCCGCGATGGTGCTGCTCATCTTCACCCGCGACCTCGCGATCCCGCTCCTGTTCATCGGTCTCGCGCTACTCGTCATCGTCATCGGCGCCGAACTCACGAGGCCGATCGCACTCCTCCTGTTCCTCGGCCTGCCCGTCGTCGTCACGATCATGTCGTTCAGTTTCGGCCTGTGGAGCGACCCCGGCCGCGTCGACCAGTCGGTGCTGCTGTTCCAGATCGGGGACTACCGTTTCTTCCTCGGAGCGCTCCTGCTCGGCCTCGCGACCGCGCTGCGGCTCGCAAGCCTCCTCGTCCTCGCCCTGATCGGCGGCATCTCCTCCACGGGGCCCGAGCTCGTGCGAGCGATGATCCAGCAGCTGCACGTGCCCTACCGCATCGGATACACGGCGCTCGCTGCATACCGCTTCGTGCCGCGGTTCGGTCATGAGCTCGATGTCATCCGGTCCGCCCACCGCGTGCGCGGAATGGCACAGGGTCGCGGCCCGATCTCCTCGCTCCGCCGCACCAGCGGGTACGTCGTGCCGTTGTTGGCCGGCGCGATCCGCCACGCCGAACGCGTCGCGCTCGCAATGGACTCCCGAGCCTTCGGCGCGCATCCGCAGCGCACCGAGCGGACCCTCATCCCGTTCCGCACCCGCGACTGGGTGTTCATGATCCTGTTCTGGATCGCGAGCATCGCCATCGTCTGGTGGGGACTCACCGCCGGCCCCGGCACCGTCGTCGGCGTCTGACCGACTCGAACCCTTCTGGAGGAACCGATGAAGCACCTCAGCACCAGGCTGCTGCTCAGCTGCGCCGCGATCGCCGTGGCGGGCGCCCTGCTGAACGTGGGCAACGCGTACGTGTACAACGCGGTGTCCGTCGCGGCGCCGTGGCTGCTCGGCGTCTTCGCGGGCATCTACCTCCTGCCGGGTGTCGCGGCGCAGGCCGCCTTCCGCCGACCGGGCGTCGGTCTGCTGACCCAGCTGCTCTCGGGTCTGCTGCAGGCGCCGTTCGTCCCGACGGGTGTCGCGAGCGTGCTCGTGTTCGTCGTCCTCGGGATCCTCATCGAGTTGCCGTTCCTGCTCGGTCGGTACCGGTATTGGGGCGCTTGGCTCTTCTACGCGAGCGCGGTGTTCTCCGGGCTCGTGTACGGAGCCTGGTGGTTCGCGTGGCTCCTGACACTCAACCCGCCCGTGTGGATGTACGTGGTCACACCGCTGATCCTCGTCCTCGCCCTCATGTTCTTCACGTGGGTCGCCCGCGCCGTGATGGCCCGTGTGGCCCGCACCGGCGTCTTCCGGGGCCTGCAGCTGCCGGTGGACCGGCGCGTGTCCGCCGCGACCGCGCCGGGCGCGGCGACCGCTTGAGGCCCCCGTATCGCGGTCGGTCGGCAGGATACGAGCAGGGCTACAGTGGGCGCATGACGATGCTTCGTGTCCACAACCTCGCCGTCTCCCTCGACGGCTTCGCCACCGGTGAAGGCCTCACCTTCGACGCCCCGTTCGGGCACGCGGGCGGACGGTTGATGCAGTGGTTCTTCCCGACCAGGGCGTTCGTGGCCATGAGTGGACACGACGGGGAATCGGTCGGAGCCGGCACGCGTGGCGTCGACGACAGCTTCGCGGCGGCGACCTCGGTCGGCATCGGCGCGGAGATCATGGGGCGGGGCAAGTTCGGCCCGCAGACCGGCCCGTGGACCGACGACGGCTGGCGTGGTTGGTGGGGCGAGGAGCCGCCGTTCCATTCGCCCGTGGTCGTCCTGACGCATCATCCCCGCGAGGATCTCGCCGTCGGCGAGACCACCTTCCTCTTCCGCGACCTCAGCCCGCGCGACGCCCTCGACCTGGCGATCGAGCAGGCCGGCGGCCTCGACGTCCGCCTCGGAGGCGGCCCGACCGTCGTCCGCGAATTCCTCGCAGCCGACCTCGTCGACCACCTGCACGTCGTCGTGACGCCCATCCTGCTCGGTCGGGGCGTGCGCGTCTGGGACGGTCTCGAAGGCCTCGAAGAGCGCTTCGACGTCGAGACCACCGCGTCGCCCTCGGGCGTCGTGCACTACGTCTTCACGCGCAAACCACGCTGATCGAGCGATCCGTCGCGCTTCTTCTTCGAACGTATGTTCTAATGTATGCATGAGGTGGAGCGGGCAAGAACTCGGAGTCGATGAACCTTCGGCGCTGCCCGGACTCGCGCGCCTGAACAACCTGGTCCGGAGCGTGCAGACACCGGAGTTCGCAGGAATCACCTTCCATGAGGTGCTCGCGAAGTCCGCACTCAACCGGGTCCCCGGTCAGTCGGCGATGCCGTTCGGCTGGACCATCAACCCGTACCGGGGATGCTCGCATGCCTGCACCTACTGCCTCGGGCCAGACACGCTCATCTCCATGGCCGACGGAAGTGTCAAACCGCTCGGCGAGCTTCAGGTCGGTGACGAGATCGTCGGCACCGAGGTGTCCGGTCGATATCGCCGGTACGTCGCGACAACCGTGCGGGCGCGGTGGCACACACGCAAACCGGCCTTCCGGGTTCACCTGCACGACGGCACCACGGTCGTCGCCAGCGGCGACCATCGGTTCCTGACTGAGCGAGGGTGGAAGCACGTCACCGGAGCCACGGCCGGTTCCTCCCGACGCCCTCACCTCACGACGAACGATGCGCTGACGGGATTCGGGCTCGCCGGACTGAGTGAGCACGACCGGTCCGCCATCGGCACGACCGGCTATCGACGCGGCTACCTCTGCGGGATGATTCGCGGCGACGCGATGATGCTGCGGCGCACGGACACGAGGCCGAACGGACAACCGACGACCGTCAGCAGATTCCGGTTGTCCCTCGCGGACCGCGAGGCCCTCGACCGCAGCCGCGAGTACCTGTGCGAGGAAGGAATCACGACCGACACCCGTCCGTTCAGCCCGGCGACAGACAACCGCCGCGAAATGACGTCCATCATGACCGCGAAGGCAAGGCACTTCGACGCAATCACCGCGATCGTCGCCTGGCCGGCCGCAGTGGACCAAGACTGGTGTTCGGGATTCCTCGCCGGAGTATTCGACGCTGAAGGGAGTTGCTCCGCCGGCATCTTGCGCATCTCGAACACGGACGCCGCTGTGCTCGAACAGATCATGGAGAGCATGCGGTTGCTGGGCATCACCTGCGTGCTGGAACCTCCACATGCCAACGGGGTGCGGAACGTCCGCGTCACCGGTGGGCTCCCGATGCGCGAACGATTCTTCAGGTTGACCGAACCTGCGATCCTCCGAAAGCGTCGATTCCTGGGACGGGCGGTGACGTCGAATGCGGATCTCCGCGTCGCCTCGATCGAACCGATCGGGGAACAGGACCTCATCGACATCACCACCGGCACAGGGGACTTCATCGCCAACGGCGTCATCTCGCACAACTGCTTCGCTCGGCCGACGCACACGTATCTCGACCTCGATGCGGGGAAGGACTTCGACTCCCAGCTCATCGTCAAGGTCAACGTGGCAGAGGTGCTCGCGAAAGAGCTCGCGAAGCCCAGCTGGGGGAAGCACCCCGTCGCGCTCGGCACGAACACCGACCCGTATCAGCGCGCAGAGGGAAAGTACCGGCTGATGCCCGACATCATCCGGGCGCTCGCAGACTCCGGCACACCCTTCTCGATCCTCACGAAGGGCACGCTCTTGCGTCGCGACCTCCCGCTGCTCGCCGACGTGGCCACGCAGGTACCCGTCGATCTCGCCATGTCCATCGCGATCTTCGACGACGAGCTGCAGCAGTCCATCGAACCGGGCACCCCGACAGCCGCGGCGAGACTCGCGACGGTTCGGGCCGCAAGCGATCTCGGCTTCGACGTCGGTGTCTTCATGATGCCGATCCTCCCCTACCTCACCGACACCGTCGAACACCTCGACCTCGCGCTCACCCGTATCCGAGAAGCCGGCGCGAGCACGGTGCTGTACTCCGCACTCCACCTGAAGTCGGGCGTGAAACCGTGGTTCATGCACTGGCTGTCGAAGGCCCACCCCGAGCTCGTCGCGAAGTACAGCGCCATGTACGCCGAGGGGATGCACGCTCCGAAGGACTACCGCCGCTGGCTCGCAGCCCGGATCCGCCCCATGATCCGTGACCACGGACTCGAACGAGGCCGAGAAGACCCCTCGACGGGCGGTGTGCGTTCAAGCGCGCTCGGCATGCTCCGCAACGACGAAGGTGAACGGGTGCGTTTCCGGCAGCTCGCCCCCGACCTCGCGACCACAGCCCTGCAGCCGCAACCCACCCTCTTCTGAGGCTCCCGTTCGCCCGCATGCGGGCGAACGAGCAGGGGCTCGACCAAGAACGAACGAGCCCCGAGGGACGGCACCGGTCAGGCGTCGGGGATGAGGCGCTTGCTGAGCAGCGCCACCTCGTCGGTGCCGTAGCCGAGCGCCTCATAGAACCCGATGACGCGATCGTTGCCGGTGCGCACCATGAGGTTGATCTTCGGGCAGCCGAGTCCGATGAGCAGCCGCTCCGCCTCCGCCATGAGCGCACGACCGAGGCCGCCACCCTGCTGGCTCGGAGCGACGGCGAGATAGTGCACCCAGCCGCGGTGGCCGTCGTAGCCGACCATCGCCGTGCCGACGACGACACCGGCGTCCTCGCCGACGAGGAACAGCTCCGGCTGCGTCGACGCCTTCCGCTCGATGTCCTTCGCCGGGTCGTTCCACGGCCGGGTGAGTCCCGCCTCCTGCCAGAGGGCGATGACGGCTTCGGCGTCGGACGGTGCGTAGGAGCGGATCTGCATGCGCCCATTCTTCCAGCCGCAGGAGGGACGCTCGATCAGCACGGCAGCGGACCTCAGCCCAGAGGACGTCGATACAGTGGGACACCTGACGCGAAGGACGGACCCGAATGAGCACCGAACCCGGACAGGACATCCCCGAGGCATCCGGCAACGCCCCCACAGCGGCGACCGTCGCGACGGGCAGCGGTCCCCTCGTCGGCATCACCGAGGGCGGCGTCAGTCGCTTCCTCGGGATCCCGTACGCCGCCGCCCCGTTCGGTGAGCACCGCTTCCGCCTCCCTCAGCCGGTCGAACCGTGGGAGGAACCCCGGGACGCGAGCCGCCTCGGCGCGACCGCACCGCAGGCGCCGTACTCGGGGCCGATCGGCGAGCTGCTGGCGACGGTGACCGTGCCCGGCAACGAGATCCTCAACGTGAACGTGTGGACCCCGGCTGATCACGCGGGCGCCTCACTGCCCGTCATGGTGTGGATCCACGGCGGCTCGTTCGTCCACGGCTCGAACGCCCTCGACGCCTACGACGGCACGGCGTTCGCCCGCGACGGCGTCGTCCTCGTCGCCGTCAACTACAGACTGGGCTCCGAGGGCTTCTCGGTGCTCGACGATGTGCCGATGAACCTCGGGATCGCCGACCAGCTCGCGGCGCTCGTCTGGGTGCAGGACGAGATCGCGCACTTCGGCGGCGACCCGAGCAACGTCACGGTCTTCGGGGAGTCAGCCGGCGGCTCGTCGGTCGCGACCCTGCTCGCGCACCCCGACGCGGCCTCGCTGATGACCCGGGCCATCGTGCAGAGCGGCCCACTCGAGTCGCAGACCCGTGAGCGGGCCGGTCGCGTCTCGAAGCTCATGGCGAAGGACCTCGGTGTGCCGGCGTCGCGTGCCGGCTTCAAACGCATCCCACCGGAGGGGCTCGTCGCCTCTCAGGAGCGGGTGATGGCGGGCGGGAACCCGATCAGTGGCGGTCCAGGCTTCGCCGTGGCGACAGACACCCAGATCGTGCCGGCGAGCCCGTTCGACGCGTTGCGAGCCGGCCAGGCCTCCGGCATCCCTCTCCTCATCGGCAGCACGACCGAGGAGTACCGGTTGTGGTTCGTGCCGACGGGCCTGATCCCCACCTTCAAGCGGTTCCACCTCTTCGCCGCGCGGCTGAAGCTCGGCATCCGCGCGTCGACGGTGCGCACGTTCCGGCGGAACCGGCCGAAGGCGCCGACCGGTGAGATCCTCGGCGCCATCGCGACGGACCTCCTCCTGCGGGTGCCGCTCAACCGTGTCGCCGACGCCCGCGCCGCCGCCGGGTCCGACACCTGGGTCTACGAGTTCGCGTGGCGGAGCCCGGTCGGCGAGGACGGTCACGGTGCGCTAGGCGCCGCGCATG
This sequence comes from Plantibacter flavus, assembly GCF_051487245.1. GTDB lineage: Bacteria > Actinomycetota > Actinomycetes > Actinomycetales > Microbacteriaceae > Plantibacter > Plantibacter flavus_B. The sequence continues at coordinate 22,573 of NZ_JAHVDH010000006.1, forward strand.
CCCTCGAACTCGGCTTCGTGTTCGACCATCTCGACTCGCCCGAGGCGATCCGGATGACGGGCACCGACGCACCGCAGTCGCTCGCGACGAGCATGCACGACGCCTGGGTGTCCTTCGCCACCACCGGTGACCCCGGTTGGGCTCGCTGGGATGCAACCCGCCCGGTCCGCACCTTCGACGGCGTCGACGACGCCGTCGTCCTCGCGCCGCGGGACGACGAACGCCAGGCCCTCACCCCGTAGAAACACCTTCCCTGACACGCGAGAACGCCCGCCGAGCAACTGCTCGGCGGGCGTTCTCGCGTGATGACGGAGGCTACGCGGTGGCGATGTCCTCGACGAGCTGGTCGCCGGGAGCCGCGTCGTCGAACGCCGCCTCGATCTCCGCGCGGTCGAGGAGCTCGGTCATGCGACGACGACGCGCCTTCGGGATGATCGTGACGACACGACCGACCTTGCCGGCACGACCCGTACGGCCGGCGCGGTGCAGGTACGTCTTGTACTCGTCGGGGGCGTCAGCCTGCACGACGAGCGTGATGTCGTCGACGTGGATGCCGCGGGCGGCGACGTCGGTGGCGACGAGGACGTTGACCCGACCAGAGGTGAGCTTCTCCAGGTTCCGCGTACGGCGGTTCTGGTTCAGGTCGCCGTGGAGCGAGACGGCGGGGATGCCGGCGCTCTCCAGCTGGTCGGCCAGACGCTCGGCGTACGCGCGGGTGCGGGCGAACACGAGGGTCTTCTCGGTGCGGTTGACGAGCTCCTCGATGAGGCGGTCCTTGCCCTTGTGCTCCACCACGAGCACGCGGTGGTCGATGGTGGAGGACGCCTGGTCCTCCCCGGCGACCTCGTGCACCGACGGGTTCGGGAGGAACTCGTTGACGAGGGCTGCGACACCCTTGTCGAGGGTGGCGGAGAAGAGCAGCTTCTGACCGTCGGGCGCGGTGCGACGCAGGATGCGCTGGACGGGCTCGAGGAAGCCGAGGTCGCACATGTGGTCGGCCTCGTCGAGGACGGTCACGGTGACCTGCGAGAGGTCGAGACGACCCTGCTCGATGAGGTCCTCGATGCGGCCGGGGGTGCCGACGATGATGTCGACGCCGCGCTGCAGCGCACCCACCTGACGACCCTGCGGGACGCCACCGTAGATCTGCGTGGTGAAGAGGCCGACGGCGCGGGCGATCGGCTGCACGGTGCGGTCGATCTGAAGCGCGAGTTCACGCGTGGGAGCGAGGATCAGGGCGCGGGGCTTGCGGCCCGGCTTGCGGTTCTTGCCGCCGCCGTTCTCCATGAGCTTCTCGACGAGCGGCGCACCGAACGCGATGGTCTTGCCGGAGCCCGTGCGGCCACGGCCGAGGACGTCCTTGCCGGCGATCACGTCGGGGATCGTCGCTGCCTGGATCGGGAACGGGCTGGCCGCGCCGAGCTCTTCGAGGGCACGCACGATGTTGCCACCGAGGCCGAGCTGACCGAAGGTCATGCCGTCGACGTCGCCCGCCTGGATGGCGTCGGCTTCGAGGCGCTCGAGCACCACGTCGTCCTGCGGCGTGTAGGAGCCTGCGTCGCGCTTCGGGTAGAAGTCGCTGCCACGGCTGGCCGAGTCGGACCCACCGTCGAAGGAACGCTTCGGGCGGTCGTCGAACGAACGGGCGGGGCGGTCGTCGAAGGAGCGCTTGGGGCGGTCGTCGTACGAACGGGCCGGACGATCGGTGCGGTTCGCCTGACGCGGGTCGCCCTGGCGTGCGGGGCGGTCACCGTAGGAGGGACGCTCGGAACGCTCACCCCGGTTGTACGCGGGGCGCTCGGTGCGGTCGCCATACGACGGACGCTCGGAACGCTCACCCCGGTTGTAGGCCGGACGGTCGTTGCCGCCGCCACGGTTGTAGGAGGGACGCTCGGTGCGGTCGCCGTAGGACGGACGCTCGGTGCGGTCGCCGCCACGGTTGTAGGCCGGGCGGTCCTTACCACCGCCACGGTTGTAGGAGGGACGCTCGTTGCGATCGCCGTACGAAGGACGCTCGGAACGCTCACCCCGGTTGTAGGCCGGACGRTCRTTKCCGCCGCCACGGTTGTACGACGGGCGCTCGTTGCGGTCACCGTACGACGGACGCTCGGAACGCTCACCACGGTTGTACGCAGGACGCTCGGTGCGGTCGCCGTAGGACGGACGCTCGTTGCGGTCGCCGCCACGGTTGTGGGCCGGACGGTCATTGCGGTCGCCGCCWCGGTTGTAGGCCGGACGGTCGTTGCCGCCACCACGGTTGTACGAGGGACGCTCGCCACGGTCGTTCGAGCGAGGGCCGCGGTCGCCGCGTTCGGCGGACTCGAAGCGGGCGGCGCGCTCGGCACGCTCGTCGGCGTTCCAGCGCGACTTCTGCGGAGCGCCAGCCTCATCGGGGCGGTGGCCGCGGTGGCCCGGGCTCTTGCTGCCGGCCTTCGGGCCGCCGAAGCGCGAACCGAACGGCTTCTTGTTCTCCCCGTACTTGGACTTGGGATCGAAGTTCTTGGCCGGACGTCCGCCGGCCGGTTTGTTGTGCTGAGGCATAGAAAAAATGCTTTCCGGGTTATAACTCGTTCGCATGAACAACCTGCATGACTCACACAGCGCCATCCGAGACCTCGGCTGCGCTGCGGCATGCTCATACCCGGGCTGACAATGGCCGGGACCGTTCACATCGTGTGTGTGTTCGCGGAGTTCTCTCCAACGAAACCGGCCCACCAGACTGACATAACCCTCCGCGGTACAAACGCGGTGTCTAGAGCCGACTTGGCCACATTACCCGATCCATCCTGAGAAGTCACGGTGCATCCCTGCCGTGCCTGCCGAGCACCGCGTGGCAGCATGGGGTCATGCCCAGCCCCATCGAGGATTACGCACTCATCGGCGATTGCCACACCGCAGCGCTCGTGTCGCGGGAGGGCAGCATCGACTGGCTGTGCCTGCCGCGTTTCGACTCACCGTCGATGTTCGGAGCTCTCCTCGGAACGCAGGAGCAGGGGTGCTGGAGCATCCGCCCGACCGATGCCCAGGCGACGGCACGCCGGCGCTACGTCGAGGACACCTTCGTCCTCGAAACCGACTGGGCCACGTCAGACGGCGAGATCCGCGTCACCGACGTCATGCCCCACGGCGACCGCCGCGCAGACGTCCTCCGCCGGATCGAGGGGATCAGCGGCACGGTCTCGGTCGACATCGAGCTCCGCTTCCGGTTCGGGTATGCGGACGCGATCCCCTGGGTGCGCCAGCTGCCCGACGGCAGCGGCATCGTCGCCGTCGCGGGTCCGGACGCCGTCGTCGTCCGTGGCGTCCGTCTGCGGGCGACGGACCACGCCCACGCGGCACGGGTCGAGGTCGCAGCCGGCGACGTCGTCGACGTCTCGCTCACCTGGTACCCGTCGCATCGCGAGGTCCCCGAGGCCGTCGATGTCGGCGCCAGAGTCGAGCACACGGTCGACTGGTGGCGGGATTGGGCGACGCACTGCGATCCGCCCGTCGAGTACGAGGAGGCGGTCGTGCGGTCGTTGCTCGTCCTCCGCGCACTCACGCATGAGGACACCGGCGGCATCGTCGCCGCCGCGACCACGAGCCTGCCCGAGTCGTTCGGCGGTGTCCGCAACTGGGACTACCGGTACGTGTGGCTCCGCGACGCATCGCTCACGCTCGAAGCCCTCATGCAGCACGGTTTCACCGAGGAGGCGCACGACTGGCGCAACTGGTTGCTCCGAGCCATCGCCGGTGACCCGAACGACCTCCAGATCATGTACGGCCTCGCGGGCGAGCGTCACCTCGTGGAGGAGGAGCTCGACAGCCTGCCCGGCTACCTCGGCGCAGCACCCGTGCGTGTCGGCAACGGCGCCTACACCCAGTACCAGGGCGACGTCTTCGGCTCGGTCATGATCGCACTCGACGAGGCCCGGTCGGTCGGCATCCCAGAGGACGACTTCTCCTGGAGCCTGCAGCGCGCGCTGCTCGGTGTCGTGGAGGAGCACTGGAATCGGCCCGACCGCGGCATCTGGGAGGTGCGAGGGGACGAACAGCACTTCACGCATTCGCGTGCGATGCTCTGGGCCGCCCTGGACCGCGGTGTGCGAGCCGTGCGGGTCCACGGCCTCGACGGACCGGCAGACCGCTGGGAGAGCCTCCGGGACACCATCCGCGACACGATCGAACGGGAGAACGTCGACCACGAGCGCGGTTGCTACGTGCAGCATGCCGGGACCACGGAGGTGGACGCCTCCCTGCTCGTGCTCGCGCAGATCGGCTACGTCGCCGCCGACGACCCACGGATGCTCGCGACGGTCGCCGCGATCGAGGAGGATCTCCTCCAGGACGGCCTGTTGCTGCGCTACCGGACGACGAGCGGCGTGGACGGGCTCCCCGGCGAGGAACATCCGTTCCTCGCGTGCTCCTTCTGGCTCGTGCAGCAGTACGCGGCGTCGGGCAGGGTGGACGACGCCCGCCGGCTCATGGGCCGGCTCCTGTCGTTCCGCAACGACGTCGGGCTGCTCTCCGAGGAGTACGACGTGCAGAACGCCCGCCACGTCGGCAACACCCCGCAGGCCCTGTCCCACCTCAGTCTCGTGCGCGCAGCCGACGCCATCGCCAATGCTCAGAATTCAGGGAATGTCAGCCGGCCGCGCCGCTGATGTCCGAATTCCGCGAGAGATCGACGGTGTGTCGCGTGTGCTGTCCGAACTTCCCTGAATTCTGGACACGAGCAGTGGGGGTCAGCGGGTGAATCGCGCCTCACGTTCGTCGGAGGCGGCGTAGGCGATGCGGGCGCGGAAGTTCTGCGAGACCTCGGCGGGCAGGGAGTCAAGCGGGAACCAGCGGGCCTCGGTGTTCTCACCGTCGGCGGGGAACGGGTCACCCGACTCGTAGCGGAGACGGAAGACGAGGTCGATGTACTGGGTGACGTCACCGTTGCCGTAGACGTTCTGCGGCAGCACCTGCACCTGCGCCAACCGCTCGGCGGTCGCGACGACGGCCGCCTCCTCGAGCACCTCGCGTTCGGCGGCCACCGCCGGCTCCTCCCCGGGATCGATGATCCCGGTCACCGGCGTCCAGGCACCGTTGTCAGCGCGGCGCACGAGCAGCACCTCGACCTCCGGGGTGCCGGACGCACGGAGCACGACAGCCGTGACCCCCGTCAACCACAGCGGCGCGTTGCCGATCTTCTCGCGGAGGGCCAGAACGAAGTCAGGAGTCGCCATGCCCCGACTCTACGGCCAGCCCGCGGCGAGCAGCGAGGGGCGACACGCATCGGAAACACGAGTGCGGTGTACTGGGAGACATGGAACACGATCCCATCACCGTCTCGATCGAACGACGCGTCAACCCGGCGTCGATCTCCGAGGCCACCATCTGGGTCCAGGCGGGCATCAACCTGGCCAACCGATACCCCGGCTTCCTCGGCTCCGGCTGGGTGCGCGCCGGCGCCGAGAGCGACGTCTGGTACATGCTGTACCGCTTCACGGACGAGCAGACGCTGTCCGATTGGGAGGACTCCAAAGAGCGCGCCTGGTGGCTGTCGAGCGGCCGCGAGTTCATGGAACAGTCCCGCGTCGAGAAGCGCAGCGGCATCGAGGGCTGGTTCGACGCGCCGGACGGCATCCTGCGCATCGACGAGGCCGAGGTCTCCGGAGACTCCGACCCCATTCCGCCGGCACCGCCGCGCTGGAAGCAGGCGGTGAGCATCTGGCTGGGCTTCTTCCCACTCAACCTCGTCTTCACGTTCCTGGTGACCACGTTCGTGCCCGGCTGGGAGCCGCTCGGTGTGTTCCTGCACGTGCTCATCTCGACGCTCATCCTCACGCCGATCATGACCTACTGGCTGCTGCCGCTCGTCACACGCCTGCTGCGCCCGTGGCTCCTGGCACCGCGGAGAGGTCGGGTCGACCCCGTCTGAGTCGCCGACGGTCGGCGTCGCTCAACGCCCGTCGTTCTCGCCGCGCTCGCGCACCTGGCTCGGGCTGAGCCCCGTCGCCGCAACCACCGCCCGTCGCAGATGGGCCTGCGAGTGATACCCGCAGCGCGTCGCCACCTCGGCGATCGACAGGCCACGGTGGTCCGGGTCGGACAACAGCGCGAGCGCGAGTTCGAGACGACGCTCGGCGATCTCGCCCGCCGCGCTCGTCCCCGAGCCCTCGAACACCCGCTGCAGCGAGCGTGTGGACATGTTGAAGCGTCGGGCGAGCGTCTCCGGTCGGAGCTCCCGCTCCGCGAAGGAAGCCGCGATGTGCTCGATGATCCGGAGACGCATGGGCACTCGGCCCGCGTCGCCATCGGCCCGGAACAGGTCGTTCTCGAGGTACAGGCAGGCGAGCATGGTGTCGATGACGCGGCAGAGCCTGAGCTGGGCGGCGCCGCCGATGGGCTCGAAACTCGAGATCACTTCGACGAGGAAGGCGGCGCTCCCCCGGAGCAGGGGCGACGGAGCGAGTGGGCCGAGCGGGGTGGTCGGTGTGATCCCCATCCGGCGGAGCGCACGTACCGGCACGAAGACGTACAGGTAGGTGGCTCGTTCAGCGACGGAGGTCCGGTAGGTCTCCGAGCCGATCGTGAGCGTACCGGTACCCGGTTGGAGGTCGAGCTGCTGCTGCGCATGGGTGAGGGTGGCAGCTCCGTCGATGAGCATGACGATGGTGGCGACCGGTTCGTCGAGGCCGTAGGAGTCGGCCGCGACATCGAAGACGCCGGGGCCAACCGTGTTGCGGTGCACGATGTAGTCGCCGAGCATGACGGTGTCGACGGTCATCGAGAAACGTTCCGGATCCACGTCGATGAACCTGATCGCCGCCGAGGCCTCGTGCATGCCCGTCGGACCGTGCAGCCGCAACGTGGTCACTCGTCCGCGTGCGGGGAATCGGACGGGTTGTCGGGCATCGGCTGGGGGCATCGGCTGACCTTCGGAACAGGGGTTCCACCCTCGCACAGTGCATCGGTGAGGTCGAGGGGTTGCCAGCCGACTCGAAGCGGGTTCGCGATACCAAACGGATGTCGTCCGGGATACTGGACAGATGATCGCCGAAGACATGATCTCCGCGGAGCTCGCCCGAGCCCTCCGCACCGCCGGCCTGCGCTGGACCCCGGAACCGGGCGACCGGTTCACCATCGACGGCGGTGAACTCGCGGGTGACGTGTTCACGGTGAGTGAGATGACCGTCGAGGTGCATGAGCATCCCGGCGGGCGCAGCTTCGGCTTCAACGGGACGACCGAGTGGGCGCTCGACTCCGTCGAACAGGAGGACACCCTGTGGCTTCCGTCGGAGCACCAGCTCCGGGCGCTGCTGCGTGGCTCGTTCCGTTCCCTCGAGCGTGCGGCGTCCGGGCCGTCCCCCGCCGGTGCGGTGGCCGATACCGCGGCAGCGGACCCGTTCGACGATGAGCTCGACGTCCTGCTGTCCCTCGGTGACGGCGAGGCGTACACCGTGACCGTCGAGTTCAGCGGGGAACCTCGCCGATTCAGCGCCGCGACGGCCCCCGACGCATACGCGACGGCACTCCTCGAACTCATCCTCCGCTCGGTCGCCTGAGCACCGAGCGGGCACGATGGCGCCGACCGGTCACGCGACACCGCTGTCCGGACCGGTGGTCTCACCGAAAGCTGGTCAGGGCACGGGCCGGGGCCGGTCCGCACCGTGCCCGCCGATCCGCCGCGACAGCTCCTTCGCCGCAAGCCCGGCCTGGAGGGCGAGCGCGAACGTCTCCTCGGGCGTCCCGCCGGCGAAGGTGATCGCGATCGCGGCGACCGGCCAACCCGTGTGGTCGCGGACGGCGACGCCCACACTCGCGAGTCCCAGCGTGACCCCTCCCTCCTCCGAGGCGTAGCCGTCGCGGCTCGCGCGGATCAGCACCTCGCGCAGCTCGCGATAGCGCTTCGGCCCCTTGCCGGTGCGGTCGACGAACGCCGAATCGTCGGGGAACAGCGCACGCAGCTGTTGCAGCGGGAGCGCGGCGAGGATGGCGCAGCCGCTCGCGGTCAGGTGAGCGGGCAGCCGGACGCCGACCTCGGTCACCAGATGGGGCTTCCGAGGGGCGCGCTCCTCGACGATGTAGAGCACGTCGCGTCCGTGGAGCACGGCGAGGTGGGCGCTCTCCCCCACGCGGTCGACGAGGTCGGCGAGCAACGGTCGACCGAGCATGCTCAGCGGCTCCTGTCGGGCGTAGCCTCCCGACAGTTCGAAGGCCGCGACGCCGAGCCCGTACCGGCGCGCTTCCGGGAGGTGGACGACATAGCCGTGCTCCTGCAGGACGGCGAGCAGGTGGTACACCGTGGACCGCGGGAGGTCGAGCGCAGTGGCGATGCTGGCCGCAGGGAGCGGTCCCCGGGCAGCGGCCAGATGGCTGAGTACGCGAAGCGTGGCGTCCGCCGCCGGCACCTGACTCATGGAGGACTCCCTTCGAAGCGGACGGCATCGCCGAGCCACGTCTGGAATCCCAGACACCGAGCACTCTACGCCCCTCCGGACCGATGCCACCCGGGTGTTCCATCGGAACATGGACCTGTCACACGCCGACCACACCAGCGCCCCCGAACCGTCGACGAGCGGACGACGCGTGCTCCCGGGCTCCGTCCTCCTCTGCGCAGGACCGCTCAGCTCAGCGGACCTCGTCGCCGTCGCCCGCCATGACGCCCGTGTCGACCTCGACGACGACGCCCTCGCGGGTGTCGACGCATCCCGCAGGATCGTCGAGGCGCTCGCCTCCGATCCGGAGCCCCACTACGGCGTCTCGACGGGCTTCGGAGCACTCGCGACCACCTTCATCGAACCGGACCGCCGAGCCCAGCTGCAGGCGAGTCTCGTCCGATCGCACGCCGCTGGCAGTGGCACCCCCGTCGAGCGCGAGGTCGTCCGTGCGCTCATGGCGCTGCGACTGTCCACTCTCCTGACCGGCCGGACCGGGGTGCGCGTCGAGACGGTGCGCGCCTACGCAGGACTCCTGAACGCCGGTATCACCCCGGTCGTCCGCGAGTACGGCTCGCTCGGCTGCTCCGGCGACCTCGCCCCGCTCGCGCACTGCGCGCTCGCCCTCATGGGCGAGGGCGAGGTGGACGACCGCGACGGCGTCCGACTCCCGGCGGCCGAGGCACTGGCTGCAGCCGGTCTGTCGCCGATCCGGCTCGCCGAGAAGGAGGGGCTCGCGCTCATCAACGGCACCGACGGCATGCTCGGCATGCTCGCCCTCGCCCTGCACGACCTCCGCCTGCTGCTCACCACCGCCGACATCGCCGCGGGCATGAGCGTCGAGGGGCTCCTCGGGACCGACGCCGTGTTCGCGGCCGATCTCCAGGCTCTGCGCCCGCAGCTGGGCCAGTCCGACAGCGCCGCGAACCTGCGCACGATACTGGCCGGATCACCGGTGGTCGCGAGCCACCGCGGGCCGGAGTGCACCCGGGTGCAGGACGCCTACTCGCTTCGCTGCGCACCCCAGGTGCACGGCGCGGCGCGCGACACCGTCGCGCACGCCGCACTCGTCGCGGACCGCGAGCTCGCGAGCGCCGTCGACAACCCGGTGCTCACGCTCGACGGCCGGGTGGAGTCCAACGGGAACTTCCATGGAGCACCCGTCGCGTACGTGCTCGACTTCCTCGCGATCGTCGTCGCCGACGTCGCCTCCATGTCCGAACGCCGCACCGACCGGTTCCTCGACCGGTCGCGGAACAACGGATTGCCACCGTTCCTCGCGCATGAGGTGGGCGTGGACTCCGGGCTCATGATCGCCCAGTACACGGCGGCCGGGATCGTCAGCGAATTGAAACGCCTCGCCCACCCGGCGTCGGTGGACTCGATCCCGTCCTCGGCCATGCAGGAGGATCACGTCTCGATGGGATGGGCCGCTGCCCGGAAGCTGCGGCGCGCGATCGACGGCCTCGGACGGGTGCTCGCGATCGAGCTCATGACGGCGTCGCGCGGCCTGCAGCTCCGTGGTCCGTTGGAGCCGGCTGCAGGGACCGGAGCGGTCCAACGCCTCGTCCACAGCCGCATCGACGGAGCCGGCCCGGATCGTTTCCTCTCCCCGGAGATCGAAGTCGTCACCGAGCTCGTGCAGTCGGGGCAGGTGGTCACCGCAGCCGAGTCCGCGGTCGGCACCCTGCGCTGACGAACACCCGTCGCCTGTCCTGACGCAGACGAACGCCCGCTGCGTCTCCTGAAGAGGACGCAGCGGGCGTTCGTCGTGCTGGAGTGTCAGCGCCTCGTTACGGCCACTGCGCCCGGCCACGCTTGGGCCGCTTCGGTTCCCTCGCGCCCGGAGCGGGCTCGGGTGCGGCAGCGGGCTCGGGCTCGGACTCGGGTGCGGCAGCGGGCTCAGACTCACGCTCGAGCTCGGGTGCGGACTCGGCGGCTGAGGCGGGGGCGCCTGACGCATCGAGCGCGCGCGATTCGCTTGAACCGCCCGACGCATCCTGCACCGTCTCGATCGGCACCGTCGCCGCGGGCACCTCGTCGGGAGTGCTCGACGTGGTCGACCTTGCATCGGGGCCCGCTGCGACGTGCTCGCCGTGGTGTTCGGACACGGGTGCGACATCGTCGGCGGGCAGCGTGATCGCTTCGGTCCGCGGCTGCTCGACCCCGGCTGCGACATGCGCTCCGTGAACCTCGTGCGGTGCGCCGGTGTGCGCTGATTCGGACCGACCGCTGGCCGTCTCGGCTGCGTCCGTCGGGTCCGTGGCGCGGACTCCGGCGTCGTCCCCATCGGGTGCGCTGGGGTCGCCGTCCGCGACAGCTCCGTTCGTCGGGACGCCAGTGTCGTCGGCCGCGACGGGCTCGGGCGCCCCACCGGGTCCGGTCGCATCGCCGATCTCGGTCGTCACGTCAGCGTCGGTCGGCGCAGACTCGGTGGGAACAGCGGCGGCGGTCCCTCCGTCGGCCAGGTCAGGACCGTCGACGACGGAGTGCTGGGCGTCACTCGGAGCCGGGGCGCCGACCGTCGCATCGGACCCGTCGGCGGCTTCGACGCGACCGGCGCCGACCAGCACCGGTTCCTCTGCAGCGACGGCTGCAGCCGACACACGAGGACCTTCGATCGCGGCGACCTGGCGCGGGGCCGGGGTCTCGGCTGCTGCACGGCGCAGCGCACGCCGCTCGCGGAACCCTTCGACGAGGTTGTAGAGCGTCGGAAGCACCACGAGGGTGAGCACGGTGGAGGAGACGAGCCCGCCGATGACGACGATGGCGAGCGGCTGCGAGATGAACCCGCCGTGTCCGGTGATGCCGAGCGCCATCGGAGTGAGGGCGAAGATGGTCGCGAGCGCGGTCATGAGGATCGGGCGGAGCCTGCGCGCGGCACCGTGTTCGACGGCGTCGGCTACCGTCATCCCCCGACGACGGTACTGGTTGACGAGGTCGACGAGCACGATCGCGTTCGTCACGACGATGCCGATGAGCATCAACACGCCGATGAGCGACGGGACACCGAGCGGCACACCCGTGATCACCTGGAGGCCGATGGCACCGGTCGCGGCGAACGGCACCGAGATGAGCAGCAGGAGCGGCTGCCGCAGCGAGCGGAACGTCGCGACCATGATGACGTACACGATGAGGATCGCGGCAAGCAGTGCGAGACCCAGCTGGCTGAAGGCGTCACTCTGCGAGGCGGTCACGCCGCCGAGCGTCGCGGTCGTGCCGGCGGGGAGCTTGACACCGTCGAGAGCGGTCTGCACCTCGGCACTGGCCGTGCCGAGGTTGTCGCTCGCCGGGGTCGCGCTGACCGTCGCCGAGCGGAGGCCCTTCACGGTCGTGATCGTCGCAGGGCCGTCGACCTGCGAGACGGTCGCCAGGGCGTCGAGACGCTGCAGTCCGGTCGCCGTGGGGATCTCCGCGGCGGCGAGCGCGTCGAGCGTCGTCGGCGGGTCTGCTGCGTCGACGTAGATGGTGAGTGTCTTGTCGTCGATCACGATGCTGCCGACGGTGGAGGGCTGCATCAGCTGCGACACGTACGCACCGAGGGCGACCTCGCTGAACCCTGCTGCCGCTGCGGCGTCGCGGTCCACCGCCACCTGGATGAACGGCCTGGACTCGCTCAGGTTGCTCGTGACCTGGTCGATGCCGTCGAGCTTCGTGACGGACTTCTGGATCGCGTCCGCGGCATCGGCGAGGTCGCTCTGTCGCGCCGAGGTGATGTCGATCTCGATGTCGCTCGAACCACCGAAGCCGGCCGAGGCGGCCACCTCGATGGTGCCGGCGCCGTCGATGGAACCGAGATCGGTGCGGACCTGCTTCTGGAGGGCGGTCTGGTCCGCGTTCTCATCGGTGGTGATCGAGTAGGTGATGGCCCCGGAGCCACCGCCCGAGAAGGCGTCGCGCAGGGAGCTGCCGCTCGATCCGATCGACAGCTGCACGGTCTCGATACCGTCGATGCCGCGGAGCTTGTCCTCGACCTGTTTGGCAGCGGCGTCCTGAGCGTCGAGGCTCGTTCCGACGGGCAGCGTCTGGGTGACGGTGAGGGTGTTCTGTCCCGAGTCGCCGAGGAAGTTGGTCTTCATGAAGGGCGTGAGGGCGAAGGTGCCGACGAGCACGAGCACCGACAGCAGGAGCGTGGTGACGGAGTGCTTGATCGTCCAGTGGATGATCGGGAGGTACCCCTTCTGGAGCCGCGACGGCGACTCGAGGTCGTCCTCGTCCTGGACGCTCACGCGCCGCTCGCGCCGGCTGCGGGCGGTGCCGGACGTCGGCTGCGCCTCCTCGGCAGCTGCGGCCGCGAGCCGCTGCGCCTTCGGGGCACGGAGGAACCAGTAGGCGAGCACGGGGACGATCGTGAGTGCGACGAGCAGGGACGCCAGCAGTGCGATCGTGACCGTGAGGGCGAACGGGCGGAAGAGCTCACCCGTGACGTCGCCCACGAAGGCGATCGGGAGGAACACCGCCACCGTCGTGATGGTCGACGCGGTGATCGCACCGGCGACCTCCTGCACGGCGCTGAGGATGGAGCCTGCACGCTGCGGCCCGGTCCGATTGTCGCCGAACGACAGGTGCCGCTTGATGTTCTCGATGACGACGATGGAGTCGTCGACCACACGGCCGATGGCGATCGTCAGCGCACCGAGAGTGAGGATGTTGAGCGAGTACTCGGCGACCTGGAGTCCGATGAAGGTGATCAGGACCGAGGTCGGGATCGAGATGGCCGTGACGAGGGTGGCTCGGACGTCGAGCAGGAACACCAGGATGATGAGCACTGCGAAGGCGAGACCGAGCAGCCCCTCCGTGGTGAGCGACTCGATCGACTGCTCGATGTACGGCGCCTGGTCGAAGACGACCGTGAGTTTCGCGTCCGAGCCGATCGTGCTCTCGAGCTTCGGGAGGATGTCGCGGACGCCCTGGGACACCTCGACCGTGTTGGCCGCCGGCAGCTTCGTGACGGCGATGGTGAGGGCCGGTTGGCCGTCGACCCGCGAGATGGACGTCACCGGGTCGTCTGTGAGCTCGACCGTCGCGATGTCGCCGATCGTGAGGACGGAGCCGTCGGCGGCGAACGCGCCGGTGATGGGCAGCGCAGCGATGTCGTCGACGGAGGAGAGCTTCGTGCCCGTCTGGACGGAGAAGGTCTTGTCGTCCTCGGTGATGTCACCGGCCGGTTGCAGCACGCCGTTCTGCTGCAGCGCTGTGCTGATCGCGCGGCTCGTCTGCCCGGCGAGCGCGAGTTTCGCGTCGTCCGGCGTGATCGAGACCCGCTTGCCCACCTGACCGACGATCGCAGCGTCGCGAACGCCGTCGACGTCCTTGATGTCGGGCACCACCGAGCTCGACAGCACCTCGGCGAGACTGTCCTGCGAGGTGCTGCCTGACACGGCGATCTGGATGACCGGGAGGTCGTCGATGCTGCCGCTCACCACCTGCGGGTCGACGGTGTCGGGCAGGGTGGACTTGATGCGGTTGATCGCCTGGTCGATCTTCTGCTCCGCCGTGGCCAGGTCGGTGCCGTACACGAAGGTCGCGCTGACGAGGCTCGTGTTGGTGCTCGACGTGGCCGAGGTCGAGTCGATCCCCGGGACACCCTGGATCGCCGTCTCGATGGGGGTCGAGACGTCGTCGTTCACGACCTGCGGCGCAGCCCCGGGGTAGCTCGTCACGATGGCGAGCTGCGGGAACTGCACCGAGGGGATCAGCTCCTGCTTGAGGCCGCCGACAGCGAGGGCGCCGAACACGGCGACGACGATGGTGACGAGCGCGATCAGCGCGCGGTTCTTCATGCTGAGGACGGAGAGCAGGTGCACGGGGCCGCTTTCAGTTGGTGCGAGAGGTGCGGACGCTGCAATTATGTCACCGACGGCCTGTTCAGCCGCGGTTTCCGGCGGTCAGTGCGCTGACCGCGCGACAGGATCACCTGTGGAGGACGTTCACCCCTTCCCGAGGGTGCTCAGACGACGTCTTCGAGGTAGTCGAGCGCGGGCACGTGCCCGAACATCGCGGAGTTCCACGTCTGCGTCAACAGCTCGACAGCGCGCTCCGTCTCGGCCCACGGGTAGCTGATCGGGATGCGCAGGTAGCGCTCGAACGCACCGTCGATCCCGAATCGCGGACCGGCGACGATCACGAGTCCGTTGCTCCTCGCCGCGAGGGAGAGCTGCGACGATGCGGCCTCCCCCAGGTTGACCCAGGTGGCGATGCCGCCGTCGACGCGCGGGACGGTCCAGTCGGGCAGTCGTTCCGCGAGGAGGTCGACGAGTCGATCGCGTGTCTGACCGAGCGCGACGCCGCGACGGGCGACGATCCCGTCCATCGCCGGCATGAGCTGCTGCACGGTGAGCTGATCGAGGATCGGCGTGCCCAGGTCGCCGAGGGAACGGGCCGAGACGAGCTTGCGGATCGTGCCGCGTTCGGCGCGGATCCACCCGATCCGGAGACCGCCCCAGATGGTCTTGCCCACGGAACCGATCGTGATGATCGAGCTGGGGGCACCCTCGAGGGCCGCGAACGGCGTGCCGTCGAGGCCCGCATCGGTGTCGCGGTCGATGTCGAGCTCCGCCGTCGTCTCGTCGATGACGAGCACCGTCCCGTGCCGCTCGGCCGCGGCTGCGACCCGCTGACGAGTCTCGAGCGGCATCGAAGCGCCCGTTGGGTTGTGGAAATCGGGCATGAGGTACGCGAGCGCGGGGCTCGTCCGCTCGAACCACTGCTCGAGTTCGCGCACGTCCCAGCCGGTCTCGGACGACACGGTGGCGGCCCCGAGACGCGCGCCGGCGGCACGCAGCGCCTCATAGGCGTGCGGGTAGCTCGGCATCTCGACGAGCACTCGATCGCCTCGGCTCAACATGGTGCGGGCGATGAGGGCGATCGCGTGCTGCGCACCGACCGTGACCATGATCTCGTCGGGGTGGGTCGGGAGGCCTCGCGCGGTGTAGCGGTCGGCGATGGCCTGCCGGAGTTCCGGCATGCCGACGAGGTCGTAGTCGAAGTCGTGCATGTACCGCGGGAGCTCGGCGGCGGCGGTCTGGACGGCGTCGATGATCTCGGGGCACGGCGGGACGGCGGCTTTGCTGAAGTCGAGGAAGCCACCCTGCGGCACCGGCGCGAGGGAGGTCGGCGCGGAGGGCAGGAGGGTGACGCTGCCTGAGCCACGGATGCTGCGGAGGTACCCGGCTTCGCGCAGTTCGCGGTAGGCGGCGGTGACCGTGGTGCGGCTGAGGTCGAGCCGGTCGGCGAGTTCGCGCTCCGCGGGCAGACGGGTGCCGACGGGGATCCGGCCATCGAGGACGAGCAGCCGGATGCGGTCGGCGAGGCCGCGGTATGCGGGCGCGGCGCTCTTCCAGTGCCCGAGCAGGGCGGCGAGCGAACGGGCGCTCAGGGTGATCGAAGCCATGGAACCACGATACCCAGATTGGCCTCTAGCGCCAAAGCCAATCATGGAATTGGATTGTCGACTATGACCCGCCGCGTGCTCCAACTCCTCATCGGACTCTTCCTCTACGGCATCGCCATCGCCATGATCGTCCGTGGAGCGGTCGGCGTCGCCCCCTGGGACGTCCTCACCCAGGGCATCAACCTGCGCACCGGGATCAGCTTCGGCCTCATCACGATCATCGTCGGTGCCGTCGTGCTCCTGCTCTGGATCCCGCTCAAACAGCGTCCGGGCATCGGCACCATCCTCAACGTGCTGCTCGTCGGCCCGTCCGCCGACATCGGACTCGCGTTCATCCCGGCGGACCTCGACCTGTGGGCGCGGATCCTGCTGTTCGCGGGTGGCCTCCTCCTCCTCGGCGTCGCCTCCGGCCTCTACATCGGTGCGAACTTCGGCCCTGGCCCGCGCGACGGCCTCATGACGGGCATCCACCGCGTGACCGGCTGGCCCATCTGGGTGGGACGGACCGGCGTGGAGGTCGTCGTGCTCGCCGCCGGCTGGCTCCTCGGCGGCAACGTCGGCGTCGGCACCGTGCTCTTCGCCGTGCTCATCGGGCCGATCTGCGGGTGGACGATCCCGCTGTTCCGGATCGCGCCCCGGGCGAAGACTCCGACCGCCGACGTCGAGGCGGCCCTCGAGGGCGATGTCGAGCCCTCGACGCCCGCCGTCGACTCGCCCGCGAACTGACCCGCCCTTCGACGGGCGCAGGGACCCGACCCGCTCGGCTCGGGGACCGAACCCGACAGGCTCGGGGAACGGATGCCGCCCCGAGGGCACGGATCCGGTCCCCGAGCCTGTCGAGGGGTCGGGGTTACCGGCTGAGGCCGGACGGGTCAGGCGAAGCGACCGGCACGGCCACCGCACCCGTGTGGTCGTCGACGCTCATGGTCGCCTCGTCGAAGCGCGAGCGTCCGGCGAGCACCTCGCCCACCTGCACGCGGTCGACCTGCTTCACCCAGGTACCGATGATGATCGTCGCCACGGCGTTACCGGTGAAGTTCGTGAGCGCACGGGCCTCGGACATGAAGCGGTCGATGCCGACGATGAGTCCGACGCCGTCCACGAGGTCGGGACGGTTCGCCTGCAGTCCGCCCGCGAGCGTCGCGAGGCCGGCACCGGTCACTCCGGCAGCACCCTTCGAGGCGATGATCATGAACGCGAGCAGCGAGATCTGCTCACCGAGGTTCATGGGCACGCCCATCACGTCGGCGATGAAGATCGACGCCATGGTGAGGTAGATGGCCGTGCCGTCGAGGTTGAAGGAGTAGCCGGTGGGGACCGTGATGCCGACGACGGGCTTCGAGACGCCGAGGTGCTCCATCTTCGCGATGAGCCTCGGCAGTGCGGCCTCGGACGAGGACGTGCCGACGATCAGCAGGTACTCGCGGCCCAGGTACTTCATGAGCTTGAAGATGTTGAACCCGGTGGTGAGCCGCAGGACGCCGCCGAGCACGATGACGATGAACAGCGCACAGGTGATGTAGAACGCGATCATGAGCGTCGCGAGACCCACGAGCGCGCTCGCGCCGGCCGACCCGGTGACGGCGGCGATGGCTCCGAACGCGCCGATCGGTGCCATCCACATGATCATCGCGAGCACCCGGAACACCAGGGCCTGCAGCAGCTTGATGCCCCGCAGGATCGGTTCGCCCGTCGTCCCCATCTTCTGCAGGCCGAACCCGACGAGCAGCGCGACGAAGAGGACCTGCAGGATGTTGCCGCCGGTGAGCGAGGACACGAGTGTCGTCGGGATGATCCCGAGGATGAACTCGGTCGTGCTCTTCGCCTCACCCTCCACCTGATAACTCGTCTCGGCGAGGTTCAGTCCGGCGCCCGGCTGGATGATGTTGCCGACGACGAGGCCGATGCCGAGCGCGAAGGTCGACATGACGATGAAGTACAGCATCGCGAGTCCGCCGACCTTGCCGACGGTCGCCGCCTTGGCGATGGAGCCGACGCCGATGACGATCGTGCAGAAGATGACCGGCGCGATCATCATCTTGATGAGCGCCACGAACGCGTCGCCGACGGGTTTCAGGCCCTTGGCGAACTCGGGCGCAGCGAGCCCCGTGACGATGCCGGCGAGCACCGCGACGATCACCGCGATGTAGAGGTAGTGGGTCTTGTCCAACCGCTTGAGGGAGGAGAGCGTCATTGCCATTCCGAATCCGTTCCGTCGGTGCGCCGCTGCACTGCGGCCGCACGGCCTGTGATCCGCCAACCCTGCAGCCGGACGGGGCCGCTTCGACGGTTGTGGTCGTAGTGACCGCTTGTGGTCGTACTGGTCACGGCGCAGCGCCACACGAAGCGACACCCGACAGGTGTCCACCCCCGATACTGGAGAGGTCGACGCGATGGAGCAGGACGGAGGTGCGCGATGACCCGGCGCTCCCTGAGCATCGCCTCACGGTTGTTCCTCGTGCAGCTCGTGGCCGTCCTCGCGCTCACCGTCGTGGCCGGTGTGCTGCTCTGGTTCCAGGCCCGCACCGAGACCGAGGACCGCGCCGTCGCGAAGTGCCTCGACGTCGCGAGCGGCATCGCCGACAACCCGTTCGTGCTCGAACAGGTGCAGAGCCCCCACCCCGAGACCGAGCTGCAGCCGTATGCCGAAGCACTCATGCGCGACACCCGGGTCGACTTCGTCACGATCATGGCTCCCGACCGCACCCGCTACACGCACCGCGACCGCGAGCAGATCGGCAAGCCGTTCATCGGCACCATCGCACCGGCACTCGCCGGTGAGACGTTCACGGAGACCTACACGGGCACGCTCGGCCCGTCCGTGCGTGCGGTCGCGCCGATCCTGGACGCCGATGGGACGGTCGTCGCACTCGTCGCAGCGGGCGTCACCGTCAGCAACGTCTCGGAGACCTTCGAGACACGGGTGCCGTGGCTGATCGGCACGGCGCTGCTCGTGCTCGTGATCGGCGCCGTCGGCTCCTGGATGCTCCGTCGCTATCTCGCGCGCGTCACGGGCTCGCGCGGCCCCGAGGATCTCGCGAGCATGTTCGACTACTACGAGTCGGTGCTGCACTCGGTGCGCGAGGGCCTCGTGCTCGTCGACCGGCGGCAGCGTCTCGTGCTCGTCAACGACCAGGCGGCCGAGCTCCTCGGGCTGCCGCTCGGCGAGCGTTCGACCGCGGTGCCCGTCGAGGAGCTGCAGATCGATCCGGGGCTCCGGGAACTCCTCGCGAGCGGTCGGCAGGCGGTCGACGAGGTGCACCTGACCCGCGACCACGTGCTCGTCGTCAACCAGGAACCGGCCATCGCACCGGGCGACGCGGCTGGTGCCCAGGAGCGCGGCTGGGTGATGACGCTCCGCGACCACACCGAGCTCGAGCACTTGAGCGGCGAGCTGCAGTCCATGCGCACGATGAGCGACGCCCTCCGCGCGCAGACCCACGAGTTCGCGAACCGCCTGCACACGATCGTGTCCCTCATCGAGCTCGACCGCCGCGAGGACGCGCTCGCCTTCGCCTCCCAGGGCCTCGGCGCGAGCCAACGGCTCACCGACCGCGTCCTGGCCGCGGAGCAGGAGCCGGTCATCTCGGCACTGCTGCTCGGCAAGACGGCGCAAGCGGCCGAGCAGGGCGTCGAGCTGCACCTCGAGAGCGATCCTGCACTCGGACGCGTCCAGATCGACCCCGCGGTCGTCGTGACGATCCTCGGCAACCTCATCGACAACGCGATCGACGCGGCATCCGGCCCGACACCCTGGGTGGAGGTCTACCTCGGCCAGGGCCTGCCGGGTGCCACTCAGGGTGATGGCGGCACTGACCGCACCGACCTCGTGCTCCAGGTCAGCGACAGCGGCGCGGGGCTCGACCCGGCGGTGCTCGACCTCGCCTTCGAACGCGGGTGGTCGACGAAGGAACCGGGTCGGTACGGTCGGGGCTTCGGCCTGGCGCTCGTGCAGCAGGCCGTCACCCGACTCGGTGGGACGATCGAGGTCGTCACCGAACCGGCGTCAGCGTTCGTGGTCACGCTCCCCTCCGCCGTCGGAATCCGGGACGAGGCGACGGCATGAGCGACACGATCCGCGTCCTGGTGGTCGAGGACGAGCCGATCGCGCAGCAGGCGCACGCGAGCTATCTGCGGAGGCTCGACGGTTTCGAGCTGGCCGCGGTCGCGGGCGACGCGGCGAGCGCGATGCACGCGCTCCGGGCCGCGGATGCACACCGCTCGCCCGCGGAACGCATCGACCTCGTGCTCCTCGACCTGAACCTTCCGGATGCCCACGGACTCGAACTGTGCCGGCGCATCAGGACCGCGGGGATCGATGTCGACGTCATCGCGATCACCGCGGCACGCGACCTCAGCGTCGTTCGGGCAGCGGTGTCGGCCGGTGTCGTGCAGTACCTCATCAAGCCGTTCGCGTACCCGGCGTTCGCCGACAAACTGGAGGCGTACCGCTCGTTCCGTCGGACGATGACGGCCGAGGGTGCGGTGGCGAGCCAGCACGAGGTCGACCTGACCCTCGCGACCCTGCGCGCACCGTCGTCACGTCCGCAACTCGCGAAGGGGCTCTCGGAGGACACGCTTCGGCTCGTGTCGGAGCTGCTCCGGCAGGCCGCGACCCCGCTGTCCGCGAGCGAGGCCGCGACCGCAGGAGCACTGTCCCGGGTGACGGCGAGGCGCTACCTCGAATACCTCGCGGAGACCGGGGCGGTCGAGCGGTCGCCGCGCTACGGCACCCCGGGCCGTCCGGAGCTCGAGTACCGCTGGCGCTGATCCGCACGCGAACCCTGCAGCCGACCGGGTCCCTGAGCCTGTCGAAGGCCTCGCTACAGCCCCTACAGCTCACGCTCCGCGAACGCCGTCATGGCGTCGCGGACGAAGCTCGCGCCGGCCTCGCCGCCGTAGTTCGCGCTGAACCGTGCGTCGGTGACGTACATCTCGCCGAGCCCGGTGAAGTACTCCCTGGTCGGGTGTCCGTCCGGCGTCTGTGGCGTGCCGGGGATGCCGGACAACCACTCGTACTGCCGGGCGGCCAGCGCTTGGGCCTCCTCTGCGACCGGATCGACCCCGCGACCTGCGGCATCCGCCCAGTCCGACGCCAACGCGGCCGCCCGTTCCTGCCACGCTGTCCGCTCTGCCGGTGTCTTTCGTCTCCACCAGCGGTCGCCGGACGCGAAGGCGTGCTCGCCCCAGCGCTCCTCCACCTCTGCCTGGTGCTGTGTGTGATCGAACCCGTCGAACATGTGCTCTGCCATGAGGGGTTCGCCTCCTTCCAATCTCGTGATGGTGTCCTCGACGGACGCGATCTGCGCCTCGAGGCGATCCTGTTCGGCCTGCAGCCAGGCGAGGTGCTCTCGGAGGGCGTCGGTGGTCTCATGACCGGCGGCGTCCTGGGCGTCGAGCACCTCGGCGACGGCGGGCAGCCCGAGCCCGAGTTCGCGCAGCAGCAGGATGCGCTGCAGACGGACGAGAGCCTCGCCGTCGTAGCGTCGGTAGCCGTTGCCGCCGATGCGCGTCGCCGGCAGGAGTCCGATGGCCTCGTAGTGGCGCAGCGTGCGACTCGTCGTGCCGGCGTGCTTCGCGATCTCCTGGATCGACCAGTCCATCGTGCCCACCTCCTGAATCAGCCACCGGGCGTCTCCCGGCGGTGATCTCCACCCTAGAACTTGACGTTGCGTCAAGGTCAAGTCGTTTTCGGGACGCGCTCAGGGTCGATTCAGGGTGATCCCTGAGGCTCCGGGGTTGCCCCGCCTGGAAACGCGATATATCGTGATTCTCAGTTCAACGCGATATATCGCGATCATCACGAAAGGATCGGCATCATGACGCAGGAGAAATGGATCATCGCCCCGGGCGAGAGTCGCATCATCGACCTCGAACTCGTGCGGCGCCTGAAGGTCGGCCTCATCGGCGGCCAGGTCGACATCATCGCCCACGACGAGCCGGGCGCCCGCATCGAGGTCTCCGCCGTCACCGGCAAGGACCTGAAGATCAGCATCGACGGCGACGTCGCCGAGATCGACCACCCGCAGCTGCGCTGGGACAACTTCCTCGAGGTCTTCTCGAACTTCGGATCGAACCGCGCCACCGCCCAGGTGAGCGTGCTCGTCCCCCGCAACGTCGCCCTCACCTTCGGTGTGGTCAGCGCGAGCGGGCTCGTCTCGGGTCTCACCGCCGACGCGAAGCTCAACACGGTGTCCGGCGACCTCGTCGTCGACAACGTCACAGGGCACCTCGAACTCAACTCCGTCAGCGGCGAGCTCACCGTCCAGAACCACTGGGGTCGGATCACCGCACACACCGTCTCGGGCGACGTGACCGCCTCCGGCACGATCTCGCGCGCCTCGGTCGACGGGGTCTCCTCCGACGTCCTCCTCGACATCCACGGTCCATGCGACCAACTCGACCTCAACACGGTGAGCGGCTCCGTCACCGTCCGCTTCGACGAGGAGCTCGCCGCGCGGTACACGGCGAACTCGGTCGGCGGCCGCCTCACCATCGACGGCGTGGTCCTGAAGGGCCTCCGCGGCGGCGGGTACACCTCGCACACCGGCGAGCTCGCGGGCCAGTTCGCCGAGGTCCGCATCAACACCGTCGGTGGCGCCGTGACCGTCCTCCGCCGCGCGGCGAAGGAGACGGCGTCCACGAGCACCGGCTCAGCCGCTCCGGCGTCCGATGACGCATCGACCTCGGGGAGCGAGGCAGGCGCATGAGCCCCGTCTTCGCGCACGGCAGCCTGCGTCTCTACCTGCTCAGCCTCCTCGAGGAGTCGCCGAAGCACGGCTACGAGCTCATCCAGGCACTCACCGACCGCAGCGGCGGCACCTACAGTCCGAGCGCCGGCACCATCTACCCGAGGCTGTCGAAGCTCGAGGAGGAGGGGCTCGTCACGAAGACGAGCGACGGCCGCAAGACCGTCTACGAGATCACCGACGCCGGCCGCGCCGAGCTCGCCGCCCGTGCCGGCGAACTCGACGGCATCGAGGACCAACTCACCGACTCCGTCCGACGCATCGCCGACGAGGTCCGCAGTGGGGTCAGCGCGGCGATGAAGAGCCTGCGGGCCGACCTGGCCTCCGCCGCCCGCGAGGCGAAGCAGACCTCGAAGCCCGGACCGAGCTGGACGGCGTCGGCGGATGCGAGCGCCGACGCGAAGGTGCAGTCCCGCCTCGCCCTCCACGAGGCTGACGTCTCGATCAACGAGTTCCGTCAGGCGCTCCGGACGGAACTCCGGGAGTACGTCGGCCGAGGCGGCGTGCTCGATGACGCCGCGGTCTCCACCCTGCGCGCCGACCTCGTCGCGGTGCGCGACCGACTGCGCGAACGCCTCCGCGAGTGACCGGTTCCGGCCTCGCGCCTGGACGACGAACCGCCCAGCTCCCCGATCGGGAGCTGGGCGGTTCGTCGCGAGTGGCGGGGTGGGTCAGCGAGCGGCCCCGGCGAGCGAGCCGGTGGTCGCACCGGAGTCGAAGATCACGCAGGTGACGAGACGGTCGTTCATCTCCTCCCAGCTGGCCTGCGTGGGCGTGTAGTAGTTGAAGTCGAGGGTCGAGTCCTCGTAGGCGATGCCGGCGAAGGGCTGGAACTGCGCGTAACAACCATCGTCCGCCTGCTGGGTGAGCGCGTCGTCGCCGGGCCACTCGTCACCGGGGATGGTGACCTCGCCGTAGACCTCGTACGTGTGCGGTTCGGTGCACGGGACGGTGGGCACCTCGGAGACCTCGTCGCTGGACGACTCGTCGTTCAGGCAGTCGCCGACAGCGAGGGTGAACACGTTCGTGGTCCCTCCGCCGACGATCTCGCCCGTCTGCGAGTCGCGGGTCTCGGCGGGCTTCGGGAGGATGTCGTTGATGACGCTGCACCCGGACAGGGTGAGCGCCGCGACGACGGCGGCGATGGCGAGCGGGAGCAGGCGGCGGGCAGTCACGATGAGGGTCCTCGGGGTGGGTGGTCGATCACGGATCGGCAGCCCGGGAACGCACTGCGCGGGCGGCCGCAAGACAGGATATTGGTCGACTGTCCGATTTCGCTACCCACCAGGTGTTGCCCTCCCGGTGTCACGGTCCGGTGACGATGCCGCCGGGGGCCACCGCTACCGGCTTGACTCCGGTCGCCGAAGGAGTAATATCGCCGCTCGTGACAACTGAGGGTCGAGAGCCCGGGACAGAACCACGATCAGCAAAACGCTGGTTGATCGGGGACCCGCTGCCGACCGAGAACCTGGAGGGCCAGCTCCTCCCCAAGCGCCTCGCGCTCCCCATCTTCGCGAGCGACGCCCTCTCGAGCGTGGCGTACGCACCGCAGGAACTCCTCATGATCCTGACGCTCGGAGGGCTCGCCTTCCTGAGCTTCGCCCCGTGGGTCGCGGCGTGCGTCGTGATCCTCCTGGTGGTCGTCGTGGCGAGCTACCGGCAGCTCATCAAGGCCTACCCGTCGGGTGGTGGCGACTACGAGGTCGCCCACAAGAACCTCGGCGAGAAGGCCGGCCTCGTGGTCGCCTCGGCGCTCCTCGTCGACTACGTCCTCACGGTCGCGGTGTCGGTCGCGTCCGGCGTGGACAACATCATCTCCGCCGTCCCCGCGTTGAACCCCTGGCGCGTCGAGCTGGCCGTCGGCTTCGTGCTCGTCCTCATGGCCGTGAACCTCCGCGGGGTGCGCGAGTCCAGCAAGGCGTTCGCGATCCCCACCTACTTCTTCATCGCGAGCGTCCTCGTCATGATCGTCGCGGGACTCGCGCGCACGTTCATGGGCGACGCCCCGGTCGCGTCGAGCGCCGAGTTCACCGTGCAGGGCGAGAGCCTCACCCAGGCGGCGTTCATCCTGCTCCTGCTGCGCGCCTTCTCCTCCGGCTGTTCAGCGCTCACGGGTGTCGAAGCGGTCTCGAACGGCGTTCCGGCGTTCCGCCGTCCGCAGATCAAGAACGCCCAGAAGACCCTCGTGCTCATGGGCGGGACGGCGATCGTCCTGTTCGTCGGGCTCACCGCCCTCGCGCTCATCTCCCAGGTGCACTACGCCGAGAACGCCTGCCACTTGGAGGGCTTCGCCGACTGCGCGACCACTCCCCAGCCGAGCCTCATGGCGCAGGTCGCGACGGCTGTGTTCGGCGCGAACAGCATTCCGTTCTTCCTCATCCAGGCGGGGACCGCGTGCGTCCTGCTGCTCGCTGCGAACACCGCGTTCAACGGCTTCCCGCTGCTCGGCGCCGTGCTCGCTCGCGACTCCTACGCTCCGAAGTCGCTCAACACCCGCGGTGATCGGCTCGTCTTCTCCAACGGCATGATCGTGCTGGGCCTCGCCGCCTGCGCCATCCTCGTCGTCTACCAGGCGAACCTCACGCAGCTCATCCAGCTGTACATCATCGGCGTCTTCGTCTCCTTCACCCTCGGACAGACGGGCATGGTGAAGCACTGGCTGCGCATGCTCCGCGAGGGCTGCAACGACCGCGGAGCCGTGTGGCGCGGCCTCGCCATCAACGCGTTCGGTGCAGCGCTCACGGCGAGTGTGCTCATCGTGGTGACGATCACGAAGTTCACGCACGGCGCCTGGCTCGTCTTCGTGCTCATGCCGATCCTCTTCATCCTCATGCTGGGCGTGAACCGCTACTACCGCGATGTCGAGAAGGAGGTCGAGGTCGACCCGACCACGACCTTCGGCGCCACCGGAGACCACGCCATCGTGCTCGTCGGCAAGATGCAGAAGCCGATCCTCAAGGCCCTCGACTACGCGATCGCCGCGAAGCACGACAGCCTCGAGGCGGTCCACATGTCGGTCGACCCCGAGGCGACGAAGCTGCTCGAACGGCAGTGGATCGAGCAGAACATCCACGTGCCGCTCGTCATCGTCGAGTCGCCGTACCGCGAGTTCGCGATGCCGCTCGCGAAGTACATCAAGGCGCACCGGGCTGAGCACGGCAGCGAGGTCGTCACCGTGTACATGCCGCAGTACATCGTCGGCCACTGGTGGGAGTCGCTGCTCCACAACCGCCGAGCCTCACGCATCCGCAACCAGATCATGCTCGTGCACGGCGTGACGGTCGCGCTCGTGCCGTGGCTGCTCGACTCCTCGGAGCTCATCTACGGCCGCCGGTCCCGACCGTTGCCCGGCCAGGAGCGCCGTGGCGAGATCATCCGGCCCAAGAAGCCCGTCGAGCGCAAGCCCCACATCGATCGCAACACCGAGCGCAGCCGCCACTGACCGAGCGGTGTCTCCGAGCGGTGTCTCCGAGCAGTCGACGTGCCTGACAGACTGGACGCATGATCACCTGGGGCCTGTCCGCGTTGTTCCTGGCCGCGGTCTTCGGGACGCTGTCGATGACCCGGCTGATCGCGGCGAACCCGGACACCCCGCTGCCCATGTGGCGCGGACGCCCGCAGCACCTCCCGTTCTTCACGATCATCCTGCGCGCGCTGTCGTTCGGTCTGGCGGTCTTCGGCCTCTTCACGCTGGTGCAGGAGATCGGGTTCTGGGCGGTGCCACTGTTCGTGGTCGCGGTCGGTCTCCCCATCGTGCTCAACGTCCGGCACAATCGTCGATTCCGATAGCCCGCTCGCCGGCCCGTCCGCCCGGCAGGCGGGTTAGGCGACGGGTGCCGCGGGTGGCGTGTCGTTCGACGGAAGCGAGCGCCTGGGCGCGCCGCTGAGCACGCCCGCGAGCAGGAACGCGAGCAGGCCTGCGAGCGGCACGACGAGGAGCCCTGCCCGGAGGCTGACGGCATCCGCGATGGATCCGACGATCGGCGGGGAGAGCAGGAAGCCCAACCGCATGAGCCAGGAGACGACGGTGACGCCTGTTCCAGCGCGCAGACCGGGCAGTTCGTCCGCTTCGTGCATGGCGGCGGGCACCAGCGTGGCGACACCGAATCCGGCGGCGGCGAAGCCGGCGATGGTCCCGGGGACGGTCGGCGCGATGAGCGCCGCTCCCATCCCGAGCGCGGCGATGAGACCACCGGCCCTGGCGACGGTTCGCTGCCCGAATCGGTCGACCAGGCGGTCTCCGAGGAGCCTCCCGATGAACTGGGCTCCGACGAGGGCGACGAAGCCGCTCGCGGCGATCGCCGCCGGAGCCCCCAGCTCGGTGCCGAGGTAGACGGCTCCCCAGGTCGAGCCGGCGTCTTCGACGAGGGTTCCGGCGATCGCGATGACGACCAGCGCCACGACGGTCATCGTGAGTCGCGGGGTGAGCCGCCGACGCAGAGGCGTCGGTGCCTCCTGCTCGCTCCGATCGGTCGCGAGGACGGCCTCCTCGTCCTTGCCCGGAAGGCAGAACCGGAGTGCGATGAGCGCGGCGACGCTGAAGATCGCTGCAGAGATGGACAGGTGGACGGCGCGGGGAATGCCGAGTGCGATGGCACCCGCCGCCATGCCTCCACCGAGAACCGCTCCGATCGACCAGATCGCGTGGAAGGAGTTGATGATCGAACGCCCGAAGCGGCGTTGGACGCGCAGACCGTGGGTGTTCTGCGCGACATCGGTGATCGCGTCCATCC
Organism: Plantibacter flavus; assembly: GCF_051487245.1. Taxonomy (GTDB): domain Bacteria; phylum Actinomycetota; class Actinomycetes; order Actinomycetales; family Microbacteriaceae; genus Plantibacter; species Plantibacter flavus_B. The sequence goes on from NZ_JAHVDH010000006.1 coordinate 49,853, forward strand.
CACCGGAGACGAGCAGGGCCCCGACGAAGAGCGGCAGCGTCGGCGCGAATCCGATGAGGACCGTGCCGAGCGCGGTGAGGACCGTGCCGGCGACCGCAGCGCGGCCGGAACCGAGCCTGCGGATGACTGCGCCCGCGGCGAGGCCCGCGACGATGGCACCGGCCGGGAAGGCGGCGATCGCGAGACCGTAGGCGGCGTTGTCGAGCGCGAGGTCGATCTTGATGCCCGGATAGCGCGGGATGATGTTGGCGAAGAGCGCACCGTTGGTGAGGAAGAGGGCTGCGACGGCGATGCGCGCACGGCGGACGTCACTCGTGGGCGGGGCGGGATGCGTACGGGTCACGGGTGTTCTTTCGAGTGGCAGGGCGGTCATGGATGGTCGGTACCGCACCGACCCCAGGAGGATCGGAAGGTGCAACAGTCCGTACACCGTACATGTTCGAACGAACATTGCAAATGTGCACTGCGATCATTTTCGGGTATGTTCGTCGCATGAGCGCGAACGCGAGACACGATGCCATCCTCGAAGCGCTCAACGTGCACGGTCGCGTCGATGTGACCGACGTGGCGTCGGCCTTCTCGGTGACGGAGGTCACGGTGCGCCGCGACCTCGACGAGCTCGCCCGCGCAGGAGTCCTCCGCAGGGTGCGTGGCGGCGCCGTCAGTGTCCGGATGCGCGGGGAAGGACTCCCCCATGCGATGCGCCGACTCGAACACTCCGCCGCGAAGGATCGCATCGCGACAGCGGCGGCGGCCCTCCTCGTCGACGGCGAGGCCGTGTGCGTCGACAGCGGGACGACCGCCGCCGTCCTCGCCGGACACCTCGCCGAGCGTCGCCTGACCGTCATGCCGTTCAGCATTCAGGCGCTGACGGCGTTGTCGGGCACGTCCACCGCCCAGATCGTCCTCCCGGGAGGTTCCGTCCACCCCGACGAAGGGTCCATCGTCGGCCCGCTGGTCGAACAGACGCTGCGCGCGCTCCGCTTCGACACGGTCTTCCTCAGCTGTTGTGGTGCTTCGATCGTTGACGGCGTCACCGCCCACGATCTCGAAGACGCTGCCGCGAAACAGGCGATGATCGGCGCCGGGCGCCGCATCGTGCTGATCGCGGAGGGAGCGAAGTTCACGAGGTCGGCGATGTCCGTCGTCTGCAGCCTCCGTGACGTCGATGTCGTCGTCACCGATGACACCGCACCCTCCGAGACGCTGGAAGCGCTCCGCGAGTCCGGTGTCGAGGTGATCGTCGCCTGATCCCGACCGGCTAGCTGAGCACCGATCCGAGCCCGTAGCCGAGGATCGCAGCCAGCACCGAGGCGACGAGCATGCCGAGCGCGTTCGCGAGGCCTGCCCGGGTCCTTCCGTCGTGGAGGAGGCGCACGGTCTCGATGCTGGCGGTGCTGAACGTCGTGTAGCCGCCGAGGAAGCCTCCGCCCAGCACGAGCCGCCAGGATTCGTCGACGAGGCCGCCGAGGGCGAGTGCCGTCACGAAACCGAGGAGCAGCGAGCCGCTGACGTTGATGATCGTCGTGCCCCAGGGGTATGCGCCGCCGAGGCGTGAGCGGACGACGCCGTCGAGGACGAACCGAGCCGCGGCACCGAGCCCGCCCGCACCGGCGATGGCGAGGAACAGGAGCGGCGTCACGGTGCGTCACCACCCTCGACGGGCAGGTCCGGGTCGACGGCACCCGGACGGGGACGGAGACGACGGGCCGCGATGATGCCGAGCCAACTGGCGAGCCCACCGAGCACGACCGTCCCCAGGGCGTAGGCGATGCCGGTGGGCGCAGCACCGCCGAGCAGGAGCACACCGCTGTCGCTCGCGAGGGCGCTGTAGGTGGTGAACCCGCCGAGGATCCCGGTCCCGAGGAAGAGTCGCAGGGATCGACGCCGCCCCTCGTCGGGACCTCGCAGCAGGAGCGATTCGAGGAGCACTCCCAGGAGGAACGCACCGGCCACGTTGATGCAGAGGATCGCGACCGGCACTCCACCGACCGTCGGCGTCGCGAGCGAGATCGCCTCGCGGGCCGCCGTGCCGAGTGCACCACCGACCGCGACCATGACGACGGTCGAGAACTGGAGATGCGGCGGTTTCCGCCCGACCGGCGCCGCCGTCACCGTGGTTCGCCCGGGGCCGCATCCCAGAGCGGGTCGTCGCCGGCGGTGGGGGCGAGGGGAACGACGATCACCGGACGCGCTTGACGATGCGCGAGCGCGGCGGCGACCGATCCGTTGAAGAACTCGAGGATGCCCTTGCGCAACCCGCGCTCGCGAGTGCCGACGACGACCGCTCGCGCCGACACCGATTCCGCCAGCCTCCCGAGCGCTCTGGCAGGATCCCCCGCGAGCTGTGTCAGCTCCCACGGCACCCCGGCATCGTCGAGCAGGCGATGCGCCGTCGCCTCCATCTCGGGGTCGGCGGGTTCCGGATCGAAGTCGTGGAGGTCGGCGTCGAACGGCAGCGAGGTGACGGTCCCGTCGGCGTTCTCCACCACCACGAACCGACTCGCGTCGACGTGGGCGAGCACGAGACGGCAGTCGAAGGCCTTCGCGAACGACACGGCTTCGAGCAGCACCGCATCGGGTTGGCGAGGGGTGACCCCCACCACGATCGCTGTGGCCGGATTCCCATTCCCAGTACTCATGCGCTCACCCGGCCTTCGCCCGTTTCGCCGCCGCTTTGACGGCCTGTTTCGCTGCACGGACCTGTGCGAGCGACTCGGGGTCGACGATGTCGGCCACCGAGCGGAGACTGCCGTCTTCGCTGTAGGGGGCCGAGGCCTCCCGCCAGCCGTCGGCCGTCAGCCCGTACTGCTTGCCGAGGAGCGCGAGGAAGATCTTCGCCTTCTGCGCACCGAAGCCGGGCAGGGCCAGCAACCGTCGGAGGATCTCGGCGCCGTCCGGGGTGCCACGGGTCCAGATCGCGGCGGCATCGCCGTCCCAGTGCTCGGTCAGCGCCGTGCACAGCCCCTGCACCCGCTCGGCCATCGATCCCGGGAAGCGGTGGACCGCTGGACTCGTCTTGAAGATCGCGGCGAACGCTTCAGGGTCCTCCTGCGCGATGCTCGCGGCGTCGAACGATCCGAGGCGCTCGCGGATCTTGAGCGGTCCGGCGAAGGCGGTCTCCATGGGCACCTGCTGGTCGAGCAGCATGCCGATGAGCAGGGCGAGCGGGTCGGTCGACAGCAGTTCGTCGGCTTGAGGATCTCCCGTGACGTGCAGGGTTCCGGTCATGACACCATCGTCGCACCTCACCGTGCGCTGGCCCAGCCCTTGCGTCCAGGTCGCCCCACTCAGCCCCGCCACGGCTCGCGCCGGACAAGCGCTCCGACGACGGGCGACATGGTAAGCTGAACGCTAGTCTTTATCGTTCCCTGGTAGGCGAAAGCCGCCGGACGCCCCCATTCGCGCCCGGTCAGAAAATCATGAGGGGGTCTCGCATGGGTCGTGGCCGTCAGAAGGCAAAGCACACGAAGATCGCACGTGAGCTCAAATCGTTCAGCCCCGATGTGAACTACAACGCGCTCGAGCGCGAGCTCACGGGTCACTCCGGCGACCGCCCGAGCGTCGGCGTCGACGAGAGCTACGACGACGAGATCGCCAAGTGGGCTGAATACGCCGAGAAGTACGCCGATGGCGAGGCCAAGGGCGCATAGCCCGGTGCCTGTATCCGTCGGCAGCTGCCTCCGCGCAGCTGCCGATGTAGACGACAGTCGACGCTAAATGGTGTTCTGGGGAGTCGAAGACTAGCCTGGACGGATGAACACCGACGAACTCCGCGCTGCCGCCAAGAAGCGCCTGAAGGCCCAGCACGATTTCAAGCAATACCTCGGCGTCTGGGGTGTCGTTTCCGTGATCCTGATCGTCATCTGGCTCCTCACCGGCGCCTGGGGCTACTTCTGGCCGATCTGGCCCATCTTCGGCATGGGCATCGCTGCACTGTTCATCGGTCTCGACGCGTACGGACCCTCCAAGCACATCACCGAGGACGCGATCGACGCCGAGGTCGCACGACTCGTCGGCCAGCAGCAGCAGCGCGCTGCGGCCCGCGCCGCCGCGGCGCAGCCGGTGTACGATCCCGCTCAGCACGCCGGCGGCTACCCCGCCCCCCAGACGGGCGCCTACGACCCGAACCTCTACCAGTCGGGCCAGGTCCCGGCGTACGACCCGAACCAGTACCACGCGGGTTACGGCCAGGTCGCCGACTACCAGCAGCCCACCCAGCAGTACGGCACCGTCCCCTCGCAGCCGACCGCGGCACCGGACGTCCCGGCCCCAGCTGCCGCGGAGGCACCCGCACCCCTGACACCGACCGAGCAGTTCGCGGCGGTCTTCTCGGGCACCGCGCCCGAGAACGCTCCCACCGACGGGTCCGGGGCCGTGGCGGAGCCGGCCGAGTCGATCGTGTTCGAATCGACGTCCGCCGGCGACGCAGCGACGGTCACTGCGGCAGCCGATGAGACCGAAGCCAAGCTCTCGGGCGAGACGCCTGCCGAGTCGGTGTCGGCTCCTGCGCCCGCGGCAGCCGTGAGTGCACCCCGCAAGACGAGCACCCGCTCGACGACCGCGAAGAAGTCGACCACGGCTGCAGCCGGCACTGCAGGCACGACGGTCCGCAAGACGAGTTCCACGCGCGCATCCACCACCGGGACCGCCACGCCGTCCAAGACGTCCGCGTCGAAGACCACGGCTGCGAAGGCCCCGGCGAAGACCGGCACGACCCCCGCCAAGCGCTCCACGGCCACGTCCAGCGCTGCTGGCACGGCAGCCAAGCCCGCTGCCACCAAGGCGCCCGCGAAGCCGCGCACCACGAAGCCGAAGACGACGCCTGCGGCACCGGTCGCTCCAGCAGCAGAGCCCGGCACGCCGGAGTAACACCGCCTGGAACACCTGACAGCGCGCGGGCCCTTCGGGGCCCGCGCGCTGTCATCGTTCTGCCTCGATACGCATCACGGCGGCTCAGGGGTCAGTTTCCCTCGCGCATGACGGCCCCAGGGTGCCGTGCGCGGCTCGCCGGATCAGGACGCGGTACGCCCAGCGCGTTCCTCAGTCGAGGCGAGAGATGCGATCGCGATGGTCTGGTCGGCGCGGCTCAGGAGAGCTGCGAGCGCTCGACCCATTCGAGGTATTCGGGGGTGACGGTGCCCGTCACGTACTCACCGGTGAAGCAGCTCATCTCGAGCTCCGAGATGCCGGAGCCCTCGAGGATGGCCGCCTTCATGTCGGCGACCTCCTGGTAGATGAGGTTGTCGGCACCCAACTCGCGGGCGATGTCGGGGATCTTCTTCCCGTGCGCGACGAGTTCCTGACGCGACGGCATGTTGATGCCGTAGACGTGCGGGAAGCGGACGGGCGGCGCCGCGGAGGTGAACGTGACCTTGTTGGCCCCGGCGGCACGCGCCATGTCGACGATCTCCTTCGAGGTCGTGCCACGCACGATCGAGTCGTCGACGATGAGGATGTTCTTGCCCTTGAACTCCGAACCCATCGCGTTGAGCTTCTGACGGACGCTCTTCTTGCGCTGCGCCTGGCCGGGCATGATGAAGGTGCGGCCCACGTAACGGTTCTTGTAGAAGCCCTCGCGGTACTCGATGCCGAGCTTCTGTGCGACCTGCATGGCCGCCGGGCGCGACGAATCCGGGATGGGCATGACGACGTCGATGTCTCCCATGGGCGTGTACTCGGCGATGGTGTCGGCGAGACGGTTGCCGAGACGCAGTCGCGCCTCGTACACCGAGATGCCGTTCATCACGGAGTCGGGACGAGCCAGGTAGACGTACTCGAAGGAGCACGGGACGAGGCGCGGGTTCTTCGCACACTGACGCGAGTACAGCTCACCGGAGGCGGTGATGAAGATCGCCTCGCCGGGGGCGATCTCGCGGACGATCTCGTAGCCGCCGGCCTCGAGGACGAGCGACTCCGAGGCGACGATGTAGTCGTTGCCGACCATGCCGGTCTGGCGTCGACCGAGGATGAGCGGGCGGATGCCGAACGGGTCGCGGAAGGCGAGCAGGCCGTGGCCGGCGATCAAGGCGATCGTCGCGTAGGACCCTTCGACGCGCTCGTGCACCTGTTCGACGGCGTTGAAGACCTGGTCGGGGTCGAGGTCGAGCCCGCTGATCTGACCCTGCAGCTCCGTCGCGAGCACGTTGAGCAGGAGCTCGGTGTCGCTCGTGGAGTTCACGTGCCGGCGGTCGACGTGGAACAGGTCCTTGCTGAGCTCGCGCGTGTTGGTGAGGTTGCCGTTGTGGATGAGCGTGATGCCGTAGGGCGCGTTCACGTAGAACGGCTGCGCTTCGCTCTCGTTGGCAGCATCGCCCTTCGTCGCGTACCGGACGTGGCCGAGGCCCATGTTGCCGAGGAGGGAGCGCATGTCGCGGGTGCGGAACGCCTCACGGACCTGCCCCTTCGCCTTGACCATGTGGAAGGTGTTGCCGTCGGCCGTCGCGATCCCGGTGGAGTCCTGACCCCGGTGCTGCAGCAGCAGCAGGCTGTCATACACCTGCTGGTTTGCGGGCTCGGATGAAACGATGCCGACGATGCCGCACATGCGTGGGGACTCCTTGTGGTTCGTACTCGGGGGACTGACGAAGGAAGGGGGCGTGGAGGTTAGTCGCGGTAGGTGCCGACGAGGCGGACGGCGCCGCCGTCGACCCCCTTCGCACCCTGTTCGAAGCCCGTGAGGTCGTGCGCGGCGGCCTCGGCACCGAGGTGCACAGTGCCGACCTGCCAGGTGGCGATGCCATCCGCCTCGAGAGCCGCGGTGATTCCGGCGGCCACCGACGGTGCGACGACGGCGAAGAAACCGACACCGAGGTTCCAGGTGCCCTCGCTCGACTCGAGCGAGGATCCGGCGAGCTCGCTCAGCGTGCGGAACACGGGGGCGGGGCTCCAGGTGGAGCGGTCGACCTCGGCCCAGGAACCCTTGGGCAGCACACGGGCGAGGTTCGCGGCGATGCCGCCACCGGTGACGTGGCTGAGGGAGTGCACCGCGCCGGCGAAGGCCGGCTTGTCGAGCAGACGCAGCAGCGGCAGCGTGTACAGGCGGGTCGGCTCGAGGAGCGCCTCGCCGAAGGTGGTGCCGAGCTCCTCGCTGCGGTCGCCGTAGCCGATGCCCGCCTGCGTGAGGATGTGACGGACGAGCGAGAACCCGTTGGAGTGGAGGCCGGACGAGGCGAGGGCGAGGATGACGTCGCCGTCCTCCACGCGGTGCTCGCCGAGGATCGCATCGGCCTCGACAGCACCTGTGCAGGCACCGGCGACGTCGTAGTCGTCGACACCGAGGAGACCGGGGTGCTCCGCGGTCTCGCCGCCGATGAGGGCCGTCCCGGTGTCGGAGCACGCGCGGGCGATACCGGCGACGATCGAGGCGATGCGCTCGGGATGGACCTTGCCGCAGGCGATGTAGTCGGTCATGAAGAGCGGCTTCGCGCCGACCACGACGATGTCGTCGACGACCATGCCCACGAGGTCCTGGCCGATGGTGTCGTGCTTGTCGATCGCCTGCGCGATGGCCACCTTCGTGCCGACGCCGTCGGTCGAGGTCGCGAGCAGCGGACGACGGAAGGAGGTGAGGGCCGAGGCGTCGAACAGACCGGCGAACCCGCCGAATCCGCCGAAGACCTCCGGGCCGTGCGTCTTCGCGACGGCCGCCTTCATGAGGTCGACGGCACGGTCACCGGCGGCGGTGTCGACGCCCGCTTCCCGGTAGCTGGTGGATGAGGTCATGACCGTCCTGAGCGTTCTGCGGTGGGTGGATGCTGGGGGCCGGACTCGTCTGGCTCAGCGGACGCCGATGCTGCGGGTTCCGCGGACGCCTGCACGGTGCCGGCTGAATGCACGTCAACTCTATCCGCTGCGACAACCTTCATCCGCTTCGTCATCGAGCGGTCGATGAGCAAGCCGATCCAGAGGGCGAGCGCCCCGAACACGACGCCGCACACGAGCAGGAGGAATCCGAAGACCTGGGTGAGCGAGAAGTCGGGGTTGGCCGGGAAGGCGAAGGTGAGCACGAGCGCCGCGATGATGCCGACGACGACGCCGATCACGAGGAACCGCCAGTACCGCGGAGAGCGCCGGACGGAGACCGTGCCGGAGGAGTACACGGTCGCGATCTCGGTGTCGGGTGCCTCAGTCGGGGAGGCCACAGTGGCGGCGTCCGGCGAGGTCGTCGGCGTCGGGTCGATCGGGTGCTGTGCTTCCGGTGCTGGCTGCCCGGTGGCGTCTGTCATGGCTCTATTCTCCCTCACGATGCTGAGCGTCGTGAACCGCCGGTGAACGGACGCCCCCAACCATGCGCCGGGTACGATCGAGCGGTGGACGTGACGTCGGACGAGGTGGAGATGGAGACCGCTCCGGTGAGCGCGGACGAGCTGGTCGAGGCGATGCGGCAGGCGGCGGATGACGCCGGTTTCGACCTCGAACCCGAGCAGCTCGAGGTGGCCCGACGGCTCGGGTCGCTCGCGGTCGGCGAGGCGTCCGTTCCGGCGCATCTGTACCTGTGGGGTGCCGCAGGTCGCGGCAAGACCTGGTTGCTCGACGCGTACTTCCAGGCGCTGCCGACCGAGCGCAAGCGTCGGGTGCACTTCCACTCCTTCTTCCGTGCGCTGCACCGCTCGATCCACGAACACCGGACCGCGGCGGCCGAGGCGGCACGGGCGACCGGTGAACCGGGTGCCGGCGCGCGGGCTGCCGCTGGCGCGGTCGCGAACGCGGTCGACCGGGCCGTGGAGGATCTCCTCGACGAGGTCGACCTCGTGCTCTTCGACGAGTTCCACGTCCACGATCCGGGCGACGGCACGCTCATGATCCGGCTCCTGGAGGCGCTGTTCTCCCGCGACGTGTCGCTCATCACGAGTTCGAACTACCCGCCGAGCGGGCTCCTCCCCGATCCCGTCTACCATCACATCTTCGAGCCGGGTATCGCCGTCATCGAGGCGAACATGACCGTCGTCGAGCTCGCCGGCGACACCGACCACCGGCGCAGCTCCGCTGTGCAGCGGCGTCAGGGGTTCTCCCGCGGGACCTGGATGCTCACCGGCCAGGAGGCCGACGACGAGCTCGCGGACTTGGGACTCCCCCGCCCCGATGCCGCCGACGCGGTGACCATGGCGATCAGCGGGCACGAGTTCCGGGCGTCCGCCGCGCGCGGTGGCGTGCTGTGGTTCACCAGCGCGGAACTCCTGGAGCGACCGACCTCCGTGGGCGACTATCTGGCCTGGGCGGCCGAGTACGACCGCTGGGTGCTCGACGCCCTTCCTGCGCCCGAGCATCTCACCCGCGAGGCGCGCGCACGCTTCGTGCACCTGATCGACGCGCTGTGCGACCTCGATGTCGAGCTGCACGTCATCGCCGCGACCGACCGTGAGACGTTCATGACGGCGGAGACGCTCGGCCGCGGGGGCTTCGCCCGCGACGCGTTCCGCACCCGGAGTCGGCTGGCTCTGCTGCGCACCGTCGGCTGACGCCGGGGACTCAGCTCCCGGCGAGGAGCGCCCGTTCGACGTCGCGGTCGAGGCCGAGGGCCGGCCGATCCGCACGCTGCGGGGCGACGCCGCCGATCGACTGCAACCAGCTCCAGGTGTCGGCGACCGTCTCGGTCACCGACCGCCGCTGCAGGCCGGCGTCGATCGCCCGCGAGACGTCGCCGTGATGCATCGCGTCGGCGGCCTCACCGGTCGGCAGCCACACCGGCAACTGCGTCCACGGTTCGACCCCGGCGGCGAGGACCCGGTCCTGGTCGATCCAGCGCAGGGTGGCATCCGAGCCAGTGGCGGCGATGCACGCCTCGAGCAGGTCTCCCAGCGAGACGGCGCCGCGCTCGCCGACGACGTTGAACGGACCGCTCGCGCCGATCGAACCCGCGGTGAGGAGGAACGCGGCGAGATCGCGCGCGTCGATGTACTGGATGGGATCCGTCGCCGCACCGGGTGCGAGCACTTCGCCGCCCTCGGCGATCCGGCCGAGCCACCACGGGAGCCGGCCGATGTTCTCGTGCGGGCCGAGGATGAGCCCCGCACGGGCGAGCACGGCCCGGTCGCCGAAGCCCTCGATCGCCGCGAGCTCGCCGCCGCGCTTGGCGCGCGCGTAGTCGTCGAAGACCCGATCCGTCGCCGCACCGTCGACGAGTCCCGCGTCCTCGGCGGCACCCGCCGCCGTCGGGTAGCGGTAGACGGAACGACTCGAGACGTACACGTAGCGAGCGACGCGGTCGGCCAGCAGCACGGCGGTCTCGCGCACGGCCGTCGGCGCCCACGACCAGGTGTCGACGACGACGTCCCACGTCCCCACCCGCAGCGCGTCCAGGCCGCCGGGAAGCGTGCGGTCGCCGTGCAGCACGCGCACGCCGCCTGCGGGCGCCGCGCGACTCGTCCCACGGTTGAAGACGGTCACCTCCCAGCCTGCAGCGACCGCTTCATCGACGACCGCGCGGCCGACGAACTCAGTGCCGCCGAGGACCAGGACCCTGTTCGTGCTCATGCGTCCATCACAGCCCACCCGGCTGAGGAACACCAGACCGTTTCGCCACGGGCAGAGGGAGGAGCTCTGCCGCCGGCACTACTTGCGGCTGTGTTCCAAGGACCCTGCCCGCATGGCGGCCTCGTCGTTCAGGTCGACACGGGACGCGACGTAGTAGCTGCTCCACTTCGCCGCGTGATATGTGGGGTTCACGACGAACCAGTAGGCGCGTCGTTTCCATCCGTACTGCCGGTCTCGGACGATGCGCTTCGCGTCGCGCAGGGCACCGACGGCCGTGTACGCGATCTGTCGGGAGCGCCGGAGCCGGGCGACGGGCTTGCCGATGCGACGCAGGGCCGTCGTCTCGTCGAAGATGCGCTTGCGGTACTCGTCGCGCGTGAGGTCGTTGGAGTGGACGACCCAGCCACGGGGGGCGTACGCCTTGCGGAGGCCTGCCGCGATGATGTCCGCCCCGAACGCCATGTCCTCCGAGTACGGGAGGTCCCGGTAGGGGATGTCGCCGAGCAGCAGCTCACGACGGGTGGCCGAGTTGACGTCGGAGTAGAACGCGAGCGCGTCGAGCAGGCCACCGTCGCCGTCCGCGAAGCCGTCGTTCGCGAACACGGTCGTGCCGAAGTCGGGGCCGAAGTTGCGGAAGACGTCGTGGATCTCGTACTTCAGCAACGGGAAGCAGGTGGGACGCGCGATCTGCTTGCCCATGACCGCGACGACGTCCATGCCGTCCGGGTCGAGCGGCGCGGTGATCTCGTGCAGCCAACGGGAGTCACCGGGGATGGCGTCGTGCGTCAGGTAGGCGACGTACTTGCCGCGGGCGAGCCTCGCTGCGAGCTGCCTCGTGCGACCGTGACCGAACTCGCTGTTCGGGATGACGTGGAGGCGGACCTCCGGGTGCGCTGCGACGATGTCGAGGGTGCGATCGGTCGAACCGGAGTCGATGACGAGCGTCTCGAAGGTGCCGTCGTAGTCCTGACCCTCGATCGCCGTCAGGATCTGCTCGAGGTACATCTCGCCGTTGTAGGTCGGGATGACGATCGTCGCGTCGAGCGTCGTCTCCTCCGGGGTGTCGGGCGACTGCGCGGCTGAGGTCTCGTTGCTGGAGGTCACGGCACCAATGTACCCGGAGGGTGCTGCACCACGCCTGATCGCCGGCGGGCGGGCGCCGGTCAGCGGGGCAGCAGCAGGGGCACGAGCCCCGTCAGGTCGGCGCGCTGCCCCGAGGCGTGCACGGTGCCACCGGCCATCGCGGCGTCCCAGTCGATGCGCCCGGAGGCGAGGGCGAGCCACGTCGCCGCATCCATCTCGATGACGTTCGGCGGCGTCCCCCGGGTGTGGCGCGGCCCCTCGATGCACTGCACGGCACCGAACGGCGGCACCCGCACCTCCACGGTGTTGCCCGGAGCGCGCTCGACGAGCAGCTCGAGGAGGTAGCGCACAGCGGTCGCCGTCTCGGTGCGCGACGCCGGGGTCTCACCGAGCGCCTGAGCGAGGGCTGCGCGTCCCACAGCATCCGTGATCCGGGGTCTGGCCATGACACCGAGGCTAGTACGGCGGTGCGAGGCGGACGCGACGACATCCGCGATCCGTGCCCGGCCGATGCACCTTAAGCTAGACGACGTGAAGATCCTCGTCCTCGGTTCCGGTGCCCGCGAGCACGCCATCATCAAGGCTCTCCTCTCCGAGGAGGCCGGGCACCACATCATCGCCGCGCCCGGCAACGCCGGCATCGCCGGCGAGGTCACCGTGGTCGGTCTCGACCAGGAGAACCCCTCGATCGTGCGCGACTTCGCCCGCGACGAGGCGGTCGACCTCGTCGTCATCGGACCGGAGGCACCACTCGTCGCCGGCGTCGCGGACAAGCTCCGCGCAGCGGGCATCCCGGTGTTCGGCCCGAACCGCTCGGCGGCCGCCCTCGAGGGCTCGAAGTCGTTCGCCAAGCGCATCATGGACGAGGCAGGTGTCCCGACGGGTCGCGCCGTCCGTGCCGAGGACCTCGATGCAGCCGTGGCCGCGCTCGACGAGTTCGGTGCCCCGTACGTCGTCAAGGCCGACGGCTTGGCCGCAGGCAAGGGTGTGCTCGTGACACCCGACCGCGAGGCGGCCATCGGGCACGCGAGCTACTGGCTCGGCTACGGCGGTGTCCTCATCGAGGAGTTCCTCGCCGGTCAGGAGGTCTCCCTCTTCTTCATCACCGACGGAGAGACGGTGCTCCCCCTCGCACCCGCTCAGGACTACAAGCGTCTCCTCGACGGCGACGCCGGCCCGAACACCGGCGGTATGGGGGCGTACTCGCCGCTCCCCTGGCTCGACAACGGGTTCGGCAGCGAGACGGCGTTCGTCGACGAGGTCCTCGAAACGGTCGCGATCCCGGTCGTCCGACAGCTGGCGTCTGAGGGCAACCCGTTCCAAGGGCTGCTCTACGCCGGTCTCATCCTCACCGAGCGCGGTATCCGCGTCATCGAGTTCAACGCCCGGTTCGGCGACCCGGAGACGCAGGTCGTCCTCCCCCGCCTCCTCACGCCGCTGTCCGCGCTGCTGTACGGCTCCGCCACCGGCACCCTCGCCCAGCAGCCGCGTCCGGCCTTCGCGGAGGCGAGTGCGGTGACCGTCGTCCTCGCAAGCCAGAACTACCCGGAGACCCCGGTCACCGGACGGTCGATCACGGGCCTCGACGCCGCGGTCGCCGTGGAAGGCGTGCACGTCGTCCACGCAGCCACAGCCGACGTCGACGGCGGCCTCGTCGCCACCGGCGGTCGGGTGCTCAACGTCGTCGCCCTCGGCACCACCTTCGCCGAGGCTCGCAGCCGCGCGTACGAAGCCCTGTCGCGCATCGAGCTCGAGGGCGGCCAGTACCGCACCGACATCGCTGCCCGCGTCAGCTGAACGACGGATGGACACCGTTCCCGAGCGGTCCGGCGTACTCGTCTTCACCAGTCACGACGGCACCCGCCTGCGGGCGGACGTGTACGGCTCCGACGCGCTGCCGACACTCGTCGTGCTGGGCGGCGGTCCAGCCAGGCATCCCAGATACCTCGGCGACCTCGCCGGTCTGAGCGCGCGGCGACGGCTCGTCGTGCTCCATCAGCGAGGCGTGGGCGATTCGGAGGACGGCCCGGACACGGCGGCAGGAGCCCGAGCCGCCGCCTGGCCCGCCCTCGCCGACGACGTCGAAGCGCTGCGGCGTCATCTCGAGGCCGAGCGCATCGAACTGCTGGCGCACTCCGCGGGCACGCGCGTGGCGATCAGCTACGCCGCCCGCCATCCAGATCGGCTCGACCGGCTGTGTCTCATCACCCCGCCGGCCACCTGGCTCGTGGACGCCGACGACGACACCGCCGAGATCATCGCCAGGCACGCGGCGGACGAGTGGTACCCGGCCTTCCTCGAGGCGCTACCGAAGTTGCTCGCCGCGCCGGACTCGGCGTCGGGCAACCTGCAGTTCCCCTTCGTCGCGCCGATCAGCTGGGCGGAGTGGAACGACACCGCGCGCGAACACGAGGCGCTCGGCGACTGGTACCCGAACGCCCAAGACGGCTTCGTGCACACGCCGTCGACCGACGAGGTCGAGGACATCAGGGATGCACTGCGCACGCTGTCCGCGCCGGTCCTCGTCATCGCCGGCGCGGAGGACGGGCTGACCGGCCTCGCTCCCGTCGTCGCCCTCGCGAAGCGGTTCCCGCTCGGGCAGGCGGTCGTGCTCGACGACTGCGGCCACTACCCGTGGGTCGAAGCACCGGCATCGTTCTGCGCTGCGATCAACCCGTTCTTCCCAGCGCGCTGACGGACCGCTGAGCGCAGGAGAACCGCGCGAGGGCAGGACGCGTTCCGAAGAAGCGTCCCGCCCTCGCGCGGTTCTCCTGCTGTCGCGTCAGGCGGCCGTCTGGCTCTGACGCGTCTCCGGGGACGCCCAGGCTGCCGCCTTCGGCTTCTGGAAGAACAGCACGATCACGGCGCCGACGAGCGCGAGCGCAGCCGGGAGCAGCAGCGACTGCGACATCGCCGTGGTGAAGCCCGCGTGGAGGAACTCGGGCAGCTCTCCACCCGTCACCTCGCTGACACCCGCACTCGCACCGCCGGGAGCGGCCGGGAGCTCCGCTGCGAGACGCGACTGGATGAGTGCGGCGATCGCCGCACTGCCGAGCACTGCGCCGATCTGGCGCGTCGTGTTGAACACGCCCGATCCGGCTCCAGCCTGGTGCTGGGGAAGCCCGCGAGTGGTGAGGTTGGAGACAGGCCCCCACATGAAGCCGTTCGCGAGGCCGAGCACGGCGCTCGGCAGGAGCAGCATGAGGATCGGCTGATCCGGCGTGAGGAGGATCGAGTACCACCCGAGTGAGGCCGACAGCAGGACGAGTCCGGCGAGCGCGAACCACTTCGGGTTGACCCGGTCGATCGCGCGGCCCACGACCGGCGCGAGCGCTGCGGACAGCACGGCCATGGGGACGAGCATGAGGGCCGACTGCGTCGGGGTGAGCCCGCGCACGGTCTGGTAGAAGAACACGAGCGGCAGCGACATGCTCGTGATGGTGAAGCCGATCGTGGAGATCGCGAGGTTGCCGACCGAGAAGTTGCGGTCGCGGAACAGCGCCAGAGGCAGGAGCGGTTCGCTCTTCGTGACGGCCTGCCAGACGACGAAGAGCGCGAGCACCACGATTCCGGCGATGATGAGCCCCCAGACCGTGACGGGTCCGGTGATGGTGCCCCAGTCGTAGCTCTGCCCCTCCTGGATGCCGAACACGAGCAGGAACATCCCGACGCCGCTCAGCACGACGCCGAGGATGTCGAAGCGGTGCGGGTGCGTGGCGAGGGACGGGACGTTCCGGACGACCATGATGAACCCGACGATGCCGATGGGCACGTTGATGAAGAAGATCCACTCCCACCCGAAGCCGTCGACGAGCACGCCACCGAGGATCGGGCCGACGAGGGTCGCGACGCCAGCAGTCGCGCCCCAGAGCCCCATCGCTGCGCCGCGGCGGTCCGGCGGGAAGATACGGGTGATGACGGCCATGGTCTGCGGCGTCATCAGGGCGGCGCCGATGCCCTGCACGACGCGAGCGACGATGAGCATCTCGATCGTGCCCGAGAGCCCGCACCAGAGGGAGGCGAGCGTGAAGATCACGAGCCCGATGAGGTAGAGGTTCTTCGGACCGAAGCGGTCGCCGAGGCGGCCGGTGATGAGCAACGGCACCGCGTAGGCGAGCAGGTAGGCGCTCGTGACCCAGATGACGTTGTTGATGTCGGTGTCGAGGCCCCGCATGATCGCAGGGTTGGCCACCGACACGATGGTCGTGTCGATGAGGATCATGAAGAAGCCGATGACGAGCGACCAGAGCGCGGGCCAGGGCCGCACAGCGCCCTTCTCGGGCGTCGGAGCGCTCTGGGATGCCGGGGCGCCGGTGGGTGGCGGCGGGGTGGTGGCGGACATGATGTCCTTTCTGAACGTGGGGTGGAGCGCGACGGCGGTCGCGGAGGCGGGCGGACGACGGGCCCTCAGCGACAGGCGCGACGTCCTCGTGGGTCAGGCTGGTGGGTCAGGCTGGTGGTTCAGCTGGAGGAGACGACGGTCGGTGCCGGTGGAGTCGCGGCCTGCTCGTGGAGCGGAGCCCTGGTGCCCGGCACATGCCAGGCGAGCGTTCCACTGGTGATCTCGTCGACGAGGGACTCGAGGTGAGCGATCTCGGCGCGGAGCATGTCGGCCGTGTACGGGACGTTGATCCAGTACACGCGCGGGATCTCGCGGTCGATCGCCCACGTCATGCGGCGGTCGATGTCGGCGAGTTCGGCTCGCTGGCGAAGGATGCGGGTTTCGAGGAGCAGCCGCACCTCCTCGGCACCGAGTTCGTGGGCCTCGGACAGGGCGAGGCCCAGTTCGGGGTACTCATCGGAGGGGGTACTGAGGAGTTCACGGAGTCGTTCGCCGAGTCGGTGCCTGCCGGAGTCGGTGATCTCGAAGGTGGTCCGTTCGGGCCGTGCGCCCTCGCGGTCGGTACCGGAGGCACGTACCAGCCCCTCGGCCTCGAGCCCGTAGACGGCCCGGTAGAGCGACCCGGGGCTCACCTTGACGACGCGGTCCTCCTGGCGGTGGAGCGCGAGCTGGTACATCTCGTACGGGTGCATGGGACGCTCGGCGAGGTAGCCGAGTGCGGCGATGCCGAGCATGCCGAGCGGCTTGACCCGTTTCATGCATCCTCCACTCACTCCATGCGAACTATTCCACATGGAATATACGCCCCGGGAGCATCGGACGCAAGCCGAGAATGGACGATAATGGTGCGGTGAACGCACCCACGGAGACCAACGCCTGGAACCACGTCTACTCGGGCAAGGTCCGCGACCTGTACGAGCCGACCACCGGACCGGACGACCGCCTCCTCGTCGTCGCGAGCGACCGGGTGAGCGCCTTCGACCACGTGCTCGAACCCGGCATCCCCGGCAAAGGTGAACTGCTCACGAGCCTCAGCCTCTGGTGGTTCGACCAACTCCGCGACGTTCCGAACCACCTGATCCCCGACCACGAACTCGACGCGACCGGCACTGTCGTCGAGAGCATCCCCGCCGAGTTCGCCGGTCGCGCGATGCTCGTCCGGAAGCTCGACATGTTCCCCGTCGAATGCGTCGTGCGCGGCTACCTCACGGGCTCCGGCTGGAAGGAGTACGTCGCGAACCGCACCGTGTGCGGCATCCCGCTGCCCGCAGGCCTCCGCGACGGCGACCGCCTCCCCGAGCCGCTCTTCACCCCCGCTTACAAGGCACCACTCGGCGAGCACGACGAGAACATCTCCTTCGGCCGCATGATGGAGCTCATCGGCGAGGACGACGCCGTCGCCTTGAAAGACCTCTCGCTGAGCATCTACGCCACGGCCTCCGCCACCGCGGAGCGCCACGGCGTGATCCTCGCCGACACGAAGTTCGAGTTCGGTCGGAACCCCGCGACGGGCGTCATCACGCTCGGTGACGAGGTCCTGACCTCAGACTCCAGCAGGTATTGGGACCGCGACGTCTACCTCACAGGGGGCAGCGACGCGGAGCGCATGGCGAGCTTCGACAAGCAGATCGTCCGCGACTGGCTTGCACGCAACTGGGATCAGGCCGACGACGCGACGCCCGCTCCACCGACGCTGCCGTCCGAGATCGTGACGCAGACTGCGGCGCGGTATCGCGAACTGCTCGAACGCCTCACCAGCTGAGGTCGGGCACGGCGACGCCGCGTCGTAAACGACGCGGCGCGTCAGAGGGACCGACGCTTGGCGCGCTGACGCGCAGTTCCCGCGAGGATCGCCTGCGCATCCGGCAGCGGCCCTTCCGGCACCCGGATACCCATGATCTGGGCAGTCTTCTCGAGACCCTCCCGAGCATCGGCTGCCGCGAAGCGGGCCTCCGCGAGATCGCACTCGTCCTCGTCACCCACCGCACCCCTCGCGGCGCTCAGCTGCACGAGTTCACGCTGGGCACGCTCAGCGGCGGCATACATGCGCGTGAGCGTCCAGAGCGACGTCCACGACACGTCGTCGCTCAGCCCGACCAAGTGGTCGTTCAACGGGTCGATCCAGCGCGACGGCTGGTGGCCTCCGTCGAGACTGCGGCGACGTTTCCGTCGCTCGGCCGACACGAGCAGGAAGACCACAGCTGCGATGACGCCGACGACCGAGCCGACGACGTCGAAACCGGGCACCCAGTCGGCGTCGAGGCCGGGCAGCGAGACGCCGGGGGACTTCACGCGACCGAGCGCCCACTCGACGAGCACGCCGATCAGCGCGCCGGCGATGAATCCGGCGACGAGCAGGAAGCCGCCGAGCAGGATGGTGATCCTGCGACGCAGCCGAAGCACGCGCTGTTGCCCCTCGGTGAGCGTGCCTCGGTCGGCGAACGGATCGACGACCATGAGGCGGCCACCCACACGGACCACACCTGGGTGGCGAGTCGTGACCGTCATGGCCCGAGGATATCCCACAAGGAGGGTGTTTCGGCGGAAATTCCTTCGCCAGATCGCCTCGATTCCGCGGGGTTCCCGGCGTGCTGGCCCCCGTTCTGGGGGCGCTCGAAGGGGTGTCGCCGCGCCGATGTCGGGACGCAGGGGTCGGCGACGATTCCGCGCCACCCTCCTCGTGCATGTTCCGCCAGCACGGGGGTCATCTCGCCTCACCGCTCCGAGGCGTCGTCGGGCGCGCGTTTCACAGGTCTCTTTCAGCCCCACCACTCCGTGAGAATGTAATATATCAGTGTGACTCCACGAGGGTCACGGATCCGAGCAGCCCGGCTCGGACGCCCCGGACCGGCGACGACCCGATGTCGCCGAACACGCTTGGAGCACCATGGCCGACACGACCGCGACGACCGTGCCGCTGACCCGTCGCGCCGCTCGCGCGGCCAGGGAGAAGCAGGAGGCCCACGAGATCAAGAGCCGTCGGCGACAGCCGTGGCGCCCCCGACGTCCGCGCCGATCCGACCTCCTCCGCGGACTCACCGCAGTCCTCGCGGCGACGCTCGTCCTCCCTTCCGTTCTGACGGCGCTCGCCCCGGCCGATGCCGGGCAGAGCGGCCCCCGGCAGGACCCCCGTCCGACCGCGCAACCGCTCATCGTGGCAGGCACGAACGGTGCCCAGATCGAGCGGGCCGGCTATTCGGCGACGTCCGCCGAGGAGGTCGCGCTGCTGTCCGCGTCGGCTCCCCGACAGACCGCCGCGACCTTCGTCAACAACCTCGCCTCCGAGGTCCAGTGGCCGTTCGTCACCGGCGTACCGATCACCGACGACTTCGGTCCCCGCTCGGCACCGTGCTCCGGCTGCTCGACCTTCCACAAGGGCCTCGACCTGGCCCCTGGCGCCGGAACGGATGTCCGCGCGATCGCCGCGGGTGTCGTCCGGGTGGCGCAGGAGAGTGACAGCGGCCTCGGCGTGCACGTCGTCATCGACCACCTCGTCGGCGGCGACTCGGTCAGCAGCGTCTCAGCACACCTGCAGTTCGGCTCGCTCCGGGTGGCCCCCGGCGACGTCGTCTCCGTCGGCCAGGTCATCGGCAGCGTCGGCTCGACCGGCCAGAGCACCGGCCCCCATCTGCATCTGGAGATCCTGGACGGCGGCACGACACCCATCGACCCGTACGCCTGGCTGCTCGCCCGTGTCACCGTCTGATCGCTGACGGCGGTCTCCCGGGACGGGTCAGGGACGCACGCCCACGCGGGGAAACGCCCCGGAAGCCGCCGCGACGAGTGCCTCGTCGACGTCGGCGAGACGGAACTCCGGGCCGACGAGCTCGGCGAACGGGTACCGGCGCCAGGCGCTGGTGAGGAAGTCGACTGCTCGCGCCAGATCGCGCGGACGGTAGTTGTGGGCGCCGCGCACCGTGAGCAGTCGGCGCACGATCTGCTCGGCGTCGATGCCGAGCGGCGCCCCGGGAGACACACTCCCGACCAGGACCGCCGTGCCACCGATCGCGAGCGAGGAGATGGTCGCCTCGACGGCCTGGGCGTTGCCGCACATCTCGATGGCGAGCGCGAACCCCGCGACGCCCACAGCCGTGTGCGCGGCCTCGATCTGCTCGGTTGCACCGAGGGCGGGATCCACGGTCGCGACCGCGCCGAACCGCCCGGCGAGCTGCCGTCTGGCTGGATCCGGGTCGCTCACGACGACCCGTGCTCCCGCGTCGGTCGCAATCGCCGTGACGGAGAGTCCGAGCATGCCGGCCCCGGTGACGAAGACGGCCGCACCGGCAAGCTCGGTGCCGGCGGCGTCGAGCGCGGCGATCGCGGTGGCCGTCGCGCACGATGCCGGCGCGAACACAGCAGCGGGCGGCGTCTCCCCCACGATGACGATCGCGGTGCCGGCCAGGAGCTCGACGTGCGTCGCGAAGCCGCCGCTCAACTCCCACCCGCGGTGCACGCGGTCGTGACCGTACTTCGCGAGTCGTCGGCACTTCTGCTCGAGCCCGGCGGCGCACCGGTCGCAGGCGCCGCAACTCACGATGACCGACCACACGACGCGCATCCCCGCGACGAGGACGGTGCCGTCGACAGCCGTCACCGGTCCGCCCACCGCGACGACGCGACCCACCTGCTCGTGGCCGAGCACCAGCGGCGTCGCCGCGTCACGGTGGCCGAGCACGGTGTGCACGTCGGAGCCGCACACCGTCGCCAGCTCCACCTCGACGAGGACGTCACCGGGTCCGAGCGTCACGCCGGGGACCGCCATCGCCTGGTGAGGGTGCCCCGGCCCCTGCCAGACCATGGCGACCGGCGACGGCCTGATGAAGACGTCGTTGCCCGCATGCGCGGTGAGCGTGCTGTGCATGATTCCCCCGATGGCCGTTCAGTCGAGGCCGAGGAGCGCAGGCAGCTCGGCGATGCTCGCGATGATCTCGTCGGCGCCCGCGGCGAGCAGCGTCTCCTCGTCGTGCGCACCCGTCAGCACACCGACCACGAGTCCGGCTCCGGCGCTGACACCCGAGAGCATGTCACTCGCGGTGTCCCCGACGACCACCATGGTGTCGACCGCACTCGCACCCGTCCGGATGAGGGCGGTGAGCGGCAGGTCGGGGAACGGACGGCCACGGCCGGCGTCGGCCGGTGACAGCGCATCGTCGGCGAGATCGGACCAGCCGAGGCTGTCGAGCAGCGCGTCACGCGTCGCCGGCGCGAAACCGGTGGTGAACACGACACGGATGTCGAGCTCGAGGAGGAGTCGCACGGTCTCCTCCGCTCCGGCGATCGCCTCGACCCGACCCTCCGTGATCAGGCGCTCGTACGCGGCCTCGAAGGCTGCGTTCCCGGCCTGCGCCCGGGCTTCGTCGCCACCGGTCAGCATGAGGAAGACGTCGAGCTTCGACTGGCCCATCGTGTCGCGGACGAGCTCGATCGCAGCACCGAGGGCATCCTCGGTGTCGATGCCGATCGTGCCGGCGGCGGAACGGAACGCGTCCTCGACGACGCCGTCGTCTGCGACGGTCGTCCCGGCGAGGTCGAGGACGACGAGTTCGAGGAGCAGGTCGTCCTCGTGGTCGTCGAACGCCTCGTCGAGGTCGTCGAGATCGGTGTCGAGGTCGAGTTCGAGGTCGGCGACGTCGAGGCCGTCGACCTCGGCCGCTCCGGTGTCGTGCTGTCGCGTGCGGTCGGTGTTGGTCACGATGAGCCTTTCTGCAGGGGGGCTGGTGCTGCGCGGACGAGGGCCGGCGGTGCCGGGGAGAAGGTGGGGCCGAGGTGCTGGGCGACCGCGAGCTCGCCGAGCGCGGGTCCGGTGGTCATGCCGATGCCCGTGGTGGCGGCGACGACACGCACCCCCGGCGTCGGCTCATCGATCAGCAGCTCCTCCGGCGCCGTCGCGTATACGCCCTGCCAGCGCTCGAGCACGTCGATCGGCGTACCGAAGAGGTCGCGACCGGCGCGCAGCAGTTCGTCGAACGCGTGCTCGGGTTGGAAGGGTGGCACGGCATCGCCCCGGCTGTGCGTGTCTCCGAGGATGAGCGAACCGTCCGGGAGCTGCGTCACCATGAGGTTGACGTCGAGCGAGGCGAGCCCGGGGTGCTCGTGGTGCAGACGCTCCCGAACGGCCGGAATGGCGGGCGACGCCGCGAAACCGGCGTAGCGGAGGAGCGACCAGCCGGTGAGGAGCGGCGCGTCGAGCGGGCGCGGCAGATGAGCGCGGACTCGCAGCATGTCGAGGGCGCAGCGTCGCACCTCGGCACGTTCGGCGACCTCCGGGAGCAGTTGGTCGATGTCGTGGTTCACGGCGACGACGGTGAGGTCGGCGGCGATCACACCGCGGCTCGTGTCGACGAATCCGCTCCGGAGCCCGGTGACGGCGGTGCGGAGACGGAACTGCACCCCGCGGCGCTGCAGATATGCCGTGATCGCGGCGGTCGCTTGGCGCGGGTTCGTCTGGAGGTCTCGCGGCAACCATGCACCGCCGAGCACTCCGGCGGCGGCGACGGGGACCCGCTGCAGGAATTCGGCAGCGTCGAACAGTCGGACGTCGTCCGGGGCCCCCGCCGCCGCACGCGCCTGGGCGAAGTCCTCGAGGACCCGCATCTCATCGGTCTGACGCGCCACGACGTGCGTGCCCGAGCGCCTGAGCCAGAGCCCCGCGTCCTGTTCGAGCCGCTGCCAGATCTCCGATGAACGGTTCGCGAGCCGAGCGGCGAGGCCGGCCTGCGGAGTCGCCGCAAGATGTCCGAAGTTGCGGATCGACGCGCCCTGCGCTTCGGCGGAGCGGTCGACGACGATCACCTCCGCCCCTGCGTCCACGGCGGCGAGCGCGGCTGACAGGCCGACGATGCCGGCCCCGACCACGACGACATCCGCGCGGTCCGCCGCCGACCCGAGGCCGCTGACGTCGAGCCCGTTCCGCCTGCTGAGCGGTCCGCCCGTCATCGGAACACCCGCCGCATCCACATCGCGACGCCCTCGACGATGAGCACGACCGCGAGGATCATCAGCACGATCGCCGTCACCTGGTCGTAATTGCCGCCCTGGTCGGCCTGGATCAGGTAGTACCCGATGCCACCGCCGCCGACGATGCCGAGCATGGTCGCCGCACGGATGTTCGTGTCGAGCGTGTAGAAGGTGTGGCCGATGAGGGCTCGTGAGCCCTGCGGCAGGGTCGCTGAGGTGTACACCTGCAGACGCGTGGCACCGACCGCGGTGAGCGCACGCTCCGGTCCGCGCGAGACCTCCTCGAAGGAGTCGGCGATGAGCTTGCCGAGCAGACCGATGCCGCAGATGCCGAGGGCGAGCGTCCCGGCCTGCGGGCCGAGTCCGGTGACGACGATGAGCAGGATCGCGAGGATCAGCTCGGGGATGCCGCGGATGCCGACGAGCGCGAAGCGGGCTCCCGTGCGGACGCCGCGGGTCGGGGCGACGTTGCGCGCCGCGAACGAGCCGATGACGATCGAGCAGACGAGGGCGATGAGCGTTGCGGCGAACGCGATGGCGATCGTCTCGAACATCGCGTCGAACATCTGCTCGGAGGTGCGCAGACCGAAGGACGGTGGCCACAGGCGGACGAGCACGTCGGGGGCCTTCGCCCAGAAGGTGATCAGATCGCCCCACTGGATGTTCGAGGCGACGAGTGCCCAGAGGACCACGGCGACCGCCGCCCACGCACCCAGGGTGTTGCGAACTCGGGCTGCGGTCCACGGCCGCCGGGCAGCGGCCGAGATGCGCTCGGCGGCCGGCAGCGTCGCGGAGGGCAGTGTGCGGGCCGTCGTGTCCGCCCCCTCCCGAGCGGAGCCCGAACGCAGGGCGCTCGCCCGCCGCACCACGAGGTCACCGAGTCCGCGGCCCGTCGGCTGCACACCGAGCATGACCGTTCGGACGGTGCTCGAGACGATCTCCATCACGACGCACAGCGCGAAGATGACGAGGGCGAGCCCGACGCCCAGCGAGTAGTCGAGCGACTTGAACGCCAACGACAGCTCCCGGCCGAGCCCGAGGACGCCCACGTAACCGAGCAGGACCGAACCGCGGAGGTTGATGTCGCCGCGGTGCAGGACGGTCGCGACCCAGGACGGCAGCACCTGCGGCAGCACTCCGGAGGTGAACTCCTGCAGCCGCGAGCCGCCGGCAGCACGGATCGCGAGTCGCGGACCCTCGTCGACCTGCTCGATCGCGTCGGCGAACAACTTCGAGATCATGCCGATCGAGTGCAGGCCGATCGCGATGATGCCCGGCAGTGAGCCGAGCGAGAACATGAGGACCAGGATCATCGCGATCACGACGTCCGGCACAGCACGGCTCAGCACGCCGAGGAAACGACCGAGCGCACGCCAGCCGGGGCCCGGCGTCGTGTTCGCCGCAGCGATGTAGGCGACCGGGATCGAGAGGACCGCTGCGAGCACCGTTCCGGTGATCACGATGCCGAGGGTGAGCGCCGTCAGTGACAGCAGCTCGTCCATCGGCGGGAAGGTGACCATGCCGACCCGACCGGCGAAGTTGACCGCGTTGTCCCAGCTCGCGATCATGTTCGGGATCGAGATGCCGACCTCGACGAGCGAGTACACCGAGAAGACCAGCAACGCCAGCAGGGTGAGGACGGCGGCCATCGTCTGCGGGCGGAAGCGCCCGATCGGGATCGGGCCGGAGAGCGCCGGCCTCCTGTCGTCGAGTCTCGGCTTCGTGCCGGGTGCGGTGACGACCATCAGCGGAGTCCGCCGGAGCGACCGGTGTCGCGCGTGCTGCGACTGTCGCGGGGTTCGCGGCCCTCGTCATCGGCGTCGAACTCCCAGTCCGGGTCGTCCGGGAGCTCGTCGTCACCGACGCGCTCCTCGATGCCGAGGATGCCGCGGAGGTCGTCGTCCGGGTCCCCGAGCACCTCGTCGGTGCCGAGCTCGACCTCGATCGCCTGCAGCTCCCGCGTCGAGGTCGCCACGCGACCGTAGATCTCCATGACCTCGGTCTTCGACAGGTCGGCGGTCGGGGTGTCCAAGACGACCTCACCGTGGCGCAGCCCGACGATGCGGTCACCCCAGGAGAGCGCGAGGTCGACCTGGTGGAGGCTGCACACGACCGTGAGTCCGCGGTCCATCGCGATCTCGCGGATGAGTGCCATGACCTGTTCACTCGACTCCGGGTCGAGGGAGGCGACGGGTTCGTCTGCGAGGAGGATCTCCGGGTCCTGCATGAGCGCGCGGGCGATCGCGACGCGCTGCTGCTGGCCACCGGAGAGCGTGTCGGCACGCTGGTACGCGCGCTCGAGGAGGCCGACGCGGTCGAGGTGACCGAGCGCCTGCAGTTTGAGTGTCCGGCCGTAGCCGAAGATGCCGAGACGCGGGCCGCGGACGGCGGCGAGGGATCCGGTGAGCACGTTCTCGAGGACGGTCAGCGACGGGACCAGCTCGAACTGCTGGAACACGAAGCCGACCCGGGCGCGGAGGCGGCGGAGCGCACCCTGGCCGAGTGTCGGGACCTCGTCGCCGAGCACGGTGACCGTACCCGAGGTCGGCAGCTCGAGCCCGTCGAGGTGCCGCAGGAGCGTCGACTTGCCGGACCCGGACAGGCCGAGGAGCACGACGATCTCACCGCGGCGGATGTCGAGGTCGACGCGGTTGAGGGCGACGGTGCGGTCGAAGCGCTTCGTCACCCCTCGGAGGCGGACGAGTGACTCGGTCCCGCTGTCGGCGGTGCGGCGCACCTGCTGCTCGGTGACACTCATGGTCGGCTGCCTTCCCTGTGGCGGTCGTGGTTTCTGGTGGTGCAGGTGCCCTTCGACAGGTGTGGGGACCGGATGGCGACGAGTCGTCCCCGGTCCCCGAGCCTGTCGAGGGGCGCTGATCAGATCAGGCCTGGCACTGCTTCGCGTTGGTCTTCTTGCAGATGTCGCGGATCGTGTCGTAGTAGCTGTCGTCGACTGGCGAGGTGCCGTAGAACGTGGCGCGGAACGCGTCGCTGTCGGCGCTCTTCACACCGGACTCGATGATCTGGTCGATCGTGACCTCGCTGAGCGCGTCGGTCAGCGTCGCCTTGACGTCATCCGGAAGCACGTCGGAGACGACGATCGGGGCACCGGGCACCATCGTGCGGTCGATGACCTCGACCTTGTCGCTCTTCTCGACCTCGGAGTCCTCAGCGAAACCCGCCTCGCACTCGACGCCCTCGCCGACCTTCGTCACCGAGACGTCGTGCTTGCCCGCGAAGACCGGGGTCACGCCCGTCTCGGGGTCGATGCCGGCGTTCAGGAGGTTGTAGCTGGGGAAGAGGTAGCCGGAGGTCGACGACGGGTCGACGAAGCAGACCTTCTTGCCGGCGAAGTCCTTGATGGACGTGATCGATGAGCCCTTCGGCACGATCGCCTCGGAGTAGTAGCCGGGCTCCTGGCCCTTCTCCGTGATGATCGAGGAGACCGGGGTGAGCTTCGCGCCGTTGTTGAGGGCGGTGACATAGGTGAAGCCGGAGAACGAGGCGACGTCGATCTTGCCGGCGACCGCTGCTTCGATGAGCGCCGCGTAGTCGGTGGACTCGTGGTATTCGACCTTCTTGCCGGTCTCCTGGGCGATGTAGTCCATGAGCGGCTGGTAGTTGGTCTGCGTGTCGACGCTGTCGGGGACGACGCCGAAGACGAGCGTCTGGTCGTCGACGGCGAAGGTGCCGGCGGTGGCTGAGCCGGTGTCGCTCGCAGTCGCGCTCGAACAGGCTGCGAGGCCGATCGAGAGGATGGCTGCGGCCCCGAGGGCTGCGACGCGGGTGAGGGAGAGCTTCATGTGCTGGGACGTACCTTTCGAAGGACCGTGGGCCCGCCCGTCCACCTGTGATGCTCCAGGCCTTCGACGCGGGCACTGCTGTGTGCCGTACGTGCGATCACGCTACGAGTGGCACTCGAACGGGGCCGGTCGCCTCGGTGAACGGCAGGTGAAGGGACGCGGAAGTCCACCGGCTCCGCCCGTCAGGTGTCGGGCAGTGGAGCCGCGGTGCGGAGGGTCCGTAGACTGCTGGCACCCCACCGATCCGACGAGAGCAGGAGAGCGGAATGCCCCTCGACCCGATCTTCGCCGAACGTCTCCGCACGCATCGGGCGTACCTCATCTCCACGGCGATCGAGCAGGCGAAGGCGTTCTTCCTGCGCCCGCGGACGAAGACCGTCCTCCGTCCGACGAGCCCTCCCGCGGCGAAGCCCGCCGCATCCTCGGCCGGTGGGACGACGCCGGGGTCGAAGGCGACGAAGGCACAGGCCACGACGGCTGCGCCGCGAAAGCGGAAGACGCGCGCGCAGCATCGCAAGGCGGCGCTCAACTGGGACAAGAAGGAACTCGCCACGGTCGGTGTGCCCGGGCCGCGGGTGCACATCACCGAGCACACGATCCCGGTCGCCGGGTTCCCGGACGTCCGGGTGCGCCTCTACTACCCGACCGAGGCGCCACCGTCCGCGGACACCCGGCCCGTTCCGGCGGTGCTCGCGTTCTTCGGCGGCGCCTTCCGGATCGGCGGTATCGACTACCCGACGACCGACGCGGGCTTCCGCCGTCGCGCGGCTGACGCCGACGTGATCGTCGCGGCCGTGGACTACGCGCTCGCGCCCGAGCACCGCTACCCGACGCAACTCGAGCAGGCGCACGCCGCGCTCGAGTGGTTGTTCGCGGAAGCCGCGTCGCTCGGAGTGGACGCCGAGCGGATCGGGGTGTCGGGAGTCTCGGCGGGCGGCAGTATCGCCGCAGCGCTCACGATCGCGAACCGGGAGCGGGGCCGCCTCCCCATCCGCCTCCAGCTCCTGGAGGTGCCGGTCACCGATCTGACGGGCGGACACATCGACCTGGGCCCGGTGCGGGAGATGGGCATCCCCCGCTTCTTCGCGATCAAGGAGCTGCGATCGGTCGCGAAGACCTACCTGCTGGACCGGCGGCAGGCGACGGAACCGCACGCCTCACCGCTGTTGGCGCGCTCGCACGAGGGCCTCCCTCGCGCGGTGATCCTCACCGCCGAGTTCGACCCGCTCCGTGGAGACGGCGCGGCCTACCTGGCGGCACTGCGGGCCGACGGCGTCGATGCGAGCGGCGTCCTCTACCTCGGAGCCACCCACGACACACCCATCTTCGGCGGGGTGCTCCCCGCCTCCCGACGCTGGCACGACGACGTCGTCACCGCCCTGCGCTCGCTCCACGCCACGGCTGAGGAGGCTCGATGACGAAGCAACCCGCGATGTCCCCCTCGGACCGCCCTGTCGGGGAGGTCCTCGATCGCGCGACCGGGCCGCGCCGCGCGGAGGTCGATGATCTCCTCGCCCTGCACGCCGAGGTCAGTGGCGAGCAGCCGGTCGTGTGGGCGGACCGCATCATCGGGTTCGGCGAGGTCCGATACCAGTACGACAGCGGTCACAGCGGACGCATGCCGCTCCTCGCCTTCGCTCCCGGGGCGGCGCACCACACGATCTATCTCGTCCCCGGCTTCGCCGAGCGCTGGCCGGACCTCCTCGCCGCACTCGGCAAGCACCGTGCGAGCACGGCGTGCCTGTACCTCACACGGCTCACCGGCGTCGATCGCGACGTGCTGCGGACGCTGCTGGAGCGGACCCTCGCCGAATCGCGAGCCACCGGTCACTGAGGTGCCGCACCTCGACAAGCTCGGTGACCGAGGCGCTCGGCGACCGGATGCGCTCGGCGCATCGGGCCGGTCAGCCGGCCGGAGGCACCGCCCGCAGGCTCACGAGCGCGAGCCAGAGCTCGGCCCTCGCCGCGAAGGTGTCGAGCGTGCGACCGAGGAGCTGCTCGACACGGGTGATCCGGTTGCGCAGGGTGTGCCGGTGGATGCCGAGCCGCTTGGCAGCAGGATCCCACTGCCCGTTGGCCTCCAACCAGCCGAGCAGGCTGTCGACGAGCGCCGTGCCCTCCTCGCGGTCGACGCGTAGGAGGGGCTGCAGCAGCTCCTCTGCCACAGCGGCCGCGCGCACGGGGTCGAGCAACCCCGCCATGCCCGCTGCGGCGAGCGCCCCGAAGCGCACGATGGACTGCCCGGTCGCCACCGCCTGCTCGTGCGCGGACACCGCCTGGTCGACACCGAGGGCGAGTTCGGTGAGCGCGATCGGCTGAGACAGTCCCATCCGCCGGTCCGCGGCCGCCTGGACGATCGTCTCGAGGACACCGCGTTCCCCCGTTCCGGCTCCATCGCCACCGTCAGGCGCAGATCCGGCGGGCCCGGTGTCCGGTTCCACCGTGTCCGCCACGAGGAGCAGGAGTCGACCGTCGTGCTCCGACACGAAGAGTGCGCCAGGCGACAGTGTCTCGGCACGCTCCAGCTCGGTGAGCAGGGTCTCCTTCGCGTCGCCCGGGGCGGAGCACACGCCGACGCGCACCGCCCCGGTCGGCAACGGTGTCCCGAGTTCTGCCGCGACGTCCCTCGCGGCCGCCGACTCCCCCGAGAGCAGCAACCGCCACACGCCGACCCGCAGGGATCGCCCGGCCCGACCGAGCGCGCCGCCCTGCTCCAGCGTCAGTCCGGCGATGGCGACGACGGAGGTGACGACGCTCTGCGAGCCGGGGTCGAGCGGCCCGTCGGTGCCGCCGATCGCGAGGACGCCGCGAAGGTCACCGCGCCGGCCGAGCGTCTGCAACGACACCGTGCCACCACGACTCGTGAGGGTCGCCCCGGACCGCTGCCCGCGCTGCAGCAGGCGCGTCGCTTCGAGGGCGACCCGCTGCACGAGGGGGTCGGCCGCGGTGTCGGCGACACCCGCCGCGACGGCTCCCCCGGTCGCCACGACCGACGAGTGCGCGTCGAACAGGACCACCCACGCCCCGAGCGCCCGCGCGAGTTCGCTGACGACCGCGGACGTCGCATCCGGACGCAGCGCCGCGAAGGCGATCGCTCGTTGGGCGGCGAGCGCCCACGCGTCCTTCGCTCTTCCGGCCTCCGCGATGAGGTCGGCCGCGTAGCGGATGACGGCGATGAACGGCGTCCGATAGGGCACTTCGAACAGTGGGACCCCGTGTGCCGCGCAGGCCTCCGCGAGTTCCGCCGGCGTCCCGGCCGTGATGACCTCGGTGCCGAAGCCGATCCCGGCGACACCCGCAGCCGCGAGTCGGGCGACGTAGGCCTGGACCTGCGTGGCCGATACCGCCGTCCCGAACTGAGTGCCGGTGGTGAGCACGATCTGCTGCTCGACGAGGAACGGGGTCGGGTCGGGCAGGTCGGAGCCGGACACCCACTCCACGGGCCGATCCAGCGCGCCCGCTGCTCCAGCGACGACGAGTTTCAAGCCGAGCGCGTGGTGGTCGAGCAGCTGCTGCAGCGATGGAGCCATGGCCTGACTCTACGCGATTCTGCCATTTCGTCGAGTGACTCGTCTGCCGCAGGACATATTGTCATGTGCCGCTGGGTGGTGCGCTGCCTAGCATGGCTGCAACGACGCGCGAGTGATCCCGGCAAGTGCCCAAGGACTCTCCCTCAGACCGAACGGAGCATCGAAGATGAGCAGCAGCAGCACGGCCACCGCCACCCCGACCGCAGAGCGCTCAGACGACTCCGGTACCGTCCTCGGCGGGCCCTCGCTCCCGCAGGAGCGCCGCCTGGTGACGGCCATCCCCGGCCCCATCTCCCAGGAGCTCATGGCCCGCAAGCAGTCGGCGGTCGCCTCCGGTGTCGGTACGACCATGCCGGTGTTCGCGGCGGGTGCCGGCGGCGGTGTGCTCGTCGACGTCGACGGCAACTCCCTCATCGACCTCGGCTCCGGCATCGCCGTCACCGGGGTGGGCAACAGCAACCCCCGCGTGGTCGAGGCCGTCACGCGTCAGCTCCAGGAGTTCACCCACACCTGCTTCACCATCACCCCCTACGACTCCTACGTCGAGGTGGCGGAAGCGCTCAACCGCCTCACCCCCGGCGACCACGCGAAGCGCACCGCCCTGTTCAACTCGGGCGCCGAGGCCGTCGAGAACGCCGTGAAGATCGCCCGCAGCCACACCAAGAAGCAGGCGGTCGTCGCGTTCGACCACGCCTACCACGGCCGCACGAACCTCACGATGGCACTCACGGCGAAGTCGATGCCGTACAAGAGCGGTTTCGGCCCGTTCGCCTCCGAGGTCTACCGCGCGCCGCTCTCCTACCCCTTCCGCGACGGCGGTCTCACCGGCCCTGAGGCCGCACAGCGCGCCATCACCCAGATCGAGAAGCAGATCGGCGCCGACAACCTCGCCGCGATCATCATCGAGCCCATCCAGGGCGAGGGCGGCTTCATCGTCCCGGCCGACGGCTTCCTCCCGACACTCCTGGACTGGGCGCGCGCGAACGACGTCGTCTTCATCGCCGACGAGGTGCAGACGGGCTTCGCCCGCACCGGCGCCATGTTCGCGTCCGAGCACTTCGGCATCGTGCCCGACCTCATCATCACCGCGAAGGGCATCGCCGGCGGTCTGCCGCTCTCCGCGGTGACCGGCCGCGCGGAGATCATGGACGCGCCGCACGCCGGTGGCCTCGGTGGCACCTACGGCGGCAACCCGCTCGCGTGCGTCGCAGCCCTCGCCGCCATCGAGGCGTATGAGGAGGACGACCTCGCGGCGGCCGCCCGGACCATCGAGCAGCACATCGTCGACCGCTTCACGGCGGCTCAGGCGAGCGACCCGCGCATCGGCGACATCCGCGGCCGGGGCGCCATGATGGCCGTCGAGTTCGTCGACCCCGCCACCGGCGAGCCGGACGCCGCCCTCACGGCGAAGGTCGCGAAGGCCTCGCACCTCGCCGGCGTCATCGTGCTCACCTGCGGCACCTACGGCAACGTCGTCCGCTTCCTCCC
Organism: Plantibacter flavus; assembly: GCF_051487245.1. Taxonomy (GTDB): domain Bacteria; phylum Actinomycetota; class Actinomycetes; order Actinomycetales; family Microbacteriaceae; genus Plantibacter; species Plantibacter flavus_B. The sequence goes on from NZ_JAHVDH010000006.1 coordinate 81,532, forward strand.
GCCGCTCACCATCCCGGTGGAGCTGCTCGAGGAGGGCATCGACGTCGTCCTCGAGGCGCTCGCCGCCAGCTGACACCCGCCCCTCGTCAGGCTCGGGCACCGGAGCACAACCAGGGTCCCCGAGCTTGTCGAGGGGCACCAGTCCTGCAACACTCACCTCGACAGGCTCGGCGACCGGGCCGGGAAACAGGCTCGGCGACCGGGCCGGTAAAGGAGCACCACCCATGACCGATGCACGCGAAACCGAGCTGCTCGCCAAGGTCCCGTCGGGCCTGTTCATCGCCGGCGAGTGGCGTGATGCGGCGGGCGGCAAGACACTCACGGTGAGCGATCCGTCCACCGGTGGCGTCATCAAGACCATCGCCGACGCATCCGTCGCCGACGGCGCGGCCGCACTCGACGCAGCGGTCGCCGTGCAGGACGAATGGGCGGCTACCGCACCCCGCACCCGCTCGAACATCCTCCGCACGGCGTTCGACCTCCTCCAGGAGCGCCGCGACGAGTTCGCGCTCCTCATGACCCTCGAGATGGGCAAGCCCCTCGCCGAGGCGAACGGCGAGGTCACCTACGGTGGCGAGTTCCTCCGTTGGTTCTCCGAGGAGGCCGTCCGCATCTCGGGCCGCTACGGCTCGAACCCCGAGGGCACCGGCATGATGACCGTGTCGCAGCACCCCGTCGGCCCGTGCTTCCTCATCACCCCGTGGAACTTCCCGCTCGCGATGGCGACGCGGAAGATCGCCCCCGCCCTCGCCGCCGGCTGCACGGTCGTCGTGAAGCCTGCCGAACTCACGCCACTCACGACGCTGTACTTCGTGAAGCTCCTCGAGGATGCCGGCCTCCCGAAGGGTGTCGTCAACGTGATCACCACGTCGACCTCGTCCGCGGTCTCGGGCCCGATCATCGCCGACCCGCGCCTGCGCAAGCTGAGCTTCACCGGTTCGACGCCCGTCGGCCAGAAGCTCATCGAGCAGTCGGCGAAGAACGTCCTCCGCACCTCGATGGAACTCGGCGGCAACGCACCGTTCGTCGTGTTCGAAGACGCAGACCTCGACAAGGCGGTCGAAGGCGCGATCGCTGCGAAGTTCCGGAACATCGGCCAGGCCTGCACCGCCGCCAACCGCTTCATCGTGCACCGCGACGTCGCCGCGGAGTTCGCGAAGCGCGTCACCGAGCGCGTCGACTCCTTCCGGATCGGCCGTGGCACGGAGGACGGCGTCACCATCGGGCCACTCATCGACGACCGCGCGGTCGCGAAGGCCGGAGCACTCGTCGGCGACGCGGTCGAGCGCGGTGCGGAGGTCCTCACCGGCGGCTCTGCCATCGACGGCCCCGGCACGTTCTTCCAGCCGACGGTCGTGTCGGGCGTTGCACCCGGCTCCGACATCCTGCGCGAGGAGATCTTCGGCCCGGTGCTGGCGATCGTCCCCTTCGACGACGAGGACGAGGCCGTGCGTCTCGCGAACGACACCGAGTACGGCCTCGTCTCGTACGTGTTCACGCAGGATCTCGCTCGCGGTCAGCGCATGATCGGCCGCCTGCAGACCGGCATGATGGGCCTCAACGTCGGCGTCATCTCGAACGCCGCCGCACCCTTCGGCGGCATCAAGCAGTCCGGCATCGGTCGCGAGGGCGGCCTCGAGGGCATTCACGAGTACCTCTACACGAAGTACACGATGACGCCCATCGGGTAGGCCACGGTCGCCCTTCGACAGGCGGTCCCTGACCGCTTGTCGAAGGCCCCGCTCCCATCACAACAACTGAAAACGTCGTATTTCGCAGATTTCACCGTTGAAATCGACGCCGCAGGTTTCGCCGGACCATCGAAACCGCCATAATCAACACATCTCTGCGAAAGGAATGGCTATGCCGGACTCGATCCTCCAGAACTTCATCAACGGAGCGTTCGTCGACGCCTCGGGCAGTGACACCCTCGAGGTCGTGAACCCGGCGACCGAAGCCGTCGTCGCGGTCTCGCCTATCTCCATCGCGGCCGACGTCGATGCCGCGTATGCCGCAGCCAAGGCGGCCGCGAAGACATGGAACCGGTCCACCCCCGGCCAGCGGCAGACCGCCCTCCTCCGACTCGCCGACGCCATCGAGGCCGCGGCCGACGAACTCGTCGAGGCGCAGCACCGCAACACCGGTCAGCCGAAGGCGACCGTGAAGGCCGAGGAGGTCCTCGCGGGAGCCGACCAGATCCGATTCTTCGCCGGAGCCGCCCGCATCCTCGAAGGCAAGTCGGCCGGCGAGTACGTCGAGGGCTTCACCTCCTACGTCCGCCGCGAACCGATCGGTGTCGTCGGCCAGGTCACCCCCTGGAACTACCCGTTCATGATGGCGATCTGGAAGATCGGCCCGGCCCTCGCCGCCGGCAACACGATCGTCCTCAAACCGAGCGACACGACGCCCGAGTCCACCCTCGTCCTCGCGGAACTCACCCGCGGCATCCTCCCCGACGGTGTCTTCAACGTCATCCTCGGCGACGCATCGACCGGCGCCCTCCTCACCGAGCACCCGACGCCCGGCCTCGTCGCCATCACCGGTTCGGTGCGAGCCGGTCAGGCCGTCGCCACCTCGGCCGCGAAGCAGCTGCACCGGGCGCACCTCGAACTCGGCGGCAAAGCCCCGGTCATCGTCTTCCCCGGTTCCGACCTCGCCGCGACCGCAGCCGCGGTCGCCGAGGCCGGCTACTTCAACGGCGGCCAGGACTGCACGGCCGCGACCCGGGTCATCGTCCACGAGAGCATCCACGACGCGTTCGTCACCGAGCTCGTCGCCGCCGCTGAGGCAACCGTCACCGGGCCCGTCGACGACGCGTTCTACGGCCCCCTCAACAACGTCAACCACTTCGGTCAGGTCGAGCGCGTCATCGCCGAGCTGCCGGAACACGCGACCATCGCGACGGGCGGCAAGCGCGTCGGCGACCAGGGCTTCTTCTTCGCCCCGACCGTCATCACCGGTGTGGAGCAGACCGATGCCTGCGTGCAGCAGGAGACCTTCGGACCGGTCCTCACCGTGCAGCCGTTCAGCACCGAGGCGGAGGCCGTCGAACTCGCGAACGACGTCGACTTCGCCCTCGCCGCGAGCGTCTGGACGAAGGACCACGGTCAGGCCCTCCGCCTGTCCCGCGACCTCGACTTCGGCTGCGTGTGGATCAACACCCACATCATCCTCGCCGCCGAGATGCCCCACGGCGGGTTCAAGAAGTCCGGCTACGGGAAGGACCTCTCGTCGTACGGCGTGGAGGACTACACCCGTATCAAACACGTCATGTCGAGCCTCGACGTCTGAGTCCCGGCACCACCCGAAGAGCACCATCCCGAACAGGAGAACAGCATGAGCTCAATCGAACGCGACGTCGTCATCATCGGCGCCGGAGCGTCGGGCCTGACGGCCGCGACGAAGCTGAAAGCGGCCGGCCTGTCCGTCGCCGTCCTGGAGGCCCGCGACCGCGTCGGCGGCCGCCTCTGGACCGACGACATCGACGGCGCGATGCTCGAGATCGGCGGCCAGTGGGTCTCCCCCGATCAGACCGCCCTCATCGACACGCTCGCCGAGCTGGGCCTCGACACCTACTCGCGCTACCGCGAGGGCGAGAGCGTCTACATCAACGCGGACGGCGTGCGCACGCGCTTCACGGGGGACATCTTCCCCGTCGCCGAGGAGACCGCCGCCGAGATGGAACGGCTCATCGTCCTCCTCGACGAACTCGTCGCCGAGGTCGGGGTCGAGGAGCCGTGGGCGCACGCCCGTGCAAAGGAGTACGACCAGGTCTCCTGGAGCCAGTGGCTCAGCGAGCAGACGGACGACCAGGAGGCTCGCGACAACATCGCCCTGTTCATCGGTGCGGCGATGCTGACGAAACCGTCGCACTCCTTCTCGCTCCTGCAGGCGCTCCTCATGGCCGCCTCCGCCGGCAGCTTCACCCACCTCGTCGAAGCCGACTTCATCCTCGACAAGCGCGTCGTCGGCGGCCTCCAGCAGGTGCCGTTGAAGCTCGCAGCAGCCCTCGGTGACGACGTGTACCTCTCCTCGCCCGTGCGGCGTCTGGAGTGGTCGGACGCCGGTGTCTCGGCCGAGGCCGACGGCATCACGGTCAACGCTCGGTACGTCATCGTCGCGGTGCCACCGAACCTGTACACGCGGATCGACTTCCAGCCACCGTTGCCGCGCCTCAGCCACCAGATGCACCAGCACATGTCCCTCGGCCTCGTCATCAAGGTCCACGCCGTGTACGAGACGCCGTTCTGGCGTGAGGACGGGCTCTCCGGTACGTCGTTCAGCCCCTATGAGCTCGTCCACGAGGCGTACGACAACACCAACCACGAGGACCCGCGCGGCACGCTCGTCGGCTTCGTCTCGGACGAACGCGCCGACGAGGTCTTCAAGCTGACGCCCGCAGAGCGCCGCGAGCGCATCCTCACCTCGCTGTCGCACTACTACGGCGAGCAGGCGCTCTCCCCCGTCGTGTACTACGAGAGCGACTGGGGCAGCGAGGAGTGGACCCGCGGTGCGTACGCGGCGAGCTTCGACCTCGGCGGGCTGTCGCGCTACGGCGCGATGCAGTCGACACCCGTCGGCCCGATCTACTGGTCGACGAGCGACCTCGCCGCAGAGGGCTACCAGCACGTCGACGGCGCGATCCGCAAGGGCGCGGCGACCGCTGCGGCGATCATCGCCAGACACCAGGCGTAACCGCACCACCCCTCGGCAGGCTCGGGGACCGGGACACGTCCCCGAGCTTGTCGAGGTACCCCACCCGTCGATACCCTGCACCAACGAACCACCCGCACACCGCCGTGCAGTCCGGCACCTTCGCACCCGATCGAAAGCGAACACCAGATGAGATACATCGTTGGATACACCGATACCCCGGCGGGACGCGACGCCCTCGCGCTCGGCATCCGGATCGCGCGGACCACCGGCGCCAGGCTCGACATCGTGCTCGTCCTCGCCAACGAGGAACGCCCGACGATCACCCCGGCCGACCCCGGCTACGAGCGGTTCCTGCGGGAGACCGCCGAGGGCTGGCTCGCCGAAGCACTCGCCGAGGTGCCGTCCGACGTCACCGCCAAGTCCCACCTCGTCTACGACGAGTCCTTCGCCGAGGGGCTCCTCGAGGCGTCGCGGATCCTCGAGGGCGGACTCATCATCATCGGAGCGGCCCGCGGAGGCCTGCTCGGGCGGTTCTCGCTCGGCAGCGTCGCACAGACCCTCCTGCACTCGGCCGTCGTGCCCGTCGCGCTCGCACCGAGCGGGAGCCGCGAACTGCTCGAGGCCCAGCCCACCGGCGGCACAGTGAGCCGCATCACCTGCGCCATCGGCACACGTGCGGGTGCGCACCAGCTTCTCGACGCGGCGATCGTCGTCGCGAAGAACGCTGGCATCCCACTGCGACTCGTGTCCCTCGTGGCACTCGACCAGCCGGAGGGTGCAGAACACCCCGAGGCGACCGCACGGGCCGAGGCGCACGCCGCCGAGGTCCTCGCCTACGCCGGAGAACACCTTCCGGCTGACGTCACCGTCACCACCGAGATCGCCGGCGGCACCCGGATCGAGGACGCCGTGGCGACCCTCGACTGGAAGCCCGCCGAGATCGTCCTCGTCGGGTCCAGCCGACTGGCCGCTCCAAAGCACCTCTTCCTCGGCTCCACCGCAGCCAAGATGCTGCGCGAGCTCCCCGTACCGATGATCGTCGTCCCCCGCGATTCGGTGCTCACGATCGGAGACCCGTCATGACCCCTCCCGAAACCACGCCGCCGCGCGACATCGCCCACCCCGAGACGACCGCCACAGGCGCGCTGTCGAAGAAGGGGCTCGGCGCCGGCACCGTCGGACTCGTCGGCGCGATCGTCATCGGTATCTCGTGCATCGCCCCGGCCTACACGCTGACGGGCGCCCTCGGGCCGACGGTCGCCGAGGTCGGCACGCACGTGCCGGCGATCTTCCTCGTCGGCTTCATCCCCATGCTGCTCGTCGCCTTCGGGTATCGCGAGCTCAACAGCCGCATGCCGGACTCCGGCACCTCGTTCACCTGGGCGACGCGTGCGTTCGGCCCGTGGATCGGGTGGATGGCCGGCTGGGGCCTCATCGCCGCGACGATCGTCGTGCTGTCGAACCTCGCCGGGATCGCCGTCGACTTCTTCTATCTGATGCTGTCGCAGATCTTCCAGAACCCCGACATCGCGAACCTCACGACGAACCCCTTCATCAACGTCATCACCTGTCTGGCGTTCATGCTCGGGGCGACGCTCATCTCCTACCGCGACATGCAGACCACGCAGAAGCTGCAGTACGTGCTCGTCGGCTTCCAGTTGCTCGTCATGGTGCTCTTCGGCATCGTCGCATTCGCGCACGTCGCCGGTGGCGACGCGTTCGACGCGCTGCCCATCTCGCTCGACTGGTTCAACCCCTTCGCCGTCGGCTCGTTCAGCGCCTTCGCCGCCGGCCTCTCGCTCTCGATCTTCATCTTCTGGGGCTGGGACGTCACGCTCACGATGAGCGAGGAGACCAAGGGGTCGAGCTCGACACCCGGCAAGGCGGCGACGGCGACGGTCGTCATCATCGTCATCCTGTACCTCTTCCTGTCGGTCGCGCTCATCAACTACGCGGGTGTCGGAGACGGCGAGTTCGGGCTCGGCAACGGCGACATCCAGGGCAACGTGTTCTTCTCCCTGGCCGGGCCGATCCTCGGGCCGCTCGCGATCCTCGTGTCGATCGCCGTGCTGTCGTCGTCGGCGGCCTCGCTGCAGTCGACGTTCGTCTCCCCCGCACGCACCCTGCTCGCGATGGGACACTACGGTGCGCTGTCGCCGAAGTTCTCGAAGGTGCACCCGAAGTTCTTCACCCCGGGCTACGCGACGATCGTCTCGAGTGTCGTGGCGTCGGTGTTCTACGCGGTCATGCGCTTCATCTCCGAGGACGTGCTGTGGGACACGATCACGACGCTCGGCATGATGATCTGCTTCTACTACGGGCTCACCGCGTTCGCGTGCGTCTGGTACTTCCGGAAGCAGTGGTTCTCGAGCGCGCGGAACTTCTTCTTCCAGTTCTTCTCCCCGCTCGTCGGCGGACTCATCCTCGCGGTGCTGTTCTTCACGACGATCATCGAGAGCGCGAACCCCGACTACGGTTCCGGCTCGAACATCGGCGGGGTGGGCCTCGTGTTCATCCTCGGCATGATCATCATCCTGGCGGGCATCGTCATCATGCTCATCCAGGCGAAGATCCGGCCGGACTACTTCCGCAACAAGACGCTGGCCCGCGGCATCGCCGGCGACGCCAACGAGGCGGACGCGGCCCTGCCCGAATAACCCCCACGATGCCGACGCGACGCCGACGATTCCCGTCGGCGTCGCGTCGTGCGCTCACCGCTAGACTGTTCTGGTCCCCGCCGCGTCGCAACGAAAGAGATCTCCGTGCCGACCATCGTCGTAGAAGTCATGCCGAAAGCCGAACTGCTGGACCCGCAGGGCAAGGCCGTCGCCGGCACCCTCGCCCGTCTCGGCAAGAGCAAGTTCACCGATGTCCGTATCGGGAAGCGCTTCGAGCTCACGGTCGACGGCCCGATCACCGACGCGACCCGCGCCACGGTCCAGCAGATCGCCGACGACATCCTGTCGAACGCCGTGATCGAGGACGTCGTGGCCATCCACTACCCCGAGGGTTCCGAGGCATGACGACCCGTATCGGCGTCATCACCTTCCCGGGTTCGCTCGACGACCGCGACGCCCAGCGCGCGGTCACCATGGCCGGTGCCGAGGCAGTCGCACTCTGGCACGGCGACCACGACCTCCAGGGTGTCGACGCGGTCATCCTGCCCGGTGGGTTCAGCTACGGCGACTACCTCCGTGCCGGTGCGATCGCCGCAGTCGCACCGATCATGACCGAGCTGAAGGACGCCGCCGCGAAGGGCATGCCGATCCTCGGTATCTGCAACGGCTTCCAGATGCTCGTCGAGGCGCACCTGCTGCCCGGCGGCCTGATCCGCAACGCGCACCAGCAGTTCATCCGCCGCGACCAGCTCCTCACGGTGGAGAACGCCGACACCGCGTGGACGCACCAGTTCTCCAAGGGCCAGGAGATCACGATCCCGCTGAAGAACGCGGACGGCGGGTACATCGCCGACGCCGAGACCCTGAAGCGGGTCGAGGGCGAGGGCCTCGTGGCCTTCCGCTACGCGGGCGTGAACCCGAACGGCTCGCTCGACGACATCGCCGGCCTCACGAACCCGGCAGGCAACGTCGTGGGCCTCATGCCGCACCCGGAGCACGCGATCGAGCCCGGCTTCGGCCCCGACACGAAGGAGGCCATGCGCTCCGGCGTCGACGGCCTCGCGTTCTTCACGAGCGCCGTCCAGGCCCTCCAGGCGGTCTAACCACCACCTCCGAACGCCCGTCCCGATCCGTCGGGGCGGGCGTTCTGCGTCGCGCTGATAGCCAGCTGTGCACCTGAGTCATGTTGGTATCACGTGCGTCATTGAGGTATCACGTTCACAGCTATTTTTCTCGAAGCGGCAGAGATGTACGTCGAAACCAGCGATGTGTCGTCATGGAAGGTCGCAGGCTCCAATGCCGTCAACGCAGGTATCGCAGCGTCAGATGTCATCTGCGGCGTGGTCCTTGGCGAATGCTCCCGCAGTGGGAACCACAGCGACGCCGTAGCCCTCCTTCTGGAAGCGACGCAACCGGACACTGCTCCGCGAAAGCACCTGAACGCCCTCCTCGCCGAGAAGAGCTCCTACCAGTACGGCTCAGCCGGAGTGAGACAGCTTGCCGCCAGGGCGCTCGTCGAGCATGCCTCGAAGCTCGTCGCAGAGGCAGTGGGTCGGGCACGGCAGTAGCCGACCGGCGTGCCCACGAGGCGAACACCACCACGGCACGCCAGCTACGATCGGAGCTGGTTGGACCGATCGAGGGAGCAGCATGGCGATACCGCTCGAGGCCCTCGTGGGCAGGCTCGTCGACCTCGCGATCCCGGAGCCCGGCACGACGGCGAGACGACTCCCACCCGAGCGGGAGCTCGGCGAGGCGCTGCAGATGAGCCGCGGTGCGCTGCGTGAACAGCTCTCGGTGCTCGAACTCCTCGGCTTCCTGCATCGCACCCAGGGTCGTGGCACGTACATCGACGCTCCGGGCGACGCCTTCGTGCGCAGTTGGTTCACGATCTCGCGGCAGCTCGGGTATCTCACGGACGAGCAGTTCGCGAGCTCACGCAGGCTCCTCGAGGAGAGCGTCGCCGAGGCCGCTGCAGGGATCGTCACCGATGAACAGGTGGCCCTTCTCCGCGGTGACGTCGACCGCATGATCGCTGCCACCCGAGCGGACGACCACGACGCAGCACTCGATGCGGACGTGGCCTTCCACAGCAGGCTCAACGCGATCGTCGACAACCCCATCCTCGGACTCCTGCACGAGGGCTTCAGCCACGTGCTCCGCGAGGCGATCCGGACCAGGCGCCTGCTCGCGGTCGAGGTCGAGTCGCCGGACGCCGACGGCGTGCGCACGACCGACAGCGTGCACTACGCGGTGGTCGACGCCCTCGCCGCACGCGACCCCGAGGCCTCACGGCGCGCCATGCGCCGGCACTTCGAGGACTGGCTGGACCTGGGCGTCGAGTCGCACTGAAGCCCGCGCGATCGTCGGGCTTGTCGCCATCCCGTTCACCCCGTACGATTGGTCCAACCAATCTCTGGAGGATGCCATGGCGACGACGCCACGACCCCGAACCACCGCCCTCACCTTCGTCGGCATCGGCGCCATCGGCCTCCCGATGGCCACACAGCTGGCCGGCGCCGGCTACGGCGTGACCGGGGTCGACCCGTTCCCAGCCGCACACGAGCGGGCTGCAGCGGCCCAGATCCCCGCCGTCGATTCGATCGCGGACGCACCCCGAGCCGAGGTCGTCGTCGTGATGGTCGCGACCCCCGACCAGCTCGCTGCGCTCGTCGACCTGGCGCTGGAGCGCACCGAGGTGGCCGGACAGCTCTGGATCGTCATGAGCACCGTCGGCCCGGCCTCGGTCATCGAACAGGCGGTGCGCCTCGAAGCCTCGGGTGCGTCCGTGGTCGACGCCCCGGTCACCGGCGGGGTCGCCCGAGCGAGCATCGGCGAACTCACGATGTTCGTCTCCGGCCAGCCCGCGAGCACCGCGGCGGCCGCCGCGCCACTCGCCGCCCTCGGCACGGCCAAGATCGTGGGGACGGCGATCGGCGACGGCCAGGCCATCAAGGTCGTCAACCAGCACCTCTGCGCCGTCCACATCGCAGCCGCCGCAGAGGCCCTCGCGCTCGCCTCGTCACTCGGACTCGACCCGGCGCAGGTCCTGCCGCTCGTGGAGTCCGGCGCCGCTGCCTCGTGGATGCTGTCGGACCGCGGGCCGCGCATGCTCGAGGGCACCGAAGCCGCCGTGCTCAGCCGGGTCGACATCTTCGTCAAGGACACCGGGCTGGTCGCCGATGCGGCGAGCGCCGTCCGCGCATCGACACCTGTCCTCGACGCCGCCCGCGAACGATTCCTCGCCGCCGCTGCCGCAGGGCTGGGCGCGCGCGACGACTCCCGTGTCATCGAGACCTATCAGGAGACCGGCGCGTGAAGACGATCATCCTCGACGACGATCCGACCGGCACGCAGTCGGCGTCGGGCGTCGACGTCCTCCTGGAGTGGGACGCCGGACTGCTGGAGCAGACGCTGCGCGACGCCGACGCGGTCTACCTGCTCACGAACACGAGGGCGGTCTCCGAGGCCGAGGCCGTCGCCCTGCTCGAGCGAACGCGCGACGACGCCGAGGAGGCCGGCCGTCGCCTCGGTGAACACCTCCACGTGGTACTGCGAGGCGATTCGACGCTCCGCGGCCACGTGTTCCCGGAGACGGCGGTCTTCGCCGGCGAGGGCAGCGTGATCGTCTTCGTCCCCGCGTTTCCCGAGGGCGGGCGCACGACCGTCGACGGCATGCACCTCGTCCGCGTCGGCGACACGATCCTCCCGGCGCACGAGACGGAGTACGCCGAAGACCCCGTCTTCCCGTTCCGCTCCGGGTTCCTCCCCGACTACGTGCGTGAGCAGTCCGGCCGGGACGCCCGACGGTTCGACCTCGACGACGTCCGTACGGGCGCATCGGCGTTCCGCACGGCGCTGCGTGAGGCCGCACCGGGGTCGGTTCTCCTGCCTGACGCGGCGACCGGCGACGACGTCCGCGTCATCGCCCGGGCGATCACCGAGGCCTGGGCCGACGGGGCCGATGTCGTCGTACGCTCCGCCTCGCCGCTCGCCGCCGCGATCGCCGGGGTCGAGAGCGACGGACTCCTGGAGCACCCACTGCTCGCCGCACCGACGAGCACCCTGCTCGTCTGCGGCTCGCACACGGTCGGCGCGACACGACAGCTCGAGGCGGTCGAGGCCGTGTTCGGCGCCGCGCTGCCCGTCCCGACGGATGAGGCGCTGCAGGACGCCGAGGCGACGGGCAGCAGGATCGCCGAGGCGACGCATCGGCGCCTCCTCGACACGGGGTTCGCGGCGATCTCCTCGGAGCGCGTGCGTGACGCCGCCCACAACACCCTCGAACACGGCGAACGCGTGATGGTCGCTCTCACGACCGCCACAGCGGCGCTCCGCAGCGCGGTCGAGGTCGTCGTCTCGAAGGGCGGCATCACGTCAGCAGAGGTGGCACGACTCGGTCTCGGCGCCCGTCGCGCGCGCGTCCTCGGGCAGGTACTTCCGGGTGTCTCGGTGTGGAGCCTCGTCACGCCGGAGGGCCAGGAGAAGCTCTACGTCGTGGTGCCGGGGAACGTCGGCGACCCGGCGACGCTCGTCGACGTGCTCGCCTCGCTCGGGCGTGCGGGCTAGGACGCGCTCGGCGACGGCACGTCGTCAGCCTCAGCCAGGGGGCCGACTCGGTGGACGGGGACGCCTCAGTCGCCCGAGCGGGTGAGGATCGCGTCGGCGTTGTCGTCGATCCAGCCCATGAGCGGCAGCAGGTGCTCGTTGAGGGCGCGCCCGCGATCGCTGAGGCTGTACTCGACGCGAGGCGGGATCTCGGGATAGGCGACCCGGACGACGAGGCCGTCCTGTTCGAGCGTGCGAAGCGTCTGCGCGAGCATCTTCTCACTGATGCCCTCCACCACTCGCCGCAGCTCACCCCAGCGGTGCGTGCCGTCCGAGAGCGCAAGCAGCACGAGGACGCCCCACTTGCTCGTGACGTGGTCGAGCACGGTGCGCGTCGGGCACGCTGCCGGCAGGACGCCGTCCGTGAAGCCGGGACGCCGCGGTTGCGCGGAACTGATCGTCATGAAAGTACCTTACCTGAAAGTGGGTACTGCACTTCGGGAAGTAATGTCGTGGACAGCGGGTTCCACCTGGCGAACCCCATCGAAAGGAACCCCATGTCTGTCGTCGTCACCGGTGCAACCGGCCAGCTCGGCCGCCTCGTCGTCGAGCACCTCCTCGCTCGCGGAACCGACCCCGCGACCATCGTCGCCACCGGTCGCCGCACCGAGGTACTCGCCGACCTCGCCGCACAGGGCGTCCACACCGCGAAGGTCGACTTCACGGACCCCGCGACGCTCGACGCCGCGCTCGAAGCCGGCGACGTGCTCCTGCTCGTCTCGGGCAGCGAAGTCGGCCAGCGCGTCGCCCAGCACGCCAACGTCATCGACGCGGCGAAGCGCGCCGGCGTCGCCCGCATCGTCTACACGAGCGCCCCGAAGGCCGACACGTCCGCGCTCATCCTCGCGCCGGAGCACAAGGCGACCGAGGAACTCATCATCGCCTCCGGCCTCCCGTTCACCTTCCTGCGCAACGGCTGGTACACCGAGAACTATGCGCAGACCGTGCAGCAGGGTGCCTCTACCGGCTCTATCATCGGAAGCGTCGGCACCGGCCGTGTCGCGAGCGCATCGCGCACCGACTACGCCGAGGCCGCAGCCGTCGTTCTCACCACCGAGGGTCACGAAGGCAGCGTCTACGAGCTGTCCGGCGACGTGGCCTGGACGCACGACGAGCTCGCTGCGGCCATCGGCGAACTCGCCGGCCGCGAGGTGGTCTACCAGGACCTCTCCCCCGAGGACCACGCGGCGGCGCTCGTCTCCGCCGGACTCGACGAGGGCACCGTCGGCTTCGTCGTCGCGCTCGACGGCAACACGCGCGACGGCCTCCTCGGCGACACGAGCGGCGACCTGAGCCGCCTCATCGGTCGCCCGACGACGCCGCTCATCGAGGGATTGCGCCCGCTCGCGTCATAGTCGCACGCCACGACCCCGCACTCGAACAGGCCCGGAGCATCTGCTCCGGGCCTGTTCGCGCGCCATCAGCGGCACAGATCACATCAACACGCGCGCCAGACACGAGGACGCGCGAAATCCGTTGCAGAAACGCGATGCTGCGCACGAATCCGTCACCGCGATCCGGGTTATGCTCTCGATACCGCCAGCGCGGCAACGATGCCTCGCGGGCCTGACGGCACCACCGACGCTTCGAGCAGGTGACACATGACGAGCAATGCGGACACGGTCTTCTCCGGAGGCACCGTCTTCCGCAGCGCGCTCGACGCCCCGCGCGCAGGTGCTGTCGCGGTCACCGACGGCCGGATCAGCGCACTGGATGACGACGCCCTCGCGGCGATCGGCCCGGACACCGACGTCGTCGACCTCGGAGGCGGTCTCCTCCTCCCCGGTTTCGTCGACGCCCACGTGCACCCCGTCGAGGCAGGACTCGAACAGCTGGCCTGCGACCTGTCCGGCGAGCGCACCCCGGACGGCTACCTTGCCGCGATCGCCGCCTACGCTGCCGCCCATCCCGACCGCCCCTGGATCGTCGGAGGCGGATGGCAGCAGGCGGCCTTCCCCGGCGGCACTCCGCTCGCCGTGGACCTCGATCGCATCGTGCCGGATCGTCCCGTCTTCCTGCAGAACCGCGACCATCACGGCGCCTGGGTGAACTCCGTCGCCCTGCGGCTCGCCGGACTCGACGCCACGACACCGGACCCGGCGGACGGACGCATCGAACGCGACGATGCCGGCCGGCCGAGCGGCATGCTCCATGAGGGCGCTCGCGCACTCGTCTCCCGGCTCGTTCCTCCGGACACCGACGAGGACGTCGCCGCCGCGCTCCGTGCCGCCCAGTCGACGCTGCACGGATTCGGCGTCACCGGGTGGCAGGACGCCATCGTCGGCGACTACGGCGGCCACACCGACACGAGCGACGCCTACCTGGCCGCGGTCGCGGACGGCACCCTCACGAGCACGGTCGTCGGCGCGCTGTGGTGGGACCGGGAGCGCGGACTCGAGCAGGTCGATGAGCTGATCGCCCGGCGCGATGCGATCGCCCACCGCGCAGCCGGCCTCGGTGACCGCGTCGGTGCGTTCACCGCGGGAACGATCAAGATCATGCAGGACGGCATCCCTGAGAACCGCACGGCCGCGATGATCGACCCGTACCTCCGACCGTGCCGGTGCGGCGACACGGCCGACCACGCGTCAGAGCGCGGCATCTCCTTCGTCGACCCTGCCGTGCTCGTCGAGGCGGTCTGCCGCCTGGACGCCGCGGGCTTCCAACTGCACTTCCACGCGATCGGCGACCGCGCGGTCCGCGAATGCCTCGACGCCCTGGAGGCCACCGCGGAACGCAACGGGGCCCTGGCGAACCGGCACCACATCGCGCACGTGCAGATCGTGCACCCGGACGACCTGCCGCGCTTCGCCCGCCTCGACGTCACGATGAACATGCAGGCGCTCTGGGCCACCTGGGAACCACAGATGCGCGAGCTGAACCTGCCGCTCCTCGGCGACGAACGTGCCGCCTGGCAGTACCCGTTCGGCGGTGCCGCCCGCCTCGGCACCGCCCTGTGCGCCGGCTCGGACTGGCCCGTGACCACCCCGGACCCGTGGGCGGCACTGCACGTCGCCGTGAACCGGACGCTGCCCGTCGACGACCCGGACCATTCACCGGAACCGCTGGGTCCCGAGCAGGCGCTCACCCTCGGTGAAGCCCTCGCCGCCTATACGAACGGCTCCAGCCGGATCAACCACCGCGACGACGCCGGCGCGATCGAGGTCGGCGCGGTCGCCGACCTCGTCCTCGTCGACCGCGACCCGTTCTCCCGTCCCGCCGCAGAGATCGCAAGCACCAGGACCGTCGGCACCTGGATCGCCGGACGGCGCGTCTTCACCTCCACCACAACCACATCGATCGAGCAAGGAACACCATCATGAAGAACCGATACCTGCTCCCGGCGGCGCTCACGGCCGCTGCCGCGCTGCTCCTCACCGGCTGCGTCAACAACGAGGTCGCCACGCCGACCAGCACCGGGTCCAGCGGCGCCGTGTCCGTCGACAAGGCCGCTGAGGCGCTGCTCCCGGACGACATCCGGACGGCGGGGAAGCTGATCCTCGGCACCGATGCGACCTATGCACCGAACGAGTTCAAGGATGCCAACGGCGACCCCGTCGGCTGGGAGATCGAGCTCGCCGATGCGATGGCCGGGAAGCTCGGCCTGACGACCGAGTACCAGGTGGCGAAGTTCGACAACATCATCCCGAGCATCACGGGCGGCAAGTACGACGTCGGCCTCTCCTCGTTCTTCGACACCAAGGAACGCCAGCAGCAGGTCGACATGGTCGACTACTTCACCGCCGGCATCCAGTGGGCGACGCTCGCCGGCAAGACCGTCGACCCCGACAACGCCTGCGGACTGAAGGTCGCCGTGCAGAACGGCACGACGGAGGCCCTCGATGACGTCCCGGCGAAGTCGCAGGCGTGCGTCGACGCCGGTAAGCCCGCGATCGAATCCCTCGGCTACGACACCCAGGACGAGGCGACCGCGGCGGTCACCCTCGGACGCGCAGACGCCATGACCGCCGACTCCCCGGTCGTCCAGTACGCGGTCCAGCAGAGCGACGGCAAGCTCGAGCTCTCCGGCGACATCTACTCGACGTTCCTCTACGGCATGCCGATCGCGAAGGACCGCGGCGACCTCGGCAAGGCACTCCAGGCGGCGCTGCAGTCCCTCATGGACGACGGCACCTACACGGACATCCTCAGCAAGTGGGGCGTCGAGTCCGGCGCGATCGACAAGATCGACATCAACGGCGCGACGAGCTGACGATGAGCGATCCACGCACCGACGCAGCGGGTGCGCCCGCGCCACTCAAGGTGGTGAAGCTCCGCCATCCCTGGCGGAACGTCTTCGCGGTCGTCATCGTCATCCTGATCGTGGCAGTGGTCTACGACGCGGCGCTCCGTCCCGCCTACGACTGGCCGGCCGTCGGCAAGTACGTCTTCGACCGTCGCATCACCGTCGCCGCGCTCATCACGCTGCAACTGACGGTGTATGCGATGATCGGCGCGATCGTCCTCGGTGTGCTGCTCGCGATCATGCGGCTCTCCCCGAACCCTGTGCTGAAAGCCATCGCGTGGGCGTTCGTCTGGCTGTTCCGTGGAACCCCGGTGTACGTCCAGCTCGTGTTCTGGGGGCTGCTGGCCACCATCTACCCCACGCTGAACATCGGTCTGCCGTTCCTGCCTCCGATCGCACAGTTGCCGACCGACAACGCGCTGAACACCTTCTGGATCGCGGTCATCGGCCTCGCGCTCAACGAGGCCGCGTACATGTCCGAGATCGTCCGCGCCGGCCTGCTGTCCGTCGACCGCGGACAGGAGGAGGCGTCGACGGCACTCGGGATGAGCTGGGCGCAGACCATGCGTCGGGTCATCCTGCCGCAGTCGATGCGGATCATCATCCCGCCGACGGGCAACGAGGTGATCTCGATGCTCAAGACGACCTCGCTCGTGACGGCAGTGCCGTTCACGCTCGACCTGTACACGAGGTCTCGGGACATCTCGTCGGAGACGTTCAACCCGATCCCACTCCTCATCGTGGCGTCGCTCTGGTATCTGCTGTTCACCTCGATCCTGATGGTGGGTCAGTACTTCCTGGAGAAGCGCTTCGCGAGAGGACTCACGAGGATCGACACCGGGGTGCCGCTGACCACCGAGGCGATCCAGACCGAGGAGGCACGGCTCCGCGCAGGCGAGGGACCGACCGACGGCACGAGCGGAGAACGACGATGACGGATCAGACTCTCGCCACGGAGATGGTGCGTGCGGAACGCGTCGTGAAGTCCTTCGGTTCGAACACCGTGCTGAAGGACATCTCCCTGACCGTCCGGCGCGGCGAGGTGATGTGCCTCGTCGGCCCCTCCGGTTCGGGGAAGTCCACGTTCCTCCGCTGCATCAACCACCTGGAGCGCGTCGACGGCGGACGGCTGCTCGTGGAGGGTGACCTCATCGGATACCGGGAGCGCGGCGACAAGCTCTACGAGCTGAAGCCGAAGGAGGCCGCCAAGCAGCGACGCGACATCGGGATGGTGTTCCAACGGTTCAACCTGTTCCCGCATATGACCGCGCTCGAGAACATCATCGAAGCGCCCATGCAGGTGAAGGGTCAGCGCCGGGCGGCAGCCGAGCAGCGCGGGAGGGAGCTCCTCGACCGGGTCGGTCTGAGCGACAAGGCCGGCGCATACCCCGGGCACCTCTCGGGCGGCCAGCAGCAGCGCGTCGCGATCGCCAGGGCGCTCGCGATGGATCCGAAGCTCATGCTGTTCGACGAGCCCACCTCTGCGCTCGATCCCGAACTCGTGGGCGAGGTGCTCGACGTGATGAAGGGCCTCGCCAAGGACGGCATGACGATGATCGTGGTCACGCACGAGATGGGCTTCGCCCGTGAGGTCGCGGACTCGCTCGTGTTCATGGACGGCGGTGTCGTCGTGGAGGCCGGCGATCCGCGGGAGGTGCTGTCGAACCCGCAGCACGCGCGGACGCGCGCCTTCCTGTCGAAGGTCCTCTAGCCGCCCGCCGCCACCGTCCACAACTCCTGCAGACGAACAGGCCCGGAGCATCTGCTCCGGGCCTGTTCGCGGCTCCCGCACGTGTGCGGCGCAAGCTGCAGGAGTTGTGTTCGTCGTGCGGTCAGTGAAGCTGCTTCTGGAGCTGCTTCTCCGCCTTGGCGGTGGCCTTCTTGGCACTCTTGACCGCCTTCTTGCGGGCCTTGGCCACGTGCGGGTCGTTCCAGAACTCCTCCGCCGCGTGCTTGATCTCGCGGTACCGGGTGCGTCCGGCCTTCGCGCCCAGGACGTACGCGCCGAACGCGAGCCCGACGACCAGGACGATGACGATCTTCTTACCCATGATGCTGCTCCCTCTCCCACGGAGACGCCGTGGGGCGTTCACCTGTCTTCTGGCATTCTGCAAGCGCAGTCTGCGGATCACCCGAATCGGACGGGGGCTTGATATTCAGGCCCGCCGTCCGTACGGGTGACGGTCAGTGCAGTACCCGCTTCGGTTTGGCGGCGCGGAAGCCACCGCCGACCTCGACGAGCACGGGCAGTTCGACGCCGAGCAGGCTGTCGAGCGATTCGACCGCGGTGCTGACCGTCTCGACGGCGGTGCGCGGCGAGACCCCTCTGGCGCACGTGACGGCGACCTTCAACGCCCGGTCCCGCCCGACCTGCCACGCGGAGACGCGGACGGCGGAGAACGCCGACGTGTCTTCCAGGGCATCCCCCAGAGCGTGGGCTGCGACGTCGGCGTCGAGGATCACGTCGCCGCGATCGGTCGGCGCGCGGTGCACGATGCCCGTGCGGCCACGTCCCTGACGCAGTGCGAACGCGATCAGGAGCGCCGCGACCACGACGAGGAGGACGACGGCGGCGATGGGGACCACGATCGGCGCTGCACCCCGGTCCGCCTGCGCACCGGGCACGGCCGCGAAGGGGTTCCAGGCGAACCAGCCGGCGATGGTGTCGAGGACGACGCCGCGGTTGTCGCGCCACCAGTCCGCGATGAACGGGACGGTGACCACGGCGAGCGCCGCGGCACCGAGAGCGGTGAGCACGAGCCCGACGACGAGGATGAGCAGACGGTTCAGTCCGCGGTTGGTGGAGTTCACTGTCCGACCTTCCCGTTCGTCGAGATCGTGGTGGCGGCCCGCAGGGCAGGCCGAAGTGCATACGTCTCGAGCTGTTCGGCGACCGCGCGGTCGACCGCCGCGCGGTCGACGGTGATACCGCTCGCCGGCGTGATGCGGATGCTCGCGGTGCGGCGTCCGACGGCGACGATCGTGCCATCGGGATGGGTCGACGCGGTCGCGGACGCCTGCTGTGCGAGCGCCGAGGCGATGACCTCGTCGTCGACGACGGCGAGCACCCGGTCGGTTGCGAGCAGGTGCCGGTGCCGCCGACCGGGGCCGACCGCGAGGGCGAGCAGCATGATCCCGAGCACGAGCACGAGCGCACCTGCGATGCCGAGGATCACCGGCTGAGTCGTCGGCAGGCTTGCGGCCGCCGCTGGGATCTCCCCTGGCGACACCAGGAGTGGCGGTATGCCGATGAGGGCGAGTACCGTCTCCACGGCGATCCAGATCGCGACGAGCACGAGGATCACCGCGAGGGTGATCGCAGCGGTCGAACGCGGCGAATGCAGCTCTCGACGAGCCAGTCGGCGGAGCAGACCCGACCGCCCGGCGCTCGGTGCCCGCGGTGGTGAGGCGGCTGGCGACGCGTTCGGCGACGTGATGATCTCGGTGGTCATGAGACGCGTCCTTCCTGTGCGATCTCGAGTCCGCTCACGCGGATGGACACTCGGGAGACGCTCGAACCGGACAGCTGTTCGAGCTTCGCACCGATGGTGGCCGTCGCCGCAGTGGCGCGGTCGAGGACGGAGCCGCCGGATCGCGCGAAGGCGTCCGGGACGGCGGCGATGCGGCCGAGCGGGACCGCCCGCATCGGTGAGGTGACGACGAGGGCGAGTGCGCCCCGGTCGTCGGCGAGCTCGACCTTGACACGTCCCGCCGGGACCCCGAGCGTCTCGGCCGCGATGGCGACCGCGACGTGCTCGAGGGCCTTCGCGGCGATGCGCGTCCGGCCCGGCCCGCCGTGCGCGGGCACGGCGGGTGATTCGGCGACCGCCGAGTCGTCATGTGGCGACCCTGTCCGATCGAGGACGGCGGTGGTCATGACGACACGCGCTTCCCGCGGACGGCGTCGACGATGGCGCTGAAGTCGGTCTGCCCGGAGACGATGCGGCCGACGATCGCGCCGACCCCCATCGCCAGGGCGACGAAGACGAAGGCCCAGAAGCCGAACGCCACCCAGCTGATCGCGAGGACGGCACCGATCAGGATGCCGGTGTGCGTCGGGGTCACTGGACTCGCGCCTCAGCGTTCTGGTCCTCGTCGTCGGACGGGATGAAGACGTCGCTGACGGTCACGTTGACCTCGGTGACCTCCATGCCGACGAACTGCTCGATGGCACGGATGATCGAGGCACGGACCTCGCTCGCGACGACCTGCAGGTCGACGGGGTAGTCGGCGACGATGACGACGTCCGCAGCGACCTGCGTCTCGCCGACCTCGACGCGGATGCCCTGCGAGAGGTCCGAGGAGCCGATGGCGTCGCGGATGGCTCCGAAGGCACGAGCGGCACCGCCGCCGAGGGCGTGCACACCGCGGACCTCGCGGGCTGCGATTCCCGCGATCTTCGCGATCACGCCGTTGTCGATGACCGTCTTGCCGTGCGAGTTCGCCTCGGTGACGATGCTGCCGTCGGCCGTCTGGCCCTTCGCGACGCTCGTGGGCTTCGGGGTGCTGGTGGTGTTCGACATGTGATGACCCTTCTGGAATGTCCGGCCGAGGGGTTCTCGATCGGTTCGTTGTTGATAGGACGCAGGTGTCGCGCCGTTCGTCACGGTCGTTCCGGAAGCTCGTGGAGTTGCTGCGAATCACGCCCAGGACCGTGACGAATCGTGCTGCACCACCGACGCGCCTCCGAGGATCTGTTCGACGCCGCGCGCCGCTAAGATTGGTGGGTCCGGCATCCCCCCTTTTTCCTTTGGAGCCCTGCCCTCGTGACGACCACCAGCCCCAGCAACGCCATCGCAGACACCGTCGAGAACGCGGTCGCGACCCCCGATCGCGAGCAGCCGTACGGTGCCCTCGGTCTGAAGTCCGACGAGTACGCGAAGATCCGTGAGATCCTCGGCCGTCGCCCCACGAGCGGCGAGCTCGCAATGTACTCGGTCATGTGGAGTGAGCACTGCTCCTACAAGTCCAGCAAGATCTACCTGCGCCAGTTCGGTCAGAAGGTCACCGACGACATGAAGAAGAACCTCATGGTCGGCATGGGTGAGAACGCGGGCGTCGTCGACGTCGGCGAGGGTTGGGCCGTCACCTTCAAGGTCGAGAGCCACAACCACCCCTCGTACATCGAACCGTTCCAGGGTGCTGCCACCGGCGTCGGCGGTATCGTCCGCGACATCATCTCGATGGGCGCCCGCCCGGTCGCCGTCATGGACCAGCTGCGCTTCGGCGACATCGACCACCCCGACACGGCCCGCGTCGTGCACGGCGTCACCGCCGGCATCTCGTCCTACGGCAACTGTCTCGGCCTGCCGAACATCGGCGGCGAGACCTACTTCGACAAGGTCTACCAGGGCAACCCGCTCGTCAACGCCCTCTCGGTCGGCGTTCTGCGCCACGAGGACCTCCGCCTCGCCAACGCCTCCGGTGTCGGCAACAAGATCGTCCTGTTCGGTGCCCGCACGGGTGGCGACGGCATCGGTGGCGCGTCCATCCTCGCCTCCGACTCCTTCGATGCGAACGGCCCGACGAAGCGCCCGGCGGTCCAGGTCGGCGACCCGTTCGCCGAGAAGGTGCTCATCGAGTGCTGCCTCGAGCTCTACCGCGACAGCCTCGTCGAGGGCATCCAAGACCTCGGTGCCGCCGGCATCTCCTGCGCCACGAGCGAGCTCGCCGCGAACGGCGACGGTGGCATGTTCGTCGAGCTGTCCCACGTCCTCCTCCGTGACCCCTCGCTCACGCCCGAGGAGATCCTCATGTCGGAGTCGCAGGAGCGCATGATGGCCGTCGTGGAGCCGGGCAAGCTCGAGGCGTTCCTGGCCGTCACCGACAAGTGGGACGTCGAGACCTCTGTGCTCGGCGAGGTGACCGACACGGGTCGTCTCGTCATCAACTGGCACGGCGAGGAGATCGTGAACGTCGACCCGTCCACCGTCGCCGTCGACGGTCCGGTGTACGAGCGCCCCGTCGCCTACCCCACCTGGATCGACGCGCTGCAGGCCGACACGGCGGCAGCACTCCCCCGCACCGACGTCCCCGCAGAGCTCGAAGACCAGTTCCTGTCGCTCCTCGGCTCGGCGAACCTCGCCGACAAGAGCTGGATCACGAACCAGTACGACTACTACGTCATGGGCAACACGGCACTGTCCTTCCCCGACGACGGCGGCATGATCCGCGTCGACGAGGAGTCCGGCCTCGGGTTCGCCATCGCCACGGACGCGAACGGTCGCTACTGCCAGCTCGACCCGCGCCAGGGTGCGCGGCTCGCGCTCGCCGAGGCGTACCGCAACGTCGCCGTCACGGGCGCCGTCCCGGCAGCGGTCACCGACTGCCTGAACTTCGGCTCGCCGGAGAACCCCGAGGTCATGTGGCAGTTCTCTGAGGCGGTCGCTGGGCTGTCCGACGCCTGCCTCGAGCTCGGCGTTCCGGTCACCGGCGGCAACGTGTCGTTCTACAACCAGACGGGCGACGTCCCGATCTTCCCGACCCCGGTGGTGGGTGTGCTCGGCGTGATCGACGACGTCGCGCGCCGCGTGCCGAGTGGTTGGCAGGATGAGGGCGACAACCTGTACCTCCTCGGCACCACCGCCCTCGAGCTCGACGGCTCCGCGTGGGCCGGCACCGTGCACGACCACCTCGGCGGGCTGCCGCCGAAGGTCGACCTCGCCGGCGAGAAGACCTTGGCAGAGCTCCTGCAGGCGGCGGCGAAGGAGGGCCTCGTGTCCTCCGCGCACGACCTCTCGGATGGCGGCCTCGCGCAGGCTCTCGCGGAGAGCGTCATGCGTTTCGGCGTCGGCGCCCGCGTCTTCCTCGGCGAGCTTCTCAGCCGTGACGGCATCGACCTCACGACCGCGCTGTTCTCCGAGTCGACCGGCCGTGTCATCGTCTCGGTGCCGCGCGAGGACGACGTCAAGTTCCAGGGTCTCTGCGAGGGACGCGGCTACCCCGTGCTCCGCATCGGTGTGACCGACGCTTCGGCCGTCGGCGACGCCACCGAGCCTGCACTGGAGATCCAGGACGTCCTGACGATCCCGGTGTCCGAGCTGCGTCGGGTGTCGAAGAGTGTGCTGCCCGAGCGATTCGGCGCCGTCATCGGCTGAGTCACTCCTGGCTGGGCTTCACGCCTCGAGGCCGGTGTCGTCGCGACCTGTTCGTGGCGACACCGGCCTTCTTCTGTTGCTGTGCGTCATGTGATATTCTAGTATATATATACCGAATCACGATCACGACCCCACTCGACGCCCGACAGAGAAGACCATGCCCATGACCCTCAACGCCACGATCGCGCTCATCTCGCGCAGCAGCAACTCCCTCCTCGACCGCATCGAGCGACTCGCGCGACGGATCGCGGTCCCCTTCGTCCGCCTCGCACTCGCCACGGTCATGCTGTGGTTCGGCATCCCGAAGCTCATCCCGAATGGCAGCCCGGCCGAGGACATCGCCGTCGACACGGTGGCGGTCCTCACCACGGGGATGATCACCGGTGACCTCGCCCGCATCCTCGTCGGCTCATTGGAGGTCGTGATCGGCTGCGCGCTCCTGATCGGTCGCTTCATGCCGCTGATTCTCGCCGTCATGCTCGGCCACATGGCGGCCACCTTCGCCCCGCTCGTGATCTTCCCCGCGCTGACCTGGCACGGACCGATGGTCGGCAGCCTCGAGGGTCAGTACATCCTGAAGAACATCATCATCATCGCCTGCGTCATGATCCTCGCAGCCTTCGACCTGCGCCACCACCGTCACGCGAAGCACGCGGCCTGATCCTCGCGATCTGCACCACGGCGAACCCTGTGACCTGATGAAGTATTCGCTGGGTGAGTGGATACCCGAAACCCACCCACCCAGCTCCCCACCGGGCGCACTGACACGGAACCCGAATGTCCGCGTCGGCCTCACCGACGGATCTGGTCGCTAGCGACATCTTCCAGCATATCAGAACTTGGCATGCTTGAGATCCAGGCGGTCGACCGACACGGCGCGCGGCGTTTGCGCCGTCAGACCACGGGCTCCGACATCCGGAACATGCGCTCGATCGCGAGCTCGGCGGCGATCGCGTCACCCTCGGCGATCGCGCCCCGGAATCGCGGGAAGTCGACATCGAGCTCGTCCCAGCGAATCCAGTTGGTTCCGCTCGTCATCCGCAACCGGTGAGCGAGAGCGCCGATGTTGTCCCGCGTCGCCTCGACGAGGATGCGGTTGGGGCAGACGGCGACGAACTCATCGACGAGCAGCCACGCACGTGCGCCGTACGCGACTGGATCACGATCCGGCAGGATCTCGATGATGCGCTCGATCCGCTCGACGAGGTCCGCCCGCGTCGGCTCGTCGAGCGTCGGGACGGTGACGCGGACGACTCCGCCCACGAGCGCGCCCAGCGTCTGGAAGACGAACGTGCGACTCGCCTCATCGGGGCGGGCGACCCGCGTGTACCGCTGCGGCGCGTTCTCGACGAGGCCCATGCTCACGAGGTCGTTGAGGGCTTCGCGGATGGGCTTGCGCGAGCACCCCAACCACGCCTGCAGCTGATGATCGAGGAGCGGCTCGCCCGGCTGAAGGGTGCCGTCGTAGATGGCGTCGCGGATCCGCGTCATCGCCCTCTCGCGCATCGAAGCGCGGGGTTCACCGCCCGCGTCGAGGGTAGGGACCGGCATCGACTGGCGCCTTCCTCTTCTGCACGACGGGACTGGATCGTGCCCGCCAGCCTAGCAACGCGTGATCTCACGCCGAGAGGAGCTCCTGCGCCATGATCGGGCGGAAACGGTCGAAGTATCCCGGGCGGACGAAACGGATGATGTTCCCCGCCGGGTCGACGAGCGCGCAGCCCGGGTAGCGCTCGTCGGCGTGCGGGTCGGCGCCCTCATCGAACAAGGCGGGCGCACCTGTGCGGAAAACCTCGCCGCAGTGGACCTGCATACGGCGAGCGAACTCGAGGTAGACCCCCTGCGGACTCACGGAACTGAGGACACAGGCGCCGGGGCGCGCGGCCCGCCCGGCGAGTTCACCGGACTGACGTTCCACATAGAGCAACTCGCCGCCGCCGACCACGACATGCAGTCGCCGCTCGGTAGCGACGTCGACGCGCGTGATCCGCGCACCGAGCATGGCGTAGAAGCCCTCGACCTCAGGGGCCGACGGGCATTCGAGTACGGCGACGGCAAGGCCGGTGGGCATGATTCTGTCTCCTCGGGTCAGGTCGACACCGGGATCGGGTTGGTGTCTACTCATATTCAAGATATCAGATACCTGAAGGATCGTCGAGGGTTTCGGGCACATTTACGACAGATGCCGCGTAATTTAATCCAACATGCCTCGGATATCGGTATCCTGAACACGAAATATCTGAATCGACGATCGGAGAATCATGCCAGTGCCCACCGCCGCAGAGGCCACCCCTCGCAAGCTCCTCCGGGACGTGGTCTTCGATCAGCTCCTCACCGCCATCCAGGACGGCACGCTCGAACCGGGAGAGCGCCTGAACGATGAGGAACTCGAGAAGTGGCTCGGCGTGTCACGGACTCCGATCCGCGAAGCCATCAGCAAACTCGCCGACATCGGCCTCGTCGAGACGGCTCCGCAGCGGTACACGCGCGTCGCCAAGCCCACGATCGAGCAGTACATCGAGGGCCTGCGCCTGCTGTACGGGTTCCACGAACTCAGCGCACGCTGGGCGATCCCGAACCTCACCGACGCGGACGTCGAGCACTTCCGCAAGCTCGGCGACCAGGTCCTGGCAGACGCCGAGGCGAAGAGCAAGGACATCATCCTGTCCGCCTCCCGCTTCATCGACGTCCTCGTCGAACGCTCGGAGAACTCCCTCCTGCAGCAGCTCGCCCGCCAGGTCGACGCTCGCGTCACCTACATGTCGCTCCCCCGCGTCGGATACTTCCAGTGGGACATCTTCGCCGGATACGTGACGGGGCTCGTCGCGGCGGCCGAGGCACGCGACGCGGACGCCGCCGAACGGGTCATGCGAGCACAGGCCGTCAAGATCGAGGAGTTCCTCGCCGCCGTCGAGCAGGCGGGCGGCGGCTTCCCCGGCGTCTGACCCGATCGCGGCCGGAGCGACTCCAGCCGCGTGAACGTCACACGCGTTCTCCGATTCCTCCCGAGTCCGGCCGCACGGTACCGTTGACGGTCGCCTGCGGGCAGACCGGATCCGATCGGAGCGTGCATGGGCCTGTTGCTGTGGCTGTTCGACGCCACGTTCACGATCGGAGACCAGCCGGTCCTCTGGCGTGAGGTCATCGGCAACCTGTTCGGCATCGCGAGCGCGTTCGGCGGCATGCGTCGGCGTGCCTGGGCCTGGCCCGTCGGCATCATCGGCAACGCCCTGCTGCTGACGGTCTTCCTCGGCGCCGTCTTCCACACCCCGAATCCCACGAACCTCCTGGGCCAGGCCGGCCGCCAGCTCATGTTCATCGTCGTCTCGGTGTACGGCTGGGTGCAGTGGCGGCGCGAGCGGCACCCGACCGCCGGCGCATCGGCCGAGGTGATCCAGCCGCGATGGGCCGGCACACGGGTCCGAGTGATCCTGGTCCTGACGCTGCTCGGCGGCACGCTGGCACTCACGCCACTGTTCCGTGCACTCGGTTCCTACGAACCGGTGTGGGCGGACGCCTGGATCTTCATGGGTTCCCTGCTCGCCACCTGGGGCATGGCCAAGCGATGGGTCGAGTTCTGGCTCATCTGGGTGGCGGTGGACCTCGTCGGCGTGCCGCTCCTCTTCGGTGCGGGCTACTGGGTCTCCGCATCGATGTACGTGTTCTACGGCGCCTTCACGCTCACCGGTTTCATCGTCTGGGCGCGCGGCAGACCCGCTCGCGTCGCCCCCGCGGACTGAGCGCCCGCCCACCACACCGCGGCCGAGCACCCCTCCGCTGCCGAGGAAAGATCATCTGCCGCAGTGCCGACCGCAGCAGTAGAGTGTGCGCCATGGACGAGCTGGACGAACAGATCCTCGGTATCCTCCACGACGACGCGAGGATTTCCTTCAGCGCTCTCGGCCGACGCATCGGGCTCAGCACGAACGCGGCCGCCGCGCGCGTCCGCAAGCTCGAGCAGACCGGTGTGATCCTCGGCTACACGACCCGCGTCGCCGACGAGCTGCCCGGCCGAGGCGGCCTCGAGGTCTTCATCGACATCCGTCTCGACGCCGACACCTCGCACGAGGACTTCGCCGCGAGGCTCGCCGCCGTCCGTGCCGTCGAGGACGCCGTGCACCTGACCGGTGAGTACGACTGGCTCGTCCACGTCCGGGTGGAGGACGCCGCAGACCTCGATGCGCTGCTCCACCGCCTCAAGCAGGAGGCGGGCGTCGCCCACTCGCGGACGAGGTTGGTCCTGCGCAGCTGAGGCCGGCCACGCCGCCGACCGTCAGCCGTCGAGCGATTCGGTCAGTGCGTTCACGATCGCGGGCAGCGTGCGCATCGCGAGGGCGCGCGGAGAACCCTCGTCGCCATCCGGGTCCATGAGGACCGCGGTCTGGATCGCCGATTCATAGAGGGCGACGACGATGTGTGCGACGTCGGGGGTCGGGATCGTGAAGCGCAGGTGCACGAGGAGCGCCGCCTGATCGAGCCAGGCTGCCAGCTGCTGACCGGCACCCTCCTGGTGTTCGAGATAGCGCGCGGCCACTGCGGAGTCGCGCATCGCGAGCATCCGGAACTCGGACTGCACGAGGCACCAGCGTCGATCATCGGGCTGGAGTTCGAGGAAGGCCTGGATCAGTGCCTCGAGCGAGCCCTCCGTGTAGTGCCCGCTGTCATCGATGAGCGACGGAGTGATCGACTGCAAGCCCGACTCCAGGCGGTCGAGTCGCAGCTGGTTCTCGCGCGCCTCGAGGGCGAAGAAGAGCTCCTCCTTCGAGTCGAAGTTGGAGTAGAACGCGCCTCGGGTGAAGCCGGCGCGTTCGCTGATCTGCTCGACCGATGCCGCGTGCACGCCGTGTTCGGCGAACACCTCGTAGGCGGCGTCGATGAGTCGTTCCCTGGTCTTCTGACGCCTGACCGATTCGACCGGGAGATCGCCCTCGGCATCCGTCGTTTCACTCGCGCGCATCCTGACACCTTACTGACAGCTGGGGAACCACCTTGGCGATACACCACTGTATCGGATACAGTCATGTATCGGATACGACGGTGTATCGATTCTGTCCGAACTCGTCTGGTCGGCTCGTCTGCTTGCAGCGAGCCCGGCCACTTCAAGGAGCGACGCGTGTCCTCATTGCTCTACACCCTCGGTCGCTGGGCCTTCCGCGCGCGGAAGCTGGTGCTCATCCTCTGGATCGCCGTGCTCGCCGTCGCCGGCGGGAGCGCACTGCTGTTCAACCAGGGCACCGACAACGCGTTCTCCATCCCGGGCACCGAGTCACAGGAAGCGCTCGACACGCTGAACCACACCTTCCCCCAGGTGAGCGGCGCGTCCGCCCAACTCATCGTGGTCGCTCCCGCGGGAGACACGGTCGAGGACGGCGCCACCCGCACGGCGATCGACGACGCCGTCGGCTCGCTCTCCGACATCGCGCAGGTCCAGCAGGCCGTCTCCCCGTTCGATGAGAACATCACCGGCGCGGTCTCCGACGACCAGCGGGCGGCGCTCATCTCGATCCAGTTCGACGGGGCGATGACCGACATCACCGCCTCGACGATCAGCGACGTCGAGGGCGTCGCATCGTCGCTCGCCGAGGCCCTCCCCGCCGGCGCGGAGTCCTCGCTCGGTGGCGAACTGTTCAGCAACAGCCTGCCCGCCCTGAGCGTCGTCGAGCTCGTCGGCGTGGTCGTCGCCCTGGCCGTGCTCATCCTCACCTTCGGCTCGTTCCTCGCCGCCGGCATGCCGCTCATCACCGCCCTCCTCGGCGTCGCGATCTCGATGGCGCTCATCTTCGTCGCCACGGTCTTCGGCCCGATCTCGTCGACGACCCCGATGCTGGCCCTCATGCTCGGCCTCGCCGTCGGCATCGACTACGCGTTGTTCATCATCTCCAGGCATCAGGACCAACTCCGATCCGGGCTCGACCCTGAGGAGTCGACGGCGCGCGCGACCGCCACGGCCGGATCGGCGGTGATCTTCGCCGGGCTCACCGTCATCATCGCGCTGCTCGGACTCGCCGTGGCGAACATCCCGTTCCTCACGACGATGGGGGCTGCAGCCGCTGTCGGCGTCGCGATCGCCGTGCTCATCTCGCTGACGCTCATCCCGGCGATGCTCGGTTTCGCGGGCGAGCGACTGCGACCCAAGCCGCGCCGCGCGGCGCGCCGAGCCGCCGCGCGGAGGACGACTGCCGCCGCCGCCACCACCTCCCCGCGCGGGGACCGTACGGACGCCGCCGGACCGCTCGACGACCTCGGGGAGCGGTCGGAGTCGCCCGCGCCGGTCCCCGAGCATGTGGAGGGGCAGGGCAACCGCTTCTTCCTCGGGTGGGTCCGCGGCGTCACGCGCCTCCCGATCGTCACGATCATCGCCGTCGTCGCCGTCCTCGGCGCGCTCGCGATCCCCGCGCTCTCCCTCCGCCTGGCGCTCCCCGACGCCGGCTCGCTGCCCGAAGGCGACGGCGCACGCACCACCTACGACCTGGTGTCGGAACACTTCGGCGAAGGGTTCAACGGTCCACTCATCGTCACCGGCAGCATCGTCGGAAGCACCGACCCACTCGGACTCATGGCCAACCTCAAGAGCGAGATCGAAGGCCTCGACGGCGTGGCCGCTGTGCCACTCGCCACCCCGAACGCGACGGCGGACACCGGCATCATCCAGGTCATCCCGAGCGGCAGCCCCGACTCGCAGGCGACGAAGGACCTCGTCGCCGAGATCCGCGGACTGCACCAGTACTTCCTCGACGAGTACGACGTCGACCTGCAGGTCACCGGCTTCACCGCGATCGGCATCGACATCTCCGACCGACTCGGCGGCGCCCTGCTGCCCTTCGGCCTGATCGTCGTCGGCCTCTCGCTCATCCTCCTCACCATGGTGTTCCGCTCGATCTGGGTGCCGATCAAAGCGACGCTCGGCTACCTCCTGTCCGTCGCGGCATCGTTCGGGGTCGTCGCACTCGTGTTCGAACACGGCGTGTTCGCCGAGGCCCTGCACGTCGCGCGGACGGGACCGGTGATCAGCTTCATGCCGATCATCCTCATGGGCGTGCTGTTCGGACTCGCCATGGACTACGAGGTGTTCCTCGTCTCGCGGATGCGCGAGGACTTCGTCCACACGAAGCTCGCGAGGCGGTCGATCGAGACCGGCTTCCTCGGCTCGGCGAAGGTCGTCACCGCCGCGGCGGTCATCATGTTCGCTGTGTTCGCCGCGTTCGTGCCGGAGGGCGACACGAACATCAAGCCGATCGCGCTCGGCCTGGCGGTCGGTGTCTTCGTCGACGCCTTCATCGTCCGGATGACGCTGGTACCGGCCGTGCTCGCGCTCCTCGGCGACCGCGCCTGGTACATGCCGAAGTGGCTCGACCGCCTGCTGCCGTCGTTCGACGTCGAGGGCGAGGGGCTCCAGCACGAGCTCGCGCTCCGCGAGTGGCGCGATGGCACGGACATCGCGGTCGCAGCCTCCGGTCTCGGTCTCGGCGGCCCGGACGGCGTGCTCTACCGTGATGTCGAGACGACGGTCCGCACCGGTGGCGTCCTCGCCGTCGTCGGCTCCCGCCCGATCGAGGTGACCGCCCTCCTGCTGACGCTCGCCGGCCGACTCGAGCCGGACACGGGGCTGCTCAAGGTCGCCGGCCTCGTCCTCCCCGTCCGAGCCGGCGCCGTCCGGGCGAGGGCAGCGTACGTCCGCCTCGACCACGGCGAACCGGTCGAGACGCTCACTGCGTCACTCGCCGAGCGGCCGACGGTGCTCGTCGTCGACGGCGTCGACACCCTCCCCGATGCAGCCACGAGACGCACCGTGTACGAACGCCTGGTCACAGCGACGCGGGCCGCCGAGCGCGCCGGGCGCCCACTCACGATCGCCATGGGGACCGCCGACGCCGCCTCACTCACCGACGTCCTCCCCACCAGTGCACCCGAGGTCCTCGACCTCGACGCCACGAACCCGGGCACCCGCCTCACCGCGGAGCCGTCCGCCTCCACCGCCGAATCCCGTGCCAGCTCAGAAACGCAGGTCGACGCATGAGCACCATCCTGAACCGACTGGAGCGCGCCCGCTCCTCCAAGCGCATCACGGTCGTGTCGATCATCGGCCTCATCCTGGTGCCACTCGTCATCGCCGGTGGGCTCGTCTGGGCGCTCTGGAACCCGTCGGAGCGGCTCGGGCAGGTGACCGCCGCCATCGTGAACAACGACGAACCGGTGACGATCGACGGCCAGACCGTCCCACTCGGCCGCCAGCTCGCCGCAGGTCTCGCAGCCGGCGACCAGGAGACGAACTACACCTGGGTCATCACCGATGCCTCCGATGCGAAGAGCGGCCTGGCCGACGGCTCGTACACGGCGGTCGTCACGATCCCCGCGAACTTCTCCGCGGCCGCCACCTCGTTCTCGGGCGAAGCCGCCGACGCCCAGCGGGCCCGCCTCGACGTTACGACGAGCGACCGCAGCAAGCTCGTCGACGACGCGATCACGCAGACGATCACGCAGACCGCCTCGACGCTCCTCGGTCGTCAGCTCACCACGACGTACCTCGAGAACGTCTACGTCGGCTTCAACACCCTGCACGATCAGCTCGGCGAAGCGGCGGACGGTGCCAGCCAGCTCTCGACCGGTGGACTCTCACTCGCTCAGGGCGCGCAGGACCTCGCGAACGGCACGACGCAGCTCGCGGACGGGGCGGTCTCGCTCGCCGACGGAGCGACCCAGCTGAGTGACGGGAGTGGGCAGCTGTCGTCCGGCCTCGCAGCGCTGTACGCGGGGACGCAGCCTGGCGGGTCGAGCCCGGGGCTCGTGGCGGGCGCCGAGGGACTCTCGACGGGCGCCGCGAAGGTGTCCAGCGGTCTCGCAGACCTCTCCGCCGGCGCGAAGGGGACCGCGGGAGTGACCAGTGCACTCGCCGGACAGCTCGCGCAGCTGGCAGCGGAGTGCGCAGCATCCGGTGCCAGCGACACCTACTGTGCTGGCGTGGCCCAGGCCGCCGGGTTCAGTGCTGGGATCGTCAGCGGGATGCCCGTCCCCGGCGGGACGTATCCGGGCACGACGGTCCTCGCGGACGGCACAGAGGCGGCCGCCGACGGCGCAGCCGAACTCGCCACCGGCGCTGCAACCTTCTCCGCCGGCATGCCGACACTGGTCGACGGCATCGCGACGATCACCAGTGCGGCCAGCCAGCTCGCGACCGGAGCCGCGGCCCTCGCCGACGGTGCCACGCAGGCTTCGACGGGTACCGCGCAAGTCGCCGACGGCGCGACCCAGCTCTCGGCGGGTGCCGGCACGCTCTCGGGCGGGATCACCTCGCTCGCGTCCGGCCTGCAGTCCGCGGTCGACTCGCTGCCGACGTACACGAGCGCCGATCGCCGGACGTTGGCCGACGTCGTGGCGGACCCCGTGTCGGCCGGCGACTCGTCGAGCGTCGCGTTCGGCACCAACAGCGCGCCGTTCTACGCGGTGCTGGCACTCTGGCTCGGAGCGCTCGCGAGCTTCCTCGTGCTGCGACCGGTGCCGGTCCGGGCGTTCGGGTCGACGCGGTCGTCGCTGCGTCTCGCACTCGGTTCCTTCGCCCCTGCTGGAGCGGTCGGGATGGCGCAGGGCGCTCTCGTCGCCGTCATCACGGCGCCCTTGCTCGATCTCGATGCGGCTGCGTGGCTGGGCTTCGCGGGGATCGCGGTCCTCGCCGGAGCGGTCTTCGCTGCGACGAACCAGGCGCTCGTCGCCCTGCTCGGCGGAGCGGGCCGGTTCATCTCGATGATCGTGGCGCTCGTGGGCCTGGCCACCGGGATCATCGCGACGACACCACCGGTGCTCGACCAGGTGCTCGCCTTCCTGCCGATCGCGCCCGCGTTGAGCGGTCTGCAGTCGATCGCGATCGGTGACACGGGCGCCGCGGCAGCGGTCGTCGGACTCGTGGTCTGGCTCCTCGGTTCGATCGCCGCGACGACGTTCGCGGTGGCACGGGCGCGCACGACGACGGTGAAGGCGCTCACGCCGGCCCTCGCCTGAAGCAGGGCGGTCCGGTGCCATGCGGCCAGCGCGATGCGCTGAGTCGGGCGCGGGGCTGTGGCGCGAGCGCGGGTCTCCGGAGGCCCGCGCTCGCGCCACAGACCCACGGACCCATCCGCCCGCCTCCGTCGACGGTCGCGCCGGTAGGCTGGCCTGCATGAGTGAAGACCGGGAACTGGCCGAGTGGGGCGAACAGCGGAAGCGTCGTCAGCGGCTGATCGCCTGGGTGCTCGTGATCGCCCTCGTCCTCGGCGCCGGCGGAGCGACCGTCCTGGGCCTCATCCTCAACTGACCCCGGTGCGGTGAAGCCGCGGTGCGCCGATCCGAGCGCACCGCGATGGCCCGTGGTTTGCCGAACGCGGAAACCCGAACTACACTCGGTTTTTATCGCCGGGATGCCGCATCCCGATCCCCCATCGAACACGCCATCACAATGTCCGTGCGGCCGTGCGATGAAACGATTCATAGGAGAGTCACACGTGTCAGGTTCACCCCTCACCCCGCGCACCAGGAACCCCTGGTTCGTCGCCACCGTCGCCGGCATGGCGTCCTTCCTCGACGCCGGCGCGATCGCGGGAACCTCCACCGCCCTCGTGCTCTTCCAGGAGAAGTTCGCGCTCGGCCCGGTCGAGATCGGTCAGCTCTCCGCGCTCCTCACCGTGATGATCGCGATCGGCGCGTTCACCGGTGGCCGACTCGGGGACCGCTACGGCCGCCGTCGCGTGTTCATCGTCACGATGATCCTCTTCGCGATCGGCGCACTCGTGCTCACGCTGGCCGTCGCGACGCCGATGCTCTACGTCGGCATCATCCTGCTGGGCTTCGCGGCCGGCGCCGACCTCCCGGTCTCGATGGCGATGATCGCCGAGAGCGCCCCGGAAGGGAAGCGCGGCAAGATGATCACCTTCTCGCACGTGCTCTGGATGACCGGGGTGTTCGCGGTGATCCTCATCGGCATCTTCGCCGGTGGCCTGGGCGACCTCGGCGCCCGCATCCTCTACGGTTTCCTGTTCGTCGTCGCCGTCATCGTGCTCGTGCTCCGCGCCGGCCTGCCGGAGTCGAGGGAGTGGACCGAGGCGAAGACGGCGAGCACCACGACCGGCGAGCAGTTCGGCTCGCTCACAGCACTGTTCACCTCGCGCTACGTCGTGCCGCTCATCGGCACCGGTCTCTTCTACGCGATCGCGAACATCGCCGCGAACACCAACGGCCAGTTCAGCACCTACCTGTACGTCAACGTCGCGGGTGTCGACGTCTCGACCGCTTCGACGTTCAACCTCATCGCCTTCGCGTTCAGCTTCGGCGGCACGTTCGTCACCATGCGGATCGTGGACACGAAGTACCGCATGCCGGCGTTCATCGTCGCGTCGGTCATCTCCGTTGCGGCGTTCGCGATCCCCGCAAGCCTGGGCGTCGTCAGCTGGACGCTCGTGCTCATGTCGATCCTGTACTCGATCGGCGGCGCGCTCGCCGGCGAGCCGATGTACAAGGTGTGGTCACAGGAGCTCTTCCCGACGACCTTCCGCTCCAGCGCGCAGGGCATCACGATCGCGTTCACCCGCGTGGTCGCCGCAGCCATCGCGCTCGTCACACCACAGATCATCCTCGGCGGCCCGCAGGCGCTGTTCGCGTTCCTCATCACCACGACGATCGCCTCGTGTCTCATCGGCATCCTGTGGTTGGCTCGCATCAAGCGTGCGCCTGCGACGACGTCGATCGCCACGACGGCCCTCGACCACGACCCCCAGCCGCAGCACTGACCACCCCAGCATCCACCCTCGACCCCGCAACGACGCAGAGACAGGATCGTCATGACCGCTTCGCCGACGCCCACACGCCCCCGCATCGAACACCACGAGGACGGCCGACTCGGCATCGGTGAACGGACGCCACGTCTGTCCTGGCGCGTGACGGACGCCGATCCCGGATATGTGCAGCAGGCGTACCGGGTGGAGGTCTCGGTCGGGATCGCCGGCGCCGAACCCGAGGTGTCGGTCCACGAGGTCCTCGGGACGGCGGGCGCGGAGCAGGTGCTCGTCGAGTGGCCGGCACGCCCGCTGTCGTCCCGCGAGCAGATCAGTGTTCGAGTCGCGGTCGACGGGGGCTCCGGCTGGGGCGATTGGAGCGAGCCGGCCACCGCCGAGCTCGGCCTCCTGGATGCGACGGACTGGCAGGGCTCCTTCGTCGGCGGCGCGTGGGAGGAGGACCCGGACACCGACCGGCGTCCGAGCCGGGTCCGTGCCGAGTTCGAGCTGCCCGAGGGCATCGTGTCCGCTCGCCTGTACCTCACGGCGCACGGTGTCGCCGAGGCGGAGGTCAACGGCGTGCGCATCGGCGACGAAGCCCTGACCCCGGGCTGGACGAGCTACGACCACCGACTCCGGTACGCCGCGTTCGATGTGACCGAGCGGCTCGTGCCCGGCGCGAACGCGATTGGCGTCTGGCTCGGCGACGGCTGGTACCGCGGCCGCATCGGTTTCGAGGGCGGCAAACGCAACGTCTACGGCGAAGACCTGTCCGCGCTCGTGCAGCTCGAGGTCACCACCGCCGACGGCGAGCGCACGATCATCACGAGCGATGCGTCGTGGTCGGCCGGTTTCGGCCCGATCACCCTCACCGGGCTCTACGACGGCGAGACCTTCGACGCCCGCTTGCACGACGCCGAGTGGTCGACCGCCGGCTTCGACGCCGACGGGTGGTCACCGGTGCGCACCATCGAGACCGACGCGTCGCGGTTCGTGTCGCCGATGGGGCCTCCAGTCCGCGCGGTGGAGGAGATCGAACCCGTCGACGTGGTGGCGAAGGGCGACGGGCGCTTCCTGCTCGACTTCGGCCAGAACCACTCCGGTCGACTGCGCCTGCGACTCGACGCCCCGGCCGGCCACACGGTCACGCTGCGGCATGCCGAGGTGCTGCAGGACGGCGAGATCTACACCCGGACGCTGCGCCAGGCCGCCGCGACGGACGTGCTCATCAGCGCCGGCGACCCCATCGAGTGGGAGCCGCGCTTCACCATCCACGGCTACCGCTATGCCGAGGTCGACGGTTGGCCCGGCGAACTCACCGCTGGCGACGTCGTGTCACGCGTCTACCACTCGGACATGGAGCGTCGTGGTTGGTTCCGCAGCTCGAACGCCGCGGTGAACCGCCTCCACGAGAACACGCTGTGGAGCCTGCGTGGGAACTTCGTGGACCTCCCGACCGACTGCCCGCAGCGTGACGAACGCCTCGGCTGGACGGGTGACATCCAGGTGTTCGCGCCGACCGCGTCGTTCCTCTACGACGTGTCCGGGTTCCTCGGCTCGTGGTTGCAGGATCTGGAGGCAGAGCAGCGCGCCCTCGGCACCGTGCCGGTCTTCGTGCCCTACATCTTCCTCGGCTTCTGGGGCGAGATGGTGAAGCACCCGATGGCGGTCTGGGGTGACGCGGCCGTCCTCACCCCGGACGTCCTGCACCAGCGGACGGGCGACGTCGGCATCCTGCGCCGTCAGTATGCGAGCGCCGTCGCCTGGATCGACGAGGTCGAGGAGGCGACGGGCCCAGGGCGCATCGTCGACAACTCGATGCAGCTGGGCGACTGGCTCGACCCAGCAGCGCCGGCCGACAAGCCGTTCGAGGCGCTGACCGCGCCGGACCTCGTCGCGACCGCGTACTTCGCGTTCTCCGCGGGACGGTTGGCGGCGATCGCCGAGCTCCTCGGTGAGCACGCCGACGCGACCAGGTTCACCACGCTGGCCGCCGAGGTCAGGGAGCGGTTCGTCTCCCGATACCTGATGCCCGACGGTCGAGCGACGAGCGACACCCAGACGGCGTACTCGCTCATCTCGATGCTCGACCTCTACCCTGACGCGCGCAGCCGTGAGCTCGGTGACGCCAGACTCGCCGAGCTCGTTCGGGAGTCGAACGGGCACATCTCCACGGGCTTCGCGGGGACGCCGGTCGTCTCCGATGCGCTCACGCGCGGTGGGAAGCTCGACGAGGCGTACCTGCAGCTACTGCAGGACGGCAATCCGTCGTGGTTGTATCCCGTCTCGATGGGTGCGACGACCATCTGGGAGCGGTGGGACAGCATGCTTCCGGATGGTTCGGTGAACCCGGGCGACATGACGAGCTTCAACCACTACGCGCTCGGGGCGGTCGCCGACTGGCTGCACCGGGTCGTGGCGGGGCTGGCGCCGGCTGCTCCGGGTTACCGTGCGATCCGGTTCGAGCCGCGGCCCGGTGGTGGGTTCACGTCTGCCGGGGCGACGCATCTGACGCCCTACGGCGAGGCTTCCGTCGACTGGTCGATCGCCGACGCCACCCTCTCGACGACGGTCACGGTGCCGTTCGGGACGACGGCGGTCGTCGCACTTCCCGGTCTCCCTGAGGTCGAGGTCGGCCCGGGCACCCACACCTACGCAACACCCGTCGTCTGACTCGAGCCGTCGTGGCCGATGCCAGCGCGGTGCGCTCAGGCGAGCGCGCACCGCGCTGGCGCAGGACGACACGGACGACGCACCGATCAGCTCACGGGCGGGCCTCGTGCAGGTCGCGCTGCTTGATGATGCGATCCGGGTTCGCCGGACGCATGCCGACGATGATCTTGCCGCGGGCGTGCAGGCGTTCGAGATCCTCGAAGGCGTCGATGATCAGATCGAAGGGATAGAACGCCGACACGACGACGTGCAACGCGTGATCCGAGGTGAACTCCGCCAGCCGCTGCAACTGACTCGTCGCGTGCGCTGCGAACTCGTCGTCGGGGTCGAGCGCCGCGAGTTCGATGCGCTTGCGGTCCTCGCTGGATCGATAGAGGTGCGGTTCGACGCCCAGTTCGTACGCCAGCTGCTGGCCGTCCTGGCCGAAGTTGTCGATGAACGCCGTGACACCGCCCGGCGCCGCTTTCCGGATGCGCTCCGCCATCCCTTCGCCGTAGACGATCGGCGTGATCCCCTGCTCGCGCAGGAAGTCACGGTTGCGCTCTCCACACGTGCCGATCACCCGAACCCCGGCGAACGCCGCCAGCTGCGCTTCGATGTTCCCGACGCCGCCCGCCGCTGCCGAGATCACGAGGGTGTCACCCTTCGAGAGGTGCAGGCCGTCAAGGGTGTCGAGCGCGGTGAGCCCCGCGAGATACAGGCCGCCGGCTTCCTCCCAGTCGACGCGCTTGGGTTTCCGCACGATCGACGTCGCGGGCACCACGACCTGCGTCGAGTGCGCCCCGCGAACGGCATGCCCGATGATCTCGTCGCCACGCTTCCAACCCGTGACACCGGCTCCGACCTCACGGATCAACCCCGCGAAGTCGCTGCCCTGCCCGGTGGGGAGCTTCAGCGGCAAGGTCTCGGCGAGGTGTCCCTGGCGGACGAACGCCTCGATGTGGTTGACGCTGCTCGCCAGGACGTCGACGACGACCTCGCCCCCTCTCGGATGCGGGATCTCGGACTCGACGAACTCGAGGACCTCAGGGCCGCCGTAGCGTGCGTAGCGGATGGACTTCATCGTCTGCTTCGAACCGAACATGGTTCATCATCTCTCCACAGGTCGCTAGTCAGACGAACTATCAGCCAGCTTCCAGGTTTCTGGGCGCGCGTTCCGCTCAGTCGAAGAGCTCGCTGAGCCAGTTCTCCTTCTTGCGCTTGCGCGAACGGTCGTCGCCGTAACCGCGGTCGCCGTAGCCACCCCGCGAGCGGTCATCGCCGTAGCGCTGCTCACCGTAGGGGCGATCGTCGCCCCGCTGACCGTACGCGGGAGCCGCCGGCGCGACCGGCGCAGCAGGCGCCACGGGAGCGGTCGCCATCGACCGGTCGATGATCTTGTCGAGCTCGCCGCGGTCGAGCCAGACGCCTCGGCAGCTCGGGCAGTAGTCGATCTCGATGCCGCTGCGCTCGGACATGACGAGCTGGGCGCCGTCGATGGGACAGTTCATGGGGAGGTCTCCTCGGTCGTTGACCTCTCGACGCTACCGAGTGTTCGTTTGTGTAACCTGACAGCGCCCGCTCGCCCACCTTCGGGCGAACGGGCGCTGACCCGCCCGAAGACGGGCGAACGGACCGGCTCGTGGACGGGCGTCGCGTTACCCCTTCACCGCACCGGCGGTCAGTCCCTGCACGATGTACCGGCTCGCGAAGGCGAACAGCACCATCGTCGGCACGATCGTCAGCACCGCGGCCGCCGACATGGAGCCCCAGTCGATGTTGTAGCTCGTGATGAAGCCGTTGAGTGCCGTCGGGATCGTCTTGTTCGCGTCACTGTTGATGAGTGTCACCGAGAGGAACAGCTCGTTCCAACAGTTCACGAAGTTGAAGATGAACGCCGCGACGATGCCGGGCTTCAGCACCGGGACGAGCACCCGGAACAGCGCACCGAACCGTGAGCAACCGTCGATCATCGCCGCCTCCTCGAGCGCATCGGGGATGTTCTCGAAGAAGCCGCGCAACATGACGGTGCAGAACGGGATGCACACCGCGATGTAGATGAGGATGAGGCCGAAACGGTTATCGACCAGCTTCAGCTGGGTCATCAGCAGGTACAGCGGCCCGAGGGCGATGAACGACGGGATCATCTGCGTCGCGAGGAACGCCAGGAGGATCGCTCCCTTGCTCCGGAACTCGAACCGGGCCAGCACGTACGCGGACAGCATCGAGATGAACGTCGCGACGACCGCCGCGACCGTCGCCACGATGAGACTGTTGACGACATAGGTGCCGAACTGCGCCTTGCTGAACAGGCCCAGGTAGTTCTCGATCGAGAACACCTCCGGCCAGTACGTCAGCGGGTAGGAGAAGATCGCACCGGGCTTCTTGAACGAGGTGACGACGATCCAGTACAGCGGGAACACCGTGATGACGAGCCACAGCCCGAGGAAGAGGAACTTGATCGCCTTGGCGCGCGAGGTCTCCTTGTCGATCATGCCTTCACCTTCTTCTCACGCATGGACAGCAGGTAGAACGCGGTGAACACGAGCAGGATCGCGACGACGATGAGCCCGATCGCGGACGCCCGCCCATAGTCGCCGCGCTGGGTGGTCGCGATCATCCACGTCGTGAGGATGTGCGTCTGGTTCGCGGGCCCACCGCCCGTCATGCCGTAGATGATGTCGGGGAAGTTGAAGATCCAGATGACCCGGAGCAGCACGGTGAGTGCGAGCGTCGTGCGGATGTACGGGATCGTGATCTGGAACAGCATTCGCGCCTT
Source organism: Plantibacter flavus (assembly GCF_051487245.1). Lineage (GTDB taxonomy): Bacteria > Actinomycetota > Actinomycetes > Actinomycetales > Microbacteriaceae > Plantibacter > Plantibacter flavus_B. Next base: position 121,926 of record NZ_JAHVDH010000006.1, read on the forward strand.
GCCGGCACCGTCGAGCGCGGCGGCCTCGAAGAGGTCCTCCGGCACCGACTGGAGCGCGGCGAGGATCATGATCGCGAAGAAGGTGACGCCGTACCAGACGTTCGCGACGATGACGGCGAACATGGCGGTGTTCGGGTCGGCGAGCCACGGGATCGGGGTGTCGATCAGGCCGACCTTCTGGAGCAGGTCGTTGATGACACCGAACTCGCTGTTGAACATCCAGCGGAAGAGGATGCCGATGAGGAAGCCCGAGATGGCCCAGGGGAAGAAGATCATCGCCTGGTAGAGACCGCGGAAGCGGAACTTCCTGCGCAGCCAGAGTGCGATGCCGAAGCCGATGACGAACTGCGGGACGATCGACGCGACCACCCAGAGGACGGTGTTCGCGACGACCTTGCCGAAGGCGGGGTCGGCGAACACGGCGATGAAGTTGCCGAAACCGACCCAGGAGGTGTCGGTGAGGTTCGCCAGGTTCCAGTTGCGGAACGCCATCTGCGAACCGGCGATCATCGGGTAGTAGATGAAGACCGCGACGAAGAGGAACGCGGGGGCGAGGAAGGCGAGGAGGCCGAGGCCCCGGCGCACCGTGAAGGTGCGCCGGCGACGCCCGCCGGCGGTCCGGGAGGGACCGGCCGGAGGCACCGGGGTCGCCGGCTGCTGCCTGCGACCCGCCTCGTTCGTGGTGGTGGTCATGCAGGTGTCCCTACTCGCTCTTCCACTTCTCGGTCCAGTACTCGTCCCAGCTCGCGAGGAGCTCCTTCGGCGTCAGCTGGCCGATGAGCACCTGCTGGATCTCCGAGTCGGACTTCTGGACCCACTCCGTCCACCAGGACGAACCGCGCGGCTGCGTGACGCTCAGGTAGGTGTCGGGGGCCTCGTTCATGGTGACGTAGCTGGCCCACGGGCCGGTCTTGTAGAAGTCGCTCTCGGCGGCGCTCTTCACGATCGGGACGAGGCTGTTCTCCTGCGCGAAGGTGGTCGCCTGCTTGTCCTCGGAGAGGAACTCGATGAGCTTCGCGGCCTCGGCCTTGTGCTCGCTCGACGCCGCCGTGCCCCACCCGGCGGTCGCCATGGGCTGCGCGGCCTTGCCGGTCGGACCGGTCAGCAGCGGCGCGGTGCTCCACTGTTCGGCAGTGATCGCCTCGGACTGTTCGACGGTCGCGATGACCTCCGGGTCCTGCAGCAGGAACGCCGTGGAACCGTTGGAGAACCCCTCGACCATCTCGGGGTATCCCCAAGCGACGGACGACGGCGGCGAACCCTGCTTGAACAGGTCGAAGTAGGTGTTCAGGGCGTCGAGCGCTTCCGGAGCGGAGAAGATCGTGTCGCCGTTCTGCAGTTTGAACGCGTTCTCAGTGTCGAGGTCGTCGGCGACGTACGCCTCGATCGCGGCGACGACGTTGCTGTTCGCGTTGGTCCCGCCGCGGAAGGCGTACCCGAACTGGTTCTTCGACGGGTCCTGGATGGCCGACGCCTGCTCGAGCAGTTCGTCCCAGCTCGTGGGAGGACCGTCGAAGCCGGCCTCCTTCACGAGGTCGGTGCGGTAGAAGAGGCTCAGGCCGTAGAAGCCGTAGGGCACGTAGTAGACCTTGCCGTCCTCGCCCTTCGCGTACTTCACGGCGTTGTCGGTGAGGTCGTCCCAGCCCTTCCAGTCCTCGAGGGCCCCGCTCATGTCGTCGAGCCAGCCGTTGGTGGAGAACGGGCCGACGGTGATGTCGCGCACCTCGAGCACGTCGACGCCAGAGCCGGACTGCAGCATCTGCGTGATCTTCTGGTCGGCCTGATCGGTGGGCGGCGAGATCAACTCGACCGTGATCGTCGGGTTCTCCTTCTCGAAGTCGGCGATGAGCGACTTCAAGACCTCGGTCCGGGCGGGGTTGGTGAGGCTCTCGACCATCTGCAGGGTGACGGTGCCGTCGCGGGCGTCGCCGGAACAGGCCGATAGAGCCAGGCCGGTGACGATGGACAGGCCGATGGCGGCCGTTGCACGTGACTTCCTCATGCTCGCTTCTCCTTCGAGTGGTGCTGGGTGGGTGGCGTGGTGCTGTGGGTGGGGTGGGTGGTGCAGTGGGTGGGGTGGGTGCTGGTGGTGCTGGTGGGTCGTGCTCCCGGGAGGGAAGGCTGCTCAGCTCGTGGCCGCGCGCTCCGCCTGGGCCCATCGCGCGAGCACCGGGACGGCGTGCTCGGCGAAGTGTTCGAAGTCCTCGGGGGTGTTGTAGGCGTGGGTCGAGAGGCGCACGTAGCCGACGCCGTCGAGGCTCGTGAACGCACCCTCGATGCCGAGCTCAGCGGACACGCGGTCACGAAGGCCGTCGGCGGTCGCGTGCGTCGTCGCGAGGCCCGTCGGGAGCTTCACGAGGCGGAGCGCGTTGACGGGCATGCCGACGTCGACGTGGCTGTCCTCACCGGTGATCGCGGTGACGGCGTCGGCGACGACCTCGACGGCGTAGTCGGCGAGTTCCGTCATGTAGGCGCGCGTTCCATCCCAGCCCCAGGTGTCCTCGATGAAGCCCAGTGCGGTCGACGCCGCGAGGTAGCTCGTCACGTCGACCGTTCCCTGGGTGTCGAAGCGGTCCGGGAACGGCGCAGGGGCACCCCAGGAGTCGATGAGCGGATACAGCTCCTGCGCGAGTGGGCTGCGGGCGACGAGCACGGCGGTGCCGCGCGGCGCGCAGCCGAACTTGTGCAGGTTGCCGACCCAGAAGTCGCAGTCGAGGCCGTCCATCGGGTCGGTGTAGAGGCCGGGGACGTGGGCGGCGTCGACGAGGGTGGGGATACCGGCGGCGCGGGCGGTCGCCGCGATCTGCTGCACCGGCAGGAGGCGTGCGGTCGGTGAGGTGATCTGGTCCATGACGACGAGCGCGGTGCGGTCGCTGAACTCGGCGACGACGGCGTCGTGGGCGGTCTGCGCGTCCGCGCCGAGCGGCACGCGGGCCGTGCGGACGGTGCCACCCCAGCGACGGGCGAGGCGTTCGGCTCCCATCGTGACCGCACCGTAGCCGTGGTCGGTGACGACGATCTCGAGACCGGTGGAGACCGGGAGGCTGTTGAAGACGACGCTGGCGCCGGCGCTGGCGTTGGGGACGAGCGCGAGCGTGTCGGTCGATGCCCCGAGGAACTCCGCGATGCCGACGCGAGCGGCAGCGACCCTCGCTGGGAGCGCGGGGAACCAGGTGAGCGGGGCGGCCTCCATCTCGCGGCGCAGCGCCTGCTGACGCTCCTGCGCGACGATCGGGACGGCACCGAAGGAACCGTGGTTGATGTGACGCTTGCTCGGGTCGAGCGTCCAGGCGGCAGCAGCCGGTCGTCCGTCGCCGAGCGTGAGCGGGCGAGGCGCTGCAAGGGTGGTGCGAGTGTCCACAGTGACGTTCCTCCGAGTCGATTATGCAGTGGATTGTCCGATAACCATAGAGGCAACGTTTGATGACTTTGGTTTCCTGCGTGTTACAAGTGATCGAAACCGCGTCAATGTCCGCGAGTCATCGGATGAGTCTGCCGACCTCTCAGAATTCATCTGATGTCAGAGGCGCGACCCGGTCTTTCCGGGAACAGCCGCCGTGCCGCTACGATTGCGGGAAGAGTCCGCCTGAGAAGGAGCCGAATGTCAGCTGTCGACACCGCGTTCCACGGCCTGCGACACATGATCGCGTCCGGTCGACTCGTCGCCGGGCAACGCTTCCCCGCGGAGAGCGAGCTGTGCGACGAGCTCGGGGTCTCCCGCGGCTCGCTCCGCGAGGCGGTGCGGATGCTGGCGGCGCTCGGCATCATCGAGTCGCGGCATGGATCGGGCACCTACGTGTCGATGCTGCGGCCGGAGGAGATCATCGGCAGTCTGTCGTTGACGGTCGACCTCCTGCCGCTCGACGGCCTGTTGCAGATGTACGAGCTGCGCCGCGTGCTGGAGACGCACGCCGCCTCGCAGGCTGCCGCTCGGGCCGACGACGCCGTGCACACCGAGCTGATGTCGTTGATCGAGACCATGGAGCGCACCACCGACCCAGCCGAGTCGAGCGAGCTCGACCATCGATTCCACGAGCTGATCACGCGCACCGCGGGGAACGCGACGCTGACCGCCCTCCTCCAGGTGTTCCGTTCGCGCTCGCGTGCCTACGACGTCTTCAGCCTGCCGGATGGCGATGAGCTGCGTCGCGTGAGCAACCGGGGTCACCGTTCGATGACCGAGGCGATCATCGCGCGCGATCCGGTGGGCGCGGCGGGGGCGGCGTCGGCGCACGTCGCCCAGACCGAGGAGTGGCTTCGTGTCCTCCAACCCCCTGCGACCCGGTCGACCGACTGACCAGCCGGAGCGGTGGGTCCGTCCCCCGTTGCCAGCGCGATGCGCTGACGCGGCCGCGGGCCATGCGCGCGAGCGCTCCCCTCTGGAGACCCGCGCTCGCGCCAATCCCCCGCGCTGAAGCCGGTTGGCGGACATCCCGGCACAGCGACCCGCGCGGCTGCGCGTGAGCCCGCGCTCGGGTCAGCGCACCGCGCTGGCTCCCGACAGCACGGGCGTTCCGATGAGCGATTCGAGCTCAGTCCACAGGGCCGACGCCGTGGCGCCGTCGGTCGTGATCGCCGCCGGAGTCTGGCGGACCGCATCGCCCTTCGTCAACCAGCGGGGCCCGAAGAACCACCCTCCGTCGGCCGCCTCGTCGGTGAGCGCTCGCAGCGTCGGTTCCGCACCCCGCGCCTTGCTCTGCGCATAGACGGCCTGGAAGTTGTCGGCGAGACGCCTGCTCTTCGTGGGTTCGTTCACGCCCGGGACGCGTCGGTCGAGTCCGTTCACGGAGTACCCAGGGTGGGCGACCAACGCGCGCACCGTGCTGTGGGCATCAGCCAGTCGTCGGTCGAGCTCGAAGCCGAACGACGACAGTGCGATCTTCGACTGGGCGTACGCCTGCCAGCCGCTGTAGTCGTGCTGCAGCTGCAGGTCATCCGACCTGAACCGGACGAGCAACGTCGACAGGCTACCGAGGAGCACGATGCGCGGCGCGGTGTCATGGTCCGCCGCGGTCCGCTCGAGCACCGGGAGGGCTTCCGCGACGAGCGCCGCGTGTCCGAGCACGTTCGTCGCGAAGACGAGCTCGTTGCCGTCGACCGACTCGGCGCGCTGCTCGGGGAAGTGCACGATGCCGGCGTTCGCAACGAGACCGTCGAGGCGATGGAGTGTCGCGATCTGCTCGCCGGCCGCCCGCACGGACGCAAGCGAGGAGGTGTCGAGTGCGAGGTGACTGAGCTTCGCGTTCGGGACCTTGACGCGGATCGCGCGCATGGCCGCCTGGGCCTTCGTCGCGCTGCGGCAGCCGAGGACGACTTCGGCTCCGGCGCGGGCGAGTGCGAGGCTGGTCCAGAAACCGAGGCCGGCATTCGCACCGGTGACGAGCACGACCTTCCCGGTCTGATCGGGCAGGTCGGCGGCGTTCCAGGTCATGGATTCATGATGCCGCACGAGACTGAACAGCAGCTGTCGCATTGCGGACCCGTCACCTGGCGCACATCTCGGGCCTGGTCAGCGCGGTGCGCCAGTCCGAGCGCACCGCGCTGGCGACAGAGAACAGGTGACTCAGTGACCGCCGGCGAGACGCTCGTGGTGGTGGATGACCTCGGCGACGACGAAGTTGAACCACTTCTCGGCGAAGGCCGGATCGAGGTGCGACTCCTCAGCGAGGGCCCGCAGGCGCGTGATCTGCCGTTGCTCCCGAGCCGGGTCGCTCGCGGGCATCGCGTGCTCCGCCTTCAGCCGACCGACCTCCTGGGTGCACTTGAACCGCTCCGCCAACAGGTGGATGAGCGCCGCATCGATGTTGTCGATACTGCTGCGCAGGCTGCCGAGCCGCTCGGTCGGTGCGGTCGCGTCAGGCGCGACGGCGGGGACGGTGGACTCGGGGGTCTGCTCGGCCTGGCTCATGCGAAAACTCTAGCAATCGGAGCACCCCGCGCACCCTGCCGCCTCAGCCCGACCACCGGTCGCGGACGGCAGGAGCCGGCCGGCCTCGAGGTGGAGTCGCACGTCGGCGTCGGCCATCGCCACCGCGTCATGGGTGACCTCGACGACGACCGCGCCGCGATCCGCCTCCGCACGCAGCACCCGACGGATCGCCCGGGCTGCGACGCGGTCCAGTCCAACCGTCGGCTCGTCGAGCAGCACCACCTCCGCCTCCCGGGCGAGTGCTTGGGCGACCAGGACGCGCTGCCGTTCACCACCGGACAGCTCACCGAACGTGCGGGCGGCGAGATCGGCGACACCCAACCGATCGAGACTCTCGGAGACCACCCGGACGTCGTCGACGTCGAACCGCGACCACCACGATCGAAGCCGCGGCCAGCGTCCCATCGAGACCACCTCGCGCACCGTCACGGGGAAGTGCTCCGGTACCGCGCTGCGCTGCGGGACGAAGGCGAGCGAGCGACCCGACACGCCCTCGACGGCGCCACCGACGATCGGTTGCAGTCCGGCGATCGCGGACAGCAGTGTCGACTTCCCGGCCCCGTTCGCGCCGGTGATCGCCGTGATCGACGCCGACGGGATGTCGGCGGAGACACGGTGCAGCACGCGGGTGCCGGCATGGTGCGCGGACACGTCACGCACGTGGATCGACCCCGAGGGCGAGCGATCGGACGGCAGCGCTGCGGAGACGGAGATGGCGGAGGTCTTGGACACGTCACGACACTATCAATATTGAGAATCATTGTCATGTAGAGTGCTCGACCATGACCTGGATCACCGAGCCGTTCACCGCGGCCTTCCTCCTCCGCGCCCTCGTCGGCGGCGTTCTGGTGGCGGGCATCTGCGGCGTCGTCGGCACCTGGGTCGTCTTGCGCGGACTCGCGTTCCTCGGTGAGGCGATGGCCCACGGCATGCTCCCCGGCGTCGCCGCGGCAGCGCTCCTCGGCCTGCCTCCGGTGGCCGGGGCCGCGGTCAGTGCGGTCGCCATGAGCGCCGGGATCAGCCTCGTGTCGCGCCGCGGCAGGCTGTCGCACGACACGTCGATCGGGCTGCTCTTCGTCGGCATGCTCGCGCTCGGCGTCATCATCGTCTCCGCCAGCAGATCCTTCGCCACCGACCTCACGGCGATCCTCTTCGGCGACGTCCTCGCCGTCCAGCCCGCCGACCTCCTCGGCCTCGCGATCGCCCTCGTCGTCACCGTGGTCGTCGCGACGGCCTTCCACCGCCCCTTCGTCGCCCTCGCCTTCGACCGGCGGGTCGCCGCGACGATGGGGCTTCGGCCCCGCCTCGCCCACGCCGCGCTCGTCGGCCTGGTGACGCTCGCCGTCGTCGCCTCCTACAGCGCGGTCGGCACGCTGCTCGTCGTCGCCCTCCTGCTCGGACCGGCGGTCGCCGCCGCGCACTGGGCCAGGCGGATCCCACTCATCATGCTCCTCGCCACAGGTTTCGGTGCACTCGCCGTCCTGAGCGGCCTCCTGCTCTCCTGGTACGCCGGCACCGCGGCCGGCGCCTCGATCGCGGCGTGCTCGATCCTGCTCGCCGCCGCGTCATGGGGCGTCCGGAGCGCTCTCCTGGCGCTCCGCCGACCGACCGACCACCACCCGACCCACCCGACCGATCCGATCCACCTGGAAAGCGCACCGTGCACCGACTCCCCCACCCACCCGTCCATCGAACCAACGTCCGACGACCGTCCCGCATCGTCGGCCTCTCCCTCGGCGCTCTCGCGCTGATCCTCACCGCGTGCGCTGCGCCCGGAGATGCGGCGAGCTCCCCGACGACGCCTACCGAGGCCCGCGGTCACGGCTACGTCGAGGGCGCGAGCGAGCTCCCCGAACCGCAGCTGCACCTCGCGACGGCGGACGCCACGGGACTCGTCGAGCTCACGGACCTCCTGAGCGAGGACCGGTCGACGGTCGCTCAGCTCGGGCCGCTGTCCTCGATGTCGGGTGACGGGCGGTTCGTCGCCGCGCAGTCCGACCCGCCCGGCACCGTCACCGTCATCGACACGGGCGTGTGGACCGTCGACCACGGGGACCACCAGCACTACTACCGGGCCGAGGCGCGGGTCGTCGGTGAGCTGGAGGGCCAGGGCGTCGCCAGCATCGTGGCGGGTGCCACGACGACCACTGTGCGCTTCGCGGACTCTGGCGAGACGATGCTCCTCGACACGGTGGCGCTCGGCACCGGCGAGGTGGCCGAGACGGGCACGATCACGACGCGGCCCGGCGCCGAGGGGATCGCCGTACCGATCGGCGAGACCGTCCTCGCGACGGACGGCCAGGGCGCACTCGCCCTGTACGACGCATCGGGGAACCCACTCGACGCAGCGGGCTCATCGGTCGCGGCCGCTCGCGCCGCCCTCGAGGGGTGCAGTGCGGCGTCCGGATCCATCACGACGAACGTCGGAGTCGTCGTCGGATGCACCGAGGGAGCGCTGCTCGCCGTCGTCGACCGCAGCTCGAGCGACGCCGATCCGGTGCCGACGTTCGAGGCGATCCCGTACCCGGGTGCCGTCGCCGCGTCCGAGCGGGCCTGGTCCTTCCACGCCCGTCCCGGCCGTCCCACCGTCGCTGCGGTCGCGGGCGCCACCGGCGCCTGGCTTCTCGACACCCGTGAACGCAGCTGGAGCCTCCTGCCGACCGAGGTCCCGCTTCAGCTCGTGAGCGCCGTCGACGACCGCGAGCAGCACGTCGTGGCCGTGACGACCGATGGACGCGTCCTCGTCCTGGACGGCGCGAGCGGCGCGACGGCCGGTGCGACCGGTCAGCTCCTCACTACGGAGGACCTCGCCGCTGGCGTGCAGCTCGAGGTGGACCAGAACCGTGCCTACCTCAACCGCCCGAGCGCGCGGACCGTCGAAGAGGTCGACTACGCGGACGCCGCACGGATCGCCCGAAGCTTCATCTACGACACCGAGCCGGCGTTCCTCGCCGAGACGGGACGATGACCATGCATCGCAGCGCCGAACCGCACCCCAGCGCCGTACGCCGCGCACCACGGCCCCGGACATCACCGATCCGGACCCTCCGCACCCTGGCGGCGCTCACCGTTGGCATCACCGCGGCAGCAGGTCTCACGAGTTGCAGTGCGGCTGCGGACGACCGGCCCCTCGTGGTGGTCACGACGAACATCCTCGGCGACGTCGTCGGTGAACTCGTCGGAGACTCGGCCGAGGTCATGACCCTGATGCAGCCGAACGCCGACCCGCACTCCTTCGAGATCTCCGCCCAGGAGGCCGCCCGTATCGTCGGCGCCGAACTCGTCGTCTCGAACGGCTTGCGGCTCGAGGAGGGGCTGGTCCGGCATCTGGAGACCGCCGCCGCCGAAGGGGTGCGAATCGTCGAGGCCGGTTCGCTCATCGACGTGCTCGAGACCGACTCGGGCGCGCCGGATCCGCACTTCTGGACGGACCCGCGGCAGATGTCCACGGTCGTCGAGGGCGTGACGGATGCGCTGGTCGAGGATGTGCCGTCTCTCGACACCACCGAGATCCGGGCGAACGCCGACGCCTACCTCGCCGAGCTGGCGTCGCTCGACGAGGCGATGTCCGCCGCATTCGACACGATCCCGGTGGAGCACCGCAAGCTCGTCACCAACCACCACGTCTTCGGCTATCTCGCCGAACGCTACGGCTTCGAGGTCATCGGCGCGGTCATCCCCTCCGGCACCACGCTCGCCGCTCCGAGCGCCTCCGACCTCGATGAGCTGTCGACCGCCATCGCGGCCGCCGGTGTGCGCACGATTTTCGCCGACTCCTCCCAACCGGACCGACTCGTGCAGGTGCTCGCCGACGAGGCGGAGCTCGACGTCGCGGTCGTGCCGCTCTTCACCGAGTCACTGACGGCAGCAGACGGCGAAGCCCCCACCTACCTCACCATGATGCGTGCCAACACGGAACGCATCGCCACCGGACTCTCGCCCTGAGCGGGCGTCCACGACACGATAGGACATGATGCACCAGCACCGCAGCTCCACCCGCAGCACCGGCGGCTCGACCGGCACCCGACGACGATGGGCTCCGTTCCTCACCGTGAGCGCCGCCTCGGCCCTCCTCCTCACGGGATGCGCGACGGCGAACGGCTCCACCGCCGACTCGAGCGCGACCGCCTCGGACGGCCCGCAGAGCCGGATCACCCTCACCTACGACGGCGGCCTGCTCGTCGTCGATGCCGCGACCCTCGAGGTCGTCGGCGATCTGCCCCTCGCCGGCTTCAACCGGGTGAACCCGGCGGGTGACGGACGCCACGTGCTCGTCACCACGGGTAAGGGGTTCCAGGTGCTCGACACCGGCACGTGGACGGACGCCGACGGCTCCTCCCACCAGGCCGACCCGGAGCTCACCGACCTCGTGTTCGAGGCGGACACGGCAGGCCACGTCGTCCGGCATGGCGAGAAGACCATCCTCTTCGCCGATGGGACCGGGGACACGACGATCTTCGACAGCGCTGCGCTCCTCGACGCGACTTCCGAACTGCCGGAGACCGAGACGGTCGCCTCGGAGGCCGCGCACCACGGGGTCGCGATCGAGCTCGAGGACGGCACCCTGCTCTCCACGCTCGGCACCTCGGAGGCTCGCACGGGCGTGCGGGTGCTCGACGCCTCACGCACCGAGATCGCCCGCAACGAGCAGTGCCCCTCCGTCCACGGGGAGGGTACGGTCGAGGACGAGATCGTCGTCTTCGGCTGCAGCGACGGCGTGCTCGTCTACGATCACGGCGAGTTCACCAAGATCCAGGCTCCCGACGCCTACGGCCGCACCGGTAACCAGTACGTGAGCGAGACCTCGAGCATCGCGGTCGGCGACTACAACAGCGATCCCGACGCGGAGGGGTACGACCTCCGTCAGCTCGCCTTCACCGACACCGTCGCGAAGACCACGAAGATCGTCGACCTCCCGGAGGGTGTCGGCTACACGTGGCGAGACGTGGCCCGAGGCCCATCCGACGAGGTCGTGGTGCTCGGCAACGACGGTTCACTCCATGTCCTCGACGAACTGAGCGGAGAGGTCACCGACACCATCGAGGTCATCGACGCCTGGGAGCCGCCGGCCGAGTGGCAGGACGCCCACCCGGCGCTCGTCGTCGCAGACGGCGTCGCCTACGTGACCGATCCCGCGACGAAGTCGATCCACGCCGTGGACCTCGCCACCGGCGAGATCGTCACGGGTGAGCTGCCCGACGTGCCGAACGAGATCGCCGTCGTCACCGGCTGATCACCACCGATCGCGCCCGGGCCGTCCTCCCACTGCACCACAGGGGACGGAACGGGCGCGCTCGCGTTTCCAGTCAGTTCGAGCGGCGGCGGTACTGCGCGAACAGGGCGGCGTCGGCGGCCCAGCCGGCACCGAGGAAGCGGATGCCGGATGCCATGGGCGTTGCGGCATCATCGGCGGGCGACGCTGCAGCCGACGTCGTGAGGTCGACACCGGCAGCACCCCTGGACACGTGCGCTGCGGCCGACACGCGCTCGGCGACCTCCGGGACCCGGTCGCCGACAGGAGCGGCCTGCGCACCGATGCGGACCGGCTGCGGCAGCGATGCGACCGGCACGGGCGTGGTGACCTGCGGACGGATGGCGTGCGAGCGGCTGATCGATGACATGTTCCCATCGTCGTCGTGAGAGACGCGCAGGACATCCCGCGGCCGGGTGATCTCGGCGGCCCGATGTCATCCTCCGGTACCACGTCCGCGGTCATCCGTGTGCGGTACCCGCCCGTGCCGCTGGCCCCGCCCGGCCGTCCTGAGCAATACGCTAAGCCCATGTCCAGTGAACCGCGCCGCTCCCAGGCCCTGCGTCGTCCGGCCGGCACGCCACGCATCGCCTTCCGAGGCGGACGCCCGGTGTCCCGCACGTCCACGGTCAAGACGACGCTGCAGCACCCGTTCGCGATCGGCTTCATCGGAGCCCTCGGCGCTCTCGCGGCCGTCCTCGTCGGCCTCACGATCGGCTCCTTGTCGACGATCCTCGTCTACATCGCCGTCGGGCTGTTCATCGCACTCGGCCTCGACCCCGTGGTCGTGCGGTTGGAGTCCAAAGGCATCAGACGGCCGGTCGCCATCGTCATCGTCTTCGCGGCGTTCGCGATCATCATCGGCGTCCTGCTCGCCGTCATCATCCCGATCGTCACGCGGCAGGCCGTCGAACTCGTCTCCAACGCACCGATCTTCCTGACCGACATCCAGAATCAGGAGTGGTTCACCAACCTGAACTCCTACCTCGGCCCCGGCATCGACCTCGAGGGCGCACTCGAGTGGCTGTACGGCCTCGCAGCAGACCCCAAGAACTGGATCGCACTCGCCGGCGGCGTGCTCAACATCGGTGTCGGCATCGCGAACGGGTTCTTCGGCGGGTTCATCGCGCTCGTGCTCGCTCTCTACTTCCTGGCGTCGATGCAGGCGATGAAGAACGCGTTCTACTCGCTCGTCCCCCGCCCGTCCCGTCCGCGCGTGGTCTCGATCACCGATCAGATCACCGGGTCGATCGGCGGATACGTGAGCGGCATGGTCACGCTCGCCGCGATCAACGCCGGCCTCGGCCTCGTGATGATGCTCATCGTGGGCGTCCCGTATGCGGGCATCCTCGCCGTCGTGATCTTCTTCGTCACGCTCATCCCGCTCGTCGGTTCGATCATCGCCACGGTGATCGTCGCGATCGTCGGGCTCTTCAACTCCCCGACGACCGCGCTCGTCGTCGTGATCTACTACCTGATCTACATGCAGATCGAGTCGTACGTGCTCACCCCGCGCGTGATGAACAAGGCCGTCGCCGTCCCCGGTGCGCTCGTCGTCATCGGCGCGATGGTCGGCGGGACGCTCCTCGGGCTCCTCGGCGCTCTCGTGTCCATTCCGGTGACCGCGTCCATCCTCCTCATCATCAAGCAGGTGGTCGTGCCACGGCAAAACCGAAAGCCCTGACAGAGCCTGTTCAGAATTCAGGGAATCTCCGGCGGAAAGACTCGGGTCGGGCACGATCCTCGCGGAAATCGGACATTGCGGCCCGACAGCACCGTGATTCCCTGAATTCTGAACCGCCCGGCTCAGCGCTGCTGCACCGGCACCGGGCGCCCGGTGAAGCGGATGCGGACGGCCTCGCCGACCTCGAGCCGCTCGGTCGCGCCGTGCTGCACGGCGACCAGGGTGCCGTCCGGCAGCTCGACGGTCGTGCGCCGCACCGGGCCGAGGAAGCTCGACGCGAGCACGACGGCATCGGCACCCGACTCGGTCGCGTCGACGAACACGATGTCCTCCGGGCGGACGAGCGCGGTGACGTCGCCGTGGTCGGGGTGCTGCCCGATGACCGGCAGACGCTGGCCGAGCACGTCGACTCCCCCACCGACCAACCGGCCGGCGAAACGGTTGCTGAGGCCGATGAACTCCGCGACGAACGACGACGACGGCCGGGAGTACAGCTCCTCCGGCGTCCCGATCTGCTCGATGACCCCTGCCCGCATGACCGCGACGCGGTCGGCCACCGCCAGCGCCTCCTCCTGGTCGTGCGTCACGAACAACGTCGTGATCTGCAGTTCCGACTGGATGCGCCGGATCTCGTCCCGCAACTGCACGCGCACCTTGGCGTCGAGGGCGCTGAGCGGTTCGTCGAGGAGGAGCACCCGGGGACGGGTCACCAGCGCGCGGGCGAGCGCGACGCGCTGCTGTTGCCCACCCGAGAGCTGGTGGGCGTAGCGTGCACCGAGGTGGCCAAGTCCGACGAGTTCGAGACTCTCTTCAGCGCGAGTGCGTCGCTCGCCAGCGGGAACCCTGCGCATGCGCAGCCCGAACTCGACGTTCTCGAGCACGGTGAGGTGCGGGAAGAGCGAGTACGACTGGAACACCATGCCCAGGTCGCGCTTGTTCGTCGGCACAGCTGCGACGTCGACGCCGTCGATGAGCACGCTGCCCGAGGTGATGTCCTCGAGGCCGGCGAGGCTCCGGAGTGCCGTCGTCTTGCCGCAACCCGACGGGCCGAGCAACGCGACGAACTCTCCGGGCGCGAGCGTGAGACTCACGCCGTCGAGGGCGCGCGCGCCCTGGCCGTAGTCTTTCACGACGCGCTGGAACTGGACCTCGGCGCCGGATTGCCGTTCGGCACCTGAAGCGGCGGATGCCGACTGATCGATGATGGTCATGGTGTCTCCCTGATGCGACGACCCTCGCCGACGCGGCCGATGATGAAGAGCAGGACGAACGCGAACGCGAGCGCCAGCAGCGCGAAGATGACCGCGACGAACGGGTCGCTCTTCGACACCTGCACGAGCGAGGTCTGGAGCGTGTTGCGTCCGAGCAGTGAGGCGATCGTGTACTCGCCGAGGACGACCGCGACCGAGATCACCGACGCCGACAGGACGCCACGTCGCAGGTTCGGCAGCAGGATCCGGATGAGCACGGTGCCCCAGCCCGCTCCGAGAGTGCGTCCGGCCTCCGCGAGCGTGCCCACGTCGACGGACTGCAGGTTGGCGGCGATCGCGCGGTACGCATAGGGCAGCACGGTGATGCCGTAGGCGAAGGCCAGCGTCCACGGCGAGGAGCCGAGCACGCGGGCCACCACCGAATACACCGGTGCGAGGCCCACGACGAGCACGATCGCCGGGACGGTGATGGGGATGATGCACACGAACTCGAGCACCCGTTGGAGCTTCGGGAAGCGCAGCTTCACGAGGATCATGGTCGGCAGCAGCAGCACGACGACGATCAGCACCGTGACGGCCGCGAGGATCACCGAGTTCCCGATGCCCTGGAACAGTACGCGGTACTTGCGTGCGTTCTCCGGGTCGAGGATCGCGGCCCAGTGGCTGAGGTCATGTCCGCCGTCGATACCCGCGCGGAGCGTGAACTCCACCATCGAGAGGATCGGCACGGCGAAGACCAGACCGACGACGATCAGGATGAGCCGACTCGTGAGCTTCGACGGGGTCGCGGCGTCGCGACGGACCGCTGGCCGCACGCGGTGCGGTCTCCCACCGAGCGGTGCCCGGCTCTTCACGAGCGCCTCCGTCTTCGTGACGGTCGGGCGCGGGCCGAGCGGACCTGCGGGGTCCGTGGTCTCAGTGTCGATCGAACTCATCGCTGCCACCGTTCCGTGCGCGCCTGCAGAGCTACCGGTGATCCGCCCAGCCCGGTCATCATCGATCGAACTCATCGCTGCCACCGTTCCGTGCGCGCCTGCAGCGCTGCCGGTGATCCGCCCAGCCCGGTCATCATCGATCGAACTCATCGCTGCCACCGTTCCGTGCGCGCCTGCAGCGCTGAGTACCCGGTCATCATGACGACCATGACGATGATCATGCCGATGGCGAGGGCGCCGGCGAGATTCTCACGGCCGAGGACGGTCTCGCTGATGAGTGCTCCACGGATCTGGAGCGGCACGATCTGCGCCCCCTGGCTGATGAGCGCGGCGGCTGTCGCGTAACTGGAGAACGCGTTCGCGAACAGGAGCAGGAGCGACCCGAAGAAGGAGGGCGCGAGCACGGGCATCGCGATGCGCGTCCAGTAGGTGAAGCGCGTGCCGCCGAGGGTCGCGTTGGCCTCCGACCAGGTGCGCTTCAGTCCTTCCATCGCGGGCATGAAGGTGATGATCATGAGCGGCACCTGGAAGTACAGGTACGGCAGCAGGAGGCCGGGCACCTGGTACAACCACACGCCGTTCGCGAAGATGTCGACGCCGACGCTGTCCTTGAGGAACACCGTGATGAGTCCCTGGATCCCGATCGTCGCGATGAACGCGAACGCGAGCATGACGCCACCGAACTGGGCGAGCACGCTCGAGGCCGCATCGACGATGGTGCGGATGAATCCGTCCGGGCGCACGGCGAGCAGCGCGTAGCAGACGAGCGAGCCGACGAGGGCCCCCGCGATGGCGGTGACCGCTGACACCCAGAACGACGACGCGAACGCGCCGAGGACCGCCGGCTCGAAGAGCGCCGTCAGATTGTCGAGCGTGAACGCGCCGTCGCCGTCGAAGAAGCCGGTCGCGAGCGCCAGCACGGTCGGCACTGCGAGGAAGAGGAGGGTGTAGGCGGCGAACGGTGTGAGGCCGAGGAGCGCCCAGCGGGGGCGGCGGCGTGGCTTCGCAACCGGTTCGGTCTCGTGCGACGACGCACGATCGGTGGTGATGGGGAGCGAGACGGCGGGGCCGGCGACTGCCGACCCCGCCTCGCTCCGCCCTGCGGCGGAAGCGCTCATCAGGAGATCGCTGCCGCCCACTTCTCGGCGAGCAGTGCGGTGGCCTGCTCGGTCTGCGCAGGGCTGAACTGCACGAGGTCTGCGGGCATCTCACCCACGGCGTCGAGAGCGTCCTGATCGACCGTGCCGGCCTCCACCATCGCGTCGAGCGTCGCCGGGTAGGCGCCGGCTGCGAGGTACAGGTTCTGCGCCTCGGGGCTGAACAGGAATTCCTGCCACAGTCGGGCGGCCGCGGGGTGCGGAGCGTCGACGTTCACGGCCTGGTTGTAGTAGCTGCCGACAGCCGAGCCGGGGAGGACGGTGGTCTTCCAGTTGCGCTGGCCCTCGTTCTCGGTCGCGGCTGCGAGGTTGTTGTAGCTCCAGTCGATGACGACGGGGGTCTCGCCAGAGGCGATGGTCGCCGGCGTCGGGTCGAGCGGCAGGAAGTTGCCGGCCTGGTTCAACTTCTGGAAGAAGTCGATGCCGGGCTGGATGTCGTCCGCGGTTCCGCCGGACTGCAGGGCGGCGAGGTACACACCGGCTGCTGCCGCACCGGCCTGGGTCGGGTCGCCGTTCAACGCGACCTTGCCCGCGAACTCGGAGCCGAGGAGGTCGTCGATCGACTTCGGGGCGGGGACGGCGTCGGCGTCGTAGCCGATGGAGACGAGGCCGGTGTAGTCGTACACCCAGAGGCCGGTCTTCTCCTTGTACCCGTCGGGGATCTCATCCCAGTTGGCGACCTGGTACGGCGCGAACTGGTCGAGGTTGGCGAGGGCGACGGCGCTGCCCAGGTCGAAGACGTCGGGTGCGGTGTCCTGCCCCTTCTGGTTCTGCGCTGCGGTGATCTCCTCGGCGCTCGAGACGTCGGGGTCGGCCGAGTTCACGGTGATGTCGTACTTGGCTTCGAAGGCGGAGATGATCGCGCCGTAGTTGGCCCAGTTGTCGGGGAGCGCGATGACGTTGAGTTCGCCCTCGGCTTCGGCCGCGGTGACGAGGGCGTCGAGCCCGCCGAAGTCCTCCGCGGTGGTCGCTGTCGCCGCATCGATGCCGGAGTCGGACGCGGCGTCGGCCCCTGCCGAGCATGCGGTGAGCGCGGTCGCTGCGAGAGCGACGATGGCGAGGGCGGTCATGCGCCTGGTGTTCACGGTTCCTCCAGTGACGTCAGCGGCCGCCCGTGCTGTCGGGCTGTCGGATACCGCGTCCGTCGTCTGGAGGACAAGCTAGGGTCGCCACCTTGCGTGGTCACGGCCACTCGGTGACGCACAGGTGAACACAAGACCTACTGTTCAGAATTCAGGGAGTTCTCGCGCGCAGCGGCCGAATCCTGCAGCATTTTCGCGGGAATCGGACATCGACGTGCCTGGACGCAGAACTTCCCTGAATTCTGAATTCTGAATTGTGAATGCGGGCGAGGGTCGGTCAGCCGCGGAGCGCGACCGGTCCAGGCGTGCGGGCGAGTCGCTCTTCGAGGCCCGCGCGGACCTCCGGCCACTCGTCGGCGATCACCGAGAAGAGCGCGGTCGTTCGCCAGGTGCCGTCGGCGCGCTGCTTGTCGCGGCGGACGAGCCCTTCGAACGTCGCCCCGAGCCGCAGAATCGCGGTGCGGGAGCGTTCGTTGCGCTCGTCGGCCTGGATCTTCACGCGACCGAAACCGGACTCGAACGCCAGCCCGAGGAGCAGCAGCTTCGCCTCGGCGTTCACCGCCGTACCCCAGACGCGCGGGTCGTAGGCGGTCCACCCGAGGTGTGCCGCCTCCCCGGGCTCGTCGAAGTCGCCGAGCGTCGACGTCCCGACCAGGAGGCCGTCGTGGTCACCGCCGACCAAGCGGATCACGTACGTGTTGCGGAGCCCGGTGGTGAAATACCCGTCGGCGAAGGCGTCGAACTCGCCCTGTGTCGTCGGCAACGCCTCGATCCCGCCGCCGTAGCCTCCCGCGAAGACCTCCGGGTGGGCGATCGCAGCGAACAGTTCGGGGTAGTGGGCGGCCTCGAGGGGTTCGAGACGGATGGTCCGGCCATCGATGGGGCGGGGTTCAGGGCGTCGCGCAGTCACCTCTCCACCGTATCCGCTCGTGGCACGTCTTGACCCTCGCGGCACGTCCTGCAACACGCGCCCGTGCTCGCGGCACGTGCCCGCGATTCGGGTGACTCCTGCCGAGGAGGGTCAGGCGCGGATGAGGCAGGTGGGTGAACCTGCGTCGAGTGTCCCGAGCAGCGCGGTCGGCACGCCGGTGCGCTCGTCGAGCCGGAAGCTCGCGACGTCGTTCGACAGCTGGTTGGCGACGTGCAGGAACCGGCCCGACTCGAGGTGGTGGCGCGGCCACGACCCGCCGCTCTCCACGTCTGCGACGGCCTCGAGCTGCGAGCCGTCGCCCAGCACCCGGAGCGTCGCGATCCGGTTGCTCCCCCGCACGCCGACGTGCAGCTGCTCCCGCGAGGCGGCGAGACTGATCTCGGCTCCGGTGTCGCCCTCACCGACCCCCTCCGCCGGCGCGACGGTCGCTGAGATCAGGTGCCAGTGCCCATCGGTGCCGCCCGAGCCGAGCGTGAACACCTCGACCGAGTACTCGGTGATGACGTGGAGGTGGCCGCTCGGGTGCACGACCAGGTGGCGGGGGCCCGTGCCACGCGGGAGGACGACGGTGTGGTCGAGCACGAGGCGGGCGCCGCGCAACTGCCAGATCCGGACGGCGTCGTGGCCGAGGTCGGTGGTGGCGATCCGGCCGTCCGGCAGCACCGCCGACGCGTGCGCGCGCGAGGGCCGGGAGGGCAGCGCCTTGCCGACGGCAGCCTCGAGCGCGAGCAGGGTGAGTGCGTCCTCGCCGGCGTCGGCCGCTTCCGCGTCGAGCGCGGTCGGCGACGCCCACGGGTCGACCGACGCCTCGCCGAGCTTCGGGTCGCCGCCGAACGCCGCGGTCTCGGCGAGCGGCACCGACACGACGCGGCCGTCGCCGTAACAACTCGCGATCAGCGCAGCACCGCCGGGCACCGCCATGACGTGGCACACCGAGTCGCCGGCTTCGATGGGCTTGCCGAACGGAGCGAGCGCGAACTCGCCCGAGCGTTTGAACGCCTCGACCGCGCCCGTCGACTCGCTCGCGGCGTAGACGATCGGCAGTGTCGGGTGCAGCGCGAGGAACGACGGCGACTGCGCTTCGGACGACTGCACGAGTCGGAGGGTGCCGCCCTCGTCCTGCCGCAGGAGGCTGATGCCGGCACCGATGCCGTCGGCCTCCGCCGTGTAGGAACCGAGCAGGAGGTAGGGGGTGTCGTCGCTCACCTGCCCAGTCTCCCACCGTTCGCCGCCGTCGACGATCCCGCCCGCGACCCGGCGCCTGCCCAACCCCAACCCCAACTCAGGATCCGCTCGGCGCGTCGGCCCCGAACGTCGGCGACACGCGGACCCTCTCCTGAGTTGGGGAGGCGGAGATGGGCGTTCCGTCGCACGGCCCACCGTGCCACGATGAAGCATGACCGACCTCACGCGATACGACCTGGCCTGCGGCGCCTTCCTTCGACTCGTCGCCGGCATCGATGCCGCGCAGTGGACACGACCGGGGCTCGGGGTCTGGGACGTCCGGGCCCTTGTCGGGCATACCAGTCGGGCCATCATCACCGTCATCGACTACCTCGAGATCGACGCTCCGGAGACCGTGTCGTTGGAGAGCGCCGCCGACTATTACGGCCAGATCTACCTGACCTACACGAACCCCGACGCGATCGCGCTGCGCGGGGTGCGCGCGGGCGAGGCGCTCGGCGACGAGCCGGTGGAGCACGTGGCTGCGCTGCGTGAGCGGGCGGTCGCCGCGATCGCCGCCCAGGGGCTGGATCGCATCGTCTCCATCGGCGGCATGGGTATTCCGCTCGGCGAGTACCTGCGCACGCGCATCTTCGAGCTGGTCGTGCACTCGCTCGACATCGCGCGCGCGACGGGGCAGGACGCCGCGATCCCACCGGCACTCGTCGAGGAGGCTGCGTCGCTCGCGGCGGGCATCGCAGCGCTCCGCGGCGAGGGCGAGCGCGTCCTCCTCGCCCTGACCGGTCGCGATCCGCTCCCCGAGGGCTTCAGCGTCGTCTGACGTTCCGCCTGTCCTGAGATACCAGCGCGGTGCGCTGGACCGAACCTGGCGGAGACGGCGCCGGCGCGGTGCGCTGAACCGAGCGCGCCGGAACCGGCGACGACGCACCCCACGAACGCGAGCGCGCCCCTCCGGAGACCCGCGCTCGCGCTACTGACCCGCGCTCGGTCCAGCGCATCGCTGGCGGCCACCGGAGGTCAGGGGGTTCGGCGGGCGCGGACGTCGGCGGCGTACTGCTTGGGGGTGACACCGATCGCCTCACGGACGATGCGGATGAGCGTCGCCCGCGTGATGCCGAGGGCGTTCGCAAGCGTCACCAACGAGAGCTCAGGCTGCTCATCGAGCGTTGCGAGCGCGCGACGCACCCGCGGATCGAGCGCGGTGCGGTCGGCGGGGACCCGCGCCACGGCAGGACGAGGCTCCGACGCCCGGGCCAGCTCCTCGAAGGGAGGCAGGCCCGGCAACGACGGCTGTTCGTGCTCGGTCACGCTGATCGACGTCCGACGTTCGCGCTGGGCGTCGCCGCTCAGTCGACGAGGTCGTGGCGGACCACGATCGCGTCGCGGCCGGGGCCGACACCGATCGCCGAGATGCGCGAACCGCTCATCGCCTCGAGCGCGAGCACGTAGTCCTGGGCGTTCTTCGGGAGATCCTCGAAGCGACGGACACCGGAGATGTCCTCCTGCCAGCCGGGGAACTCCTCATAGATCGGGACCGCGTGGTGGAAGTCGGTCTGCGAGACCGGCACCTCGTCGACCCGCACGCCATCGACCTCGTAAGCGACGCACACCGGGATGGTGGCGAGTTCGTCGAGGATGTCGAGCTTCGTGAGCACGAAGTCGGTGACACCGTTGATGCGTGCCGAGTAGCGGGCGATCGGGGCGTCGTACCAGCCGACGCGCCGCGGCCGCCCGGTCGTGGTGCCGAACTCGAAGCCCTTCGAGCGGAGGTGATCGCCCGAGGCGTCGAACAGCTCCGTCGGGAACGGACCGGCACCGACGCGGGTCGTGTACGCCTTGACGATGCCGATGACGCGCTCGAGACGGTTCGGGGCGACTCCGGAACCGGTCGCCGCACCACCCGAGGTCGCGTTCGACGATGTGACGAAGGGGTAGGTGCCGTGGTCGACGTCGAGCATGGTGGCCTGGCCGCCCTCGAAGAGGACGATCTTGCCGGCGTCGAGTGCCTCGTTCAGCACCAGGGCGGTGTCGGCGACCATGGGACGCAGGCGCTCGGCATAGGAGAGGAGGTCGTTCACGATCTCGTCGACCGTGATCGCACGACGGTTGAACACCTTCACGAGGAGGTGGTTCTTCTGGTCGAGGGCGCCCTCGACCTTCTGACGCAGGATGTTCTCGTCGAAGAGGTCTTGGATGCGGATACCGACACGGTTGATCTTGTCGGCGTAGGCCGGACCGATGCCGCGACCGGTGGTGCCGATCTGACGTTTGCCGAGGAAGCGCTCGGTCACCTTGTCGATCGTGCGGTGGTACTGCGTGATGATGTGCGCGTTGGCGCTCACCAGCAGACGGGACACGTCGATGCCGCGGGCCTGCAGCGCCTCGAGCTCGTGGAACAGCACCTCGATGTCGATGACGACACCGTTGGAGATGACGGGCACGACGCCGTCGGTGAGGATGCCGGAGGGCAGCAGGTGCAGGGCGTACTTCTCGTCGCCGATGACGACGGTGTGCCCCGCGTTGTTGCCGCCGTTGAACTTCACGACGTAGTCGATGCGGTCACCGAGGAGGTCGGTGGCCTTCCCCTTGCCTTCGTCGCCCCACTGGGCGCCGACGATCACGATTGCTGGCATCTGGATGCCGCCCCTTCCGGATTCTGTGTGCCCGGCGCCATCCGTGAGGATGCGTCGCCCTGACAGGCCGGACGCCCACCCTCCGCGGGCGGGCGTCTCGTGCACGCACCCGTCTATCGTACCGGAGGCGACTGACGCACACCGAGTGGCCGCTGCCGTCCGGGCACGCGAGCGGGGCGGGTCGGTACGATGAGGAGACGCTCAGGCTCGTGCTGGTAATATTTCAGCCCGATCACCCTGCATCTGCACCTCGCATCTGCGCCGTCGACCCGACCGAACGGAACCCATGACCTCCCTGCCGCGCCTTGTCGCCTTCGACCTCGACGACACCCTCGCCGAGTCGAAGTCCGCCCTCGACCCGCGCATGGCCGAACTGCTCGTCGCGCTGCTCGAACGCACCTCGGTGTGCATCATCTCGGGCGGCCAGATCGTGCAGTTCCAGAACCAGGTCCTCGACCATCTCGGCGCAGCATCTGCCGATGCCCTCGGTCGCCTGCACCTCATGCCGACCTGCGGCACCCGCTACGACCGGTTCGACGGCACGAGGTGGACGACGGTCTACAGGCACGACCTCACCGACGACCAGAAGTCCCGCGCGATGGGCGCCCTCGAAGCTGAGGCGAAGCGCCTCGACCTCTGGGCCGCCGAGACCTGGGGCCCGATCCTGGAGGACCGCGGTTCGCAGATCACCTTCTCCGCTCTCGGCCAGTCGGCCCCCGTCGCAGCGAAGGCCACGTGGGACGCCGACGGCAGCAAGAAGGAGTCGCTCCGTGCCGCCGTGCAGGCGCTCCTCCCCGACCTCGAGGTCCGTTCGGGCGGCTCGACGTCGGTCGACATCACGATGGCCGGCGTGGACAAGGCCTTCGGCATGACCCGTCTCGCGGAGCACACCGGCATCCCGCTCACCGAGATGGTGTTCGTCGGCGACCGACTCGACGAGGGCGGCAACGACTACCCCGTGATCGCGCTCGGTGTTACCACGGTCGCCGTGCACGGATGGCCCGACACGGCCGCCTACCTGGAGTCGCTCGGTCTGTAGCACCTCGACAGGCTCGGCGACCGGGCGCACGTCGGCGGCCGGGCGCATCTCGGCGACTCGACAGGTTCGGCGGCCGGGTGGTTCTCGGCAGAAGGACCGGTCCCTGAGCGCATCGAAGGGCGTGCTCTGAGATCGGCCGGACCGCTCCCCTGCATGCGCTGGCGCGCCCGCGACGAGGCCGAAGGGACTAGTCGGAGCCGAGGATGACGATCGCCGAGGTGGGCGGTGCCGCTGCGGCGATGAGGTATTCGATCTCAGCGGACGCCGTCGGGTCGGCTTCGGTGAGGAAGGCGTCCAGACGCTCGACCTCTTCGGTCTCGCCGATGGCCCTGGCGGAGCGACGCAGCGCGTACAGCGAGCGCAGGACGCCGCGGTTGGGCGCGTGCGACCACGGCACCGGGCCCTGTCCGCGCCAGCCGGCCGCACGCAGGGCGTCGAGGCCGCGGTGGTAGCCGACGCGCGCGGCGGCATAGCCGGGCACCGGTGACTGCGGGTCGTGGACCGCGTCGGCGAGCAGTGCCCAGCCGAGCGATGAACGCGGGTGTGCGGCGATGAGTTCGGCGAGCGCCTCGATGGAGCCGACCGCTGCGAGGAACTCGGCGTCGGTCGCGCTGTCGTCCGGCAACAGCGTCGGAGGGGTTCCCATCAGATTCTCACCGGTCATCCTTCAACCATAGCTCCGATGCCTGTTCGCGGCGTGGGAGGAAGCTGGTAGCCGGTCGCTGAGAGCTCACTGCACCTTCGATCACTATCTTGCACAGCGTTGTGCAAGATAGTACGATCGAGTCCATGACCACCACCGCAGCCCAGACGAGCGGCCCGCGTGCGCCTCGTCGCGACGCCGCGGAGAACCGTGTCGCGCTCCTCGAGGCCGCCCAGCTCGCGCTCCGGAGCGATCCCGACGCCAGTCTCGAGACCATCGCGGCGACCGCAGGCCTCACCCGCCGCGCCGTGTACGGCCACTTCGCGAACCGCGACGAACTCGTGAACGCCGTGGTCGTCGCCGGTGCGGAGCGAGTGGCCGCCTCGATCACCGCCGTGCGCGGTGACGACCCGCTGACGACGATCGCCCTGATCGGCGACGTCCTGTGGGCCCAGGTGGACCACGTCCGCATCATGGCACCGCTCGCCGTCCGCGGCCCGCTGCGCACGGTCACGGCGGCAGCCCTCCAACCCGTCCGCAGCCTGCTGCGCGACACCGTCGAAGCCGGGGTCGCCGCCGGTTCCATCCGGCCCGACATCGACGCCGACGTCCTCGCGCGGCTCGTCGAGAGCACCGCGGTCGGCGTCCTCGAGGAGGCCAGCCGGTCCGAACTCACCACGAGCGCCGGCCGCCGCCTCGTCATGCTCGCCACCCTCGGCGCCGTCGGTCTCTCCTGGCAGGACGCCACCGCGGTCGCCGAACGAGCGGACACCATCGCCGCCGACACCACGACCATCCGCACCACCGATGAGGAGCCCTCCCATGCGCGTTGAACTCGACGGCGTCTCGAAGGGCAAGGGCGGCGTCGTCCTCGAGCCCACCTCCCTCTCCTTCCGCACCGGCGAAGCGACCTTCGCGCGCGCGGAGACGGAGCAGCGTCCGACCGTGCTCGGGCTGATCGCCTCCGGGCGCATGAAGCCGGACACCGGCACGGTGCTCGTCGACGGCGCGACCGACCGCCGCACGATGCGTCGCGCGATCGCACTCATCGACGCCCCGGACGTCTCGGAGCCGGCGAGTGGCGTGGCCGTCGCGGGTGTGGTCGCCGAGGAGCTCATGTTCGCCGGCCGCGCGAGCCACCCCTTCGCCGTCGCTCGCCTGCTCGACTCGCTCGACCTCGGCCACCTGTCCAAGCAGCCGATCTCCACCGTCGCGCCGACGGACCGGGTCCGGCTTCTCACGGAGCTCGCGATCCTGCGCGAGGGCGTCACGGCGCTCGTCCTCGTCTCCCCCGACCGCCACGGCGGCGACCCGCTCCAGTGGTGGACGATCGCGCGCTCACTCGCGGCGCGCGGGTACGGCGTCCTCGTGATCGCCGGCGACGCCTCGGCCACCGCCATCAATGCGACCGCGGCCGCACCCGTCTCAGAGAACGCCACGGACGAACTCGTCCCCCTGTTCCAGCAGGACTGGTCGTGATGCGCCGCAGTCCGCGCTCCGCCCGTCTTTCCACCCGCCCCAGCACCACCCGCCCCCAGAAGGACCTCCTGTGAAGATCTTCGCCATGATCCGTGCCGAGCTGTCGAGGCTGTGGGCGACCCCGATGTCGCGCCTCGCCCTCATCGCGCTCATGTGCGTGCCGCTGCTGTACGGCGGCCTGTACCTCTGGGCGAACCAGGATCCCTACGCGAAGCTCGACCAGGTGCCGGTGGCACTCGTCGTCGAGGACACCGGCGCGCCCGCCACGAACGACGCGGGCGACGACACCGGCGACACGGAGAACTACGGCGCCGACATCGCCGAGCAGCTCATCGAGGACGGGTCGTTCGCCTGGCACGAGGTCAGCGCTGCGGATGCCCGGCGCGGTGTGAACGACGGGACCTTCGACTTCAGCGTCACGATTCCCGCGGACTTCTCAGCGTCCCTGACGTCGGCGTCCGGTGACGACCCGCACCAGGCGGAGGTGCAGCTCACCACGAACGACGCGAACAGCTACCTCGCGACGACGATCGGCGAGCAGGCGGTGAAGCAGATCAAGGCGACGATCGTGCAGACGGTCAACAAGCAGGCCGCCGGTCGCTTCCTCGTGGCTCTCGACACGATCAAGACGAACCTCGTGGACGCATCCTCGGGGGCGACCCAGCTCGCCGACGGCGCACAGCAGGCTCTCGACGGCACCGGCACCGCTCAGGCCGGAGCGTCGACCCTCGCCGACGGCACGGCCCAGATCGCCGCCGGAACCGCGAACCTGCCATCGCAGACCGACCAGTTGGCCTCCGGCGCCGAGCAGGTCGCAGCCGGCACATCGACCCTCGCGGGTAAGGGCGACGAAGTGGGCGCAGCGGCGCAGCGACTCGTCGACGCCTTGCCGGCGGCCCGTGCCGACATCGCGACGGTGCTCGCCGAGAACGGCTTCAGCCAGGAGCAGATCGACCAGGTGCTCGCACGACTCGACCCCGTCGCGGCCGATGCGACGGCCGCGAACCAGCAGGTGCAGACCGTGGTGGCGCAGGTCGATCAGCTCAACAGCGGCGCGCAGCAGGTCGCCGGCGGCGCCCGCACGCTGAGCAACGCCATGCCGGCACTCGCCTCGGGAACGCAGCAGGCGGCCGACGGTGCAGCCTCGCTGCGGGACGGGCTCACCACGCTGCAGACGGGCCTCGGTACGCTCCGCGACGGCATCGTCACCCTGCGCGACGGCCTGCAGGACGGCGCGGACGCGATCCCGGCGACGACCGAGGACTCCCGAGCCCTGCAGGCGAAGACGATCGCCGACCCGGTGAAACTCACGAACTCCTCCGTGACGAGCGCCGGTACCTACGGCGCGGGTCTCGCACCGTTCTTCGTGAGCCTCGCCGCGTGGATCGGCATCTACGCCCTGTTCCTCATCGTGAAGCCGGTGTCGCGTCGGGCGATCACGGCACTCCACAGTCCGATCAAGGTGACGGTCGCCGGCTGGCTGACCCCCGGCCTCCTCGGCACGATCCAGATGGTCGCACTGTTCGGCATCCTCGCCGGCGCGCTCCATTTCGAGATCCACAACCCGCTCGGCACCTACGGCATGATGGCGCTCGCGTCGTTGACGTTCGCCGCGATCATCCTCACGCTCAACGTGTGGTTCGGCAGCGTCGGGCAGTTCCTCGGCCTCGTCCTCATGGTCGCGCAGCTCGTCACCGCCGGTGGCACCTTCCCCTGGCAGACCCTGCCGGAACCGCTCGCCTGGTTGCACCACGTGCTGCCGATGTCGTACGCGGTGGACGGCATGAGGCAGCTGATGTACGGCGGCCGGATGGATGCGGCCCTGCAAGACGCCGGCGTGCTGCTGGCCTGGCTCGCGATCGCCCTGAGCCTTGCGGCGATCGGCGTGACACGGATGACGCACGCACGCACGCTGCGCGATCTGCGCCCGAGCCTCATCGGCTGATCCTGCGCCGGAGCGTCACCCGTCGGGTACGGATGTCGCTCCGGCGCACTTCGGATCACCGGACCGCGCGGTGCCCCTTCGGGTGAGGCGCCGATCGTTCGCGATGCGAGTGACCGGCCGGGTCGATCGGGTCTCCTCCGCCGCGGTTGCACTCGCTTGAGTGAGTGCATCCGGTGCCGATCATGATGCGGGTTCCGACAATCGATCGCGAACTCTCGGCTGCGTCCCACTCTGGACGACGAAAACCCCCGCGAACGGGGGTCAAGGACGACGATTCATGCCGACCGCGGGGTGGAACACCGGAGGCCGTCGGGAGTGGGGGAACTCCCGGCGGCCACCGGTGCGACGGTCGGGTCCGTCTGGGGGCGCCTCGCTTCGGAAGTTCGGGCTTCCTCGGGTCGGCACGTCCGTGCGCTGATCAGGCTGCGATCAGCGCGGCTTCCTCGCGCTGCTCGGCGAGCATCCGGCGACGAGTCGCGAACGCCGCGCCGGCACCCCAGATGAGGAGCGAGGCGAACAGTGCACCGGCTGGGGCGATGAGCTCGCTCGGGCCGGTCTGCGACGCAGCGCTCGTCGTCGCGGTCTCGACGACACGCGGCTCGGCCTGCGCCGGGGAGGCGACGCCGACGAGCAGGGCGATTGCGAGGGCTGCGGGCACGGCGACGGCCGTGGCGCCGCGGACCAGTGAGCGGCGGGTTCCTCGTTCGGGCGAGGTTCCCAGGGGTTCGGTGTGACGGTTCATCTTCGACGCATCCTTCGGGTGACCGCCGATTCGCATCGCACGGATTCGGGTTCCGTGCGATGGCCCTCGTGGCTTCGGGTGCGGTGAGGGATTCGGGTTCAGCGGTGGAGTCTTGCTCCGGTATCGAGTATGGCCCTCGCTGTCGGCACTTTGGGGGACTACAGAGTCAACTTGGGCAATCTTGAGGTTTTCCTGAGCTGCCGGTGGGGACAGCCCTGAGAACACCCCGCAGACGGGGGCCACGGCGACTCAGGATGCGGCGAAGGAGACGTGCTGCATGACCCAGGAGTGCATCGCGACGGCGGCGGCGGCGGACGCGTTGATGGATCGGGTGGAGCCGAACTGACTGATCTCGACGACCGCATCCGCCGCCGCGACGGCCTCGGGGGACAACCCTGGACCCTCCTGTCCGAAGAGCAGCAGGCAGCGTTCGGGGAACCGGAAGGTCTCGATGATGACGGAGCCCGGGATGTTGTCGATCGCGATGATCGGGAGGTCTGCTGCGGCCGCCCAGGAGACGAGGCCGGCGACGTCGGTGTGGTGCTCGACGTGCTGATAGCGGTCGGTGACCATCGCACCGCGCTTGTTCCAGCGGCGGCGGCCGACGATGTGGACGGTGTCGGCGGCGAAGGCGTTCGCAGTGCGCACGATCGAACCGATGTTCATGTCGTGCTGCCAGTTCTCGATGGCGACGTGGAAGGGGTGCCGATGGTCGTCGATGTCGGCGACGATGGCCTCCATCGTCCAGTACCGGTAGCGGTCGATGACGTTCCGCGTGTCGCCTGCAGCCAGCAGCTCCCGGTCGTACCAGGGCTCCTCCGGCCACTCGCCCTCCCACGGCCCGACGCCCGAACCCGCAGCCTGGGTCGCAGCGGGGTCCTGAGAGGGGTCTGCGGGGGTCTCGTGCACCCGCCAACCCTACCCGCGGCATGCCACACTGGACTCCCGGGCCCGACGCCGCGCCATCCCGCAGCGGCGCGCAGCTCGCGCGACCCGCAAGCACACCTGGAGGAACGCATGTCACGACGTGACGATGTCGAATGCTGGCTCACCGACATGGACGGCGTGCTCGTCCACGAGAACCACGCCCTACCCGGGGCCGCCGCGCTCCTGCAGCAGTGGCAGGACACCGGCACACCGTTCCTGGTGCTCACGAACAACTCGATCTTCACCCCACGCGACCTCAGCGCCCGTCTCCGCGCCTCCGGACTCGACGTCCCCGAGGAGTTCATCTGGACCTCGGCACTCGCCACGGCGGCGTTCCTCGCCGAGCAGGAGCCGGGCGGTTCGGCGTTCGTCATCGGCGAGGCCGGCATCACGACGGCCCTGCACGAGGCTGGCTTCATCATGACGGAGACCGACCCCGACTACGTGGTGGTGGGCGAGACCCGCAACTACTCGTTCGAAGCCATCACGAAGGCCATCCGACTCATCGCCGGCGGCGCACGCTTCATCGTCACCAACCCCGACGCGACGGGCCCGAGTAAGGACGGCCCGCTGCCCGCCACCGGCGCGATCGCCGCACTCATCACGAAGGCGACCGGCATGGAGCCGTACGTCGTCGGGAAGCCCAACCCGATGATGTTCCGTTCGGCGCTCAACAAGATCGGCGCGCACTCGGAGAACACGGGCATGATCGGCGACCGCATGGACACCGACATCGTCGCGGGTATCGAGGCCGGGCTCCACACCATCCTGGTGCTCACGGGCATCAGCGACGAGGCGGAGATCAACCGCTACCCGTTCCGACCGAACGAGATCCTCGGCGGCGTCATCGACCTCGTGAAGTCCGAGCCGGTCGAGGTCGAACTCTAACCAGCCGCCACCGCCCGACCCCTTCCGAGGAGCAGCATGCGCGCCGTCGTCTACGAGCAGTTCAACCGTCGTCCCGAACTGCGGGAGGTGCCGGACCCGGTGCCGTCGGCCGGCGGAGTCGTGGTGCGTGTCGAGACGACGGGACTCTGCCGCAGCGACGCCCACGGCTGGCTCGGACACGACGACGGTATCGCGCTCCCCCAGGTGCCCGGCCACGAGCTCGTGGGCGTCGTGCACGCGGTCGGGCAGGGCGTCGAGCGGTTCCGGGTGGGCGACCGTGTGACGGTGCCGTTCGTCTGCGCCTGCGGCCGATGCGCGCAGTGTCTCGCCGGCAACGGTCAGGTGTGCCCGAACCAGACGCAACCCGGCTTCACCCACTGGGGTTCGTACGCGGAGCTCGTCGCGCTGCACGACGCCGACGTGAACCTGATCCCCGTCCCCGCCGACCTCGACGCCGGTGCCGCGGCGCTGCTCGGCTGCCGCTTCGCGACCGCGTTCCGAGGACTCGTTCACCGCGCCGGACTGCAGCGAGGCGAGCGGTTGCTCGTCGTTGGCTGCGGCGGCGTCGGACTGAGCGCGGCGATGATCGGTGTAGCGCTCGGCGCAGACGTGATCGCCGTCGACATCGACCCGTCAGCGCTCGCACGCGCGGAGACGATCGGTGTCGCGCACACGATCGACTCGCGTGGGCTCGACGAAGCCGAGGTCCTCGCCCGCATCGCGGACGCTGCACCGGACGGCGTGCAGGTGTCCGTGGAGGCACTCGGTCGCGAGGCCACCATGCGCCTCAGTCTGCTCGCGCTGGCACCACTCGGTCGCCAGGTGCAGATCGGGCTGTTCGCGACGTCTCCCACACTGCCGGTTCCGACGATCATCTCGCAGGAACTCTCCCTGCACGGCAGCCACGGCATGCCGGCCTCCGACTACGCCGAACTGCTCGAACTGGTCGCGAGCGGCGCGCTCCGCCCGCAGGACCTCATCGAGCATCGGATCGGCCTCGACGAGGCCGCCGACGCGCTCGTCGCACTCGCTTCCGGCGACCGCTCCGCCGGGATCACCGTCATCGACGTCAGCTGACCCACCGGCCCCACCGAGCACGGGACGGCGTCGACCGGCACCCCCTTTCGCTTCCGACCGGACCCGCGCTAGCCTCACCAACATGCACCGCGGCAGCGCACGCCCATCCGGTGTGGTCGCAGTCCTGGCTGCGATCGGCATCGCATTCGCCTCCGTCACTCCAGTGGCGACGGCGGTCGCCGCCCCTGCCGCGGCACCGCGTCTCGCAGCGGCCGCGCCGGGATGTCCGGTGCCGGGCGGACCAGGGAGCGGTGAGCCCGGCGGCTCGGATGCCAACGTCTCCGTGTTCGCCGGCGGCGACTACACCGTCGGACGAGCCGCCGCCGAGTCGGAGGGCGTCCTCGTCGTCGGTGCAGACGCCGTCTTCGACCGAGAGCGCCCCGGGGTCTTCAACGTCGGCGTCGTCGGCGTCGGCTCGCAGGTCCCCCCACCCGCGGGCTCCGACATGCTCCTCGCCGGCGGCTCGGTGAGCGTCGGCGAGGAGACGAGACTCGACGTCGGGCACGGCATCGGCGGCAACATCGCGGCGGGCGGGTCGATCACCCCGGAGTCGCGCATCGAGACGTCGGGCGGCATGCTCCGACCGGCCCTGGCGGACCCGCTCGGCCCGTTCGTCGACTTCGGCGCCACCATCCGCACGGCGTCCGACGGTTTCGCCGCGCTCAGCACCACCGGGACCGTCTCGGAGGCCTACGGCACGATCACGTTCACGGGCGACGGTTCATCAGCGCAGCAGGTGTTCACGATCTCCGGCTCACGACTCGGCACCGCCGCCGACACCCGCTCCATCCGCTTCGCTGGCATCCCCACCGGCGCGACCATCGTCGTGAACGTGACCGGGTCAAGCGCCGAGTTCGCTCCCGCCGGCTTCTTCACCGACACCGACCCTCGCCAGATCACCTTCGACGACCCGCGGTTCGTGACGCTCGCGAGCACCACCATGTGGAACTTCGCCGAGGCGACGGACGTCCTCGTGTCGACCGGTGACCAGGTGCTCGGTTCGCTGCTGGTGCCGCGGGCGGACAGCTCGGTCGAGATCGCGGCGAGCACCAACGGCAGGGTCCTCATCGGCGGTGACCTGCTGTTCGCCGGTGACGGCAATGAGGCCCACGCCTACCCCTATCCCTCGCCGGAGTTCGAGTGCAAGCCGACGATCGAACCGTTGCCGCTCGGTTCGCTCGCCGTCACGAAGGTCGTCGACGGAACCGACGCCGGTCTCGTCGACCCAACGCGCAGCTATGTCGGCACCTACAGCTGCGCCGGGCCGGCCGGCCAAGCCATCCCTGGCGGCAGCTGGAGCGTCCGCGCCGGGGAGACGACCGTCGTGGCAGCGCACCTGCGGATCGGTTCGGTGTGCACGCTCGTCGAGTCGGCCCCACCACCACCCGTCCCGGGTGATGACTCCTACGTCTGGTCGCCGGCGGTCATCACGCCCGAGCAGATCGAGATCACGAGCACGACCGAGGCCGCGCTCGTCGAGGTGCGGAACACCGTGGACCGGTCGACGGCGCCGCTCACCGTCGAGAAGCGTGTGTCGGGTGAGGACGTCGCGGAGGGACTCGTGTTCACCGGCACCGTCCGCTGCACCGTCAACGGCGCGGACGTCACCCCGGGCGACGGCACCTGGACCGCTGTCGCCGACGCGGGACCCGTCGCGCTCGGCGAGACCCCGATCGGTGCGTCCTGCGCGTTCACCGAGGACCCGCCGGACGCACCGGCCCCCGGGGTCGGCTGGAGTGCGCCGCGCATCTCTCCGAACCCCGTCATCGTCGACGGCACGACGGGCGCGGCCGTCGTGGTGGAGAACGTCGCCGAACCGACCACGGCGTCGTTCCGGCTGAGCAAGACCATCATCGGTGACGCTGGCGATGCCACGGGCCCCTTCTCCTTCACCGCGAGCTGCACACTCGGTGACGCGACGACCCTCCCGGAGACGAGCGTGTCGCTCGCGGGCGGCGCCAGCTGGGACGCCCCCGACGTCACCGCCGGCAGCACCTGCTCGGTCACCGAGGGCGCGGACCCACCGGGCGACGGCCCCGGAGCATGGCAGCCCCCGGTCATCGCCGTGAGCGGCGTGCCAGGACTCGTGAGCGGACGCACCGTGACGTTCGTCCTGCCGCCTGCCGGCGCCGCGACGGTGCAGGTCTCGGTCACCGACGAGTGGGTCCCGGCGCTCGGCTCCTTCGCCGTCCAGAAGATCACCATCGATCCTCGACGGGTCCTCAGCGTCGACCGTCCGTACGTCGGCGTCTGGCAGTGCGATGTCGACGGCACGGAGATCGCCGGCGGCTCGTGGGAGGTCAAGGCGAACACCGGCCCGCTGGTCCTCGCCGACGACCTCCCGACCACCGCGGTCTGCTTCGCGAGCGAGAGCCTCCTCGTCGACGAACCGGACGGCGTCAACCCACTGGTCGGCTGGGCCCCCGTCACTTCGGACGCCTCGAACCGGACCGTGGCCCAGGACGAGGTGGTGGTGATCTCCATCGTCAACACCGTGCAGGAGTTCCGGGCCTCCCCAGCGACCATCCGCAAGGTGCTCACCGATCCGGGCGGCCTCGCCGACCCCGCGACACAGTACAGCGGGACGGTCCTGTGCGAACCGCCCGGTGACCTGTCGCCGATCGAGGGCACCTGGTCCGTGACGGCGGGTGCGGAACCCGTGCTCCTCATCGACGGCCTGCCCGATCAGAGCACGTGCACGGTGACCGAGGACACCGTCGCACCGCCCGGCGCCGACGCCGAATGGCAAGCGCCCGTGATCGCCCCGAACTCCTTCGTCGCCAGGGTCGGGCAGACGGTCGAGGTGACGGTGACCAACCTGCTCACACCGGTCATCCCGCCCGTGGTGCCGCCGGTCGACCCACCCGACGAAGGCGGACCCGCGGAACTCAGCCGTTCGGGTACCGACCCCTCGATGGGGTTGGCGCTCGCTGGCGCCCTCGCCCTGCTCGGCGCGACGCTCGTCCTCACGACCGGATCGGCCCGGCGGCACAGAGCCGGGAAGTCGGTCGGAGACTAGACCGCCGGTTCGACCAGAGTCGGCAGCGACGTCGCACCGACGGACACGCTCGACGTGGGGGCCGACTCGGCGGGTGCTGCACCGGCGTTCGCCGCGCCGACGAGTGTGCCGAAGTAGAACGCGAGCAGGAGCAGCACGGCGGCTCCGAGACCGACGACCGTCCACAGGAGTGCCTTCGGGATGCCCTGCTCCGCGCGGTCTCCCACGTACTCCGGCAGGTCGCGCTCCGGCGTCGACGGGACGACCGGCGGCGGGACGTCCGCGCCGACGACGCCGGCGGCTGCTGCAGCGGTGACGAGGTTCCCCGCAGCGGCGTCGAGTTCCGGGAAGGCGACGGTCTCACCGGGCAGGGCGGCCGGAGCCGTCTGCACCGGCGGTACCACCGCACCGCGCGAGGGGACGGCCGGCGCATGCTCGCCGACGGCGGTGCCGAAGGCCGGCGTCGTCGGCGCAACCGCCCGGGTCTGGTCGTCCGCAGCGACGACGTCGACGGACGCACTTGGAGCGGTCTCCTCGGTGGCGTCCAGCTGTCCGTCACCGGCGAGCACGCCCGGCACCGGAGCCAGCGGGAGCGCGGGTTCCTCGGTGGCGTCGGGGTCGAGCGACCATCCGCCCTCCGAGGCGAAGGTGTCGGCGAGGGACGTCGCAGCGTGGGTGGGCGCCGTCACCTCAGGGGCGACGACCGCGGACTCCGTCGGCGACGCGCCCAAGGCGTCGTCCTGCGTGCCGTCGACGGCATCGTCCTGCTGGACGACCTCGACGAGGTCGGTGTCGGGTCCGAGGTCGAACAAGGACTCCAAGCGGAGTTCCTCGCTGACGGGCTCCGGCTCGCCAGGCTCCACGACCTCGGTCGCCGCAGCGTCTGCCGGCACGACGTCGATCGGGTCGATCGGATCGAGCACGGCGCCGCGATGCGGAACGTCCGACGCGGCTTCGGCGTCGTCGGGGACGAAGGACGGCAGTGGCTCGACACCGGCGGCAGCGAGCGGGACGGCGTCGAAGGCGACGATCTCCTCGTCGAACTCGTCGTCGAGCTCCTCCGGATCGACCGCGAACACCGGGGTGACGACGGTCGGCGTCTCCTCGGCCGCAGCCGACGGTGCGGGCTCGGCCGCCTCGGACTCGAGGGGATCACTCTGCTCGGCGTCCGCCTGTGCGGGATCGTCGAGCGAGGTCGCGCTGGCGGCATCGGGCGTGCCCGTGGCTGCGATCCCGCCGAGCGCCGCCGCGTCGAGGCCGCCGAGCGACAGCGTCGGGAAGAGGTCGACCGTGTCGCCGGGGTCGGAGATCGGTTGCTGGGGCGTCGCGTCCGTGGTGGTGGACGGCCCGGTGGTGCCGTCATCGTCGGTCCAGGTGCCGAACTCGTCGCCAGGGCCGTCGACCAACGGGCGGGCGAGCGTCTCGGCAGCGAGAGCGGGGGCGAAGGTCTCGAGGTCGCCGGCGACGAACGCGGCGTCGGGCACTTCCCCCTCCGACGCGAGCTCGGACGGCGACTCGGCGCTGACGGCTGCGATCGGCTCCGTGGACTCCCACTGGACGGGCGGTACCGGGATCGGCTGCGTGGTCGGTGCGGCGTGGACGAGCGGGTCGAGGGCGTCGTTCGGCGCGAGGTCCCAGACGAAGGGCGCGTCACCGAACGGATGCACCGTCGGCTCCGGCTGCACGCCGTCGAGGGAGATGAGTTCCGTGATGGAGCGCTCTGCGGGCGGGTTCGGCGGGCCGAACGCGGCGGGGACCGAGGTCGCGTCGTCGTCCGTCGCCGGCTGCTCGACTGCATCGAGCGGCTCCGGCGAGAAGACCGGACGTGAGAACGGCGGCGGGCTCACCGCGGCCGCAGCAGCCGCAGCGGCGAGCAACCCGGGGCCTCCGAGGCTGTCGAAGGGACGCGTCTCGTCGAGCGCCTCGGCGTCCTCGGCCGGTTCGTCTGCGTCGAGGTCGTGGCCTGCGGTCGCAGCGGGCTCCTCCGGCTCCGGAGCGGGAGCGGGAGCGGGAGCATCCCATCGGAAGGTGCCGCTCGTCGTCAGCGTCGCCTGCTCGAGTCCGGCATCGGCGGCCGGGAGGTTCACAGGCGGGACGTCCAGCGGCGTCGTGGGCTCCGACGTCTCCTCGGCCGGCTGCGTCGTCGGTGCTTCGACGGCGTCGGTGGTCGTGTCGGTGTCGAGCGGCGTCACGGGCTCCGACGGCTCGGGCTCCGCCTCGATGTCGTCGTCCGTGGACGCCCAGGCCGCGGGCGGAAGATCGGACACCGCGCTGGTCGCGTCGGACGCAGCGGTGTCGACCTCGGCGGTTTCGGCGTCGTCGGTCTCCGGCGTCGACTCGCCTGCATCCGCGGCACCTGCATCCGCGGTGTCATCATCCGTGGCCTCATCGTCCGTGGTGTCCTGGCCGGTCGTCGGGGTCGCACCGAAGGTCTCACCGAAGGGGACGGCCAGCCACGCGAGCGGGTCGGTGCGCGGCTCGGAGGCGGCGCCGGCGGCGAGGACGTCGTCGATCGGCGTCGCGCTCGCAACGGGTTCGACCGAGGCCGGCTGGGCCGGTGCGGAATCGGCTGGCTCCGGCACGACCGGTGCCGGTGCGACGGCGTCGTGGACCTCGACGGTCTCGCCGTCGAGGACGTCCTCGTCCCAGGTCTCCGACAGGCTCCAGGAGCCGCTCGGCAGTTCGTCGTCCGGGGAGTCCGTCGTGGCTGCGGCGTCGGGGCCCGCTGACCGCGAGGAAGATCCGACGGCAGGTGCGGTCGGGATCTCCGAGGCAGGCACGGATGGCCCCGGTTGGACCGGAGCAGGAGCGACGACCGGAGGAATCGGTGCGGCGGTCGGCTCAGCAGAGGACGCGGACGTCCCACCCTCGATGCTCTCGGTCTCGGCGTCCACTTCGGCCCAGGCTGCCGGGTCGTCGGTGGCGAGGGCGCGAGCGGTGGGGAGGACGGCCGTCTCGACGTCCTCCGGTGCCTGGCGCGCGGCGTCGTCCTCGGCGCCGAGGCTCCACGGCTGATCGTCGACCGGCGGCACGACGACGGGGCTCGTCGGAGCGGGGCGGAACGTCCCCGCGGGGGCGTGCTGCAGGACCGAGTCGGTGTCGACCGTGAGCTCGTTGAGCACGGGCGCGACGGGCGCCTGCGGAGCCGGCGTCGGGGGTGTGACCGGAAGCTGCAGGGCATTGGGGTGCCGCAGCGGGGCCGCGGGGGCTGCTGGCGTCTCAGCGGACGCGGACGACTCGGGCAGCACCGGCTCCGACTGCGGGTCGGTGGCGTCGAGGGGGACCTCGGGGTCGGCGGCAGGACGCACCGTTGCCGAGGTGCTCGCAGGCTGCACCTGCGACTGCCACCAGGCGAGGAGCTCCGACTCGCTCGCGAACTCGCCGGGGGCTGCCGGTGAGACCGGTGCCGCGGGAGCGCCAGCAGGCGCTTCGGCAGGAGCATCCGTGGGCGACGTCGACGGCACGACGGGAGGGACGACCGCCGCAGGCGCGGCGGGTGCAGCGTCGTGATCCGCGATGACGGGCAGCACCCGCGTGCGGTCGTCCTCGGCGTCGGCCGACGCCGATACCCGAGCCGAGTCGGTGGCCAGCGGGTCGACCGATGTGGCTGGCGCCGGCGCGTCGACCGGAGCGGGGACGAACGGCTGCGGCGTGAACGGTTCCGCGGCGGACCACTCCCCTGCTGCGGGGGCCGCAGGCGTGGAGTCGGCCTCCGGCTGCGCCTCCTCGGGCTGCGTCTCGATCGTGCCCGTCTCGTCGTCGTCGAGCTGCGAGAGCAGCCAGTCGGTTCCGTCCGCTGCGTCGTCGGGCGTGCCGGCTCCGCCGCGATCGGTCCCGTCGCCGGACATCAGACGAGTCCCAGGTCTTCCAGGCCGATGGCTGCCAGGTACTGGTAGCCGGCGGCCTCGATGATCTCGCGGGCACCGGTCGCGCGGTCGACGACGACGGCCACGGCGACGACCTCTGCACCGACCTTCTCCAGCGCCTCGGCCGCCTTCAGCGGCGATCCACCGGTGGTCGAGGTGTCTTCGAGGACGATCACGCGCTTGCCGGCGAGGTCTGGACCCTCGACCTGCTTGCCGCGGCCGTGGTCCTTGGGCTCCTTGCGCACGACGAAGGCGTCGTAGCTGAGTCCGCGGGCAGCGCCCTGGTGCAGGATCGCCGAGGCGACCGGATCGGCGCCCATGGTGAGACCGCCGACCGCGAAGACGTCGGGGACGTCCGCGATGAGGTCGATCATGACCTGGCCGATGAGGGGCGCAACGCGGTGGTCCAGGCTCACCTTGCGGAGGTCGACGTAGTACGTCGCCTTCTTGCCGCTCGTCAGGGTGAAATCACCGTGGAACACGGCTTCTGCCGAGATGTAGTCAATGAGCTGAGCTCGTGCGTCCGTCACGCCGGCAAGTCTACAAGGCGTGACCCCCATCGCCGTAGCCGCCCACACAGGGGACAACTCACGCTCTCCCCAACTCAGGAGCGCCCCGGCGAGTCGGGCTCGACTCGCCGGGGCCAGGTCGCGACGCGCCCTCGACTTCCTGAGTTGGGGCGCCGGGAACGGGACGGTTCGGGTCAACGGACGGTGTCGGGCTCCGGGTCGTCGACGCCGTCCGCCGCGAGCAGGCCAGCCTCGGTCGCCCCGCCGTAGCCCTCCGTCTCGGGGTCGCCGTGCAGACCGCCCGAGACCGCGTACTCCTCCTCGGGAGACATCACCAGGCGGTGACGACCCCACAGGGCGAACGCGGCCAGCATGACGAGGTACACCACGACGATCGCGATGATCGCCGGGAGGAACGTCGGGTTCACCAGGAAGCCGACGAAGACGAACGCGGCGATGACGGCCGCGATGACCGCTCCTGGCACACCCCACGGGCTGCGGTACGGCCGCTTGGCGTTCGGGAACTTCTTCCGGAGCAGCAGGAACGCGATCATCTGCATGAGATACGCGAGCACGGCGCCCCACACGGCGATGTTCAGCACGATCGCACCGGCGACGCCTCCGGAGCCACCGGCCGCATCGACGATGATCAGGGCGATGAACCCGATGATCGCGCCGGCGACGAGCGCCACCCACGGGGTCTGCCGCTTGCCCGTCAGCGACAGGAAGCGCGGGTAGTAGCCGGCACGCGACAACGAGTACATGTTGCGGCCGTAGGCGAACATGATGCCCTGCAGCGAGGCGAGCAGGCCGATGAGGGCGAAGAGCGCGAGGACGGCCGCCGCACCGTCGCCGACGATCGCACGGAATCCGTCGAGGAGCGGTTCACCTGCCGTGCCCGTCGCCTCGGCACCGATCACACCGGTGTTGAGGAAGAGCACGAGCAGTCCGGTGACGATGAGGGTGCCGCGAGCCCAGAACCCGGCCTTCGGGATGTCGCGCACGGGGTTGTGGGACTCCTCAGCGGCGAGCGGCAGCTCCTCGATGCCGAGGAAGAACCACATCGCGAAGGGCAGGGCGAAGAGGATCGGGAAGACACCGTGCGGCAGGAACTCGGTCTGGCCGGGGTCGGGCGCGATGTCGAACAGGTTCGCCCAGGCGAACTGCCCGGAGAAGATGGCCATCGCCGAGAAGACCAGCAGGATGCCGATGGAGATGATGGAGACGACGATCGCGAACTTGAAGGAGATGCTTGCACCGGCGGCGTTCAGGGCGATGAAGGCGACGTAGAGGATCGCCCACCAGACGGGCGACGGCATCGAGAAGCCGAGCAGTTCGCTCGTGATCGCGTCGGCGTACGACGCGGAGAAGTACACGATCACCGCGGTCGTCGCGACGTACTCGATCGTCTCCGCGAGCCCGGTGACGAAGCCGCCGAGCGGCCCCATCGCGGCCCTGGCGAACGAGTACGCTCCACCGGTGTGCGGCATCGCAGCCGCCATCTCCCCGATCGAGAAGATCATGCCGTAGTACATCGCGACCAGGATGATGAAGGCGATGAGCATGCCGCCGAACCCGGCGAAGTCGATGCCGAAGTTCCAGCCGGAGAAGTCGCCGGAGATGACGGCGGCGACCGCGAGACCCCAGAGACCCCACACCCCCGCCGACCGCTTCAGGCTGCGCTTCTCGAAATACCCGTCGGCAGCCGTGGTGTACGTCACCCCGGAGACCTTCAGTGTGTCCTTGGCCATTGATGCGTCCTGTTCGCTCGGGTTGCGCGCTGAACGGGCTCGCACAACGTCCTGAGATTCGGTTGGCCCGACTATAGGACCTGCAATGGTCGCGTGTACATACCTTTGTCGCGAAGCTAGGCCCGCAGATATCTCGATTCATCGGTCGTGTTGTGCTTCAATGGTCGAGTTCGCGACCTTTCCGTTCTCCACCGATGCAGAACGAGCCCGATCGGTCACCCGACACACGAGGAGCAGTCGATGCACCCACGCTCAGGAAACCTGACGCTCGAGGAACTCACGCAGGCCGTCGGGGATCGCGAGATCGACACGGTCATCGTCGCGTTCACCGACATGCAGGGACGACTCATCGGCAAGCGGGTCTCCGCCAGGTTGTTCCTCGAGGACGTCGCCGAGCACGGCGCGGAGTGCTGCAACTACCTGCTCGCGGTCGATGTGGAGATGAACACCGTCGACGGCTACGCGATGTCGAGCTGGGAACGCGGCTACGGCGACATGGCGATGATCCCCGACTTCACGACCCTCCGGCGCGTGCCGTGGCTGCCGGGCACCGCCCTCGTGACGGCAGACCTGAAGTGGCTCGACGACGCACCCGTCGTCGCGTCCCCGCGGCAGATCCTCATCGCCCAGTTGGAACGTCTGGCCGAGCGTGGGCTCGTCCCCTTCGTCGGCACCGAACTCGAGTTCCTGGTGTTCGACGACACCTTCCGCGAGGCGTGGAGCAAGGGGTACGCGAAGCTCACACCGGCGACCGACTACAACATCGACTACGCCCTACTCGCCTCGACGCGCATGGAGCCGCTACTCCGTGACATCCGCAACGCCATGGACGGCGCCGGGATGTACTGCGAAGGCGTGAAGGGCGAGTGCAACCTCGGCCAGCAGGAGATCGCGTTCCGCTACGACCACGCGCTCGTCACGTGCGACAACCACTCGATCTACAAGAACGGGGCGAAGGAGATCGCCGACGCGCACGGCAAGAGCCTCACCTTCATGGCGAAGTTCGACGAGCGTGAGGGCAACAGCTGCCACATCCACATCAGCCTGCGGGGCGAGGACGGCTCAGCGGTGTTCGCGGACGCGTCGCAGCCCGACGGCATGTCGAAGCTGTTCCGCCACTTCCTCGCCGGCCAACTCGCCGCGATGCGTGAACTCACGCTGTTCTTCGCGCCGAACATCAACTCGTACAAGCGGTACGTCGACGGCAGTTTCGCGCCGACCGCGGTGGCGTGGGGCATGGACAACCGCACCTGCTCGCTCCGGGTCGTCGGCCACGGTCTCGGCATGCGCGTCGAGAACCGGGTACCGGGCGGAGACGTCAACCAGTACCTCGCTGTCGCGGCGCTCATCGCGGCCGGTCTCCACGGCATCGAGAACGAGCTGGACCTCGAGGAGGTGACGACGGGCAACGCCTACACGGGCGGAGCGCCACGCGTGCCGACGACCCTGCGCGAGGCCGCTGAGCTGTTCTCGCAGTCGGCGATCGCCCGCGAGGCCTTCGGCGACGAGGTCGTCGACCACTACCTGAACTACGCGAAGGTGGAACTCGCGGCCTTCGACGCGGCCGTCACGGACTGGGAGCGGGTGCGCGGCTTTGAGCGCCTCTGACCGGACGACCACCCAGGCTGCATCGAGCGCGCCGCTCATCGGGATCACGACCTACCTCGAGCAGGCGCAGACCGGGGTGTGGGACGTCCCGGCGTCGTTCCTGCCGAAGGTGTACCTCGACGCCGTGACCGACGCGGGCGGGATCGCCGTGCTCCTGCCCCCGCAGCCCGTGAACCGCGCGGTCGCCGCAGCCGTCCTGTCACGACTCGACGGGCTCATCGTCTCCGGCGGCGCCGACGTCGACCCGGGGCTCTACGGCCAACCGGCGCACCCGCGCACCGGCCGTCCACGCACCGACCGCGATGCGTGGGAGGAAGCGCTGCTCACCGCGGCGATCGATGCCGAGCTCCCGTTCCTCGGCATCTGTCGTGGTGCGCAGCTCCTGAACGTCGCCCTCGGCGGCACGCTCATCCAGCACCTCCCGGAGGTCGTCGGCGACGAGTCGTACCAACCGGGTGAAGCGGTGTTCGGCCCGAAGACCGTGACCGTGGACGGCGACTCGCAGCTCGCGAGCGTCCTCGCGCAGGACACCCCGGAACTGCCGGTCCACGTCTACCACCACCAGGCGATCGACCGTGTCGCCGACGGTCTCGTCGTCACGGCGCGCACCGACGAGGGCGTCATCGAGGCGGTCGAGCTGCCGAGCGTGCCGTTCGGTCTCGCCGTGCAATGGCACCCCGAGGAGGAGAGCGCCGACCGCCGCCTCTTCGCCGGCCTCGTCGACGCCGCCCGACGACACCGCGACGGCGAGCCCGTCGCACCAGCGCCCCCT
The DNA here is from genome assembly GCF_051487245.1 of Plantibacter flavus. Classification (GTDB taxonomy): domain Bacteria; phylum Actinomycetota; class Actinomycetes; order Actinomycetales; family Microbacteriaceae; genus Plantibacter; species Plantibacter flavus_B. The sequence goes on from NZ_JAHVDH010000006.1 coordinate 164,168, forward strand.
GCCACCAGCACTGCCTCCGGCACCATGAACAGGAGCACCACCCCGTGAGCTACACGATCGTCAACCCCGCGAACGAGCACGTCGTCACGACGGTCGAGCACCTCGACGAGGCCGCCACCGACGCCGCCATCGCCCGCGCCGCCGTGGCCCAGCGGGCGTGGGCCGCGCTCGCCCCTGCCGACCGAGCGCGGGCGTTGCGCCGGTTCGCGGAGGCGGTCGACGGCGATGTCGAACACCTCGCGAGCCTCGAGGTCGTCAACTCCGGCCACCCCGTCACGCAGGCACGCTGGGAGGCCGGTCACGTCCGCGACGTGCTCGACTACTACGCCGCGTCGCCCGAACGACTCTTCGGCCAGCAGATCCCCGTCGCCGGCGGGCTCGACGTCACCTTCCACGAACCACTCGGGGTCGTCGGGATCATCACCCCTTGGAACTTTCCGATGACGATCGCCGCCTGGGGCTTCGCGCCGGCACTCGCTGCGGGCAACGCGGTCGTGTTGAAGCCCGCCGAATGGACACCGCTGACGAGCATCCGGCTCGGCGAACTCGCGCTCGAGTCCGGGTTGCCGGAGGGGCTGTTCCAGGTGCTGCCGGGTCGTGGCTCCGTCGTCGGGGAACGCTTCGTGACCAACGAGACGGTCCGCAAGGTGGTGTTCACCGGTTCCACGGCCGTCGGCAAGCGCATCATGGCCGGTGCCGCGGACCAGGTGAAACGGGTCACGCTCGAGCTCGGCGGCAAGAGCGCGAACATCGTCTTCGCGGACGCGGACCTCGAACGCGCTGCGGCGAGCGCCCCCTACGGTGTGTTCGAGAACGCCGGGCAGGACTGTTGCGCCCGCAGTCGGATCCTTGTCGAACGCAGTGTGTACGAGCGATTCATGGAGCTGTTGGAGCCGGCCGTACAGGGGGTCGTCGTCGGCGACCCGAACGACCCGGCGACCGAGATGGGGCCGCTCGTCTCCGCACCGCACCTCGCGTCGGTCCGATCGTATGTCCCGGACGACGCCCCGATCGCGTTCTCGGGGAGCGCCCCGGACGCGCCCGGCTTCTGGTTCCCCCCGACGGTCCTGACGCCGGGACGGAGCGACCGCACGGTGCGCGAGGAGATCTTCGGCCCTGTCGTGACGGTGCTGCCGTTCGAGGACGAGGCCGACGCCCTCCAGCTCGCGAACGACACCGAGTACGGACTGTCCGGCTCGATCTGGACCCGCGACATCGGCCGCGCCCTCCGCGCCGCCCGCGCCGTCGAGTCCGGAAACCTCTCGGTGAACTCGCACTCCTCGGTGCGGTATTCCACCCCGTTCGGCGGTTTCAAGCAGTCGGGGCTCGGACGCGAGCTCGGACCGGACGCTCCCCTCGCCTTCACCGAGACGAAGAACGTCTTCATCGCCGTCGACTGAGCCGCCACCGGTCCCTGAGTTCGTCGAAGGGCACCACCGCACGACCGCACCACCCCGTTTCACCCCGTTCCCCGAGCTCGTCGAGGGGATGACCCACCAACCCCGAACCTCAGGGAGCAGCACATGACCATCACCTCCATCGACCTCACCCAGCGTCTCGCGGGCAAGGTGGCCGTCATCACCGGTGGCGCGAGCGGTATCGGCCTCGCCACCGCGAAACGCTTCGCAGCCGAGGGGGCGACGGTCGTGATCGGCGACCTCGACCCCGTGACCGGGCAGGCTGCGGCCGAACTCGTCGGCGGCCTCTTCGTGCAGGTGGACGTCACCGACCAGGGGCAGGTCGACCACCTCTTCGACACTGCCGCTGCGACCTACGGTTCGGTCGACGTCGCGTTCAACAACGCCGGCATCTCCCCGCCCGACGACGATTCCATCGAGACGACCGAGCTGCCCGCGTGGGAGCGGGTGCAGGACGTAAACCTGAAGTCGGTCTATCTGTGCTCGCGTGCCGCGCTCCGGCACATGGTGCAGCAGGGCAAGGGTTCGATCATCAACACGGCGTCGTTCGTCGCGGTGCTCGGTTCGGCGACGTCGCAGATCTCCTACACGGCGTCGAAGGGTGGCGTGCTCGCGATGAGCCGCGAGCTCGGCGTGCAGTTCGCCCGGCAGGGCATCCGCGTCAACGCCCTCTGCCCCGGCCCGGTGAACACCCCGCTGCTGCAGGAACTGTTCGCGAAGGACCCGGAGCGGGCGCAGCGTCGCCTCATCCACATCCCCGTCGGCCGCTTCGCCGAGCCGGAGGAGCTCGCGGCGGCCGTCGCGTTCCTCGCGAGCGACGACTCGTCGTTCATCACCGGTTCGACGTTCCTCGTCGACGGCGGGATCTCCTCGGCGTATGTGACGCCGGAGTGATGTGGGGCGGGTACGGACAGTGGCTCCGCGGCGGAGAAATAGACTGATCCGATGAGCGAGACGCGGAGGGACGACGAGGCGCCGGGGATCCTCAGCGCCGAGCTCCTCCTGCGTCCGGGCCGTTCTGGCAACGCCTTCGAGGAGACGATGCAGCGGCTCCTGCAGTCGATCCGCCTCGGGCTCATCGCCCCCGGCGGCCGGCTCCCCGCCGAGCGCGAGCTCGCGAGCATGCAGGGTGTGAGCCGCGACACGGTGCGCGACGCCATCGCCGCCCTCACGGAGGCCGGGTACCTGACCTCGCGTCGAGGTCGCTACGGCGGCACCTTCGTGATGGACGAGCTGCCCGACGACGCTCCACCGAGCGATGCGGCGAGCGCCCCGGACGCGCGACGGGCGATCCCGTCGGCCGAGATCGAGGACACGCTCATCCTGCGGAGCATCCTCGAGGTCGGCGCGGCTCGCGAGGCCGCGCAGTGCAAGCTGTCGGGCTCCGACCGGGAGCGGCTGTGGCAGGCGTTCGAAGACTGCCGCGGAGCAGCCCCCACCGACTACCGCCGGCAGGACTCCCGACTGCACCTGCTCATCGCCGAGCTCGTCGGTGCCCCCAGCCTGCTGCCGCTCGTGGCCGAGTCGCGCATGCGGGTGAACGAGCTCCTGAACGGCATCCCCTTGCTCGCGGTGAACATCGCCCACTCGGACGAGCAGCACGAACGCATCGTGAAGTCGATCCTGCGCGGGCATCCCGAGGAGGCCGCGCAGGCGATGGCCGAGCATGTCGCCGGCTCTGAGGCCCTGCTCCGCGGGTTCCTCGCCTGATCACCCGCTCCCGAAGGGCGCCCGCCACGCTCGGAGCGTGCCGAAGGGTCACCTCCGTGCCTCCGTCGACGGGCCGCGCATGGAAACGGCCTCCGACTGCGACGGATCGCAGGGAGGCCGAGATGCGCCGGCGCGGGCCGGCGGGTACGAGGTCTTAGAAGGACTTCGGGTAGGAGCGGGCCGGAACGGCGCGGTAGCCGTCGCGCTTGACGACGACGACCGTACCTGCGGCGGCTCCTGCAGCGAGGAGGGCGATGATGCCGAGGAAAATGGTCATGCTTCAATGAAACGGCATCAGGCGATGAAGGACAAGCTCACAATACTGTCGTGACTCGGTAGCATCTCTACATGGATGTCCGTCGTCTCGATCTGCTCCGCGAACTCGCCGATCGCGGCTCCGTCCACGCGGTCGCCGAGGCCCTGCATCGCACACCATCAGCGGTGTCGCAGCAGCTGAAGGTACTCGAACGCGAGGCGGGTCTGCCCCTCACGGAGCGTCGAGGGAGAGGGCTCGTCCTCACGGACGCCGGTCGAGCACTCGCCGCAAGCGCCACCGACGTCGCCGTCGCGATCGAGCGCGCGACGAGCGTCTGGGACGAGTACCGCAACCACCCGACCGGCACGGTCACCGTCGCGACGTTCCCCACGTTCGGACAGATGGTGATCCCCGCCGCCCTGCGCAGCCTGGAGTCCGTTCCGGGGCTCCGGGTGGAGGTGAGCGACCGGGACCCGGAGCTCGAGGACTTCCCAGCGCTCGCCGCCGACTTCGACATCGTCATCGCACACGCGATCAGCGGTGAGCGCAGCTGGGTGCGTCGTGGCCTCAGAACGGCCTCGCTCCTCACCGAACCACTCGACATCGTGCTGCCGGTCGGACACCGCCTCAGCGGGCACACCGTCCTGACCCCCGCCGATCTCGCCGAGGAGGCCTGGATCGGGGTTCCCGTCGGCTATCCGCTCGACCGACTCCTGCGGACCATCGAGACCGCGTCCGGCGGCGAACTGCGCGTCGTGCAGCGCGTCAGCGACAACCGCATCGCCGAGGCCATGGTCGCGGCCGGCATCGGCATCGCCCTGCTCCCCCGCTACACGGCGAGTGGACCGGAGCGCGGCATCATCCTGCGCCCACTCGACGGGCTCGATGCCACGCGTCGCATCGTCGCCCTCTCTCGACCCGACCGAGCGGAACGCCTCGCCGTGCGCACGGTCCTCGACGCCATCCGAGCCGAGGCGCACGCGGTCGCCGCCTCGCACACGGCCCCCGAACCCGACGAACTCACCACCCCGCGCTGGCTCTGATCGAGCCGTCCGCCCGCCCCACCTCAACCCGCTGATCCCAACTCAGGAACCGGGCGCGTGTCGGGGCTCCTTGAGGGCACGGAGGCGCGACACGCCGACGCACTTCCTGAGTCGGGTCGCTGAGGCAGGGTTGGTCAGTCGCCGACGGGGTCGGCCGAGCGTCGTTCCCGCAGCAGTCGACGGACACCGAGCCAGACGACGACCACCACGGCGACGACCACCGCGACCACCACGACGCGCTGCAGGATGCCCGCATAGTCCTCGACGATGTGCCATTGCTCGCCCAGGAAGAAGCCCGCGAGGACGAAGATCGTGTTCCAGATCGCGCTGCCGGCCGTCGTGAGCAGGGTGAACCGCACGACCGGCATCCGCTCGACACCGGCCGGGATCGAGATCAGGCTGCGGAAGATCGGGAGCATCCGGCCGAAGAACACCGCCTTCGAGCCGTGCTTCAGGAACCAGGCCTCCACCCGGTCGACGTCCTCGAGCTTCACGAGCGGCACCCGTTCGGCGAGCCGACGCATGCGGTCGCGGCCGAGGAGTGCACCGATCGCGTAGAGCGCGAGCGCTCCGACCACCGAGCCGGCCGTCGTCCACAGCAGGACCTCGATCAGCCCCAGCCGTCCCTGGCTGGCCGTGAAGCCGGCGAGCGGCAGGATGATCTCGCTCGGCAGCGGCGGGAAGAGGTTCTCGAGCGCGATAGCGAGGGCAGCTCCCGGGCCGCCGAGCGTCTCCATGAGCGCGACCGCCCAGTCGGCGACGCCGGAGAGCGCACTGTCACCGCCGGTCGTGGCGGTCGGGAATCGAACACTGGCGGCGGCGATCGTCGTCATGCCCGCGACGCTACGCGACGCATTTCGGAGATCCCTGGCAACCTCTCTCGTTCGGATTCCCCTATCTCAGGAACCCCTCGGTGTGTCGGGCGACACAGGCGGGTTGGTGCGCACGACACGCCGACGGGTTCCTGAGTTAGGGAAAGGAGAGGCGGACTCGGGACACGGGTCTTCGGAGTCGGCGTCGTTCGGTAGCGTTGAGGCATGCGCATCGCCACCTGGAACGTCAACTCGATCCGTACCCGCGTCGGACGCGTGGTCGACTGGCTCGTCCGGGAGGACGTCGACGTCCTCGCCATGCAGGAGCTCAAGTGCAAGCCTGAGCAGTTCCCGATGGAGGCGTTCACGAAGGCCGGCTACCAGGTGGAGTTGCACGGGCTCAGTCAGTGGAACGGCGTCGGCATCGCGAGCCGTCTCCCGATGGAGGACGTACAGATCGGCTTCCCCGACATGCCCGGCTTCGGCAAGCCACCGGCGAGCCTCGCCCTGGACGGTCCCGGTTTCGACGCCGAAGGGCTCCCGCTCGAAGCCCGCGCCATCGGGGCGACCGTGGACGGCATCCGCCTGTGGAGTCTGTACGTCCCGAACGGTCGTGCCGTCGGCGACCCGCACTACGACTACAAGCTGCGTTGGCTCGCCGCCCTCGAGGCCGACACCCGGGCGTGGCTCGCGGAGAACCCGAACCTGCCGCTGGCCCTCATGGGCGACTGGAACGTCGCACCACTCGACTCCGACGTCGGAGACCCGAGCTTCGGTCCGGGATCCACGCACATCTCCGAACCGGAGCGGGCGGCCCTCGCAGCCTTCGAGGACGCGGGCCTCACCGACACCGTCCGCCCGTTCGTTCCCGAGGGTTTCACCTTCTGGGACTACAAGCAGCTCCGGTTCCCGCGCAACGAGGGTCTGCGCATCGACTTCATCTACGGGTCGCACGGCTTCGCCGACCACGTCGTCGAAGCGTCGATCCACCGCAACGAGCGCAAGGGCGACAGCCCCAGCGACCACGTGCCCGTCGTCGTCGACCTCGACTTCTCCCTCTCCGACGAGGACGAGGACGACTCACCGATGATCTTCGGCTAGCCTCCGCCCACCCGAGCTCCGGGCACAACTCCCGCCGTGCTCCGCGCACAACTCCTGCGTACCGGGGTCGATAGGGCCCGGATCCGGGTTCGCGGCCACCCGAAGTCAGTACCTGCAGGAGTTGTGGGCGAGGAGGCCCTCGCGAGGCGCGTTCGCGCTCGCCCGCGGCCATTGCGAGCCGTCCCGGCCGCAACTCCTGCAAAACGCGCGTGCGCGAGCTCCTGAGTCCTGCCTCGGCGTCATTCCGCCGTGGAGCAGGAGTTGTGGACGGTCAGCGGGGCGGGGTGCTCGGAGGGGATCGTACCGCCGGCTGCCGCCGCGACTACGGCTTCGGGGGCTTCGGGCCCTGCTCGCGCTTGCGCTTGTTGGCGTCGATCGCGGGTCGCTCGGCGACCACGGGCCATGTCCCCGTGTGCCCCTCGCGCGCAGCAGCAGCAGCGAGGATCCTCGGCTTCGCGGCGAACCACCCGACGATCAGCAGCGGGATGAGAACGAGGAGTGACGCGAGCACCCAACGCCCTGTCTCCGAGAAGCCCATCGTCACGAGGACGAACAGCAGGAACGCGAGCGTCAGGTACGAGGTGAACGGCGCGCCGAACAACCGGAAGGACGGCCGTTCGAGCTTCCCCTGCTTCGCCCAGCGCTGCAGCTGGATCTGGCACAGGATGATGGTCGCCCAGCCGCCGATGATGCCGATCGCGGAGATCTCGAGCACGATCTCGAACGCCTTCGACGGGACGAGCGCGTTGAGTCCCACACCGAGGAGGGTGAGCGCCGCCGTCAGCAGGATCCCACCGTACGGGACACCGTTCTTGCTCATCTTCGCGGTGAACGCCGGCGCGGAGCCGTTGACCGCCATCGAGCGCAGGATCCGTCCGGTCGAGTACAGACCGGCGTTGAGGCTCGACAATGCGGCCGTCAGCACGACGAAGTTCATGACCGACGCCGACACGGCACCCGCCTGCTCCGAGCCGATGTGCGAGAAGAAGGTGACGAACGGGCTCTCGCCTGCCTCGTACACCGTGTAGGGCAGGAGCAGGGACAGCAGGAGGACCGAGCCGACGTAGAAGATCGCGATGCGGAAGATGACCGTGTTCACGGCCTTCGGCATGATCTTCTTCGGCTCAGCCGTCTCACCCGCGGCCGTCCCGACGAGCTCGATCGCCGCGTACGCGAAGACCACGCCCGAGATCGCGACCATGGGGGCGAAAGCCCCGACGGGGAACAGCCCACCGTTGTCGGCGATGACCGAGAACCCGACGTCGCCGATGTCCGTGCGCCCGCCGAAGATGATGAAGCAGACGCCGACGATAAGGAAGATCACGAGCGCCGACACCTTGATCAGCGCGAACCAGAACTCCATCTCGCCGAACAGCTTCACCGAGACCAGGTTGAGCGAGAGCACGATCACGAGCGCGATGAGCGCGAAGACCCACTGCGGGAAGTCGGCGAGCTCCTGCCAGCCGAACAGCTTGCCGAACGTCTTCACGTACAGCGCCGCTGCCGTGACGTCGACGATCGAGGTCATGGCCCAGTTGAGGAAGTACAACCACCCGGCACCGAACGCCATCTTCTCGCCGTAGAACTCGCGGGCGTAGGAGATGAAGGAGCCGGAGGACGGCCGGTGGAGGACGAGCTCGCCGAGGGCGCGGAGGATGAGGAACGCGAAGAAACCGCAGAGCGCGTAGACGAGGATGAGCGCCGGGCCGGAGCTGTTCAGCCGGCCACCTGCGCCGAGGAAGAGCCCGGTGCCGATCGCGCCGCCGATGGCGATCATCTGGATCTGTCGCGGCTTGAGGGTCTTGTGGTACCCCTCCTCCTCGCTCGAGAAGTCCTGCACGGCGAGCATCTCGTCGCCGACCGTCTCCCGGTAGTTCTCGAGCTCACCGGCCCGTTCGTGCTGCGGTGATGTGCCTTCGGTCATGGCGTCCCCCTCGGGTCCGGGTCGTCCGGCACGTCATCGTGTCGTCCGCCGCCCACGTCGGAGCGACCCGCTCCACGTTAGTCGGGACTGTTCGAGATTTTCGGCCACAGCTGTCCGATTTTTGGAGGACACCGCGATCAGGAGTCGGGGCGCGACGCCTCGTGAGCCGGGCGCTCGGCGACGACGGGGAACGAGCCGGTGTACCCCTCGCGCGCCGCGGCAGCAGCCAGGATGCCGGGCTTCGCCACGTGCCAGCCGACGACGAGCGCGGGGACGATGACCACGATCGAGGCCAGCACCCATCGGCCCGTCTCGGAGAAGGCCAGTGTCGCCAGGACGAAGGCCAGGAACCCCAGCGTGAGGTACGCGGTGAACGGGGCTCCCGGCATGCGGAAGCTCGGGCGCTCGAGCAGACCCTGCTTCGCGCGCCGCTGCAGGGCGATCTGGCAGAGCACGATCGTCGCCCAACCGCCGACGACGCCGAGCGCCGACATCTCCAGGACGACCTCGAACGCTTTGGACGGGGCGACGGCGTTCAGGACGACGCCGAGGAGCGTGACGACGCCGGTGAGCAGGATGCCGCCGTAGGGCACTCCGGAGCGGTTCATCCGTGCCATGGATCGTGGTGCGGAGCCGTTCGCCGCCATCGAACGCAGGATGCGTCCCGTCGAGTACAGGCCGGCGTTCAGCCCGGACAGCGCTGCTGTGAGCACGACGAGGTTCATGACCGAGGCCACCGTCGTGCTCGTCTCGGGCGAACCGAGGTGGGAGAAGAAGGTCACGAACGGGCTGACACCGGCCTCGTAGGCGGTGAACGGGAGGAGCAGAGACAGGAGGAGGACGGACCCGACATAGAACACGGCGATGCGGAAGATGACGGCGTTGATGGCCTTCGGGATGCTCTTGCGCGGGTGCTCGGTCTCCCCCGCCGCGATCCCGACGAGCTCGATCGCCGCGTACGCGAACACCACACCGCTGATCGCGACCATCGGGGCGAGGGCACCCAGGGGGAAGAACCCGCCGGCGTCGGCGATGAGCGCGAAGCCCGTCTCGCCCAGATCGGTGCGTCCGCCGAAGACGATGAAGCAGACACCGAAGACCAGGAAGACGACGAGCGCCGCCACCTTGATGAGCGCGAGCCAGAACTCCATCTCGCCGAAGACCTTGACCGAGACCAGGTTGAGCGCGATGACGAGCACGAGGGCGACGAGCGCGAAGATCCACTGCGGGAAGTGCTCGAGTTCCGTCCACCCCGTGAGTCGCCCGAAGGTCTTCAGGTAGATGGCGATGGCCGTGACGTCGACGATGGAGACCATCGCCCAGTTCATGAAGTAGAGCCACCCTGCCCCGAACGCGAGCTTCTCGCCGTAGAACTCGCGCGCGTAGGAGATGAAGGAGCCGGAGGATGGGCGGTGCAGCACGAGTTCGCCGAGGGCGCGCAGGATGAGGAAGGCGAACGCGCCGCAGACGGCGTAGACGAGCATGAGTGCCGGCCCCGAACTCGCGAGCCTGCCGCCCGCGCCGAGGAACAGGCCGGTCCCGATCGCGCCGCCGAGGGCGATCATCTGGATCTGGCGTGGGGACAGACTGTGGTGGTACCCGCGTTCCTCAGCGCTGAAGTCGGGCGGGGTCGCGGGCACGGACGGCCCTGTGGACGGGTGAGAGGGCTGGTGCTGCACAGTGATCTCCGATCGTCGTGGCACGACGCCTCCCCGGACGCCGCATGAGTACCATCGACATTACTGAGATTTATGGTTGTGATGTATCAGGTGTCTGGATTGTGGATAATTCCGTGTCCGTCAGGCGAGCAGGGCCGCGACCACGATGAGCACCGGCACCGAGAGGATCGTCGTCAGGAGCACGGTGTCGCGAGCCAGCGCGACACCCTGCTCGTAGCGACTCGCGAAGTTGTAGACGTTCTGCGCTGCCGGCAGCGCTGCGAGCACGACCGAGGCGAACAGCGGGGTGCCGCTCAACCCGAAGCCGACGTGCGCGATGAGATAGGCGAACAGCGGCATCCCCACCGCCTTGATCATCGTCGCGACGAGGATCTCGCGACGCCCGCTCCCCGCCTGGAGCGGTCGCATACCGTGCAGGGACATGCCGAACGCCATGAGGATGAGCGGCACTGCCGCACCACCGATGAGTTCGAACGGCGCCATCACCGACTCGGGGAGGCGGACCCCGAACAGGTTGAGCACGACGCCGATGATGGACGCCACGATCATCGGGTTGCGGAACGGCTGCGTGATGATCCCGACGAACGAGACGCTCCCACGCTGACGGGCGTCGAGGATCGTGAGCGCGATGGGCGCGAAGACGAGCAGCTGCAGAAGGATGACGGGTGCGACGTACCCGGCCTCACCCAGCACGTACACGGCCACGGGGATGCCGATGTTGTTGGCGTTCACGTAGCCGGAGCCGAGTGCGCCGATGGTCGCGACCGAGATGTCCTTCCGGAACCACACGGCGTTCAGCAGCACGAAGAGTGCGGCTGCGGCGACCGCACTCGCGAGCGCCACCCAGATGAAACTGCTGAAGACCTCGTGGAGGTCGGCGGTGGCGAGCACGGTGAAGAGCAGTGCCGGATTGGTGACGAAGAACGCGACCCGGTTGAGCACGTGACCGGTGGTCGGCCCACCGATCTCCAAGCGCCCCGCGATGTAGCCGACGAGGATGACGGTGCCGATGATCGCGAATCCCGTCAGCACTCCACCCATGTCCCCAGCCTAGGGGCGGGGCGTCCTGGCCCAGACGCCAGGTGGCGGTTGTGGGCCGGGTGCCGGACGTGGAGAATCTGTGGAGGAGACTCGGGCACCACCACCGCATCGACGATCCGCTCCCACCAGGAGCCCGCACCAATCACCCACGAGGAGATCCGACGATGTCGTCATTCGACCCCGTCGCGTCCAGCGACGCGATGCACAGCACCACCCTTCCCCACGAACGCCTCTCGATCACGCACGGCCCCCGCTCCGGCCTCACGATCAGCGTGGCACTGCACTCGACCGTCCTCGGCCCCGCCCTCGGCGGCGCGCGGCTCTGGCGCTACGAGAACTGGCTCGACGCCGTCGACGACTCACTCCGGCTCGCGGCCGGGATGACGATGAAGAACGCCGCAGCCGGCCTCGCCCACGGTGGCGGCAAGTCCGTCATCCACCTGCCCATGGGCCGCACCCTCGACGACACCGAGCGGCGCGACGCCATGCTCGACCTCGGCGACGCCGTCGAAGCGCTCGGTGGCGCGTACCGCACCGCGGAGGACGTCGGCACGACCGCTGAGGACATGGCCGTCGTCGCGGAACGCACCGCTCACGTCAGCGGGTTGCCCGCCGACCGCGGTGGCGTCGGCGAGCCGAGCGACGCGACAGCAGCCGGCGTGCACGCCGCCGTCACCGCGACCCTCGAGACCGTCTTCGGCACGCCACTCGTCGCCGGACACCGCGCGACGATCTCGGGCCTCGGCCAGGTGGGCGGACGCCTCGCAAGGCGACTCGCCGCCGAGGGCGCACGACTCATCGTCACCGACGTCGACCCGCGCAAACGCGCGCTCGCCGAGGAGATCGGCGCCAGCTGGATCGAACCGGGCGACGAGCACCTCGTCGAGACGGACCTCTTCATCCCGTGCGGCGTGGGCGGCGCGATCAACTCGCGCGTCATCGGCCAGCTGCGCTGCCGCGCCGTGGTCGGCGCGGCGAACAACCAGCTCGCGACGCGTGCCGACGCCGTCGCGCTGGAGGAGCGCGGCATCCTATGGGCACCGGACTTCGTGGCGAACGCCGGCGGCGTGATCTACCTCGCGATGGCGTCTGAGCCCGGGGCGGACGCCGCGGCGATCGAGCAGCGCGTGGCCTCGATCGGCCGGACCGTCCAGGCGATCTACCGCGACGCATCGGCCGAGGGCATCACGACCCTCGAGGCCGCCGAACGGCTCGCGATGGCACGCGTCGACGCAGCGGCGGGTGTCCTCACCCCGGCCTGACGACGACGCGCGGTCCGTCCGCCCGAGTCGGGAGGACGGACCGCGCGTGGCCCTGGTGAGGGCGGACGAGGCGGGAGCCGCTAGAGCTTGACGACCATCTTGCCCGTGTTGGCGCCGCGCATCAGCGCGAGGAACGCGTCGAGGGAGTGCTCGATGCCCTCGTACACGGTCTCATCGAAGACGACCTGGCCGGCCTGCAGCCACGGGCCCATCTCGGCGGAGAACGCCGGGAAGTGCTGCGCGTAGTTGCCGACGGTGAAGCCCGTGAGTGTGAGGCCGCGCGTGACGATGTTGGACAGGTTGCGCGGTCCCTCCGGCTGCTCGGTCTCGTTGATCTGCGAGATGACGCCGCAGAGCGCTGCACGCCCACCGTCGTTGAAGGCGCCGATCGCGGCTTCGAGGTGCTCGCCGCCGACGTTGTCGAAGTAGACGTCGATCCCGTCGGGGGCAGCGGCCGCGAGCTGTTCGGCGACAGGGCCGTCCTTGTAGTTGAACGCGGCGTCGTACCCGTACTTCTCCGTCAGGAGTGCGACCTTCTCGCCGCTCCCGGCGGAACCGATGACCCGCTTCGCGCCCTTCAACCGGGCGATCTGGCCGACCATCGTGCCGACCGCGCCAGCGGCACCCGAGACGAACACGGTGTCGCCCTCGCGCATCTTGGCGACTTCGAGCAGGCCGACGTAGGCGGTCAGCGCCGTCATGCCGAGCACACCGAGATAGGCCGACAGCGGGATGCCTGGAAGCTCGGGGACGACGCGGAAGCCGGACGCATCCTCCTGCACCAGGTCGCGCCAGCCGAACTGGTGCAACACGACGTCGCCCACCGCGAAGCCGTCGGCCGCCGATTCGACGACGCGGCCGATCGCGCCGCCGGTCATCGTCTCACCCAGTTGGTAGGGGGCCACATACGAACGGACGTCGTTCATCCGGCCGCGCATGTACGGGTCGACGGACAGGAAGAGGTTCTCGACGCGCACCTGGCCGGCGTCCAGTGCGGGGAGCTCGACGGAGACGGTGCGGAAGTCGGCCTCGGTCGGCCAGCCGACGGGCCGGGAGACGAGCTGGATCTGGGTGCTGCGTGCTGGAGTGTTCACGTGGTGCCTTTCCGGGGGAACGGTGTTTCGGTGGGGAGGGCGCAGCACGTCTTCGGGTTGCGGACGGATGGGACTGACGTCCGGTGGGTCAGATCGCGAGGGCGATGATGAGCGCGATCACGCCGAGCGTCGGCGCGGTGCCCTGCACGAGTGCCGCGCGGGCCTTCGTGCGGTCGGCGGTGACGAGCACGAGGGCTGCGAGAGCCATCGAGCCGGCGGATGCGAAGACGAGGGCTGCGCCGATGCCGGTCTGCCCGGCGACGAGGAAGACGATGCCGACCGCGGCGCCGATGGCGAGGAAGAGGTTGTAGAAGCCCTGGTTGTAGGCGAGTCCGCGGGTGGTCTCGGCTTCGAGCTCGCTCGTGCCGAAGGTCTTGCGTGTGGCGGGCTCTGTCCAGCGAATCGACTCGAGCACGAAGATGTAGACGTGCAGCAGGGCCGCGATGCCGACGAGGATCAGACTGACGACGAGCATGGACGTGCCTTCCGGTGGTTCGGTCTCCGGTCACCAGGTCTGGTGATTTCTGTACCGATGGGTCTACTATAATAATGGAACGCTCGGTACACAACCCCGGGTGTCGATTCGATCGGGAGATCCACGAGGAGGACGCCATGGGGCGCACACAGGAGTTCGACACGGTCGCCGTCGTCCAGGCCGCCCGCGACGTCTTCTGGGACCGCGGCTTCGAGGCGACCTCCCTCGCCGACCTCGAGGAGGCGACAGGCCTGCGCCGATCAAGCCTCTACCACGCCTTCGACAGCAAGCGCGGGCTCTTCGACGCAGCCGTGCAGGACTACCTCGACACCGTCATCCGCCCCCGTCTCGCGGTCCTCGCGGCGGCGGACGACGGACGCGTCGGCCTCGCCGCCTACTTCTCCGGCGTGCAGACGGTCATCGCCACCCTGCCCGCCGGCTCCCCCCGCCGAGGCTGTCTGCTCCTCAACAGCGCCGCCGGGTTCGCCGGGCACGACGACGCCCTCCGACAGGTGGTCGACGGCTACCGCGCCGAACTCACCGGTGCCGTCTCAGACGCCCTCTCGCTCGCCCGACCAGACGCCGACGCGGCAGAACTCGCCGCAGAGGCGCGACTCCTCACCTCGCTGTCGGTGAGCGCACTCCTCCTCGCGCGGGTGAACCGCGAGGAGGCCGTCGCCATCCTCGACGTCGCCCTCGCTCAGCTCGACCGCTGGTAGCACGTCGCGCCACCGTCTCAGCGCCTACACCAGCGTGGGACGCCGTGTCACGGCGACGCGCGAATGTGACGTTCTGTTTCGACGGCCGGGAGCCGTGTTCCGACCTCGCGTAACATGCCGAGGGACCCCCACCACCGGAGCCCCGACATGACGACCGCAGCGCCCACTTCGATCCCTGCCGGCGATCACGCCGCGGATCGCGCGTTCCCGGTCGCGTTCACGGGCGTCGCCCGCGCCTTCCCGAGCGGCACGGGGAAGAACGCCGGCGAAGCTCGCCCCGTGCTCCGCGACGTCACGATCACGGCCGAGGCCGGCGAGGTCGTCGCGATCCTCGGGACGAGCGGGTGCGGCAAGTCGACCCTGCTGCGCATCGCCGCGGGGCTCGATCACCCCACGTCGGGCTCCGTCCTCATCGACGGCACCCCGGTCGACGGCATCGACCCACGGACGGCCTTCGGCTTCCAGGAGCCCCGGCTCCTCCCCTGGCGCACGATCGCCGCGAACGTCGCCCTCGGACTCCCGAAGCGCACGCCGAAGGCCGAAGGTCTGGCCCGAGTGGCCGAGCTCCTCGAACTCGTCGGTCTCGCCGACTTCGCCGGCCACCGCCCCCGCGAGGTGTCCGGCGGCATGGCCCAGCGTGCCTCACTCGCCCGCGCGCTCGCCCGCCGCCCCGGCGTCCTGCTGCTCGACGAGCCGTTCGGCGCCCTCGACGCGCTGACGAGACTGAAGATGCAGGACCTCCTGCTCTCCGTCCACGTCGCGGCGCCCACCACCATCCTCCTCGTGACGCACGACGTCGACGAGGCCCTCCAGCTCGCCGACCGGGTCATCCTCCTGGGTCGGGAAGAGGGACGCCCGGGTTCGACGATCGCGCAGACCGTGACCGTCCCGGGCCACCGGCCGCGCGACCGCGGCTCAGCAGAGCTCGCCGAGCTGCGCGGCCGCCTCCTCGACGGCCTGGGCATCGACCGCCACGGCCTCGCCCGCGGCGACCAACGCATGCCGGCGATCCCGCATTTCCCGTACTGAGCGATTCAGCCCCACCCGCGACGCCCTCGCACCAGCTCGACGCCGAGCAGCGGCTTTCCGCCGCGCCATCGGCCTCCACCAGCCCAACCCACCGCGCACGATCCACAGCAAGGACCAACGCATGACCATTCGCAGCCTCCTCACCGCCTCGCGTGCCGGCCGCACCGCGCTCGTCGCGGTCACCGCCGCCGCTGCCCTCGCGCTCTCCGGATGCGCGGCGGGCGAGAACGCACCCGCCGCAGGTTCCGACGGCACCACCTCGGGCGGCACCCTCAACATCGACTTCGCGACGTACAACCCGCTGTCGCTCGTCATCAAGGACCAGGGCTGGCTCGAGGACGCCCTCGACGACCAGGACATCACCGTCAACTGGGTGCAGTCGGCCGGCTCGAACAAGGCCAACGAGGCCCTCCGGGCCGAAGCCATCGACGTGGGCTCGACGGCCGGTTCCGCCGCGCTGCTCAACCGTGCCAACGGCTCACCGATCCAGGCGATCGACGTCTTCTCGCAGCCCGAGTGGTCGGCGATCGTGGTCGGTGCCGACTCGACCATCACCGACGTCGCCGAGCTCAAGGGCAAGACGGTCGCGGCCACCAAGGGCACCGACCCCTACTTCTTCCTCCTCCAGGCGCTCGAGGAAGCCGGGCTCTCGGCCTCCGACGTCACGATCGAGAACCTCCAGCACGCCGACGGCTGGGCCGCCCTGCAGAACGGCTCCGTCGACGCCTGGGCGGGCCTCGACCCGATCATGGCCGGCGCAGAGGAAGCGGGCGCGAAGCTCATCTACCGCAACGTCGACTTCAACAGCTACGGCATCCTCGCGGCGACCGAGTCGTTCACCCGGGACAAGCCCGATGTGGCCCAGACCGTCGTGAACGCGTACGAGCACGCCCGAGCGTGGGCCGCCGAGAACCCCGAGGAGACCGCGCAGATCCTCGCGGACGCCGCCGGCCTCGACCTGGCCGTCGCGACCAAGGTCATCACGGAGCGCTCGAACCTCGACGTCGACCCGACACCGGGCGAAGCGCAGGAGCAGGTGCTGTCCATCATCGGCCCGATCTTCGTGGAGTCCGGCGACGTCTCCTCGCAGGCGAAGGTGGACGACGCGCTGAAGAACCTCTTCAACCCGACGTTCGTCACGGACGCCGACCCGTCGGCCATCGGCGGCAAGTAGTCACCAGCCCTCGACGAGCTCGGGGACCGGTGGGGCTCGGCGAGCCAGGTCGGTCCCTGAGCCGCCTCGGTCCCTGAGCCGCCTCGGCCCCTGAGCCACATCGGTCCCTGAGCTTGTCGAAGGGCCCACCCACCACACAGCACCACCCGAGAGGACACCATGAGCGAGTACGCCGGCCTCGGGACGCCGACCGCAGGTTCCGCCGACGCCGCCGCGGGAGCCCGAGCGACGCAGTCCGGCCGTGAGGCGCGCACCGTGTCGGGCTCGCGCCGCATCGTCGTGGTCCTCGGCGGCTTCCTCGTCCCGGTGCTCATCCTCGTCGCGTGGCAGCTCGTCACGAGCCTCGGCCTCGTGCCGCCGACGCAGCTCCCCTCACCCGCCGAGGTCTGGGCAGCGGGTGTCGATCTGGCGCAGCGCGGCTGGCTCCAGACCGACGTCGCGATCTCCGTGCAGCGGGTCCTGATCGGCTTCGCGATCGGTGCGGCGCTCGGGCTCGTGCTCGGCGCGATCGTCGGACTCTCCCGGCTCGGCGACATCCTGCTCGCGCCCACCTTCGCGGCGATCCGCGCGGTCCCCTCCCTCGCCTGGGTGCCGCTGCTCATCCTGTGGCTGAAGATCGGCGAGGAGTCGAAGATCACCCTGATCGCCATCGGCGCCTTCTTCCCGGTGTACACGACCGTGTCGGCCGCGCTCCGCCACGTGGACAAGCATCTCGTCGAGGCAGGGCGCGCGTTCGGGCTCCACGGCGTCCCGCTGTTCACCACGGTCCAACTGCCGGCGGTGACCCCGTCGGTCGTGTCCGGCTTGCGGCTCGCGCTCGCGCAGTCCTGGCTGTTCCTCGTCGCGGCCGAACTCATCGCCTCGTCGATGGGTCTCGGATTCCGACTCGTCGACTCGCAGAACAACGGCCGGATCGACCGGATCTTCTTCGTGATCATCGTGCTCGCACTGCTCGGCGCGATCACCGACGCCCTCGTCGGCCTGTTCGACCGCTGGATCAAGCGGCGCTTGGGCTGATCCTCCCGAACACGGCGCCGGTCATCGGGCGGCAGCGCGCGTCTCCGCCCGGCCCCGTCTCGGTGGCAGTGGGACGAGCGCCGACACCCGGCGCTGGTACTCGGCGTACTCCGGGTATCGCCCCCGCGTGATCGACTCGGTGAACACGGTTGAGCCGATGAAGAGGAGTGTGAGCAGTGCCGCGCCGAGCACGGTCCACTGCACGAGACTCCCGGCGGCGACGGCACCGAAGAGGAACAGGATCCACCACTGCGCCTGCTCGAAGAAGAAGTTCGGGTGACGCGACCAGGCGAAGAGGCCCCGCTGGAGGAAGCGGGGTTGCGGATCGCGGCCGGCGGCGTGCTCGGAACGCTTCCATGCGTGGAAGTCCCACTGCTGCTGGTCAGCGACGGTCTCCCCAGCGAGCGCCGCGAGGAACAGGGCGGCGAGGAGGATGTCCAGCGGACCGAGCGCCGACGGATGCTGCCAGGCGGTGAGCGCGGGCAGTGTGATGAGCAGGATGATCGCGTTCTGGTACAGCGTGATGAAGACGAGGTTGAAGGCCTGGAACTGCCACGGTCGCATCCGGCTCCGCAGCACTGCCCAGCGGTAGTCCTCGCCACCTCGCGCATACCCGCCTTTCCGAGCGAAGTTGTAGGTGAGCCGGACACCCCAGAGCGTGACGAGCACGGCCATGAGGATGAGGCGAGGATCCTGCAGCCCACTCGCTCCGGCGAACACCCAGACGTAGGCGATCGGAAGGATGGACCAGAGGCGGTCCACCCAGGAATGCTCGTTCGTGACGAGCGAGAGGATCCACGCCACGGCGGAGGCACCGACGGCGATCCAGAGGCACAGCGACAAGGGGCTC
The DNA here is from genome assembly GCF_051487245.1 of Plantibacter flavus. Lineage (GTDB taxonomy): Bacteria > Actinomycetota > Actinomycetes > Actinomycetales > Microbacteriaceae > Plantibacter > Plantibacter flavus_B. The sequence continues at coordinate 182,772 of NZ_JAHVDH010000006.1, forward strand.
ACGGTCGGCATCCTATGCCCGGAGACGCCCGTTCGTGCACGCATCGGCGCAGGAGCATCCGCTCGCCGCAGAGTGGGCGGACGAACGCGCAGCTCCATGGCGCAAACGGTCAGATGTTGCAGAGAAGTCGCTCCTGACGCAAGAAAACTCCGCCGGGTTCGCCCGTACGCTCGAAGGGACCGCGATTCACTCGGAACACGCGGCACCTGCGCAGCGGTAAGGAGGTTCACCATGTCGAACGTCGCCACCACCCACACGAAGAGCATCGTCGGAGAGCCGGAGGTCGTCGAAGACGCCGCCGCCCTCGCGACGCACCCCGCCTGGCTGGACCTCAAGGCGGCCGCGATCGCACTGCAGGCCGTGCAGGTGAAGGACGGCTCGATCCCCGAGCCCACCGACCACAGTGCAGCCGCGACCCATGTCGCGACGATCACGAGTGCCGTCCGCACGCTCGCCCCGAGCTTCCCGCACGACGCCGAGTACCTCGACGCCCTCGTCGTCGACTTCGAACGCTGGGTCGCCGACGGCTTCGGCGTGCCCGACTTCCTCGACTCCCTCGTCGCCTTCCACCCCGAACTGCACCGCGTCGACGGGCTCGCGCACCTCGTCGTGTTCCCCATGGTCACGCAGAACGGATCGACCGACCGCCACATCGAAGCCGTGCTCGTCGAGGTCATCTGGCCGGCGTTCATCGCCGCGCTCGAAGCAGGCGAGTACACGAACGCACTGTTCGTCCCGATCCGGTTCGTGGACTTCACCCCCGGGTACGACACGAACTCAGCGGTGCTCTTCCCGGAGACCGTCGCCATGCGTGCGATCCCCCCGTTCACCTGGGGCGCGATCTTCCAGGACCGCGAGGCTGCGCGGTACCGCCGCGTCGTCCGGGAGGCGGCAGCCATCACGAAGCTCGACCTTCCGGCCGACGCCGCAGCCCTCCTCGACGACCAGCAGCTCGCCGAGGAGACGTTCGTGATGTGGGACCTCATCCACGACCGCACCCACATGCGCGGCGACCTGCCGTTCGACCCGTTCATGATCAAGCAGCGGATGCCGTTCTTCCTGTACTCGCTCGAGGAGCTGCGCTGCGACCTCACGGCGTTCCGGGAGTCGGTGCGCCTGGAACGCACACTCGCGGTGCGTGCCGAGACCGAGACGCTCGATCCAGCCGACGCGGCCGTCGCCTCGCACGCGAAGCTCGTGCAGTACGCGATCATCTTCGACCGCATCTTCCGCTTCGCGATCACCGGCTCGCGCGTACGCAACTACGACGGCCTCGGCGGACAGCTGCTGTTCGCCTGGATGCACCAGCACGGCGTGCTGCACTGGACGGACACGCAGCTCACGATCGACTGGGACGAGGTGCCCGACGTCGTCGTCCAGCTCGGCGAGAGCATCGACGAACTGTACTGGCGCTCCATCGACCGCCCGAAGATCGCCCACTGGCTGGCGGCCTACGAGCTGGTGTCGACGACGCTGACACCGCACCCGGCGTCGCAGTGGGCGCGCGGACTGTCCGACGAGGTGCTGAGCGGACCGCCGCGCGGACTCACCGACGCCGTCCTCGACGACGAGTTCCCGCTCTCGATGTTCTATGAGGCGCTCGGCAAGAAGATGACCGATGTGATCGCGTCGACCGCCGGCATCACGGGACGCACGGCCGCATAGGCGCCGCTCGCTGTCCGCGAACCGGTCCCTGAGCCCCAACCGGTCCCTGAGCTTGTCGGTCCCTGAGCGTGTCGAAGCGCCCTCGACACGCTCGGGGACCGACTCGTTCCAGGGACCCACCGCGTCGCGCGCTGGCGCCCGGGTGCGCGCCTCCTGCACAATGAGCGGACACCGCGACGTCCGTCCGGCAGAGCACACCCGGCGCGGATCGCCCGGCGACGATTGCAGGACTTGTGGACACAGCATCGATGAAGCCTCCGCACGCGGCGGCCGTCCTGACCGCGCTGATCCTCGCGGCAGGTGTCGCGAACATCAACCTCTCTGTCGCGAACGTCGCCCTCCCGACCATCGGCCTGGCGTTCGACGCCTCGCAGGACGCCCTGAACCTCGTCGCTGTCGCCTACACCCTGGGCCTCGCCGGCACCGTCCTCTACCTCGGGGCGCTCGGCGACCGGTTCGGGCGGAAGCGGATGCTGCTCATCGGCGTCGCCGTGAGCATCCCCGCCGCACTGCTCGCGGCGTTCGCGCCCAGCCTGCCGGTGCTGGTGCTCGCGCGCCTCATCGGTGGCGTGGCGGCCGGTGCCGCGTACCCGACGACGCTGTCGCTCATCACGGCACTCTGGTCCGGCAAGGCCCGGACACAGGCCATCGCGATCTGGTCGGGGGCAGGGGCCGCCCTGTCGGTCATGGGCCCACTGAGCGCCGGGTGGATCCTCGAGTGGGCGACGTGGGGGATCGCGTTCCTCGTGGCGATCCCGCTCGCGGTCGTCAGCATCGTGCTCGTGGTCGCCGTGGTGCCGTCCGGCGTGCACGAGTCGAGTGAGCCCGTCGACCACCTCGGCGGGGTGCTGTCGATCATCGCGGTGTCGAGTCTCGCGTTCGCCGTCCACACGCTCGCCTCCCCGGACGAGGCCGGCAAGGCACTCGCGTTCCTGGCCGTCGCGGTCGTCGCCGGCGGGGTGTTCGCGTGGCGGCAGTTGCACGTGAGTGAACCCCTGTACGACCTGCGGGTCGCGAAGCGGCGCGTGTTCTGGGTCGCCGCGGTGTCGGGCACGATCGTGTTCGGTTCGCTCACGGGCGCGATCTACGTCGGGCAGTTGTTCCTGCAGAACGTGCTCGGCTACTCACCGTTCGAAGCCGGGCTGTCGATCCTGCCCGCAGCCCTCCTCCTTCTGGCGAGCGCACCGGTGTCGGGGATCCTCGTGGAGCGGTTCGGCTCGCGCGTGGTGTTCCTGCTCGGCTTCGGGATATCGCTCGCCGGGTTCGCCGTGATGCTCCTCACCTGGAACATCGACACGGGCGTCGTGCCGGTGGGGGTCGCCTACGGGCTGATCGGCATCGGTGTCGGTCTCGCGGGCCTCCCGGCCTCCCGTTCACTCACCGGCTCCGTCCCGGTCCGCCGCGCCGGGATGGCGTCGAGCACCTCCGACCTCCAGCGCGATCTCGGGGCAGCCATCCTGCAGTCCCTCCTCGGCGCCGTGCTCACGGTCGGGTACACGGCCTCCTTCGGCAGACGGGTGGCCGAGGTCAACGCCGACCAGACGCTCGGGCTGACCGTCGGACCCGAGATCACGGGCCAGCTGCAGAAGTCCTACTCCGGCGCCGAGCAGATCGCCGAGCAGTACCCGCAGTACCACGACCAGGTCATCGGGGCGGCACGCGACTCCTTCCTCGCCGGGGCACAGGCCGCGTACCTCATCGGCATCATCGCCATGGCCGTCGGGGCGCTCATCGTCGCCATCTGGTTCCCCCGCAAGTCGCGCGAGGACGAGCTGTTCGCCCAGTACGCGCGCGAGGACGCCGAGCCACCGACCACCTGACCTCCGTCGTGCGACGGATGCCGGCGAACGCCCTCCCCGCTACCGTTGACGACATGAGCTCCTCCACCGCCGACCAGGGTCCGGAGACCCCGGTCGACCCCTACGACGCCCAGTGGCGGCGCCCGGGCGCGACACCGGCCGAGCTGCGCTTCGACATCGTCCTCGCGATCGCCCTCACCGTGGGTACGGTCCTCAGCCTCACGCTCTACTCGATCGCCGGTCTCTATCCAGAGCCGGCGCCGATGTGGGCGTCCCTGATCTGGGCGTTCGGCATCACCCTGCCCCTCGTACTCCGGCGACGCTTCCCGTGCACGGTCGTCGTCTCGGCGATGTTCATCGTCGGGGGCACCATCCTCGTGCCCGAGGTCCTGTTCACGAACATCACACTGTTCCTCGCCATCTACACCGTCGGCGCCTGGGTGCCGAACCGGCGCCGCGCAGCGATCGCCCGCGTCGCGATCATCGTGGCCATGTTCCTCTGGCTGCTCACCTCGATGTTCCAGCAGGCGACCGATCCCGATGCCCTCCCGAACTTCTCGCGGGTCGGACTCTTCTCACCGCTGGTCGCGTTCCTGCTCATCCAGATCCTCACGAACATCCTGTACTTCGGGGCGGCGTACTTCTTCGGCGAGCGCGTGTACCAATCGGCACGCGAACGAGCGGCCCTGGAGCAGCGGACGGCGGAACTCGAGGCGGAGCGCGCACGGACGGCCCGCCAGGCGGTCGCGCTCGAGCGGGTGCGGATCGCCCGTGAGCTGCACGACGTCGTCGCCCACCATGTGTCGGTGATGGGGGTCCAGGCCGGCGCGGCACGCACCGTGCTCGAGGTGAACCCTGCCGCCGCCCGCGATGCGCTCGCGAACGTCGAGCTCGGCGCTCGGAGCGCCATCGACGAACTGCGGAAGATGCTCGGGACGCTCCGGGCGCATGGCGAACAGCCCGATGCGAGCAGCCCGTCGACGGTCGGGGTCCGACAGCTCGGCGCGCTGGCCGACGAGGCGACGGCGAACGGCCTGCCGACGCAGTTCGAGCAGATCGGCGAAGCGGTCGCGATCCCAGCCGTCGTCTCGTTCAACCTCTACCGCATCGCCCAGGAGGCGCTTACGAACGCCCGGAAGTACGGCGGCACCGAGGCGACCGCCGAGCTGCGCCTTCGGTACCTCACCGACGGTGTCGAGCTCGAGGTCACGAACACCGGCACGGTCCAGCCCGTGGCACGACGTGGCGGCCTCGGGCTCATCGGGATGCGGGAGCGCGTCGCCTCGTCCGGAGGTTCGCTCGAAGCAGGTCCGCGCACCCGCGGCGGCTATCTCGTGCGGGCGTGGATCCCACTCGCCGGCTCGACCGACCAGGCCATGGAAGCCGCGGCGACCGTGTCGCCCGACACCCTCGAACCGACCACCGCGAAGGACCCAGCATGACCGAGCACCCCACCCGCATCCTGCTCGTCGACGACCAGGAGCTGCTCCGGGCCGGTTTCCGCATCATCCTCGGCTCGCAGCCCGGCTTCGAGATCGTCGGCGAGGCGTCGAACGGTTCTGAGGCGGTCGAGTTGGTGGCGACGCTGCAGCCCGACGTCGTCTGCATGGACGTCCAGATGCCCGTCATGGACGGACTGGAGGCGACCCGTCGGATCGTCGCCGACCCGGCACTCACCGCTGCGGTGCTCATCCTCACCACCTTCGACCGCGACGACTACCTCGCTGAGGCGCTGCGAGCCGGTGCGAGCGGGTTCCTCCTGAAGAACTCGTCGCCGGAAGAACTCGTCGCTGCAGTCCGGATCGTCGCCGGTGGCGAAGCGCTGCTCTCCCCCGCCGTCACCCGGCGGGTCATCGAGGGATTCGCCCAGCGGTCCGCCCCCGAGCAGCCCGCAGCGGTCGAGCCCGCCGCGGTCGCCTCGCCGCAGCTCGGATCCGACTTCGGAGCGCTGACGGAACGGGAGCGCGAGGTGCTGCAGCTCGTCGCGCAGGGGCTGTCGAACCAGGAGATCGCCACGGAGCTGTTCGTCGGGGAGGCGACCGTGAAGTCGCACGTCTCGAAGGTGCTGCAGAAGCTCGCGCTCCGTGACCGCATCCAGGCGGTCATCTACACCTACGAGCACGGACTCGCGACGCCTCGCGGCTGAGCGTTCGCTCCGGTTCTCCCCGAGGGGATCGAGGGGCGTCCGCTCAGGAGTAGCGTGACGACCATGGAATTTCGATACCTCGGAAACAGCGGATTCAAGATCTCAGAGATCATCTTCGGCAACTGGTTGACCCACGCCTCGCAGGTCGAGAACGACGTCGCCACGGCCAGCGTGCGGGCTGCGCTCGACGCCGGCATCACCACCTTCGACACCGCGGACGCGTATGCGAACACCGCGGCGGAGCAGGTGCTCGGTGACGCGCTCGCGGGTGAGCGCCGTGCGGGCATCGAGATCTTCACGAAGGTGTACTGGCCGACGGAGGCGAAGGGCCACAACGACGTCGGCCTCTCTCGGAAACACATCATGGAGTCGATCGACGGGTCGCTGAAGCGCCTCGGCACCGACTACGTCGACCTGTACCAGGCGCACCGCTACGACAGCGAGACGCCGCTCGAGGAGACGATGCAGGCGTTCGCCGACATCGTGCGTGCCGGAAAGGCGCTCTACATCGGTGTCAGCGAGTGGAACGCCGAGCAGCTGCGGGCCGGGCACGCGCTCGCGAAGGACCTCGGTTTCCAGCTCATCTCGAACCAGCCGCAGTACTCGATGCTGTGGCGGGTCATCGAGGAGGAGGTCGTGCCGGCCTCCCGTGAACTCGGCATCTCGCAGATCGTCTGGTCGCCGGTGGCGCAGGGCGTGTTGAGCGGCAAGTACCTGCCGGGCGCCGCACTCCCCGAGGGCACCCGCGCGACCGACGAGAAAGGCGGCGCGAACACCATCAAGCGCTTCCTCGACGACGAGGTGCTGACAGCGGTGCAGCAGCTGAAGCCGATCGCCGACGAGCTGGACCTCACCATGGCGCAGCTCGCGCTGGCGTGGGTGCTGCACAACGACAACGTCGCGGGCGCGATCGTCGGGGCGTCGCGTCCCGAGCAGGTCACGGCGAACGCTGCGGCTGCGGGTGTGAAGCTCGACGAGCTCGTGGTCGAGCAGATCAACCAGGCGATCGGTTCCGTCGCGGTCACCGACCCGTCCCAGACGGTCTCGCCCTCCTCCCGCCCCGCCTGATCCCCCTTTCCCTCGAGAGAGCGGCGGGAATTGACGACGCCCGGTATCCCCCATCCGATGGAGAGGGGTGCCGGGCGTCGCCGCGTCAACCCGCCACACGGGGGATGACCGTGGCCACCGCCGACCCGTAGCGTGATCGTCATACCGGGAGACCCCGGACGAAGACGCACAGGAGGCGGCCGATGCTCGAACTCAGCCACATCGACAAGTCGTACGGGGATCGGAAGGTGCTCGACGACGTCAGCTTCCAGGTCGCGCCCGGACGCATGACCGGCTTCGTCGGCGGCAACGGTGCCGGCAAGACCACGACGATGCGCATCCTCCTCGGTGTGCTCGCCGCGAACCGCGGGACCGTCACGCTCGACGGGACGCCGCTCACGCCGGAGGACCGCCGTCGTTTCGGGTACATGCCGGAGGAACGCGGCCTCTACCCGAAGATGCGCGTCGAGGAGCAGCTCGTCTATCTCGCCCGTCTCCACGGGTTCACGAGCCATGCGGCCAAGCGCAACGCCGACGAACTGCTCGACCGCCTCGGCCTCGGTGAGCGCAAGAACGACGCCCTCGAGAGTCTCTCGCTCGGCAATCAGCAGCGCGCGCAGATCGCCGCCGCCCTGGTCCACGACCCCGACGTCCTGGTGCTGGACGAGCCGTTCTCCGGCCTCGATCCGATGGCCGTCGACGTCGTCGTGGGGGTGCTCGGCGAGTTCGCCGCCGGCGGGGCGCCCGTCCTGTTCTCCAGCCACCAGCTCGACATCGTCGAGCGTCTCTGCGACGACCTCGTCATCATCGCCGGCGGCACCATCCGTGCCACCGGTTCCCGCGACGCCCTCCGTGCGGCGCACGCCGGCAACCGCTACGAACTCCTCGCGTCGTCCGACACGGGGTGGCTGCGCGAGCGCGCCGGCGTCCAGGTGGTCGACTTCGACGGCGGGTACGCCCTCTTCGACGCCGATGATGCGTCGGCGGCCCAGGCGGTCCTCCGCGAAGCCCTGACCCGCGGTGACGTCGCCAGCTTCGCCCCCCTCCGTCCCACCCTCGCCCAGATCTTCAAGGAGGTCATCCAGTGAGCACCGCAACGCACACCCCGACCGAGCCCGCCGCCAGCCGTCGCAGCGGCCCCGCATCCCCGAGCCTCACCCAGTCGATCGGCCTCGTCGCGGAGCGCGAGGTGAAGATGCGGCTGCGGAGCAAGACCTTCCTCATCTCCACCGGCATCCTGCTGCTCGTGATCCTCGCGGGCATCGTCGTCGGCGGATTCCTCGCGAAGAACACGGCGACGGAGACGACCAAGATCGCGGTCGTCGGCAGCGCCGGGTCTGGACTCACCGAGGGGTCTGCCGGGAAATTCGACGTCAGTGGCGTTCCGGACCGCGCTGCGGCCGAGGCCCTCGTGAAGGCCGGTGACGTGAAGGCCGCGATCGTGCCCTCCGACACGAACGCGACCGGCTTCGAGCTGATCTTCGCAACCGAGGCCGATCCGGCACTCGTCACGAGTCTGAGCGTCCAACCCGAGGTCACCATCCTCGACCCGGGCTCCGACGGCTCGGCCGGCTTCCTCCTCTACATCGTCTCGCTCGGGTTCGGCCTGGTGTTCTTCGTCTCCGCCACCACCTTCGGTGCGTCGATCGCGCAGAGCGTCGTCGAGGAGAAGCAGACGCGTGTCGTCGAGATCCTCATGTCGGCGATCCCGGTGCGAGCCCTCCTCGCCGGCAAGGTCCTCGGCAACAGCATTCTCGCGTTCGCGCAGATCATCGCGATCGCCGCGCTCTCGGTGATCGGACTGACGGTGACGGGGCAGACGGAACTCCTTGCGGGCATCGGTCTGCCGGTCGTCTGGTTCGTGGTGTTCTTCGTCCTCGGCTTCATCCTGCTGGCCGCCCTGTTCGCCGCTGCCGGATCCCTGGTCTCGCGTCAAGAGGACATCGGGTCGACCACGACTCCGATTACGATGCTCATCATGATCCCCTACTTCGCCGTCATCTTCTTCAACGACAACCCGTTGGTCATGACGATCATGTCCTACGTGCCGTTCTCCGCGGCCGTCGGCATGCCGGTGCGCCTGTTCGTCGGCTCCGCGCAGTGGTGGGAACCGCTCCTGTCGCTGATCATCCTCGCGGCGACCGCGGCGTTCGTCATCTGGATCGGGTCCCGCATCTACGAGAACTCGCTGCTCAAGATGGGCGGTCGTGTGAAGATCTCGGAAGCGCTGAAGGGATGACCGGGCTCGGCGGGCTCGACGAGGTCTTCAACCCGGGCGCCTTCGAGGCGAAGCAGTTCCTCGACGCGGAGCAGCAGCTGCCGGCTCCCGCACCCCTCGCGGGTGATCCGGTCGGCGACATCTACGGGGACGAGCCGATCAAGCTCGACCTCGTGGACCTCGACGAGGAGGACCAGGACGCGCGGTTCCCGACCGACGGGTCCCCCTCGGACGACGACGATTCCGCCGCTGCGGCGTCCTCGATCGCCGTGCACGCCCTCGCCTACGAGCATGCGCTCGCCCAGGAGGCCCCCGAACCGGAGGCGGACCCCGGAGCGCATGCCGATGTCGAGACGGCGATCGACGCGCCCTCCGCGGACGTCGAGCCCTCGGCGGACGGCCCGCGGCACGCTGCCGACTGACCGCACCACCCCATCCGCTCCCGCCCCTCCCATCCCTCCCCTTTTCCGACCCTTTCTCAGGAGACCTCCGGCGCGCCGCCCTCCGCGCGCTCCGGCACGCCGGAGGTCTCCTGAGAAAGGGCATCACCGCAAGAAGTCGGAGCCGGACGCAAGGAACATGCGGCACGTATGGGACAGGATGGTGTGGTGACCTCATCCCTGCATGACACCAGCGTCCGCGGTTTCGCCTCCGACAACTACTCGGGCGTGCACCCCGAGATCCTCGACGCCCTCGCCGCGGCGAACGGCGGCCACCAGATCGCGTACGGCGAGGACGACTACACACGCCGCCTCCACGAGGTCTTCGCCGAGCACTTCGGCCGCGACGTCTCCGTCTTCCCCGTGTTCAACGGCACCGGTGCGAACGTCGTCGGTCTGCAGTCGATGCTGCCCCGCTGGGGCGCGGTCATCTCGGCGTCGACCGCACACATCAACTCCGACGAGGGCGGAGCGCCCGAGCGCGTCGGCGGCATCAAGCTGCTGACGGTCGACGCCCCCGACGGCAAGCTGACGCCGGAGCTCATCGACCGCGAGGCCTGGGGGTGGGGCGACGAACACCGCGCACAGCCGCTCGTGGTGTCGATCACGCAGACGACGGAGCTCGGCACGCTCTACACGCCGGAGGAGATCCGCGCGATCGCCGACCACGTGCACGGTCACGGCATGAAGCTGCACCTCGACGGTGCCCGCATCGCCAACGCGGCGGCCGCCCTCGGGCTTGGGTTGCGCGCCTTCACGACCGACGCCGGTGTCGACGTCCTCTCCTTCGGAGGCACGAAGAACGGCCTGCTGTTCGGCGAGGCGATCGTCGTCCTGGAGCCGACCGCCTCGGAGGGTCTCGTCTACCTGAGGAAGCTCAACATGCAGCTCGCCTCGAAGATGCGGTTCGGCGCGGCCCAGCTGATCGCTCTGCTCGAACCCGCGGCCGACGGGGGCGACGGACTCTGGTTGCGTTCCGCATCCCACGCCAACGCGATGGCCGCGCGGCTGCGGACCTCTCTCGAAGAGCTCATCGCGGCGGGCGACGCCCCCGGACTCGGGTTCAGCCAGCCGACCGAGGCGAACGCGGTCTTCGCAACCCTCCCGGCGGGCGTCCCCGATCGTCTGCGCGAGCGCTTCCGTTTCTACGACTGGGACGCCGCCAAGGGCGAGGTGCGCTGGATGTGCTCGTTCGACACGACCGAGGCGGACATCGACGCATTCGTCGCCGCCATCCGTGAGGAACTCGCCCGCGCGTAGCATCCGTGTTCCGCCGATCGCACGGCTGCGCACGCCCGCCCACGGTATGGCATGGTTGATGACTGGGCTTCCCACGGATGAGAGAGACGGTCATGCACTATCAGTCGACGCGCGGTCACGACCTGCCGCAGCACTTCTCGGACATCCTCCTCGGCGGCCTCGCCCCCGACGGCGGCCTGTACCTGCCCGTGGAGTACCCGCAGCTGACCGCTGACGAGCTCGAGTCGTGGCGCGAGCTCTCGTATGCAGATCTCGCGTTCGCGGTGCTCTCGAAGTTCGCCGACGACATCCCTGCCGACGACCTCCACGACATCACCCGCCGCACCTACACCGCCGAGGTGTACTCGAACGGCCGCCCCGGCGACGACGCCGAGTTGATCACGCCGATCCGCACCCTCGGCGAGGAGGGCGGCGCAGCCCTGCAGCTGCTCGGCCTCTCGAACGGTCCGACGCTCGCCTTCAAGGACATGGCGATGCAGCTGCTCGGGAACCTGTTCGAGTACACGCTCGCGAAGAACGGTCAGGAACTCAACATCCTCGGCGCGACGTCGGGAGACACCGGGAGCGCCGCTGAGTACGCCATGCGCGGCAAGGCCGGCATCCGCGTCCTCATGCTGAGCCCGCACGGCCGTATGAGCGACTTCCAGCGCGCCCAGATGTTCAGCCTGCAGGACGACAACATCGTGAACCTGGCCGTCGAGGGCAACTTCGACGACTGCCAGGACATCGTGAAGGCCGTCTCGAAGGATGCCTCGTTCAAGGCGCACCACGCGATCGGCACCGTCAACTCGATCAACTGGGCTCGCGTCGTCGCGCAGGTCGTGTACTACGTCCACGGCTGGCTGCTCGCAACCGACGGCCCCGGCCAGAAGGTGTCGTTCTCGGTGCCGTCGGGCAACTTCGGCAACGTGTGCGCCGGTCACATCGCCCGTTCCATGGGTCTGCCCATCGACCAGCTGGTCGTCGCCACCAACGAGAACGACGTCCTCGACGAATTCTTCCGCACGGGCGTCTACCGTCCACGCTCGGCAGCCGAGACGCACCACACGTCGAGCCCGAGCATGGACATCTCGAAGGCCTCCAACTTCGAGCGCTTCCTCTACGACCTCGTCGGCCAGGACGCGTCGCGGCTCGGTGAGCTGTTCCGTCAGCTCGACGAGGACGGCGGCTTCGACCTGTCGGGCACGCCCGAGTTCGACCGGATCGCCGAGTTCGGTTTCGTTTCGGGTCGCAGCACGCACGCCGACCGTGTCGCCACCATCCGCGACGTCTCCGAGCGCTACGACATCACGATCGACCCGCACACCGCTGACGGCGTCGGGGTGGCCCGCCGACACCTGCGCGCCGGCGTGCCGATGATCGTCCTCGAGACGGCGTTGCCGGCGAAGTTCGCCGACATCGTGCGTGAGGCACTCGGCGAGGAACCGGAGCGGCCGGCGGCGTTCGAAGGCATCGAGGGTCTTCCGCAGCGCTTCGAAGTGGTCCCGGCCGACGTCGACCGCATCAAGGCAGTCATCGTGGAGCACACCGGCCGCTGAGCCGTCTCCTGCTGAGCGCACAGCCCCGAACCTGTCGACGGGCCGTTGCCCGGACCGTCGGCTCCCCGTACGCTGGCGCCATGGACGATCCGAGCACCCCTTCCCGCACCGACCCCATCGGTGGCGACGACGTGGTCGGCGACGCAGGACTCGACGACCCCAGCGACACCGAGGACGCCCTGGAAGCACTCGACGACGAGGACGAACTCTCCGAGCTCGAGCCCGTCGAGGACAGCTTCGGCGAGGGACCGGAGTAGTCGTCCACCACGCGGACGCGGTGCGGCACGCCGTCGACCGAACGTCTCGCTCTGTCCGGCGCGCCGCACGCGCGGCCTGAACCGTGGACGGCGAACCGCTCTACGGAACGAGGATCAGTTTGCCGCTCGGGTGACCGGACTCGCTCTCGCGGTGGGCCTCGGCGGCCTCGGCGAGTGGTCGGATCGTGCCGAGCTCGAAGCTGAAGCCGCCTCGCTCGGCGAGTTCCGCGACCGCCGGGATCGCCTCCGCGCGCCACGCCTGCTCCTGATCGGTCAGGGGAAGCGGGTTCCCACCCGACCACGCCTGGATTCCGAGTGCCGCCGCCTTCGCGCCGACGACGATCGTGCCGATGTGCTGCCGGTCGTCGACGAGCTCGAACGACGCCTCGAGTGCCTCATCCGTGCCGACGGCGTCGAGCACCCGGTCGATCCCCTGCGGGGCCGCCTCACGGATGCGCTCGACGAGCCCCGGGCCGTAGGCGACGGGGATCGCACCGATTTCACGGAGTCGTTCGTGGTTGCGTTCGCTCGCGGTGGCGATCACCGCTGCACCCCAGGCACGCGCGAACTGCACGGCGGCATGGCCCACCGAGCCCGATCCGCCGTGGATGAGCAGCGTCGTCCCGTCGGTGACCCCGAGCGAGCGGAGCGCCTGGTAGGCGGTGCTGACGGGGATGCCGATCGCGGCGGCCTCCTCGAAGGAGATCGCCGCTGGCTTCGCGATGATCTGCCGAGGCGTCACCACGAGGTGCGTCGCGTAGGTGCCGTCACCGTTCACGATGACGACCTCGTCGCCGACCGCCCATCCGTCGACGCCGTCACCCACCTCGACGATCACGCCTCCGCCGTCGCTCCCCACCCTGCGGGGTTCGGCGAGGTGCTGTCCTCCACGGATGCCGCTGCGGAGTTTCCAGTCGATGGGGTTCACCCCGGCCGCGCGGACCTCCACCACGAGTTCACCCGCCGCGGGGTGCGGGGTGGGGACCTCCACGAGCTGGAGGACGTCTGCCGAGCCGAGCTCGTCGTATTGGACGACGGTTGCCATGTCGTTCCCTTCTGTGCGGCACCACCTCGTGCGCGCCGCGTGTCGGCGATCGCCACGATGCCGTGGCTGCTCTGAGGCTAACCGTGACCGTCCTCCACAGCTTCCCGATCCGTCGATCGATGACGTCGGATGACCGTCGGATGGCGGAGGCGAGCGCCGGGGACGTAGCGTTGAGACATGCCTCCCACTGATGGACCGTCGTCTGCCGCGCCCGCCACGATCTCGAACCTGCTCGCCGAGACGCGCAGCTTCGCGCCGCCAGCGGACATCGCACGGACGGCCAACGTCGGACCGGGCGAGTGGGCCCGTGCTGCGGCCGATCCCATCGCGTTCTGGGAGGAGCAGGCCCACCGTCTCGACTGGGTGACACCCTGGGAGTCCGCTCACACCTGGGAACCCGCACGGCCGGTCGACGGCTCCGACCCGGCCGACCCGGCCCCCGAGCTCACCGTCCCCGCCGCGACCTGGTTCGCCGGCGGCACCCTGAACGTGGCCGTCAACTGCGTGGACCGCCACGTCGACGCCGGACGAGGCGACAAGATCGCGCTGCACTTCGAGGGCGAACCGGGCGACCGCCTCTCGATCAGCTACGCCGAACTACAGCGGGAGGTCGCGAAGGCCGCCAATGCGCTCACCGCGCTCGGCATCGGGAAGGGCGACCGAGTCGTCATCTATCTGCCGGTCATCCCCGAGACGGTCATCGCCACCCTCGCCGTCGCACGCATCGGCGCCATCCACTCGCTCGTCTTCGGCGGGTTCTCCGCTGAGGCACTGCGCTTCCGTGTCGAAGACACCGAGGCGAAACTCCTCATCACCACCGACGGCCAGTACCGCCGGGGCACCGCCGTGCCGGTGAAGCAGAACGCCGACGCCGCGGTCGAGGGTGTGCCGTCCATCGAGCACGTGCTCGTCGTGTCGCGCACCGGCGAGCAGACCCCGAACGTCCCGTGGACCGAGGGCCGCGACGTCTGGTGGCACGACGCCGTCGGAACCGCCGCAGACACCCACGAGGCCGAGGCGTTCGACGCCGAGACCCCGCTGTTCATCATCTACACGAGCGGCACCACCGGCAAGCCGAAGGGGCTCGTCCACACCTCGGGCGGCTACCTCACGCAAGCCTCCTGGACGCACTGGGCCATCTTCGACGCGAAGGACGACGACGTGCACTGGTGCACCGCCGATCTCGCCTGGGTCACGGCGCACACCTACGAGATCTACGGCCCGCTCTCCAACGGACTCACCCAGGTGATCTATGAGGGCACCCCGAACACGCCACACCAGGCCCGTCACTTCGAGATCATCGAGCGCTACGGCGTCACGACGTACTACACCGCGCCAACGCTCATCCGCACCCTCATGACCTGGTTCCCAGAGGGACCGCCCGCCCAGTACGACCTCTCCAGCATCCGACTGCTGGGCACCGTCGGCGAGGCGATCAACCCCGAGGCGTGGATGTGGTTCCGCGATCGCCTGGGCCGAGGCGAGGCGCCCGTCGTCGACACCTGGTGGCAGTCGGAGACCGGTTCGGCCGTCATCGCCCCCCTGCCGGGTGCCACGACGATCAAGCCCGGCTCGGGCAGCCGTGCGCTCCCGGGTCTCGAGGCGCTCGTCGTCGACGAGGAGGGCACGACCGTGCCGTACGGCTCTGGCGGGTACCTCGTGGTGAGTCGCTTCGGGCCGTCGCTCGCGCGAACCGTGTGGGGCAACCCCGAACGGTACCGCGACTCGTACTGGGCCAAGTACTGGAAGCAGGGCTACTTCTTCTCCGGAGACGGCGCGAAGTGGGATGAGGACGGCGACATCTGGGTGCTCGGCCGCGTCGACGACGTCATCAACGTCTCGGGCCATCGGCTGTCGACGATCGAGATCGAGTCGGCGCTCGTGTCGCATCCCCACGTCGGTGAGGCCGGTGTGGTCGGTGTCGACGACCCGATCACGGGCAGCGCGATCGCCGCGTTCATCATCCCGTCCTCCCGCTCCAACGGCCCCGAGGCCGACGGCGAGCAGTACTGGCTCGAGCGGGCCGCGGCGCTCCGCGAGTCCTTGCGCGGGCACGTCGCGAACGAGATCGGACCGATCGCGAAGCCGCGCGACGTCTTCATCGTGCCCGACCTCCCGAAGACCCGGTCCGGCAAGATCATGCGTCGGCTCCTCGGCGACATCGTCGATCGCCGCCCGCTCGGCGACACCACGTCGCTGCAGGACGAAGCGGCTCCGCACCGCATCGCCGAGATCGTGACCGCTTCACGGGAATAGGCCCACAACCCATTCAGTTGCATCGAGAGTCAATGGCGACGACCCCCATCCGTACCACACACCTCTTTGGAGATCACATGTCCATTGCCACCCGTACCGCGACGACCGACGCCCCGATCCTCGAGGTGCTCGCCGAGCGTTGGAGCCCCCGCGCCTTCGTGAGTGAGCCGGTCGCTGAGTCGAAGATCGCCTCCGCGCTCGAAGCCGCACGTTGGTCGCCGAGCGCGTACAACATCCAGCCGTGGCGCTTCATCGTCGGCAACCGTGGCACCGAGACCTTCGACCGCATCGCGGAGCAGCTCGTCGAGTTCAACCAGGCGTGGGCTGCCAAGGCAGGCACGCTCATCGTCGCCGTCGCCGAGACGGTCGACGAGAACGGCAAGGAGCGCTCGCACGCGATCTACGACCTCGGCCAGGCCGTGGCGCACCTGAGCGTGCAGGCGCACAGCGATGGCCTGTTCGCCCACCAGATGTCCGGGTTCTCGCCCGAGGGTGTCGCGGCGGCGTTCAACCTTCCCGACGGCCTCGTGCCGGTCACCGTCACCGCTCTGGGTGAGGTCGGCGACCCCGAGTCCCTCCCCGAGGGCATGCTCCGCGAGCGCGAGACCGCTCCGCGCACGCGTCTCCCCCTGGCAGACCTCATCATCGCCCAGGGCTAGTCACCCGCAACCCTCCTGCGAGGGGACCACGGTCCCCGAGTGCGTCGAGGCCACCTGAGCCGCCCGGTCCGCCGGGCGGCTCAGCTGCGTTTCGCAACGTGACGCTCGCTCCGCAGCCCGCGCCCTGAGCCTGTCGACGGGCACGGGTGTCCGGTCGAGACCGGTCTACAGTCCGGCGACGAGGTTGATGACGGTCGCGAGGATGACCGAACCGAAGAGGTACGACAGCAGGGTGTGTTTCAGCACGGTGCGGCGGAACTCGCTCGTCCGCAGCGTCGTGTCCGACACCTGGTAGGTCATGCCGAGGTCGAAGGCCAGGTAGGCGAAGTCGCTGTACTGCGGAGCCTCCTCCTGATTGAAGTCGATGCCGCCCTCGGGAGCCGCGAAGTACATGCGTGCGTAGCGGAGCGTGTAGATCGTGTGGATGAGCGCCCAGGAGAGGGCGACGCTCAGCACCGAGAAGCCAGCGATCACTCCCTGCTCGAACGCGGACGTCGCCGCGCGGGCTTGCAGGATGACGACGCTGAGCGCCACGAGACTGCCCACGCTCGCGAACACGATGAGCACTTCGCTGGTCGCTCGTCCCGGTTCCTCGCTCGTCGCGTGCTCACGGGTCCGCTCGGGGTCCATACGCCAGATCCGGAGCCACATCGTGACGATGAACACGAGGCATGCCGCACCCCAGCCGGCGAGGATCGCGCCCGCCCAGAACCAGGTCACCCCGGCGACTCCGCCGACGAGCAGCCCGACGGCGACCGAGACGGCGAGGCGCAGCTTCGCCCCGTGTCGCATCGCGACAGGTCCACCCGGAGAAGTGCTCACGTGCTGATCGTGGCACTCCCAGCGCCCAGGGCCGCTGAGGCTCGCGGAGGTGCTGTCCTCCCGCGGCCAGCGCGGCGCGCTGGCCGGTGACCGCCCCGGAAACCTGGGAGACGCACGGCCGCGCTTCCGACGAGTCGACTCAGTAGCCGCGGTCGGGGTCGTATCGGTTGAGGAGGGGTTCGCCGGTGCGCCAGCGACGGAGGTTGTCGACGAAGAGCGCGGTGAGCGTCGCGTTCTCGGTCTCGACCGTCGACGCCGAGTGGGGCGAGATCAGGACGTTGTCGAGGGTCCAGAGCGGAGAGTCGACTGCGAGCGGTTCCTCGGTGACGACATCGAGTGCGGCACCAGCGAGACGACCGCTCGCGAGCTCCTGGACGAGCGCGTCCTCGTCCACGACCGCGCCACGCGCGATGTTCACGAGGATCGCGCCGTCGGGAAGGGCAGCGAGCGCGGCGCGATCGATGAGGCCCTCGGTCTCCGGCGTGAGCGCGCAGCACAGCACGAGGACGTCGGTGTGCGGCAGCACGAGCGCGAGACGATCGGTGCTCGAGACGGCGACACCGTCCGCCAGGCCGTAGTCGCGCCCTGCCCGCCCGACCGCTGTGACGTGGCACCCCATCGCATCGAACACGCGGATGACGTTCCGCCCCATCGCACCCACGCCGACGACCGTGACCCGGCGACCCGCGAGCTGGCCGGTCGCCGCACGCTGCCAGTGTCTCGCCTGCTGGTCGCGACGCAGTTTCGGGACGTCTTTGACGAAGTGCAGGGCTCCGGCGAGGGCGAATTCCGCGAGGGGGATGGCGTGGACGCCGCTCGCCGTGGTGATCTCGATGCCGCGGCGTTCGAGGCGATCCGTTGCACGAAGGCGCCGATGCCCGCGCTCGTCGCCTGGATCCAGCGGAGGTCGGGAGCGCGGTGGGGGAGCGCGGCCGGGTCCTGCCAGTCGAAGTCGAAGGCGACGTCGGCCTGCGCGAGGAGACGTCGCCAGCGGTCGTCGTCGGCAGGCGAGAGCGTCGGGGCCGGGCCGTGGTGATCGGCAGGGTAGGCGGGGTGCGGCAGGAGATCAGGCGCATACAGCACGTCGACGCCCGGCTCCGCGGCGATCGTCGCCACATGCTCCGGCTCGAGCCAGCTCGCGATCAGGACGCGCACGTTCTCCGTCATGCGTCCATCCTGCCAGCGCGGTGCGCTGGACCGAACGCTGGGGCACCACACACACGCCAGCGACGAGCGCGAGGAGGAACGGGTGCCGGTCAGGACGTCGGGCGGGGCTGCTCTCGACGCGGGACGCGCAGGGTGGTCACACCGGCCGCCGCGTTGATCCGACGCACCACCGACCTCCAGAGGAATGCGGAGGCGACCGCGAGCAGCACCATGACCGGCACAGCGAGACCCACCATCGCCGGCGTCTCGGGGAACAGCAGAGCCCAGATCACCGTGTTGCCGTCCCAGAGACCGTGCATGAGCGCGACCCCGAGGTACGCTCCCACGACGCCGAGGCTCAGACGGAACCGGCCGTTCCTCGCGGCGGCGAACACCGCGGCAGCGAACAACGCCGTCCAGAGCGGGTGACCGACCGGGTCGAAGACGGTCCGGGCGAACGCCGTCCGTGCCGCCTCGAACGCCGGGTGCACGAGGATGACCTCGATCAGTGACGCACCCGCGGGGAGCTTTTCCGACGCCTCTGCCCCCGCCGCCCAGGACTGCCCGATATACCAGAGGTTCTCGAGCACCGCGAAGCCCACACCGACTGCACCGCCGACGAACAGTCCACCGCGGGCGGTCTTCACCGGGAGACGCCAGGCCACCACGACGACCGCGACGATCTTCGCGAGTTCCTCCGCGAGCCCCGCGGCGAACAGCCCCACGTCGTGCGGGTTCTGCCGGGCCTCGGTCGCTGCGACGCCGACGAGCGAATCGAGGCTGCTGCCGAGGGCGATGGCGACGAACCCGCCGACGAGCGCTGCCCAGAGCAGCACCGACACGGTCACACCGTCACCCGGCTGCAGGCGACGCGCCATGACGAAGAGCAGTGTGCCCGCGGCGAGGCCGGCACCCAGCAGGATCCAAGCGGGCACGATCGCGTCGTTGCCGAGCAGCACGTGGGGCACGAAGAGCAGGAACAGCCAGAGCCCGAGTCCGGTGAGGAGGAAGGCACGCGTCGCACGCGGTCGACGCCAGAGCGGCACCGTCGCGTCTGCGACCGCGGACGGCGGCGTGGGGGCTGCGTGCGACATCGGATCCTCTCGACCGCGGCGCCGGCTGTCGGCGCGAGCATCACGCTAGCGGCAGGAGACACGCGGAGACCAGATGTCGCGACGGTTCGCGTGTCGGGTGGACGGCGGAGTGAGGATGCGGGGCGAAGCCCTTCGACACGCTCAGGGACCGGCGACGCACGCGGGCACCGGGGACGGGACGGCACCGGGGACGGGCTCGGCACCGGGGACGGGCTCGGGCTCGGGCTCGGGCTCGGGCTCGGAAGAGCGTCGTCCGTGGGACGGCGGAAGGCCCGGGAGCGAGAACCGCTCCCGGGCCTTCCGGCGCCGCCGACGGGTCAGATGCCCACCGTGAGGCTGTCGCCGTCTGCAGCGAGGCCGACGCGCACGGTGTCGCCGTCGTGGATCGTGCCGTCGAGGATGGCGCGGGCCAGTCGATCGTCGATCTCGCGCTGCATGAGCCGACGGAGCGGACGCGCGCCGTACAGCGGGTCGTAGCCGCGCTCGGCGAGCCACGCCCTCGCATCGGGTGTGACCGCGAGGTGCAGTCGTCGCTCACCGAGTCGTCGCTGCAGGCGGTCGATGTACAGTTCGACGATCTGCCCGAGTTCCTCTTCGCTGAGCGCCTGGAAGACGACGATGTCGTCGAGCCGGTTGATGAACTCCGGCTTGAACGCCTGCCGCACCAGCTGCTGGACCGCCTCCTCCTTCTGCTCGATGCTGAGCGACGGGTCGACGAGGTACTGCGAACCGAGGTTGGAGGTGAGGACGAGGATCACGTTGCGGAAGTCGACCGTACGGCCCTGACCGTCGGTCAGACGCCCGTCGTCGAGGACCTGCAGCAGGACGTCGAACACTTCGGGGTGCGCCTTCTCGACCTCGTCGAGCAGCACCACCGAGTACGGTCGGCGCCGCACGGCCTCGGTGAGTTGACCGCCCTGCTCGTAGCCGACGTACCCGGGTGGGGCGCCGACGAGCCGCGACACCGAGTGCTTCTCGCCGTACTCGGACATGTCGATGCGGACCATGGCCTTCTCGTCGTCGAAGAGGAACTCGGCGAGTGCCTTCGCGAGCTCGGTCTTACCCACACCGGTGGGCCCGAGGAACATGAACGACCCTGTGGGCCGGTCGGGATCGGAGATCCCGGCCCTGGTGCGCCGAACGGCGTCGGAGACGGCAGCGACCGCTCGGTGCTGCCCGATGAGGCGGCGCGAGAGTTCCTGTTCGAGGTGCAGCAGCTTCTCGGTCTCGCCCTGGAGCAGGCGCCCGACGGGGATGCCCGTCCAGGCGGCGATGACCGCGGCGATGTCCTCGGAGGTGACCTGGTCGTTCACCATGCGCGGTTCGCCGTCCGCCTCCTGTTCAGCCGACTCGGCGAGGGCGAGCTCACGCTCCAGTTGCGGGATGTCGGCGTACAGGAGCTTCGAGGCCTGCTCGAGCTTGCCCTCGCGCTGCGCGCGCTCGGCCTTGCTGCGGGCCGCGTCGATCTGCTTCTTGAGGTCGCCGACGCGGTTGAGGCTGGCTCGTTCGCGCTCCCACCGCTCCTGCAGCACGCCGAGCGAGGCCTGGCGCGCGGCGAGGTCGTCGCGCAGCTTCGCGAGGCGTTCCTTCGAGGCGTCGTCCTTCTCCTTCTTGAGGGCGAGCTCCTCGAGCTTCAGTCGATCGACGCTGCGACGGAGCTCGTCGATCTCGACGGGTGCTGAGTCGATCTCCATGCGGAGACGGCTCGCCGCCTCGTCGATGAGGTCGATCGCCTTGTCCGGCAGCTGGCGGGCGGTGATGTAGCGGTTGGACAGCGAGGCTGCTGCGACGAGGGCGTTGTCGGCGATCGACACCTTGTGGTGCGCCTCGTAGCGTTCCTTGAGTCCGCGGAGGATCGCGATGGTGTCCTCGACGCTCGGCTCGCCGACGAACACCTGCTGGAAGCGCCGCTCCATGGCGGCGTCCTTCTCGATGAACTCGCGGTACTCGTCGAGCGTCGTGGCACCGATGAGCCGGAGTTCACCGCGGGCGAGCATCGGCTTCAGCATGTTGGCCGCTGCCACGGAACCCTCACCGCCACCGGCTCCCATGAGCACGTGCAGCTCGTCGATGAAGGTGATGATCTGGCCGTCGGACTCGTCGATCTCCTTGAGGACGGCCTTCAGGCGTTCCTCGAACTGGCCGCGGTACATGGCGCCGGCGACGAGCGCCGAGAGGTCGAGGGACACGAGCTGCTTGCCCTTGAGGCTCTCGGCGACGTCGCCCGCGACGATGCGTTGGGCGAGCCCCTCGACGACGGCGGTCTTGCCGACGCCCGGTTCGCCGATGAGCACCGGGTTGTTCTTCGTGCGCCGAGTGAGCACCTGGCTCACCCGACGGATCTCGGCGTCACGACCGATGACCGGATCGAGCTTGCCGGAAGCCGCGATCTCGGTCAGGTTGACGCCGTACTGCTCGAGCGCGCTGCGCTGGTCTTCCTGCTGAGGCTGCTGGCCTGCTGGCATCTGGACTGATCTCCTGTTCAAAAGTTGAGTTGACTTGGCTCAAGTTTACCACCGAAGTCCTGCCCCGACAAGGTCCATACCGGGCTCGCGCAGGTCCGAAGCCGACGCCAGCCTGTGGAGGAGCCTCGATCCTCGCCGACCAATGGCCCCGCCGAGCTTCGAAGGGTAGGCTTACCTACCGATGTCCCGACTCAGCCAACAATCCCCCGACTCGATCTTCATCCTCGTCGCAGCCGTCGTCACGCGGATCGAGCAGGTGAGCCCGAGCTACCGGCGTTTCACCTTCACGGGGCCCGAGGTGCAGCACATCGCGGACAACCGTCACGACCAGCGGATCAAGCTCCTGTTCCCGCTGCCCGAGACCGGCTTCGACGGACTCCCGATGCACGACGACTGGTACCAGGCCTGGCGCCTGTTGCCGACGCCCGAGCGGCACGCCATGCGCACGTACACGATCCGCGAGGTGCGTCAGGACGTCGCCGAGTTCGACATCGACATCGCCCTGCACGGCCGCGTCGGACCGGCGTCGACCTGGGCCCTCGACGCCCGGATCGGCGACGAACTCATCGTCAACGTGCCCAACGCGCGCGCTGCCGTCACCGCGGGCGGCGTCGACTGGCACGCCCCCGAGAGCGTCGACCAGGTGCTCCTCGCCGGCGATGAGACGGCACTGCCCGCCATCGCCGGCATCCTGGAGAGCTTGCCCGACACGTCCCGTGGGATCGCGGTCGTCGAGATCCCGCACCCCGACGACATCGCTGTGCTCTCGACGAAGCCCGACGGCGTCGAACTCGTCGTCCTCCCCCGCGGCGACCAGCCGGTCGGCACCCTGCTCATCCCCGAGGTCGAGCGCATCGCGAGCCGTCTCGCACCCACCGTCGACACCGCCGCGATCGCGACCCTTCCGACACTGGAGGACGTCGACATCGACCGCGAGCTGCTGTGGGAGGTGCCGGTCGACGAGCACGGTGGCCCCGTGCTCGCCTCCGCCCCGCTCTACGCCTGGCTCGCCGGCGAGGCCTCCGCCATCAAGACCCTCCGTCGCCACCTCGTCTCCGGCTGCGGGGTCGACCGGAAGTCGGTCGCCTTCATGGGCTACTGGCGGTACGGCAAGTCCGAGGACAACGGATAGTCGGTGAGCGCCGACCTCGACAGCCTGCGGCTCCCCACCGCGGCCGCACGCGCCCGACAAGCGTCGACCGGCATCGCCCGGACGACCGCGTCGAGGTCGCTGCTGCTCGTCGTCGCCATCGCCGTCCTCGCGGCGCTCGCGGTCGCCAGTCTCTTCATCGGTTCGGGAACGATCAGTCCGTCCGAGGTGTGGCGTGCGCTCACCCACGGAGGGACCGACACCGACGCCGTCCTCGTCACCGGCTTCCGTGTGCCCCGCATGCTGCTCGCGGTCGGTGTCGGTGCGGCACTCGGCCTGGCGGGAGCGATGATGCAGGCCGTCACACGCAACCCGCTCGCCGACCCCGGCATCCTCGGCGTGAACGCAGGCGCCTACTTCGCGGTCGTCGTCGCCGTGGCCCTCGCGGGTACCGCAGACCTCAGCTCGTACGTGTGGTGGTCGTTCCTCGGCGCCGGTGTCGCCTCGGTCGTCGTGTACGTCATCGGCTCGAGGGGCCGTGCCGGCGCGACCCCCGTCCGGCTCGTGCTCGCTGGCGTCGCGCTGTCGGCGGCGTTGCAGGGAGTCACGTTCGCCATCACGATCCGCAACCCGGACATCTTCGACAAGATCCGCTTCTGGCAGGCCGGTTCACTGCAGAACCGGCAGATCGACGTCTTCCTCGGTGTGCTGCCCTTCCTCGTC
The DNA here is from genome assembly GCF_051487245.1 of Plantibacter flavus. Taxonomy (GTDB): domain Bacteria; phylum Actinomycetota; class Actinomycetes; order Actinomycetales; family Microbacteriaceae; genus Plantibacter; species Plantibacter flavus_B. The sequence goes on from NZ_JAHVDH010000006.1 coordinate 206,442, forward strand.
GTCGGCGTCGTCCTGGCACTCATCGTCTCGCGGTCACTCAACGCGGTCGCGCTCGGCGACGACCTCGCGACCTCGCTCGGCACGCGTGTCCTCCGCACCCGCATCCTCTCGGTCATCGCCATCACCCTACTCTGCGGTTCCGCCACGGCCGCCGCCGGACCGATCGCGTTCCTCGGTCTCATGTCGCCCTACCTGGCACGCGCGATCGTCGGCCCGGACCAACGCTGGGTCCTGCCGTTCACGATGGTGTTCGCACCGATCATCTTCCTGCTCTCCGACCTCGTCGGCCGCCTCGCCGTCCCGGGCGAGATGCCCGTGGGCATCGTCACGGCCTTCGTCGGTGCGCCCGTGCTCATCGTCCTCATCCGCCGGTCGAAAGCGCAGGGACTGTGAACGGGCCGCATCCCGGCGGTCGGCGGACGGACGCCGTCACCCTGGAGCCGGGCGCGCCGGTCGTCGGCAGGCAACGCGGCCGGGGAACGGTCCGCATCGGGCCGATCAGCTGGGTGATGCACCGGCGCGAGGTCCTCGTCGTCGGCATCCTCATCGCCGTGGTCGTCGCCGTCGGCGCCTTCGCCCTCACCCAGGGCGAGTACCGCATCCCGCTCGACCGACTGCTCGCGGCCTTCGCCGGTGACGGCTCGGAGAGCGTGCTGCGAATCGTCCTCGACTGGCGGCTCCCCCGCGTCGTGGTCGCGATCGTGGGCGGGATCGCCCTCGGGCTCTCCGGGGCCGTCTTCCAGTCGATCACCCGGAACCCGCTCGGCAGCCCCGACATCATCGGCTTCAACTCCGGCGCGTTCACCGGTGCGCTCATCGTGACGCTCGTGATCGGCGGGAACTACGCGGCGACCGTCACCGGGGCGCTGCTCGGAGGACTCGCGACGGCACTCCTCGTGTACGTGCTCGCCTGGTCGCGCGGCGTGCAGGGATTCCGTCTCATCGTCATCGGCATCGCCATGAGCGCGGTGCTGAACGCGTTCAACGACTACCTGCAACTGCGGGCCGACCTCAACGCCGCCATCGTCGCCGCGAGCTGGGGGATGGGTTCGCTCGCCGACCTCGGCTGGAGCGAGGTCGTTCCGGTCGCCGTCGCGGTCGCCGTCCTCGTCCCGCTGCTCGCGCTCCTCTCCCGCCGACTCGGCACGCTCGAACTCGGTGACGACATCGCGAAGTCGCTCGGCATCCCCGTCGAACGCACTCGGCTGATGCTCCTCGTCATCGGCGTCGCCCTCACGGCGACGGTGACCGCGGTCGCCGGGCCCATCATCTTCGTCGCCCTCGCGGCGCCGCAGCTGGCCCGCCGACTCACGAGGTCCGCCGGCATCCCCCTCGTCCCCTCAGCCGCCATGGGTGCGGCGTTGCTCCTCGTGAGTGACGTCGTCGCCCAACGGATCATCGCACCGGCGGCCCTGCCCGTCGGGGCGGTGACCGTGACGCTCGGCGGCATCTATCTGATCGTCCTGCTCATCGTGCAGGCGGGAAAGCGTTGACATGCAGACCGTAACCCCCACCTCGAGACTCGCCGGATCGAACCTCCGCGTCGGATACGACCAGCGGACCATCATCCACGAGCTCGACATCGCCATCCCCGACGACTCGTTCACGGTGATCGTCGGGCCGAACGCATGTGGCAAGTCGACGCTGCTGCGGACACTCGCGCGACTCCTGAAGCCGACGCAGGGTCAGGTCGTGCTCGACGGCAACGAGATCACGAGCTACCCGTCGAAGGAGGTCGCGAAGCGCATCGGCCTGCTGCCGCAGACGTCGATCGCGCCGGACGGCATCTCCGTCATCGACCTCGTGTCGCGCGGCCGCTATCCGCACCAGTCGATCCTGAAGCGCTGGTCGGAGGCAGACGAGGCCGCAGTGCTCGCCGCGATGGAGGCGACGAACGTGACCGAGCTGTCGGGGCGGCTCGTCGACGAACTGTCCGGCGGTCAGCGTCAGCGGGTGTGGGTGGCGATGGCGCTCGCTCAAGAGACGCCGCTGCTGCTGCTCGACGAGCCGACCACGTTCCTCGACATCACGCACCAGGTGGAACTGCTCGACCTCTTCACGCGACTCAACCGGGAGGGCGGACGGACACTCGTCGCGGTACTCCATGATCTGAACCAGGCGGCGCGCTACGCGACGCACCTCATCGCGATGCGCGACGGTCACGTCGTGGCCCAGGGGGCGCCGGCCGACATCGTGACGGCCGAGTTGGTGGAGGAGGTCTTCGGGCTGCGCTGCCGGATCATCGACGACCCCGAGTCGCACACGCCCCTCGTCATCCCGCTCATGGGAGCCCACTGACTTGTCTACGGTGATCGCCAGCGCGATGCGCTGGCGCCACCCCAGGACGTTATGCGGTTGTGACCTAGGAAGCTTAGGCTTACCTCATCCCCCGCACTCCGATCGAAAGCAGAACATGCGCAGCATGCCCCGCACCCTGACCGCCGTCGCCGCTCTCGCGGTCGCCGGACTCGCCCTCGCCGGCTGCACCTCGAGCGCCCCGAGCGACGACTCCTCGGCCGCCGTCCTCGGCACGGTCGACACGATGTTCGGCGAGGTCAGCGTGCCGGAGCCCACCGGCGACCTGACCGTCGTCGCGCTCGGCTGGTCCGACGCGGAGATGGCCCTCGCCCTCGGTGTCGTGCCCGCCGCCGTCTACGACTGGCAGGGCTTCGGCGCCGACAACAAGGGCGTCGGCCCCTGGGCCACGGACCTCTTCGGCGACGTCACCCCGGAGATCATCGAGGACAGCGGCGACACGGTCAACTACGAGCAGATCCAGGCCCTCGAGCCCGACCTCATCCTCAACACCCGCTCGGCCGGCGACGAGAAGCAGTTCGAACGGCTCTCCGAGATCGCCCCGACGGTGTACGCCCCCACGGGCACCGCGGCATTCGCCACCCCCTGGGACGTGCAGCTCGAGCAGGTCGCCGCGTCCCTCGGCAAGACCGAGGAGGGTGACGCACTCGTCTCAGCCACGAAGCAGTCGATCAACGAGGCAGCTGAACTGCACCAGGAGTTCGCCGGTCTCACGACGGTCGCCGCGACGAAGTTCGGCGACGCGTACGGGGCCTACCTCGAGGGTGACGGCCGCTTCGACATCCTCGCCGACCTGGGCTTCCAGCAGAACCCGGCCGTCCTCGACCTCGAACCCGCTGGTTTCTACGCGTCGGTCTCGGCCGAGCAGGTCGCGGCGTTCGACGCCGACGTCGCCGTGATCCTCCCCATCGGCTTCACCGCCGCCGAGACGACCGCCGACCCGCTCCTCGCGAGCCTCGCCGTGGTGCAGTCGGGTCGCGCGATCGTCCTCGACCCCGCGGACGAGCTCACGCAGGCCTACAGCGCCGCCTCGGTGCTGAGCATCCCGGTCGTGCTCGAGCAGCTCGTCCCGAAGCTCGCGGACGCAGCGGCGAAGGTCGCCGAGTAGGACCTCGCGCCAGCGCGCTGCACCACGGCAGGAGAAACGCACGGGAGCCGGACGGAATCACGCATTCCGTCCGGCTCCCGTGCGTTTCTCCTGTGGCTCAGGCGGGACGGGACAGCTTCTGCAACCGCGCGAACCCGATCGACCCCACGATCAGCAGCATGACGAGCAACACGACGACAGCGGCACCCGTCGCCACGGGGAGCAGCGCCGTCAACCCACCGCCCACGAGCAGGGCGAGCAGCACCGCGTCCGACTGCCAGAGCAGCACGTTCGCCGACGACGCGTCACCGAACGGCGTCGGGACGGGCATGAGCAGACCGATGGGCAACGGCCCCTTGGCCGCGTCGAACACGCGCAGGACGACGATCCACACCGCGAGCAGCAGCCACCACCACACCGGCACGAGCAGGCCCATGCCGCCCGGCGCGGCGGACGCGAGCGCACCGACGAGGGCACCGGCCCCACCGAACACGACCGCCGCACCGAGCGGCGCGACCGCCCCGGCGAGCACGAGGGCGAGCGGGCTGCGACCGTAGAGCGTCGGCGTCCCTGCGCTGTCGACGCCGTGTCGCACCGCGTCGCACCAGACGCCCACCGCGAGGTACGCGAGGAAGGCCGTCGGGACGGCGAGCATCCACCGCACGCCGTCGGGGAGTCCCAGCGACAGCCCGACCCCCAGGCCGCAGGCGAGGAGCACGATCGAACCGAGGAGCACGCGTCCCGCCGTCCGTCGGGCGCCGACGAGCGTCCGCCGCAGGACGACGAGCCAGAACGGGCCGTCCAACGACAGCTGGATGCGTCGTCCCCGGGTCGGCCTGGTTCGGAGCCCACCGATCGCGCCGGCCGCATCGCCCGACTGCAGGAGCATCCCGACCCGCTGCCAGCGACGCGCCTGGTCGAGCAGCGCAGCACTGCGCAGGCCGTCGAGCGACCGCGGGACGAGGAGCAGCGCGGCGATTCCGACCAGGAGTGCGGCGACCGCCGGCCACCACAGGGTGGGTGCTGGTCCAGCCGTCGCGAACCAGCCGGAACCCACCGCGAAGAGCGAGAACGACCCGCTCCCGGAGAGCGCCTGCGAGATGACGAACGCCTCCGGGCCACCGACGAGCATCGTCCAGAGCAGGCCAGACCACCCCCACGGCGTGACCAGCAGCGCAATCGGCACGACCATGCCGAGGAGCCCCGTCCCCGCGGCGATGACCGCGATCGACGCCACGACCCGGCGAGACCCTCGTTGGCCGAGCAGCCACACGACGCCGAGCATGAGGGCGAAGCCCACCGTGCCGACGAGGAAGGCGACGACGGCCCCTGGCTCCGTCGGCCCGGCGATCCCGATGATCAGCGCTGACGTCGTGCTCGCCCCGGCGGAGACGACGCTCCGCTCCCCCGGGATCAGCAGCCGTGACAGTCCGAGGACGCCCGCACCGAGCACACTGAGCCCGACGAGTGCCAGCAGCGATCCGATGAACGGCCGTCGCAGCGTCAGGCGACGAGGCAGCGGCGAATCGGCGAGGAACTGGACGGCCGCCGGACGGGGGACGACCGGTCCGCGCACCCGACCGCCGAGCGCGACGAGCAGCACCAGCAGTGCCGCAACGACGGAGGCGACACCCGCCCGGGTCGAGGCGACGACGCTCGCAGCATCCGGCTCGATGAGTCCGAGGACCGCGAACCGCACGAGCGGGGCTCCGACGATGAGGGTGACGAGGAGGCCCGCGTAGGCGATGTACGCGATGTCAGCGATGCGCGGTCGACCGTCGCGTGCCGCGAGCACGGCACGGCTCGCACGGAACACGTGGCGGTCGGCCCGACGTGTTGAGCGCTCGTCCCGACCGTCGCCGACGGCACCGGGCCTCCTGCCGTTCGGCGGCGTCACGGGGCCTCGACGGTGATCGCCTCGTCCGCGATCCGCTCGATCAGTTCGCCGTTGTGGCTGGCGAAGACGACGGCCGCACCACGTTCCTTGGCGAGGAGGACCCGATCGGCGACGAGCCCACGCCGCTCGGCGTCGAGGCGCTGCTCGGGTTCGTCGAGGATGAGGACGTCGAACGGGCGGACCAACGCGGTGGCGAGCGCGAACAGCTGCGACTGGCCGGAGGACAGCTCGTGGACGAAGCGCCGGGCGAGCGCGTCGATCCGGAACGCGGCCAGCAGTTCGTCTGCAGCGGCATCGGCGGCGCCCCCGGTCACGCCCCATGTCGTCGAGATGTACCGGAGATGCTCACGGAGGGTGAGGTCGGGTGCGTACGCGGGTGTGCCGATGAGCGCGGACACCGAACGGCGGACCGCTCGATCCCGGTCGTCGATGGTGCGGCCGGCGATGGTCGCCGTCCCGCTCGACGGCTTGAGGCGACCGCTCAGGATCCGGAGCAGTGTCGTCTTCCCCGAGCCGTTGCGACCGCGTACGGCGAGCGCCAGGCCAGGGTCGACCCGCACGTCGGTCGGCGCCAGCAGCACTTCGCCGTCGATCACCGCCCCGATGCCGTCCGCCTCGATCAGCGGCTGCACCGCACCGTTCACTGGTCCGTCGTCGTGTTCCCCCATCCGTCCATCCTGTCAGGCCGCAGGAGAACTGCACGGCCGGGCGGGTGCAGGGTGCAGAATGCTGAGCATGGTGATGAGCACGGGGACGAGCGCCTACGACGAAGCCGTGCGGGCAGTCCGGAGCGGTGGGCTCGGCCCCGACGCCGCAGCGGACCGACTCGTCAGCCAGCTCACCGACGCTGAACTGCTGTCGCTGCTCGACGGCGACGCCCCGCGATGGCAGCTCCCCCTCATCCCCTTCCTCCTCGGGCGACGGGCGTTCGTGGCAGGGGCGGTGCCACGGCTCGGTATCCCGGGCATCCGCTTCAGTGACGGTGCGCGCGGCGTCGTGATCGGCCGCTCCACCGCCTTCCCGGTGACGATGGCGCGAGCTGCGAGCTGGGACCCGTCGCTGGAGGAGGAGGTCGGCCGAGCGATCGGCGCGGAGACGAGGGCGCGCGGCGCGAACTACTCCGCGTCGGTCTGCGTGAACCTCCTCCGGCACCCCGCCTGGGGTCGCGCGCAGGAGTGCTACGGCGAGGATCCGGTGCTCACCGGGGTGATGGGCTCGGCGCTGACCCGCGGCGTCCGCATCCACACGATGGCCTGCGTGAAGCACTACGCACTGAACTCGATGGAGAACGAGCGGTTCGAGGTCGACGTCTCGGTCGACGACCACGCGCTGCACGAGGTGTACCTGCCGCACTTCAAGGCGGTGATCGACGCCGGTGCCGATTCGGTGATGAGCGCCTACAACCGGGTGCGCGGCGAGTACGTCGACGTCAACCGCCCGCTCCTCACCGACGTGTTGCGGGAGGAGTGGGGGTTCACCGGCTTCGTGACGAGCGACTGGGTGTTCGGAACGCACGATGCCGTCCAGAGCCTCGAGGCAGGGCTCGACATCGAGATGCCGCTCCGGCTCCGCAGGGCACGCGCATTGCCGGGTGCCCTCAGGGACGGCACCCTGCGGAGACAGACGGTCCTGCGTTCGGCCCGGCGCATCCTGCGGACGACACTGCAGCACGCCGCCCTCCGCGCCGCCGCGCCGCCGAGTACGGGGGCCATCGCCTCCCTCGAGCACCGCGCACTCGCCCGACGCACCGCAACCCAGTCGATGGTGCTGCTCGCAAATGCACCCGTCGACGGTGCACCGCTGCTCCCACTGGCGCCGGACCTCCGCCACGTCGCCGTCATCGGTCGGTTGGCGCGGGACGCGAACCTCGGCGACCACGGCTCGTCACGGGTGCGCCCACCGACCACCGTCTCACCGTTGCAGGGGCTCCGAGAGGCGCTCCCCGGCGTCCGGATCACCACGGACCTCGGCCACAGTGAGCACGCAGCGGCAGCCGTCGCGGCCGAGGCGGAGACCGCCATCGTGGTCGTCGGTCTGAACGAGCGCGACGAGGGCGAGTCGGTGCTGACCGGCGGCGTCGACATGGGTGTGCTCGGCGCCGCATTCGACTCCGGATTCGCGCGACGGCTCGTGACGGGCGTCGCACGGCTGGCGTCCCGGCTCGTCCGCGGCGGTGATCGCGCCTCCCTGACGCTCCGCCCCTCAGACGAGCGCCTCATCCAGGCGGTGGCCGCAGCCAACCCGCGGACGGTCGTCGTGCTCATCGGAGGCAGCGCGATCCTGATGGAGCGCTGGCGCGACCGCGTCCCCGCCATCGTGCTCGCCTGGTACGGCGGGATGGAGGGGGGCCACGCGCTCGCCGATGTGCTGACGGGGGCCGCCGAGCCCGGCGGGCGACTGCCGTTCGTCATCCCGACGGACGCCGCCCACCTGCCGCCCTTCGACTCCGCCGCGAAGTCCGTCTTCTACGACGCCCGCTGGGGCCAGCGCCTGCTCGACGAGGACGGGCACACACCGGCGTTCCCCTTCGGCTTCGGCCTCGGGTACACCACGTTCGAGCATCACCTCCTGGCGCACCGCTTCGACGACGACGGCGGCACCGCGGACGTCTCGGTGACCAACACCGGCGAGCGCCCTGGCTCGACCGTCGTCCAGATCTACGCTGCTGATGCCGCTCTGCATCGTCCGATCGCCCAGCTGCTCGGCTTCCGCAAGGTGACGCTGGCACCGGGCGAGGAGGTCACGGTGCGCATCGACCTCGACGCGGGGCCGACGCTGCAGCGGGACCCGCACACGCGGCAGTGGTCCGCGCGCGCCGGCGACTGGGTCGTCATCGCGGCGCAGCACAGCCCGTCGGAGTGGTCAACGGCCCAGCCGCTACGGCGTGCGAGCGCCACGACACCGGCCGAGCCCGCATCGGACGAACTGTCCGACTGACCGCCCCCGCGTTCGACTACTCCGGCGTCGGTACCGACGACGTCCCGAGGGGCTCGACGCGGACCCGCAGCGTCTCGTCGCCCCGCAGCACCGCACGCAGGAGCCGCTCCGTCCGGCGGCGCAGCGTGACGATCGACTCGTCGCGTCGGAGCAGGAGCCCGCCGTCGGCATGCGCGTAGCGGTGCTGCAGGTCGTCGACCTCCTCGGCCCGGAGCAGCGCGACCGTGCTGTCGTCCGCCGGGTCGACGAGCCTCGCGAGCGCGCCGGAACCCGTGAGGTCGCTCGCGACGATGCGCCTGGCGCTCGCACTGAAGATCGTCTTCTGCGCCGCCCTCGTCACGATCAGCGGCCGCGCGGGACCGTCGAGCAGCCACGAGACCACGTCGCGAGCCGCGTCCGGTCGACCGACCCTGCGTGCCGCCTCCTGCATCCGCTGGAGCTTGCCCGGTTCCTGCAGGATCTGGTCGATCTTCCAGCCGATGGTGGCAGCCGTGTTGCAGCGGACCGCCGCCCCTTGCTCCATCAGGTAGTCGCCGTTGCGGACCTCCTGCCCGGGGATCGGGTTCACGAGCACCATCGGCAGCCCGGCCGCCATGCACTCCGACGCCGACAGTCCACCCGGCTTGCCGACGAACAGGTCCGCCTGACGCAGCAGCTGCGGCATCTCCGTCGTGAACCCGTGCACCGTGTAGCGATCGTCCGACCCGACGACGCTCTCGATGCTCCGACGCAGTTCGTCGTTGCGTCCGCAGACGATGGTGGCGGTGAAGGACGAACGCAGGTGCATCGTCTGGCGCACGACGGCAAGGGCGTAGTCGCCACCCGACGCGCCGGCCGAGATCAGCAGCATTGGCGGCGCCGTGGCATCCCGTTCGGGCACCTCGACCGGCTGCGGTCTGATCGGGATACCGGTCGCCGCCACCCGGTCGACCGGCAGCCCGAGGGCGGTCAGCTGGACCCGACCCTCCTCCCTCGCGAGGAAGAGCTTGTGGAAGGCGCTCGTGAGCCACAACCCCTGGAAGTCGTAGTCGGTCGTGACGACGGCGGTCCGGGCGTCGATCGAACCACGGATGATCAGCGTCGCCACGAGCTGGGCGGGCAGGAAGTGCGTGCACACGATCGCCGTCGGCTGGAAGCGTTTGATCGCGCTGACGACGGGCATCGCGTTCGCCTGCGTCCACGGGTCGAGCGGTCCTCGGCGCCGGAACGGGGCGTCGCTCAGGTCGTAGCCCCACTCCACGAGCCACGGGGTCTCCTCGACGAGGACGAAGTAGCCCTTGCCGAGCACGTCGCGGTAGAGCGAGGTGCTCGCCTGCAGGACGTCGAGCACCTGGACCTCGGCGATGTCCGCGCGGCCCTCGCAGGCCTGCTGGACCGCCGCTGCGGCGCTGTTGTGCCCTGATCCGACTCCGGCCGAGAGGATCAGGACGCGCTCGGCGCCGTGGTTGTTCCCGGTTGTCGCTGCTGTCGTCCCCATGCAGTGATGCTACTGGGCGGCCCTCCCCACCAGCCGTGTGGGCGGATGCCGTCGTGGACGGTCGGTGGTGCGGGTGCGGCTATTCGGATCCAGGTCCGCCGAGCGCCGCCTCGTACAAGGCGATGAGGCGGGTCGTCTGCGTCGACTGCCGGAGGGTGTGCGCGAGCTCTGGCGCCACGACCGGCGCCGTGCCCGACACGATCTCGGCGACCGCCTGGCGCAATGCCTCTGCGAGCGCCTCGACGCTGCCGTCGGCGGGCTGCCAGATCGATTCCGCCGGAAGCTCGGCCGCGATGTTCGGGTCGCTGACGATCGGCGGGGTGCCGAGCGCGGCAGCCTCGAAGACGGTCATGCCCTGGGTCTCGAAGCCGATCGAGGTCTGGACGAGGGCGTCGGCGTCGGCGATGGCACGGAGCGAGTCCTGGTAGGAGACGCGACCGACGAAGACCACGTGGTCCGCGAGGTCGTGCTCGGCCACGAACGCCTGCGCCTTCCCGAGCAGGAGCCCCGCGCCGTAGAGGCGGAACACCGCGTCGACCCTCGCGAGACGGACTGCCTCGAGGAACTCCATGAGCCGCTTCTCGTGGCTGAACCGCCCGATCCAGACGAACGACGGCAGGCTGTGCGGTGCGGTCGGTTCCGCAGCGCGTTCGGCGAGGATCTCGTCGAGGACGGCGTCGTCCACGCCCGTCGACAGCACCTCTGCGTCACCCGTCACGCCGTTCTCCCGGAGCACCCGCGCGAAGTGGTGGGAGGGCGCGATGACGACCGCCGCACGCTTCGCGAACTCCTGCAGGTACGCCCAGACGCCGGTCGGCAGCGTGGAGAGCCGCGGCTTCAGCACCCGGTGCTGCCACCAGCTCAAGGCACCGATGACGAGCTGGGGCGCCGGCATCGTCTCCTCGATACCGACATCCATGCGGTTGTGCATGGTGTGGATGGCGGGGATGCCGTGGCGTTCGGCATACCGGTAGGCGGTGATGGCCTGCCAGAAGTCGGCCTGCACGTGCACGACGTCGACGGGCGGGAGCGCGGCCAGCCGGGCGTCGAGCCAGCGGTCGGTGAGGCGCCCCGGGACCGTCATCGCGTACTCGCGGTCGAGCGTGATCGGCATGGAGGGGGTGTCGAGGTAGTTCGGGTCGTCGTCGTGCGCCTGGTGCATGCGCGGCGAGCACACGGTCACGGTGTGACCTGCCGCTTCGAGGAACCGGCGCTGCAGTCGGATCGACACCTGCGCCCCGCCGGACGACTCGGGATGCTGGTCGCTGAAGACGAGGATGTGCATGGTCCCCAAGGCTACCCGCCCTCACTGAGTCGCCCGGAACTGCGCGTTTTCCGGCGATGTTCGAACCGTTCCGGGCGACTCAGGGAGTACGGGACGGCTTCGCGGCGTTCGTGAGGAACGACGCGGCGAACACGACGACGAGCACGACGACGATCGCACCGCGGAGGCCCACATGCTCGCCGATGAACCCGAGCAGCGGCGGCCCCACGAGGAACGCGACGTACCCGGCGGAGGCGACGGCGCCGACGGTCGTCGTCGGGTCGTCGCTCTCCCCCGCGGCCGACAGGGTGACGGGGAAGCCGAGCGCGGCACCGAGACCCCAGAGGACGACCGCGAGCCCTGCGACCACGACGTTGTCGGAGAAGATGACGAGCGCGATGCCGACGGCCGACACGAGGGCGCTCACGCGGAGCACCATCGCCTTGCCGAAGCGGTCGATGAGTGGTTCGCCGGAGAAGCGACCGATCGTCATCGCGAGCGCGAAGGCCGCGAACACCATCGACCCGACGGCCGCGGTCGTACCGTGCCCGTCGACCATGATGAGCGGGAGCCAGTCTCCGGCCGCGCCCTCGGCGAGCGCGAGCGCGAGGACGATGAGGCCGAGGAAGACGACGCGCTGCTGCTTCCACACCGCGAGCTGGGCGCGGATACCCGGCGCTCCCCCGGTGCCCGGTGCCTGGCGTCCGGTCTCCGAGGGGACCTTCGGGATCGCCCAGGCCATCGCGGCGATCGCGATACCCGCGACGACGAGCAGGTGGATCCACACCGGGAACGCGATCGCCGTCAGCACGATGCCTGCGACGGCCCCGATGACGGAGCCCAGGCTGTAGCAGCCGTGCAGCACCGGCAGGATCGAGCGGCCGGAGGCGTGCTCGATGGCCGCACCCTCGATGTTGATCGCGATCTCCGCGAGCCCGAAGCCGAGCCCGATCCCGATCAGTCCGAGGAACACGCCGACCCCTTGGCCCGCACTCGCCATGACGGACAGCAGCACGAGGCCGGTGATGAACGACGCACCGCCGAAGAGGATCGGGCGGCGCGCACCGAAGCGCCGGACGAGTGCCGCCGAGCTGAGGATGCCGGTCATCGAGCCGACCGAGATGCCGAACAGGATGAGACCCATCTCGGCCGTGCTCGCATGCACGAGGTCGCGGATCGCGGGCGTGCGCACGATGAACGACGACAGGCCGATGCCGATCGTCAGCATGAAGAGGAAGATCGCCGCCCGTCGACGGCGCAGCGGGCCGGACAGCGCCGGACGTGGGATCGCCTGGCCGGCGCGCGTACTCATACCTCGACCCTATTGGGCGAAACGCTCCCCTTTCACCGCATGACGCAGGTGATTGTTCAGGCCTCGTCGAGGACGGCGACGATCGACTCCTGCAGGTAGCCGAGCCAGGCGTAGATCGCTATCATCAACTGCGGGTCCTGCTCGTCGTCGTCGCTCGCGGGCGGGGGCTCGAACGGCTCGGTGTCGTCATCGATGCCGAGGCGGGCGGCGATGGTCAACCGTGTGTCGTTGAGGAACCGGAGCCAGGTCCACGCGGTGTCGCCAGCGAGCGTGACGGCAGCACCGTCCTCATGGCCCGGCGGGATGTCTCCGGGTGCCTGGGCGTCCCGCCCGGTTGCGGTGAGCGCGTCGAGCACGGTCTGCGCGGCGCTCACCTTGCCGCCGACGAGGTCGTCTGCGGTGAATCGACGGAACTCCTCAGCCGCCTCCGGATCGTCGCGGTAGCCCTCAGGGACGAGCCGCGCCATCGCGGGGTCGAGTTGCACGGCCGCTGCGATGCCTGCTCGGGTCGCGTCTTCGAGCATCTCCACGAGCTGCTCGGCGAGCTGACTCAGGATGGAGGTCTCCTGCTCGTCGAGCCGCAGCACGACGGGTCCCTCGGCGGGTCGGACGAACGCGCTCACGCGTCGGCCTTCGCCATCGACGCCCAGAGCCCGTAGCCGTGCATGGCCTCGACGTGCCGCTCCATCGCCTCACGGTTGCCGGTCGCGACGACGGCCCGACCCTCGTGGTGTACCGCGAGCATGAGTCGTTCGGCTTCCTCGTGCGTGTAGCCGAAGTAGCTGCGGAAGACGAGCGAGACGTACGACATGAGGTTCACCGGGTCGTTCCACACGATGGTGACCCAGGGCTGCATCGTGAGCGTCGTCTCGTCGACGATCGGCTGGTCGAGGATCTGCGCCATCCCTCAAGCCTGCCACGTCTCGCTGTGTCCGGGGCGAGTGGAACGGCCGACCTCGAACGTGTCCAGCGCCCAGTCCGGCACGTCGCCGGTGAGGTTCCGCGCGACGGCGCACACTCAGATCGGCATCGACGGCCCGCCCGCCACGGTCCGCGACTGACGCAGCGGCAGCACCACGGTGAACGTCGAGCCACGCCCCGCCCGACTCGCGACGCCGATCCGCCCCTCGTGCGCCTCCACGATCGACTTGACGATCGACAGGCCGAGGCCGACGCCCGGAAGCGCGTCATCGCGAACCGCACGCGCACGGAAGAAGCGGTCGAAGAGCTGGCGCTGGTCGTCCGGCGAGATCCCGATGCCGGTGTCGACGACGTCCAGTTGGCAGGCGTCGCCGGTCACGGTGAGCGTCAGTGTCACCCGCCCACCGCTCGGCGTGTACTTCACCGCGTTGGACAACAGGTTGTCGACGACCTGGCGGAGTCGCCCGGCGTCGCCGTCGAGCTCGACGAGAGCGGGCAGCTCTGTTCGCACGGCCACGCCGGCGTCTGACGCACGCGGCAGGATCGCGGCGGCGCTCTCGCGCGCGACCGCCGCCAGGTCGACCCGCCCGATCCGCACCCGCATCTCCGCGTCACCCGCAGCGAGCAGGTCGCCGATGATCGCGTAGAGCTGTTCCGCGTTGCGCTGGATGGTCGCGACCTCGCGATCGAGCCCGAGCGCCTGGAGGTCGTGCCCTTCGGACAGGAGGTCGAGGTAGCCGATGATCGAGGTGAGCGGCGTGCGCAGTTCGTGCGAGACGGCGATGAGGAACTCTTCCCGCACCGCGACGGCGTTCGCGAGGTCGGTGACGTCGTGGCCGACCGTCATGGTGCCGACGAACGTTCCGTCGGCGGTGTGCACCTGGCGGGCGTTGCCGATGAGCGCCCGCTGGTTCCCCGGCTCGCCGATCCAGTACAACTGCCCACGGAAGCTCTCGCCGCGCAACGCACGGTTCACGACCTGGTCGGCCGCCGGCATCTTCGTTCGTCGATCGGGTCCGTACACGTGGACGCCGGACTTCGTCGCGCGGTCGTATCCGGCCAGTTCCGCCTGCTCGTACGTGGCCTGGTTCCGCAGGGCGACCGTGCCGTCCGGGCGGAAGAACGCGACGGCGGCGTCGACCGATTCGGCGACCGTCGTCGCCACCGCCGCCGCCTCCGTTGCTGCCGCGAGGGCGATGCGTGCCCGGTCCTCGTGCGCGCGGAGCTGGCGCGCCCCGAGGTAGACGGTCACGGAGATGACGAGCACGAGTGCCGGGATGAGGAGGATCGCACCCCACCCTCCCGGGGTGGTCGGCCACGAACCCGAGCGGGCGACCGGGATGAGCGAGGTGAAGACGGTCCCGAGGACGGCGACGGGGACGGCCGAGACGCCGAACCCGCCCGAGAGCCACAACACCGGGACGACGATCAACAGACCGGAAGTGGGCAGGTTCGGGATGGTGTCGCGGAAGAACGCCACCGCGAGGATGTCGATCGTCGGCACGAGCACGAGCAGACCGCGCAGCCCGCCCGAGCTCGGCACGGCGAACAGGAGCGAGGTCGCGGCGGCAGTGAGGGCGAGGCCCAGGAGGAACTCCGGTGACAGGAGCGTCCAGCAGTCGGTGAAGGCGAGGTAGCCCCCCAGGAGGAGCACCGTCGCGATGAACGCGAACTGCGCGCCCGAGAACAGGTGGGCCGAACGCGGTGGGGCCACGGCGGCAGGCGGCACGGTGATCCCGGAGGTGGCAGCGGCGTCGACCGTGGGGACGGGACGCACTGTTCGTCGCTCTGCCATCGTCGCTCCTGATCGGGCCGAGGCCGTTTCAGTCACGGCGGTCATCCCGAACTGTACCGGGTGACCGGCGTGCCGTCGTGCGCTCAGACCCGGCGGAGAGCGGCGCCTGGGGCGTCACGTTCGATCGGAGGCTTCGGCGGATACACCCAGGTGACCATGACCACGGAGATCATCATGAGCAGGAACCACGACACGAGCTTCGTCAGGGGGACGAGCTGCCAGCCGTCCTCCTGGTTGGGGTAGAGCCAGGCGCCCGTGACCGTCCCGATGTTCTCGGCGATCCAGATGAAGCATGCGACGAGCAGGAATGAGAGCAACACAGGCATGCGGTGGGTGCCACGGAACACCCGGTAGTGCATCATCGTGCGGGCGAACACGACGAGCACCGCGGCCAGCAGCACCCAGCGGAGGTCGACGATGTAGTGCTGGCTGAAGAAGTTGACGTAGATGCCGGCCGCGATCAGCGTCGTGAGCCACACCCGTGGATAGCGGTCGAACCGGAGATCGAACAGTCGGTACACCCGCACCATGTACGAACCGACCGCCGCATACATGAAGCCCGTGTAGAGCGGCACGGCGCCGAGGTGCAGCACTCCCCCGCCGTCGTACTCCCACGAACCGACGCCGGTCTTGAACAGCTCCATGCCGGTGCCGACGATGTGGAACAGGACGATCACCCAGAGCTCGCGGCCCGTCTCGAGCCGTGTCGCGATCATCACCACCTGGATGGCGATCGCCGCGATGACGAGGGCGTCGTTGCGGGCGAGCCACACGTCGTCCGGGTACCAGAGCCTGGCGGCGACGATGACGACGAGCATGGCGGCGCCGAAGATGCACGCCCACGCCTGCTTCGCCCCGAACACGAGGAACTCGACGAGTCTCGCGCGGCCTCCACCCGAAGGAGCGTCGCGCAGGAGCCGGTTCGCACGGCTGTCGATCCACCGTTCGACGGCGGTGAGCTCGTGCCGATCCGCCGGTGCGGCCGCCCGCGGGGGCAGCTCGGCGGGCGTGGTCGGCTCGGGCATCGGGCCAGCATACGTGAGGCGGGAGCGCGGAACCCGGGCATCCCCCGTCAGCTCCGCCGTGCGCGGGCGAGGCCGTGCACTGAGCGCGCTCAGACGGCAGGATGGAGGGGGAGGAAAGGTGGGTCGGATGACCGAGTTGGAAGAGATCACCCAGGCATGGACGACGATCGAGCGAGTGCTCGCGGAGCACCTGCCAGAGGTGCTGCCGACCCTGCGGCCCGGGGCGAGCGATGCGACCATCGCCCGTCTGGAACACGAGGTCGGCCCGCTCCCCGAGGCGCTGATCGCGAGCTTGCGCATCCATGACGGTCAGGACAACCCCACGCGCTTGCTCGACGTGTACGACCACCTGACATTCCTCAGCGTCGACGCGATGCTCGAAGACCACCAGATGCGCATCGATGTCCACGGCGACGACGTGGACTCGACCGACTACTCCTGGATGACGCCGGACCGGGTCCGCACCATACCGAACAGCCGAGGATGGCTCCGATTCACGGACTCCGAGGGCCTTGGCCATGTCGTCGACCTCGACCCGCTCCCGAACGGTGAGCGCGGTCAAGTGATCTGGTGGCCGGTCGACGGCCCGACGCCGGTGCCCGTCGCACAGTCCTACGGGGCGTGGCTGACCGATCTGGCACGGCGGCTGGAGGCCGGGGAGTTCACCGTCGACGAGGAAGAGGGTCTGTGGCTCGATCCTGAGGCGACGACCTGACCGTCGACGCCGTCGCGGCCGGGGAAGGACCGTCTAGCGCCGGCGCGAGACGGTGACGGTGAACTTCTGGTTGCGGCCCAGTTGCTCGGTCGGGCCGACGATGCGCTCGAGCGCCTGGCGGTACCCGAGGTGGGAGTTCCAGACGACGGCGAGCGTTCCCCCGGGTCGCAGGACGCGCTGGGCGTCGGCGAAGAGGTCGAGGGCGACACCCGTGTGCACGGTGGTGCCCGTGTGGAACGGCGGGTTCAGGACGATGAGGTCGGCCGAGGCGTCGGGTTGGACCGACAGCCCGTCGTCGCGGACCACCGTGATGCGTTCGGCGAGACGCAGGTCATCGCGGTCGTTCGCGGCGATCGTCGCGGTGGTCGAGGCGACCGCCGACGCCGACTGGTCGGTCGCGATCACACGGATGTCCGGTCTCGCCTGCGCGAGCGACACCGCGAGGACGCCCGTGCCGCAACCGAGGTCGATCGCGACCTCGGCGTCGGGGACGATCTCCGGCAGGTATCCGAGGAGGAAGCGGGTGCCGATGTCGAGCTTGGTTCCGGCGAAGGCCGCACCCGCCGCGACGATCGTCAGTCCGACGTCGTCGTGACGCTCGCTGCGGAGCGTGACTGCCTCGGCGCCGCCCGCCGCATCCGGGTCGTCGGCGGAGGCCGAGGCACCCGGGGCGGCAGAGGTCGCGATGGGGTCGCTGGCTCGCAGCACCCGGGACTTCTGACGGGCGAGGCTCGCCGTGACCGTGCCGAAGCTGCGCTCGAGTACCTCGGTCATCGCGGGCGTCAGGTGCTTGACCCGGGCGCCGGCGAACACGCGCACCTCGGGGGCGGCCCAGCGTGCGATGGCTGAGGCGATCTCCGCAAGGGCGTCGAGGTGTTTCGGCAGCTGGACGAGCACGAGCGTCGCCCCCGACAGCACGTCCTCACCGAGCGGGAGGGTGCGGTACGTGCGGCCCAGACCGAAGGCCTTCGCGTTGGCGGCGAGCGCCCGTTCACCCACGAGGGCGTCCTGGTGCACGCGCACATCGGTGGCTCCGAGGAGCGCGACGGCCCCGAGTGTGAGCGCCCCGTAGTGGTCGCCGATCACGACCACGCTGCCGGGCGCGGGAGCGTCGCCGCCTGATCCGAGCAGGGCGTCAGCTGCGAGCGCCGCTGCTGCTTCGTCGAGCAGGAGGCGGTCGGTCGCGTCGGAGGCGAAGAGGTTGGCTGCCTCGTGGTCGGGGTGGCGGCGGAGTGCGTCGAATGAGAACTCGGGCATCGTCCCAGCCTAACGACCTGTCCAGTGTGCCCGTTCCGTCGTCCCGCCTGGCGACGGAGGAACGTCCGCGCTCGGCGCTACGGGCTCGGAACAGCCGCGATGGCGTCGATCTCGACGAGCGCGCCCGGACGGGCGGGCGAGACGGCCAGCACGGTGACGGCCGTGCGTCGGCCGCCCCACACGGTCGCCGTCGCCGCGTAGCCGTCACTCGGGTCGATGCCCGGGGCGAGGTAGATGGTGAGCTTGGCGACGTGTTCAGGGCCGGAACCCGCCTCTGCGAGCACCGTGAGCACGTTGCGGAGCGCCTGTTCCGTCTGCGGTCCGAGGCCGTCGAGCAACCTCCCCTCGGCGTCGACACCGTTCTGCCCTCCGACGTACAGGGTGCGTCCCGCCGGCAGGATCATCCCCTGCGCGAACGCAGGACTCCGGTACATGCCGGCCGGGTCGACACTGATCGCCTCTTCCATCCCTCCATGATGCGCGCGTGCGTTCCGGATGGCTAGACCTCCGACGCATCCGCCGCTCGTCCGCCCCTGATCGGGGCGAACCAGGCCTCGTTTGCTCGAAGGTGGGCGAACGGACGGCTCAGGCCGAGCGGCCGGCTCGTCGAGAGGCCCTGCTCGGCTTCTCCGCCTTGACGGCCCGCAGCACCGCCGGGAAGATCAGGGCGCCGAGCCCGGCGGACACGAACAGGTTCACGACGGTCGCGATCGCGATCCCCTGCCCGAAGGCCCGCACCGTCTCGATGCCGCTCGCGTCGTCGGCGCGGACCGAGGCGATCGCGCCGAACACGATGAAGACGCTGATGAGCGCGAACACGAGTTGCAACGGCACGGTCGCCCACATCCCCCAGTGCGTCACCGCGCCGGCCCGCTTCACACCGTGGGTGCGCAGCAGGCGGAGGCTGAGTGCGACACCGCCGAGGAACGCCACGACGCCGACCGCCACGTAGCCCCACACCCACACGCCGAAGGGCGGTGACAGGAACAGCAGCACGAATCCGAACGCCCGTGCGAAGCCGTCGACCCACTCGGCTTCGCCCGCACCGAACAGCACACCGAACAGCACGGGAGCGCCGATGACGACGAGGGCGATGAGCGGGAGCACCGCGGCGATCACGCCGAAGTACATCAGCGGGTACGCGAGCGCCCCGGCCAGCCTCGCCCCACGACGACGACGCGCGGTCGCGGGCGCCGTCTCGCCTCGGCTCGCCTCAGGGGTTGACGTTCCGGGCAGGGGCGTCCCGGGCGTCAGCGATCCGGTCGGGGCGGTCATGCTCCAACCCTACGCGGCAAGCGGGCGCACGGACCCGCTCAACCTCGGGCGGGTGCGCGATGTCCCTCTGTCCGGTGTCGGCGGCCGGGCGTAGCGTTTGCGCATGAGCGAACCACGAAGCTACCCGCTGGGTGTCACCTCCTGGATCGACCTCGAGTCGTCCGAGCTCGACGCCGCCATGTCCTTCTACGGCGCCCTGTTCGGCTGGACGTTCGAGCAGGCGACGCCACCCCAGGCGCCGCTCCGCTATGTCATCGCGAAGCTCGACGGCGCAGACGTCGCCGGGTTCGGCGAGCTCGGCACTGAAGACACCGATGGCGACGCCGCGGTGCGCGCGAGATGGAACACCTATGTCGCCGTCGACGACATCGAGGCCACCTGCGCAGCGGTACTGGCTGCGGGAGGCACGATCATCGACCCCCCGACGCCTGCCGGCGAGGCCGGCATCAGCGCCGTGTGCCTGGATCCGGCCGGCGTGCGGTTCTGCCTCTGGCAGGCGAAGTGGCGGCTCGGCGCCCAGGCCGTGAACGTGCCGGGCGGCTGGAACTTCAGCGACCTCCACGCGGCCGACCTCGCTGCGTCGCAGGACTTCTACCGACAGGTGTTCCCCTGGCGGTTCGTCGACATGGGCTTCGCGACCGTGATCCAGGTGCCGGGTTATGGCGAGCACCTGGCGGCGACGAGTGATCCCGACATCTTCGAGCGCCAGGCGGGCGTCGCACCGGAGGGGTTCGTCGACGTCATCGGCAGCATCCTCCCGGCAGGCTCCTCCGAGCCGCACTGGCAGGTCGTGTTCGCCATCGCGGATCGCGATGAGACCCAGCAGCGCGCCGTCGCTCTCGGGGCGGAGGTGCTGGGCGTCGAGCAGAACCGCTGGACGAAGGACGTCCTCCTCCGAGACCCCCAGGGCGCGATCGTCCGGGCGAGCCAGTTCGCGCCCTCAGACCGCTAGGCCCTCACAGACGCGCCAGGCGTCGTCATTCAGAGGGAATGACGACGCCGGGCGCGTTCTGATGATCTCTAGTTGTGCTCGGCAGGGCGCCAGACGACGACCTCGGTGCGACGACGCGTGCGAGTGCCGCTGCGGAGCGGTACGACGCCGCCCTCCATGCCGGCTGCGAAGACGCGGTTGCCGGGCGAGCGCAGGAGGGCGTCAGCGAGGGCGTGCTCGAGTTCGCGCACCCGGCCCTGGAGGGACGCGACCTCGTTCTCCAGCGTCAGGATTCGGGAGATGCCCTCGAGGCTGACACCCTCGGCACTCAACCGGGCGACCTCACGCAGCTGGGCGATGTCGCGCATCGAGTACCGGCGCGACTTTCCGGCAGTACGCGTCGGGGACACGAGTCCCAGACGGTCGTACTGCCGGAGCGTCTGCGGGTGGAGCCCGGCGAGCTCGGACGCCATCGCGATGGCGAAGATCGGCGACCGCTCGTCCATGCTCCCTACCCTTCCGTGTGCTTCCGCTTAACCCTTTGCCCGTGCGAGGAGTTCGTCGCGCGGGTTGTCCTTCGGCTCCAACTCGTGGAACCGTTCGAGTGCTTCCTTGGCCTCGCCGCCGAGGTGTGCGGGAACGACGATCTGGACGACGGCGAGGAGGTCGCCGGTGCCCTTCGTCGTCGCGACACCGCGGCCCTTGACCCGGAGGACACGGCCCGACGGCGTACCCGGGGCGACCCGCAGCTTGACGGGGTCGCCGCCGAGCGTCGGAACCTCGATCGTCGCGCCGAGCGCAGCCTCCACGAAGGTGACCGGCACGGTCACGCGGAGGTTCAGGCCGTCGCGTTCGAACACGGGATGCTTACGGACACTCACGGTGACCACGATATCGCCGGGCTCGCCGCCGTCAGGACTCGCCTGACCCTTGCCGCGAAGTCTGATCTTCTGCCCATCGGACACTCCCGCCGGGATCTTCACCTTGATGGTGCGACCCTCGGAGGTCTGCAGGGAGATCGTGTCTCCCTTGGTCGCCGTGATGAAGTCGATCGTCGTGTGCGCCGAGATGTCGCGTCCGGGCGTCGGCCCGCCGTAGCCGCGGTAGCCGCCGGTCGTCTGGCCGAAGCCTCCCTGACCGAACATGCCGCCGAGGATGTCCTCATAGCCCTGCGGCGCCTGCTGGTAGCTGTAGCTCTGACGACCACCGCCAGCACCACCACCGAACATCGTGCCGAAGACGTCCTCGAAGCCACCCTGCCCGCCACCGGAACCCGGGGCGGTGAAGCGTGCCCCACCGCCCATGGCACGCACGGCGTCGTACTCCTTGCGCTGCTCCGGGTCGGAGAGCACCGAGTGCGCCTCGCTGATCTCCTTGAACTTCGCTTCGGCCTTCGCATCGCCCGGGTTGGAGTCCGGGTGGTACTGACGCGCGAGCTTCCGGTAGGTCTTCTTGAGGTCAGCGGCCGTCACATCCTTCTTGACGCCGAGGACCTTGTAGAAGTCCTTGTCGAACCAGTCTTGACTCGCCATGGCTAGCTCGCCGGGACCGCGACGACCACCTTCGCGGCACGCAGCAGGGTGGACCCGAGCGTGTACCCGGTCTCCACGACGTCGAGGACGGTCTCGCCCTCGGCGCCCGGCGTGGGCTGCTGGAAGATGGCCTCGTGCACGTTCGGGTCGAAGGTCTCGCCGACCGCACCGAAGGGCTTGAGGCCGAGTTTCTCGGCGGCGCCACGGAGCTTGGCCGCGATCTGGGAGAACGGGGCGTCGCCGTCGAGGTCGCCGTGCTTCTCAGCACGGTCGAGGTCGTCGAGCACCGGCAGGAGGACCTTGGCGACCTCGCCGGTGGTGCGCTCGCGCTCCACCTCGCGGCCGGCCTCGGTGCGCTTGCGGTAGTTCGCGTACTCGGCGGTGACCCGCTGCAGGTCCTCGAGGCGTTCTGCAGCGAGCTTCTCGGCGGGCGAGAAGTCGCCCTGGATGGGCTCCTCGGGAGCGGCGTTGAGGATGTCCTCGACGGTCAACTCCTCGTCGGAGGCGGAGTCGTCAGCGGAGGCGGCAGGTGCGCCCGAGGGGCCGGCCGCGTCTGCGGCCTGCCCCTCGGTGCCAGGCTGACGAACCTCGCCGGTCTCCGGGTCGATGTGATCTTCCGGGTTCTGGTTCTGGTTCGCGTCAGTCATGGTTACTTCTTGTCCTTGTCGTCTTCGTCCTCGACGACCTCGGCATCCACGACGTCCTCATCGGACGCGGTGTCCTCCGCGGGCGCCTCGGTGCCTTCGGCCGACTCGGCTGCCTGCGCCTGAGCGTAGATGGCCTCGCCGAGCTTGACCTGGCTCTCGTTGAGCTTGTCGAACGCGGTCTTCACCGCGTCCTCGTCCTCACCGGCGAGCGCGCTCTTCAGGGCGTCGACGTCGCCCTGGACGTCGGTCTTGACGTCCTCGGGCAGCTTGTCGTCGTTCTCCTTGATGAGCTTGTCGATCGAGTAGGCGAGCTGCTCGGCGCTGTTGCGGACCTCAGCCTGCTCACGGCGGGCCTTGTCGTCGGCCGCGTGCTCTTCAGCCTCGCGGACCATGCGCTCGATGTCCTCCTTGCCGAGCGAGGAGCCACCGGTGATCGTCATCGACTGCTCCTTGCCGGTGCCCTTGTCCTTGGCGGACACGTGCACGATGCCGTTGGCGTCGATGTCGAAGGTGACCTCGACCTGCGGCACACCGCGCGGAGCCGGAGCGATACCGGTCAGCTCGAAGGTGCCGAGGTTCTTGTTGTCGCGGGTGAACTCGCGCTCACCCTGGAAGACCTGGATCGCGACGGACGGCTGGTTGTCGTCTGCCGTGGTGAAGGTCTCGCTGCGCTTGGTCGGGATGGCGGTGTTGCGCTCGATGAGCTTCGTCATGATGCCACCCTTGGTCTCGATACCGAGCGAGAGCGGGGTCACGTCGATGAGCAGGACGTCCTTGCGCTCACCCTTCAGCACACCGGCCTGGAGGGCTGCGCCGACGGCGACGACCTCGTCAGGGTTGACGCCCTTGTTGGGCTCCTGACCACCGGTGAGCTTCTTCACGAGCTCGGCGACGGCCGGCATACGCGTCGAACCACCGACGAGCACGACGTGTGCGATGTCGGAGACCTTCACGCCGGCTTCGGCGATGACGTCGTTGAACGGCTTGCGAGTGCGCTCGAGGAGGTCGTGGGTGAGCTCTTCGAACTTCGCGCGGCTGAGCGTCTCGTCCAGGTTCGCCGGGCCGTTCTCCGTGAGGGAGAGGTACGGGAGCTGGATGGAGGTCGACATCGAGGAGCTGAGCTCCTTCTTCGCCTGCTCAGCGGCCTCCTTGAGGCGCTGCTTCGCGATCTTGTCGCCCGAGACGTCGACACCGGTCGAGTCCTTGAAGCGCTTGATCAGGTAGTCGACGACACGCTGGTCCCAGTCGTCTCCACCGAGGCGGTTGTCACCGGAGGTGGAACGCACCTGGATGGTGGAGAAGTCGTCGTCCTTGCCCACTTCGAGGAGCGAGACGTCGAAGGTACCGCCACCGAGGTCGAAGACGAGGATGAGCTCGTCCTCCTTGCCGCGGTCGAGGCCGTAGGCCAGGGCTGCTGCGGTCGGCTCGTTGATGATGCGGAGCACGTTGAGGCCTGCGACCTCACCGGCCTCCTTCGTGGCCTGACGCTCGGCGTCGTTGAAGTACGCGGGGACGGTGATGACCGCGTCGGTCACCGTGTCGCCCAGGTACTGCTCGGCGTCGCGCTTCAGCTTCGCGAGGATGCGGGCCGACAGCTCCTGCGGCGTGTACTTCTTGCCGTCGACATCGAACTTCCAGTCGGTGCCCATGTGGCGCTTGACGCTCGCGATGGTGCGGTCGACGTTGGTGACGGCCTGGCGCTTCGCGGTCTCGCCGACGAGCACCTCGCCGTCCTTCGTGAAGGCGACCACCGACGGGGTGGTGCGGAAGCCTTCGGCGTTGGCGATGACGGTGGGTTCTCCACCTTCGAGGACGGCGACCACCGAGTTGGTGGTACCGAGGTCGATGCCTACTGCACGTGCCATGTGTTGGTTCTCCTTGTGTTGGCTGCCGGTTCAGAGTTCGTCGATCCGGCCGGCCTGCGGCGATCCTGCACTGCCGCTTCCGGCCGATTCGACGAGCTCGGCACCGAGCTGATTGGATGGGTGTTCCTGGTGGTTCATCAAGACTTGAGCCTCGATGACTCAATGCTACCGAAGGCGATTTCCTTCGTCAAGAAAGTTGAGCCTCAGCGACTCAACTCTCAGCGGATGGCCAGACTGCGACGGTGTCACGACGGGAAACGGGCCCGCGCATCTGCACGATGCACGGACCCGTTGCGACGATTCCCGACGACTACGCGGCCTGCACCAGGTCCGCAGCGGACTCGGTGACGACGATCGCGCCGTCGACTGCGTCGACCCGGACGACGACACCCTCGCCGACCCCTCCGGCCACGACGAGCTCCGCGATGCGGTCGTCGACCTCGCGCTGGATGAGGCGCCGAAGCGGGCGGGCACCGTACTCGGGCTCGTAGCCGAGCTCGGCGAGCAACGCCAGCGCAGCGGGCGTCGCCTCGAACGCGGCACCGCGGGCGGCGAGGCGTTCCGTCGTGCGTCCGAGCATGAGCCCGACGATCTCCTGGAGCTGCGCCTGGTCCAGCTTCCTGAACAGCACGATCTCATCGATGCGGTTGAGGAACTCCGGCCGCATGGCCTCACGCAGCTTGCCCATGACACGGGCCCGCAGCGCCTCCTCCGAGCCGAAGCCCGTCGGGTCGTCCGCTCCTCCGGCGACGAAGCCCATCGCGCCGGAACGCGACGCGAGGAACTCGGATCCGAGGTTCGAGGTCATCACGATGACGGTGTTGCGGAAGTCGACCGTTCGCCCCTGACCGTCGGTGAGACGGCCGTCGTCGAGCACCTGCAGCAGCAGGTTGAAGACGTCGGGGTGGGCCTTCTCGATCTCGTCGAAGAGCACCACCGAGTACGGGTTGCGGCGCACGCGCTCCGTCAACTGACCGGCCTCGTCGTACCCGACGTAGCCGGGAGGGGAACCGACGAGCCGCGACACCGTGTGACGTTCGCCGAACTCACTCATGTCGAAGCGCAGCACGTTCTCAGCACCAGAGTTCGTCGACGACGCGAACAGCGAGCCCGCGAGCGCCTTCGCGAGCTCCGTCTTGCCGACACCCGTGGGGCCGAGGAAGAGGAAGCTGCCGACGGGACGGTTCGCGTCGCCCATGCCCGTGCGATTGCGGCGCACAGCCTTGGCGACGGCCGTGACGGCATCATGCTGCCCGATGACGCGGGCGTGGAGTTCGCCCTCGAGGTCGGCGAGGCGCTCGCGCTCGCCCTCGGTGAGACGGCTGACCGGGATGCCGGTGGCACGGGAGACGACCCCCGCGATCTGCGCCTCGTCGACGACGGCACTGCTGTCGAGGCGGGCGCCTGGGCCCGCCGACGCCTCGTCGAGCTTCGCCTGCACCGCGGTGATCTCGTCACGGATCCGCGACGCCTCCTCGTAGTGCTCAGCGGACACCGCAGCATTCTTCGCCCCTTCGAGCGTCGCGAGCTCCTCGACGAGGGCACTCACGTCGACGGCGTTCCCGAGGCGCAGACGCAGCCGCGCTCCGGCCTGGTCGATCAGGTCGATCGCCTTGTCGGGGAGCACGCGGTCGGGCAGGTAGCGCGCCGAGAGTTCGACAGCGGCACGCAGGGCGTCATCGGTGAAGCGCACCGCGTGGTGCTCCTCGTAGGCGTCGCGGAGACCGTCGAGGATGAGGACGGCGTCCTCGATCGACGGTTCGCCGATGCGCACCGGCTGGAAGCGACGCTCGAGCGCCGGGTCCTTCTCGATGCCGCGGTATTCGCGGAGCGTGGTGGCGCCGACCAGGTGCAGTTCACCTCGGGCCAGGCGCGGCTTCAGGATGTTGCCTGCATCCATACCGCCCTCCCCGGAACCGCCCGCGCCGACGACCGTGTGCACCTCGTCGATGAAGACGATGAGCTCGGACCGGTTCGCGGCGATCTCGTCGAGGAGCCCCGTGAGGCGCTCCTCGAAGTCACCGCGGTAGCGGGTGCCCGCGAGCATGGCAGGCAGGTCGAGGGACACGACGCGCTTCTCGCGCAGCTGCTCCGGCACGTTGCCGTCGACGATCGCCTGCGCGAGGCCTTCGACGACGGCGGTCTTGCCGACGCCGGCCTCGCCGACGAGCACCGGGTTGTTCTTGGTGCGGCGCGAGAGGATCTCGATGGTCTGCTCGATCTCCTCACTCCGGCCGATCACGGGGTCGAGGGATCCACCGGCGGCGAGCGCCGTGAGGTCCGTGCCGAACCGGTCGAGCATCGGGGTGTCGGAGTCGGCGTCCTCGGCCTCATCGTCGACCGCACCGCCATCGGCCGACACGCCGGCGTCGCCCATCGTCTGCCGCATGCCCTGCGTCAGGGCGTCGGCGGTCACGCCGGCACGGGCCAGGACCTCACCCGACGGCGAATCCTGGTTGATGACGAGAGCGAAAAAGAGGTGTTCGGGGTCGACGTAGGTCGAGCCGGCTGCACGAGCCACCTGGTAGGCGTGGAACAGGGCGCGCTGAGCGGACGGCGTGATCGCCGGGTCCTTCACGCTCGGCGACGAGGCCTGCGGGAGGCGCTGCTCGGCGGCGCGCGCGATGGCCTTGGGGTCGACGCCGAGGCGGGCGACAGCGTCCTTGGCTGGCTCCTCGCTCACGATGACGCGCAGGATGTGGAGCGCGTCGAGTTCGTTCTGACCGCGTTCGAGGGCGAAGCGGCCGGCGCGCTGCAGGATCTCCTGCGTGCGGGCGGTGAGGAAGCGGCTGAGGTCGATGGTGCGGGCGGAACGAGCCCGTTCACCCTCGAGGTAGCGGGCGAGGAAGTCGTCGAACGACGACGATCCGCCGTCTGCAGCGGCGCTGTCCGGAGTGCGATCTTCGGGCACGTGAACCTCCTGGATTCAAACTTGAGTGTCTTGCGCTCAAGTTCAACGCGTCGGCCTCGTTCCTATTCCCGGTCGCCGATCCCGACTCAGCACATCCCCAGCATCCACAACTCCTGCTGCGGTTCGCGTGCGGCGCGGCTCGGGCTCACCGTGTCCGGATCCAGCCCGGATTGCAGGAGTTGTGCGGCCAGGCGAGGCGCTACCCACCGTTCACCGGGCGGCACTAGCCTCAGACCATGAGCACGACTCCGCCCGGCGGCACCGACGACTCCGGCATCAACGGCACCGAGGGCGAGCCACGCCTCGGCGCCCGCCCCCGCAACTTCCCACCGCCGCCACTGGTCAGCCCCGATGCGGCGGCGGCGACCGTCGACCTCGACACCTCCACCGTCGCGGCAGTGAAGGCGCAGTCGGCGCGGAAGGGTCGCATCTTCGCTTGGAGCCTCTGGGACTGGGGATCGGCGTCGTTCAACGCGGTCGTCACGACCTTCGTGTTCACGGTCTACCTCACCAGCAGCTCCTTCGGCGAGGAGGCGGCCGTCTCGGCGTCACTCGGCTGGGCGCTGGCCGCAGCAGGACTCCTCATCGCCGTGCTCGCCCCGGTCGTCGGCCAACGCTCCGACGCCGGCGGCCGCCGCAAGTTCTGGCTCGGCTTCAACACCTACGTCGTCGTCGCCGTGACGGCGCTCCTGTTCTTCGTCGCACCGGATCCGAACTTCCTCTGGCTCGGGCTCGTCCTCCTCGCCGTCGGCAACATCGTGTTCGAGTTCGCCGGCGTGAACTACAACGCGATGCTCGCGCAGGTGTCGACCCCGACCTCCATCGGCAAGGTGTCCGGGCTCGGCTGGGGCATGGGCTACATCGGTGGGATCGTCCTGCTCCTGATCGTGTACTTCGGCTTCATCTCCCCCGAGGTCGGCTTGTTCGGCGTGACGAGCGAGAACGGCATGGACGTCCGCGTCGCCATGCTCATCTCCGCCGCCTGGTTCGGGATCTTCGCGCTCCCCGTCCTGTTCGCGGTGCCCGAGTACCACGCGCCGAAGGCCGTCGCCCAGCCGCATGTCGGGTTCTTCGCCTCGTACGGGCTGCTCGCGAAGAGCATCGCCGAGCTCTGGCGCGACAGCCGCCAGACCCTCTACTTCCTCCTCGCGAGCGCCGTGTTCCGCGACGGGCTCGCCGGTGTCTTCACCTTCGGCGGCGTGCTGGCGGCGGGCACGTTCGGGTTCTCTCCGAGTCAGGTCATCATCTTCGCGATCGCCGCGAACGTCGTCGCCGGCGTCGCGACGATCACCGTCGGCCTCCTCGACGACAAGGTGGGCCCGAAGCCCGTCATCGTCGCCTCGCTCATCGGCCTCGTCGTCGCCGGCAGCGCCGTGTTCCTCTTCCATGAGGGCGGTACGACCGTCTTCTGGGTCTTCGGTCTCATGCTGTGCCTGTTCGTCGGCCCCGCGCAGTCCGCGAGCCGCTCGTTCCTCGCGCGCATCATCCCGGAGGGACGGGAGGGCGAGGTCTTCGGCCTCTACGCCACCACGGGGCGCGCGGTCTCGTTCCTGGCACCGACGGCGTTCGCAGTGTTCGTGACCCTCGGCGGCGAGCAGTTCTGGGGCATCCTCGGCATCGTGCTGGTCCTCCTCATCGGACTCGGCCTGCTGCTGCCGGTGCACGCGAAGCAGGGCAAGCTCACGCACCGGAGCTAGGCGATCCGCTGCCGTGGCTTGATTTCGTAATTACGGAATTTATACACTGGGGCGATGACCAGCAGCGATACGGACGACCTCGAGGCACGGGTACGGCGACTCGAGGCCGCCGTGTTCCCGAAGGCGTCCGATGCGACGCTCACCGCTCCGAGCACCACCGAAGGGGCCGCGGTCGCCGCCGACGAGCCGTTCTGGGCCCTCCGTGGCCTCGAGCAGCGCACCGCCGACCTCGACCACGGAGCAGTGCTCTTCACCGGTTCGGTGCGCACCGCCGCAGGCCCCGTGCAGTGGCAGTACGCCCGTACGACGGACGATCTCCTCGAGCTCGCGGCAACCGGCGCGGAGGACTCGCACCTCACCACGACGGCCGCGCGCTTCGCAGCGATCGGCTCACCCGTCCGCCTGCACCTCCTCCTCGCCGTCGCGAACGGCACGACCGCGCTCACGGACCTGGCCGCGCTCGACGGCATCGGAACCACCGGCCAGGTCTACCACCACGTGCGCGTGCTCACGACGGCCGGCTGGTTGCAGGCCGCCGGCAGAGGCCGCGTGACGATCCCGTCGACGCGGGTCGTGCCGTTGCTCGCCGCCATCGCCGCCATGGAATGACCGAGAAAGGACCGCACGCATGTCTCCATCGAAGCGCCCCAGGACCGCGCGAACCATCTCCGTCGTCGCCGCTGTCTGCACGGCGGCCGCCCTGATCATCGGGCTCTCCGTCCGCCCCGGCCCGTCGAAGCTGCCCGCCGAAGCGACCGGCGACCAGGACCTGGCCGCGACCGTCCGCGAGCTGACCGGCGACCATCGGAAGGCCCTCATCGCCGTCGTCGTCTCGCCTGACGGCACCCGCACGGCGACGATCGGGGCGGATACCGACACCCGATTCGAGATCGGCTCGATCAGCAAGGCGTTCACCGGGCTCCTCCTCGCGGACGCCATCGAGCGCGGTGACGTGACGTCGGACACCCGAGTCGGGGACCTGCTCGACCTCGGTGACGCACCGGTGGCCGACGTCACGCTCGAACAGCTCGCGACGCACAGCTCCGGGCTCCCCCGCCTGCCCCTCGACGTCGCGACCTTCGCATCCTCCGCGTGGTTCGCCCTGACCACGAGCAACCCCTACGGAGAATCCGTCGAGCAGATGCTCTCCCAGGCGAAGGCCGCATCGCTCGACACCCCGGCAGGCACCTACTCGAACCTCGGCTTCGAACTCCTCGGCGCGGCCCTCGGTGCCGCGTCAGGCACGAGCTACGACGAACTGCTGCAAGAGCGGATCACCGAGCCGCTCGGGCTGACCGCCACCGCACCGGTCGCCGACGACGCCGGACTCGGCCCAGCCGACCTGCTCGGCGAGACCGCTGGCGGCCGCGAGGCGGCAGCCTGGACGGGCCAGGCCCTCGGACCGGCCGGGGGCATCCGCTCCAACATCTCCGACCTCGCAACCTTCGCGGAGAGCCTGGTGGACGGTTCGACACCGGGGCTCGACGCACTGGAGACCCGGCGCGAACTCGGGGATTCGGAGATCGGATACGCCTGGATCACCGACCGCGAGGTGATCGACGGCGACGACCTCGTCTGGCACAACGGTGCGACCGGCGGCTTCGCCTCGTTCATCGGAGTCGTCCCCGAGGCAGGGACAGCCGTCGTCCTCGTCTCGGCGACCCAGGAGTCCGTCGATGCCGCCGGAGTCGCCCTCCTCGAGCGGATCGGAGCGGAACGATGATGGACATCCTGATCCCCGCAGTCGTCTTCCTCGTCGTCGCGTTCTTCGTGGGTGTGCAGCTCTCCAGGGCCTGGAGCACGGGTCGATGGGCGGCGAGCGACCGGTATCACCTCATCACGAGCGCTGTCGACAGTATCGTGGCACTCGCGCTCGTCCGAGCGGTCGCGACGCCGGTCGGTGTGTGGTCATGGGTGTGGGTGGTCGCCGTCGCTGCTGTCGGTTTCGGGATCGCCGGTGCAGCCCTCCGCTGGCGGGATGTGCCCTGGCACGCGCCCAAACCGAAGCGGACGCTCGACGCGGACGGCGTCGAGCAGGAGTCGACCGGTCCCTCCAACCCGCGCGGCCGTCAGACCATGGCAGGCGCCTACGCGCTCGTCGGCGCCGCCGTCGTCGCGCTCTGCTGGTAGGCACCGGAGATCCGCACCACAGCAGGACGTGTGCTCGCGAAACACCTGCTGTGGCGCTGATCTCCGAGTGTCACGCAGTCGGAGCCACGAGCCCCTTCCGCAGGGTGACGTTGCCGTACTTCCGCGTCTCACCCGTTCGGATCACGAGGAACGCGTTCGCCGCTTCCTCGTAGTAGGCGAAGCGGTCCACGAACCGCACCGCGGCCCGCGTCGTCCCGGCGGCCTCGATCAGCTCCTGCTGGACATCGAGCACCGTACCGTCGGCACTCGTCATGAGGTCGAGCACGGGTTCGTCGTCGAGCGGGATGACGGTCCGCACCGCCCGCAGCACCTCGGGCGTGCTGAGCGTCGGCAGCACGACCAGACGCGAGGACAACCGTGCCGCCGGGAAGTGGGCGTCGGCGACGACCACGGCGTCCGAATGGCCCATCGCGTCCAGGTGCAGCAGCAGTTCGCCGCTCAGGATGGGGTCGATCCCTGTCAACATCGTGACCTCCTCGTCGGTGTTGCGTTGTGTGCTGGGTGGGTGTTGCGATCCGGTCAGGCGCGGTGGCCGCCGAGCGGCGCGAGTCGGTAGACGGCGGCCGCGGTACCGCCGCGCAGCGACTGCTGTTCGGCCAGCGAGAGTTCGTCGACGAGCTCCGACAGGCCCGACCACACCGGCACGTATCCGCCGCTCGTGATGGTGATCGGCCAATCGCCGCCGAGCATCAGCCGATGGGGGCCGAACGCGTCGAGTGCCACCTCCCATGCACGGCGGGCGTCGGCCGCTGCGAACGGACGATCGGCGGTGCTCAGCCCGGACACCTTGGCGACGGTGTTGGGGAGGGCTGCGGCCGCCGCGAGCTCGGCCCTCCACCGCTCGAAGCCTTCGGTGCTGGCCGGTGGTTTGCCGAGGTGGTCGATCACGACCGTGAGACCGTCCTCGCTCGCGGCGAGTGCTGTGGCGTCGGCGAGCAGGCGCGGGAATCCGTCGGGGATGTCGAGGGGGAGGCCGCGTGCTGCGAGCATCGACGCGAGCGAGCGCCCGTCGGAGGTGAGCAGCAGACCGTCGCGCGGATCGTCGTGCAGGAGTTGCCGCACACCGCAGAACCGCGGGTGATCGGCCCACCGATCCAGGAGCGCTGCAGCCCGCGCGCCGTCGTCGATCGGCACCCAACCGACGACGCCCATGACCCAGTCGTTCGTGTCGGCCGTCGCCAGCAGGAACGCCGTGTCGTCCGCGGTGTCGTCGGCCTGCACGAGGATCGCTCCGTCCACTCCTGCCGCGTCGAGTTCCGCACGCGCCGCAGCCGCCGTGAAGCTCGCGTGGAGCGGGCCGGTGATGCCATCGAGCCAGCCGTAACCACCGGCGCCGAGCTCCCACAGGTGCAGGTGCGAATCGATCACGGACATCAGCCGAGCAGCCCAGCACGCTCGAGCTCGGTCCAGAAGCCCTCCGGGATCACCGCGCTTGCGCGCTCGACGTTCTGCACGATCTGCTCAGGGCGCGAGGCGCCGACCGCGACCGACCGCACTGCTGGATGACGCAGCGGGAACTGGAGGGCGGCCGATGGCAGCTCCACGCCGAAGCGTTCGCACACCGACGCGATCTCGACCGCGCGGTCGAAGACCGCCGCAGGCACCGCCCCGTACTCGTACCGGCCGCCGGAGTCCGGCACGGCGCGGGCGAGGAGGCCGGAATTGAACACCGAGGCGGCGACGACGCCGACCCCGTGCTCCACGCAGGCCGGCAGCACCTCGGCTCCGGCCGGCTGCTCGGCGAGTGTGTAGCGACCGGCGATCATGATGAGGTCCGTGAGCCCCGTGCGGACGGCCGCCAGCAGCGCTCCGACGTCCATCGAACCGATGCCCACCGAGCCCACCAAGCCTTCGTCGCGCAACGCGGCGAGCGCCGGGATGCCCGACGAGACGCCCGCCTCGGGCTCGTGCCGCTCCGGATCGTGGAGGTACAGCACGTCCACCCGGTCCAGGCCGAGCCGCTCGAGGGATTCGTCGAGGGAGCGTCGGACACCGGCCTCACTCGCATCCCACTCCCGCCGGAGCGTCGCGGGGACAGCGAAGTCGTTGGCCGTGTCGAGGGTGCCCTCTCCGTCCGGGTTCGGCACGAGGAGACGGCCGACCTTGGTCGACAGCACGTACTCGTGGCGCGGCTTGGTCTGCAGGAAGGCCCCGAGGCGGCGCTCGGACAGGCCGAGGCCGTAGTGCGGTGCGGTGTCGTAGAAGCGGATACCGCTCTCCCACGCGGCGTCGAGGACGGCCCAGGCCTCCTCGTCGCTCAGCGCACGGTACAGGTTGCCGAGGTTCGCTGCTCCGTAGGCGAGGCGCGGTACGGTCAACTCACTCATGAGCGGTGGATGCCAGCTCGGCTGGAACCTCGGCTCGGAACGTGAACTCCGCGATGGACGAGGCGAGCATCTCCGATCCGCCGCCCGGCACGAGCGGCGCGCGGTAGCGACCTGCGACGATCTCGACCGGGGCCACGAAGTGCTCGTGGAGGTGGTCGACGAATTCGATCATCCGTCCATCCTCGCTGCCCGAGACGGCGACGAAGTCGAACATCGACAGGTGCTGCACCGCCTCGCAGAGTCCGACGCCACCGGCATGGGGGCAGACGGGCACGCCGAACTTCGCGGCGAGCAGCAGGATCGTCACGTTCTCGTTGACTCCGGCGACGCGGGTCGAGTCGATCTGCAGGATCTGCAGGGCGTCCGCCTGGAGGAACTGCTTGAACATGATGCGGTTGGCCATGTGCTCGCCCGTCGCAACGGGGATCGGGGCGATGCCACGGGCGATGGCCGCGTGCCCGAGGACGTCGTCGGGGCTCGTCGGCTCCTCGATCCAGGCGGGGTCGAACGGCGCGAGCTGTGCCATCCAGTCGATCGCCTCGGCGACGTCCCAGCGCTGGTTGGCGTCGACGGCGATGCGGATGTCCGGCCCGACGGCGTTCCGGGCGATGCCGAGTCGGCGGACGTCGTCGGAGACGCTGCCACCGACCTTGAGCTTGATCTGCGCGAACCCGTCGGCCACGGCCTCCCGGCACAGACGGTCGAGCTTCGCATCGGAGTAGCCGAGCCAGCCCGGGGTCGTCGTGTACGCGGGGTACCCGGCGGCGAGGAGCGCCTCGGTCCGGGCGGCGCGACCAGGCTCCGCGCGCCGCAGGATGTCGAGCGCGTCCTCGGGGGTGAGGACGTCGCTCAGGTAGCGGAAGTCGACGAGCTCGACGAGCTGCTCCGGGGTCATGTTCGCGAGGAGCTGCCAGAGCGGCAGACCGGCGCGCTTTGCCTTGAGGTCCCAGAGCGCGTTGACGACTGCGCCGATCGCCATGTGCATGACGCCCTTCTCCGGGCCGAGCCAGCGCAGCTGCGAGTCGTAGACGAGTTCCTTCCAGAACGCGCCGAGCGAGTCGAGGACCGGCTCGACCTCCCGACCGAGCAGGTGGCTTCGCAGCGCGTCGATCGCCGCGACCTCGACGTCGTTGCCCCGACCGATGGTGAAGACGAAGCCGTGACCCTCGAGCCCGTCGTCGGCATCCGTGACGAGGCGCAGATATGCGGCCGAGTAGTCGGGGTCCGGGTTCATGGCGTCCGAGCCGTCGAGGCTGGTCGAGGTCGGGAACCGGACGTCGTGCGTCTCGAATCCGATGATGGTACTCACGTCGGCGTGCTCCTTACGATGGTGATGCGAGCATAAACATCCGATGTCTGGTCTGTCAATCTCTCCTCGCAGAGGATTTCACCGCCCAAATCGGATGCGGTTCGAGCTAGAGTTCAGATGTTATCGGCTACGAAGCCGGGCCTCAGG
Source organism: Plantibacter flavus (assembly GCF_051487245.1). GTDB lineage: Bacteria > Actinomycetota > Actinomycetes > Actinomycetales > Microbacteriaceae > Plantibacter > Plantibacter flavus_B. Next base: position 241,237 of record NZ_JAHVDH010000006.1, read on the forward strand.
CAGCTGCGGACCCCGGCGCACCCGGAAGGACCAGCATGCGATTCGCCAGACTCGGCACCGTGGACGCGGAGATCCCCGTCGTCTTCGACGGCACCGGCACCACCGCCTACGACCTCCGCTCGATCACGGGCGACATCGACGGCCACTTCCTCGCCGGCGGCGGAGTCGAACGGGTGCGCGCAGCCCTCGAAGCAGGCTCACTGCCCGCACTCGACGGCGCGGACGACCTCCGCATCGGCGCCCCGATCGCCCGCCCGAGCGCCGTCATCTGCATCGGCATGAACTACGCGGCACACGCCGCCGAGTCCGGCTCTGCACCGCCGGAGATCCCCATCATGTTCCTGAAGACGCCCAACACGGTGGTCGGGCCGAACGACGACGTCCGCATCCCCCGCGGCAGCACGAAGACCGATTGGGAGGTCGAGCTCGGCGTCGTCATCGGCGAGCGCACCGCATACCTCGACAGTCCGGCCCAGGCACGCAGTCGCATCGCCGGCTTTGTGACCGCCAACGACGTCTCGGAACGCGACTTCCAGATGGCGGCGAGCGGTGGACAGTGGTCGAAGGGCAAGTGCGCACCGGGCTTCAACCCGACGGGGCCATGGCTCGTCACCGCAGACGAGGTCGACCCCGGTGCGCTCCGTCTGCAGAGCTGGGTGAACGGCGAGCCGCGCCAGGACTCGAACACCGCCGACCTCATCTTCGACGTCGACACCGTCATCTGGCACCTCAGCCAGTACGTGCAGCTGGAGCCCGGAGACCTCGTCCTCACCGGTACCCCGGAGGGCGTCGCACTGTCCGGCCGGTTCCCGTACCTCTCCCCCGGTGACGTGTGCGAGGTCGAGATCGAAGGACTCGGTCGCCAACGTCAGCGCTTCACCGAACCGGTCCCCGGCGTCGCACCCGCCGCGAAGCCCGCCGAGGCGCTCGGAGCGCGCGCGTGAGCGCCACGGCGGCTCGCCCCGGTGAGTTCGCCGGGCTCGTCGCCGTCGTGACGGGCGGCGCATCGGGCATCGGGGCGGCGATCGTTGACCGGTTGGCCGCGGACGGTGCGAGCGTCGCGATCCTCGACCTCAATCCGTCGACCGCCGCGGACTCGGCGACCCGCCTCTCCGTACAGGCGGACGTGGCCGACGACGCATCCGTGCGCGCAGCCGTCGACGCAGTGGTCGCACACTTCGGGCGGATCGACATCGTCGTGAACAACGCCGGTATCGGAGCGCAGGGCAGCGTCGAGGACAACAGCGACGAGGAGTGGCACCGGGTGTTCGACATCAACGTGGTGGGCATGGCCCGGGTGACGCGAGCAGCCCTGCCGCACCTGCGCGAGTCACCGTCGGCCGCCGTCGTCAACACGGCCTCCATCGCGGCGACCGCCGGACTCCCCCAGCGCGCCCTGTACTCCGCGACGAAGGGCGCCGTGCTGGCGCTCACGCGCGCGATGGCCGCCGATCACCTCCGCGAGGGCGTCCGCGTGAACTGCGTGAGCCCCGGTACTGCGGACACCCCGTGGATCGGTCGTCTGCTGGAGTCGGCTGCAGACCCGGTGGCCGAGCGCGCCGCCCTCGAGGCCCGGCAGCCGCACGGCCGACTCGTCTCGGCCGATGAGGTCGCCGGTGCGGTCGCCTATCTGGCGAGCCCGCGCTCCGGATCCACCACAGGCGTCTCCCTCGCCGTCGACGGCGGCATGCACGAGCTCCGCCTCCGCCCGGAGTAGCCACCGTCCGTCTCTCCCGACGCCCCCCCAGAACCCACCCCCCAACGCAGGAACCCATTCCCTAACTCAGGAACGCGTCGGCGTGTCGGGCTCAGGCAGCGCCCATCCGGGCCGACGCGCCGCCCGGGTCCTGAGTGAGGCAGGTGCGCGATGCCCGGACAGCGAGCGACTCATTCGTCGGGCGACTCCGCTGCACCGGCACGGGGCCAAGCGGCGACGAAGCGGGTGAGGTAGGCGGCGAACTGCGCGGCCTCCTCCTCGGAGAAGTCGGCGAGGGCGGTCGTGACCGCGTCGCGACGACCCCGATGCGCCTCCTGGAGCACCGACCGCCCGCTGGCGGTGAGCTGCACGACACTGCGCCGACCGTCGTTCGGATCGACCGCGCGGGCGACCTCGCCACGCTTCGTCGCTTCAGCCACCAACCGACTCGCGCGAGGCTGATCGACCCCGATCGCCTCGGCCAGCGCACTGATCCCCATCCCCTCGGCGACCTCCGGCCGGGCGAGCGCGTCGAGCATGCGGAATCGAGCCGCCTGGGCGATGGCCGCCTCGCGCGGGTGTCGCCCGCCGCCCGGACCCCAGGCAGCACCGGCACCCGGGCCCCATGGGCCGCCGAAACCGGGGCCGAAGCCGGGTCCACGACCGCGCCCTCGGCTGGAATCCTCGTCGCTTGCAGCGTGGCCATGCTGCTCGCCACGCTGCCCGTGCTCACCGCGATGTGGGCCGCCCGGGCCACCGCGCCCGCCGCGACCACCCGGGTGGCGCCTCGACTGGTCTCGACGGATCTGCACGAGGGCCTGCTCGATGAGCTGGACGGCGTCCGTTCCTGTGGGTTCGCTGGGCTGCGCTTGACGATCATCCGACATACATGTCATTATACATTTACATGTAACAGAGCATGCAAATAGGAGATCACTCATGAACACCACAGACGTCACTTCAGACCAGTCACACCAGCCCATCGGCCAGACCGTCGAGCGCCCGCTCGGCTCCTGGCTCCGCACCGTCGACCACTCGATCAAGCGATCGATGCACGACGCCCTCACCGAGGACGGCCTCGGCCGCCGCGCTTGGCGCACGCTCAGCGTGATCGAGTCCGGCGCGACGAGCGTCGACGAGATCGACGCCGCGCTCCCACCCCGTCGTCGTAGCCCGCATGGTCCCGGCCGTCGCCGCGGATTCGGGCCAGGCCGCGGATTCGGACGCCCTGATGGCGCCGAGCGCCCAGAGCGGGACGAACGCTCCGCAGATGCCACTGTCGGCGCCGACGCCTCAGCGCGTCCCGAGAGCGCCGCCCCGCCGAAGAACCACGAACACGGCCACCCCCTCGACGGACGCGGCATCAATCACGAACGCGACACCACCCACGAACGCCACTTCGGTCCAGGCTTCCGGCCCGGCGCAGGCGGCCCGTTCCGCCCAGGCTTCGAACGCGCACACGTCGGCGGCGCTCCGTTCGGCCACGACTTCCGCGGACAGCACGGCCCGCGCGGCCGTCGTCGTTCCACCGAAGAGGTCGTGCTGGACTTCGCCGCTCGCGGCTGGGTCACGATCGACGCCGCCGGCATCACCCTCACCGATGCCGGACGAGAGGCACACGCCGCGCTGCGCACGAAGGTCGATGCGGTGCGTCAGACCGTCACCGATGCCGTCTCCCCCGAGGACCTCGCGACGACGCTCGCGAGCCTCGAGAGCATCGCCCGAGCCTTCGGCTGGGACGAGCAGACGGCCCGCGAGCACGGCCCACGTGGCCGGTTCGGTCGCGGCCCGCGCGGCAACCGCTGATCGGTCGCCGGCGCCTCCCGCCCATGCGGACCCCAGCCGATCAGCACGCACAGAGCCCCGAGCAGCTACCGCTGCCCGGGGCTCTTTCCGCGCACAACTCCTGCGGCCCTCGCCGAATCAGCCTCTGGAGCCCGCAACAGACCCGGGGACCGCTCAGCGGCAGGAGTTGTGCACACCGGTCCGGCGGCAACAGATGCACGTCCGACGCTGCCCGGGACCGTGCACAACTCCTGCGCCCGCAGGCGAGCCGTGTCCAGCCGTCGAATACCGGCCGGTTCCGCATCGCCCTGCAGGAGTTGTGAATGCAGGGATCGCCGTTCGGAACACGCGATGCACCTCGCCTGGTTCTCCGGGAGGAACCCGAAACAGACCAGCGCTACCTGCGCGCAACTCCTGCCATCCGCCGAGGCGCGAGCGCACCCTTCCGCGCTACGGCGCCGATCCCGCACTTCCTATGGAGCAACCGCAGGAGTTGTGCACCGACTCGTGCGCGGTGGCTACTCCGTCAGGCCGTTGGCCCGCGCGACACCGCCGAGCCACGCGAGGCTCGGCTTGGGCGTGCGCACGAAGGTCTCGCGGTCGACGGCGATGAGGCCGAAGGTCGGCCGGTAGCCGCTCGCCCACTCGTAGTTGTCGAGCGCGCTCCAGTGCAGGTAGCCCTCGAGCTGGATGCCGTCCTGGATGCACGCATGCAGGTCCCGCAGCGCACCCTCGGTGTAGTCGATGCGACGGGTGTCGTCGGACGTGGCGATGCCGTTCTCGGTGATCATGATCGGCACCCCACCCGACAGCTCCCAGGCGCTCCGCACACCTTCGGCGGCAGCCGGCGGGTAGAACTCCCAGCCGGTCAGTGTCGTCTCGACACCCTCCTCGACGGGCAGCGGACCGTTCGGCCCGATGAACGTCCGGGTGTACGCCTGCACACCGAGGAAGTCGTCGCCGGCCGACTGTTCGAGGTACCAGTCGTCTCGCGGGTAGCCGTACTCGCGGAGCATCTCCTCGGAGCCCGGCTCACCGTTGGCGCGGAACGCCTGCGTCGCGATCGTCCAACCGCTCTTCAGCCCGGACACCTGCGACAGCACCTCGCGCGACCGCTTGTGCGATTCGAGCAGGGCGTCGGCGACTCCGAGGTCGGGGTTCGGCAGCCCGTAGGCGACGAGGTTGGCGGCGTCCTCACCACCGGCGAGCATCGCGGCGATGTTCGGCTCGTTGATCGTGCAGACGTAGTCGACGCCCTCGCCCACGATCGGCAGGGTCAGTTCCGTGTACCGCGCGAACAGGTCGGCGGCGTCCTTCGCCCGCCAGAACCCGTCGCGCTCGAACCAGCGCGGCACGGTGAAGTGCATGAGCGTGACGACGGGGTTGAGCCCCAGTTCGTGGGCGGTGTCGACCATCCTGCGGTAGTGGTCGACCTCTGCCCGGGAGACGATGCCGCGCTCCGGCTCGATGCGCGCCCACTCGATGCTGAAGCGGTACGTGTTCAGTCCGGCGTCGGCGAGCAGCTGCATGTCCTCGCGGTAGCGGTGGTAGCTGTCCATCGCGTCGCCGGAGGGCTCGACAATGTTCGTGCCAGCCTCATGCTCGTGCACCCACCAGTTGCTGTTGATGTTGTTGCCCTCGATCTGATGGGCAGCGGTTGCGGCGCCCCAGAGGAAGCCGTCGGGGAAGGTCAGCACGGGTGTCTCCTGTTCGTCGTGCGGTTCGTCCGCCCGTTGTTGGGCGAACAGGCGCTCGCCCGCCCACGAATGGGTGAGCGAGCGCCGGAAAGGTCAGCGCTTGGCGCGCGCCGGGTTCGGCACGGCGTCGAGCAGTTCGATCGTGTACGGGTCCTGCGGGTGCTGGAGCACCTTCGCCGTCTCTCCGCGCTCGACCACGCGCCCCTGGTTCAGCACCATGATGTTGTCGGTCACGAGGCGTGCCGACAGCAGGTCGTGCGTGATGTAGAGCATCGAGACGCCCCACTGCTCGCGCAGGTCCTCGAGCAGCGCCAGCACACCGGCGCGGAGCGAGACGTCGAGCATCGACACGGGCTCGTCGGCGATGAGCACCTGCGGGTCGCTCGCGAGCGCCCGGGCGATCACGACACGCTGTCGCTGACCACCGGAGAGCTGGTGCGGGAGCTTCGCCGCGAACTGCTCGACCGGTGAGAGTCCCACCGTCTCGAGCAGCTCGAGTACGCGCCTCCGGACGGCGTCACCCTTCAGACCGGTGAAGTTCACCACCGGCCGCGTGAGCGTGTACTCGACGGTGTGCAGCGGGTTCAGCGCGGCGTACGGGTCCTGGAAGATCATCTGCACGTTCTTGTGGAGGTCCCGGATGCCCTTGCGGTTCAGCTGCGCGACGTCGAGGTCGCCGAAGCGCACGGTCCCGTGCGTCGGCTTCTCGATGCCCGTGATGAGCTTCGCGATGGTCGACTTGCCGGAACCCGATGCGCCGACGAGCGCGAGCGACTGGCCGGGTTCGAGGGTGAACGTCACGTCGTCGACGGCGGTCACCGGGCTCTCGCCACGACGCGGCGGCGGGTAGATCTTCGAGACGCCCTCGACGATGACCGCCGACTCGGCCGAGCGGCCGGCACGGGAGGACGCCTTGCCGGAATCGGAGCTCGCACTCGTCGCGGTCGGCACGCTCGTCGTGGTCCCGGCCACCGGTGCCGTCCCGCGGTTCGCCCGCGAGGGGAATCCCGGCAGCTCGACGATCTCGGCACGCGGGTCGGCGTAGTGGCTGAGCAGCATCTTCGTGTACTCGTCCTGCGGGCGCTCGAGGATGTCCCGGCTCGGGGCGTCCTCGACGATCCGACCCTCGTGCATGACGAGCACGCGCTGGGTCGCCTCGAGCACCACCCCGAGGTCGTGGCTGATGAGGATGGCGGTGAAGCCCTCCGACTGCTGCAGCTCGGTGATGGTGTCCATGATCGCGTGCTGCACGAGCACGTCGAGCGCGGTGGTCGGCTCGTCGAACACCATGAGTCGCGGTTCGAGCGACAGCGCCAGCGCGATCGACACACGCTGACGCATGCCCCCGGACAGCTCACCCGGGAAGCGGACGAGCACCTGCGGGGTCAATCCGACCTTCTGGACGAGCTCCGACATGCGCGCATCCCAGCGGTCGCGCGACACATGGCCGTGGGCCTTGAAGATGTCGATGAAGTGGTTGCGGATCGTGCGCACCGGGTTGAGGGCGTTCATGCCCGACTGCAGCACCATCGCGAACCCGCCCTGGCGCTGCTCGCGCAGTTCCTCGGTTCCGAGCTCACGGATGTCGCGGTCGCCGAAGAGGATCTGGCCGCCGTTGATGCGTGCCGGCGGCTTCTGCAGACGTGTCACGGCGAAGCCGAGCGTCGACTTGCCGGAACCGGACTCACCGACGAGACCGATGAACTCACCGGCACCGACCGAGAACGACACGTGATCGACGGCCTGCACGGGTGCCGCACCGGTGGACTCGTAGACCACCGACAGGTCGCGGACCTCGAGCAGCGCACCGCTCGCGGCCGGGACGGCACCCGGGGACATGGTCTGGGTGTTCGCGTTCATCGTGACTTCCCTTCACGGAGGCGCGGGTTGCTGATCGCGTCGACACCGAAGTTGATGAGGGTGAGGCTCATCGCGAGGAGCGCGATGCAGAGGCCGGGGGCGAACAGCAGGATCCACTGTCCGGTGAGCAGCGCGTTGGAGTTCTGCGCCCAGTAGAGGATCGTGCCCCAGCTGACGATCGACGAGTCGCCGAGTCCGAGGAACTCGAGGCCCGCCTCGGCGAGGATCGCGCTCGTCGCCGCACCGAAGAACCCACCGGCGATGAGCGAGGTCATGTTCGGCAGGATCTCGTTGAAGACGATGCGGAACGGTCGGTCGCCGGAGAACCGGGCCGCCGTCACGAAGTCACGGGACCGCAGCGACTGCGTCTGGCTGCGGAGCACGCGAGCACCCCACGCCCAGCCGGTGATCACGATGACCGCCACGATCATCACGAGGCCACCGTTCTGCAGGTACGCGGCGATGACGATCATCAGCGGCAGGCCGGGCACCACGAGGAACAGGTTGACGATGAAGTTCACGACCTCGGCGCCGAACCCCTTGATGTATCCCCAGCTGAGGCCGATCAGGACGGCGACGATCGTCGACAGGATGCCGGCGATGAAGCCGACGGCGACGCTGATCTGCGAACCGTAGATGAGCTGGCTGAGGACGTCCTCGCCGGCGGCCGTCGTTCCGAACCAGTGCTCGGGGCTCGAGTCGGCGTTCCGCGGGAACCCGTCCTGACTCGCGCCGTACGGCGCCAGCAGCGGGGCGAAGATCGCCACGAAGACGAAGAACGCGAGGATGATCAGCCCGAGGCGCGACTTCCAGTTGGCCCAGAGGGTCGCTGCCGAACGGCCGATGAAGGCGAACCTCCGCGGCGGCCGGACGGCTTCGTCGGACTGCAGTGTCTTGACGTGCTGTGTGGTGGTCATCGGCGGGTCCTTGGGTCGAGTACGCCGTACAGAATGTCGACGAGGAAGTTGGCGACGAGCACGCTCACCGTGATGAGCAGGAAGAGCGCCTGCATGAGCGGGTAGTCCTGTCCGATCACCGCGTTGAACAGGAGGAAGCCGATTCCGGGGTAGCCGAACACCTGCTCCACGAGGATCGAGCCGCCGACGACACCACCGAGCGCGAGCCCGAAGCCGGTGAGGTTCGGGAGGATCGCGTTCCGAGCCGCGTACTTGATGGCGACCGTGCGGCCTCGGAGGCCGTTCGCCTCGGCGAAGGTGACGTAGTCGTCACCGAGGGTGTTGATCATCGCGTTGCGCATGCCGATGATCCACCCGCCGAGGCTCGTCACGAGGATCGTCAGCGCCGGCAGCACCGCGTGGTACGCGACGTCGACGATGAAGTCCCAGGTGAAGGCCGGCGTTGCCGTCGGCCCGAAGGCGCCCGAGGTCGGGAACCAGTGGGCCACGTAGCCGAGGAAGAAGAGCAGCAGGAGCGCCGTCCAGAAGTACGGGAAGGTGCTTGCGAAGGTGCCCGTCAGGGTCGGGAGCGCGTCGAGCCAGGTGTTCCGACGCCAGGCCGCCAGCACACCGATCAGGGTGCCGAGGATGAAGGCGACGATCGTCACGATGCCGAGGAGCACGATCGTGTACGGGAACGCCTGCCAGATGAGCTCCGACACCGACTGCGGGTAGAAGGTGTACGAGACACCGAAGTCGAAGGTGACGACCTGGTGCAGGTACGTGACGTACTGCTCCCACATGTTGCCGTCCGGCACGCCGAGCTGGGCTTCGATGGCGGCGCGGGTGGCCGCGCTCACCGGCCCGTTCTGCGCGAGCTTCGCGATCGCGGCGTCGGTCGGGGATCCGGGCATGAGCCGCGGCAGGAGGAAGTTCAGCGTGACCGCAGCCCACAGTGTGAGGACGAAGAGCCCGAGTTTGCGCAAGAGGTACATGGGTTACTCACCGTCCTTCCGGAGCTTGAGGTGCGTGAAGACGAGCAGCGGTGTCTGGTCGTAGGTCTGCGGTGGCGCGTACGGGTTGTCCGCATCGGGCCAACCGGTGAGCTTCGCGTCGTTGTAGAGGCCCCAGAGTCCGCCGTAGTACATGCCGATGACGGGCAGGTCGTTGTAGACGATCTGCTGCATCCGGTGACTGAGCTCCAGGCGCGCCGCCTCATCCGTCGTCTGCTTGTACTGGGCGAGCAGTTCGTCCATCTCGGCGTTCTTGTACCGACCGAAGTTGCTCGACGTGGTCTCACCGATGGGCTTCGCGAACTCGCTGTTGAAGCCGTTGTTGTAGGCCTGGAAGATGATGCCACCGCCCATGCCGCCCATCGCGACCTGGAAGTCACCGCTCTGGATGGCCTGTTGGTAGCCCGGGGGCTGCGGCTGCTTGATCTGGACGTCGATGCCGAGTGCGGTGAGTTCCTTGCGGACCTCCTGCACCGCCCGCAGCCAGTCGGCGTACCCGTTGGCGGTGGTGATCGAGAAGGTGAACTGGGTGCCGGACGCGTCGACGAGCTTGCCGTCCTGCTGCGTGTACCCGGCGGCCGCGAAGGCTTCGAGTGCACCGGCCGTGTCCTGAGCGATGAGCCCCTCGTTCGGGATGGTCGGGTCGAGTTCGGCGTTCTGGTTCGGCAGCATGAGGCCGGACTGGCCGGCAGCACCGAGATAGCCCTCGGTGGCAGCGTCGGCGATCTTGTCGCGGTCGAGCGCCAGGGCCAGGCCGCGGCGGACGTCGACGTTGTCGAAGGGGGCGACGTCCATGTTCGGGACGAGGCTGATCACACCTCCCGGCGGGAACCAGTACTTGTTGTTCGCGTTCGCATCCACCCAGGTCCCCTCGACGTTCGACATGAACGCGTACGCCCAGTCGAAGCCCTTGGTGACGATGTCGAGCTCGCTCGTGGAGGCGGGCAGCACGAGGTGGTTGACCTCGATCTTGTCGGCCTGCCAGTAGCTCTCGTTCTTGTCCATCGTGTACTGCTGCGAGGAGAAGTTGCCGAGGACGTACGGGCCGGTGCCGACCGGGTCGGGGTTCCGCCAGGTGTCGGGGCTCTTGACGTCTTTCCAGATGTGCTCGGGGACGATGAGCGTCTGGGAGATGATGTCGGAGGCCGGAGCATCGTCATCGAGCAGGTGCATGATGACGTGCTGACCCTTGACCTCGATCGTGTCGATGTGCTGCCAAGCACCCTTGACGTCGAGCGTCGGGAACTTCTTGATGAGGTCGAAGGTGAACATGACGTCTTCTGGGGTGAAGGCCTCGCCGTCCGACCAGGTCGCGCCGTCGCGGATCGTGTAGTCGATCGTGCGAGCGTCGGGAAGGTCGACCTTCTCGGCGAGCCACGGGGTCTCCTCGCCGTCGAGCACGTTGATCACGACGAGCGGCTCGTAGATGTAGCTCGAGGCCGCCCGCTTGTTCACGAGGTAGGGGTTGAAGTTCCTCTCGAGCATCGGGGTGCCCTTGTCGGCTGCCAGCAGCATCGTGTCGGCGGGGATCGTGGGATCCTGCTCGCTCTTGATCTGAATGCTGCAGCCGGAGACGAGCAGAGCCGCTGCGGCGATCATCGCCGCCGCTCCGAGTCGTCTGCGCCTGCGGACCTTCGTCCGCTCGTGCGTCGTGTGCGTCATCGCCACCGTCCTTGCTCAGGTCTGTACCGGTTGAGTGTAAGCGCATACATTCATTCGCGCAACCCGACTCCGATTTCCCTTTCTCAGGAACCCTCCGGCGTGTCGATACCTGTCGTCCTCGCCCGGCGCCGACACGCCGCCGCGTTCCTGAGTTAGGGCACCGAGACGGACGTGACGGGCTCGGAGCTCTCGCGGAGCAGGACCTCGACGGGGAGGCGGACGGACATCGCCGGCAGCTTCGGCTCACCGAGACGGCGCCCGAGGGCCTGCACGGCGACCCGTCCGAGCGTCTCCATCGGCTGGCGAACCGTCGTCAGGCGAGGCGTCGAGAGACGACCCGCATCGATACCGTCGAATCCCGTGACGATCAACTCCTCGGGCACGGCGACACCGGCGATGTGCGCGACGTCGATGACCCCGAGCGCCATCTGGTCGTTCGCGCAGACCACCGCGCGCGGCAGCGCGTCGCGGCCCAGCAGTTCGCGGCCGACCCGTCGACCGCCCTCCCGGGTGAAGTCGCCGCGCAGGACGGGTGCGTCCGGTGGCACCAGCTCCCGCTCGGTGAGCGCCTGACGGTAGCCCGCCCAGCGCTCGGCGTCGTCGGGCGAGTCCAGGCTTCCGGCGACGTACTCGAGGTCGCGGGCCCCGAGATCGTCGATCAGGTGCGCAGCGAGCGCCCGCATGCCCTCGGCGTTGCTCACCGACACGTGGTCGAGGTCGTCGCCGCGTCGGGGCCCGGCCATCACGACGATCGGGACGTGACGCGACAGCTGCGCCAACTCCTCCTCGCTCGCACTCCCCGCGAGGACCATGAGCCCGTCGACGCGACCGGCCATGTCGCGCACCGTCTGCGTCGCGGTCGAGCCTCGGCCGACGCCCACCAGCAGGGCGAAACCGCTCCGCCAGGCTTCGAGCTCACAGCCGCGCAGCACCTCGTCGAAGTACAGGTTCAACGTCCGGGTGTCGGAACGCTCGGGGACGTCGCGCACGATGCGGGCACCACCCGCGGCAGCCTCGTCGCCCTCGAACACGACCTCCCCGAGATCGTCCATGGCGTCGAGGCCTTGGAAGAACAGGCCGATGACGCCGGTGCGACGGGCGGCCAAGCCGCGAGCGGCCCCACTCGGCACATAGCCGAGGGCGTCGATCGAGCCGAGCACCCGCTCGCGCGTCGCGGGCTTCACGTCGTCAGGACGGCTGAGGACACGGGAGACGGTCGCGATGGAGACGCCCGCATGATGCGCGACGTCGTACACGGTCGGCGGTTTGGACATGGCTGCGCCTCCCTTCGGGCACCCATGATACGCAGGCCATCCGTTCCCCCTCCGCTGCACCGGCTCCCGGGGCACCCGCGAGAAGCCAGCCCTGGCAGCGCGGAATCACGGATCGGATCCGTGGAGCACCCGGCGTGTCGAACGCCATCCGGGACGCATGCCGCAACATTCCCTGAATTCTGGGCGCAAGGGGTCGACTGGTCGGTGAGGGCTGGCAGACTGCCGACATGACCACTCAGCATGAGAAAGCCGTCCACCTCAACTCGCTCCACGAGCCGGGTTCGCCCCTCATCGTCACGAACGTCTGGGACGCCATCACCGCCAAGGTCGTCTCCGAGGCTCCGGGCGTCGTCGCGCTGGCCTCCGCGAGCCACTCCGTCTCCAACGTGCGCGGGCTCGAGGACGGCGAGGGACTCGACGTCGACGAGGCGATCCGCGCGGCGACGATCATCGCCGGCGCCGTCGACCTGCCGGTGACGATCGACTTCGAGAAGGGCTATGCGGACGACGCCGCCGGCGTGCGCGAGAACGTCCGACGCCTCATCGTCGAGTCGGGCGCCGTCGGCATCAACATCGAGGACTCGGTGGGCGCGGCGAAGGCCCCGCAGTTCCCGATCGAAGAGGCCGCAGCCCGCGTCGCCGCAGCGCGCGCCGGCGCCGAGGACGCCGGGATCCCGCTCGTCATCAATGCCCGCGTCGACACCCTCGCGGGCGATCCGGAGGCCTGGGACGAGGCCGTCGCCCGCGCCAACGCCTACCTGGAGGCGGGGGCCGACGTGATCTTCTTCCTCGGTCTCGGCACCGAGGAACTCGTCGCGAAGGCGGTCGAGCAGGTCAACGGGCGCATCTCCGTCATCGGTTACCCGGGCGCCGTGCCGCTCGGCCGACTGGCTGAACTCGGCGTCTCGCGGGTGAGCTTCGGCCCCGGCACGCTCGGCCTCACGCTCGCCGCGCTGCAGCGCGCGGCGACCGACCTCACCGCTCTCGGCGAGTACCCCGAGGACCTCGGCTTCCCGTTCGCCCTCTGACCCACCGCACAGGGACGACCTTTCTCAGGAACGCCTCGGCGTGTCACCCCGCTGCACCACCTGCGCGGCGCGACACGCCGACGGCTTCCTGAGTTGGGGAGATCCCAGACGCGCCCGGGCCAGCTGGAGCGCGTGTCAGCCGGTGAGGGCCCAGTACCAGATGATGAGCATCGTCACGAGGAACCCGGTCAGGAAGTTCAGCCGCAGGAAGCGCTTCCAGCCGGCGTTCGCGCGTTCGGCCTCGTCCTCGCGGAGGTTCCAGAACGGCAGCACGCTCGCCGCGTACGGCAGTGCCAGCAGTCCGGCCAAGGGGATCGGCCACGGGGTCACGAGCATGAGCGCCCCGCCCGCCAGGTAGGCGAAGAACGCGAAGCGCACGGTCGCCGCAGCACCGATCACCGTCGCGACTGAGCCGATGCCGCCCTCCCGGTCGGCGATGATGTCCTGCACGGCCCCGAAGGCGTGGCTGGCGACGCCCCACAGGAAGTATCCGAGCAGCAGCGCCCAGAGCGCCGGGGTGAACACGGCTCCCGCGAGCACGAGGCCGTAGACGGCTGGGCTCACGAAGTGGGTGCTCGATGTGAGCGAGTCGAGGAAGGGCCGCTCCTTGAATCGCAGCTTCGGCGCGCTGTAGGCGATGAGCGCGAACACGCTGATCGCGAGGACCACCCACGACAGCGGGGAGCCGACGATGACGAGATATGCGAGGAATGGAATATTCGTCGCGATGGCCGCCGTGATCGTCAGGCGGTGGAGCCCACGATCGAGCACGGCACCCTCGACCCCGCCTTTCCGCGGGTTCCGGAGGTCGGATTCGTAGTCGAAGACATCGTTGATGCCGTACATGGCGAGGTTGTACGGGATGAGGAAGTACAGGGTTCCGAGCCAGAACGTCAGGTCGAGCTCCCGTGTGGTCAACAGGTACGCTGCGGCGAACGGGTACGCGGTGTTGATCCAGGACAGTGGGCGGGACGACAGCACGAGCTGTCCGAGACGATTCATGCCTGATCCTCCTGGAGCGGGGCGTGGGCGGACGGGAGTGGCGGTCTGCGCTCGAGCAGCACCCAGAGCGACGGCAGCAGCACAGCGGCGGCGATCGCATATGCGAAGTCCTCCAGCGGGGCGATGCCGATGAATGCTCCGGAGATGAGTGCCGGGTCGTAGCCGACGAGGCCGATGCCGATCATGATGTTGTCGAAGAGCGCCGTCATGAGGAGCAGCACGACGAGGCCGCCGCCGACGGCGAGCAGCCAGGTCGACACCGTCAGTCCGCGGGTCGACGCCCGTGTCGAGCTCCTCCGCAGTCGCACGATCGCAGCCGCCGCCGCGATCACCACGACGGCCAGGAAGCAGGCGTTCAACGCCCAGTAGCTCATCGGGCACCCTCGTTCGCCGAACGCGACGGCAGCCGGCCGAGTGCATGACGCGCAGCGCCGAAGAGGTTCATCGTGAGGTAGCAGAGCAGGGTGAGGAAGAGGACCTCTTCCACCGGCAGCTCCGGAGCGATCTGGAGCCCGGTCATGAAGGACGTCTCCCCTCGGAAGAAGATGCCGAGACCGATGCCGAAGAGGTCCCAGACGAGGAAGAACAGGACGCCGACGGGCAGGATGATCGCCGCCCGCCGACGATCGGCCCAGAAGAACAGACGGAAGCGCCGATCGAGCACGACCATGCCCGTGACGGAGACGAGCAGGGCGAGCAGGTAGACGAAGCCCATCAACCCTCCGCGATCGGGCGCGGGAGCAGCGGCTCGGGCATCGGCCCGGTCGTGAGGTCGCCGCGCATCCGCTTGACCACGAGTTCGGCGCTGATGAGGCACATCGGCAGGCCGATGCCGGGGATCGTCGACCCGCCCGTGTAGAACAGGCCGTCGACCTTCTTGCTCACGTTCCCTGCTCGGAACATCGCACTCTGCGAGAGGATGTGCGCCGGACCGAGCGCGGTGCCCTTCCAGACGTTGAGGTCCGTCACGAAATCAGCGGGACCGACATCGCGCCGGACCACGATGCGGTCCGCGAGGTCCGGAACCCCGGCCCACTCGGCAATCTGCGCGATCGCGGCGTCGCCGATCTCCGCGACACGCGCGTCTCCCCCGCCACCGATCGACGGGTCCGAGGGGACGGGGACGAGGATGAACAGGTTCTCGTGGCCCTCGGGCGCGACCCCGGCGTCGCTCGCGCTCGGCCGACACACGTAGAGCGACGCGGGGTTCGGCACGCTCGGCTGCTCCCCGAAGATGCGGCCGAAGTTGTCGCGCCAGTCGGCGGTGAAGAAGAGGCTGTGGTGCAGGAGTTCTGGCAGCTCACCGCGCACACCGAGCATGACCAGCACGGCGCCGGGGCCGGCCGTCCGCCGCTCCCAGTAGGACTCCGGATAGGTCTGCAACTCCGGCGGGAGCAGCTTCGTCTCGGTGTGGTGCAGGTCTGCCGCCGAGACCACGCGGTCTGCGCGGAGCAGCTGACGACGCCCGTCGGCGTCGAGGTAGGCGACACCGTCGACCCGCGCACGACGCCCGGCGGGCATCGTCGTGATGCCCGTGACCTCGGCGCCGGTGATGATCTCCACCCCCTCGGCGCGCGCGAGTTCGGCGATCGTCTCGATGATGCGGGAGAATCCCCCCTGCGGGTAGAGCACGCCCTCTTCGAGGTCGAGGTAGCTCATGAGGTGGTACATGCTCGGCGCTTCGAAGGGGGACGATCCGAGGAACACGGCCGGGTAGCCGAGGATCTGCTGGAGTCGGGTGTCGGTGACGGTGCGGGCCGCGAGGGTGTCGAGGTCCTCCGTCAGCAGCTTCGCCAGTTTCGGCAACCGGGCCAGGACCTCACGGCTCGCGAGTGTCCGGTACGACTCGAAGGTCGTGTACAGGAAGCTGCGGACCGCGATCTCGTAGGTCTCCTTCGCGCTGCGCAGGTACTCGTCCATCGCGGCGCCCGCACCGGGTTCGACGGACTCGAAGAGCTCCACGTTGCCGGCGCGGTCGGCGGCGAGGTCGAGGTGGCCGTCGCGACCCTCGGAGTACACGCGGTACGCAGGATCGAGCCGACCGAGCTCGAGCTGTTCCGCCGCCGAGGTGCCGAGCAGCCGGTAGAAGTGCTCGAAGACCTCCGGCATCAGGTACCAGCTCGGGCCGGTGTCGAAGGTGAAGCCGTCCTGCTCCCAGGTGCCTGCGCGCCCACCGAGCGCGTCACGGCGCTCCAGCAGGGTCACCCGCTGTCCGTCGCGCGCGAGGAGGGCTGCGGTGGCGAGACCGCTGATGCCGCCGCCGATGACGACGGTCCGGCCAGGTGCTGGGGTCATCGGTCTGTGCTCTCGTCGGTCGGGGTGGTGGGGATGGAGGTCGTCGGCGTGCGGCCCGCGAGCGCTCCGGCCGCGATGCGCAGCTTCACCGGATCGGGCACCCGGACGCGCGTGCGTACGAGTTTGGAGGCGGGCGTCGCTCGAATCCGTTTGGCGAGTTCGGCGAACAACTCCTGCGCCAGCGCGACCGCTCGGCGACTCGACTTCGGCAGCTTGCTGAGGACGGCCGCCGAACGGTCGAGGTCTGCGTCGATGTCGTCCAGCAGGCTGAGCTTCTGGGCCTCCGTGAGGTCGTCGACGGACACCCCGGGGAAGTAGCTGCGGCCGAGCTCGTCGTGATCGGCCGAGAGGTCGCGGAGGAAGTTGACCTTCTGGAACGCCGCACCGAGGCTTCGCGCGCCGACCACGAACGCCGCGCGCTCAGCGTCGTCGACGTCGTGGCCGCGGAGGAAGATGCGCAGACACATGAGCCCGACGACCTCGGCCGAGCCGTAGACGTATTCGCGGAACGTCTCCGGTGTGTGCTCGGTGCGCGACAGGTCGGCTCGCATGGAGGCGAAGAACGGACGGGTGAGGTCGCGCTCGATGCCCGCGGAACGAGCACTGATGGCGAAGGCGTGGACGACCAGGTTGCTGCTGTACCCCGTGTCCATCGCATCCTCGGTGTCGCGCTCGAGTGCGTCGAGCAGACCGAGCACACGCTCAGGCGGGAGCCCGGCCGTCGCAGCAACGCCGTCGACGATCTCGTCGGCGATGCGGACGAGCGCGTAGACGTTCTCGACGTCCTGACGGATCTCGTGGCCGAGCAGCCTCGCGGCCAGCCCGAACGACGTGGAGTACCGCCGGATCACGATGCTCGCGGTCTCCTGGGCGACGCGGTCGTAGAGGTCTCGGCCGTCGGTCACGGATCCCGTCGCACCGGTCGGCGTGCTGCCGGTCGGCGACGGTTCAGCGGCACTCATCGTGAGCGCTCGAGGACGGTCTGGACGATGGGACGGAGTTCTGCTCGGAGCGGTGCGGGGATGCTGGGGCTCGCGAGCTGCTCCCATGCGCGGTTGGCGTAGTCGCCGGCGAGGAGCATCGCGTGCTGCCTGGCCCCGCTCGCGGTGAGCACCTCGCGGATGCGCGCGGCGCCGTCCTCGTCGAGCTCCGGATCGCCGAACAGGTGCTCGATCTCGCGCCACTCGGGGCGCTCAGCAGCGAATGCGACCATCACCGTGTACTTGCCCTCGCGCAGGTCGCCGATCGTCGTCTTCCCGGTCGTCCGGGCGTCGCCGAACACCCCGAGCACGTCGTCGACGATCTGGTATGCGATCCCGATCTGCTGTCCGAACGCCGCGAGCGCGTCGATCGTCGCCTCCGGTGCGCCGGCGAGGACACCGCCCGACTGCAGCGGCGCCTCGAAGGAGTAGTACGCGGTCTTCAAGCGCTCCATGCGGATGATGTCGTCGACGCTCGGGACGACGCCGTCGACCGTGAAGTCGACGTCGGCGAGTTCGCCGGCTGCCGAAGCGGAGATCGTGTCGTCGAGGATCTCGCGGAGCCGACTCCGGACGGCGTCCTCGGTGCCTGCGCGGTCGATGAGTCGATACGCGGCACTCAGGGCGAGGTCGCCGGCGATGACGGCGACGGACATGCCGCGGTGTTCGGCGAGGGGCAGCGGAATCCCCGCGGTGCGGGCGATGTCGCGGTAGCTGCCGGAGACGTTGGGGCTGCCGCGCCGCACGAAGTCCCGGTCGATGACGTCGTCGTGGATGATGAGCGCGGTGTGCAGGAGTTCGTAGGAGGCGGCGACGTGCGCTGCGGCGACGACGTCCGTTCCGCCGAGCGCTTCGTATGCGGTCATGACCATGCGTGGACGGAAGCGCTTCCCGCCGGCCATGCTCCGCTCGATGGTCTCCCAGAGCCGCAGGTAGCCGGCTCCGCCGAAGCTGACAGCCTGCGTCTTCGCGAGGTCGAGGAACCGGACGAGCGCATCCTCGACGTGCTGCTGTGCCCGGTAGGGCACGTCGACGACGTGGTGGGTTTCCATGTCACGAGGCTACTTCACGGAGCGGGAAAATTAGTACGCTGGCTGCATATTCGCGATCGAGCCCCGAGTCGGGGACAATGGAGGCATGTCGGCTCCCGAAGAACTCGTCGTCCTCCTCGCAGAGGACGGCTCCCGAATCGGCACGACGCCGAAGGCGACCGTGCACACCGAGCAGACGCCGCTGCACCTCGCGTTCTCGTGCCATGTCATCGGCCCCGACGGCCGCATCCTCGTCACGCGACGTGCGCTGTCGAAGCTGACCTGGCCCGGTGTCTGGACGAACTCCTTCTGCGGTCACCCCGGCCCCGACGAGGACAGCGTGGACGCGGTGCTGCGTCGCGCGAGCGCCGAGCTGGGTCTGCCGATCTCGGCGCCGGAGCTCGTGCTCCCCGACTTCCGGTACCGCGCCGTGGACGCTTCCGGCGTCGTCGAGTACGAGATCTGCCCCGTCTACATCGCCCGCACCGAGGCCGTGCCTGCGCCGAACCCCGACGAGGTCATGGAGTGGGCGTGGGCTGAGCCGGCCGCACTGCTCGAATCGGTCGAGCGTGCGCCGTTCGCTTTCAGCCCCTGGCTCACCCTCCAGCTGCCGCTCGTCGTCCCGCTGCTCGCCGCCACACGCTGAGTCGCCCGGATCCGCGCCGAATCGACCCGATGTGGAACCGTTTCGGGCGAGTCAGTGAGCGTCAGGCGCCGCGGAGGGCCTCGAGGGCTGCGGCGATGCGCTTGTCGCGCGTCGCGTCGGTCTTCGCGAGCGCGATCGGCTCGGCGAGGGCACGCTGCTTGCTGAACGACAGCGCGTCGTACGCGGCGAGCGCAGCGGCATCGTCGGCGATGAGGGCGTCCAGCTCGGGTGGGAGCGGGAACACCCGCGGTGCGTCGTCCACCTCGAGCTCCACGTCGACCACGTCGCCACCGGCGACCCCGGCCGCGGCTCGGTTCGCGGCGCTCAGCGCGATGAGGTACTTGCCACCCATCGGCGTCACGGTGCTGCGGTAGGTGAGGTCGCCGACGGTGACGACGACCGGGATGCGCTTGCCGGCGTTCAGGCTCTCGACCACGGCGTCCGGGACGAGGATGCCGGTGTTGTTGCCCTGCAGTTCGATGACGGTCTGGAACTTCATGATGCCCAGTATGTCGACGCTCGGGGGCTTCGGACACCCCCAGGCGGCGGGGCGCGTCAGGTGGGGCGCGTGGCACTGCCGGGCGCGGGTCTCGCTGGGACGTTCGGCGCGGTGAAGACCACGACGATCGAGGCGGCGACGACCGCGACCCCGAGCACCTGCCCGAGCGAGAGCGCCTCCCCGAGCACGAAGAGGCCGGCGAACACCGCGACGACCGGACTCAACAGGCTCAGGAAGGACACTGAACCGACGGGCAGCAGACCGATGCCTCGGAACCAGAGTGCGTAGGCGAGCGCCGTCCCGACGAGGGTGAGGTAGGCGTATCCGCTGACGGCCGTGGCATCCGGCAGTCCACTCGGCAGCCCCTCGACGAGCAGCAGCACCGGAATGAGGACGAGCCCACCGGCCACGAGCTGCCAGGAGGTCACAGCGAGACCGGGCACCGGCCCGGTCGACGCCCTCCCGAATCGTCTCGCCCGCTCGGGCCTCCCCCACCGCTTGCTGAGCACCGCACCGAGCGACATCGACACCGCTCCGGCGAGCGCCGCCATGACGCCGACGAGGTCGAGTGCCGCGTCCGCCTGGAGGACGATGAGCGCGACGCCACCGATGCCCGCCACGCCCGCGAGCACGCGTCGCAGCGTCAGCCGTTCTCCGACGAGCAGGCTGGCGAGGACCGCGACGAGGATCGGTCCGATCGCCCCCATGGTGGCGGCGACCCCGCCGGGCAGCCGATAGGCGGCGAGGAACAGGAGCGCGAAGAAGGCTCCGATGTTGAGGGTGCCGAGCACCAGTGACCGCCACCACCATGACCCGATCGGCAGGGTCCTCGTGAGTGCGAGCAGGAGGAGGCCGGCCGGGAGTGCGCGCAGGACGGCGGCGAGCAGGGGCCGGCCTGGTGGGAGGAGCTCGCTCGTGACGAGGTAGGTCGTGCCCCAGGTGATCGGGGCGATGGCGGTCACGGCGGTGATCCGGAATTGATTGCTTAGCACTGAGCAATAATAGCTCACCGCTTAGTGAAATGCTACGATCGGACCGTGAACACCCGCGTCGACGACATCCTCGCCCAGTGGCACGCCGAGCGACCCGACCTCGACGTCTCCCCCATGGCGGTGATCGGCAGGCTCTCCCGCGCCGCGAGCGCCGTCGACAGCCGCCTCGGCGCGACGTTCGCCGAGCATGGACTCGACAGCGCGTCCTTCGACGTCCTCGCGACCCTGCTCCGCGCCGGGACGCCACACGAGCTGTCGCCGAAGGACCTCGCGCACTGGTCGATGGTCACCTCCAGCGCCATCGCCCAGCGCGTGAACAAACTCGTCGAACGCGGCCTCGTCACCCGCCGCCCGAGCGAGGTGGACGGCCGAGGGACGGTCGTCGCACTCACCGCGGAGGGACGGACGGTGATCGAGCAGGCGCTCCCCGACCACCTCGCCACCGAGCACGGCATCCTCGCGTCGTTCAGTCCCGCGGAGCGCGAACAGCTCGCGTCCCTCCTGGAACGCCTCGCCACCGCAGTCTGATCAGGGCCGCACGCGCAGACCCTGCGACACCGTCACCCCTCGACGCGGCGACCCTCGTTGTGCTCCTGCAGCCACCAGGTCGCGCCCTCATCGTCGGACACCCAGCTCTCCCAGGTGTAGGAGTCGTCGGTGATCGCACTGAAGTTCCACCGGATGAGCTTGTCGTCGTTGCGGGTGCCGTCCTGACGGATCCCGTCCGAGCGGTGCGGCGTCGCGACGAGCTGGCAGAACTCGCCACGTCGTGGTTCGAAGTAGCTCACGCGCCACGCGCCCATCACCCGGTCGTAGACGCGGACAGCGGTGCTGTACGTCTCGTACCCGGACGGCTCGGCATCGTTCGCGACGAGCTGCACGTCCTGCACCGCGCGTCCCTCGAGGATGTACGACACGAGCCAGAGGAAGTCGGACTCGACCCACTCGCCGGTCTGCTCGTCCAGACGACGGGAGTGCACGTTCCACGAGCCGACGAACTGCCCGAACCGCACCATCCGGCGCGGGTACAGCGGTGTCGGCTCATGGGCCACGACGGCGCGGGCGAAGTCGGGACGCTCAGACGTGCTCATGGCGGAGCCTTTCTACGGGTCCACCACACACCACGGCTGCGGACGGACCGCCTCAGTCGGACTTCAGCGCTGCGTCTCGCCGACGTCGGTCCGGTGGAAGTTCTGGAAGGAACGGGAGGCGGTGGGTCCACGCTGTCCCTGATACCTCGAACTGTACTCGCTCGAACCGTAGGGGCGCTCCGCCGGCGAGGTGAGACGGAAGAAGCACATCTGTCCGATCTTCATCCCCGGCCACAGCTTGATGGGCAGCGTCGCGACGTTGCTGAGCTCCAGGGTGACGTGCCCGGTGAAACCGGGGTCGATGAAGCCGGCCGTCGAGTGCGTGAGCAGGCCGAGGCGACCGAGCGAGCTCTTGCCCTCGAGGCGTGCCGCGACGTCGTCCGGCAGTGTGACGCGCTCGAAGGTGGAGCCGAGCACGAACTCCCCCGGGTGCAGGATGAACGGCTCGTCCGGCAGCGTCTCGATGAGGCGCGTCAACTCCGGCTGATCCTCTGCGGGATCGATGAAGGGGTACTTGTGGTTGTCGAAGAGACGGAAGAAGCGGTCGAGCCGCACGTCGATCGACGAGGGCTGGATCATCTCCGGCGAGTACGGGTCCAGCGCGATGCGCGAGGCGGCGAGTTCAGCTTTGATGTCACGGTCCGAGAGCAGCACGGTGCCAGTGTATCGGCCAGGACCCGGGCGTTTCGGCGGGGCCGTTCGCTACGCTGCTGGCAAGGCGACGGCACCCGCGTGCTCCGCGCCGCGACGGACGACCGTCACCTCGACCGGGAGGCGCCAGATGACCAGACCGCACGTCCTCATCCTCCAGCACGTGCCATGGGAGCAGCCCGCGGTCATCGGTGAGGTGCTGACCGCCGCCGGCATCGACTGGACCCTCGACTGCATCGTCGACGACCCCGAACTGCCGACCTCGCGCGAGGTCACCGGATTCGACGGCCTCGTGCTGCTCGGTGGACCGATGGGAGCGCTCGACGTCGACGAGCATCCGGGGCTCGGTCTCGAGGCGCAACTGGTCCGCGACGCCGCAGTCCTCGGCATCCCGGTCTTCGGGGTGTGCCTCGGGCATCAGCTCATCGCGACGGCGCTCGGCGCCACCCTGCACTCGGCCGCGGCGCACGAGGTCGGCGTCGGCGATGTGGAGCTGCTCGTGGACAGCGAACTGGGGCTCGCGGGAGAACTGCTGCCGGTGCTGCACTGGCACGGCGACGTCGTCGAGGCGCCGCCAGGGGCCGTCGTGCTCGCCTGCTCGCCGTCGACGCCCAACCAGGCGTTCCGGATCGACGACCGGGTGTTCGCGACGCAGTTCCACCTCGAGGTCGACGAGGAGATGCTCGGAGCGTGGCTGACGGAGGAGTCGATGCTCCGTGACCTCCCCGTCGTGCACGGAACGGCGGCCGAAGAGGCTCTCCGGCTGCGGGCGGCGTACCGAGAAGTCGCCGGGGCCGTGCGAGAGGCCGGCGACCGACTGTTCGGGGCGTTCGCCGACGCGATCCTCCGTCGGGCGAGTGTCGATCCGTCGCTGCGCTGACCAGCCCGCGCTCACGGACACATGACGAACGGCCGGGACCCTGAGGTCCCGGCCGTTCCGCCGTGCTGAGAAGCTTGGTGCTAGACGCTCTTGCGTCCCGTGATCGTCCTGATCAAGAACGCGATGATCGCGATCGCGAGCAGGACGAGTCCGACCCACAGCAGGAAGTTGAGGGATTGGACGAAACCACCGGTGATGGCGAGAACGACCGCAATGACGATGACGATGATAAGCAGGATGTTCATGGTGCAGCTCCTTTCGCAGAACTGCACCAACCGTATGGGGGCTGGGAGATTCCGTCTCGGGGGTTGACATCCGCAGCCCCGGTTCCGCTACGCGCGCGTCGCGTGTCGCATGTGTCGTGTGCCAGCGCGGTGCGCTGGCACCGGTTCACCTGCACTCGACCCAGCGCACCGCGCCGGCACACCTGCAGACGGATCAGAGGAGACCGGGCTGGTCCGCGGGGTCGCCGTCGCCGGGCTCGACGCGCGGGTCGTCATCACTCGGGGCCGCCATCGGATCGTCGCGCTCTGGTGCGTTGTCGGGCAGCGCTCGTGAGATCGCCTCCTTGGCGTCTCCGATCGGGTCCGGGATCTCGTCGCGTGGGTCTGACATGTGTGTCTCCGTCCTGTCTGCCACGACCGTACGCCCGATAGCCGGACTCGGGGAGGCCTGGACCGCACTCGGCTGATCGACTACCGCCCGACGGCGGCCGTCCGCGCCGCCTGCGCGAGCACGCGCGCTCCGGCGAACGGCTCGACCGGCGACGCACCCGCGGCGTCGAAGACCTCGACGTGCTCGGCGAGCCGACCGGACGTCTCCCATCCCGGCCGCCCTGTGCGCACGAACGACACCGCTGCTCCGTGGACGCGGTCCGCGAGCTCCTGCGGCGGGTTCGGGCCGGCGACGCGCGTGACGTCGGGATCGTCGAGCACGTCGAACAGGAACGGGACGTCGAGACAGTGCTCCGCGATCCCGGTCACCGCGGAGCGCCAGACGAAGTCGTACGCCCACGTCGGCGCATCGCCACGGAGCGCCAGCCACGGGAGGATGCGCGCTCGGAACATGACGTCGCTCAGGTACCGCCCGGCGACGATCCCCGTCGGCTCTCCGGGCGACGTCCGGGCATACTCCTCCGCGACCGCCGGTGAGGCGCCCATGAGCACCACAGCGCCGGCGGGCTCCAGCTCGGCGAAATCGTCGAGTCGCGAGGAGAAGAACCCGGCGAACTCCTCCCGCGTCGCACCGACGACGAGCGGCTTGTCAGCGCCTCGACCGGCAGCCAAACCGGCCTCGACGGTGTCGACGATCAGCTCGCCGTCGACCACCGGACCGAGGCCGAGGCGTCCGTTCATCGACGTCATCGAACGCAGCACCGACTCCGCGTCGTCCGCCCCGCCCGGAACGAGCTCGAACCCCTGCGCCTCGATCAGCTCGCGCTCCGAGACGCTCGCGAGACCGGCCGCGGTGGCCGGGACTCCGAGGTGCTCGGCCAGTCGTTCCGTGCGAGCGCGTGCGTCGGCGAGCGGCACGTCAGCGGGGACCCCGGACACGCACATCACCCGATCGAACAGATGTCGGGCCGAGGGGATGGTGAGAAGTGTCATGACCGACCCGCCACCGGCGGACTGCCCGGCGATGGTCACCTGCGTCGGATCACCACCGAACGCCGAGATGTTGTCCCGCACCCATTCGAGCGCGAGGATCCAGTCGAGCACGCCGCGATTCGCCGGCGCGTCAGGCAACCAGCCGAAGCCGTCGAAACCGAGGCGGTACGACACGGTCACCGTCACCACGCCGTCGCGGTTGAAGGCGCGGCCGTCGTACCAGGGGCTTGCGGGAGATCCGGCGACGAAGCCACCACCGTGGATCCAGACGAGGACCGGGAGCCCGTCACCGCCCGTGGCCGGGCGCGGTTGCGGGGTGAAGACGTTGACATTGAGGGTGGAGTCCCCCGGGATCGACGGTTCGGGGATGGTGGTGATCTCGGCGAGTGCCTTGCGCTGCGGGGTTGCGCCGAAAGTCTCGGCGTCGAGGACGCCGTCCCAGGGCGCCTTCGGGACGGGTGCCTGGAACCGACGCTCACCGAACGGGGGCTCGGCGAAGGGGATGCCGAGGAAGGCCGTCGACCCGTCGGGTCGGGTGGTACCGCGGACGCGGCCGGCCGTGGTCTCGACGATGGGCCGTGGTGCTGGGGATTCGGGCGCCATGTGTGTGCCTCCTGGTCGGTGCTGCACACCGTGGTGCGCCGAGGCGTCGTCACCTCGTCAGCCCAGTATGCAGCGAGGACCTGCGAAACCCAGACATCGCTCGGCATTCACTCGTCCGGCGGTCGCGTCAGCGCGGTGCGCTCGACCGAGCCCGGGCGGACCGCCACGGCAGCGCCCCTGTGGCGCGAGCGCGGGTCTCCGGAGACCCGCGCTCGCGCCACAGGGGCGCGCTCGGTCCAGCGCACCGCGCTGGCCCAGGGGGAACTAGACCGTGATGGCTGCCCGCAGGGCTGCCGCAGAAGCTGCGGGGTCGGCGGCGGAGTAGATGGCTCCACCCGCGACGGCGACCTGCGCACCGGCCCGCTGCACGGAGGCGATCGTCGACACGGTGACACCACCGGCGACGGAGAACGGGACGGCAGCGGTCTCACCGTCGGTGAGGAGCGTCTGGAAGGTGAAGCCCGGCTCCGCCTGCTCGTCGAGACCCGCGTGCATCTCGACGAACGCAGCGCCGAGGCCCGTGACCTCCTGTGCACGCTTCACCTTGTCGGCGACACCGATGAGGTCGACGACGACGGCCTTGCCGTGCGCGGTCGCAGCCTTCACCGCACCCACGATGGTGCTGTCGCCAGCGGTGCCGAGGACCGTCACGATGTCGGCGCCCGCGGAGAACGCGATGTCGGCTTCGAGCTCACCGGCATCCATCGTCTTCAGGTCGGCGAAGACGATCTTGTCGGGGTGGGCGCTCTTCACCGCGGTGATGGCGCGCAGGCCCTCGCTCTTGATCAGCGGCGTGCCGAGCTCGAGGATGTCGACGTAGGGTGCGACCTTCCCGGCGAGTTCGAGAGCTGCCTCAGTGGTGAGGACGTCCATGGCTACCTGGAGCTTCATGCGGTGCTGCTTTCTTTCGGTGGTGGAGTGCGCCGGTTGGATACCCGGCACGGGGGGACGACTGGAAGGAGAGGGCGAGGGAACGGTTCGGACGACCCGCGGATCACTCCTCGAGGTTCGCGTGGCGCGGCCACAACTCCTCCGCGCTGGTGCCGGCCGATTGCCACAGCGCGTGGAAGAAGGCGTCACCGAGCAGCATCAGCGCCTGCTCGAACAGGCTGCCCGAGTACTGCAGCGACACCGACCCGCGATGATCGGTCTTCTGCGCGGCAGGGATGACGATCGTCTCGGTCGCGAGTTCCGCGAGCGGCGAGCCCGGTGCGGTCGTGATCGCGATGACACCGGCACCGACCGACACGGCGGTGGTCGCGGAGCGGACGATGCCGGAGGTGGTCCCGGAGCCACTCGCGACGAGCAGCGCGTCACCCCGGGCGATGGCGGGTGCGGTCGTCTCCCCGACGACGTGCACGGTGAGTCCCAGATGCATGAGGCGCATCGCGGTCATCCGCAGTGCGAGCCCCGAGCGGCCGGCGCCGAGCACGAAGACCCGCTCGGCGCTGCGCAGCCGGTCGAGAGCCGCGGCGAATGGTGCCGGATCAGCGGCGAGGATGCTCGCGACCGTTCCACGCAGCTCGTCGTCGATCGCGGCGAGAGCGCCCTGGACGGTGGTCGTGGCAGCGAGGGCCGCAGTGGTGCTGGACATGTCTCCATCCTCTGACCGACCGGGTGGGTGCACCGCTGGCCAGGAGGACGGTCTTCCCTACCCGAACGGGTGGTTCAGCATGGATAGGGTAGGGTTCGGGCATGAATCAGCGCTCGGATGCCTACCCGATCGAACTGCTGCATGGCTTGGCCACCATCGCCTCCAGCTCGCTCCTGCGGATCGCAGGGGCGTTCTCCACCGTGCTCGAACCCGTCGTCGCGCACTCCGCGCTCGTCATCTTCACGGAGGACTGCACCGGCAGGCCGAAGAAGAAGGCCGGCGATCCGGCGATCATCGACGGCGTGACGATCGCCGAGCTCGACGACGTCCGCCGCGTCACGCCGCCCCGCCGCCACACCACGGCTCACGAGGGGTCGCCGACATCAGTGCTGCTTCCCACGACCGCGGTCATCGCCGGGGCGGAACGGCCGATCGTCGCCTGGCTCGCCGAGACCGGTGCACTGCTCGTGCTCACCGACCCGCAGGGCCCGGTGGACGACCGCCTCATCGGCGCGCTGTGGGAGATCGTGGCCGCCGACATCCGCCAGCAGGTCGCGACAGCCGCGCCCGACTACCTGCGCGATTCACGCACCGCGTCGAGCGAACGAGCGGGTGCGATCGCGGAACTCACCGACGCCCACGCGACGACCCTCGAATCGATCCTCGCGATCACCCGTTCGCGCCAGACGACGGCGGAGGATGCGCGACGCGCGGTCACCGAACTCGCCTCGGCGGCCATGGTCGAACTGCGCGCCGTGACCGACCGCGACCGCCAACTCGCCGAGGAACCCGTCGGACGAGCGTTCGCCAGGCTGAAGGAGGACCTCCGCCCGCTCGCCCGGTTCGGCGGACCGGAGGTGCAGTTCATCGAGCCACCGGTCGACGGGCGGGCCCTGCCCGGCGAGGTCGCGCACGCCGGCCGCGCGATCGTCCGAGGCACCGTGCTCGCCCTCGTGGAGCAGTCGGCCATCGGACGCGTCCGGGTGCAGTGGGACTGCGACGGCAGCAACCTCCTCATCGGCATCCGCGACGACGGTCCGGGCGAGTTGTCCGCCGACACCCCGAGTGTGCAGCAGCTCGGCGCGAGGGTGACCGCGCTCCGCGGCAGCCTCAACGTTCAGGCGACGCCCGGCTGGGGTTCCGAACTCCAGGTGACGCTCCCGCTCGATCCACCACCGGTGTCCCAGACCCGCGCGGGTGCGGCGTCGGCGCTCACCGACCGAGAGTGGAGCGTCGCCGAACTCGCGGCGAGCGGTGCGCGCAACCGCGCCATCGCCCAGGTGCTCACGATCAGTGAGAACACGGTGAAGTTCCACATCGCGAACGTGCTCCGCAAGGTCGGCGTCGCGAGCCGCGTGGAGCTCGCCGCCGCCCTCGCGTCCGGTCGCTGATCCGCGGCCTGTCCCGTCGTCCACCGCACGCGGTGACGGCCGCTCGCGTGCGCGGTGATCGATGGCAGTCGCGTCGGGGCGGTCAGCCCTTCCGGCGCTTCTCCGCCTTGTCGCCGAAGCGGCGCTTGATGAGGAAGTACCCGAGGATCCAGCCACCGAGCGCGGTCACGATCCAGACCACGAGCGGTGCGAGCACCCACGCGAGGACCCCGTCGATGCGCAGCCCGCCGGGGAAGATCGACGCGATGAACAGGGAGATGAGCGTGGTCACGAGGCCGATCCCACCGAGGATCGCCGAGGCGTACTGGCGGGCGACGTTGAACACGAACGGGCCGAGGATGCCCTGGGCGATGGTGAACACGATCACCGCGATGATGAACCCGCTGACCGAGAGACTCACCCCCGGGATCAGCCATGCGGCGATCAGGAGCCCGAGGACGGAGCTGATGAGACTGACGGCGATGCTCCACAGGAACCTGATCATGGTGACGACCATAGCGCGCAGGACCCTTCGGCAGGCAGAGGGAGCGGACCGGACGCCCTCCGGAGTGCGGCTCGGTGGTCGTGCTCAGGGATCCGAGGGAGAATTGGCGCATGACTGAGACGATGCGCCGAGCCACGACGGGCGAGTTGGTCGAGCTCCTGCGCGACGACCCCGTCGTCACCAGCGTCAAGGACGGTGCGGCACTCGACGAGGTGCTCGCGTCCGAACATCGCGTGGTCTTCCTGCTGTTCGGTTCCATCGTCGACATCGCCGACATCATCGCGCGCTGCAAGGCGGCCGGGAAGACGGTGCTCGTCGACGTCGACCTCATCGACGGGTTCGCCACGCGCGATGTGGTCGTCACCTGGCTCGCCACCCGGACCGAGGTCGACGGTGTGCTGTCGACGAAGACGAACCTCATCCGTGCGGCGAAGACCGCAGGCCTCCTGGCCGTGCACCGGTTCTTCCTCGTCGACTCCTTCTCCTACCACCAGATGCCTCGTGTCGTCGGGCAGCCGAAGCCCGACCTCGTCGAGATCCTGCCCGGGTGCATGCCGCGCGTCATCTCCTGGCTCCGCGAGGACCTCGACGTACCGCTCATCGCGGGTGGTCTGGTCTGCGACAAGGCCGACGTCATGGCGGCCCTGGGCGCCGGGGCATTGGCCGTCGCGTCATCGAACCGCGACGTGTGGTCGATGTGACGACCGGTCAGCCGACGATCGCCGCCGTCTGTCGGTAGATCACGTCGGTCTGCTCCGTGACCGATGCGTGGACCGGCCCGAGCGCCGCATAGATCGCGGCGTGCTCCGGATTCGGCTCGAAGCGGTCGCGTTCGCTGACCATCGCGGCGACGGCACTCGCGAAGTCGGCGTGCACCCCGGTCGCGACCGCGGCGCAGATCGCCGCGCCACGCCCGGCGGCGCTCTCGCCGATGGTCCGCACCGCGGGCACCTGGAAGACGTCGGCCAGGATCTGCAGCATGAGGTCCGATGACGACCCACCGCCGGAGACGACGACGCGCTCGTACGGGGTGCCGAGCTCTGCCGCCATCTCTCCGACGCGCGCCCGCATGGTGAGCGCGATGCCCTCGAGGATGGACCGGTACACGTGCGCTCGGCCCTGGCGGCCGTCGAAGCCCAGGATCGAGCCCTTCCGGAACACCGCGTCCGAGGGAGCGAGCCAGTCGAGCACGGTCAGGAGCCCGTCAGAGCCGGCGGGGACGCTCGTCGCCTCCCGGTTCAGGACGTCCTCGACGCGCTCCCCGGCAGCCTCAGCGGCAGCCGCGGTCGCCTCGCCGAGGAGGTCGCGGAACCAACTGACGGTCCACATGCCGCGACGGATGCCGCCGCTCTCGTACAGGTAGCGGCCCGGCTCCGACCCGAAGTTCGTCCAGAACGCCGAGCCGGTGCTGATGTCGCGGTCGCCGACCGACATGCCGGCGATGTAGGTGCCGAGCGAGAGGAGCACGGTCGTCGGTTCGAGCAGCCCGCAGCCGAGCGCCTCGACCGCCTTGTCGTTCGCGGTCGCCACGACCGGCAGACCTTCCGGCAACCCCGTTGCCCGAGCGGCAGCGGCGGTGACCTCGCCGAGGACGTCACCCGGCTGCACGAGCTCGAACAGCATCTCGCGAGACATGCCGGTACGGGCATACGCCTCGTCGTCATCGGACCAGGACCAACGCCCGGTGTCGATCGGCCACACACCCTGGTAGTTCGCGGCCGTGTCGCGGAAGACACCGGTCAGCCGGTGGGTGATGTACCCGGAGGAGGTCGTCACCCACCGGATGTCCTCGTGCTCCGGGGTGAACGGCCGCCCCACCCGCGCGTCCATCCAGCTGAGCACCGGTTGAGCGAGCGAACCGTCCGGGCGCAGCATCGCCCGGCAGAACCGGATGGTGCAGAGTCCGACACCCACGATGTCGGCCCGGTCGCCGCCGAAGCCCTCCAAAGCGATCCGGCAGGCTCCGGCGATGGAGTCCCAGAGGTCGTCCTCGGGGTGCTCCACCACCCCGGGTGTCGGCGTGCTGTTCTGCCGGAGCGCCACACGGCCCTCGCTGACAGCGACGCCGTGCTCGTCGAAGATCGTGACCTTCGACGACTGCGAGCCGTTGTCGATGCCGATGAGGTAGCGGGCCATGGTGATTCCAGTCGGACGGGTTCAGCGGTGGACGGGGTGATGGATCAGCGGACGGATGCCGCGGAACCGGCGTTCTCGGCGGCCGGCTGAATCGCTCCGGCAGCCGGGAAGATGGTGCCCTTGTTCATGATGCCGTTCGGGTCGAACGCCGTCTTGAGCGCCGCGAGGATCGGGTACGCGGTGCCGTGCTCCTCGAGCGTCCACGGCGTACGGTACTTGCCGATGCCGTGGTGGTGCACCATCGAACCACCGTGACGGAGCGCCTCCTCGACGATGATCGCGTTGAGCGGGATGTGGTACTTCTCGATCTCCTCCTCGGGTGAGCAGTCGATCCGGTAGTCGTACACGAAGTACATGTTGGTGCCGGTCTGGTAGCTGTGGGAAGAGTGCCCACCGAGCATCGTGAGGTCTGCCGCGTGCGGGTACTCCTCCCGGATGCGGCGCAGGACCGCGTCGTACACGTCGCCGACGGCGGACCAGTCCGCGGACACCTCGGTGGTGTAGCCGAGGTGCTTCGACTCGAGCATGACGCGCTTCTCAGCGTCGATCTTGTCCTGGCCCCAGTTCAGGTTGTCGAACCACGCCTCGATGAGCGCCGGGTCGACCGTCTCGTGGTGGTGCTTGCCGATGACCCGACGGATCTCCTCGCTGGTGGCCTTCACGATGCCTGCCGGCCCCTCTGCCACGAACACGACGACACACTTGTCGTTCGAGAAGTGCGCGAAGTGCTGCTTCGCGTCCTCCGGCGAGTACAGGCGGACGACGGAGGGGTGGAAGCCGTTCGTGATGACCTCACGGAGGATGGCGATACCGGTGCGCATGTCGTCGACGAGGGCGCCGTGGAACTCGTTGTTCTCCGGCTGGTACTTGAACACCTTCACGGTGACCTCGGTGATGAAGCAGAGTGCGCCCTCGTTGCCGATGACGATGTGCCTGATGTCGGGGCCGGCGGCACGACGCGGGACGCTCTTGATACGGCGTACGTCGCCGCCGGGGAAGACCGCCTCGACGCCCTGCACCATGTCCTCGATGGCGCCGTAGAGGGTGGAGAACTGGCCGATGGAGCGTGTCGCGACGAGTCCGCCGTACTGGGCGAGCGGCTTCGACTGCGGCGAGTGCCCCGTGGTGAGGCCGCGCTCACGCAGCTGGTCCTCGAGCACCTGCAGCTGGACACCGGCCTGCACGGTGACCTGCATGTTCTCCTCGTCGATGTTCAGGACGGCCTTCATGCGCGAGCCGTCGAGCACGATGGTGTCGACGACGCTCGTCTCGAGGCCGCCCTCGGTGCCGGTGCGTCCCGTGCGCGGCACGACGTTGACGAGGTTGTCGTTCGCGAAGCGCAGCACGGCTGCGACGTCGTCGGTGGACTCCGCGAAGACGATCGCGACGGGGGTCGGCGCGTCGTAGATGCCGTGGACGGACTGGTACTTCTTGAAGCGGTCGACGCTGGCGTCCTTGAGTTCGGCTTCGTCGGTGCTGATCTTGCTGCTGCCGACGAGGTCGACGAGACCGGCGAGGATGTCGGCGCGGTCGAGGGTGGCGATGGAGTTGATCATGGGTGGCGTTCCTTCCAGAGGGTGTTCAGATCAGTGGGACGAGCGGTGTCACCGGACGAGGTAGCCGCCGTCGACGGTGAGCGTGTGGCCGTTGACGTAGTCGGATGCGCGCGAGGCGAGGAAGACCGTCGCGCCCATGAGGTCGGCGACGTCACCCCAGCGCCCGGCGGGGATGTGGTCGAGCACCCGCTGGTTCGTCTCAGGGTTCGCGCGGGTCGCCGTGGTGATGGCCGTGGCGAAGTAGCCGGGCGCGATCGCGTTGACCTGCACGTTGTACTGCGCGAGCTCGTCGCAGTACGCCTTCGTGAAGCCGACGATGCCGTGCTTCGTGGCGGCGTACGCGGGCGACCACTGTCCACCGAGGAACGCGAACAGCGAGGCGATGTTGATGATCTTGCCGGAGCGCTGCCTGATGAAGTGCGCCGAGGCCGCATGACCGAGCGCGAACGGCGCGGTGAGGTTGATCGCGATCATCGGGTCCCATTCCGCACGGCCGAACTCCTCGACCGTGGCGAGCTTGCAGATCCCGGCTGAGTTCACGAGGATGTCGAGCCCGCCGAGGCGCTCGATGGCCGTGTCGATGATGCGCTGCGGTGCGTCGTCGCCGGTGATGTCGATCTCGAGGAACTCGTAGCGGCGTCCCTCGGCCTCGATCAGGCGGCGGGTGGTGCCGTCGTCGTCCATGACGCTCGGCACGAAGACGTCGGCGCCGGCCTTCGCGAGCGCGAGCGAGAACGCCTGCCCGAGTCCGGAGTTGCCCCCGGTGACGATGGCCACTTTGCCGGCGAGGGAGAACAGGTCGAGTGAGAAGTCGGTGATCTGCATGAGGTCAGTCCTTTCGGGTGGGGGTGGTGGGTTCGAGGATCTCGAGGACCTCGGCGGTTTCGGCACGCAGGGCGGTGTCGCGTGCCCTGGTGCGCATGGTCAGGGTGGTGAGGACGAAGCCGGCGGCGGCCGCGACGACCAGGAAGACGAACATCGAGGTGTAGCCGCCTCCCTGCTGTGGCACGTCGTTCGCCGGATCGCCGATCCACCAGGCCGCGATGGCCGGGAGGAACGCGTCGGGGAGGTAGGCGATGCCGGAGGCGAGCCCGATGACTCCACCGCGTTGGGCGACCGGGACCTCGACCTCGCCGACGGTGGCCCAGTACACGCCACGGGCGGTGAAGACCGCGAGACTCAGCACGAGCATCAGGGCGACGGCGATCCAGACGAGGTCCGGGTCGTGCGGCAGCACGAGGTAGCCGAGGGCGCAGACGCCCGCGAGGACGAAGGTCCATCGGAGGAACCGTGGCGCACTGTGCGTGACGCGGTCGACGACGATGCCGCCCACCGGCCCTGCGACGAACTGGAACACGTAGGTGCGGACGACGCCGATCACGCCGATGAACACGGCCGCGACGCCGAAGTTGTTCTGCAGCAGCGGGCTGAGGTAGCCGAGCAGCGTGTAGAAGCAGTACATCATCATGATGGTGCCGCCGATGAGCCAGGTGTACCGGTTGCGCGCAGCAGCCAGGAGTTCCCGCAGCGAGACGGCCTGACGTTCAGCGGCGTCGACAGCGCTGCGGTCCTGGCGGACGGCGAGGAGGACGAGCACCGCGAAGACCAGACAGAGCACGCCGTAGATGCGGATCATGGTGAGCACACCGTCACTCGCGACGATGGCCCCGGCGACGATGGCCGACCCGATGAAGCCGATGATCGTCGACGTCAGGCCGCGGGTGCCCTCCAGGAACCCGAAGAGCCTGCCCTGTTCGGCGGGTGAGCCCAGGAGACTGATCGACTTGACGAGCGCGGACCAGTACAGGCCGGTGCCGAACACGGCGAAGAGGATGTGGCCGATGAGGACGCCGACGACTCCGGGCACGGTCGCCAGGTAGAGGTCGACGAGACCGGTTCCGGCGAGCGCGATGACGATCAGCAGCTTGGGCGAGAAGCGGTCGGCGAACCAGCCGCCGCAGAAGTAGCCGACGACGGCGACGGCGCCGAACACCGACGTGATCTCGCCGTACTGCTGGATCGTGAGGTCGAGGGCGTGCGCCGTGTCGGCGAGGAAGACGAAGCGGATGTACGCCACCTGGAAGATGACACCACCGGTCATCGACAGGATGAGGAACGAGGTCAGGCGACGTGCCTTGCTCATGACCACTCCTTCGTGGGTTGACGTTTCGGACAGAGGATTCGGAGACAAAAAAAGAGAACAGCGAGCCCTGACGCCTGAAGCGTCTGTGGGCCACTGTTCTCTGAGTTCTGAGTGACTACCAGCCCCAGAAGGCTGGTCGATATTCGGATGTACTTGGGATGTTAGCACATCAGTTTGTGTACAAGCAGCCCGATCGGGCTAGAGCGGTCTCGCCGGCACCCCGACCGCACCGAGGTGCTGCGAGAGCTCTGCCGCCGCGCCCGCGACGTAGAGCCCCAGCTTGTCGAGCTGGCCGCCGATGCGCTCCTTGGGGGCACTGACGTTGATCGCGGCGATGATCCGTCCCGAGAAGTCGACGATCGGCGCCGAAGCCCCGACGACCCCGCGCTCGAGCTCCTCGTCGAGTGTCGCGTACCCGCGCTCCCGGATGCGCTGCAGCTCGACGAGCAGTGAATCGAAGTCGCGCACCATCGCCTTCTCGAGCGGTGGCGCTTCGAGCACCTGGAACCCGGCCGCCGCCATAGAGGGGTCGAGGGGCCCGACGACAGGGCGGTCCTGCCCGTGCTCGGCGTACCAGGCCGCCAGCGATCCACGGTCCCAGTCGCTGATGAGCACGCGGCCGGACGGCGTGCGCCAGGCGGCGGTCAGGATGCCCTCCCAGCCGGTGCTCCGCACCTCGTGCGGGCTGAGCTCGCTCTGCAGGGTGAGCACGTTGCCGCCACGCAGCACGCACAGGTGGGTCGTCTCGCGCGTCGCCCGAGCGATACGTCGCAGATGCATGCGCGCTTCGGAGGCGAGCGTCGACTCCAGGGTGCGCGCGGCGAGCGAGAAGATCCGACTGCCGAGGCGGTAGGTGCGCGTCTCCACGTCCCGATCCACCAGGCCTGCCTCCGACAGCGTCGCGAGGCTGCGCGAGATGATCGACTTGTCGCGCCCCGTGAGCTGCGCGATGCGCATGACGCCGAGGCCGTTGCCGCGGTCGGCCTCCACACCGCCGAGCACCTCGAGGATCTCGACGTCGCGTGCGAGCCCCGAGGAGTTCCGCCGGGGTGCCCGCTCATCCTCAGTCATCTCGCCAGCCTACGACTCGACGCCCGCGTCCCATCGGAGGCCGAGGCTGGAGCGGGTCGGTCGAGGGTCATGCCGCGCCGCCGGCGAACGGATCGGCGATGCCCACATACCGGGTCTCCAGGTACTCGTCGATCCCCTCGAACCCTCCCTCGCGGCCGAGGCCAGACTGCTTCACGCCGCCGAACGGCGCTGCGGGGTTCGAGACGATGCCGGTGTTGAGCCCGAACATGCCCACGTCGAGTTCCTCGGAGAGCCGCAGGCCACGGGCGAGGTCCTTCGTGAACGCGTACGCGACGAGTCCGAAATCGGTGTCGTTCGCAAGCTCGATCGCCTGCTGCTCCGAGCTGAAGGAGATGATCGGCGCGACCGGCCCGAAGATCTCCTCGTGCAGGATGCGCGCGTCGGCCGGCAACCCGGTGAGCACGGTCGGCTCGTAGAACCACCCGGGGCCCGGCACGGCACGGCCGCCGAGTGCGACTGTCGCGCCCGCGGCGACGGCATCCGAGACGAGCTCGTGCACCTTCGCGCGCGTCCCCTCGTCCACGAGCGGACCGATCTTCGACGCGGGAGCGGTCCCACGTGCGACGGTGTGCGCCTGCATGCGTTCCACGAGACGGGCGGTGAAGTCTTCGAGCACCGACTCGTGGACGATCAGCCGGTTCGCCGCCGTGCACGCCTCGCCGCCGTTCCGGAGCTTCGCGAGCATGGCCCCTTCGACCGCCTGATCGAGATCGGCATCCTCGAACACGATGAGCGGGGCGTTCCCCCCGAGCTCCATCGACACCCGCAGCACCTGCTGCGCAGCATCGGCGATCAGCCGCGTGCCGACGCCGGTGGAGCCCGTGAACGACAGCTTCTTGAGCCGCGGGTCGCGGATGAGCGGTCCGGTCACGGCACCGGCGCGCGTGGTCTGCACGATGTTGAGGACTCCGGCCGGGAGGCCGGCCTCCTGCAGGACGGTCGCGAACAGCAGGGAGGTGAGCGGGGTCAGCGCCGCAGGCTTCAGCACCATCGTGCACCCGGCGGCGATGGCCGGGGCGATCTTCCGCGTCGCCATCGCGAGCGGGAAGTTCCACGGGGTGATGAAGAGGCTGGGGCCGACCGGGCGCTTCGTGACGAGCAGACGGGACTTGCCGTCGGGCGCCGTCGCGTACCGACCGGAGACCCGTGAGGCCTCCTCGGAGAACCAGCGCAGGAACTCCGCACCATAAGCGACCTCACCGCGCGCCTCGGCGAGCGGCTTGCCCATCTCCATGGTCATGAGCAGGGCGAAGTCGTCGGCGCGGGCGGTGACGAGGTCGAACGCCCGCCGCAGGATCTCGGCACGCTCGCGGGGAGCGGTCCGTGCCCATTCGCGTTGAGCGGTGTGCGCGGCCGCCAGCGCGGCCTCACCGTCCTCCGGCGTCGCGTCGGCGATCTCCAGGAGCGTCAGGCCGTTCGACGGGTCGGTGACCGCGAAGGTCGAACCGTCCGAGGACGCACGCCAGACCCCGTCGATGAGGATGCCGGTGGGGAGGCTCGCGAGGAGCGCCCGCTCATCGCCGGCGCGGCTCGTGTCGTCGAGGTCGCCGATGAGGACGGCGGGCGCCTCGCTGTCGAGGATGGTCATGTGCGGTCCTTTCGCAGGGGTTCGGGTCGTCGGTCAGGCCGCGGAGGACTGGTCGGGGCCGAGGCGGAGCTCGGTGCCGATGAGATCCTCGTAGAGCTTCACGGGGGTCATCTCCCCCGCACGGTCGCCGTACTGGGCGCGGGCTCGGCGGTAGATCTGCTCGACGAGCCCCGAGAGTTCGGCGGGGACGCCGACGGAGCGGGCGAGGTCGATCGAGAGCCCCAGGTCCTTGCAGGCGAGCGCGATGGCGAAGCCCTCGTCGTAATCACCGTGGTCGAGGATCGACAGGACGTCGTTCTGCACGAAGTTGCTGTTGGCAGGGCTCGCGATGATCGACTCGCGCAGGACGCCGAGGTCGACGCCGGCCTTCACCCCGATGCTGAGCACCTCGGCCGTCGCGACGAGGTGGGAGAACCACAGCTGGTTGATCATCAGCTTGACCGCGTAGCCCGCACCGTGTCCGCCCACGTGGAGGATCCGCTCGGGGTCGCCCATCGCCTCGAGGACGGGACGGAGCCGTGCGACGTCGGCGGCGTCTCCACCGACGAAGATCTGCAGCATGCCGTTCGCCGCACCCACCGACATCCCGCTCACCGGCGCGTCGAGGATGTGGAGGCCGCGGGCGGCGGTCGCCTCCCGCACCTGGTTCGCGACCTCTGGCACGGACGTCGACATGTCGATCCACGTTCCACCGTCGGCGATGCCCGCGAGGATCCCGGTCGGTCCGTTCACCACCGCGTCGACGTGACGCGGTGTCGGCAGCATCGTGATGACGACGTCACTCGCCGCAGCGACCTCGGCCGGGGTGTCGGCCCAGCTGGCTCCGTCGGCGAGGAGCGCTTCGGCGGACTCCCGACGGATGTCGTTGACGACGAGCGGGAAGCCGGCCGCCTGCAGGTTCCGGGTCATCCCGGAGCCCATGTTGCCGAGGCCGATGAAGCCGACGGTGAGCGGCTGAGCAGCCGTGGTCGGTGCTTCGGTGGTCGGAGCGGGCGAAGTCATGATCGTTCTCGTTTCTGCAAACTGCGGTTCGGGGTCCGGCAGGGCCGGTCAGACGGTGAATCGGGCGACGGCGTCCCAGTCGATCTCGACACCGAGGCCCGGCGCGTCGGGCACGGCGAGCATGCCGTCGGCGTCGATCTCGAGCGGCTTCATGAAGAAGTCGCGGCGTGCGGGGGTCCAGCCGGGCGGGTCGTAGGGGAACTCCAGGTAGGGTCCGGCATCGACGCCCGCTGCGACGTGCAGGTTCGCGAGGAGACCGAGCCCGTTGCTCCAGGTGTGCGGCGTGAAGAGCCGGTGTCGGAGGTTCGCGGACTCCGCGACCTGACGAGCCCGGTGCATCCCGACGGCGAGGGCGACGTCCGGCTGATAGATGTCGAACGCGTCTGCCTCGATGAGTGCCATCATCTCGCCGAGGCTGCGCACCATCTCGCCGCCGGACACCTGGATGCCGGTCTGCGCGCGAACGCGCTTCGCTCCGGCGACGTCGGCCTGCGGCAGCGGCTCCTCGAGCCACAGCACGCCGAGCTCGGCGAGTTCCGCGGCGAGGCGTTGCACCCTCGCCAACGGGAGCGCCGCCTCGATGTCGCCGGACATGCGCCACATCTGGTTGAGGTCGACCATGAGGTCGAAGTCGTCGCCGACGGCTTCGCGAGCGGCCCGGACCGCGGCCACACCCTCGGACAACCGGTCACGGGCGATGCGGATCTTCACGGCGCGGAAGCCTGCCTCCCGAGCCGCGAGCACCGATTCGGCGCGCTCGGCCGGGGCCTTCAGCTCACCGCTCGACGCGTAGGCGGGGAGCCGGTCGCGCGCACCGCCGAAGAGGACGCTGACGGGGAGCCCGGCGACCTGGCCGATGATGTCCCAGAGCGCCGCCTCGAGCGGCCAGTAGCGACCGCCGTGGAAGTTGACCGTCTCGATCCGGCGGACCTGGTTCAGGATCTGGAGCGGGTCGGTGCCGAGGAACAGGTGCTCGTAGGCCTCGAACCCGTCCATCGTGTCGCCGGAGCCGTACCCGACCACGCCGGCGTCGGTCTCCACCGTCACCAGCGTGGCGGCGAAGTCGGTGCGTGGGATCGGATCCCAGGCTGCACGGAACGGTGGGTCGAGCGGGAGGTTCATCCGGGTGAGCCGGATGGCGGTGATCTGCATGGACGGTCAGCCCCTCGACGTCGGCGTCGGCGTGTAGAACGGGTTCGACGGAGCGTCGCGGGCGGCGAGCACCTCGGAGGTCTCTGGCAGCGATGCAGCACCGTTGCCGAGGGCCGTGCGCGTCGCCGTGCGGTTGTGCTGGTACACCGCATCCGCGTCGTCGGCCGACGGGTTCACCCACACGGCGGCGATCACCACGTGGGTGTCCGCCTGCTCCGCGGTGATGACGCCGTCGGCCAGGGCGTCGGCCACACCGGCAGCGACACCGGCCTGCGCGGGTCCCCAGATCAGCAGACCGTGCTCGTCGGACGCCGGGGCGGCCTTCGTGACGAACAGGGTCAGCGGCTTCACCGGCAGGGAGGGCCGCAGCACCGCGACGAAGGGGACGTGCCCCTGGCTGGGCGACGCGAGCGCGGTCGCCCACGCCGTCCCCGCCGGCCCGTCGCGGTGACCGAGCACCGTGTTGATGTGCGCGGCGTTCGCGCCCTCACCGATGAAGCTCTCGCCGATCTGGACGCTGTTCTGGAGACCCGCGCTCATCAGATGAGTCCCTGCTCAGTGAGCCAGTCGGTGGCGATGTCCTCGGGGTCTTCACCGTCGACGTCGGCGAGGGCGTTCAGCTTCTGCATCTCCTCCGTCGTCAGCAGCTCAGACAGCGGGGCGAGCACGTCGGCGATCTCCGGGTACTCGTCGAGCGTCTTCTGCTTGAGCGTGAACGCGCCCTGGTAGACGGGGAAGAACTCCTTGTCGTCCTCCATCACCGTGAGGTCGAGTGCCTTGATACGGCC
Organism: Plantibacter flavus; assembly: GCF_051487245.1. Classification (GTDB taxonomy): domain Bacteria; phylum Actinomycetota; class Actinomycetes; order Actinomycetales; family Microbacteriaceae; genus Plantibacter; species Plantibacter flavus_B. The sequence continues at coordinate 281,351 of NZ_JAHVDH010000006.1, forward strand.
ATCGGTCTGGAAGACCTCACCGAAGTTGCAGTCGTCGCCCTTCTGCGTGGCCGTGTAGATGACGCCGGTGTCGAGCAGGGCGACGTTCGAGTCCGGGACGTCCAGACCGTACGCGGCCTTCAGCCCCGGCCAGCCGTCGTCACGCGTGGAGAACTCGCTCTCGATGCAGAACGTCTGCTCGTCGATGGGCAGCGAGGCGATGTCGCTGAGCGACGTCACACCGAGCTCCTTCGCCTTGTCGGAGCGGATCGCGAAGGCGTAGGTGTTGTTGAGCGGTGCCGGGTCGAGCCAGGCGATGCCGTTCTTCGCGTCAGCCTCCTTCGTCGCAGCGAACTGCGCCTCAGCGCCCTGCACGGGTGCCGTGTTGCCGTTGTAGGTGATCCACGAGGTGCCGGTGTACTCCCAGTAGCCGAGGAACTCGTCGTTCTCGAGCGCCGCCCGCACGTTCGCCGACCCGACGAGCTTCGTGTTCGCCTCGGTGTCCGCGCCGTGTGCGTTGAGGAGCTGGCTCGTGAGGTGGGCGAGGATGAACTGCTCGGAGAAGTCCTTGGCGCCGATGTCGCCGGTGAGGCCGTCGAGTTCCTCGCCCTTGCTACCGGCCGCCGCGCCGCCGCCGCCCGAACAGGCTGACAGGGCCAGGGCGCCGACGGCTGCGAGACCGATCAGCGCGAGAGTGGTGCGTTGCTTCATTGCGTGCTCCTTGGTGGGTGTTCGCTCCCCGAGGGTGTCGAGGGGCGGTGGGGGTGGGGTGGAGTGGGCTCAGATGCCCTTCGGTTTGAGGAGGTCCTCGGCGAGACCGGCGATCCAGTCGATGAGGAGGGCGATGCAGGCGACGAGGACGGCACCGACGATGAGGACGGGGAAGCGCTGCAGCTTCAAACCGTTCACGATCATGTCGCCGAGGCCGCCGGCGTTGATGAAGGTGGCGATCGTCGCGACACCGACGCAGAACACGAGCGAGGTGCGGAGGCCAGCGAGGATGACCGGCTGGGCGAGCGGCAGCTCGATGCGCACGAGCACCTGGTTCGGGGTCATACCCATGCCGCGCGCCGATTCTCGGACGTTCGCGTCGACCTGCTGGAGACCGATCATCGTGTTGCGCAGCACCGGCAGGAAGGCGTAGATGACGAGGGCGACGAGCGCCGTCGTGTAGCCGGTCTGCCAGACGATCGCGAGGAGGATCACGACGCCGACGGCAGGGGTGGCCTGACCGACGTTCGCGATCCCGAGGATCGTGACGCGCAGGGCCTTCGACCGCGTGCGGCTCAGCAGGATGCCGGTCGGGATCGCGAGGACCGCGACGAGCGCCGAGGCGACCACGGTGAGGCTCAGGTGCTCACCGACGCGCAGGGTGATGTACGTCCAGTTGAGGGTGCGCTCCTCGATCGAGTCGAGTTGGATGCTCGACACCCAGAGCAGCAGTGCGGCGAGGGCCACGACCACGATGATCGGCACGGTGAAACGCTTGAGCGTCCAGAAACGTTCGCGCGGCTGCTCCTGGCGGGCGGTCGCGATCGCCACGGTGGCGGATTCGACGGTCATCTCAGGCTCCGGCGTTCGACTGGGTGGCCGCCTGCTCGCGCAGCGCCGGCAGTTCGGCTCCGAGGGCGTCGGAGATGCGGCCCATGTCGAGCGAACCGACGATGCGTCCCTCCGAGACGACGTCGATGGCCTGGGAACCGTTCAGCACGAGGGCGTCGAGCGCGTCGCGGAGGCTGTCGCCGATGTCGACGGTGAGCGGACCTGCACCGCTGGCAGCGCCGAGGCCGGCGTCCGCCACCGGGAGCAGCGCGAGCCGCTTGAGCGCGGCACCCTTCCCGATGAAGGAGGAGACGTAGGCGTTCGCGGGTGCGGCGAGGATGTTCGCCGGGGTGTCGAACTGCTCGATACTGCTGCGGTCGCTCAGAACGGCGATGCGGTCGCCGAGCTTGATCGCCTCGTCGAAGTCGTGCGTGACGAAGATGATCGACTTGCCGATGCTCGCCTGCAGCCGCAGGAACTCCGCCTGCAGCTTCTCGCGGGTGATCGGGTCGGTCGCACCGAACGGCTCGTCCATGAGCATGACCGGCGGGTCTGCTGCGAGCGCCCTGGCGACCCCGACGCGCTGCTGCTGGCCACCGGAGAGCTGCTTCGGGTAGCGGTTCGCGAAGGTGCCGGGGTCGAGCTGCACCGTCTGGAGGAGCTCGTCGATGCGCTCGGCGGTCCGCTGCTTCGTCCAGCCGAGGAGTTTCGGGACGACCGCGATGTTCTCCGCGATCGTCATGTGCGGGAAGAGCCCGATCTGCTGGATCACGTAGCCGATGTGGCGGCGCAGTTCGTTGGGGTCGAGGGAGAGGACGTCACGGCCGTCGATCGAGATCGAGCCGGAGGACGGTTCGATGATGCGGTTGACCATCTTCATGGTGGTGGTCTTGCCACAGCCCGAGGGCCCGACGAACATGATGAGCTCACCCGGTTCCACGTGCATCGAGAAGTCCTCGACGGCCGGTGCGTCCTGGCCGGGGTAGATCTTCGTGACGTGGTCGAGCGTGATGCTCGCTCCGTCGGTCTTGCGGGCGATGGCGGTGATGGCGGTATCGGTTGATTCAGACACGAAGCCCCCTCGAGGTCGAGTAGCGGGTGATGAGGACGAAGAGCCCGTCGACGACGAGCGCGAGGATGATGACGCCGACGGTGCCGGTGAGGGCGAAGTTGAGGGCGTTCTTGGAGCCGAGCGACGACAGCCCCTGGAAGATGAACTGGCCGAGACCCGGGCCTGCGACGTAGGCGGCGATTGCGGCGATGCCGATGGTCAGCTGGGCGGCTACTCGCACCCCGGTGAGGATGATGGGCCAGGCGATCGGGAGCTGGATGGAGAAGAGCACCTTCGTGGGGCTCATGCCCATGCCGCGGGCGGACTCCATGATCGCGGGCGACACCTCGCGGAGTCCGACGACGGTGTTCCGCACGATCGGCAGCAGCGAGTAGAAGACGAGCGAGATCACCGTCGGCGTCCAGCCGAGGCCGAAGATCGGGGTGATGAGCGCGAGGAGCGCGAGCGAGGGGATCGTGAGGGCGACACCCGCGGCAGCGATCGTGACCGAACGCGGGACGGGCTTGTTCCAGACGAGGAGGCCGATGCCGATCCCGACGACCATGGCGATCAGGAGCGAGAGAGCGACGACGGCGAGGTGCTGTCCGACGAGCTCGAGGATGTCGTCCCAGCGTCTGCTCCAGAAGCGGAGCAGGCCATCGAGATCGAATGTGGTCACCGAGATGCCTCCGTACTCATCGTTGAGGGGATCCGACGCTGCCGTGCGGCGGGTGGGACATCCGGAACTCTATGAGCGGAGTTTCTATTTGCACAACGGATGATGCGTATATGGCAACACCAATGTGGACAGCACGATGCCGACACGGGCAGCGTCGAGCGCTCCCGTGTCCGCGGGCAGAGGCCCTCGGCTAGTCGAGCGCGAGCACTCGACCGGTGGCCACGCCCTCGACGGCCTTCACGAATGCGAGGCCGACCACAGCGGAGGAGACCGGAGCGAAGCCCGGGAACGACTCGTGGTAGCCGGGTGCGTCAGCGAGCACGGTGGGAGAGACCGCGTTGATGCGGATACCGCGTGGCAGCTCCGGCGCCGCCCCGAGGACGAACGACTCGAGCGCCCCGTTCGCCATCGACGCCGCAGCGCCCGTCGCGATGGCCTCGCGGGCGAGGATGCCCGTCGTGAGGGTGATCGAGCCGCCGTCGCGGATGAACGGGGTACCGATGCGGACGACGTCGAGCTGGCTGAGCACCTTGCCGAGGAACGCCGCACGGTAGTCGTCGCGGCCCAGCTCCTCGAGTGGCTTGAACGGCACGCTGCCGACGGCGACGATCACCGCGTCGACCTCGCCGACGCTCGCGAACAACGCCTCGATCGAGGCCTCGTCCGTCGTGTCGACGGCGGGTGAGGTGCTGCGCGACACGGCGATCACCTCGTGCCTGGCTGCGAGGGCGGCGTGTGCCGCCTGGCCGATGTGTCCGCTGGCGCCGATCAACAGGATTCTCATGCCGCCGACGCTAGCACCGGAACCCGGGTCGAGCCCGTGCCCCTGCTCCTGCTCCCGGCCATGCGCCGCCACCGCTCGCCGAGCGTGTCGAGGGCTCAGTGCGCGTCGTCCATCCCGGTGACGTGGACGGCGTACCCCTGACACCCCGCCAGCTGCCAGTCGTACGGCTGGTCGGACGGATTGGTGCCGCTGTAGGCCAGCGCCGCCGCCTCACTCTCGTCCATCAGGACCAACGACCCGTACGGCTCCAGCGCCTTCGTCCGATCGTTCGTCCAGGCGAACCAGAACCCCTGCTCCGCCATGCACTGCGCGGAGATCTGCTGTTGCGCCTCCCAGATCCCGTCGGCCTTCTCACCCCACTCGTTCACCTCGGGGATGAAGACGTCAGACGGGTCCGTCGTCGCGTCGTACCAGCCCTCTGGCGTCCGCGAGTAGTCGACACCGGCCGCCGGCGACACCGGATCTCCGCCGGGCGAGGCTGACGGATCGGCCGGGACGACCGGTTCGATGGCCGGCAGGTCGTCGAGCGCCGCAGCAGCTTCGACGACGGCCTGCCTGGACCGTTCGTCGTCAGCGGCAGCGCTCGCGACAGTCACACCGGCGAGTACCGCACCGCCGGCGACGACGAGCACACTGCTGAGAGCGATGCCCAGCCCGATGCGTCGCCTGATCACCGTCCCCCGCGACACCCCGTTCTGCTGGCCCCGCCCGTGCGTGCCGTCCATGCCGTTTCCCCCGGTCGTCTCATCCTCGTTCGTCATGCCGTCTCCCCCGACGTCACTCGATCCCCGACACGCTCCTTCGTCGGCCACCACCAGATCGCCGCGCCGAGGAACCCGAGTGCCGCACCGATGCAGACCGCGACGACGAGGATCCACCACGGCACGACGCCCTCCCGCCCGGACACGAACCTCGAGATCACCAGCTGGCCCGTCGCGCTCACGAAGTAGAGCACCTGCGCGCCCAGCATGCCGATCATCGCGGCGGACGGAGCCAGGATGAGCGCGCCGAGCCATCGGGTGCGCCGTCTGGCCGCGAGGATCACCGCCACGATCGCGAGCACGGTGAACACCGCGACCGGGAGCGTCTCACTCGGCGCCTGGTCGATGTCGGCGATCAGGAGCGCCCGTGCGACGCGCACCAGGAGGAACACCCCGAAGATCGCGATCAGTGCCCCACCGCCCACGACCAGCGTGGCGAGGGCGTTCCCGATCCGCCTCGTACCGAGCGGCATCGGATCCGCGGCGAAACCTGCGCGCAACTGGCCGGACCTCCACGACAGGTCGTGCGGGATCCCGCGCACGGCTCGCAGCACGATGTCCCGTCTCAGCCGCTCGGGCGGCACGCCGGCTTCCTCCGCCCACATGGCATGGTCGTGCAGGTCGGAGGCGATCTCGTCGCGGCGGTCGCCAGCCACCTCCGGAGCGAGGTCGCGGGTGTACCAGGCGCACCAGTCGAGGACACGGCGCGACGCCGAACGGTACTGGGGTGTACGGATGACGCTCATGCGATGGCCTCCCTCGATGTGACCGCCGACCAGGCCGCACCGGTCGCCCGAGCGGCACTTCGGCGTTCGGCGAGCAGCCTGGCGTGTTCGCGATCCCGCGCAGACGCCCCCTCGCCGGTGATCCGGTAGAGCCGACGACGCGGCCGCCCCTCCCCCTCGGCGACCGCCGGATCCTCCCAGGTGGCCTCGACGAGTCCGGCCGCGGTCATCCGGGACAGCGCTTTGTAGAGGGTGCCGTGGGCCGTCAGCGCGCCGTCCGCGTCGGCGAGCTGCTTGGCGAGTGCGAAGCCGTAGAAGCTGCCCTCGGTCGATTGCAGCACCGTGCCGACGTCGAGGATGTCGAGCTCGAGCGGGAAGAGCGTGCCGGGTCGTCTGCGTGCCATGAGACGACTATAGGAAGATAGGTGCCGATGCGTCAAGGGGCGATTCGCGTCCTGACAGCGCCATCCATTGGCCGTGACGCTTCGACGAGCCGGCGGCGCACCCTTCGGCAGGTTCAGGGAACGGAAGACGACGTTCCGGACTGCGAGCAAGCTCGCTCCGGCCCCGGAGCACCCCGGTCGCCGAGCGTGTCGAGGCGCCGCGCCTCAGCTCCCGTCGCGGAGGTCCGTCGGCGGTTCAGCGCCGAGCTCGATGTGGTCGAAGCGCGCCTCGCACGGTGGACCGAGCGGCGCCTGCGACAGGAAGCCGACCCGGACGGGCGCGTCGCTGTGCAGTCGGAACAGCCGGACGAAGTCCCAGGTCTCGCCGTCGGCGGAGCTGTGGAACGCCCAGGCGTCGCCGATCCGGCTGACGCGCATCCACACGCTGTCGGCGGTGACGAGCGTCGAGTTGACGTCGTCGGACCAGGCGTTCGTCACGACGCTCACGACCATCGCCTGACCCTGCGGCGACTGCTCGAAGCAGAGTTTGGCCCAGTGCTCGTCGTCGATCCACAGGGCGATCGCACCGGCGTCGAAGGTGCTGCGCTCGCTGACGACGGCGACGCGGGCGGAGAGGGTGAAGCGCTCCGGAGCGTCGAAGGCGAGCGACGTCGCACGCAGTTCGCGAGCGCCGCCGAGCGAGCTGTTGCTCCAGTCGACACCCGCCTCGGAGGTGAGCGAGAGCGCCCCGGTGGCGTCGTCGTACGCGCCGGTTCCGGGCGTACCGGTCCAGGACAGGGCGGGCAGGTCGGGGATCTGGATCACTTCGGTGTGCATACACCGACCCTAGCGATCGGGGAGCGTCGACATCGAGTCGCCGGGATGGCCCGCGACGTCCTCTGGAGTGGAGTGCCCGGCGGCCAACGGGCTCAGTGGGCAGCTGGGTCAGCGGGCGGCGCTCTGAGGGACGTCGACGACCCGCTCGACGCCGACCACCGGAACGAGAGCGCCGGCTGAGGCCGAGGCGATGTCGGCCTGCAACCGGTCGAGCTCGGTCGGAGGCACCCACAGTTCCAGCGCCACCTGCGCGGCGTACGCGGTCTCGCCGAGGGTCGCCCCGTGGTGCGCAGCCCAGTCGCGCAGGAGGTTGTCGTATCGACCGGCGTCCGCGTGCGGAACGTTGAGGACCACCTGTGTGAGCGTCTCCCGGCGCACGAGTGCCGCGAGGTCGAGCGTCTCGGATGCGCTGGACGAGTACGCGCGGACGAGTCCACCGGCACCGAGCTTCACACCGCCGAAGTAGCGGGTGACGACGACCACGACGTCGGTCAGCTCGCGCCGCCGGATGACCTCGAGGATCGGCATGCCTGCGGTTCCCGAGGGTTCGCCGTCGTCCGATGACCGCGCCTGATCACCGAGCAGCCCGGTCACCATGGCGACGCAGTGGTGACGTGCATCCCAAGCCTGCTTCTTCACCTGCGCGACGACCGCTTCCGCCTCCTCGGGAGACCCGATCGGGTGTGCCAGGCCGATGAACCGCGACTTCTTGATGACGAGCTCGTGCTCGACGGCCGAGGCGATCGTCGCCGGGTACCGTCGCTGCGTGCTCACCCGTCCGAGCGTACCTGTCGCGCCCGCCACCCCGAGTCGCCCGAATTGGCACGAAACAGCGCGATTTCCGTGCGATTCCGGGCGACTCAGCAATGAATCGGTTGATCGCCCCAGTAACGTGGAGACTCCGACCATCAGGAGCACCATGGCCCACACCGGCTTTGCCACGATCGACTTCGAGACCACCGGGCTGTTCCCCGGCGGCCACGACCGAGCCATCGAGCTGGCAGTCGTGCACTCCGATCCGGACGGGACCATAACCGGGCGTTGGGATACCCTCATCAACCCAGGCAGGGACCTCGGGCGGCAAGACATCCACCGCATCTCCGCAGCGGAAATCCTGCGTGCCCCGACGTTCGCCCAGATCGCGCCGGAACTCATCGAGCGGCTCGACCGACGTGTGATCGTCGCCCACAACGCCAGCTTCGACACGCGATTCTTGATCGCCGAGTTGGAGCGACTCGACTACACGCCGGACGTCGAACTCGTTGCCATGTGCACCATGCAGCTCGCGCGTGTCTTCCTTCCCGGCGCTGGACGTTCACTCGCCGACTGCTGCGCTGCGTTCGACATCTCACTCGACGGCGCGCACCGCGCTTCGGTCGATGCGCACGCAACGGCGAGGCTTCTCGCCGGCTACATCGACAACGCCGAGGACCGCAGCGCCTGGGATGACGCGCTGGAGCAAGCGGACCGGGCCCGACTCATCCGCTACACCGGCCCTTCCGTACCCTGGTTCCCACGCGAGCACGCGCAATCCGCCGATCGACATTTCCTTGAGCGAATGGTCGAGGTGCTTCCTCCATTCGGCGGCACTGATGCGGAGAACGAATACCTGGCGCTCCTCGACCGCTGCTTGCTCGACAGGGTCATATCGCAACACGAGTCCGATGGGCTCGTGACCATGGCGACAGAGTTGGGCATCACGCGCGCAAGCTGTGAGAACCTCCACCTCGAGTACTTCTGGTCACTCGGTGCCGCAGCGTGGTCCGACGGTGTCCTGACCAGAAACGAGCGGGCGGATCTCGAAACAGTCGCCGCCCTTCTCCACATCTCAGCCGATCAGGTGAGTCGAGTACTCGCCACGCCAGATCAACGCCCGAACGCACCTGATCGCCTCGATGCATCCCTCCCGTCGTTCCGGCTCGAGCCCGGTGATCTCATCACGTTGACTGGGGAGATGAGACGGCCGCGCGCCGAATGGCACGAGCTACTCGAACAGCGCGGGTTCATCCCGAAGGACGCCGTCACAAAGAAGGTGAAACTCGTCGTGGCTGCTGATCCTGACTCGCTGTCGGGCAAGGCTCGAAAAGCTCGCGACTACGGCATCACCGTCGTGGATGAGGCGGGGCTCGCCCGTTTGCTGTCCGTCTGAGCCACCCCGAGTCGCCCGAATCGGCACGAAACAGCGCGATTTCCGTGCGATTCCGGGCAACTCAGAGGCGGCGCTCGGGCGTCGGGGGACGTACGCGAGAGTTCGACCGCTCGAACGCGGAAATCCACCCACTCGAATCCATCCATCTGGATGGATTTCGGTGCTCGGAGCTGGCATGGTGGACGAATCGAAGGGGAGTAGCTTCCCGCCCGGACACGTCCGGGTAGCGGGTGCGTCGACATACTGGCGGTCACGGAGACCAGCCCGGCGCCCCACCCCGGTCACGAACGGGGCGAGCGAGACCTTCGGCCCATCAGCGGCCGGAGCCTCGCCATGCGCGTTTCCGGTCGTGCCCGACCGAAAGCAGCCTCCGTGCCTCCTGCACTGCTCCGGAGAATCCTCCTCTGTCTCACGATCGCCGCTCCGGCCATCGCCTTCCGCATCACCGGCTTCGCGCCGAACCCCGTGCTCGACCTCGTCGTCTTCGGCGCGGCCGTCGTCGCGGCGTCCTTCGTGCTCGCCTGGGCGGCGGAGGCCGCCCAGAAGGACATCTCGGGCGCGCTCGCCATTGCGATCCTCGCCCTCATCGCCGTGCTCCCCGAGTACGCCGTCGACCTCTACTACGCGTTCCGCTCCGGCTCCGACCCCGCCTACGAGCAGTACGCCGCCGCGAACATGACCGGCTCGAACCGGCTCCTCCTCGGCTTCGGCTGGCCGCTCGTCGTGTTCGTCGCACTGTTCGTCGCGCGTCGGGCCGCGAAGGCCCGCAGAGCCTCGGGGAAGGCGCTCCCACGCGTCCTCCAGCTGCCCGGGAGCAGCCGTCTCGACATCGGCGTACTCGCCGTCGTCTCCGTCATCGCGTTCGCCATCCCGCTCATGGGCATGATCGCGCTGCCGTTCGGCATCCTCCTGATCCTCATCTTCGCGGCCTACCTCTGGCGGGCGGGCAAGGTTCCCGACGACGGCGGCGAGGAGGAGTTCGTCGGCGCAGCCGCACTCATCGCAGACCTCCCGACACGTCGACGCCGCATCACCGTCATCGCGATGTTCCTCGGTTCCGCCGCCATCATCCTGAGCTCGGCTGAGCCGTTCGCCGACGCCCTCGTGCAGTCGGGCGGCAGCCTCGGCATCGACAGCTATTTCCTCGTGCAGTGGCTCGCACCACTCGCCTCCGAGGCGCCCGAGTTCATCATCGCCGTGCTGTTCGCCCTCCGGGGCATGGGTGCCGCGGCGATCGGCACGCTCATCGCGTCGAAGATCAACCAGTGGACCCTCCTCGTCGGCTCGCTGCCCGTCGCCCACGCGTTCGGTGGTGGCGGGTTCGACCTCGCCCTCGACGCACGTCAGATCGAGGAGTTCGTGCTCACCGCCAGCCAGACGGTCATGGGCGTCGCGATCCTGGTGTCGCTCCGGTTCCACCGCTGGTCCGCGATCGCCCTCGTCGCCCTGTTCGCCGTGCAGTTCTTCGTCACCGACACGAGTGGTCGCTACGTGCTGAGCATCATCCACCTGGCGATCGCCGCCGTGGTGCTGTTCGTGCACCGCCGGGAGATCCTGCCGACGATCACCGCCCCGTTCCGCAGGTCCGCGGCCGCGGAAGCGGACTCCCCCGCCCTCGAGCCGGTGCGCTAGCCCCGCTCAACCGCCGAGTCGCCCGGATCGGCACGAAATCTCGCGATTCTCGTGCAGATTCGGGCGACTCGGCGAGCTGCTTGTGGAGAACTCCAACGGGCGCAGCGATGGCGCGGGCACAGTGAAGGGCATGCCCCATGAGCTCCCCGACGGACCATTCCTCGTCAGCGAAGGGCTGCTCGCCGGCATGACACCCGGGCAGCTGCGGAGTGCACGGCTGCCGAAACCTGGGCACGGCATCAGGACGGCGCGGCCGGCGGACTCGCTGGAGGAGGTGTGTCGAGCGTTCCTGCACCGACTCGGAGCCCACGCCTTCATCTGCGGACCGACGGCTGCGCTCCTCTGGGGTCTTCCGCTCCCCCGGCGCTTCGAAGACGCCGAGAGCCTGGACGTCGCGGTCGCAGCGCCCGCACGCGCACCGCACGCGCGAGGCTTGTCCGGCCGATCGGTCACCGTCGACCATCCGGACGACCTCGTCGATTTCGACGGCATGCGCATCACCTCGGCTGAACGGACATGGCTCGATCTCGCGGCTCGATTGTCGCTCGCCGACCTGGTGGCAGCCGGTGACCACCTCCTCCGCACGGAGGCATCGACGCGCGAGGCACTGATCGCAGCGGCCGAGCGATATCCGAGCCGACGCGGTCGGCGCACCGTCGCCGCAGCGCTCCCCCTGCTCGACGCCCGGGCCGAGTCACCGCCGGAGTCGCTCGTCCGAGTCGCCCTCCATCTCGGCCGGGTGACGGGCTTCGAACCGAACCAGGAGATCCGTGGGGCCGATGGCGCGTTCCTCGCTCGCGGCGATCTCGTCCATCGTCCGGCACGAGTCGTCGTCGAGTACCAGGGCGACTATCACCGGGTGGAGTCCGGGCGATGGCGGAAGGACCGCGCGCGGTCGAACCGACTGCGGGCTGCCGGGTGGACGGTCATCGAACTCACCGCCGACGACCTCGGTTCGCTCCGCTCCGTCGTCGCTCAGGTACGAGCGGCCATCACCCACTGAGTCGCCCGGAAACGCACCAAAATCAGCGATTTACTTGCCGATTCGGGCGACTCAGCGGCGTCAGGCGCGCAGGCGGACGTTCCCGAGGACGCGCGCACTCGTCGTCGCCACCGCGCGTCGTGACAGCAGCCGCGTGCCGAGCGCGGTGAGGTGGTTCGCCCGACCGGACACGACGCTCGGGCCGCCGTCCGCGCGATCGAGCGCCCGGAAGGCGGTGTCGATCACCTGCGCACTCGTCTGCTTCCGTCCGACCGACGCCTCCTCGGTGCCGACGACGTCGAAGAACTCCGTCGTCGTCGGTCCAGGGCTCACCGCGAGCACACGGAGTCCGGTCCCTCGAGCCTCGGCCCACAACGCCTCCGTGAAGCTGAGCACGAACGCCTTGGTCGCGCCGTAGACCGCCATGCCGGGCGTGGGCTGGTAGGCGGCGGTGCTCGCGACGGTCACGAGCGCACCCTCTCCGGCGAGGAGCTGGGGCATGAACGCTCGACTGAGTTCGACGAGCGTGCCGACGTTGAGCTGGATCTCACCGGTCATCCGGTCGGGATCCGCGGCGTCGAACGCTCCGTGACTGCCGAAGCCGGCGTTGTTCACGAGCGAGGTGATGCGGAGCCCTCGTCGTTCGACCTCCTCGTGCAGAGCGGCTGCAGCCCCGGCCACCCCGAGATCAGCAGGGATGACCGCGACATCGACACCGTGTGATGCGCGCAGCTCTGACGCCAACGCCTCCAAGCGATCGGCCCGGCGGGCGACGAGCACGAGGTTGGATCCGCGGCCCGCGAAGCGTCTGGCGAATTCGACGCCGAGCCCGGAGCTCGCGCCGGTGATGAGTGCGGTCCCGCCGCGGAGGTCGAGGGTCATGAGGCTTCCTTCGGATACAGATCATGAATGTTGTCAGTGTCATCATTGCGCGGAGCGAGAGTGTTGTCAATGTCAACTTCCCGATAGGATCGTCCCGTGCCCGATCAGCCCTACCACCACGGCGATCTCCGCCGCACCCTCCTCGAGGCAGCAGCGGAAAGCATCGAATCCGACGGCGTCGACGCCCTGTCACTCCGCCAGCTCGCGCGCGACGCCGGAGTCAGCCATGCCGCCCCGAGCAGGCACTTCCGCGACAAACAGGCCCTGCTCGACGCCCTCGCCGAGGACGGTTTCCGGCGCATGTCTGCAGCGCTCGACGCGGCGATCGACACCGACGCGACCACGGCGGATGCAGTCCGGGCCAGGTTCGACGCGCTCGCCCGCGCCTACGTCGGTTTCGCGCTCGCGCAGCCGACGCTGCTGTCCCTCATGTTCGGGCTGAAGCACGCACCGGACGCCCGCGACGAACTCCTGGCCGCAGGACACGCGTCGATGGAGATCACCCTGCGCGTCGTCGCCGCCGCTCAGGACGCCGGAGCGATCGCACCGGGCGACCCGCAGCACATCGCGCTGGTCGCGTTCGCCACCTTCCACGGGATCGCCACGCTCGCGTCCGGCGGCCTGCTCGACGGCGTTCCGTCGGACGAGCTGGTCAGCTCGGCGGTCGACGTGTTCTGGCGGGGCCTCCAGCCCTGACGCAGCCGCGCTGAGTCGCCCGGATATGCACCGAATTCACCGAACTCCGCGCGTTTCTGGGCGACTCAGCGGACGACAGGGCGTCAGCCCACGCCGTTGAGCACGGAGGACGCGAAGGCCGCAGCCCGCTCCCGAAGCGACACGATGCGCTCCTGCCGGGCCGCCTCGGCGTCGAAGCCGACGTACGCGAGCGGAGGGAGCTTCCGCACGTTCGCGGAGCAGCCGAAGTCGGCGCACACGAGCGTGCCGACGGTGTCGCCGTTCTTGCCTGCCTGCCCCGCACGCTTCGCGCTGTAGAACACGACGTCGTTGCTGAGCGTCACGTCCTGGCACCAGGTGCACTGCGGGCGAGCGCGCGCCGACGCGTCGGCCTGCCGCAGCAGGATGCCAACGGGTTCGCCGTCGACGATGGACACGACATAGGCACGACGCGGCATCTTCTTGTCGCGCCAGCCGAGGACGTCGCGGGTGTCCCAGTCGATCTCGCTGAAGTCGACAGGCAGGTTCACATCGCTCACCTCCTTGCGTGAGGCGTTGACGAAGGAGGCACGGATCTGGGATTCGGTCAGGGGGATCATGAGTTCACCGGTTTCGGCAGGGCCGTCTCATGGACGGCGAGAGCGGGCGCAGCGGACGGACGTCCTGCAGCGCTCGGATGATGCGCGGTCCCGTCCGTTCTGCGCTGCTGGAGCGCACGCCGACGGAACCGACGTCCTCGCCAAGCAGGCGAGGTGATCGACGGTCAGAACCGTTCTCTCGGGCCGGCGATGCAGACGCCGACGACCCCCAGACGGCCCGTGGGCCCAGTGATGAGTGCGAACACGGACGCCACTCTAGCAAGCGCGGCGGAGAACGCCACCCCTCACGGCGGTCACCGGCGAACCGCGTCAGGCGCGGTCGCGGGCAGCCACCGCAGCGGCGACGATCGCGGCGAAGCCGTCGAGTTCCGGTCGCCGCGCGGCGTCGTACGGGAAGGTGAGTGTGCCCGACACGTCCATCTTCACCGACATCCACGCGCGCTTCTCCGAGAAGGTGACGACGGGCGAGAACGCGAGGTGGAACCGGTTCGCGTCGGTGAAGCCGAAGACCTCGAGCACTCGGCCGTCGAAGGTCATGAGCACCGTGGGCGAGGCCCAGACCTCGACGAACCGTCCGGCGGGAGTCGGCTGCGGGGCTGAGGCGAACGGATCCGGCGACATGCGCACATGCTAGCCGCGCGAGGTGTCCGGCAGGCATCCCTGAGGTGCCCGAGAATGCACGATTCCGACGTGAAATCGAACGATTACGGGCGACTCAGCGTGCGGCAGGCCAGGATGGTCGCATGAGCCTCGACGTCGCCAGCCTCCGCACCGCGTTCCCCTCACTCGCCTCAGGCATCGCCCATTTCGACGGACCGGGCGGCACGCAGACACCGCTGGTGGTCGGGCAGGCCATCGCCCAGACGCTCACCGGTCCGCTCTCGAACCGCGGCACCCTGATCGCCTCCGAGCAGCATGCGGAGGACGCCGTCGCAGCGTTCCGCCGAGCGGCCGCAGACCTCCTCGGCGCAGATCCGCGCGGCATCGTGTACGGGCGGAGTGCCACGCAGCTGAGCTACGACTTCGCCAAGCACCTCTCACGCTCCTGGGGCCCTGGCGACGAGGTCGTCGTCACCCGCCTCGACCACGACTCGAACGTGCGCCCCTGGATCCAGGCCGCCGAACGCACCGGCGCGACGGTCCGCTGGATCGATCTCGACGTCGACACCGCCGAACTCGACCTGTCCACGCTCGACGAGGTCATCACCGAGCGCACCAGGCTCGTCGCCGTCACGGCCGCCTCGAACCTCCTCGGCACCATGCCGCCCGTGCGGACCGTCGCCGACCGCGCGCACGCCGTCGGCGCCCTCGTGTACGTCGACGGCGTGCACTACACCGCGCATCAGGTGGTCGACATCGCGGCTCTCGGCGCCGACTTCTTCGCCTGCTCGCCGTACAAGTTCCTCGGCCCGCACTGCGGTGTGCTGGCGGCCTCCCCGGAACTGCTGGAGTCGATCCATCCCGACAAGCTCCTGCCGTCGACGAACGTCGTGCCCGAGCGCTTCGAGTTCGGCACGCTGCCCTACGAGATCATGGCCGGAGTCACCGCGGCCATCGACTTCCTGGCGGCGATCGACCCGGGCGACGCGACCATCCGACGTGAGCGACTCATCGCCTCGGCAGCGTCGGTGCACGAGCGTGAGCTCGCCGTGCGCACCCGCATCGAGGCGGAGCTGGCCGCACTCGGCGACGACGTCGTGGTGCACTCTCGCGCGGCGAACCGCACGGCGACACTGTTCCTCACCTTCCCCGGGCGTTCCTCCGCCGCCGCGTGCGCGATGCTCGCCGAGCGCGACGTCCTCGCCCCGTCCGGTTCGTTCTACGCGATCGAACCCTTCACCGCCCTCGCCCTCGTGGATGACGCCGGTCTCCGGGTCGGTCTCGCGCCGTACACCTCCGACGACGACGTCGAGCGCCTGCTCGCCGGCCTCCGCGAGTTCGTCACGGGCTGACCGCCCGACGTCCCCGGTCGTTCTCATCGGGCGAGAACACCGGTGGCGACCAACGCTGGCCCGTCGCACGCTGTACACGTCACCCGACCAGTAGCGCCTCGACGAGGAGGAACCCGTGAAAGCAGTGCGACTGCACCGGTACGAAGAGCAGCCGAGCATCGACGAGGTGGCGGAGCCCACCATCACCGGCCCATGGGACGTCATCGTCGACGTCGGCGCCGCAGGCGTCTGCCGCACCGATCTGCACATCATCGAGGGCCAGTGGGAGCCGATCCAGCACCCCTCACTCCCCTACATCCTCGGGCACGAGAACGCCGGATGGGTGCGCGAGGTCGGCAGCGCCGTTCACAACGTGTCCATCGGCGACACGGTCATCATGCACCCGCTCACGAGTTGCGGCCTCTGCCCCGCGTGCCGTGTCGGGCAGGACTCGCACTGCGAGAACGCCACCTTCCCCGGCATCAACGTGAACGGGGGCATGGCGCAGCAGCTCCTGACCAACGCTCGTGCGGTCGTGAAACTCGACACCACACTGCAGCCGAAGGACGTCGCGGCGCTCGCCGACGCCGGGCTGACCGCGTACCATGCGGTCCGGAAAGCGGCCGATGTGCTGTTCCCCGGGACCCACGCCGTCGTCATCGGTGCGGGCGGACTCGGCCACATCGGCATCCAGGCGCTCGCCGCGATCACGAGTGCGACGATCACCGTTGTCGATCGCAGCGAGCAGGCCCTCGAACTCGCCGCCCGCCTCGGCGCGCACCACACGGTGCTGTCGACGAGTGACGAGGATGTCGAACGCCAGGTGCTGGAGATCACCGGCGGTGGCGCGCACGTCGTGTTCGATTACGTCGGCGAACGCGGAGCCGAGCGGCTCGCGCCGAAACTGTTGCGGAACCGCGGTTCGCACTACGTCATCGGCTACGGCGGACAGATCGAGATCCCGACGATCGACATCATCTCGCGCGAGATCAACGTCGTCGGCAACCTCGTCGGAACCTACAATGACCTCGTCGAGCTCATGACCCTCACTGCGCAGGGCCGTGTGACGCTGCACACCTCGACCTACCCGCTCGACGCCGCACTCGACGCCCTCGCCGACCTCGACGCCGGCCGTCTCATCGGCCGCGGCATCCTCGTCCCCTGAGCCGCCACGAGCGCAGCACCGGGAGCATCGAAGCACGGCACCACCAGCCCCACCGGTTCCACCCCACCCGAGCAAAGGAGCTCAGTCATGGCATTCCCCGCCAAATACCCGCAGCTGAACGAGACGGCTCTGACGGAGGAAGCACGCAGTGTGCTCATCCGCGTGATCCGGGTCGCGTTCCCCCACCCGAACTTCCCCGACGGCCCGTACGAGCGCACCGCCGACACGATCCTGCAGGCGGCCGCCGAGTCGACCTGGTTCCGCGTCGCGCTCACCCAGGGACTGCTCACGCTCAGCCACCTCGCCGGTGGCGATTTCCGCGAACTCGACGAGGAAGCGGCCACGAAAGTGCTGCGCCGCATCGAGTCGACGGAGTTCTTCGGCTTCATTCGACGCACCACCGTCCTGAACCTGTACGACGCCCCGGATGTCTGGGAGGCGCTCGGGTACGAGGGCCCCTCGTTCGACAAGGGCGGGTACGTGAACCGTGGGTTCGATGATCTCGACTGGCTGCCCGCTGCCCGCATCGACACCTACGACGGCCCTGAACGGCTCGTCGAGATCGCCGAGGACGTCCCACTCTCCCGCGTGCGCGGCGCGGAGCCGCACGCCGAACGTGACACCAGCAACCAGCCGGGCGAACGCGCGGCCGCACTCGCGGAGGTGCGCAAGTGACCGCCATCGCGCACGACGAGGAAGCGATCGTCATCATCGGTTCCGGCGCGGGTGGCGGCACACTCGCCTACGAGCTCACGGCGAAGGGCATACCCGTCGTCGTGATCGAGGCCGGCCCGTACCTCACGAACGCCGACTATGAGAACGACGAGTGGGCGGCCTTCAATCAGATGGCCTGGCTCGACCCGCGCACCACCTCGGGTTCATGGCGGGTGGCCCGTGACTTCCCGAACCTGCCCGCGTGGATCGTGAAAGCCGTCGGGGGGACGACCACCCATTGGTCGGGCGCAACGCCGCGGTTCAAGGCCCACGAGTTCGCAGCCCGCAGCACCTACGGGCGCATCGACGGGGCGAACCTGCTCGACTGGCCGATCACGCTCGCCGAGCTCGAGCCGTACTACGACCGTGCAGAGATCGCCATGGGATCCACGCACGTACACGGCCGCAAGCCGCTCCCGGCGAACAACAACTACACCGTGTTCGCGAACGGTGCCGAACGCGTCGGCTACCACTTCTACGCCACCGGTCCGTACGCCACGAACGCCGAGGAGTACGACGGCCGCCCGGCCTCCGTCCAGGACGGCTTCAACTTCCAGGGCGACAAGAACGGCTCCAAGTGGTCGACGATGGTGCGCGAGATCCCCCGCGCGGAGGCGACCGGCCTGCTCGACCTCCGCCCCGAGTCGCACGTCGTGCAGATCACGCACGACGCCGAGGGGCGCGCCGACGCTGTGCTCTACCTCGACAAGGAGGGCAACCTGCAACGCCAGTCCGCCAAGCTGGTCGCCGTCGCCGGCAACTCCATCGAGACGGCGCGCCTCCTCCTGCTCTCCGGCAGTCCGATGTTCCCCGACGGTCTCGCGAACTCCTCTGGTCAGGTGGGCCGCAACTACATGCGGCACACGACCGGTTCCGTCTACGCCCGCTTCGACGACCCGGTGCGGATGTACCGCGGCGAGACGATGGCGGGCGTGATCGCCGACGAGTCGAAGCACGACCCCGACCGCGGGTTCGCCGGAGGCTACTACCTGGAGACCATCTCCCTGGGGCCCGCGTTCCTCGCGAGTTTCGTCGACCCCGGTGCTTGGGGTCGCTCCTTCACCGAGATCCTCGAGGCCTATGCGAACACCGCCGGACTGTGGATCGTCGGGGAGGACATGCCGCAGGAGAGCAACCGCATCACGCTCAACACCTCGCTCTCCGACAAGTTCGGGTTGCCGGTGCCGAACGTGCACTTCGACGACCACGCCAACGACGTCGCCATGCGTGATCACGGCTACCGCCGGGCCGAACTCCTCTACGAGGCCGTGGGCTCCGTCGGTTCCCACCGCACACCGCCGTATCCGTCGACCCACAACCTCGGCACCGCGCGAATGAGCGAGAAGCCTCAGGACGGCGTCGTCGACAAGTGGGGCAGGACCCACGACGTCCCCAACCTGTTCATCAGCGACGGCTCGGTGTTCACCACCGGCGCAGCCGCGAACCCGACACTCACGATCGTCGCCCTCGCCATCCGGCAGGCCGAGTACATCGCCGAACAGCTGCGCACGGGAGGTATCTGAGCACACGGACCACCACGACCGCACGGACCGCACCACCCACGAATCGAACGGACAAGGAGTCCACCCATGAGCACCACCACGAGCACTGCGAACCCCTACGAGCAGATCGCGCACGTCCCCTCGTTCACGGTCACGTCCACCGACGTCGCCGACGGTGAGCAACTCCCGACACCCCAGGTCAGCGGGATCTTCGGTGCCGGCGGGACCGACACCAGCCCGCAGCTGAGCTGGAGCGGGTTCCCCGCTGAGACGAAGAGCTTCGTCGTCACCGTGTACGACCCCGACGCGCCCACCGCCGCGGGATTCTGGCACTGGGCCGTCGTCGACATCCCGGCGTCCGTCACCGAACTCGCCGCCGGCGCGGGCGACGACAGCGGCTCCGGTCTGCCCCAAGGCGCCTGGCAGGCGAAGAACGATGCGAGTCTCGCCCGCTACCTCGGCGCAGCCCCGCCCGCCGGCAGCGGCAAGCACCAGTACTTCATCGCCGTGCACGCCGTCGACGTGGAGTCCCTCGGTCTGGATCACGGCGCGACCCCGTCGTTCATCGGCTTCAACCTGTCCGGCCACACCCTCGCCCGCGCGGTCATCGCACCGTGGTGGGAAGCGGTCTGAGACGGTCTGAAGAGACCAGGAGGAAGATCATGTCGAACACGCAGACACCGGTGCCGGTCAGGACCGTCATCAGCCCAGGACGTTACGTCCAGGGCGCCGGGGCCATCACCCGACTCGGGGAGTTCCTCGCTCCCATCGGCAGCACGCCACTCATCGTCTCGGACGACGTGGTGTGGGGGTTCGTCGGGCACGACGTCGAGGCGTCGCTGCAGGCCGCGGACCTCACCGTCGTCCGGGAGAAGTTCAACGGCATCCCGTCATCGCGCGAGATCGACCGCCTCGTCGAAGTCATCCGGGCGGCCGGAGCGGACGTGGTCGTCGCGGTCGGCGGAGGGAGCACGATCGACGCAGTCAAAGCGGCCGGCTACCTCGCGGGTGTCCGCTGGGTGACTGTTCCGTCCGTCGCCTCCACCGACGCGCCGACCTCCGCACTGGCCGTCGTGTACACCGAGGATGGTGAGTTCGAGGAGTACCGCTTCTTCCCTCGGAACCCCGACCTCGTGCTCGTCGACTCGCAGCTGGTCGCCAACGCACCGGCCGCGTTCCTCGCAGCGGGTGTCGGTGACGCTCTCGCCACCTGGTTGGAGGCGCGCGCGACCCAGCGGTCGAACTCACTGACCATGGCTGGCGGGCTGCCCACCCAGACCGGCACGGCCTTGGCTCGGCTCAGTTGGGACGTCCTGTGGGAGAACGCCCTGCCTGCCCTCGACGCGGTGCGCGATCACCTCGTGACCCCCGCGGTCGACAAGGTCATCGAAGCGAACACGCTCCTCTCGGGGCTCGGTTTCGAGTCGGGAGGCCTGGCAGCGGCGCACGCGGTCCACAACGGCCTCACCGTCTCGGCGGCGACCCACGGGCTGGCGCACGGTCAGAAGGTGAACATCGGTTCGATCACCCAGTTGGTGCTCGAGGGGGCTCCGACCTCGGACATCCGCGACTTCATCGAGTTCACCACGCGTGTCGGGCTACCGACGACGCTCACCGAGGTGGGCTTGCGCGCCGACGACACGGAGTCGCTGCTGGCGATCGCCGAGGCCGCGACGGTGCCGGGCGAGACGATCCACAGCATGCCCTTCGAGGTGCGCGCGGCGGACGTCGCATCGGCTCTCGCCTCGATCGAGCGGTTCGCCCGTCGCGTGCGGAGCGAGGCAGGACTCCCCGCCCCGGAGCCGTACCACGCGCACTGACGGATGAACGATGACGGGCCGACCTCCCGCGGGAGGTCGGCCCGTCATCGTTCATCCGTTCAGCGGCGCAGTTGGCCGGAGCGATAGTAGTTGCTCACGTGGTTCGCGGTGTCGCGCAGCTGATGCTCGAGTCGGCGCTCGCGGTCCGGCGAGATTTCGCCGCTCGGTGCGCTGATCGCCACTGCACCGACCAACTGGCCCGCCCCGTTTCGCACCCCGATCGCCGCGCACGTCATGTCGGGCACGAACTCCGCGTGCTCCCAGGCGATACCGCGATTGCCGACCTCGGCGAGATGGTCGTCGAGCTCGGCGCGATCGGTGATCGTCGATGCCGTCAACCTCGGCATGCCGTGGACCGCGAGGTACTGGTCAAGCTGTTCTGCGCTCATGCCCGCCAGCAGTGTCTTGCCGAACGCGGTCGCATGCGCGGCCTCATGGAATCCGAAGTTCAGCGGGGTGAGCCGCCGATGACGCGGGCTGTCGACGACATAGGCGACCACGACGTCGGCACCCCGGTACACGGCGAAGTACCCGGCCGTCTGCGCCGTGTCGTGCAGCCGGGCGATCTCGGCGCGCACGGGCGTCGGCACTCCGACCTGGCGGTGGAGCGAGACGCCGAGCCGGTCGAGCTTGTAGCCGAGCTCGAAGCGGCGGTCGTCCTTCAGGTGCACGAGGTAGTCGCTCTGCACAAGCGCCTGCATGAGCCGGTAGACGGTCGGCAACGGATAGCCGAGCGCGAGTGAGACCTCCTTCGCCGATGCCCCACCGCGCTCGGCGACGATCTCAAGGATCGAGAGGGTCTTCTCCACCGTCTGTACCCCCGACTCACGGGTCTTGACGGGTGATCCCGCGGCGAGAACTGACGAATCGACACTGTTTCGCATGCACTCGATTGTCCCGTGACGGAGGACGCCGGGCAACACCCTTCTCACCGCGCGAGAACTCGCCGCGTGGCTGAGTCCCGCGCACTCGTCCGACTCAGTGCTCCTGACCGGAGGCGAACATCTTTCCGTGGGGGTCGAGCGTGGTGAGGAGCGCTGAGGAGATCTCCCCCAGCTGGGCGACCTGCTCCGGGGTGAGGGCGTCGAGGACGAGCGAGCGGACGTTCTCGACGTGGCCGGGAGCCGCCTGGACGACCTTCGCCCAGCCCGCCTCGGTGAGGGAGACGTTGGTGGCCCGGCGATCCTCAGCACACGGCGAACGGGCGATGTAGCCCTCGTTCTCGAGGCGGGTGAGCACCCGGGAGAGCCGCGGGAGCGTCGCGTTCGTGCGCGCGGCGAGCGCCGAGGTCCGCAGGACTCGGTCGGGGGCCTCCGACAGCATCGCCAGGGTGAAGTAGTCGAAGTGCGTGAGGTGCTCGTCACGCGTGAGCTGGAGGTCGAGCGCCGCCGGCAGGAGTTCGAGGACGGCGGCGAAGCGCACCCATGCGACCTGTTCGTCGTCACTCAACCATCGCGTCTCCGTCATGACCCCAGCCTAGCGATACTTGCCGATACAACTAACCCGAACGGGTAGCCTCGAAGCGTGACCGACGACCGCAGCGCCCACTCGCAGACGCTCTCACGCGGCATCCGCATGCTCGAGGTCCTCGCCGACGCCCGCGCCCCGCTCACGATCGACGAGCTGAGCGTCGCGCTCGGCCTGCACCGCAGTGTCGCCTACCGCCTCCTCCGCACCCTCGAGGACCACCGTCTCGTCGTCCGCGACGCCTCCGGACGCATCGTCCTCGGCTCCCGTCTCGCTGCCCTGGCGGCCGGTGTCTCACACGATCTGCAGGCTGCGGCGCTTCCGGAGCTGACAGCGGTCGCGAACGAACTCGGCACCACCTGCTTCCTCGCGGTGCTCGACGGCGAGGAGATCGTGACGCTCGTCAGTGTGGAACCGCGCCACACGATCGGCTCGGTCGCCCAACGCCCGGGAACCCGTCACCCCGTGGGCATCGGAGCCCCTGGTAAGGCCATCGCCTCACGCCTGCCGGAATCGCAGTGGCCGGACACCCTCGACGACGCCCACCGGGTCGAGCTCGCCGAGGTGCGCGCGAGGGGTTGGGCATCGAGCCACGACGAGGTCATCACGGGGCTTCGCGCGGTCGCCGTGCCGCTCGTGACGACCGCTGCCGCGCAGGGGGCCGCACTCGCGGTCGTCTACGTGTCGAGCACGGTACCCGAGGCGGAGATCGCCGCGCGCCTCGCGAGCGGTGCCGCGGCGATCGTCTCCCAGCTCTAGCGCGCGTCGGCCCCCGTGTCGGCACCGGGCGAGGCCGGCCCGAACTCCGCTTCCCCGAGGGTCTCGTCGGCGTCCGCCGCGCCGTGCCCGATGCGCGCGTAGACCTCGGGTCGGGTCCGCCGGAGGCGCAGCCCCCACAGCACGCCGACGAGACCGGGCACGATGACGAGCGCCGGGAGCACGACGGTCGTCGCGTCCGGTTCCACCTGCCCGAGGAGGACCGGGAAGTTCACGATGATGAGCGCGAACACCCCGAGCAGCAGCACACCGGACAGGATCGGCGCGACGAGCCGTGATCCGATGCCGACACCGCGTGCGTCGCGACGGAAGTATCCGACGACCGCGGCCGAGACGATCGCCATGAGCAGCACGAGGCCGAAGGCGCCGGCGTTCGTCAGCCAGGTGAAGAGCGTCAGCACGGCGAACGGCCCGTTCTCGGGGTTCCAGCCGAGCTCGCCGATCGCGAAGCCGATGACGACGATCACCGCGACGACGCTCTGGAACAGCGATCCCGCCCATGGTGCGCCGGAGCGCTCCCGGACCGCCGCGAGCCTCGCGGGCAGCACGCCCTCGCGTCCGAGGGAGAACGCATACCGGGCGACGGCGTTGTGGAAGGACACCAGCGCTGCGAACAGGCTCGTGATGAAGAGGATCGACATGAGGTCGACCCACAGCGTGCCGAGGTGTTCGGCGACGAAACCGAAGAACAGCGGTGGGCCGGCGATGTCTGGGGTGATGCCGTTCGGGTCGGTGATGGTGTCGACACCGACCGCGAGGGCGAGCGCCCAGGCGGAGATCGCGTAGAACACCCCGATGACGGCGACGGCGAGGAAGGTCGCCCGTGGGATGGTGCGGCGCGGGTCCTTCGACTCCTCGCCGTAGATCGCCGCCCCCTCGAAGCCCATGAAGGCGGCCACGCCGAAGGCGAGCACCGCTCCGACGCCGGGTACGAACAGTGCGGCAGGCGACACGGGTTCGGCGGAGAAGCCCTCGGCGCCCTGGGTGAACGCGACGACGTCGAACACGATCACGACGAGGAACTCGGCGGCGACGAGCACTCCGAGCACCTTCGCCGACAGGTCGACGCGGTTCACCCCCATCCAGCCGACGATGACGATCCCGACGAGCACACCGACCCACCACGGGATCTGGGCGCCGGTCTTCTCGGCGATGAAGGTCGACACCTGGAACCCGAACATGCCCCAGATCCCCACCTGCATCATGTTGTAGGCGACGAGCGCGAGCACGGAGGCACCGACGCCGGCCGGCCGGCCGATGCCCTGCGCGACGTAGGCGTAGAAGGCACCGGCGTTCGTGATGAAGCGGCTCATCGCGGCGTAGCCGATCGCGAAGACCGCGAGGATCGCGGCGAGCAGCAGGAAGCCGACCGGGACGCCGGCGACGTGCGTGACGGAGAAGGTCGACGTGACCCCACCCGCGATGACGGTGAGCGGCGCGGAGGCCGCGACGATGAGGAAGGCGACG
The DNA here is from genome assembly GCF_051487245.1 of Plantibacter flavus. Lineage (GTDB taxonomy): Bacteria > Actinomycetota > Actinomycetes > Actinomycetales > Microbacteriaceae > Plantibacter > Plantibacter flavus_B. The sequence continues at coordinate 305,854 of NZ_JAHVDH010000006.1, forward strand.
GCGAGGACACCGAGTCTGCGTCGGCCTGAGGCCGGGGCCACCGGGGTGGCGGTGCGAGCTGTGCTGGTCATGTCTCTCCTTCGAAACGATGCCCGACCGCGCTTCGGGGCGCGATGGTGACGGGACGATTCTGCCCATCGACGCCGCCCGGCACTGTTCCGTCCGTGCACGAACCTTGACTGCGCGGGAACCGTACACGCACCGTCAAGCCGCACGCACTGCGGGTCAACCGCCACCGCCGGCTGCCCGCGCATACTGGTCGGACGGTACCCATCGACGACGAGGACGACCATGCACCACGAGCACGCCGACCACCACGGGCACGCGCACGACCCGAGCGCGCACGAGCACGAGTCGCTGCACACCCACGGCGCCCGCGTCATCACCCCGTCAGACGTCCGGCATCCGCTCGATCCTCTGGTCGAGTCGGAGATCGCCGACGCCGCGCGCATCCTCACCGACGCCGGTCTCCTCGGTGGCACGGCACGGGTCGCGCAGTTGCTGCCGGTCGAACCCGACAAGTCGTTCCTCGCGGCGTGGTCCCCGGGCGTCCCGTTCGACCGCAGTGTCGTCGTCACCCTCCTCGACACGGCGAGCGGTGAGGCGGCGGAGGCCGTCGTCTCGGTCACGGACGGGACGGTCGTCGAGCACCGCAGGCTCGCCACCGATCAGCCGCCCTACGGGCAGCCCCAGTACCTCTTCGAGGAGTACGACCGTGCGGCCGAGATCGTGAAGGCTTCGGCCGAGTGGCAGGCCGCCATGCGTCGTCGCGGGCTCGAGGATCGCATGGCCCTCGCGTTCTGCGCGCCGCTCGCACCGGGATTCTTCGGTCGGGCGGACGAGGTCGGCCGCCGCATCATCCGTTCGCTCACCTTCCTGCGCGACCACGAGCAGGACAGCCCGTGGGCCCACCCGGTCGAGGGTCTCATCGTCCACATCGACCTCACGCTGGGACGGGTGATCCGCATCGAGGACGACGGCGACGTGCCCGTCCCGGCGGGCCACGGCAACTACGGACTCGAGGCGCAGGGGCCCGCCCGCACGACCCTGAAACCGATCGAGATCACGCAGCCGGAGGGGCCGAGTTTCAGCGTCGACGGGGCGCTCGTCGAGTGGCAGGGCTGGTCGTTCCGGGTCGGCTTCAACGCCCGCGAGGGTCTCGTGCTGAACTCGGTGACCTTCCGCGACGGTGAGGAGGAGCGCCAGGTGCTGCACCGCGCGAGCGTGCCGGAGATGGTCGTGCCCTACGGGGACACGACCCCGACGCGCTTCTGGATCAGCTACTTCGACGCCGGCGAATACCTCCTCGGGAAGAACGCCAACAGTCTCGCCCTCGGGTGCGACTGCCTGGGCGTCATCCAGTACTTCGACGGGTTCGTCGCGGACGACCACGGCAACCCCGTGCGCATCCCGCAGGTGGTCTGCATGCACGAGGAGGACTTCGGCGTGCTGTGGAAGCACACTGAGCCCGGCACCCGCGGCGAGGTGCGACGGAGTCGGCGGCTGGTGATCAGCTACTTCGCGACGATCGGCAACTACGACTACGGCTTCTTCTGGTACTTCTTCCCCGACGGCACGATCCAGGTGGAGGCGAAGGCGACCGGGATCGTGTTCGCGGGCGCCGGCCTCCCCGGTGCCGCGAACCCGCACGCCCCCGAGATCGCCCCCGGCCTGTTCGCGCCCGTGCACCAGCACCTGTTCTGCGCCCGTCTCGACGTCGCGATCGACGGCGAGGACAACACGCTGCACGAGGTCGACGTCGTGGGTGTCCCGACCGGCGAGCGGAACCCGTACGGGAACGCCTTCACCTGGGAGAGCCGACAGCTCACCCGTGAGTCCGAGGCCGCACGCCTCGCAGACCCTGCCGCGTCCCGCGTCTGGGAGGTCGCGAGTGCCCACCGGACGAACCGGGTGGGCAAGCCGACCGCGTACCACCTCATCCCCGAGGGCCGGTCGGTGCTCATGGCGCAGCCGGACTCCTCGGTGTTCGCGCGGGCGACGTTCGCGAGCAGGCACCTCTGGGGCACCGCGTTCGATCCGGCCGAGCGTTTCCCGGCGGGTGACTACCCGAACGCGCACCAGGGCGGTGGCGGACTCCCCACGTGGACCGCGGCGGACCGCGACCTCGACGGCACCGACCTCGTGCTCTGGCACGTGTTCGGCCCGACGCACGTGCCGCGCCCGGAGGACTGGCCGATCATGCCCGTCGACGTCTCGGGCTTCGTGTTCAAGCCATACGGCTTCTTCGATGAGAACCCGGCCATGGACCTCCCCGACGGGGCCGCCGCCGAGGACCACTGCGCGCATTGACCGACGCCCGTGCGCGCCGTCCGCCACGACGTGCACGGGCCGACAAGACGCGAGCGCGGGCGGTCAACGGCGACGTCGGCAGCACTCGTAGCGTGGGATGCGACGCAGCGGTCACCCGGGCGGCTCCGTCGACTGGAGGACCCATGACCACCTACGAGAGCCTGCTCGCCGCCGTCACCACCGACGGTGACGGACGCGAGGTACTCGACCCCGCGACCGGCGAACGCATCGGCACGGCACCCGTCGTCGACACGGCCGCCGTCGGTGACGCCGTCGCCCGCGCCGCTGCCGCCCAGCCCGCGTGGGCCGCACTCGGCCATGCGGAACGGAGTGCACTGCTCCATCGCGCGGCGGACGCGGTCGAGGCGTCGAGCGAGGCCCTGGCCGAGATCCTGTCACGCGAGCAGGGCAAGCCGCTCAACGGCCCGAACGCCCGCTTCGAGGTCGGTGCGTGCGCGGCGTGGCTCCGCGTCACCGCCGACACACCGACGCCGACGCAGGTGGTCGTCGACGACGGCACCGACTTCGCCGAACTGCACTACCGGCCGATCGGCGTCGTCGGTGCGATCACGCCGTGGAACTGGCCCATGATGATCGCGATCTGGCAGCTCGCCCCGGCGCTCCGCATGGGCAACACGGTCGTCGCGAAACCCAGCCAGTACACGCTGCTGTCGGGCCTCGCACTCGTCGAGGTGCTGAACACCGTCCTCCCCGCCGACGTCCTCATCGCCGTGCCCGGCAGCGGTGAGCTCGGCGCAGCGCTCGTCACCGACCCCGCGGTCGGCAAGATCATGTTCACGGGTTCCACCGCCACCGGCAAGAAGATCATCGAGGCCTCCGCCGGCAACGTCACCCGGCTCACGCTCGAACTCGGCGGCAACGACGCGGGCATCGTCCTGCCGGACGTCGATCCGAAGGCGATCGCCGAGCAGCTGTTCTGGGGTGCGTTCATCAACACCGGCCAGACGTGCGCCGCCTTGAAACGCCTCTACGTGCACGACGACGTGTACGACGCGGTCTGCGAAGCGCTCGTCGACGTCGCCGGCGCGATGCCGATGGGCGTCGGGCTCGACGAGGCGAACGTCCTCGGGCCGCTGCAGAACGCCATGCAGTTCGACGTCGTCGACCGACTCGTGGAAGCCGCGAAGGCTTCCGGCGCACGGGTCCTCCTCGGCGGCGACCCCGAGCGCACGCAGCCCGGTCACTTCTACCCGGCCACGCTCGTCGCCGACATCGACCCGGCCAACGCGCTCGTCGTCGAGGAGCAGTTCGGTCCGGCGCTGCCGATCATCCGCTACTCCGACCTCGACGACGCGATCGCACTCGCGAACGGACTCGACGTCGGCCTCGGAGCGTCGGTGTGGTCGGCCGACCGCGACCGGGCCCGCGAGGTCGCTGCACGCATCCAGGCCGGCACGGTGTGGATCAACTCGCACGGCGGCGTGCACCCGATGATCCCGTTCGGCGGGGTGAAGCAGTCCGGCTACGGTCTCGAGTTCGGCGCGGAGGGTCTCAAGGCCGTCGCCGTCCCCCAGGTCGTCAACGGCTAGAGCCTCGGCGGCAGCCGGCCACCGCCCGACACCGACACCGGCCCCGCAGCGCTGCTGCGGGGCCGGTGAGGTGCGAGCGTCAGACGCGTGAGCCGTAGATCTGCCCGCGCCCCTGCTGCTCCTCCGCGTCGCCACCGAGCGGGATGCCCGTGCGGTCGCGCAGCAGCAGCGTGGCGGCGAACGCGATGACGATCATGCCCGCGATGTAGAAGGCGACGCTCGTCGCAGAGCCGGTCGCCTGCACGAGCCACGTCGCGATGGTCGGCGCGAACGCCCCACCGAGGATCGCACCGATCGCGTAGGTCACCGAGACGCCGGTGTACCGGATGGACGCGGGGAACAGCTCGGCGAAGTACGCCGCCTGCGGCCCGTAGGTGAAGCCGTTGCCGACGGTGAACAGCGCGAGGCCGAGGAACAACAGCCAGGGGTTGCCCGTGTTCACGAGCGGGAACAGCGCGAAGACCGTCAGCAGGAACGCGACCCAGCCGATGATGTACGTGTTGCGGCGGCCGATGCGGTCGGAGAGCGAACCGGCGAACCAGGTGACGATCAACCACACGACCGCGGAACCCGTCACCGCCAGCAGCACGGGTGTGCGCTCCATCCCGACGAGCCCGCCGTCGGCGATCGGGGTCGTCGCGTAGTTCTGGATGTATCCGCCGGTGGTCATGTACCCGGCGGCGTTGTTGCCGGCGAAGGTGAGCGCGGCGAGCAGCACGAGCAGCCAGTGGCGGCGGAACAGATCGACGATCGGCACGCGCTTGCGCTCCTTGTTGCGGGCGAGCGCGACGAACACAGGACTCTCGTCCACCTTCCGGCGCACCACGTACCCCACGATGATGAGCACGAAGCTCAGCAGGAACGGTACCCGCCATCCCCACTCGAGGAACGCGTCGCCGGGAGAGATCACCCCGGTCATGAGCGCGAGCATGCCCGAGGCGAGCAGCAGTCCGATCGGCACGCCGATCTGCGGGAACGCGCCGAAGCGGCCTCGGCGACCGGTCGGGGCGTGCTCCACGGCCATGAGCACCGCGCCGCCCCATTCACCGCCGGTCGAGAGCCCCTGCAGGATGCGGAGGAAGACGAGCAGTGCCGGCGCGAGGACGCCGATCTGGTCGTAGGTGGGCAGCAGTCCGATGAGCGTCGTCGCGGCACCCATCAGGAAGAGCGTGATGACGAGCATCTTCTTGCGCCCGATGCGGTCACCGAAGTGTCCGGCGACGAAGGCACCGAGTGGGCGGAACAGGAAGCTCACACCGACGGTCGCGAACGACAGCAGGAGTGCGGCCTGAGGACCCGCGGGTTGGAAGAAGAGCTGCGAGAACACGAGGCCGGCGGCGCTCGCGTAGAGGAAGAAGTCGTACCACTCGACCGTCGTCCCGATGACGGTGGCGAAGGCCACCCGTCTGAGTTCTGCGGGTGTGGTGGCCCGCGCCAGTGAAGCCGTTGTCATGTTCGAGACCCCTTTGTCCGTCGCGGCCCGTCATCGGACCGCCAGAATGTACATCACATCGTATACAATCGTTGGACAGGCGCAAGAGGCAGTCGACGGCGACGCACCGTATCGTGATCGCCAGAAGCCTTGCCCCAGCAGACGAGGACGTGATGCGATGCAGGACCACGAACGGCGATCGATCGCCGACGAACTGGCCGAGGCCCACGAGCGACGGACCATCATCCCGCGCCTCACGGCCCGCCACCCCGGGATGACCGTCGAGGACTCGTACGCGATCCAGGCGCTCTGGGCCGAGCGCAGGATCGCCGCCGGCCACCGCGTGGTCGGCCACAAGATCGGCCTCACGTCGAAGGCGATGCAGCAGGCGACCGGCATCACCGAACCCGACTACGGCGTCATCTTCGACGACCAGGTCTTCGAGTCGGGCGCGACGCTCGACTTCGACGCCTACTCCAACGTCCGCATCGAGGTCGAGCTGGCCTTCGTGCTCGGCCGACCACTGCAAGGCCCGAACTGTTCGATCTTCGAGGTCCTCGACGCGACCGACTACGTCGTCCCAGCCCTCGAAGTCCTGAACTCGCACATCGAACTGGAGGGTCGCACGATCGTCGACACGATCTCCGACAACGCCGCACTCGGCGCGATGATCCTCGGCGGCACCCCCGTGCGCCCCGACGCGATCGACCCACGCTGGGTGTCGGCGCTCCTCTACAGGAACCAGACCATCGAGGAGTCGGGCGTCGCCGGCGCCGTCCTCGGCCACCCGGCCCTCGGTGTCGCCTGGCTCGCGGGCAAGCTCGCACAGCACGGCGGCAGTCTGGCCGCCGGTGAGATCATCCTCGCGGGTTCGTTCACGAGACCGATGTGGGTCGAGCGCGGCGACACCGTGCACGCCGAGTACCAGGGACTGGGGGCCGTGACATGCCGATTCGAATGAGCCTGCCGCCGACCTTCGGCGAGCGACTGCGCACCGCCGAGCGAGGGCTCGTCGGGATGTGGGTCGTCTCCGGCAGTCCGGTCGCAGCGGAGATCGCCGCGGGCAGCGGGCTCGACCTGCTGCTGATCGACGGCGAGCACTCGGCCAACTCGCTCAGCAGCATCCAGATGCAGTTGCAGGTGGCGGCAGCCTTCCCGGTGTGCCCGCTCGTGCGTGTCCCGTTCGGTGACCCGGTGATCATCAAGCAGGTGCTCGACCTGGGGGCGCAGAACCTCATCGTGCCGATGGTCGAGTCGGCAGAGCAGGCCGCTGCGCTCGTGCGCGCTGTCCGCTATCCGCCTGCGGGCGTGCGGGGCGTCGGGAGTGCGCTCGCTCGGGCGTCACGCTGGAACCGGGTCGACGACTACGTCACCGGCGCCTCCGACACGGTGTCGCTCACGGTGCAGATCGAGTCGGCGAGCGCGGTGGAGCATGCGGCGGAGATCGTCGCGGTCGACGGGGTGGACGCGGTCTTCGTCGGGCCGGCGGATCTCGCCGCCTCACTGGGCATCCTCGGGCAGCAGGGGCATCCCGAAGTGATCGCAGCCGTGGAGCGAGTCCTCGCCGCTGCGCAGGCGGCCGGGAAGCCGGCGGGCGTGAACGCCTTCGACCCGGCCACCGCGGACCGCTACCTCGCGGCCGGCGCCGCATTCGTCCTCGTGGGTGCTGACGTCTCGCTGCTGGCGCGCGCCTCGGAGGCGCTCGCGGACCGGTTCATCGACCGCGCGCAGGAGTCCGGACGCGGGGACGGATACTGACCCTTCCGCATCATCGCCACATCGTATATGATTTCGTATACCGACAACGAGGACGAGAGATGACCATCGACGACAGCACCGCAGCCGCACAGTCGGCGGCCCACCGGAGCGCCGGTGCCGCCACCGGCGGCAAGATCATCGCCGTGCACCTCAACTACCCCTCACGTGCCGCGCAGCGAGGCCGCACCCCGGCGCAGCCCTCGTACTTCCTGAAGCCGTGGTCCTCGGTCGCCGTCAGTGGCGAGACGATCGAACGGCCGGCGGGCGCCGAACTCCTCGCCTTCGAGGGTGAGATCGCGATCATCATCGGCGAACCGGCTCGACGCGTCTCCGTCGCAGACGCCTGGTCGCACGTCTCGGGCGTCACCGCCGCGAACGACTTCGGCCTCTACGACCTCCGGGCCGCCGACAAGGGCTCGAACCTCCGCTCCAAGGGCGGCGACGGCTACACCCCACTCGGCCCGGCGATCATCCCGGCCGCCGACGTCGACCCCACCGCCATCCGCGTGCGCACGTGGGTGAACGGCGACCTCGTGCAGGACGACACGAGCGACACCCTCCTCTTCCCCTTCGCACAGCTCATCGCCGACCTCTCCCAGCTCGCCACGTTGGAGACGGGTGACGTCATCCTCACGGGAACCCCGGCAGGCTCCTCGGTCGTCGTCCCCGGAGACGTCGTCGAGGTCGAGGTGGACGCCCCCACCGCGCCAGGCACGCCCACCACCGGACGACTCGTGACCACCGTCGTGCAGGGCGAGGTCCCGTTCGGCGACGTGGGCTCGAAGCCGGCGGTCGACGACCACCAGCGCATCGAGGCCTGGGGCGACGCGGAGCGGGCCGGCGTCGGGCCGACGGTGTCGCCCTCCCCCGCCGAACCCCTCGACCCCCTCGTCGCCGAACAGCTCGCGCAGGTCGCCACCGCCACGCTGAGCGCCAAGCTCCGCGGCCGCGGCTACACCGAGGTCTTCGTCGAGGGCGTCCAGGCCTCGCGTCCCGGCACCCGAATGGTCGGCGTCGCGCGGACGCTCCGTTTCGTCGCCTACCGACCCGATCTGTTCGCCGAACGAGGCAACGGGTTCAACGCGCAGAAGCGCATCTTCGACACCGTCGAGCCCGGTGAGGTCATCGTCATCGAGGCGCGCGGCGAGCGCGGCACCGGCACCGTCGGCGACGTCCTCGCCCTGCGCGCCCAGCATCGCGGAGCAGCCGGCGTCGTCACCGACGGCGGCATCCGTGATCTCGAGCAGGTGGCGTCCTTCGCACTGCCCACGTTCTCCCAGGGCGGCCACCCGTCGGTCCTCGGTCGACGGCACGTGCCGTGGGAGATCGACGTCGCGGTCACCTGCGGAGGCGCGACCATCCTGCCCGGCGACGTCATCGTCGGCGACGGCGACGGCGTCATCGCGATCCCCCGGACCCTGGTCGCCGAGATCGCCGCGGAGGCCGTCGCCCAGGAGGCCGAGGACGCGTGGATCGCCGAGCAGGTGGTGCAGGGCGCGGCCGTCGACGGACTCTTCCCGATGAACGCCGCCTGGCGGGCACGGTACGACGCGGCTCGGGCCGCCGAACTGGACAGCGAGGATCTCCTGTGACGACCGAATCCAAGTCCGAGCGGGCATACCGCTTCATCCGTACCGCCATCGACGACGGCCGTTTCGTGCCCGGCTACCGCCTGGTGCTCGGCCAGATCGCGGGCGAACTCGACGTCAGCGTGGTCCCGGTCCGCGAGGCCATCCGTCGCCTCGAGGCCGAGGGGCTCGTCACCTTCGAACGCAACGTCGGCGCGCAGGTCGCCCTCCTGCAGGAGACCGAGTACCTCTTCACTATGCAGACGCTCGCGCTCGTGGAGGGCGCGGCCACCTCGATGAGCGCCGCCTACCTCACCGACGACCACCTCGCCCGTGCACGGGCGATCAACGAGCGGATGCGCCGCACCCTGGACGACTTCGACCCGCACACCTTCACGGCGCTCAACCTCGAGTTCCACGCGGTGCTGTTCGAGGAGTGCCCGAACCCGCACGTGCTCGACCTCGTCCACCGCGGTTGGAGCAGGCTCAACGTCCTCCGCGACTCGACGTTCAGCTTCGTGCCGGGCCGCGCCCGCGAGTCCGTGGCCGAACACGACGGCATCCTCGAACTCATCGCGGCGGGAGCCTCGCCCCTCGAGATCGAGATCGCCGCCCGCGAGCACCGCACGGCGACGCTCGACGCGATGCTCGCCTACCAGGCCGACCACAAGCCGCCCACCGCAGCACCGCTGTCCCGCGAGGCTCACCCGGCGTCCACCACCCAGCAGAGGAACCACTCATGACCCAGCACGTCCCGGCAGCGCTGCCCGACCGTATCCGGCACTTCATCGACGGCGCGTTCGTGGACTCCGTCGACGGCGGCACCTTTGACGTCCTCGACCCCGTGTCCAACGAGACCTACGTGCAGGCTGCCGCCGGCAAGCAGGCCGACATCGACCTCGCGGTCGCGAGTGCGAAGCGCGCGTTCGACGAGGGTCCGTGGCCGAAGCTGCTCCCCCGCGAGCGCAGCCGCGTGCTCCACCGCATCGCAGACGCCGTCGAGGCGCAGGACGCCCGGCTCGCGGAACTCGAGAGCTTCGACACCGGCCTGCCGATCACGCAGGCGCTCGGCCAGGCGAAGCGCGCCGCCGAGAACTTCCGGTTCTTCGCCGACCTGATCGTCGCCCAGCACGACGACACCTACAAGGTTCCGGGCCGCCAGGTGAACTACGTCAACCGCAAACCGATCGGTGTGGCCGGGCTCATCACCCCGTGGAACACACCCTTCATGTTGGAGAGTTGGAAGCTCGCGCCGGCGCTCGCCACGGGCAACACGGTCGTGTTGAAGCCTGCGGAGTTCACGCCGCTGTCGGCGAGCCTCTGGGCGGAGATCTTCCGCGGCGCCGGCGTCCCCGACGGCGTGTTCAACCTTGTGAACGGTCTCGGTGAGGAAGCCGGCGACGCGCTCGTCAAGCACCCCGACGTGCCGCTCATCTCCTTCACGGGCGAGAGCCGCACCGGCCAGCTGATCTTCGCGAACGCCGCCCCGTTCCTCAAGGGCCTGTCGATGGAGCTCGGCGGCAAGTCGCCCGCCGTCGTCTTCGCCGACGCCGACCTGGAGGACGCGATCGACGCGACCGTGTTCGGCGTGTTCTCCCTGAACGGCGAGCGCTGCACCGCGGGCAGCCGCATCCTCGTGGAACGCGCCATCTACGACGACTTCGTCGAGCGGTACGCGGAGCGAGCCCGCAACATCGTCGTCGGCCACCCGAACGACCCCGCCACGGAGGTGGGTGCGCTCGTGCACCCGGAGCACTACGAGAAGGTCATGGGCTACGTCGAGATCGGCAAGGGCGAGGGTCGCCTCGTCGCCGGCGGCGGTCGCCCTGAGGGGTTCCCGACCGGCAACTACGTCGCCCCCACCGTCTTCGCGGACGTGTCGCCCGACGCCCGGATCTTCCAGGAGGAGATCTTCGGACCGGTCGTCGCGATCACCCCGTTCGACTCCGACGAGGAGGCACTCGCGCTCGCAAACAACACCGCGTACGGGCTCGCCGCGTACATCTGGACGAACAACCTGAAGCGCGCACACACGTTCTCGCAGAGCGTTCAGGCGGGCATGGTGTGGCTGAACTCGAACAACGTCCGAGATCTGCGCACGCCGTTCGGCGGGGTGAAGGCGTCCGGTCTCGGGCACGAGGGCGGCTACCGCTCGATCGACTTCTACACCGATCAGCAGGCCGTCCACATCACGCTGAATCAGGCGCACTCGCCCCGCTTCGGCACCGGCGGGCAGCTGTCCGCCGCGCACTGACGCCCCTCCACCTCCCCACCCACCCGACATCACGCAAGGACGCAGACCATGTCGAACCCCATCACCCCGTCATCAGCCGAGCCCGTCATCACCACCACCGACCCGATCCCGGCTCCCGCGAACCGCATCAGGACGCCCACTGCCACGCCGCCTGACATCCTCCGCTGCGCGTACATGGAGATCGTCGTCACGGACCTCGCCGCGAGCCGCAAGTTCTACGTGGACGTGCTCGACCTCGTCGTCACCGAGGAGGACGAGAACGCCGTCTACCTGCGGAGTTTCGAGGAGTTCATCCACCACAACCTCGTGCTGCGGCAGGGGCCCGTCGCAGCCGTCGCGGCGTTCAGCTACCGGGTGCGGACACCCGCGGACCTCGACCGTGCGGTCGCGTTCTACACGGAGCTCGGGTGCCGGGTGGAGCGTCGCGCCGAAGGGTACGTGAAGGGCATCGGCGACTCCGTGCGCGTCGAGGACCCGCTGGGGTTCCCGTACGAGTTCTTCTACGACGTCGAGCACGTCGAGCGTTTGGCGTGGCGGTACGACCTGTACACGCCGGGTGCGCTCGTGCGGCTCGATCACTTCAACCAGGTGACGCCGGACGTGCCGCGGGCCGTCGCCTACATGGAGGATCTCGGCTTCCGCGTCACCGAGGACATCCAGGACGAGGCCGGCACGACCTACGCGGCGTGGATGCGCCGCAAGCCGACGGTGCACGACACGGCGATGACGGGTGGCGACGGCCCGCGCATGCACCATGTCGCGTTCGCCACCCACGAGAAACACAACATCATCGCCATCTGCGACAAGCTCGGTGCGTTGCGGATGTCGGACGTCATCGAGCGCGGACCCGGTCGCCACGGGGTGTCGAACGCGTTCTACCTGTACATCCGCGACCCCGACGGCCACCGCATCGAGATCTACACGCAGGACTACTACACGGGCGACCCGGACAACCCGGTCGTCACCTGGGACGTCCACGACAACCAGCGCCGCGACTGGTGGGGCAACGCCGTCGTGCCGAGCTGGTACACCGACGCGTCGCTCGTGCTCGACCTCGACGGCAACCCGAAACCCGTCGTCTCCCGCACCGACGACTCCGAGCTCGAGGTCACCATCGGTGCCGACGGCTTCTCCTACACCCGCAAAGGCGACGAAGCCCAGGGATTCAAGCTCGGCAACACGCTGTAGGCGCGCCGTCGCCACGAGGCGGATCGTCGACCGCGCGCACCACGCCGACGATCCGCCGTCGGACACGCTTCGACATGGAGGAGAAACCGCCCGATATCACCCCATCTTTGGGGGCAACAGCACCACGAAAACGAGTCGGTCGACTGTCATACTCGGCACGTGACTACACCAGAACCGCTGGGGGGCGGCTCGCAGCAGCCCCACCCCGCCTACGCCCAACAGCCCGTCGCTCCCACGACCCCGTACGCCGGCGCAACGACCGCACCCCCGCCGTACGGTCAGCAGGCTCCGCTACCGAACAAGCCGCTCGGGCTGGCCCTCGCGGCTCTCATCGTCGGAATCGCCGCGTTCCTGATGGGCCTCATCCCGGTCCTCGGCGCACTCGTGGGAATCACTGCGGTCGTGCTCGGAATCCTGGCACTCCGCAAGCTGCAGTCGAAGGGCATGGCCGTCACCGGTATCGTCCTCGGCGGCATCGCGGTGATCGCGTCGTTCGGTGCCCTCGTCGGGGTCGGGGCGGCAGTGAACAGCGTCTCCGACAACAAGCCTGCAGCGATCGTGGAGGCCACGGCGCCTGCGGCCGACGCAGCCGCGAAGCCTGTCGAGACGGCAGCGCCAGTCGAAGAGCCTGAGGCACCAGTCGCACCGGCTGTTCCCGTGGAGTACCAGTCCGCGTTGACGAAGGCGAAGAGCTACTCCGACCTCATGCACATGAGCAAGGCCGGCATCTACGATCAGCTCACGTCTGAGTATGGCGAGAAGTTCGCACCAGAAGCAGCACAGTACGCAGTCGATACCCTCGTAGCCGACTACAACGCGAACGCCCTCGCGAAGGCGAAGTCCTACCAGGAGACGATGTCGATGTCGCCCGAAGCGATTCGCGACCAGCTCACCAGTGAGTACGGCGAGAAGTTCACCCCGGAGGAAGCCGACTACGCGATCCTCCACCTGAACGACTGATCGATGTCCGACAGGGAGAGCCTCGCCCATCGGGCGGGGCTCTCCGCCGTTCGCGGACGATGTGGACGACCGGCGCGTCGATCGCCCGCTCAACGACTCAGGCGCCTGTCTCCGATGTGGAGGCAGGCGCCTGATTCGTTCACCTCCGGCACTGCGGAGGTTGTGGACTAGCGGTTCTTCACCCGGGTGACGGCGTCGGTGTTCTCAGCCCGGCTGTTCGCCGACTTCTTGTCGGCCTTCGCGGTGCGCTTCTCTTTCAGCGTCTTCGCCGGTGCGGTCTTGCCGCCTTCTTTCCGTGCGGACTTCTCGCCCATGATGGTGCTCCCTTGACGCGCCACGATGGCCCGGTACCGCAGAGGCTACAGCGGGAACCTGTCAGTGGCACAGGTTCCCGGGAAGTCCGCCCTCGCCTCGTCGTGCCGCCGATGCCATGCTGGAGCGATGGAAGCACTCATGCGACGACGCAGGGGGACGACGGCGCTCGTCACCGGGGCAGGACACGGCATCGGTCGGGCGTGCGCGATCCGGCTGGCGGAGGAGGGCGCACGGGTTGCCGTCGCCGACCTCGACGAGGCGGCCGCTGCCCGGGTCGTGCACGAGCTGCCGGCCGTCGAGGGCGGCCATCTCGCCATCTCGCTCGACGTGACCCTGGCTGACTCCGTCGACGCGGCGTTCACCGAGGTCCGGTCGACGTTCGGCGGACTCGACACCCTCGTCAACGTCGCCGGCGGCAGCGTGCCGCACGGCGCCTTCGAGGAGACGTCCGACGAGGTGTGGCAGCAGATGGTGGACCTCAACCTGCTCGGAGTCGTCCGCTGCTGCCGCGCCGCGATCCCCCTGCTCCGACGCAGCGCCGCGTCGCCGTCGATCGTGTCGATCACCTCCGTGAACGGCCTGACCGCGCTCGGCCTGGAACCGTACTCCGCCGCGAAGGCCGGGATCCCGTCGCTCACGGCGAATCTCGCAGCGAGCCTCGGGCCGGAGGGCATCCGGGTGAACGCCGTCGCCCCGGGGACGATCCGCACGCGTGTCTGGGACGATCAGGACGGCGGTGCCGATCGGATGCTCGACCTCTACCCGCTCGGCCGTGTCGGTGAACCCGAGGACATCGCGGCCGCCGTCGCATTCCTGGCTTCGAGCGACGCGTCCTGGATCACGGGCCACACCCTGCCGGTCGACGGCGGCCTGATGACGAACCACTGACGGCGCCACCTCTGACGACAGCGAGCTCACGTGCATTGTCTTCAGAACACGTTCAGAACGACGATGGCACGCATGCACACCATGTCCGAAGCCCGACGAACGTTCCAGTCGTCCGATCTCAGCCGGCATTCCGGTGCGGTGTTCGACGCCGCTGAAGACCACCCTGTCCAGGTCACACGTCGCGACGGTGAAGCGCTCGTACTGATGTCCCAGCGCGAGGCGGACGCACGCGAGTCATTGCTGCAGCTCGCCGCACAATTGATCGCCGCCGCCACCAGCGAGCACGGCACGCTGGCCGAGTGCATGGCTGAACTCTTCCCATGGATGCTCGCGCTGACAGTCGCCGACCAGGAGAAGTGCGCCGCAGACCTCCTGCGCACGTCACGGGCATCGTTCGCGACGAATCAGGCGCATCTCGCAATCGCGGAACTCACCGCCTGGCGCGAGACCGCCGACGCCATCGCAGCCGGACTCGGCACGGATCTCGTCATCGAGTGGATCACTGACGACGACGTCGAGCGCCCGTAACCGATGGCGAGAGTCCCAGCCGTCGCCCGTGCCATCAAGCGGAACGAGTTCTCGATCTGCTTCGCGTCCACCCAAGCCCGCCGCGGCTGGACGGATCTGTGTGCCACCATCCGCGGCCCACTTGCATCGGGCAGGCACATGAACGGCAGGGACTCCGCGTCACCTGCCATGTCCAGGATACGGCCGGGGTGGGGGCTTGCCGCAAGAGCCGGGTGAGCGGGCATGATGGGTCGCCGTGGCCGCAGCGGCCGCAGGGACGAGGCGGGCATGCACGACGTGATCATCAGTGGCGGCGGGCCGACGGGCGTGATGCTGGCAGCGGAGCTCCGCCTGCACGGTGTGCGCGTGCTCGTCATCGAGCGCGATGCCGAACCGAGCCAGGCGGTCCGCTCCCTCGGCCTGCACCCGCGCAGTATCGAGATCCTCGACCAGCGCGGCATCCTCGACCGCTTCCTCGCCGAGGGCACGCAGTACCCGGGCGCGGCGGGTCACTTCGCCGGTATCGTGCCCGCCAGCCCCGTCCAGCTCGACACCGCCCACGACTACATCCTCGGCCTCCCCCAACCCGTCACCGACCGCCTCCTCACCGAGCACGCCGTCGAGCTCGGCGCCGAGCTGCGTCGCGGCGTCGACGTGACGGGATTCGACCAGGACGAGGGCGGCGTGACCGTGCAGCTCGCCGACGGCACCCTGGAGCGCTCCTCCTGGTTCGTGGGCTGCGACGGTGGTCGCAGCTTCGTCCGCAAGCAGCTCGGCATCGGATTCCCCGGCGACGCGGCGCAGACCGAGTGGCTCCTCGGCGAAGTGCGGACGGCCATGCCCGCCGAGGAGATCACCGCCATCGGCACCAGAGTCCGCGAGACCCACCGTGGGTTCGGCATCGGCCCCGCCGGTGACGGGCTCTATCGGGCGGTCGTCCCCGCGGCCGTGGTCTCCGAGGACCGCACCGTCGCTCCGACGCTCGACGAGTTCCGTGCCCGACTGCGCGACGTCGCCGGCACCGACTTCGGTGTCCACTCACCGCGGTCGATCACCCGCTTCACCGACGCCACCAGGCTCGCGGAGCGCTACCGGGATGGACGAGTCTTCCTCGCGGGCGACGCCGCCCACGTGCACCCGCCGCTCGGTGGGCAGGGGCTGAACCTCGGCATGCAGGACGCCTTCAACCTCGGTTGGAAACTCGCGGCGGCGATCCGCGGCTGGGCACCGAACGGCCTCCTCGACAGCTACGGCACCGAACGGCACCCGGTCGCGGCGGACGTCCTCACCATCACGCGCGCGCAGAGCGAGCTGCTCTCCACCGAACCCGGCCCGCAAGCGGTGCGCCGACTCCTGACCGAGCTGATGGACATCGAGGACGTCGCCCGGCTGCTCGGCGAACGGGTCACGTCGATCGGCATCCGATACGCGGTCGGGACGGACGGTGACCCCGCGTTCCTCGGCCGCCGCCTGCGTGACCTGCCGCTCTCGGACGGGCGGCTCTACGAGCACACGCACGCCGGTCGTGGCCTGCTGATCGATGGCACCGGCGAGCTGTCCGTCGACGGCTGGGAGGACCGCGTCGACCTGCTCGTCGACCGTGGAGCCGAACTCCCGGCCCCGGCCCTGCTCCTCCGTCCAGACGGCCACGTCGCCTGGGCCGGCACCTCTCAGCCCGACCTCTCCCCCTGGTTCGGCCCGCGAACGGTCGCAAACGCACCGTCCGGAGGGGCCAACACTGCCCGTTCGTGACCGTTCGCGGGATCAGTCGTGGTCGATGGACTCGATCGCTTCGGCCGCCTTCGACTTGCCGGCTTCGACCCGGTCGTCGTCGTTGGTCATGATGCCGATCGTCTCCTCGATACGGCCCTCCACGGCGGCGAGCACGGCTTCCGGTTGCGGAGCCTCCGGGCGCTTGTCGTCGCTTGCGGAGGCCTCGTCCTCGAGGACGCGCAGCGTGTCGTCGTCGCCGTCGGCCGCAGTTCGCCTGGCGTGGTCGACGCACAGCTTCGCGACCTCCTCGGCGTGCGCGTACATGACGGAGTGCGCTGCGCCCGGGATCTCCCAGAGCCGCGACGACGGCAGCAGCTCGCCCACCCGCTCGACCCACTCACGCGGCGCGACAGCGTCGTACTCGCCACGGATCACGAGGGTGTGCGCCTGGATGTCCGGGAGCGCCTTCTCGATCGGGTACTTCAGCATCTCGGGCAGCACCCGGGAGAACCACTTGAACCCGCAGAGCGCGTAGGCGCTGATCGCGAGCACCTTGACGGTGAGCGGCTCGTGCCAGCTCGCCTGCAGGAAGCGCTTCGCCTGGGTGAGGACGCGGCGCTGGCCGGGCACGACGACCGGTCCGATGAGGATCAGCGTCGTCAGTTCGGGGCGTCGGGAGACGAGGTCGCTGACCACCTGGCTCCCCATGGAGTGACCGACGATGATCGGGTCGTCGAGTTCGAGTTCGTCGATGACCTTGCCGACGAGGTCGGCGTACTCGCGGATGGTGAGCGTCGATGCCGGGTGCGGCACACCGCCGAACCCCGGCAGGTCGAGGGCGTGCACCGGCCCGAACTCGTTGAGGTGCGGCGCGAGGCGCTCGAAGTAGGTGGAGGAGACGCCGATACCGGGGATGAGGACGAACGACCGGTTGTCGCCCGACCCGACCGAGTTCACGCGCACATACGTGTCACCGTCGTAGACGCGCTCGACCCGCACCTTCCGGCGACGACGTTTCCGTTCGATCCTCGACATGACTCCAGCGTACAAGGGGGCCCGGCGACGAGCCGATGTCAATGGGCGTCGCCCGCGACGCCGGCTTGGGAGGATGGAGGTCACCCGGGGCGCGTCGTCGCTCCCTCGAAAGGCCTGTCCACATGAGCACTCCCCGCGTCCTGATCTCCGGTGCCAGCATCGCCGGTCCGTCCCTCGCCTTCTGGCTCACCCGCTACGGGTGGGAGACGACCGTCGTCGAGCGAGCTCCGGCGTTCCGCGACGGGGGCCAGAACGTCGACATCCGCGGGGCGGCACGGGAGGTGCTGCGCCGCGCAGGCCTCGAGGACGCCGCGCGGGAGGCGACCACCGGGGAACTCGGCACCCGCTTCGTCGGCGACCACGGCGAGACCATCGCCGAGTTCCCCGTCACCGACTCCGACACCGACGGCGCGACCGCCGAGGTCGAGATCCTCCGCGGCGACCTCGCGCGGATCTTCGTCGATCGCACCGAGGGCAGCAGCACCACGTACCGGTACGGCGACCGCATCACCGCCCTCGACGACGACGGCACGCGCGTGCGGGTCTCCTTCGAGGACGGCGAGGACGAGGACTTCGACCTGGTCATCGCAGCGGACGGCATCCGATCGTCGACCCGCGATCTCGCGTTCGGGAGGGAATCCGTCGTACGCTCGCTCGGCCTCGAGATGACCTATCTCACGATCCCCCGCGACGACACGGACATCCCGTGGTGGCAGTGGTACTCGGGCGTCGGCGGGCGGAGCATCACGTTGCGTCCGGATCGCCACGGCACCACCCGCGCGGTCCTCACCGAGGTGACGAAGGACCGCGGCGACGGCGTCATCCCGCCCCGCCGCAGCGCGCAGGCGCAACGGGCGCACCTCCGGGAGCGGTTCGCCGACCTCCCGTGGCAGGCCACCCGTATCCTCGACGCGATGGACGGCGTCGACGACATCTACTACGAGTCGATCGGCCAGGTGCGGAGCCCGCGGTGGGCGTCGGGTCGGGTGGCGCTGCTGGGTGACGCCGCGTGGTGCGCGTCACCGGTCAGCGGCATGGGGACGAGTCTGTCGATCGTCGGCGCCTACGTGCTGGCCGGGGAACTCGCCTCCCACGTCCACCATCGCGACGCCTTCCTCGGCTATGAGCGGATCATGCGTCCCTACGTGGAGCAGGCGCAGTCGCTGCCGCCGGGCACCCCGCAGCTCGCCAATCCGACGTCCCGAGCGGGCGTCGGCGCCTTCCGGACGGTGCTGCGGATCGCGGCGTCGAAGCCCGCCAAGCGTCTGGGCGCGCAGCTGTTCTCCCCGCCCGCCGACAAGATCGACCTCCCGGAGTACGAGCACCTCCTCGCCACCCGCTGAGCCGCCCGAATCTGCGGCGATTTCCGCGTTTTCCGCGCAGTTCCGGGCAACTGAAAGGCACCATGACGATCGAGGACATCTCCCGGACGGCTCCCCTGCTGCGCGGACCGGTCGTGGCCGCACAGGAGTGGCGGCAGCTGGCCTTCGTGCATTGGCGGGTTCCGGCGTCCACCGTCGCGCCGCTGCTTCCGGCGGGCGTGGTCCCGGACCTCTTCGACGGCTCGAGCTGGGTCGGCCTGATCGCGTTCCGCCTGGGCGATGCTCGCATCGGGCCGCTCCCGCCGACGCCGATCGGGGGTTCGTTCACGGAGGTGAACGTGCGACTCTACGGCGTCGACGCGCAGGGGCGACGCGGCGTCGTGTTCAGGTCGTTGGACGCATCGAGTCTCCCGGCCGTGCTCGCAGCCCGGGCACTCTTCACCCTCCCCTACCAGTGGGCCCGGACCGCGCAGCGTCCCACCGACGACGGCTGGGAGTACGCGTCGCGCCGCATCAGCGCGTCACCGAGGTCGCTCGGCCCGGGCTTCGAGCTGGCCGTCTCGGTGGACCCGACCCACACGGTCGATGACGAGCTGTCTCGATTCCTGACCGCACGGTGGGGTCTCTTCCAGAGCCGTCTCGGTCGCACGCAGTGGTTGCCGAACGAGCACGAACCGTGGGTGCTGCATCCGGCGACCGTGACGGGACTCCGCGACGACCTCTGCGCTGCTGCGGGACTCCCCGGCATCGTCGAGCGCCCGCCGGACTCCGTGCTCTTCAGTCCCGGTGTCGACGCGAGGTTCGGCCGGGGCTCGTTCTTGCGTCGCTGACTCGCCCGATTCGGCGCGATTCAGGGCGTTTTCCGTGCCGAATCGGGCGACTCAGCGCGTGGTCAGGCGCCGACGGACGACGACGGGCATGCCCCATCCTCACACGCAGCCTCGGCGATGCGGGCGCCGCGACGAGGTCACCCGTGACACATCGCACCTGTACGGGTTCGATCAGTCGTCCTGCACCCGTGACCGCGCGCTACGGTGAGGCCATGAACGAGGTCCGGAAGGCCGACCACAAGCGCGACGTCGCGAGCTACCGCGCCCGCCGCGGCGTCTTCTCCATCATCGAGGTCCCGCCAGTGCAGTATCTGATGATCGACGGCCACGGTGATCCGAACACCGCCGACGCCTACCGGGAAGCGATCGAGACGATCTACCCGCTCGCCTACAAGCTCAAGTTCCTCAGCAAGACGGCCCTCGGGCGCGACTACACCGTGATGCCGCTCGAGGCGCTCTGGTGGGCGGAGGACATGGCGACCTTCACGGATGCGCGCGACAAGAGCGCGTGGAGCTGGACGCTCCTGAACCTCGTCCCGGATTGGCTGACCGAGGAGCACGTCGCCGAAGCGCGATCGCGTGTCGAGGCGGCGGGCGGCGCTCCCGTGCTCGACGCCGTCCGGCTCGAACGGCTCGAGGAAGGCCTCTGCGTGCAGACGCTCCACGTCGGCTCGTACGACGACGAGGGTCCCGTCCTCGACACCATGCACCACGAGTTCATCCCGACGAACGGCCTCCGCATGACCGGCCGTCACCACGAGGTCTACCTCAGCGACGCCCGTCGAACCGCTCCCGACAAGCTGCGCACGATCCTCCGCCAGCCCGTGGAGCACACCGACCCGAGCTGACGACTCGTCCCGATCACCTCGGCGGTCGGACGGGAGACCGAGCCGCTTCGGCACCGTGCGTCGCCGCGGCATCCCGCAGGACCGCGGGCAGGAACCGGTCGACGAGCTTCAGCAGCACCGCGAAGACGATCGCCACGACGAGGATCAGGAGCGAGTCCACTGCAGCCGCCCCGAAACCGATCTTCGTGACGTCGAGGAAGGGGTACGGGTACCACCCGGTGATCCCGCCACGGATGAACGTGAAGAGCACCCAGGCGGTCGGCCAGACGAACGCCCAGGCCACGGTGCTCCAGGTGAACCGCGGACGCGGCCCGAAGAACAGCCAGGCGCCGAGCGTCAACCAGGGTGAGATGTAGTGGAAGCCGATCGTGATGACGAACGCCCACCCGGTGAGGTTCACCTGCGGCGCGAGCACCACCGCGTACACGACACCGGTGATGACGATGCTCAGCAGGGCGTCGAGCCGCAGCACCCGCCAGAACCGTCCGTCGCGCAGCGGGTTGCGAACGATCAGGATCGCCATGACGAGCACGATGATGTTGCTGAGGATCGTGAACGCACTGAAGATGCGCGCCATGCGGACGCCGAGGTCCACGGACATGTCCACACCGCCGGAGCGGGCATCCGCGCCGCCGGTGACGACGAGGATCATCTGGATGACGAGCGAGACCCCGATGACGACCGCGAGCAGGAAGTGGGTGATGCGGCTGGCGGTGATCATCCGCCCACCCTAGCCGCGCACCCGCCCGCTCGGTCCCTCAGGCCGGAAGCAGGACGCCGCGGAAGAACGCGGCGAGCTCGTCGGTCGCGGCAAGCGGCAGGACCGCCGCGACGTACTGGTCCGGACGCACCACCACGATCGCGCCGGCGCGACTGATCCCGCGATCCTCGAACACGTCCTCACCGGGCAGGGCCGCGTACACCTTCTCGTAGTCGACGAGGCCGAACGGGCCGACGTTCGGCAGGAAGACCCGTGGCACGCGTTCGATCGCCACATCCTCGTGGGGCTGCTGGTAGACGACCTTCACGTCGAACACGGCATCCGGGTCGCCATCAGCCGGCGTGTGGAGGAGCAGTGGGGATGCCGGATCACCCGCGAACCACTCGGCCCATGCGGCGAGCGCCGACGCCTCACCGGCTGCCGGTGCGTCGGCGAACGCGTACACGCGCCAGCGCCCGTCGGCTCGGTGATGGTGGCCGAGGTGCACGGGGTTGGTGTCTGCGACGCGCGAGACACGGGCGGACGTGAAACGCTTCCCGATCGGGAACCCCGTCGCGCTCGCCTGGTGCTCGTCGCCGCCGATGATGATGGAAGGGGTGTACTGCGTCATGAAGCCCGCTGGGAACTCCGCAGTGCGGGTGTAGAACTCTTCGAGCTCCGAGGGGTCTGCGAGGTCCTCCGGACGGGTCGCCATGAGGGTCGACCACTCCTTGTCGAAGTCGATGAGGTCCTTGGCGACGACCTGGCGTTCGGCGGAGTACGTGTCGAGCAGCCGCTCCGGGCTGCGGCCCTCGAGGACCGCTCCGAGCTTCCACGCGAGGTTGAAGCCGTCCTGCATGGAGACGTTCATCCCCTGCCCGGCCTTGGCGCTGTGCGTGTGGCAGGCGTCACCGGCGATGAACACTCGCGGCGTCCTCGTGCCGCGCTCCTCGGGCAGCACGTCGTCGAAGCGGTCGGTGAGGCGGTGTCCGACCTCGTACACGCTGTGCCAGGCGACGTTCCGCACGTCGAGGGTGTACGGGTGCAGGATCTCATTGGCGCGGGCGATGATCTGCTCGAGGCTCGTGGAGCGCACGGCACCGGCATCGTCTGCGGCGACTTCCCCGAGGTCGACGTACATGCGGAAGAGGTGGCCGCCCTCACGCGGGATGAGGAGGATGTTGCCGCCCGAGTGCGACTGGATGGCGCACTTGGTGCGGATGTCGGGGAAGTCGGTGACGGCGAGCGCATCCATGACGCCCCAGGCGTGCAGGGCCTGGTCGCCTGCGAGTGTGCAGCCGATCGACGCCCGGACGGCACTGCGGGCGCCGTCGGCCCCGAGCACGTACTTGGCGCGGACGATGCGCTCCTCTCCCGCGAGCGGGCCCTCGGTGCGGGCGAGCGTCACGGCGACGGGGTGTTCGGCTCCCTGCACGACGTCGAGGCCGCGGAACTCGTAGCCGAAGTCGGGGCGCATCCGCGTGGGTGCGTTGGCCATGACCTCGGCGAAGGAGTCCAGCACGCGCGCCTGGTTGACGATGAGGTGGGGGAACTCGCTGATCCCGGCGGGGTCGTCGACGGCGCGAGCGGCGCGGACGATGTTCGCGGGCTCTGCGGCGTCTGGCTTCCAGAACGCCATCTCGGTGATGCGGTAGGCCTCCGCCGTGATGCGGTCCGCGAAGCCGAACGCCTGGAAGGTCTCGACGCTGCGAGCCTGGATGCCGTCCGCCTGACCGATCGCGAGGCGTCCGGCTCGTCGCTCGACGATGCGGGTCGTGATCCCGGGGAACTGTGCGAGCTGGGCTGCGGCGATCATGCCGGCCGGTCCGGTGCCGACGATGAGCACGTCGACCTCGTCGGGCAGTTCGTCCGGGCGGTCGAGGCCGACCCCTGCGGCCTCCTGGATGCGCGGATCGGTGGACACGTATCCGTGGTGGTGGAACTGCACGGCTTCCTCACTTCTTCGTGGGTTCTGGCGAGCATTGTTCGATATGAGAACGTCACGTTCGTTTATCGCTCACGGCATCCTACGAGTCGAATCCTCCGCCGACAAGCACTCCCGAGGGATTCCTGCGGAGACCGGGTACGATTCAGGCACCACGAGGATGTGAGGTGACCCGATGCCTGCCGTGAGCGACCTGCTCCCGTTGACCGAATACCGCACCGCCGTCGCGCGCGCGGTGGTCTCGCTCGACGTCCACGCCGAGGGCGACGCGCCCTTCGTCGGCCGCCTCGACGCCGTCGAAGCCGGTGACATCCACCTCCTCGACCTCCGCGCCAGCGCGCACTCGGTCAACCGCACCCCGGCGCTCATCGAGCGTTCGACCGAGGCGTACTTCAAGTTCACGCTCGTCGAGCACGGCACGGCGATGATCGTGCAGGATGGCCGGGAGACGACCCTCAGCGCCGGCGACATGGTGTTCTACGACACCGCACGCCCTTACTCCCTGCTCTGTCACGACGACATCCGGCTGTCACTCCTGATGTTCCCGCGCAATCTCCTCGCGCTCCCACCCGAGGTCGCGTCGCGGCTCACCGCCACGCGTCTCGACGGGCGCAGCGGCGTCGGCGGCGTCATCCGGCCGTATGTGAAGTCGCTCACGCAGCAGATCGACGGCGTGGACGCACGCACGGCCCGGCGCTTGGCGCGCAGCGCGATCGACATGGTCGGCACGCTCGTCGAGGCGTCGCTCAGTTCCGTTCCGGAGGCGACCGCCGCGGCCTCGCACCGCGACGTCATGCGCCGCATCCTCGACTACATCGACGAGCACCTGAGCGACCCGGAACTCAGCCCGGCCGGCATCGCGGCAGCGCACTTCATCTCCCTGCGGCACCTGCACGGGCTGTTCAGCGAGATCGGCTCGACGGTGTCCACCGTCGTCCGCACCCGGCGCCTCGAGCGCTGCTACGACGAGCTCGTCCACCCGCTGCACGCGCACCGCTCCGTGACGTCGATCGCGCAGTCGAACGGTTTCCTCGACGCGGCGCACTTCAGTCGCCTGTTCCGCGCGCACTTCGGCGTCCCGCCGTCGGTCGCCCGTCGACGCGAACCCTGACTCCGCCACTGAGTTGCCCAGAACGGCGCGAAATCCGGCGGAATCCGCGCAGTTCCGGGCGACTCAGCGCGCGTGCGCAGCGATGAACTCGCGGACGTCGTCGATCTCGGCCTGGTTGATGCCGTGGGCGAGACCCGGATAGGTGCGCTCGGTGAGCGTCGTGTGGAGCGGCAGCCACGACGCGGTGCGCGCGACGGCCGGTTCGGCGATGACGCGGTCCTCGGTGCCCCGACCCCAGAACACGGCGGGCAGCGAGGCCGCGAGGTCCTCGTCGCCGGGCTGCGGTGCGCTCAACACGAAGCCCGCGAGGATGACGGGCGCGATCACGCGCTCGGGTCTGGTCCGCAACAGCTGCGACGCCATGAACCCGCCCTGCGAGAAGCCGATCGGCAGGATGCGGGCCTCGGGCGAGACGTTCTCGTCGATCCACGCCCACACGGCGGCGGTCGCGGCGGCGATCGGTTCCGGGTCGGGGTTGCCGGGTGTCGTGATCTCGAACCAGGCAGCACCGCCGTGTCCCATCTCGAGCGGCGCGCGCAGCGACACCCACGGCAGCGTGAGGCCGAGTGGCTCGACGAGGCCGGTGAGGTCGTGCTCGTTCGAGCCGTAGCCGTGCAGCAGCAAGACGACGATGGGGGCCGCGGAAGCGGCATCCGCCCAGTCGGACGAACGGACGTCGCGCAGTGTGGTCATCGGGACAACAGCTCCTCGGTCGAGAGGTCGGGCAGGGCGACGGTGACGCGGGTGCCCCACGGGTCGGAGACCGTCAGGGAACGACCGTCGGCGTCGAACGGGATGGTGCGGGTGCGCAGGCGCGCCGCCAGCGTATCGAGGTTCGCGACGTCGGGGACCGTGATCGACACGTCGCCGAGTCCGAGCGCTGCGGCACGCGGCCCGGCTCCCTGGCTGTCCCACACGTTCATCGCGATGTGGTGGTGGTAGCCGCCGGCCGACGCGAACACGGCACCCGGGTAGTCGGTCTGCGTCGCCTCGAACCCGAGCGCGTCGACGTAGAACGCGCGAGCGGTCGGGATGTCGCCGACCTGCAGGTGCACGTGGCCGACCGTCCCCGCGAGCGACGGGCCAGCACCGAGGGCCGCCTCGGTGAGGTGGCGCTGGAGATAGGCGTTGGGGTCGAGGTACGTCGTCGTCATGGCGATCTGGTCGCCGTTCCGCACCCAGGTGTTGCGCGGACGGTCCGTGTAGAGCTCGACACCGTTGCCCTCGGGGTCGGTGAAGTAGAACGCCTCGCTGACGAAGTGGTCGCTCGAGCCGACGAACTGCCCACGCGGGTCCTGGGCTGCGCGGTAGACGGTGGCCGACAGGCTGGCCTCGTCCTCGAAGAGGAAGGCCGTGTGGAACAGTCCGGCTTGGCGCGGGTCGGTACCGGGGAGATCGGGGGTGTGCACGAGACGCACGAGCGGGGTGGCGCCTCGCCCGAGGACCCGGTGCACCTCGCGGGAGCGACTGCGCTCCTCGAGGGGTTCCATCGCGAAGGCGTTCGCGTAGTAGCCGGACATGAGGTCGAGGTCACCGACGCGGAGCGTGACCGCACCCATCGAGGTCTCCGGGGCGAGCAGGCGCTCGTCGAGAGCTGCGGACATGGTGTCTCCGTTCGGGAAGCGTTCGTCGGGATTCTATCCCATTTACTTGTAGATGTAACTAAATCGCGGCTCGGGTATTCCCGCTGATCCGGCGACACGCGTGTCAAGCCCTATGTCACGCGAGCGGCGCCGGTGTTGGCTTGACGTTCACGACGAGAAGAGCTGACATGACCGATGCCCGAAGCGCGGCCGACCGCAGACGGAGTCGCCGCGGACTCCCCCCGATGAAGACCATCCTGAGCGACCTCCGCGAAGACGTGGTGCGCCTCGTCACGGGGGAGATCGCCCTGTTCAAAGCCGAGATGACCAAGAAGGCGAAAGACCTCGGCATCGGTGCGGGAATGCTCGTCGCCGCCCTCGTCCTCGTCCTGTTCGGGTTCGGCACGCTCATCGCCGCCGCGGTCCTCGCCCTCGCGACCGTGCTGCCCGCCTGGCTCGCCGCCCTCATCGTCGGGGTCGCCCTCATCCTCGTCGCCGGCATCCTCGCGCTCGTCGGCATCAACAAGCTCAAGGCCGGCGCGAAACCCGTGCCGGAACGCAGCGTCGAGGCACTCACCGGAGACCACCTCGCAGCACACCGTGACGACGACACGACGTCCCCCACCGGACCGGCACACACCAAGGAGGCCGCAGCATGAGCGACCACGACGCGATCCGACCGGCCCCTCCGGAAGGTGCCGGGCTCAACAGCCTCCAGCTGGAGGTGGAACAGACGCGCGAGCACCTCGCACAGACCCTCGACCTGCTGTTCCAGAAGTTCGACGTGCGGACCGCGGTGGCGTACCACCTGCGCACCACGGCGATCGTCGTCGCCTCAGCCGCCGTGATCGGTGCCGGCGTGCTGCTCTGGCGCGCACGGCGGGGGCACCGTGTCTGAGCCGGACACGAAACGCGGGACGAGACCCGTCGACCCGGAGCACGCGCACGACGCCGAACAGACGATGACGCCCCAGCGGGTCCCGATCCCCTGGGGCTACGTGCTGAAGCGCACGCTGCACTCCTTCGGTTCGAACCAGTGCACCGACCTCGCCGCCGGCCTCACCTACTTCGCGATCCTGTCGATGTTCCCAGCGGTCCTCGCGCTCGTGTCGATCCTCGGCATCTTCGGCCAGAGCCGCGCAGGCACTGACGCGCTCCTGGAGATCGTCGGCAACCTCGCACCCGGTGACAGTCTCGGCTTCCTCACCGACGCCGTGAACCAGTTCGTGCAAGCCCCCGCGATCGGTTTCGCCCTCGTCGTCGGCATCGCCGGTGCCGTGTGGTCCGCCTCCGGCTACGTGGGCGGGTTCGGGCGCGCGCTCAACCGCATGTACGGCGTCGAGGAGGGGCGGAAGATCTGGTCGCTCCGACCGACCCAGCTAGCCGTGACCCTCGTCGTGCTGGTCGTGATCACCCTCATCGCACTGGCGCTCATCCTGTCGGGTCCGGTGGCGCAGGCGATCGGGCAGGCACTCGGTTTCGGTGACACGGGACTCACCGTGTGGTCGATCGCGAAGTGGCCGGTGATGGCCGTGGCGCTCGTCTTCGTCATCGCCGTGCTGTACTCGGCGACACCGAACGTGAAGCCGGAGAGGTTCCGCTGGATGAGTGTCGGTGCGCTCGCAGCGCTGGTGATCCTCTTGATCGCCTCTGTCGGCTTCGGGTTCTACATCGCGAACTTCGGCAGCTATGACGCCACGTACGGTTCCCTCGCGGGCATCGTCATCTTCCTGCTGTGGATCTGGATCGCGAACCTCGCGCTGCTGTTCGGCGCGCAGCTCGACATCGAGGTGCAGCGGGGTCGCCAGCTGGCGTCGGGCGTCGCCGCCGAGACGGAGCTCCAGCTGCCGTTGCGCTCCGATGCGGCGATCAAGGCGATGGCCGATCGCGACGCCAAGGACGCCCTGGAGGGCCGACGCGTCCGTCGCGCCGCCGAACGCGAGCACTGACCACCTGAGTCGCCCGAAACGGCACGGAATCCAGCGGATTCCGTGCCGTTTCGGGCAGATCGAGGGGCCCGACTACGGGGTCGGCATGCCGCCGTTCACGTTCAGGGTCTCGCCCAGGACGTAGCTCGACTCGGGTGAGGCGAGGAACACGTAGGCGGGCGCGAGCTCCGCGGGCTGCCCCATCCGTCCAAGCGGGGTGTCCTCCCCGAACTCGGCGATCTTCTCCTGCGGCTGACCGTCCGACACCTGCAGCGGCGTCCAGATCGGACCGGGCGCGACGGCGTTCACGCGGATGCCCTTCGGCGCCAGCTGTTGGGCGAGCGCCTTCGTGAAGGCGTTGATCGTCGCCTTCGTCGACGCGTAGTCGACGAGGATGTCCGACGGCGAGTACGCCTGGATCGACGTGGTGTTGATGATCGACGATCCTGCCGGCAGGTGCGGCAGCGCGGCCTTGGTGATCCAGAACATCGCGTAGACGTTGGTCTTGAAGGTGTCGTCGAACTGCTCGTCGGTCAGGGTCGTGAGGTCCTCGTTGAAGACCTGCTTGCCGCCGTTGTTCACGACGATGTCGAGGCCGCCGAGGCCGTCGACGGTCTGGGCGACGAGTTCGCGGCAGTAGGCCGCGTCGCGCAGGTCCCCTGGGAGGGTCAGGACCGTGACACCGGCCTCGCGCACGATCCCGGCGATGCGCTGGGCGTCCTCCTCCTCCTCGGGCAGGTAGGACAACGACACCGAGGCGCCCTCGCGGGCGAAGGCGATCGCCGTCGCGGCCCCGATGCCGGAGTCACCGCCCGTGATGAGTGCCTTCCGCCCCGTCAGTCGGCCGGTGCCGCGGTAGCTCTCCTCGCCGAGGTCGGCCTTCGGATGGAGATCGGCGTCGAGTCCCGGTTCGGGCTGGTGCTGCTTCTGAGCCGTGATGTCGGCGTAGAGCTTCGCCGGATCGGTGAAGGTGTACTGGTCGTTTCCCATGGTGGGTCCGTTCTTCGTGGTGGCCTCGTGAGCCGGGGTGATGGAGTGGTGGACGTGGCCGGGTCGGCCGTCCAGGTCAGATCGTCGCGACCGAGCCTGCGTCGACGCGGTAGTTCGAGCCGTTCACGAACGACGCCCGATCGGAGCAGAGGAACGCGATGACCGTCGCGACCTCCTCCGGCTCGCCTCGACGGCCGAGCTCCATGTACGGACGCTCCTCCTCGAGGAACGACTCGATCGCCTTCGCCGGCGTCGTGCCGAGCTCGTCCGCACGTTTGCGCATCATCGCGTCCGTCATCGGGGTGTGGATGAAGGCCGGCGAGACGGCGTTCACGAGCAGGCCCTCGGAGGCGTAGGAGCGCGAGAGTCCCTTCGCGAGGGCGAGGATGCCGGCCTTGGCGGCGCAGTACGGGAGCTCGTCGTCGTAGGGCTGCACGGCGTCCTCCGAGGCGAGGAACACGAGGCGACCCCAGCCGCCCTTCCGGAGCGACGGGAGGAACTGGCGGACGAGCCGGACCGGACCGATCAGGTCGATCTCGATGGTCTTCGTCCAGCCCTCGTCGGTGATCTCATGGAAGAGCCCCTGCGCCCCCGTGATGCCGGCGGACTGCACGAGGATGTCGATGTCGCCGACGGCCTCCTGCACCTGTTCGTGGAGCTGCGCGAGCGCGTCGACGCTCGTGATGTCCGCTGCGAACGCGAAGAGCTTGCCGCTGGGGGCGTCGAGTTTCTTGGCCGCCTTGTCGAGGGCGTCCTGATCCTGGTCGGAGATGACGACCGTCGCGCCCTCCTCCAGGAGCAGGCGTGCGGTCTCCCAGCCGATGCCGGAGTCCGCTCCGGTGATGAGGGCGGTGCGGGTTGCGATGCCGAGGTCCATGTCGCTCCTTCTGCTCGATGTGAGCCGTTGGTGTCGGTGTCGGTCGATGTGGTCGGTGGTGTGTCCGGCCGGTGGTGCGTCCGGCCGAGGTGTCTGCGGTGGGTGGGTGCGGTGGGTGGGTGCGGTGGCGCGCCCGGTCAGGCGGCGTCGTCGAAGACGTTGACGGGGCGGCCGGTGGCGAGGCCGTCGAAGCGGAGGATCCCACCGCTGCACGGGAACCGTTCGAGGTCCTCCTCGCTGAGGTTCTCGCGGGCCGTGCCGACGAAGAGTGTGCCGAGGCCCGGCCCGCCGAAGGCGACGGAGGTCACGTTCGGCGCCGGAACGTCGAGGCGCTCCTCCACCTCGCCGTCGGCACTCCACCGGAGCACGGCGCCTCCGCCGTACACGCCGTTCCAGAACCGGCCCTCGGTGTCGAGGGCGAGCCCGTCGGAGGCGTGCCCGACGAGGAACGGTTCGAGCTGGCCGAGCGCACCGTCCGCTCCGTACGGCGCGCGGTACACGGTCTGCACGGCGGTGTCGGTGACGTACATGGTCGAGCCGTCGTCCGACCATTCGAAGCCGTTCGCGACGCCGAACCCGCCG
Source organism: Plantibacter flavus (assembly GCF_051487245.1). Taxonomy (GTDB): domain Bacteria; phylum Actinomycetota; class Actinomycetes; order Actinomycetales; family Microbacteriaceae; genus Plantibacter; species Plantibacter flavus_B. The sequence goes on from NZ_JAHVDH010000006.1 coordinate 336,048, forward strand.
CGCAGAAGGCGGACGGCGCCGTCGGCGGCGACGGTGTAGAGCGCACCGTCCGGCGCGCCGGTGGTCACGTTCATGGAACCGACGAGGAAGCGTCCGAACGGGTCGACCTTGCCCTCGTTGTTGCGGATCCCCGCGTGCGTGTGGGAGGTGGGAGCGAGGGTATCGACGATGAGGCCGTCGTCGTCGAGGGTGACGAACCGGTCTCCGAGAGCGGCGACATACCCACCGGTCGCGCGCGGCTGGACGGCACTGAGCGGTGGCGGCAGTTCGGTGACCCGGTCATCGCTTCCGTCCGTCGCCCCGTCGAGCGACGCCCGGTGGAGCGTGCCGGCGGTGATGTCCACCCAGACGAGCTCGTCCGAGCGGGCGTCCCAGAAGATGCTCTCCACGAGGATCGCGGGGCTGTCTCGGAAGACCTGCGGCTGAACATCCATTGCCTCCACGGTACGGATCCGGGCGGACCCGGCCGCGGGGCTTGTTTTCCCAGGAAGCAGTGGCTATTCGCGCAGCGCACGCTCAGGACGGGTCGAGCTCCGCGATCGTCAGCGCGGCGTTGATGAGTCCGAGGTGGCTGAGGGCCTGCGGCAGGTTGCCCCAGTGCGAGCCGTCCGACGCGTCGATCATCTCGGCGAAGATCCCGACGTCGTTCCCGAGGGTGACGAGCTCGTCCATCGCGGCGACGGCCTCCCTGTGACGACCCACGCAGGCGAGTGCGCTCGCCCGCCAGAACGCGCAGGCGACGAAGGTGTGCTCCTCCTGCTGCACGCCCGAGTACCGGTAGAGCAGCGCGCCCTCTCCGAGTTCGGCCGTCAACGCGTCGATCGTCGACGACATCCGCTCTCCACGATCGAAGCCGCTGATCGCGTGCAGCAGCACGGAGGCGTCGAGGTCGTCGGAACCCGGGTGCATCACGTACGCGCCGCGCTCCTCCGACCAACAGTGCTCCGCGATCCACTCGGCGATGCGCTCCTGCTCGGACCTCCAGCGATCCGCGCTCCCCGCGACCTGGCCGAGCTCGGCGAGATGGACCGCATCGCCGAGCGCCTGCCAGCAGCCCATCTTGGAGGACGTGTAGTGCTGCTCCTCCGGAAGCTCCCACATGCCGGCGTCACGGTTGCGCCAGAGGTCGCAGGTGCGGTCGGCGATCGACGCGAGCAGTCGACCGGTCTCGACATCGAGGACGTTCCCGGCGTCGACGTAGGTGCGGCAGATCGCGAACAGGTCGCCGTAGACGCCGAGCTGGAGTTGACCCTGCGCCGGATTGCCGGTGACGACGGGCTCGATGCCGCGCCACCCCGCCACGTCGTGCTCCTGCACCGCCTCCGGAACGCCGCCCTCCAGACCGTAGAAGATGTGCAGCTCGGGCCCGTTCTCCCGGATGGTGCGGAGCAACCAGGACACCGCCGCGTGTGTCTCCTCGCGCAGCCCGAACCGGACGAGCGCGTGGGCCGTGTAGGCGAGGTCGCGCACCCAGGCGAAGCGGTAGTCCCAGTTCTTCCCGCCGCGGGGGTTCTCGGGCAGCGAGGTCGTGGCGGCGGCGGCGATCGCACCGGTCGGGCTGAAGATGAGCAGCTTCAGGGCGAGGGCGCTCCGCTGCACCGCGTCCGACCAGGGCCCGTCGTAGGAGAACGCGCGCGACCAGGTGCGCCAGTTCCCGATCGTGCGGTCGATGCCCTCGTCGACGATCAGCGGGTCGGGCAGGTGGATCGGCTCGGCGTGCGTGGCGACGACGACGAGCAGGTGCCGCGAACCTTCCGTGGTCGAGAACACGCCACTCAGCTCAGGTGCGTCGGAACCGGCGTCCTCGGCGGGCTTCGGTCCGTGCTCGCTGCCCACGACCGCGACGGTCGTCTCGCCGGCTCGGATGATCGGACCGCGGGTGCTCTCCTCGATCCACGGCGACGCCGTACCGAGCGCCGTCCCGGGCCGCACCCGCCAGGCGAACTCGACGGTGCCCGATCGACCCTCGACCCGGCGTGCGAGCTCCGCCCACGGGAGCCGTCCGGCGATCCCGGTCACGAGCGCGTCGGTGACCGTCGCGCTCCCACCATCGGTCGTGAAGGTGGTCCGGAGCACGTTCGTTCGCGCGACATAGCGACGGGTCACCGTGTACTCCCCCACCGGTTCGAGCTCGATACAGCCGCCGGTGTCGTCGTCGAGGAGCCTGGCGAACACGGGCATCGAGCCGAGGTTCGGGATCGGCAACCAGTCGACCTGTCCGCGAAGGCCGATCAGGGCGACCGTGCGGCCGTCACCGATCGGCGCGTAGGAACGGAGGTCCTCACCTGGAGTGCTCATGGCTGCAACGCTACGCACGCGACGGCGCTCCCCTCCCGGGCTGGCGGCTCCGCCGAGCGCCTGCTAGCAGGCTCCGCGCGAGCGGGCGCCTCCGCCCGCGTCGCCGACACCCGGGCGCACGTCAAGCCCTCGCCGGATGGAGCAGGATCGGCTTTCCTGGAGAGACCGAGACCGAAGACTGAAGACCGCCGACCGACGGAGGACACGATGAACCAGCCAGCGCAGCAGCAGCGCCCGCCCGGGACGGAGGCGGAGCTCACGCCACTCGCCGATCACGGCGAGACCAGCTACCGCGGGTCCGGCAAGCTCACCGGCAAGGTCGCGATCATCACCGGCGCCGACAGCGGTATCGGGAAGGCGGTCGCCATCGCGTACGCGCGGGAGGGGGCGGACGTCGTCGTGAGCTACCTGAGCGAATCAGAGGATGCCGCGGACACGGTGCGCTGGGTGGAGGACGCGGGGCGCGCGGCGCTCGACATCGCCAGTGACCTCACCGATCCGGAACACTGTCGGGACATCGTCCGTCAGACGGTCGAACGCTTCGGCAAGGTCGACGTGCTCGTGAGCAACGCCGCGTACCAGATGACCCGCGACAGCCTCGACGAGATCCCCGACGAGGAGTGGGACCACACCCTCGCGACGAACCTCAGCGCCTTCTTCCACCTCAGCAAGGCGGCCGTCCCGCACATGCCGTCGGGTGGCTCCATCATCACCACGAGCTCGATCCAGGGCGATTCGCCGTCGCCGAAGCTCATGCCGTACGCCATGACGAAGGCCGGTCTCGCGAGTATGACCGGTTCGCTCGCCCAGATGCTCGGCCCCTCGGGCATCCGCGTCAACGCCGTCGCTCCCGGCCCCATCTGGACGCCGCTCATCCCGTCCACGATGCCACCGGAGAAGGTGGAGGCGTTCGGGACGGACACCCCGCTCGGCAGACCGGGACAGCCCGCCGAAGTCGCCCCGCCCTTCGTGCTCCTCGCGTCCGACGAGGGCAGCTACATGTCGGGCGCGGTCATCGCCGTCACCGGCGGGAAACCGATCCTGTAACAGGAGCATCCGCCGGCGCACATCCGCCGCATCATCGAGGGACGAGAGCATGGGAGCGTTACGGGTCGCCGCAGGTCCCTGGTACCAGTTCGAGGACCACGAGCTGGATCTGCTGCGCCTCACCATCATCGAGCGACTCCTGGCACGGCGACCGGTCATGCTCCACATCCATCGCGCAGGCTCGGCCGGCCGGATCGACAGTGTGCTCATCGTTCCGGAGACCGCGGTCGCGTTCTTCTTCGACGCGGCCGAACTGCCCCCGCTCGACCGGGCTGACGTGCGCTGGATGCTCGACGAGCTCGAACTCACCGGGGCGCTCCGGTGTGCAGCGGCCTGACGCGACCGACCGGCATCCGCCGCGCTGGGCTGCGCCGTGCGCGCGCGTGCGGTAGGTTCCAACTCAACGATCAGCCGCGGGACGAGAGGAGACGGCACGATGGGAAGCATTCTGTACGGCAGCGCGCAGGAACCGATCACGCTCGACGACGAGACCCTGGCGTATGTGAAGACGATCGCCGTGATGAAGCTCCGTCGCAACGAGTCGTTCCTGCTGTCCTGGCAGCCCGCAGGTTCCGGGCGTGCCTCGGTGTGGCTCCATCCGGCGATCAGCCTGCAGTTCCGGTTCGAGCATCCTGAACTCCCCCAGCTCGATCGGGACCGCCTCGAGCGCCTGATGCAGCAGACCAACCAGACCGGTGATCTGCATGTGCCGTCCGAGGAGCCGATCGGCTGAGGCGTCGCCTGCCGCGCTGCACCGGGCCGGGTACAGTAAGCCTCTATGGGGCACCTCGTCTACGGACACGACAAATTCGAGATCGAAGATCGGCTACTCGCTCACCTGCAGCATGTGATCGTCGCGAAACTGCGCAAGCAGGAGGCGTTCCTGTGCTCGTGGACCGTCGAGCCGGCCCAGGGCTCCGGCCAGATCGCCATCTGGATCGACGCCGGCCTGCCGCTCACCTTCCGGTTCGACGGTTCGCGTCCGATCAGCATCAACCGCACCTGGTTGAACGCGATGGTCGAGCGCTCGTACACGACCGCGGGCCTGGAGCTCATGCCGGAGAGCGAGTACCCGGAGACCCCCGCCTCCTGACCGCTCGCGGGCAGGGAACGGGTTCAGAGCCCGAGGATGTCGGTGAGTTCCCAGTCCGTCATGTCGAACGGACGCGCCGATTCGCCCGCGTTCCAGGCGGCGTCCGGTACCTCCTCCGAGGTGAGCAGCACGGTGACACCGGGGCTCACGAGGACGCTCACCTCGACGTCGCCCACGACCATCACCTCGACGAACCGCCCTCCGCTGCGGACAGCGTCCTCGGCGGATTCCTTCAGTGCGGCGATCTCCGTGCCCTCGACGAGCTCGTAGGACGCCCGACCGATCGTGAGTGTGTTCCGCAACATCGTTCGCGCCCCAGCCTGTCGGTCTCGTCTTCTGTCCGTTCGAGGTTTCGACGCTACGCGCCGACCCGGCAACCACACAGGGCTTGACGCTCCGCGCCGAGTGTGAGGGGGCTCGGCATCGGCCCATCAGCTGGTCTGCGCCTCCTGGACGCTCGCGACCTCAGCGTGAATGCGACGGAGGGCGAAGAGGATGCTCTCGCTCGCCGGGTCGTCACCGGGTTCTGGTTCGCCGGCGTCGGCGCCTGCGGAGTCTCCGTCCCTGATCACACGACGCAGCCCGCGGAGCGTCCGGTCCGATCCGGCGAGCGCCTCGCCGCGCTGCTGTTCGTCTTCGGCGGCGATCAGATCGGCTGCGGCCTCGATCGCGTCGGCGAGGGCACCGACGGCGTTGTCCGGGAGCTCGACGGCGACCGGCAGCCCCCAGAGGGCGGCGCGCAGCGAGTCTCCGATCTCGAGCACCGGAGGGGCCATCTGCTGCAACATCTCCAGCTGCCCCTCGTCGGTCCGCATGTCGTGGCGGTTCCATCTGGCACGAGGGTTCGCGCGGCGGCTCTCCTTGGCGTCTCGCACGCGGTCGCGGGCGGCGTCGAGGTCGCGCCGGATCTCCGAGGCGGCCGGCTCCCAGGCCGGCGGGTCGTCGGATTCACGGGGGCTGTCGGAGCGGAGCGCGCCAGCCATCGCGCGCAACGCGTCGGCCATCCGTCCGCGCGCCGCAGCGATCCCCGCGGTCGACTCGCGGACGTACAGCGGCGGCATGATGAGCACGTTGACGAGCAGCCCGACGCCGACGCCGAGCGCCATCTGCACGAGGTAGCCGATGGAGAAGTCGTTGGCGTCCGCGCCACCGATGATGATGACGAAGAGCGCGGCGATCGGCACGTAGTCGCGCCCCTGTCCGAGCCCGGGCAGTCCGGCGAGGAGCGTCCCGAGCCCGATCGCGAGCGCCACGGACGCCCACCCGGGCAGCGGGGAGACGATCAGGGCCCAGGCGAGCCCGATGCCGACCCCGAGACCGATGAGCGTCTGCACGCTGGATCGGACGGAGTCCATGAGTGTCGGCGTGAGGCTCACGAGCGCTCCGAGGGGCGCGTAGTAGGAGAAGTCGCCCAGTTCGCCTGGGAGCAGGCTTCCGAGGAACCAGGCAGTGGTGGCGGCGACCGCCGTCTTGCCGGCGAGCATGAGCCGCCAGGGACGCACCGCGGGCGCCACCCACGTCGTGAAGCGGCGCGCCGCCGATCGGGGCACGCCGCCCGGTGCACTCCCGAGACCCTTCGCCTGCACGGGCCCTCCATTCCTGCCTCAGTCGATCAGACGGGTGATGCTGCGCCGTCAAGCCCCTCCGGTCGCAGCAGTCCTGCGCCTAACGTGGCCGTGGTCATCATCGATGACGTCGACCAGGAAGGAACCGAGCATGACGAACGCATCATCGCACCCCGACGCAGGCTCATCGCGCCCAGACGCCGAGGACATCCCCGACGGCTCCGGCTCCGACGGCAGCGCGCCCGAGGAGGGCGAGGACACCGCGTCCGGCGGCGGCGCCGACGAGTAGGCTCCACCGGAACCGACCCGCGCCCCGTTCTCGGACGGCGGCGCGGGTCGGTGGTTCAGCGGGTCTTCCCGGCGGTGCGGTTCTCCGAGCTGATCATCCAGGCGAACTGTTCGAGTTTCTCGATCACCGCGTGCAGGATGTCCGCGCTCGTGGGGTCCTCGTCGTCGACCTCGTCGTGCACCCGGCGCATCGTCGCGACGGTCGCTTCGAGCCGCACGGTGATGAGGTCGATCGTCTCCGAGGTGTCGATCTCGCCCTGCGGGTACTCGGGAAGCGTGGTGGTCTCGGCGACGATGTCGCTGCGGCCGTCTGGCACGGCGTGCAGCGCGCGCATCCGTTCAGCGACGGTGTCGCTGAACTCTCGAGACGCCTCGATGATCTCGTCGAGCTGGAGGTGCGTGTCGCGGAAGTTCCGGCCGACGACGTTCCAGTGCGCCTGTTTCCCCTGGATGCCCAGTTCGATGAGGTCGACGAGCACGGCCTGCAGGTTCTCGTCGAGCTGCTTGGACGCGACGAAGCCCTGCTCCGCGTTCTGCCGACGGGTGGTCTTGGGCCCTGATCCGCCCGGGGCGGAGCGGTTCGTGGACGTGCGCTTCGTGGTGGTCTTCTCTGCGGTTGCCATGCTCAGCAGGCTACGTCCGTGGGACTGTGGACCACCGACCCTTGACATCCGCGCGTCCTCTCGCGTGCTTGCACGAGAGGCCGGTCATATCTGCCATTGGGTTTTCTCCGCAAGTCGCCCTATGGTGAAGCATCACGGGCAACACGGCAACACGGGAGACGAGTTCACCGATGGGAAAACTGATCTACGGTTCAGAGGTTTCGATCACCTTCGAAGACCGCCTGCTGGCGCACCTGCAGTTCGTCATCGGCGCGAAGCTGCGTCGCAACGAGGCGTTCTACTTCGGCTGGAAGGACGATCCGCGCGCGGGCGACGGTCGGAGTGTCATCTGGATCCACCCGGCCCTGCCGCTGCGCTTCAAATACTCCGGCAGCATCCCGATCGAGCTCAACCGTTCCTGGATCGAGGCACTCAACGTGACCGCCAACTCCGCGCACGGCTTGTCCGTCGTCGCGGAACCCGCCCCGAGTCGAGCCGGGCAGCTCGCATGAGCCGCATGGAGATCGTCTACCAGGGCCTGCCTTACTCGCTGGCCGTGTCGGACCCGGACGCATTCCGCGCGGAGGTGCTGGAGAGCATCAGCTCCGGCGTGTACCGCTGGTTGGAGGTCGACCGAGGCGAAGGGCTTCTGGAGCCGGTCACCATCCTCATCGGACCGGGGATCGGCATCGCGATGGGCACCCCGGACGGACCGTCGCAGGACATCCACAGTGTGCCCCCGATCGGCGTCGACGAGACTCGCGACGACGACGAGTCACCCGACGGCCTTCAGGTGTCTTAGCGCACCCGATCCCCCGAAATCAACACTTCGGGGCAGAATGCTCGTCTGTCTAGACTTCTTCAGCGGACAGTGACACGGGCCTCCAGCCCTGCCGCTCGACGCCGGTGAACTCGTCCGGCGCCGATCGACGGAGGCCCGCAGAAGGGCACGCAGTATGGGCACGATCGTCTACGGGACCAGTGAGCAACGGTTCGTCCTCGACGACCGAACGCTCGCGCATCTGAAGACGATCACGCTCATGAAGCTGCGTCGGAACGAGTCGTTCTCGATCACGCTGCGCGACTCCTCCTCGGACCACGGCCGCGTGACGCTCTGGCTGCACCCTTCGATCCCCCTGCAGTTCGCCTTCGACACGGACGAGACCTTCGACATGGACCGGCCGCTGCTCGAAGAGCTCATGCACGGCGCCAACGGCGGAGAGCTCACCGTCCGCTGACCGCGCTGAGTCGCCCGAGAGTGCACGAAACAGGAGGGCTTTCGTGCAGTTCCGGGCGACTCGGTCGGGTCAGCTCACTCGGAAGCGCGCGGAGCGGAGCGCGGATGGACGGGATGAGGCGTCGACGAGATCGAGCAGGAATCGAGAAGCACCGTCGAGGTGGCGCGGGTAGCGTGATGCTCGAACCAGCACCCACCGAGGAGGAACCGTCATGGCCGAGACCACGAAGTCCACGAAGAGCGGCTTCACCGCCGAGGAACGCGCGGCGATGAAGGAGCGCGCGAAGGAACTCAAGGCGTCGGAGAGCCGCGCCGAGGCCCGGAAGACCTGCGAGGACGCCATCGCCGAGATGGACCCGGCAGACCGCGCCATCGCAGCGCCACTCCACGAGTTGATCCTCGGCGGCGACTTCGGCCTCGACGCGAAGACCTGGTACGGCATGCCCGCCTACGCGAACGCCGAGGGCAAGGTCGTCGTCTTCTTCCAGCCCGCCGCGAAGTTCAAGGCTCGCTTCTCCACGCTCGGGTTCAACGACACCGCCACGCTCGACGACGGCGACCTCTGGCCGACGGCCTTCGGCATCGTCGCGTGGAACGACGCGGTCGCGAGCCGCGTGTCGGACCTCCTCACCCGCGCCGTCTGACGCACTGAGTCGCCCGAATCGGTCCGATTCCGGCCCGATTCCGTGCCTTTCCGGGCGACTCAGCCGCGGTAGTGCTGCTCACCGACGGCCGCCTTCGCGACGACGTCGGCGATCCGGGCGGCTCGGGTGGCCGGCGTCTTGATGGCGTTCAGCCGGAAGAACACCCGGAAGCGGTCGGTGCGGCGGAGCGAGGCGAAGTACGCCGCAGCCTCGGGGTTCGCGTCGAGCGCCGCCTGCAGGTCGTCGGGGCAGACCGCGTCCTTCTGCCGGTATGCGGCATCCCAGCGACCGTCGGCCTGCGCGCGCTCCACCTCGGCCAGGCCTCCGGCCCGCATGCGCCCCTCGTCGACGAGCCGGGCGACGTGCTCCTGGTTGATCTGCGACCACGGGCTGTCCTTCCGGCGGGGTGTGAACGCCTGCAGGGAGTAGTCGTCGTCGAAGCGCTTGCTCTGGCCGTCGATCCAGCCGTAGCAGAGCGCCACGTCGAGCGCTTCCGACCAGGTGATCCCGGGCGCCTTGGAGGTCTTCTTGCGCAGCTTCAACCGCACGCCGTCGTCGCTCGGATCGTCCGCCAGGTAGTGCTCCCACTGCTCCAGCGTGAGGTCCAGGATCGGTTTCTCCTCGAAGCTCGCCACAGCGAGAGGCTACCGCGGACCACCGTCACCAGGGGCTCCGGAGGGCGGACTCCCCAGCCGCGGCGGTCTCAGCCGGCTGGCAGCACCCGTGGGCCGGACGCGCGCGCTCGGAGGATGGCCGCGCCACCTGCAGCGATCGCGACGACGGCGCCGTAGACGAGAACCGTCGTGTGCAACCCGACCGCGGCGGTGAGGACACCTGCGAGGACGGCGGGGACCCCGAACGACAGGTACGCGACGATGTAGAGCGAGGCGAACAGTTCGGCCCGCTCGTGCAGGGCGGCCAGGGGGATGAGCGAGGCGATCGTGCCCATGAACGCCGTGCCGAAGCCGGTGCCCGCGATGACGATGGCGGCGATGGCGACGGGCAACGACGCGGTGACGAGCGCGACCAGCAGCAGCACGGTGCCCACCGACAGGGCGCTCGCCCCGTAGACCGCGGCGACGATCGGTCGACGGCGGTGGAGCACGAACGCCGCGACCGCACCGGACGCAGGGAGGAGACCGATGACGAGCGCTCCACCGAGCTGTCCGTCGACGCCGAGCTCCGTGTGGACGATGGTCGGACCGAGCGACAGGAACAGCCCACCGGTCGCCCACCCACCGAGCACGATCGGCACACTGATGCCGAACAGTCGCCGCGCGGCCGGGGGGACGGCGGCCCGCGGACGCAGCGCCCGAGCCCAGCCCGCCGTGCGTGGAGAGGTCTCCGGGACGAACCAGACGAGTCCGGCGATCACGAGGTAGGCGACGACCAGGGGCAGGAACGTCCAGCTCGCGGCGTCCGCCACGGTCTGGAGCAGGAGACCCGCGATGATCGTGCCCAGCGCCAGACCCGACATCGGCGCCATCGTGTTGACGAGCGTCGCGAGCTGCGGCCGGCGCGGTGGGGCGAAGTCGGCGATGGTCGCGGAGAGTGTGGAGATGAGCGCCCCGCTGGCGAGCCCCTGGACGACCCGGGCGACGTACAGGGCGGTCCCCGAGTCCACCCGCCACAGCAGGAACACGCTCACCGCCAGGAGCACGAAACCGACGGCGATGACGGGTCGACGGCCGAGATGATCGGAGATGGAGCCGATCGTGAGCAGCGCGACCAGGAGGGCGAGGGCGTACAGCGCGAACGCGATCGTGACGCCGATCGCGCCGATCCCGAGCCGCTCCTCGAGCGCGGGGTAGAACGGCGACGGAGCGCTCGCGCCGGCGAGCATGAGCGTGCTCGCCACCCCGGCGAGCGCGAAGCCGAAGCCACGACGCACGCGCGGTGGCGTCGTCGTCGGAGCCGTCGTCGGAGCATGTTCGGCGGGTGCCTGCACCGCCCGTGCGGTGGGGATCGTCTCAGTCGTCACGGATTCGGCCGCCCTTCAGTTCCAAAATCTTCGAACGGTGCGACGATACTCGCCTGGCGGCGATAGTTCAACTATTATCGAACCATGCCGACGCCCGCTGACCTCACGCACCCCGAGCGCGACGCGATCGACCTGGGCGCCGTGCTCTTCGCCCTGAGCGATCCGGACCGCCTCGAGATGGTGCGCCAGCTGCGCGACGGACCGATGGACGCCGCGAACTGCACCGCTCTCGACCCGTCGATCCCGAAGTCGACGAAGTCGCATCTCATGAAGGTGCTCCGCGAGGCCGGCGTCATCAGGAACGAGCCGAACGGACGCAATCGCACGCTCACCCTGCGGCGCGGCGACCTCGACGCCCGGTTCCCCGGCCTGCTCGACTCGGTGCTCGACGCACGCTGAACCGCCGCCCTGGACTCGTCAGGATGTCGGGAGCGTAGCTTTCGCAGGTCGACCGGACACGGCGAGCAACAGCTCGATCGCGTCACCTCGCACCTCGGGACCACTCCCCCGCGCGATCCCCGCATCGGCGACGACGAGCCGCAGACCGCGGACCCGTTCCTTGCCGCCTCCCATCCTGACACTGGTCCGCACCTGGTAGTCGAGCGCTGCGACGACGGCGTCCACCGGGTACGCCGACGCGATCCCCAGTGGGCGCCGGATGTCCTCACCGTGCACGAAGGACTCGACGAGACGCGTCGCGAGGTCGCCCGGCGGCGTCCGCGTGAGATCGGCTGCGTCCGCGAGTGCCGCGAGGGTGTCGGCCGGCCGACTGCGGCGTTCGCGGACGATCCCCCGCTCGTTGTCGCGGTCGAAGTCGAAGCGCGCCGCGAGGAGGCGCCCGGCGAACGAGAGCCTCGTCGTCTTCGCGGAGTCGACGAGGTGCGCGACGACGTCATGGACACTCCAGCCGGGGCACAGTGACGGCGACGCCCACTGGTCTTCGGTCAGGCCTTCGAGGTCGGCGACGAGCGCCCGTCGCTCGGATCGAACGATCGGCCAAACGGTGCGTGCGGTGGTCTGCATGATTCCATCCTGCCGTGGGGAGCAGGACCCGCGCCTGGAGCAGGCGCCACTCAGAGCGGGTGCTGTTCCAAGCGGTGGAAGTTCCGGTTCTGATAGACGAGTGCCGGCGACTCGGAGCCGGGCGGGATGACGTCGAGCACCTCGGCGATGACCAGCATGGAGCTGCCTGCCGGGACCGTCTGCGCGATCCGAGCCCGGAGGATCGCCCGCGCATCAGGCAGGTAGGGCTCGCCGGTTTCGAGGCGGGACCAGCCCTGCTCGGGCGTGAATCGTGGCTCCCCCGTCTTGGCGAATGCGCGTGCCACATCGAGGTGGTGATCGGCGAGCAGGTGGACGACGACGACGCCTGCACCGAGGAGCCCTCCGGCGGATCCCGTCGCCCGCGTCACCGAGAACGAGAGCATGGGCGGGTCCACCGCGACGGACGCGACCGATGATGCTGTGAGTCCGACGTCGCCGCGATCGGTCGCCGCGCTGATGAGCGCGACACCCGCCGGGTGATCGCGGAACGCCGCCTTGAAGCCGTCGACCGTCGCCGCAAGGTGGAGTGCGGCCGGATCCGCGGACGGCGTGGTGGGAATCGTCATGTTCCAACCGTAGAACGTCAAGTGTGCTTGAGGTCAACTCCGCCCCTGCGAAGGTGCCCCGAACCGCGTGCTCTGCGATTCGGGCCGCCTTCACATTTGCGGAACCCGACTCGTTATGCGTCGTGTCGGCGCACAGTCGCGCGCAAGTACTCAGCATGCTCGTAAATGCTGTCCAACGTCTCAAGCGCATGCTTGGTTTCGACCTTGTCCTCATCGAACAAGCCCAGGTACTTCTGCTTCTTCCCGTTAAACCAGAGCCGAGCGATCGGTTTCCGATTGTTGTCGTCGAGCAGAACGGCGAAGTACGATTTGGCGTCGCGGTGGACGATTCGCTCCGGCTTGACCTCACTGCACGCGATCGCCTTAACAATCTGGTATCCCTCGAGCTCTTCCAGCGTCGTTTCGATCTCGGTGTCACGGTCGAGGTCATTCTCCGCAATCGGTGCGCTTGTGACCGTCTCTGGTCGCGCTTCGGCCCCGAGGGGCGCCGTGTACGACGCCCCGAGTGCCGTCTTGAGCCGATCGTTTACCTGCTCGTTCAGGAACTGCTTCGACGCCTTCCCAACCAAGCTGGTGAATTGAACGCGTGCGTCCTGGGTGAACCGGCCGTCGTAGACGCGGGAGGTAAACAGACGGACGAAGTCTTCCTCCGGCTCACGGAACTGCGCCGCGATCGCCCGCTTCAGTGCACCGACGTATTTCAGCTCTTCCGCAGCACTGATCACCGAGTCAAGGTCGAAGACTTCCTTCGTCAGCTTTCGCAGCTCCGGCAGCAGCGTCTCATCAATATCCGCCAGATCCAGCACGAGGAACGGCCGGTCATCCATCTTATTCGGCGCGTCGAGGTCGGTGTAGAAGTTGTAAACCTCACCATTCGTGAGGACGGCGATGCGCGCGTTGGTCACCGAAAAGTACCGGAAGAGCTGGGAGGCATGTTCGATGCGGAGCGGGTCGGTCGACTTCTTGCACTCGATCAGAATCTGGACTTCACCGTCGCGCACGATGGCGTAGTCGACCTTCTCACCGCGCTTCACACCCACATCGGCAGTGAACTCCGGCACGACCTCGAGGGGGTTGAAGACGTCGTAGCCGAGAATCGTCGAGATGAACGGCATGACGAAGGCGTTCTTCGTGCCCTCCTCCGTCTGGATCGCCTCACGCTGATTCCGAACCTTCGTCGCCAACGCGGCGAGACGCTCTTCAAATTCCACTTTTCCTCCTGGGTCGTTTTTAGATTAGTCGGTGAACCGACCCGTTTCGCCAAAGAGACGGGCGCCGTGTCGACTCGCGCCGCGCGAGACAGTGCACCGGACCGAGGCAGGTGCTTGAGCCTGCCGAAGCCCACCTCCTGGCCAACTTGCGTTGGATAAAAACGCAGATCAAACCCACATTTCCTTCCTTCTCCAGTGTCGGTGGTTGGTGTTTGGATGGAACCATGACCAGCACCGCACCGAACCCACTCACCGCCGTCGCGGCCGGGTTCGGCACGGTGTGGGCGGGCGCGCTCGATCCGATCCGGCCGGGCGCCGACATCTCCCAGCAGATCGAGAACATGAACGACGAAGCCGTCGTGCGCGTCCTCGACGCCCTCGGTGCGGCGCAGCAAGCGCTCGATGTCCTCGCGGCCAGGATCACCGGCTCGATCGCTCTCCGCTCTGCACCGAATCGCGGAGCCGACCGCCTCACGCGCCGCGCCGGCTACGCGAACGCCGGCGTCATGGTGTCCGAACGGTGGCGGGTGAACAGGGGCCGCGGGGCCAGCATCGCCGAGGTCGGCCTGGCCATCACCCCCACCCGCGGCTTCCTCGGCGAAACCGAGGAATGCGCGTTCCCCGACATCGCCGCCGCCCTCGACGCCGCACCAGAAGCCCCCGGAGACACCTCCGGGTGCTTCCCACCCCGACCAGCGCTCACCGTCGACGCCGCCGCGATCATCCTCCGCGAGGTCACGAGCACCGCCCGCATCTGCAGCAGAGACGCCGTCCGAGCAGCGACCGGCGTCGCAATCGAACACAGCATCGGTGCTCCCCTCCACGACGTCACCCGCATCGCGAAGCTCGTCCGCACCCGCCTCGACCAGGACGGCCTCGAACCCCGCGACGACCTCCTGCGCATGTCGGAACACTGCACGATTCGCGAGCTCCCGAACGGCATGACCCGACTCCAGGCCGACCTCGCCCCCGAGAACGCAGCCTTCGTGAAAGCCGGACTCGACGCCCTCGTCAGCGCAGCGATCCGCCGCCCCACCTTCGTCGACCCCGACACCCTGCCAGCACCAGACCCTGCAGCAGGGCTCCCCATGCCCGAGGGAGTCTCGATCCGCTCCATCGAACGCCGCCGCGCGATCGCCCTCGCCGACGTCTTCCGCCACACCGCAGGCTGCCGCAACGCCGCCACCGACCTCGCACCCGTCAGCATCGTCGTCCGACTCGACAAGGCGACCCTCGAACACGACCTCGGCGCCGCCCACATCGACGGCATCGAGGAACCCATCGGCGCCGGAGCCGCCCGCCGGCTCGCCGCCGACGCCCGCATCATCCCCATGGTCCTCGGCGGCGCATCCCAGATCCTCGACCTCGGCACCGGGGCCAGGCTCTTCTCCACAGCCCAGAAGCTCGCGCTCGCGGAACGCGACGGCGGCTGCGCCTGGTCCGGCTGCACCCACCCACCCAACTACACCGAAGCCCACCACCTGAAGTGGTGGTCACGGGGAGGAACGACCGACCTCGACAACGGCATCCTCCTCTGCTCCTTCCACCACCACCGCATCCACGACGACCACTGGGAGATCGAGGTCCAGAACGGCGTGCCCTGGTTCACCCCACCCGCCATCATCGACCGCACACGCACCCCCATCCGCGGCGGCCGCATCCGCCTCGCCGCCTGAACACGGTCCCGACGATCCCACTGACTCGCCCGAATCTGTCCGAAAACGGGCGCTTCTTGCGCCGAACCGGGCGACTCAACGCCCAGGGTGAGCTACTCGAACATCTCGGCGAGGAGGGCGTGCGGGTCGCCCTCGACCCGGTGAGCCGACACGCCCTCCGGCCAGAACGTCACGCCGTCATCGTCCCAACACGGCACGACGTGTAGATGCAGGTGCGGCACACTCTGCCCCGCATCGACCCCCGACGCACTGAGCACCACGACACCCGTCGCATCGAGAGCCGCCTTCATCGCGCGACCCACCCGCTGCGCGAGGGCGATCGTCGCCTGCAACGATCGCGGATCGGTGTCGAGCAGGCCGACGCTGTGCGCACGCGGGACCACGAGCGTGTGCCCGGGCGCGAGCTCCGACGCCGGAAGCGGGCGGAACGCCACAGCCTCAGCCTCGCGCTCGACCCAGACCGTGTCATCCGACTCTTCAGTGATGATGCGGCAGAAGGTACACGGCTCGGACATCGTTCCATTGTGGCTGCTCACCCCACTGAATCGCCCGGAACGGCACGAACATCACCGATTTCCGGACGTTTCCGGGCGACTCAGCCAGACGGCACACCCTACGATCGAGACGATGACGACGAACCCCGCTCCTCCCGCGTGGGCCGCCTGGCTGGAACGCCGACAGGTGCTCCTCTGCCTCGGCGCCATCGCGCTGGGGGCGGCACTCGGCCTCACGATCCCCGGCTCGCCTGCCGCGGCGGTTGCGATCACCCCGATCCTCGGGCTGCTGCTGTTCGCGACGTTCCTGGCGGTGCCGCTCGCCGACCTCGCCCGGGGCTTCCGCGACACCCGCTTCCTCCTGACGCTCTGCGTCGTCGACTTCGTCGTCGCACCGCTTCTCGTGTTCGGGCTGTCCCGCTTCGTCGCAGACTCAGACGCGCTGCTCATCGGCCTGCTACTCGTACTCCTGACCCCCTGCGTCGACTATGTGATCGTCTTCGCCGGTCTTGCAGGCGGTTCGAGCGCTCGCCTGCTCGCGGCGACGCCGGTCCTCATGATCGCCCAGCTCCTGCTCCTCCCGGTGTACCTGACATTGTTCGGCGGGCCGACGCTCGTCGCGCTCGTCGACCCTGCACCGTTCGTCGAGGCCTTCGTGTTCCTCATCCTCCTCCCCCTCCTCACCGCGACGGTCGTCCAGCTCGCCGCCCGCCGCTCCCGGGTTGCCGTCGCTCTCATGTCGATCATGCAGACGGCACTCGTGCCCCTGATGCTGGCGACGCTCCTGGTCGTCGTCGCCTCCCAGATCCGCGGTGTCGTCGGGCAGGTCGGCGCGCTTCTCGTCGTCCTCCCGCTCTTCATCGTGTTCATCGTCGTGATGGTGCCGGTCGGTGCGCTGGCCGCTCGCGTCGCCCGTCTCGATGTGCCCGGAGCGCGGGCGGTCACCTTCAGCGGCGTCACCCGGAACTCGCTCGTCGTCCTCCCGCTCGCGCTCGCCCTGCCCGCGCATCTCGCCCTCGCGCCGATCGTCGTCGTCACCCAGACACTCGTCGAGCTCCTCGGTCTCGCCGTGCTCGTCCGCCTCGTGCCGCGACTGATCCGCAGCCGCGAGCGACGCTGAGACACCGGCATCGTTCGCCCGCACCGATTGGGCGCACGCGCGATAGCCGACGACGGCGCACCGGGCAAGCCCGGCCGACGATGAGACGAGTGCGACTAGCGTCCACAGCATGAGCACACGAGAGCACGACAGCGCTGACGACGGTCGGCACGACCAGTTGACGACGGCCCCGAAGTCGACCGAGGCGGATGCCGCGCCTCGCATCGACGTGACCGATCAGGGCGACGGCGTGAAGCGCATCGACATCCGCGACGACGCAGCGGTGCGCCCCGGAACCGACCCCGACGACTGAGCCGCCCGGATCGGCTCGGTTCTCGCCCAAAACGCGACGGTTTCGGGCGACTCAGCGCAGACTGGCGCGGTCTCTGGCGCCACGAAGCAGGCGAGGCCCGACGACCCAGATGGCGACGACGACCACCGCGACTCCCGATCCCGCCCAGATCCCGGCCGGCGGGGCGAGCACGAAGTCGAAGACGAAGAGTACGATTCCGGCGAAGAGCACCGACGCCGCAGCGAGGCACACGAGCAGGACGCCGCTCGCGGCACGGACGAGTTCCGGTTTCTCCCGCCGTGCGAAGACGAGACGGTGCAGGATCACGGGCGCGAGGGCGAGCAGCGTCACACCGACCGCGAGGAGCACGAGCACGAGGTAGAGCGCGTGATCGAACGCCGTCAGCTCGGTGAACCGCGGCTGGAACGGCAGGGTCAGCAGGAAACCGGCGAGGATCTGCGTGCCCGTCTGCAGCACGCGGAACTCCTGCAGGAGCTCCGACCAGTTGCGGTCGGAGCGCTCATTCGGGGTCTCGTCGCGGCCGTCTCCCGGCCGTGCGTCCTCCTCGCCGCCGTCCGTCATCACACCTCGCGGTCTGGGGTCTCCAGCACGTCCGGCTCGTCGGCGGTGTCGTCCTCGGGGTCGTCGGGCACCTCGGTGGGCGGGATGCCGGCGTTGAGGTCGGGGTCGATGCCTTCGGCGCTGACGCCGGGGATGTCGCTCATATCGGTGCCTCTCCTGTTCGATGGTGCTGCAACCGTACGCACCTGGGCCACGCCTGCGCCCCGGCTTGACAGACGCGCCGCGACCCGCAGCGTCGCTCAGTCCTCCCGCAGCATCGAGATCAACTCGTGCTTCCGCTTGTCGGAGTAGCCGCTCAGTCCGAGTTCCTTCGCACGCTTCCGCAACTCTGGGACGGTCCAATCGTCGTAGGAACCCGCTTCACCGCCCTTCGCACCGATCACCGACCGACCCTGCTTCGCGGCGGCATTCGAGATGCGGGCGGCCTTGCCCTTCGAAGCCCCGTCGTCGCGCAGCTTCTCGTACAGCTCGGGATCCTTGAGCGACGGGTTCTGCTTGTCCGGCATGGTGTCCTCCTGGTGTGACTCGACGTGAACCGCCCGGAAGTGCGCGAGATCTGGCGATTTCCGCGCGTGTTCGGGCGATTCAGCGCGTGGGTGACGGGTCTGGGATCTCGTGCGGCCGGTACTTCGGCAGACGGCTCGCGGGCAGGATCGCGAGGGCACTGACCGCAGCCATGATGAGCAGGCCCAGCTTGAGCGCCGAGAGTCGCGCTTGCGTGTTCACGGCGACGGCGGCCTCCACCTGCGCCGGCGTGGCGTCGGTCACCTCGGCGAGCGTCGTGCGCAGCTGGTCGTTGCTGACGAAGTTCACGCTGTCGAGGTCCACCTGGGAGACGAGCTCGGGCGGCAGGTCGACGTCGTTCACCACGGCCGTCCCGACGTTGAAGGCGAGGATCGTCACGAGCAGCGCTCCCGACACCGCGGTGCCCACGGCCGACGCCAGGTTCTGCGTGGTGCCGCGGATCGACCCGACGTCACCGGCGAGCTCCTTCGGTGCCGCCGTGACGAGCACGTTGAACACGAGCGTGACGAGCGCCCCCTGGCCGACGCCGAAGACGAACAGGCCGAGGATGGTGGGCAGCGTCTCCCAGTCGTTGGTCACGACGAGCGAGAGCCACAAGAGCGCGACGGTCGTGAGCCCGAATCCGACCATGCCGATCGTGCGCGGCGGGAACCGCTTGTACAGGCGCACGACGAGGGTCGCCGTGACGAACACCGTGAGGTTGAACGGCATCATCGCGAGCGAGGTGTCGAACGGTGTCCGGCCCTGCACGATCTGGATGTACAGCGGCACGGTGAAGTTGAGGGCGGCCTCGAGCGACACGACGACGAACATCGCGTACACCGCGGCGCGCTCGCGCGAGGACCCGAGGACGGCGAGGCTCACGAGCGGCACCTTGCCCGCCTTCGTCCGCCGCCTCGTCCACATGAGGAACGCCTGCCCGAGCACGACGCCCACGACGATGAGCAGGGGCGCCGGTGACAGACCGACGATGTCGAACGGCGCGGCAGCGGTGGCCTCGAGCACGCCCCAACCGTTGAGGTTGTTGAAGCCGAGGGTGAGCGCCACGATGCCGCCACCGATGAGCACCGCTGCGACGAGGTCGATCTTCACGGCTGGGTTCCCGGCGTCCGAGCGCAGACGGAAGCTGAACAGGAACACCGCGACGGCGAGCGCCAGCACGATGCCGAACACCGGACGCCAGCCGACGAAGGTGGCGAGCGTGCCGCCGACGAGGAACGCGCTCACGCCGGCGAGTGCGCGGGCGGAGCCGAGCGAGCCGATCGCCGTCGCCTGCTGCGCTCCGCGGTAGTTCTCGGCGATGAGGGCGACGAGCGACGGCACGATGATGGCTGCCGATGCACCGGCGAACGCCTGCGCGGTGATCACCCAGGCGACCGTCGGCGACAGGATCATGAGGAGCGCCGAGACGGCGAACAGCGCGACGACGATGCGGAACATGATGATCCAGCCGACGCGTTGGCCGAGCTTCGCGCCCACCATGACGAGGGCGGCCACGACCAGGCCGTAGGTGACGATCGCCGTGCTCACGCTCGTGGGCGGCACCCCGAAGTCGGCGACCATCCCCCGAGGGAGACGGGGAGCGCCGAGACGTTGAACGACATCAGGATCTGGGCGAGGAAGAGCCCGACCATGGGCACCCAGGAGGTGCGGACCTCTGGCGCGTTCGTCTGCTGGGTGGTCATCGTGTCTCCCCCTGGTTGCGGTTCCGGCCGATGCGGCTGCTCACCGTGTGCTCCGCCGATGCGAAGATGTTCAGCCCGAGGGCGCGTGACAGGTACGCGGTCGCGCGTTGCCCCCGCACACTGTTCCCCGCCGGGTCGAGCCGGGGCGAGAAGACGCCGATCCCGCCCTTGCCCGGCGCGATGGTGACGATGCCGCCCGCGACGCCGCTCTTGCCGGGCAGCCCGATCTCGAATAGCCATTCGCCGGAGCGTTCGTAGAGCCCCGTGGACGCCATGACGGCGAGCGTGTCGCGGCACACCTCGGGCGAGACGACCTGTTCACCGGTGACGGGGTTGACGCCGCCGTCGGCGAGCGTGGCGCCCATGATGGCCAGGTCTCGGGCGGTGACGAGGAGCGCGCACTGCCGCGTGTACACGTCGACGACGGCGAGCGGGTCGAGCTCGATACGTCCGTAGCTTTCGAGCAGCCGGGCGATCGCGCGGTTCCGCTGGTTGGTCGCGGCCTCGGAGGCGTAGACGACCTGGTCGACGTCGAGCGCGCGACCCGCGAACCGCGAGAGTCCGTTCCGCACGGCCTCCCACTGCTCCTCCGGGGAGTCGCCGGGCATGAGTGCCGTGGTGGCGATCGCCCCGGCGTTCACCATCGGGTTCATGGGGTGGCCGTCGTTGAGTTCGATGGCGACGACGGAGTTGAACGCGAGCCCGGTGTTGTTCACGCCGATGCGTTCGCGCACGAGGTCGTGCCCCAGCTGTTCGCAGACGAGTGCGTAGACGAAGGCCTTCGAGATCGATTGGATGGAGAACGGCACGTCGGCGTCGCCTGCCTCGTGCACCTCCCCGTCGACCTCGGCGACGCAGACGCCGAAGAGCTCCGGATCGACCTCGGCGAGGATGGGGATGTAGTCGGCGACCGCCCCGTCGGTGTGGGTCCGGCTCCGGGCATGGGCTGCGGCGACGTGCTCCTCGACGGCTTCCCAGCCGGGCAGCGCGCCAGTGGCGACACGTTGTTCGACGCCGTGCGAGTCCAGTTCCATACCCACCACCCCTCGCGGGTGCACAAGGGCCACCCCGTGGACCCCATCATGCCGCTCCGACCCCGGAGCGCGCGAGTGTTTCCGCGTCGGAACCCCCGCCCACGAGGAACCGGGCCCAGGCTCGCTATCCTGATCGGATGAGTCGAGGCGAGGAGTACATCGGGTTCCTCATCCGGCGAGCCCAGCAGGCCCACGTGGCGGCGTGGCAGCGAGAGGTCTCGACGGAGATCACGAGCGTGCAGTTCGGCGTGCTCGACGTCGTCGACACCGAGCCGGGCGTGAGCCAGCGCGAACTGTGCGATCGACTCGACCTCGACCGCTCGACGATCGCCGACGTCGTCGCCCGCCTCGAACGCCGCGGGCTCCTCGCGCGCGTGCGACTCCCGGAGGACCGCCGCCGGAACGTGCTCGACACGACGGAGCAGGGCGAGCTCGAGCTCCGCGCGCTCCGCCCACGCGTCGCGCGCATGGACGCGGTGCTCACGGCACCGCTCGACGACGCGGAGCGCGCGGCGCTCGCCGCCACGCTCACGCGCCTCCTGGACCGGTAGCGAGCAGCGCCCGCCGAGCCGCCCCTTCGACATGCTCAGGGAGCGATGCGGCCCCAGGGACCGGACTCGGCGAGCGCTGCTCGACTCAACTCAGCTCTGCAGGAACCAGTCGCGGGGGTGCTGGTCGGCGGTCGGCGGGGTGCGCTCGATGGTCGGGCGTACCCACTCGGCGGCGTTCGCCAACACCCGCTGGATGTCGGGGTGGTGGTACACCGGGTACTCCTGGTCGCCGGGTGAGAAGTAGAAGACGCGCCCACGACCACGGTGGTACGCGACGCCGGAGCGGAACACCTCACCACCGGCGAAGGTCGAGAGGAACACCTCCTCGTCGGGCCGCGGGATGTCGAAGTGCTCGCCGTACATCTCCTGCCGGTCGATGACGATCGGGTGCGGCACCCCCTGGGCGATGGGGTGGTCGGGCAGCACCGTCCAGACGAGCTCGCGCTCGCCGTCGTTGCGCCACTTCAGCGCGCACGTCGTGCCCATCAGCCGCTGGAACACCCGCGAGTAGTGTCCGGAGTGCAGCACGACGATGCCCATGCCGGCGTGGACGTGGGCGACGACGCGTTCCACGACCTCGTCGGACACCTGATCGTGTGCGATGTGCCCCCACCAGAAGAGGACGTCCGTCTGGGCGAGCACCTCCTCGGTGAGCCCGTGCTCGGGGTCCTGCAGCGTCGCGGTGCTGACGCTGACGCCGTCACCGAGCGACGCCGCCAGCCCGTCCGCGATCACGCGGTGGATGCCGTCGGGGTAGTGGCCGAGGACGACGGCGTCGCCGCGGGACTCGTGCTCGTTCTCGTTCCAGACGAGGGCGCGGATGGGGGCGCTCATGCCTGCACCTCCACTTCGTGACCGGCGGCCGCCGATTCGTAGGCCGCGTCGATGACCCGGCTGCGGTGCAGCGCGTACTCGCCGTGGTGTCCGGCGAACCGCAGCTCGCCTCCCGCCGCCTCGCCGGCGCGGATGGTGTCGAGGAACTCGGCGATGACCGACTGGTGGTGTCCGGACGGCACGTGCACGGCCGGGCGTTCGATGGTCGGTGCGCCGGCGACGTCGCGGAAGATCGTCACCGTGCCGTCGGTGTTGTAGTTGTCGACGTGGAGCCGCACACCGCCCTCCGAGCCGAGGAGCTCGACCGAGATGTCCTCGTCGGCCTTCGAGTACGACGCCCAGGAGGCCTCGAGGTGCAGGCTGCCGCCGTCCTCGAAGCGCAGCAGCGCCGAGGCGAAGTCCTCGACGTCGAACGCGTGGTTCGTCCGCTGCGACACTGCGCCGCCGGTGACGGAGCCACCGCGACCGGCGCGCCCGAGTTCGTTGTAGGCGACCGCGGAGACGTGCGTCACGCGGGGCTCACCGAGCAGGGACAGGGCGATGTCGAGGACGTGCGAGCCGAGGTCGATGAGCGGTCCGCCACCGGCCGCGGCCTTGTTCGTGAACCAGGAGTCGATACCGGGCACGCCCTGACGACGCAGCCACGAGGCGCGCGAGTGGTAGACCCGCCCGATCGGCTCTTCGGAGAGGTACCGCGCGAGGTACGCGACATCGGCACGGCGGCGGTGGTTGTAGGCGACCTCGAGCACGCGGTCGGCCGCGGTCGCGGCTTCGACCATCTCGGCGGCGAGCTCGGCCGTCGTGGCGAGCGGCTTCTCGCAGAAGACGTGCTTGCCACTGCGCAGCGCGGCGACGGCGATGGGGTGGTGCAGGGCGTTCGGCACGCCGATGGAGATGATGTCGAGGTCGTCGCGGGCGACGAGGTCCTCCCAGTCGGCGTAGGTCTCGGGGACCCCGCGGCTCTCAGCGAGCTCGGCGAGACGGGCCGGCTCCTGACCGGACAGGGCGACGACCGTCGCTCCCGGCAACGCGGTGAACGCGTCGAGGTGGGTGGTGCCGGCGAATCCGAGGCCGATCACTCCGACTCGGAGGTCTTCGACCCTCCGCAGCTCGGGAGCGGTCGTCGGGGTGGTACTGGTGTCCATGCGGCTGCGGTTCCTTTCGGGATGCGGGCGCCGGACTCGCGTGTCGTGACCGGCGTTGGGCGACCTTCGCCACTAAATATAGCGGCTATATCTAGTAATGCAACCCTGCTACAGTCAGCCCATGGTCGGACACGACGCGGACGCGGGCAGAGGGAGCATCGAACTCGTCGCCGCCCACGCCTTCGACCATGGCGCCTTCACCGCCACGGAGGTCATGGCGGCCACCGGCCTCACTCGTGCCACCGTGCTGAAGAGCTGCGACGAACTCGCCGGGAACGGCTGGATCCGCGAACTCGACGACGCCCGCGCTGCCGGCGACTACCGCAAGGGACGGCCCGCGAGACGCTACGAACTCGCCGAGGACGCGGCGTTCGTCGTCGGGCTCGACGTCGGGCAGCACCGCGTGGCGGCCCTCGTTGCCAACCTCCGCGGCACGATCGTCGCCCGCGCCGAGACCGCCGACCTGGACGGCGAGGAGGACCCCGCACGCCGCCTCGCGACGAGTCGCACCGTGATCGAACACGCGACCAAGCGGGCCGGAATCGTCCCACGGCAGGTCCTCGTCACGACCGTCGGCGTCCCTGCCCCGGTCGATGCGCAGGGTCGCTCACCCCGTGGCGACCACGACTACTGGGCGCGGATGAACCCGGGCTTCGCCGAGGAACTCGAGCACTGGGGCGAGATCACACTCGAGAACGACGCCAATCTCGCGGCCGTGGCGGAGCTGACCCACGGGGCGACGGCACAGCAGTCCCTCGGCGTCCTCCTGGCGGGTGAGCGGTTCGGAGCCGGCCTCATCGTCGACGGCGTCCTCCTCCACGGCGCGAACGGTGGAGCCGGCGAGCTGCGCATGCTCGACATGGTCGAGGGCGTCGGATCCTCGAAGGGACTCGACGCGGCGGCACGGGAGTGGGTGCACGAGGACGACCTCGCGGGCGTCGTCCCGCAGGGCTCCCCGCTCGCGACACTCGACACCGACCACCTCGACGTGAGCGCCCTCCTCGCTGCATCTTCCGCCGGCGACCCGTACGCGCAGGCGATCGTCGACCGGTTGGGTGAGCGCCTCGGCCGCGTGTGCGCCGTGCTGACGAGCCTGCTCGACGTCGAGGAGATCGTGGTCGCCGGCGGTCGGTCCATCGAGGCGACCCCGGTGATCGCGCGCGCGCAGGAATGGATGGAGTCCGAGAGTTACGCGCCCACGCCGTCGGTGCGCGCCTCGATCCTCGGGACCGACGTCGTCGCCCTCGGAGCAGTGGCCCGGGCCCTGGCCACGCTCCGCTCCCGCCCGGCGCGCTTCGCACACCCGCTCCCCCGCTGAGCTGCCCGGATCTGCACCGGAATCGCGGGATTTCGCGCGTTTTCGGGCGACTCGCCGTGGCGCCACCGGCACAGACAGAGAAGGGCCCCACCTTCCGCCAAGATCGGTGGGGCCCTTGCGCGGCGTGAGCCGCGATGTCAGCAGTCGTCCCGGCCGTACTCGTTCGGACTGCTCACAGGGGTGGGCGAGCGGCATGTGCTCGCCACGATGTCAGGCTTGCAGGGTCAGCGCCTCCGCAGCCTCGCGTACAGCGGGGAAGTGCGGCAGGTGCTCGCCCGCGAGGGCTTCGAGCACACGCACGACCTGGCAGCTGTAGCCGAACTCGTTGTCGTACCAGACGTAGAGGATCACCCCGTCAGGCGTCGCGATGGTCGCGAGCCCGTCGACGACGCCCGCATGGCGCGAGCCGAGGATGTCGCTCGAGACGATCTCGGGCGACTCGAGGTAGTCGATCTGGCGACGCAGCGGCGAGTCGAGGGAGATGCGCCGCAGGTGCGCGTTGATCTCCTCGCGCGTGACCTGACGCTCGGTTCGGAGGTTGAGGATGGCGAGCGACACGTCCGGCGTCGGCACGCGGATCGCGCTACCGGTGAGCTTGCCCGCCATCGACGGCAACGCCTTCGCGACGGCCTTCGCGGCGCCCGTCTCGGTGATCACCATGTTGAGCGCCGCGGAACGACCGCGTCGGTCACCGGCGTGGAAGTTGTCGATCAGGTTCTGGTCGTTCGTGAACGAGTGAACCGTCTCGACGTGGCCGGAGACGACACCGAGCAGTCCGTCGACCGCGTGCAGCACGGGCGTGATCGCGTTCGTCGTGCAGGAGGCGGCGGAGACGATGCGGTCGTCGTCCTCGATGTCGTCGTGGTTGATGCCGTAGACGATGTTCTTCAGCTCGCCCTTGCCAGGGGCGGTGAGGAGCACGCGTGCGACACCGGGCGCTTCGAGGTGCTGCGCGAGACCCTCGGCATCACGCCAGCGTCCGGTGTTGTCGACGACGATCGCATCGGTGATGCCGTAGGCCGTGTAGTCGACGGTCGACGGGCTGTCGGAGTAGATGACCTGGATGAGCGTGCCGTTCGCGAGGATCGTGTCGCGCTCCTCGTCGACCGTGATCGTGCCCTCGAACGGGCCGTGCACGGAGTCGCGGCGGAGCAGGCTCGCCCGCTTGTGGAGGTCCTTGTCGGAGCCGCGGCGCACGACGATCGCCCGGAGACGGACACCTGAGGCCGCACTGCCGTGCTCGATGAGGATGCGGGCGACGAGACGGCCGATGCGGCCGAAGCCGTAGAGGACCACGTCGCGCGGCGCATGCGGGCCGGTCGGCTCGGCGCCGACGATGTCGTCGAGCTCGCGGCGCAGGAAGTCCTCGAGCGAGACCCCGGAGTCGTCGGTGCGGAAGCGGTAGGCGAGCTGTGCGACGTCGATGGACGCGGCGCCGAGATCGAGCTGTGCGAGCGAGCTGATGATCGGCAGGCTCTCCGACAGCGGCAGTTCGGTCTCGTCGAGGTGGCGGGCGAACCGGTGCGCTTTGAGGACGTCGATGGCAGACCGGTTGATGAGGCTGCGACCGTGCAGGGAGGTGACGATGCTGCGTTCCCGGTACAGGGAACCGATGATCGGGATCATCGCCTCGGCCCGAGCCTGGCGGTCCGCCCAACTCGCGGCCTGCAGGTGGTGTTCGGTGGTGGTCACTGCAGCCTCTCGCTCACCGTCGACGCGTGGGTCTCACCGTCGACGTGTGGTTCTCATCGAGAATCGCAGCAGTTTCCGCCGCCATGCCTCCATTTCGGGTGTTAAGAATTGCGGTTCTTCAGTTTTTGGTAACGCAATGGGTCCGAGTCGTGCCGACGTCTAGGGTCGAGACATGCTCGACGAACTCACGGGAGCGCTGCGCGGCGTCGCCAGCCCCGACCTGTCCGACATCATCGCGAGGTTGCAGCAGCATCTGGAGGGCGACCCCGACCTGTCCTTCCAACTCGCCGCCTACCGCGACGGCGAACGGATCCTCGACGTCTGGGGTGGTCCGCACCTCGAACACGACTCGCTCATCGTCCCCTACTCCGTGTCGAAGAACACGATCGGCCTCGTCGTCGGCCTCCTCATCCAGCGCGGACAGCTCGATCTGGACACGCCCGTCGCCGAGTACTGGCCGGAGTTCGCCGCGAAGGGCAAGCACGCGGTCACCGTGCGTCAGCTCCTCTCGCACCAGGCCGGCCTCCCACAGGCGACACCCGTGCTGTCGTGGGCGGAGCTCCTCGACCACCACGCAGCCGCCGAGCGCCTCGCAGCCAGCCGCCCCTTCTGGCACCCCGGGTCGAGCTTCGGCTATCACGCGATCAGCATCGGCAACCTCGCCTCAGAACTCGTCTTCCGCATCACCGGCTCGACACTCAACGAAGTCTTCGACCGCGAGATCCGCGAGCCGTTCGACCTCGACGTCTTCCTCGGGCTCCCCGCCGCGGAGGAGTCCCGTCGGGTGCCGGTCCTGCCGATCGTGAAGCCCGTCATCGCCCCGGAGGGCGCTGCGGGCACGGCGCTCGGCCCGCGGATCATGGCGATGAGCGGCGAGCCGGTCGACCTCGGCAACGATCCCGTCAGCTGGCGGTTCGGCCATCCCGCCGCATCATCGACCGTGACGGCCGACGGGCTCGCGAGGATGTTCGCGGCGACCGTCACCGGGCTCGAAGGCGCGGCGCCCCTGCTCGACGCGGACACGGTCGAGGTCATCGGCCAGCAGCAGGTGCGCGGCTTCGACGAGGTCCTGGGGCTCCCCGATCGCGCGCACTCCATCGTGTTCCAGAAGCCATCGAGCGGGCTGCCGTTCGGTGGCCCGAGGGCGTTCGGCCACGACGGTGCGGCCGGCGCCTTCGCCTGCGTCGATCCCGACGCGGGCCTGGCGCTCGGCTACACGGTCGCCCGCGGCCCGTGGCCGGGCGGCGCGGACCCGCGTGCGATCGCCGTCGCCGTGGACCTCAACGCCCGCTACACCCGCTGAGTCGCCCACAACTGCTCGAACTGGCGCGATTTTCGCACTCTTTCGGGCGACTCAGGAGGGTGCACACGACTACTGCACCGACCAGCCGCCGTCGGAGGGCAGGATCACGCCGTTGACGTTGACGCCGTCGTCGCTCAGCAGGAAGGTGATCGACGCGGCGAGCTGCTCGGCCGTCGCGATCGTGGGGATCGCCGCCTGGAACGGGGCGAGGCGGGCGGAACCGGCCTCGGAGACGTTCGGCGGGAAGGGGATGCCGGTCGCGACGCCGCCGGGCGCGACGGCGTTCACACGCACACCCTTCGGGCCGTACATGAACGCGGCGCTCTTCGTCATGCCGACGACCGCGTGCTTCGACGTCGTGTAGGCGTTGCCCGAAGCGTTCCCGCGGAGCCCGGCCTCGGAGGCGATGTTGACGATCGAACCGGAGCCGGCGGCGACCATCGCCGGCAGGACCGCGCGCGTCAGCTTGAACGCACCCGTCACGTTGACGTTCATGACGCGCTCCCACGTGGCATCGGACGTCTCGTGCAGCGGCGAGAAGTCGTCGTTGATGCCTGCGACGTTCGCGAGCGCGTCGATGCGGTCGCCGGCCGCGGCGACGATCGCGTCGATGTCCTCCTGTTTCGTGATGTCGCCCGCGACGGTCACGACGTCCGCGCCCGGCAGGGACGCGGTGAGGTCGGCCAGCTTGTCGTCGAAGAGGTCGACGGCGACGACCCGGCCACCCTCGCGGGCGACGCGGGACGCCGTGGCACGACCGATACCCGAGGCAGCACCGGTGACGATGACCGTCTTCCCCGCGAAACGACCACCGGTGACGCGCTCCTGCCATCCGGAGGGCTCGTCGTCGACGGGCACCACGCCGTCGTTCGCGGCCAACACGAGATCGTCGACGAGCGACTGGGGCAGCTGCCCCTGACTCATCGCGACGAGTTGCTGCAGCGGGAGGCCTGCGATCGGCGCGAGCTGCGACTCGTCGGTGCCGAGCTGCGAGAGCAGCCCGCGGATGAGTGGGCCTCCCGTGGGGTCGGCGAGCCAGGTCGAGATCGGGGTGTTGGCGGTGAGCGCACTCATGGGGGTTCCTCTGCTCGGGCCGGTGAGGCGGACGACGGGTTCATCGGGCACGCACGCCTAACCGGACATCTTTGTCCGGTCTAGATTACTCGCCTCTCCCCGCCGAGCGCCAGGGCACACGGTGACCTCCCAGGAGCAGGCCACCGAGCACGTCGCGGCGGTACGCTACGAGGATGCCGCCCGCCGCTCCGAAGCCGAATCGCGGCCCGAGCGCCGGGCCCGAGAACCGACGAGCGCTCGTCGCAGCCGCCCGCGAGGTGTTCGGCGCCGAGGGCTTCACGGCCCCGCTCAGCGCGGTCGCGAAACGCGCGGGCGTCGGTCAGGGCAGCCTGTACCGCCACTTCCCCGACCGGCTCTCGCTCGCCCTCGCCGTGCTCGACGAGAACGTCGCCGAACTCGAAGCGCATGCCGAGCTGCCGGAGGCCACCCTCGACTCCCTCCTCGACGTCGTGATCGATCAGGCGCTCGTGACCACGCCGTTCGTCGATGCGATCCTGGGCGAAGGGGACGACCCACGCGTGGCCGCCCTCGGCACCCGTCTCGACGCCCTCGCCCACCGGCTCCATGCGCGCGAAGTCGCCGCGCACCGCATCGCCGAGCATGTCGAGGCCGACGACATCCTCATGGCCGTCTCGATGGTGGGCGCCACCCTCACCCACATCCCTGAGTCGCATCGCGCCGACACCGCCGCGCGCGCGAAGGCGATGTTCCGGCGGTCGTTCTCCCGCTGACTCAGCGAGTGCAGCCCGGGGGCTCGGAGTTCCCGCTGATCGTGAAGTCCCCGCAGGTGAGGAAGGCGGACTGGTTCGCGCCGAGGCTGAACGCGATCACGGCGATGACGACGACACCGAGGACGACCAGCCAGCGGCGAGCGATCGAGATCCCCTCACCGAACTCCGGCCACATCATCCTGGCGAGCACCCACAGCGTGGCGGGCAGCCCGAGCAGGGCGACCGCGCCGGCCAGCAGGTCCAACACGTCGAGGAGCAGCGGCGCTGAGTCGCTGTCCGTGACGAAGGAGAGGGCGAGCCAGAGGCTCGGGATGGACAGGGCGAAGACCCGGCGAACGCGATACCGGCTACCACGGCGTTGGATGAGCACCGCGAACAGCGCACCGGTCGCGGCGGCCCACACCGTCAAGAGCTGGTCGAAGAAGAACTGGCCCCAGGCGCCCAGAGTGAAGGCAGGCCACCAGATCGCGACGCTCATGCCGACGAGGATCGCACCCGTCACGCGCGCGGAGGCTCCTGGTGGCACGGCGCCAGCGCGAGGCTCGTCCTCGGGGCTCGCTGGCTGGTTCGACACGGTCATACGGTAGCGCACGGGGCCGGCGGGAGTCAGGCGTCGACGAGCGTCGGAACGGTGCGTCATCGGGCTCGGTGCGATGGCTTCCCCGCCGCCCTCTCCCCGCTCAGCTTGTAGGCTCACGCCATGAGCGCCGAACCGCTGTCCGGAGACGAGACCCTGCTGCTGCCGGAGTTCGACAGCCCACCGGCAGAGCCCATGCGGCTCGCGCAGGAGTGGCTGGCCGCCGCCATCGAGCGCGGTGTGCGAGAGCCTCGGTCCATGACGCTCGCGACCGCGACACGCCTCGGCGTCGTGAGCGCCCGTGCCGTCGACGTGAAGATGCTCGACGACCGCGGGCTCGTCTTCGGCACCTCGACACGCAGCCCGAAGGGTGGCCAGCTGGCGGAGAACCCGAGCGCCGCGCTGCAGGTCTACTGGCGCGAGACGATGCAGCAGCTGCGGTTCGAGGGACGCGTCGAACAGTTGACCGACGCCGAATCGGACGCGCTGTTCGCGGACCGCTCCCCCGCCTCGCGTGCCGCCACCGCGGTCGCGCACCAGTCGACGCCGTTCGGCGACGGTCCGGGAGAGACCCTCGAGCACCTCATCGCCGAGGCGAACGCGCTGCTGGAACGCGAGGGCGACGACGTCCCGCGCCCAGCGGTCTGGGTCGGCTTCCGGCTCGTACCCGACCACGTCGAGTTCTGGCACGCGAGCCGCGACCGTATGCACCGCCGCCTCCGCTACCTCGCGTCCGACGGCGGTTGGCTCGTCGACCGACTGCAGCCGTGACGCCCTGAGTTGCCCGAAAAGGCACGAGATCCCGCGGATTCCGTGCCTTTCCGGGCGACTCAGTGGGGTGGCTACGCCTCCGGCGACCTCGGCGCTCGCACGACGACGACACCACCCGCCGGCGGTTCGACGACGGCCGTGCCGTTGTCGGCGTCGACCGCGATGACGTACGCCCCCACCGCGACGCGCTGCACTCCGGCGGACGCGGGATGCACGATGACGTCGAGGCCGGGTGAGACCGGAGCGGAGTGCGCCGGTTCGTCCGTCGTCAGCACGTGGGCCGCGTGCGAGCGTTCCGCGACGGCCTCGCGGCGGGTGAGCTCCGCGGACGGCGCGGCGACGTGTGCGGACGTGCGGTACGCGTCCGAGGCGGCGAGCGGGGCGGCGGCGGCAGCGAGCAACCCCGACATGCTGAGCGGGAGCGACGTCTCCGCGCCGTCGACTGCCACGCGTCGCTTCCCTGCACCCGTGGCTTCGGCCGTCGCCACGGATCCCGTGTGGTGCGGCGGGTGAGTGCGTTCGAGCGCGGAACCCTCCACGTCGACGTTCGGGAGGATGCGGTCGAGCCACTTCGGAATCCACCAGGCGCTCTTCCCGAGCAGGTGCATGACCGCCGGGATGAGCAGCATGCGCACCACGAACGCGTCGACGAGCACACCGAACGCGAGACCGAAGCCGATCGACCGGATCATCGCCGAGTGGGAGAAGATGAACCCGCCGAAGACGGAGATCATGATGATCGCCGCCGCGACGACGACCGTGCGACCGGCGTGCAGACCGCGCTGCACGGCCAGGCGCGCCGGGGCACCGTGGGCGAACGCCTCACGCATGCCCGACACCAGGAACAGCTGGTAGTCCATCGCGAGCCCGAACAGGATGCCGATGAGGATCGTCGGCAGGAAGCTCAGGATCGGGCCAGGGTCGTGCACGCCGAACACCGGGCCGAGCCAGCCCCACTGGAAGATCGCCGTGATGCCCCCGAAGGTCGCGGCGAGCGACAACATGAAGCCGAGCGTCGCCGTGATCGGCACGAGGATCGAGCGGAACACGAGGATCATGATGATCAGCGACAGGCCGACGACGAGCGCCAAGTAGAGCGGCAGGGCGTCGGACAGCTGCTGCGAGACGTCGATGTTGCCGCTCGCACTGCCGGCCACTCCGAGTTCCACATCACCCTGCAGCGGCGACAGGTCCCGCAGGTCGCGCACGAGCTGCTCGGTCGAGACGCTGTTCGGGCCCTCCTCCGGGATCACCTGGAACGCCAGCACCGTGTTGTCGTCGGAGGCACCGACCGGCGCGACCGCACTCACGTCGGTCTGGTCGGCGATCTTCTGACCGATCCGGACCTGCTCTTCGAGCACCTCATCATCGGTCGCTGCGTCGGGCAGCGTCGCGACCACGAGCAGCGGACCGTTGACGCCGGCACCGAACTTGTCCTCGATGAGCGTGTAGGACGTGTACTGCGTCGAGTCGACCGCCTCCGAGCTGCCGTCCGGCAGGCCGAGGCGCATGTCGAGGGCGGGGAGGGCGACGACGCCGAGCACGACGAGTCCGGCGACGAGCGTGCCGATCGCACGGCCTGTGCCCATCGCCTTCGTCGGTGCGCTGTCCGGGCGGGGCGTGCCGATGGTCGCGCGCGCCTTCCTGCTGAGGATCCGCAGGCCGAGGAGCGAGAGCATCGCCGGTGTGAGGGTGACCGCGAGCATGATCGCGACCGCGACGCAGATCGCGCCGACCGTGCCCATCATGCCGAGGAACGGGATCCCCGTGACGTTGAGCGCCAGCAGGGCGACGAGCACGGTCGAACCGGCGAACACGACCGCGTTGCCCGAGGTGCCGTTCGCGAGGCCGATGGAGTCGTGGAGCTCGACGCCGTCGAGCAACTGCTTGCGGTGCCGGTTGAGGATGAAGAGCGAGTAGTCGATACCGACTGCGAGTCCCAGCATCACGCCGAGCACGGGCGTGATGGAGAGCATGTCGACGACGCCCGACAACGACAGCGACGCCGTCACACCGACACCCACCCCGACGATCGCGGAGACGAGCGGGAGGGACGCGGCGATGACCGTGCCGAGCATGACGAGGAGCGTGATCGCGGCGATGATGAGCCCGACGGCCTCACCGACGCCGAACAGCTGCGGCAGGCTCTGCGCGAGTTCGTTCGAGAAGTCGACCTCGACGCCGTCCGGCACACCGCCCGAGACGTGGTCGATCACGGACTGCTTCGTCTCGGGGGTGACCTCCTGCTGGCGGTCGTCGAACACGACGTTCGCCACGGCGGTGGTGTCGTCGGTGGAGACGGTCCGGATGCCGGACGACAGGTCGAGCAGCTGCGAGGACAGCTTGAGCTTCGTGCTCTGCTCGTCGAGCGTCGTGCGGTTGTCGGTGATCGTCTGCTGCTGAGCGTCGAGCGCGGTCTGCTGCTGGTCGATCGCCGCCTGCTGGGCGTCGAACTGGGCCTGTGCGGCAGCGGGGAGCGTGCCGCCCGCCTGCGCCTGAGCCTGCGTGAGCGCCGCCGTCAGCTGGGTCTGGGCGTCGGTGAGCTGCTGCTGCCCGGCGTCGAGCTGCGCCTGGCCGGCCGTCAGTTGCGCCTCGCCATCCGCGACCTTCTGCGTGCCGTCGGAGATCTGCTGCGCCTGGTCGGCGATCGTCGCCTGGGTCTCGAAGGGGTTGACCGTCGTGTCGACGCCCTTCAGCTTGGCGGTGCTGTCGAGCAGGTCACCGATCGCCGTCTTCTGGCTGTCGGTGAACGCGTCGCCGTCGCTCGTGTGGAAGACCATCGCGCCGGTGCCGCCACTGGCGCTCGGGAACGACTCGGCGAGCTGGTCGGTCACCTTCGCAGTCGGCGTCCCGGGAATGGTGACGGCGCTCGACAGGGTGCCACCGAACGCGAGGAAGGCGCCGACGGCGATCCCGAGGATCACGATCCAGGAGATGAGGACGGCCCACGCGCGGCGCGCGGAGAAGCGTCCGAGGCGGTACAGCAGTTCAGCCAAGGGGGTCTCGATTCTTCGGAGGGTGGTGCTCGTGTCGTGCGGGGGACGGGATGCGGATCAGTGCTCGGAGCCGTAGCCCTGGCGGACGCTCGCGATGAGTCGTTCCAGCAGGGAGGTCCAGAGGGCACGGGCATCGTCGTCCGTGGTGGCGCCGGTGGCCGCGATCCAATGATGCGCGAGCACCTCCACGCCGTGCATGAGGGAGGAGACGAGGAACCCGGCTTCGAGCTCGTCGACGTCGCTGTTGCGTTCGGCGAGCTCCTGCGCCAGCTCCTGGGTGGTGCGGGAGAAGGTCGCCTGGAAGAGCTGTCGCGGCCGCGAGTCGTCGGGAGCGAACCCGCCGAGCGCGTTCCAGAGGAACGAGATGATGCCCGGGATGTCCGTGTCGCGGAGCGCCGCGACGACGTCCTCGAACATCGACGCGCGTGATCCGGGACCGGTCGGGCGGGCGCTGACGGAGGTGCGGAAGTGCTCGATGAGCACCGCCAACTCCTCGGTGCACGAGCTCGTCACGAGGTCGTCGATCGAGGAGAAGTGGTTGAAGACCGTGCGGCGGGAGACGTCCGCGCGCTCGGCGAGCAGCTCCACGTTGAAACCCGCGATCCCCTGCTCGGCGATGATCCCGCGCGCCGCGTCGAGGATGGCGCGATGGTGCCTGGCGCGCAGGGCGGCGCGACGATCCTCAGCGGGGGCGGTGGTGGACACGTGGGTACACTACGTGCACCGATGCACGGAGTGCAACTTGTTTGGGAAACACTCAGCTTCGTCACCACGCACGGTCACCGTGAGTTGCCCTGAACGGTGCGAAACGAGGCCGGATTCGCGCATTGTCGGGCGAGTCAGCCTCGCCCAGTGCGTCAGATGGAGGCCTTGGCGGCGCTGGCGGGTCCGCTGAAGTCGATGTAGGCCGTCCCCGTGCGGACGACGGGTTCGCGCTCGAGCTGGTTGTTCATCCCACTGTTCGGGTCGCCGGCCTTCTTCAGCACGTGTCGGGTCACCATGGCCACGAGGACGCGGTCCTCGGGTGAGTGCATGACATCGAGGGCGAAGGTGCCGGGCATCGCCTGGTCGCGGTAGATCCTGGTGAGCAGGTTCTGCAGGGCGGGGTCGGACGTCGAGGTGACGGTTTCGAGCATCGCCCACACCTCGGCCGGGTCGGTCGAGCTGAACTGCTGCTGGATGGCGACCTTCATCTTGCCGCCGCCCGGCGTGCGCCAACGGCGGGACCACCAGATGATCCCGACGATGCCGATGCCGACGAGGATCAGCGGGGCGATGATCATGCCCAGACCGCCTCGCACGCCGACGCCCTCGCGCCCGCCCCGCACGAATGCCTCGGGGTTGACGATGGCGAGGACACCGATCCCGATGCCGACGAGGGCGACCAGCACCCAGATCGTCGTGCGGATCGGCGAGCGCTCGGGACGGAAGATGTCCGGGCGGGTCTTCAGATACCGTCCCAGCCCCATGCCAACATCGTCCATCAGTACTCCGGCCATCGTTCTTCCCCCTGGTTCAGTGCGACTGCGTGGATCGGACCTCTCGCCGATTCGCACTTCCACGATAGTGCGCGGCGGACGAACGGTCGGGTCGGGCGGACGCGTGGTCGGGTGGACCGTGGGCGCATGCGTCAGGCTGGGACCATGACGAGCGACACCATCGACTCCCCCCGCACCGACTCCGTACCCGTCCCCTCCGCACCGCGCGACCGCACGGCCTGGGCGGCGATCGCGGTGATGATGGCGACGAGCTTCGTGCTGGTGCTCGCGGAGTTCCTGCCCCCGAGCCTGCTGCCGTCGATGGCCGCGTCCCTCGGCATCTCCGAGGGGCAGGCGGGACAGGCGGTCACGGCGACCGCGTTCATCGGCTTCCTCACCGCGCCGACGATCGGGATCCTCGTCCCGCGCCTCGACCGCCGCCTCCTGCTCGTGCTGCTCGCCGCCGGAGCCGCCGTGTCGAGTGCCGTCGTCGCGATCTCCGCCGACTTCATCATGCTGCTCGTCGCACGCCTGCTGCTCGGTGCCGCCCTCGGTGCGTTCTGGGCGATGTCGATCGCGATCGCCGCCCGCCTCTCCACCCCGAAGCACCTCGGTCGGGCGATCATGCTCGTGAACACCGGCACCACCGTCGCGACCGTCGCCGGCGTCCCCGTCGGCACCTACCTCGGCTCGATCATGGACTGGCGCCTCATCTTCGCGGGCGTCGCGATCATCACCGCCGTCGTCGCCGTCGCACTGCGTCTCGTGCTGCCACCCGTCGCACCGGCCCCGTCGAGCGGTGGCCTGCGCTCCCTCGTCGACACCCTCCGCGTCCCCGGCATCCGTCTCGGCCTCACCGGCCACATCCTCACGGTGCTCGGCCACTTCATCGCGTTCACCTACATCCGTCTCGCGATCGAGCGGGTGCCGGACCTCGACGCGGCCGGCATCGCCGTGCTCCTCGCGGCGTTCGGTCTCGGCGGCGTGGTCGGCAACTTCATCATCGGCCTGCTCGTCGACAAGCACCTCACGGTCCTCCGCTACATCGTCCCGGCCCTCATCGGCGTCTCGATCGCCCTCGTCACCGCGTTCCCCGACCACCTGTGGATCGTCACCATCGCGATCACCACCTGGGGCATGGGGTTCGGCGCCTGGCTCACGACGCTCAGCACCTGGATGGGACGCATCGTGCCTGACCGCATGGAGTCGGGTGGTGGGCTCGTGGTCGCCGGCTTCCAGCTCGCGATCACCGTCGGTGCGGGCGTCGGCGGACTCCTCGTCGACACGATCGGGATCGTGCCCGCCCTCACCGTGGCGGCCGTCTCCGCGATCGTCGGTGGGGCGATCTTCGGGGCGGCCGGCGGGGCGCGCACCCGTCGCTGAACCGCGGGACCAGCTGATCGGTCGTCATCCGCTGGGCTGACGATCGCCACGGAGCTCAGGCGGCGAGCGCCGCCTCGGTGCGCCAGCGAGCCGGCGTGCTGCCCGTGTAGCGGTGGAAGGCACGACTGAAGCCGTCTTCAGAGGTGTAGCCGAGCGCTCCCGCGAGGTCGGCGATGCTGGCGCTGCCGGTGAGCAGGAGTCCCTTCGCGGTCTCCATGCGCACGGTCGTGAGGTAGGCGCGCGGGGTCTCGCCGACGACGGCTCGGAAACGTTCGGCGAAGGCGGAACGGGACATCGTCGCGATGCGGGCGAGTTCGTCGAGCGTCCACGGGTGGCCGGGTTCCGCGTGGAGGGCGTCGAGGACGGTACCGATGTAGGGGTCGCCGATGCGCTGCAGCCAGCGTTCGGTGGCACAGCCGGCCTCGTTCCAGGTGCGGAGCGCTGCCGACACGATCGTCGTCGCGATGCGGCTGCAGATGACGTTGTCGCCCGGGCGTGGCCGACCGGACTTCTGGGGGCACCCCATGCCCTCGAGGAGCGCGACCATCGTCTGCTCCTGGCCGGCGAAGTCGGTGACGTGCAGTCGCTCCGGCAGGGAGTCCGCGACCTGCTGGCGGGCTCCCGGCGGGGTGAAGGCGACGTCGAGGAGCTCCGTGTCGTCGAGCGCGAGCACTGCGGTGGTGTGGGCCCGGGGGAAGAACACGAGGTCGCCGGCGGCGAGGTCGAGTGACGGTTCGCCGGAGTCGGTGAGGCGGATGCGACCGCTCGACA
The DNA here is from genome assembly GCF_051487245.1 of Plantibacter flavus. Taxonomy (GTDB): domain Bacteria; phylum Actinomycetota; class Actinomycetes; order Actinomycetales; family Microbacteriaceae; genus Plantibacter; species Plantibacter flavus_B. The sequence continues at coordinate 373,635 of NZ_JAHVDH010000006.1, forward strand.
CGTAGACGAAGCCCGAGGCGGCGTGTGGACGGACGAGTGGCATGCCGGCGGCGAGGTGGTCGCGGTCGGTGCCGTGGATCGTCCACTCGAGGCTCGCGAGCGCGCGGTCGAGGGTGTCGGCCGGGGGCGCTGGCGGTGTCAGGGTGAGGGTCACACGTTCCTTGAACGCGCCCACCCGTCCGAATGTTCCGTTCGGCGTCCGCTGAGTCGCCCGGAGTTGCACGGTTTCCGCCGGATTCCGTGCGTTTCCGGGCGACTCAGTTGGTGGGGCCCCTGCCGTCGACGACGGACATGAGACCGGCGATGGCGAACGCCCCCGGGACGACGTACAGCAGGGTCCGCGTGACGAACCAGCCCGCAGCTCCGAGCACCGCCCGCATCGTCCGGGTGCGTGCCCGGACGCCGATTCGTCGACCGTCGGCATCGATCACGGAGGGCCGCCTCGTCCACGGCCGATCCTGCTCCAGCGCCGCTCGGGCGTCCGCCAGCATGCTCTCGGCCTCCTGGCCGGGAACGCGTTCGTCGCGATAGCGCTCGGCCTTCGTCACGATGCGCGGGACGAGATCGTCGAGCATCGCCCCGACGGCGAGCCAGGGCGCGGGAGCGGAGAAGTCGGCCACGGGCGAGCTGAAACAGATGAGCCGGTCGTCGACGATCTCGACGTTGTAATACGCGGCGGTGCTGATCAGCGACGACATGACGTCGGGCGTCAGGACGTACCGGGCGTCGACCCCGTACCCGTCGGGCGCGTACACCCGGAACCACGAGTCGAAATCGCCCTCGAGCGAGATGCGTCGGCTGCGGTCCACGCCCGGTGGGAGGTCACTGCGGAGGCCGTCGTTCTTCGTCGCATCGAGGACGAGGTGCGGCAGCGCGGCAGGCAGGGTGACCGCCAGGTAATGCCAGTCGCCCGAGCGCCTCGACCGGTCCACCAGATTGCCGAACTCCACACCGGGAGCGACGAACCGCGGCGAGACCCGGAACTCCCGCGGTCGCGTCGTGACGAACGCGTTCGAGATCGCCCCGCAGATCGTCATGAGCGAGGAGAACGTCGGTGCGTGCTTCGGGTCTGGCTCGAAGCCGTTGGCCTGCGCGGTGAGCGTCTGCCGCCACTCGGCGATCCTGGCGCGCGGTGACGGCGGCCGGTTCGACCAGCGCAGGACCGCGTACGCACCGGAGAGCCAGGCGAGCGTGATGATCGCGACGACCACGAGTCCGAGGACGTCGTCGCCGCGGATCCGGCCGTCGTGGAACTCGTCGACGCTGACGCCGATGGGGACGAGGGCGATCGCGAGGTACCAGAGCAACAGGCTGAAGGTCACATGGAACAGCACCCGGCGCCTGGTCGGCACCCACTTCGGTCGTCCTGCTCGGCGTTGTGCGGCCATCGCGGCGGCCACGTCACCCTCCGGTGCCGTCAGCCATCGCGTCTCCACCGTCACGATCGTCAAGCCTAGGCCGCGGCTCGCCGCGAGCCACGTTCAACCGCCCGGAACTGCACGGGAATCCGCGAAATCCGGACCGATCGGGGCGACTCGGCGAGCGCTGCGTAGGAGGTTCGTGAGGAATCCGGCGAGCGCCGTATGGAAACCGTGAGGACCGCCGCCGGAGGTCGCTGACGGGTGTTGGCTCTGAGCTGTCCCCAACGGGACGCAGCACCACGCACCCGCACCACGCACCCACTGGAGTCCTCTTGCTTGACATCGTCTACGTGATCGGCGTCCTCGCCGTCTTCGCGCTGGTCGGCCTCGTGGCCCGAGGGGTGGAGAAGCTGTGATCTTCTTCAACCTCCTCGCCGCGGCCCTCGCCGTCGTCGCCGTCGTGTACCTCGTGTACGCGCTCGTGAAACCCGAGAGGTTCTGATGGAGACCCTCTTCGCGATCCTCCAGGTCTCGACCCTCGTCCTGGTCCTCGTCCTGCTGTACCGCCCGCTCGGCGAGTACATGGCGCGCATCTATTCGTCCCGGAAGGACTTCGCCGTCGAGCGCGGGTTCTACCGCCTCATCGGTGTGGACGCCCGCTCCGAGCAGACCTGGCAGGCCTACCTCCGCGGGGTCCTCGCGTTCTCGCTCATCGGCGTCCTGTTCGTCTACGCACTCCAGCGCGCGCAGGCCGTCCTGCCGTTCGCCCTCGGTCTCCCCGCGGTGCCGGAGGGGCTGTCCTTCAACACGGCGGTGTCCTTCGTCACGAACACCAACTGGCAGTCGTACTCGCCCGAGGTCACGATGGGCTACTCCGTGCAACTCGCGGGACTCGCGGTGCAGAACTTCGTCTCGGCGGCTGTCGGCATCGCCGTCGCCATCGCCCTCGTCCGCGGATTCGCGAGCAGGCGCAGTGGGACGATCGGCAACTTCTGGGTGGACCTGACGCGAGGGACCCTGCGCCTCCTCCTCCCCCTCTCCGTCCTCATGGCGATCGTGTTGATCGCCGGCGGCACCATCCAGAACCTCAACGGGTTCACCGACGTCACGACCATCACCGGCGCGACGCAGACCATCCCCGGTGGTCCGGTCGCATCGCAGGAGGCCATCAAGCTCCTCGGCACGAACGGCGGCGGGTTCTTCAACGCGAACTCCGCGCACCCCTTCGAGAACCCGACCGCGTGGACGAGCCTCGTCCAGAACATCCTCATGCTCGCGATCCCGTTCTCCCTGCCGCGCACCTTCGGCCGGATGGTCGGCGACCGCAAGCAGGGCTACACGATCGTCGCGGTCATGGGCGTCATCTTCCTCGCGTCCTTCTCGATCCTCACGGCGCTCGAAGCCCGCGGCCTCGGTGCAGCACCGATGGCGGCCGGCGGCGCGATGGAGGGCAAGGAGCAGCGCTTCGGCATCTTCGCCTCGACCCTGTTCGGCACGACCTCGACGCTCACCTCGACCGGTGCGGTCAACTCCATGCACGACTCCTACACGGCGCTCGGCGGCATGATGCCGATGATCAACATGATGCTCGGCGAGATCGCTCCAGGCGGTGTCGGATCCGGCCTCTACGGCATGCTCATCCTCGCGGTCATCGCCGTGTTCATCGGCGGACTGCTCGTCGGCCGGACGCCGGAGTACCTCGGGAAGAAGATCGGTCCTCGGGAGATCAAGCTCGCGAGCCTCTACATCCTCGTCACCCCGACGATCGTGCTCACGGGCACCGCGCTGAGCTTCGCGATCCCGGGCGTGCGCTCGGATGTCGAATCGACCTCGATCTGGAACCCCGGCCTCCACGGCCTGTCCGAGGTGCTCTACGCGTTCACGTCGGCCGCCAACAACAACGGGTCCGCATTCGCCGGGCTCACCGCGAACACCCCCTGGTTCAACACGGCGCTCGGCGTCGCGATGCTCCTCGGCCGGTTCGTGCCGATCGTGCTCGTCCTCGCCCTCGCCGGTTCGCTGGCCGCGCAGGATCGTGTGCCGTCGACCGCCGGGACGCTGCCGACCAACCGGCCGCAGTTCGTCGGCCTCCTCACCGGTGTCGCCGTGATCATCACGGCCCTCACCTACTTCCCCGTACTCGCGCTGGGTCCCCTGGCGGAAGGGCTGTCATAAACCATGTCCACCACGCAAACGCTTCCCGCCGCAGCGGAACCCGAGCAGGAGCAGGAGCACCACCACCAGCCGGCGAAGGCCGCGTTCGGTCCCGCACAGCTGCTCGCGGCACTCCCTGGCGCTCTCCGCAAGCTCGACCCGCGGTTCATGGTGAAGAACCCGGTGATGTTCATCGTCGAGGTGGGCGCGGCCCTCACGACGGTGCTCGCCATCGCGGAGCCGTTCCTCGGCGGCGCTGAGGACTCGGGCGGTTCACCGGTTCCCGCGTCGTTCACCTGGGGGATCGCCGTCTGGCTGTGGCTCACGGTCGTCTTCGCGAACCTCGCGGAGTCGGTCGCCGAGGGCCGGGGCAAGGCGCAGGCGGACAGCCTCCGCAAGACCCGCACGTCGACGCTCGCGAACCAGGTCACCGCCTACGACGCCGATCGCGACCCGTCGGCGGAGCATGCCGCACTCGGTCAGGTCTCGTCGGCCGACCTCACCCTCGGTGACGTCGTCGTGGTCACGGCGGGCGAACTCATCCCGGGAGACGGTGACATCGTCTGGGGCATCGCCTCCGTCGACGAGTCGGCGATCACGGGCGAGTCCGCTCCCGTCGTCCGCGAATCGGGTGGCGACCGCAGCGCGGTCACGGGCGGCACCCGTGTGCTGTCCGACCGCATCGTCGTGCGCATCACCTCGAAGCCGGGCGAGACCTTCGTGGACCGCATGATCGGTCTCGTCGAGGGCGCCGCCCGCCAGAAGACGCCCAACGAGATCGCGCTCAACATCCTCCTCGCGAGCCTGTCGATCGTCTTCGTGGTCGTCGCGCTCACCCTGAACCCCATCGCCTCCTACGCCGCAGCACCCGTGAGCGTGCCGGTGCTTGTCGCCCTCCTCGTCTGCCTCATCCCGACGACCATCGGCGCCTTGCTCTCCGCGATCGGCATCGCCGGCATGGACCGACTCGTGCAGCGCAACGTGCTCGCGATGTCGGGCCGCGCGGTCGAGGCGGCCGGCGACGTCACGACACTGCTGCTCGACAAGACCGGCACCATCACCTACGGCAACCGCCAGGCGGCCGAGTTCATCGCGCTGAGCGGTGTCCCCCGTGAGGATCTCATCCGCGCGGCCGCGCTGTCGTCGTCGAGCGACCCGACCCCAGAGGGCAAGTCGATCGTCGATCTTGCAGCCACCGAGGGCGACATCCACCTGGGTGACTTCGTCGCCGGCGACGTCGTCCCGTTCACCGCGCAGACGCGCATGAGCGGCCTCGACCTGCCAGACGGCACGGTCATCCGGAAGGGCGCCGGTTCCGCCGTCATCGCCTGGGTCGAGGAGTCCGGGCGGCTCGCGAGCTCGGTGCACGCCGAACTGCAGGAGCACGTCGAAGCGGTCTCCCAGAGCGGTGGTACGCCGCTCGTCGTCGCACGGAGGTCCACGACCGGTGAGGCGCAGGTCCTCGGCGTCGTGCGGCTGAAGGACGTCGTGAAGTCCGGTATCGCCGAGCGCTTCGCCGAGCTGCGCGCCATGGGCATCCGCACCGTCATGATCACCGGGGACAACCCGCTCACCGCGAAGGCCATCGCCGCCGAGGCCGGGGTCGACGACTTCCTCGCCGAGGCGACGCCCGAGCAGAAGCTCGCGCTCATCCGCAAGGAACAGGAGGGCGGCAACCTCGTCGCCATGACGGGCGACGGCACGAACGACGCCCCGGCGCTCGCACAGGCCGACGTCGGTGTCGCGATGAACACGGGAACCTCCGCCGCGAAGGAGGCCGGCAACATGGTCGACCTCGACTCCGACCCGACGAAGCTCATCGACATCGTGCGGATCGGCAAGCAGCTGCTCATCACCCGAGGTGCGCTCACGACGTTCTCGATCGCGAACGACGTCGCCAAGTACTTCGCGATCATCCCGGCGATGTTCGCGGGGGTGTTCCCCGGCCTCGCGCTGCTCAACATCATGCAGCTGCACTCCCCTGCGTCGGCGATCCTCTCGGCGATCATCTTCAACGCGATCATCATCGTCATCCTGATCCCGCTCGCGCTCCGCGGCGTGAAGTACCGGCCGCTCAGCGCCTCGAAGGTGCTCAGCCGGAACCTCCTCGTCTACGGGCTCGGTGGCGTGATCGCCCCGTTCATCGGCATCAAGCTCATCGACCTCGTGGTGAGCCTCATCCCCGGCTTCTGAACCGGCCCACTCCGTCGCCCAGGCGCTTCGTCACACCACCACAGGAAAGCAGAAAGATCATCATGAGTGCATCCCGCAGCGGCATCGCCCAGTACTGGGTCGCCATCAGGGCCATGCTCGCCCTCACCGTCGTCCTCGGCGTCGGCTACCCGCTCGTCGTCACCGGGCTCGGGCAGGCGACGATGTCCTCCCAGGCGAACGGGTCGACCATCAGCGAGGGCGGCGAGACCGTCGGCTCGGCGCTCATCGGGCAGTCGTTCACCGACGCGGACGGCAACCCGCTGCCGCAGTGGTTCCAGTCGCGGCCGTCGGCGGCCGGCGACGGCTACGACGGCGGCGCGTCGAGCGGCAGCAACCTCGGCCCGGAGAACGCGGACCTCGTCGCGTCGATCGAGGAGCGTCGTTCCGCCATCGCGGCGTTCGAAGGCGTGGACCCGGCGAGCATCCCCGCCGACGCCCTCACCGCCTCCGCCTCGGGCCTCGACCCGCACATCAGCCCCGCGTACGCGCTGCTGCAGGTGCCGCGTGTCGCCGCTGAGCGCGGGCTCGACGAGGGCGAGGTCCGTGCGCTCGTCGAGCGCCTGACGCAGGGCCCCGACCTCGGCTACCTTGGGGAGTCCACGGTCAACGTCCTGCAACTGAACCTCGCCGTGGCCGGACTGAACGGATAGCGATGCAGCGAGGACGAGACCCGCGCAGGCTGCGGCACGCCGGGCACGGCGGACGCCGAGCCACGGAGAACGGATAACCATGCAGCGAGGACGGCTCCGAGTGCTCCTCGGCGCGGCGCCCGGGGTCGGCAAGACCTACGCGATGCTCGAGGAGGGCCATCGCCTGCACGCCGAGGGTGTCGACGTCGTCGTGGCGATCGTCGAGACCCACGGGCGGCGCGCGACGGCGGCCATGACCGACGGTCTCGAGATCGTGCCGCGCCAGGGTGTCGAGCACCGCGGCGTCGTCCTCGACGAGATGGACCTCGAGGCCGTCCTCGCCCGCCGTCCGGCGCTCGCCCTCGTCGACGAACTCGCCCACACGAACGCCCCCGGCGCCGTGCACGAGAAGCGGTGGCAGGACGTCGAGACCCTGTTGGCCGCAGGTGTCTCCGTCCTCTCGACGGTGAACATCCAGCACATCGAATCCCTCAACGACGTCGTGCGGCAGATCACCGGTGTGCCGCAGCGCGAGACCATCCCGGACGCCGTCCTCCGAGCCGCCGACCAGATCGAGCTCATCGACCTCGCTCCGCAGGCCCTCCGCGACCGACTCTCCGACGGCCGCGTCTACCCCGCCGAACGCATCGACGCCGCCCTGTCGAACTACTTCCGCCTCGGCAACCTCACCGCACTGCGCGAACTCGCCCTCCTGTGGTTGGCCGACGAGGTCGACTCGGCGCTCCGCGACTACCGGGCCGAGCACGGTATCGACAGCACCTGGGAGGCACGCGAACGCGTCGTGATCGCGCTCACCGGTGGCCCCGAGGGCTCGACCCTGCTACGACGTGGCGCACGCATCGCCGCTCGCTCCTCCGGTGGCGAACTCATCGCCGTGCATGTGACGACCCACGACGGGCTCCGCACGGCGAACCCCGGCGCACTGGCCGAGCAGCGCGCGCTCGTCGACACGCTCGGCGGCACCTTCCACCAGGTCGTCGGCGACGACGTGCCGCGGGCGCTCGTCGACTTCGCGAAAGCGGCGAACGCGACGCAGCTCGTGATCGGGGTGAGCCGCCGCAGTCGTCTCGCAGCCGCGGTCACCGGGCCCGGCATCGGAACGACCGTCATCCGCGAGTCCGGCAACATCGACGTCCACATCGTCAACCACGAGGCCGCCGGCGGTCGGTTCCGGCTCCCGAAGCTCGGCGGTGCGCTGAGCGCACGACGGCTCGTCGCCGGGTTCGTGTCCGCGCTGATCGGCGGGCCGCTCGTCACCTGGCTGCTCATGCTCACCCGCACGGAGGAGTCGATCACGAGCGAGGTGCTCGCCTATCAGCTCCTGGTCGTGATCGTCGCGCTCATCGGCGGCTTCTGGCCGGCCGTGTTCGCGGCGGTGCTGTCAGGGATCACGCTCGACTTCGTGTTCGTCCAACCGCTCTACACGGTGACCATCGACAATCCCGCGCACCTCGTCGCCCTCGTGCTCTACGTGGTCATCGCGGTGATCGTGAGTGCCGTCGTCGACCTCTCCGCGAGGCGGGCACGGACGGCGCAGCGGGCGGCGGCGGAATCGGAGTTGCTCGCCACGGTCGCAGGCAGCGTGCTCCGGGGCGAGGGCGCACTGCAGGCCCTCGTGAGCCGGACCCGCGAGGCGTTCTCGCTCGCGGGCGTTCGCCTCGTGGCCGGTGACGACGTCCTCGCTGTCGACGGTGAGCCGACCCGCGGCGGGGAGTTCACGGCCGTCCCGATCGGCACGCGAGCGGTGCTCGAACTCCACGGCGGGGTGCTCGCGGCCGCAGACCGCCGGCTGCTCACGGTGATCGCGACGCAGCTCAACGCCCTGCTCGAGCACACCGATCTGGAGGCGACCGCGCAGGAGGTCGGCCCGCTCGCCGCCACCGATCGCGTCCGGAGCGCTCTGCTGTCCGCGGTCAGCCACGACCTCCGGCGCCCACTCGCCGCCGCCACCGCCGCCGTCACCGGCCTCCGCGCGACCGACGTCGAACTCACCTCCGTCGACCGCACGGACCTGCTGGAGACGGCCGACGACAGCCTCCGCACCCTGGCCTCCCTCGTCACCAACCTGCTCGACGTCAGCCGTCTGCAGGCCGGGGTGCTCGCCGTCACGGTGACCGGGATCGACGTCGAGGACGCCATTCTTCCCGCCTTCGACGAGCTGGGGATCGGCCCGCACGACGTCGAGCTCGACCTCGATCCCGAGCTCCCACCGGTCCTCGCCGACGCAGGACTCCTGCAACGGGTGATCGTGAACCTGCTGACGAACGCGCAGCGGTTCTCCCCCGACGACGCACCCGTCCGCATCGCGACGAGCGCGTTCCGCGGCACCGTCGAGATCCGTATCGTCGATCACGGGCCCGGCATCGCCCCAGACCGCCGGGAGGACGTCTTCGTGCCGTTCCAACGCCTCGGCGACACCGACAACCTCACGGGCCTCGGTCTCGGTCTCGCCCTGTCGAAGGGCTTCGTCGAGGGGATGGGCGGCACGCTCGAACCCGAGGACACCCCGGGCGGTGGGCTCACGATGGTCGTGTCCTTGCCGGTGTCGCCACCGGTGTCGCCCTCCGCGGCGCCGCCGTCCGCCGCGTCACAGAACGGAGCCTCCTCCCGATGAAGATCCTCATCGCCGACGACGACCCGCAGATCCTCCGCGCACTCCGCATCACCCTCACCGCGCGCGGCTACGAGATCATCACGGCCGAGGACGGCACGGCAGCGCTGAACGCCGCGATCGAGCACCGACCGGACCTGTACCTCCTCGACCTCGGCATGCCGGGGCTCGACGGCCGTCAGGTGATCGAGGGTTTGCGGGGGTGGACCGATGCCCCCGTCCTCGTCGTCTCAGGTCGGGCCGGGTCGACCGACAAGGTCGAGGCGCTCGATGCCGGCGCCGACGACTACGTGACGAAGCCGTTCGCGATCGACGAGCTGCTCGCCCGTATCCGGGCGCTGACCCGTCGGGTTCCGGGGGCCGAGGCCGCACCGACCGTGCAGTTCGGTGACGTCGTCGTGGACCTCGCCGCGAAGCAGGTGACGAAGCAGACGCCCGGTGCACCTCCGGTCCCCGTTCGGCTCACCCCGACCGAGTGGCAGGTGCTCGAGATCCTCCTGCGCAATGCCGGCAGACTCGTCACCCGGCAGACGCTCCTCACCGAGATCTGGGGCCCGATGCACGTGACCGACACCGGCTACCTGCGCCTCTACATCGCGCAGTTGCGGAAGAAGCTGGAACCGGAGCCCGCCACGCCACGCCATCTGCTCACCGAGGCCGGCATGGGCTATCGCTTCCAGCTCTGACGCCCCTGAGTCGCCCGGATGCGCGCCGAAATCGCCAGATTCGGCGCCGATTCGGGCGACTCAGCGGGGAGTCAGTGCGCCTGCGCCTTCGAGAGCGACTTCTGCAGCGGACGATAGTGGTCGATGACCGCCTGACGGTAGGCGTCGACGTCACCGTCCAGGGCGGCGGCGAGCATCGCACCGTGCGCGGCCGCGGTGTCGCGGATGTCCGCGGGCACCGCGATGCCGAGTTGAGGGACCACCGCCGTGTGCACATCCCAGAACGCGCCGACGAGCTGGACGGCGAGCTGGTTGCCGGTCGCGGCGAACAGCGTCGTGTGGAACGCCCGATCCGCTTCGAGGAAGCTCTCGCCTCGGGACGCCTTGTCGACCATCTCGTCGACGAGCGCCGAGAGCTCGCTCGAATCCTCCAGGACCGCTGCACCGACGATGGTCTCGGCGAGTGCCAGGTCGAGCGCGAGGCGCACCTCGACCACCTCGCGCAGGGCGTCGAGCGACCCCTCGGGCGAGAGCACGCCACGGAAGACGAGGGCCTCGACCATGGGGTCGAGGGACATGGCCCCCACGTAGGTTCCGTGCCCGTGGCGCACGTCGACGATGTCGAGCGTGGAGAGGGTGCGGATGGCCTCGCGGACGGAGGAGCGCGACACGTCGAGCGCCTCGCAGAGCTCCGGCTCCGTCGGCAACGGGTCGCCGGGTTTCAGGTTCCGCGTCAGGATGAGCTTCTTGATCTCGTCCGCCGCGGTCGATCGCCGCATCCGGGCCGAGCGCTTGTCGGGCAGTGACATCCAGACTCCGTCCTCATCAGTTCCTCGAACATTACAAGTTCGTTTCTGCCATTGCGGTTCTGACCGAACCTGTGTTTATAGTACATCGGACGTCTGATGTCCGGCAATGTCGCCCCACCCATCCGCCCCACCCATCTGGAGAACACATGCATCCCCTGCCAACCCGCCGCCGCGCGGGCCGTGTCACCGCCCTCGTCGTCGGCACCGTCGCGACCGCAATCGTCCTCGCCGGCTGCGGCGCATCGAACCCGTCCACGTCAGGCTCAACCGCGTCGGCCGCGATCGATCCCGACGGCATCATCGAAGCCGGCATCTCCTACTCGCTCAACGGCAGCTTCGACCCGATGATCGCCTCCGGTGCGGTCACCGTCTCCGCGAACTGGCACATCTTCGAGGGCCTCGTCGACCTCGACCCGGTGACGAAGCAGCCCTACGCCGCCCTCGCGGCCGAGATGCCGACCAAGGTCGACGACACCACCTACGAGATCGACCTGCGCGAGGGGGCGACGTTCCAGAACGGTGACCCGGTCACCGCCGACGACGTCGTGTTCAGCTACCAGCGCGTGCTCGACCCCGCCAGCGAATCGCTCTTCACCAGCTACATCGACTTCATCGACACGGTCACCGCGGTCGACGCGGACACGGTGCGCATCACCACCGACTACCCGTTCTCGCTCATCGACAGCCGTCTCGGCATCGTCAAGATCGTCCCGAAAGCCGTCGTGGAGGCCGACCCGGAGGGCTTCGGCGCGGCGCCGATCGGCTCAGGTCCCTACTCCCTCGTCTCCGCGGTGCCCGAGGACAAGATGGTCTTCGAGCGCTACGACGACTACAACGGCCCGCGCCCTGCACTCGCCGCCGGCATGACCTGGAACCTGCTGGCCGACTCGGCCGCGCGGGTCACCGCGATGTCGTCCGGCACGATCCAGGCGATGGAGGACGTCCCGTACATCGACGTCGACACCCTCGCCTCCTCGGCCGACGTCGAGAGCGTCCAGTCCTTCGGGCTGCTGTTCATGATGTTCAACACGAACGCCGCGCCCTTCGACGACCCGAAGGTCCGGCAGGCTTTCTTCTACGCGCTCGACATGGACAAGATCATCGAGACCGGCATGCTCGGCAACGCGACCGCCGCCACGTCCTTCCTCCCCGAGGACTACGCGAACTACCACGAGGCTTCCACGGTCTACACCTACGACCCGGACAAGGCGAAGGACCTGCTCGACGAGGCCGGCGTCTCCGACCTGGCCATCACGCTCCTGACGACCGACACCGGCTGGGTGAAGGAGGTCGCGCCGCTCATCAAGGAGTCGCTCGACGCCATCGGGGTCGACGTGACGCTCGACATCGGCCAGTCCGCAGCCGCCTACGCGAAGGTCGACTCCGGCGACTACACGGTCATGGTCGCCCCCGGTGACCCGTCCGTCTTCGGCAACGACCCGGACCTCCTCATGAACTGGTGGTACGGCGACAACGTGTGGACGAACACCCGCACGAACTGGTCGGACACCGCCGAGTACGCGAAGCTGCGCGAGCTGCTCGCCACCGCCGTGCAGGAGGAGGGCGACGCCCAGCAGGACACCTGGAACGAGGCCTTCGACCTGATCGCCGACCAGGCCGTCCTCTACCCGCTGTTCCACCGCAAGCTCCCGACCGCGTGGAGCAACCAGGAGCTCGTCGGGTTCAAGCCGGTGCCCACCACCGGTCTGTCGTTCCTCGACGTCGGCGTCGCCGCGAAGTAGCGGAACAGGTCCACCCAGCACCGACCCGAACGCGGGGGTGCGTCGCCCAGGCGCACCCCCGCATCCCCCACACTCCGGAAGGAGCGGCCCGTGTCCAACACGCTCCGCCTCATCGGCCGCAGGCTGCTGCAGTTGCCGCTGATGATCCTGGGCATCACGTTCCTCGTGTTCTTCGTGATGTCCTTCTCCCCGGTGGATCCGGCGCGCACCGCGCTCGGTGAGACCGCATCCCCGGCCGCTCTCGAGGCCTACCGTGACGCGCAAGGGCTGAACGACCCGCTGCTCGTCCGCTACCTGTCCTTTCTCCTGGGGCTGCTGCGCGGCGACCTCGGCACCTACTCGGCCAGAAGCCTGCCGGTCGGCGACGAGGTGGCCCGCGCCTTCCCGATCACCCTGTCGCTGACGTTCCTCGGCCTCCTCATCGCGGTGGTGGTCGCCTTCACCCTCGGTGTCGTGGCCGCCGTCTACCGCGACCGCTGGCCCGACCAGGTCATCCGCATCGTCGGCGTCGCGTCGCTGTCGACCCCGTCGTTCTGGCTCGCGATCCTCCTCATCCAGCTCTTCACCCTGCAGCTGAACGCGCTCCCGGCCTCCGGCAGACTGCCGGAGTTCTCCGCGGACCCGGGCGGCTGGCTCGCCCGCATGGCGCTGCCGGCGATCGCCCTCGCCGTGCCCGTCATCGGCCAGCTCTCGCGTGTCGTCCGCACCTCGATGGTCGAGGAGCTCGACCGCGACTACGTCCGCACCGCCCTCGGCACCGGCGTCCCGCGCCACATCGTCGTCGCCCGCAACGTCCTGCGGAACGCGCTCATCACGCCCGTCACCGTGCTCGGCCTCCGGGTCGGCTACCTGATCGGCGGCGCCGTCGTCATCGAGGTCATCTTCGCGATCCCCGGCATGGGCACGCTGATCCTCAACGGCGTCACCAACAACGAACCCAACCTCGTGCAGGGGGTCACCCTGGCGGTCGCTCTCGCCTTCGTCGTGATCAACATCGTCGTCGACCTGCTGTACGTCCTGATCAACCCGCGAATCCGGGCGGTGTGAGGCCATGAGAAGAACCCTGACCGAACGACTTTCACGCCCGGGACTCCGCTTCGGCGCCCTCGGCATCGGCTCGACCATCTGCCTCGCGATCGTCGTCCTCGTCGCGCTCGCGGCGATCCTGGCGCCGTTCATCGCGCCGTACGACCCGCTCGCCTCCGGCGCACCCGTCCAGCCGCCGAGCGCCGAGCACTGGTTCGGCACCGACCGCCAGGGCCGCGACATCTTCTCGCGGCTCGTCTACGGTGGCCGCTACTCGCTCACGATCGGCCTCGGCGCGACCGTCAGCGCCCTCGCCGTGGCCTGTGTGCTCGGCACCATCGCGGCGACCGCGCCCAAGTGGATCGCCGAGACACTGATGCGCGTCATGGACGTCGTGATGTCCTTCCCGGGCATCGCCCTCGCCGCCGTCTTCGTCGCCGTGTTCGGCAAGTCGCTGCCCGTCCTCATCCTGACGATCGCGTTCCTCTACGTGCCGCAGCTCACCCGCATCGTGCGCGCCAACATCCTCGATCAGTACGGCGACGACTACGTGTCCGCCGTGCGGGTGATGGGGGCGTCGACACCGCGCATCATCGTCAAGCACGTGGCCCGCAACACCATGGCGCCGGTGCTCGTGTTCGCGACGGTGCTCGTCGCCGATGCGATCGTCTTCGAGGCGTCGCTGTCGTTCCTGCAGGCGGGCGTGCCCGACCCGGAGCCCTCCTGGGGCAACGTGATCGCGGCCGGCCGCAACCTGCTCATGAGCGGTGCGTGGTGGGCGACCTTCTTCCCCGGTCTGCTGATCATGGTCACCGTGCTCTGCCTGAACATCCTCTCCGAGGGGATGACGGACGCGATGCTCACCCCGCGGTCGCGGAAGCTGTCCGCCGATGCCGCGTCCACCGAGCAGGCGACGAGCGAGCTGGAGGCCGCGCAGGCCGCCCCCGGTGACGACGTCTCCGCTGCCGAGATCGGCGACGGGAGCGCCTACGACGGCGTCGGTGTGCCGGTCGTCACCGTGTCCACCCCGACCCTCGGCGCCACCACGGCAGTCGTGCCGTTGGAGGAACGGCTCGCCGAACTGCGGCGCGTGGAGCTCACCCGCGCCGACCGGCTGCAGCTCGCGACCGATGCCCCGCCGCTCCTCGAGGTCAGGGACCTGTCGATCTCCTTCCCGCGCCACGGCGACGTCAACGTCGTCGACCACGTCACGTTCTCGGTCCGACCGGGAGAGACGATGGCGCTCGTGGGCGAGTCCGGCTGCGGCAAGTCGATCACCTCGCTCGCGATCATGGGGCTGCTCGACCCGCGGGCGCAGCTCACGGGCGAGATCCTGTTCGACGGCCGGAACCTGCTCGAGATGTCGCCGAAGGAGCGCAATGCGCTGCGAGGGCACGACATCGCGATGATCTACCAGGACGCACTGTCCTCGCTGAACCCGGCCATGCTCATCCGCTCGCAGATGAAGCAGCTCACCTCGCGCGGCGGCACCCGCACCGCGGAGGACCTGCTCCACCTCGTCGGGCTCGACCCGAAGCGCACGCTCGCGTCCTACCCGCACGAGCTGTCTGGCGGTCAGCGGCAGCGCGTGCTCATCGCCATGGCACTCACCCGCAACCCCCGTCTGGTCATCGCGGACGAGCCGACCACGGCGCTCGACGTGACCGTGCAGGCGCAGGTCGTCGACCTCCTGAACTCGCTGCAGGAGGAACTGGGGTTCGCGATGCTCTTCGTGTCCCACGACCTCGCACTCGTCGCCGAGCTCGCCCACCGGATCACGGTGATGTACGCCGGCCAGGTCGTCGAGCAGGGCACGACGCGCGAGCTGCTCACCCAGCCCGTGCACGAGTACACCAGGGGCCTCCTCGGTGCCGTGCTCTCGATCGAGTCGGGCTCCGACCGTCTGCACCAGGTGCCGGGCACGGTCCCATCGCCTCGTGACTTCCCCGCCGGCGACCGCTTCGCCCCGCGATCCTCCGATCCGGAGCGCGGCCGCGGCGTCGCCCCCGTCCGTCGCCGCATCGACGGCACCGAGCACTTCTACGCCGCCCACCCGGACGACGCACCCGTCTCACCGATCGGAGGTGCACGATGACCGAGTCGATCATCGAGCTGCAGGACGTCCACGTGCGGTTCAAGACGCGTACGTCGGGACTGTTCCAGAAGAGCTACGTCGATGCGCTCGCCGGCGTCTCACTCACCGTGAAGCGCGGGCAGACCCTCGGGATCGTCGGCGAATCGGGTTCCGGCAAGTCGACTGCTGCGAAGGTCCTCGTCGGACTCGAGCAGCCGACCTCCGGCCGGGTCGTGTTCGACGGAGTACCGGTGCGCAGCTTCACGACCAGCGTCCGGAAACGACTCGGCGGCATCCTGTCGGTGGTCTTCCAGGACCCCGCCACCGCGCTCAACGCCCGCATGACGATCCGCGACGCGCTCCTCGACCCGATGCAGGTGCACCGCATCGGCGCGCCGGCGCAACGCGATCGGCGTGTCAAGGAACTCATCGGCCTCGTCGGGCTGCCGCAGTCGGCACTCGACGCCCTGCCGTCGCAGCTCTCCGGCGGACAGCGGCAGCGCGTCGCCATCGCCCGGGCGCTCGCGCTCGACCCGCAGGTGATCGTCGCCGACGAACCGACCTCGGCCCTCGACGTCTCGGTCCGGGCGCAGATCCTGAACCTCCTCACCGACCTCAAGAACGAGCTGGGTCTCGGAATGGTCTTCATCTCGCACGACATCCAGACCGTCCGATACCTCTCGGACGAGATCGCGGTGATGAACCGTGGTCGCGTCGTCGAATTCGGCGACGCGTCGCGGATCTTCGAGGCCCCGTCCGACCCCTACACGCGCAGTCTCCTCGGCGCGGCCCCGTCCCTGCTGCATCCGCACCTCCCAGCCTGACCCCGTCCCTGATCCGCATGCTCCACCTCTCTCACCTGGACTGACTCATGACCTCGACCACCTCTCCCGCATCCGTCCGCTTCAGCGGCGTCGTCCCTCCTGTGGCGACCCCGCTGCTTCCTGGCGGCGCGATCGACCACGCCTCGCTGGCGCGCCTCGTCGACACCCTCATCGACTCCGGGTGCTCCGGGCTCTTCGCCCTCGGTTCGACCGGCGAGACCGCCTACTTCACCGACGACCAACGGGTCGCCATCGCCCGCACCATCGTCGACACCACGGCCGGTCGGGTGCCGATCATCGCCGGAGCGATCGAACTGACCGCCGCACGCATCATCGAGACCGCGCGCCGCCTCACCGCGGTCGGCGTCGACGCGATCGTCACCACCGCACCGCTCTACACCCTGAACTCACCCACAGAGGTCGCAGCCCACTTCCGGGCGATCGCCGCCGCCATCGACGCACCGCTCTGGGCGTACGACGTGCCGGTGCGGGTCCACACGAAGCTCGGTCTCGACCTGCTCATGGGTCTCGCGACCGAGGGCGTCATCCACGGCGTCAAGGACTCGTCAGGCGACGACGTCGGCTTCCGTCGGCTCCTCGCCGCCAACGAAGCTGCCGGCCACCCGCTGCAGCTGCTCACGGGTCACGAGATGGTCGTCGACGCCATGCTGCTCGCCGGCGCCGACGGCGTCGTGCCCGGCTTCGCGAACGTCGAGGCCGACGGGTACGTGCGCCTCTGGGAGGCTGCTGAGCGCGGCGACTGGTCGGCGGCACGGGTCGAACAGGAGCGGATCAACCGACTCTTCGAACTCGTCTTCCAGCCCGCCGGGCTCTCGGGCGACGCCACCGGCGTCGGCGCCTTCAAGGCGGCGATGGTCGCCCGCGGCCTGATCGACCACGCCGTCATGGCCTCCGGGGTCGAATCGCTCGACGACGTCGCGGTGGAGAAGATCCGCGCAATCCTCGGCGCACACGACCTGCTGCCCGTCTGATGGGCGGCATCGTCCTCGCCGTCGACATCGGCGGGACCAAGACGGTCGCGGCGCTCGCCGACGGGGACGACGTCATCCTCGATGAACTCGCCGCGCCGACCCGCGGTGCCGAGGGTCCTGGCGCCGTCATCGGCACCGTGCTCCGCCTGGCAGCCCGGCTGCTCGACCGTGCGCCGACGGCCAGGCTCCGCGGCGTCGGGATCGGTACGGCCGGGGTGGTCGACGTCCGCACCGGGACCATCGTCTCCTCGACCGACACCCTCACCGACTGGACGGGCACTCCGGTCGCCGCACTCGTGCGCGCCGGGCTCGGATCACGACTCCCGGCCGACGCGGTCGTCCACGTCCAGAACGACGTCGACGCCCACGCGGCCGGCGAGTTCCGCCACGGCGCGGCGGCAGGGGCGGACAGTGCGCTCGTGATCGCGGTCGGGACCGGCGTCGGCGCGGGCGTCATCCTCGACGGCCGCTCCCTCCGCGGTGCGCGCCACGTCGCCGGTGAGATCGCGCACGTCCCGACACCGGGCGCCGGGCACCTCCGCTGCCCGTGCGGCCGGGTCGGCCATCTCGAGGCCATCGGTTCCGGGATCGGTCTGTACCGGCACTATCTGACCCTCGGCGGAGACCCCTCCGAGACCGACGCCCGCGGCATCGCCCGTCGGGCGGCCGCCGGCGAGTCGCAGGCCGTCCAGGCCGTGCGCGACTCCGCCGCAGCCGTGGGTCGAGCCATCGCGGCAGCCGCGACCCTCCTCGACCCCGAACGCGTCGTCATCACCGGCGGCGTCCCGGAGATCGGTGAACCGTGGTGGTCGCCGATGGACGCAGCATTCCGAAGCGAGGCGATCGACGCCCTGCAAGACCTCCCCATCGTCGCCGGGACCCTCGGTGGCCACGCCCCGCTCCGAGGAGCCGCCGCCTCCGCCTGGGCGGCACTGAAAGGAACACCGTGAACACCCGTCCGACGGACATCCTCGACCGGCTGGCAGGCGGCCTCATCGTCTCCTGCCAGGCCTATCCCGGCGAACCCATGCGCGACCCCGGCACGATGGCGCAGCTCGCCCGCGCCGCCGTCGTCGGCGGAGCGGTCGGCATCCGCTTGCAGGGGATCGCCGACATCCGCGCCGCCGCAGACCTCACCGTCCCGATCGTCGGCCTGTGGAAGGACGGCGACGACGACGTGTTCATCACCCCGACGCTCGAACACGCGCGTGCAGTCGCCGACGCCGGAGCGCACATCGTCGCCGTGGACGGCACCCGCCGTGACCGACCGGACGGGCTGACCCTTGCGGAGACGGTCGCGGGCGTGCGCGCCTCGCATCCCGACGTGCTCGTCATGGCCGATTGCGGCTCGCTCGACGACGCGATCGCCGCAGAGCAGGCCGGAGCCGACATCCTCGGCACGACGCTGTCGGGGTACACCGGCGAACGACCGAGGACGTCGGGTCCCGACCTCGAGCTCATCGAGCTCATCGCCTCGCGTTGTGCGACGCCGATCATCGCCGAGGGCCGCATCCACTCCCCCGCCGATGCCGCAGCCGCCCGTCGGAGCGGTGCGTCCGCCGTGTGCGTGGGGACCGCGATCACCCACCCCTCGACGATCACCTCCTGGTTCGTCGCCGCCCTCGGAACCGGAACGGACGTCAGCTGATGGAGGTCGTCATCACGCCGGAGGCGTCGATCGGCGAGCTCGTCGCCGACGACATCACCGCGCTCCTCACCCGGAAGCCGGACGCGGTGCTCGGTCTCGCCACCGGTTCCAGTCCACTGCGGATCTACGACGCCGTCGCCGCCCGGGTCGCGCGCGGCGAACTGTCCTTGGCCGGTGCGCGCGCCTTCACCCTTGACGAGTACGTCGGCCTGCCGGTCGGCGATCCGCGCGCGTACCGCACGGTGATCGAAGCGGACTTCGTGTCGCGCGTCGATCTGCCCACCGAGCTCGTCCATGGACCCGACGGCCGTGCCCCGGACCTCGCCGCCGCCTGCGCCTCGTATGAGGAGGCCATCCGCTCGGCCGGAGGCGTCGACCTGCAGATCCTCGGCATCGGCACGGACGGCCACATCGCGTTCAACGAGCCAGGCTCCTCCTTCGCGTCCCGGACGCGGGTGAAGACGCTCACCGAGCAGACGCGCCGGGACAACGCCCGCTTCTTCGACGGTGAGCCGGACCTGGTGCCGATGCACTGCGTGACCCAGGGACTCGGAACGATCATGGAGGCGCGGCACGTCGTGCTGGTCGCCGCCGGAGGGGGCAAGGCAGAGGCGGTGCACCACCTCGTCGAGGGGGCCGTCTCCGCCCTCTGGCCCGCGACGATCCTGCAGCACCATCCCCGTGTGACCGTGTTCGTCGACGACGAGGCCGCCTCGCGACTGCAGCTCGCCGACTACTACCGGTCGTCATATGCCCGACGCGGCATGGTGACGCGATGACGCCGTCCGTCGGGACGAACGGCATCCTCGTCAGTGCCTATGCGGCGTCGCCGGCGCACACCGCCTGGGATCCCGCGCTGGAGGCCGAGGTGCTGCCGGCGCTGTGCGCACTGCCGGGCGTCGTCGGCCTGGAGGTGCCCTGGCTCGGTTCGGTGCACCCGCACGATGACGAGTGGTTCCTGGAGCACGTTCCAGCGGGTGCGCGGTTGGCGCTCACCGCGTTGCCGTTCGTGATGCGCAGGAACGCCGCAGGCGCCGGATACGGCATCGCCTCACCGGACGCGGACGGCCGTGCAGCCGCGGTCGCCGACCTCCGGGCCCTCGCAGCCGACCTCCACCTGCTGAACGACCGGTCGCGGGCCGAGGTCGCCGTCGTCGCGCTGCACACCGCTCCGCACGCCTCGGGTTCCGGCGACGCGCTGCTCCGTTCGCTCGACGAGCTCGGTGCGGTCGACTGGGACGACGCCCGACTCGTCATCGAGCACTGCGACGCGGCCGTACCGGGCCGGCGGTACGAGAAGGGCTTCCTGTCCGTGGAGGACGAGCTCGCAGCCGTTGCAGCGAGCGCAGCGGTCGACGGACTGTGGATGAACTGGGGTCGCTCGGCGATCGAGCTGCAGGGCGCCGATGCGGTGAGCGCTCAGATCGCCTCGGTCGCGGACTCCGGAGCGCTCGTCGGACTCACCCTCTCGGGAGCGGCCGCGGTCGACGGACCGTACGGTACCGCGTGGGCTGACGCGCACCTGCCGATCCGCGAGGCGGACCCCACCTCCGAATCACTGCTCGACACCGACCGCGTGCGCGATGCGATCGTCGCCGCGGGTTCCGTGCCGTGGCTCGGGCTCAAGGTCAGCCGTCGCCCCACGGACCGCACCGCCCAGGACGTGGTTCGGACGGTCGCCCACAACCTCGCGCTCGCCTGTTCGCAGCGCTGAGTCGCCCGAATTCGCGCCGAAATCGCGCTGTTCGGCGCGGATTCGGGCAACTCAGCGGGGGCGCCGACGCGAGCGACGGATGTACCCGGGCAGGAGCACCCGGTGCGAGACACCGGAACGGCGCGCGAGGATCTCACCGAGCGTGACGCCCGCCGCCAGGGCGAGCCCGGTGAGCCCGGCCTGCAGGAGGAGTTCGGTGCCCGTGGAAGCGTGCTCCTCGTTCACGAGCGCGAGCATGCCGCGGTAGATCGCCAGGCCAGGCAGGAGCGGGACGATGCCGCAGATGGTCAGGATGATCGCCGGGATGCGCAGCCGCGGCCCCAACGCTTCAGCCGCGAACCCGATGACGAGGGCGGCGAGCGCACTGGCGGCCGCCGGGTTCACTCCACTGCCTGTCACACTCGTGGACACGGCGAACGCGACGGCCCCGGTGACACCCGCGAAGCAGGCGGTTCGGATCGTCGCGTAGGACGCCATCGCCCACGCCGCGGACGCGACCGCTGCGCCGACGACCTGCACCGCGATCGGCCACGGGCTCACGGGCAGGTCGATGAGCACCAGGGAGACGCCGAGGCGTCTGGCGAGGTCGAGCACACCACCGATGCCGACGACGATGCCGATGGTGAGGAGGAGCACCTCGACGAGTCGGCCACTCGCGGTGACGGGGAAGCCGTTGAGCGCGTCGTCGGCAGCCCCCACGAGTGAGGCGCCAGCCAGCAGGACGACGATCCCCGACGCCACGACGAGCGCCGGCGGGAGCGCGGAGAGGTCGGCCGGGACGTACGGGCTGAGGACGGAGATGAGGACCGCGACGGTCGTCGCGATGGCCGCTCCCGCGAGTTGCAGGAAGAAGACGGGCAGTTTGAGGACACCGAGGGCTCGGAAGGCGCTGTCGATGAGCGCGGTCGTGGCGGCCGCAAGCAGCATCGAGAGCACCCCGCCGCCGAGCAGCACGGAGACGGCGGCGGCCATGAGCGACAGGAGCGCCGTGATGAGGCCGCGGCGGTAGGTGCGACGTGCCCCGAGGATGCGGTCGAGCTCGCGATGGGCCGCGCCGAGGCGTTCGTGCAGTTCGTCGCGCAGGTCCGTCTCGTCGTCGAGAGCGGCGTCGGTCGCGGTCATGATCGGTTCGGTCCGCGTCGTGATCGTCTCGGAGAGCGTGACGACCTTGGCGAGGCGGTCGTAGTCCGCCGCCGGCGCAGCGACGACGCGCAGCACGGTCACTCCCGGTGAGCGCTCCGAGCCGTCGTGGGCGATGAGGATGGAGGTGAAGGTGAGGTCGACCTGGCACTCGAGGTCGAACGCCCTGCAGACCCTGCGGATGGCGTCGGTGACCTCGGCAGCGGCCGCCCCGAGCGACAGCATCGACTCGCCGATCCGGCCGGCGAGTTCGAGCACTTCACGGACCGGGCGTTCGGCGTTCAGCCGCGCGGACCGGGCTTCCGCGACGCCCTCGGGCACCGCCCCGCCGACACTCCCGGCGAGTTGACCGAACATCGAACGCAACCCCACCGGGACATCGTACGTTGCGAGCGGGAGCGGCGAAACTACCCCTCTCGAATGTCAGTGGCCCATGGTGGACTGAGGTCATGACCGAGACCAGCACCCGCGAGCACCCGGGCGACGTGTTCGCGTTGCGGCTAGCGTCGTTCACCGACCGCTTCGTGGCGCTGTCCCGGCAACGCGCAGCGCTCGACGCCGCTGAGGCCCGGCTCCTCGCCGATGCTGCGGCGTTCGCCGATGCGACCGCGTCCTCCGTCGCGCCCGCCGCGACCCCGTCAGCAGAGGCCCGAGACCTGGCCCGTCGCTCGATGTGCGCGTCGCTCGCGATGGCGACCCGCACGTCCGAATCCACCCTGCAACGCCGCATCGGCGACGCGGAAGCCCTCGTCCACCACGCCCCCACCGTGCTCGACGCCCTCGCCCGCGGCATGGTCAGTGCCGGACACGCCCGGGTCATCACGGATCAGCTCCGCGACATCCCCGCCGCCGGACGACGCCTGTTCCTCGACCAGGTGCTGCCCCTCGCCCTACGGTCCACCCCGGCCAGGCTCACACACCGCGCACGCATCCTCCGGGAACGCCTGCACCCGGAGTCCATCACCACCCGCACCAGTCGTTCCACGTCCGACCGGCGGGTGGACGTCGAGCCCGCCGCCGACGGCATGGCCTGGGTGCACCTGTTCACCACCGCACCCCTCGCCTACGCGATCCGGGAACGCCTCGACGCCGCCGCGATCCCCACCCGGGTCGCGGGTGATGCGCGGAC
>NZ_JAHVDH010000007.1:0-94643 GCF_051487245.1 Plantibacter flavus
ATCCGCATCCTCGGCAACACGATCCGCGGTGCGACGAACTTCGCGATCCTCGGCGGCGCGGAACAGAACAACGTCACCCTCACCGTCGACGGCAACTGGCTCGACGGCGGACACTGCACCCTGAAACTCCAGGTCAAGAAGAGCTGGACGCAGAAGGCCACGGTCACGAACAACCAGTTCGGACCCAACCGGGTCGTGTCCTCCTGCCCCTTCACCGCGTTCCCAACGGTATCCCTCACCCAGAGTGGGAACACGATGGAGAACACCGGCGCGAAGGTGAACCCTCTGCTCCTCGTCTCCTGAGCGCCGCCCTTCGACAGGCTCAGGGACCGAAGAGAGCGACCGTCGTCGCTTCTCCGGTCCCCGAGCCTGTCGAAGGGTCACCGCACGCGAAAACCCCGCCGCCCGAGCGCTCTCGGACGGCGGGGTTCGTCGTGACGCGCCTACGAGGCTCGTCGACGGCGCGCGATCAGCACCGAGGCGAAGCCGAGCAGACCGAGCACGAGAGCGACGAGACCGAAGGTGGAGACATCGACACCGGTCCGCGACAGCGAGTCGGCACCTGCTGCCGAACCGCCCGACGGCGAGCTGGAGCCGTCGCCAGGGCCGCCCGTGCCGGGGTCCGTGCCCGTTCCGGGACCGGTCCCGGGGTCCGTGCCTGGGTCGGTGCCGGGATCGGTGCCGGGATCGACCACCGCGGCGAGCACGGTGACCGGCGCCGAGGTGACCTCGACGTCGGCGAAGCCCTCGGCGGACACCGTCACGCTCACCGTGAGCGCCGCACCGGCGCTCCCTGCGGGAGGCGTGAACGTCGCCGCGTCGGCGCCCTGCACCACCTCGTCGTCGAGCAGCCACCGGTAGGCGACCGTCGCGTCCTCAGGGTCGACGGTCACACCGGCCGTCGTCGCGACGCCCTCACGCGCCACACCGGAGAGCACCGCGGTAGCGGCAGCCGTCCGGGCGAAGGTGATCGTCGTCGACTGCGTGGTCGAGCCGTCGGCGGCGGTGACCGTCACCACCACGCCGGTGCTCGCGTCCGCAGCAGCGCGTGCTGCCACGGGAGCGTTCGTGAGCGGTTCGATCGACACCGTCGCGTCGCGGTCGGCGGGGATCGCGTCGATCACCGGGTCGCTCGAGCCCGACAGCGCGGCCTCGTACTCGAACACCGTCGGATCGAAGCCGTCGATCGGGGTGCCGTTCACGCGCAGCGCGGCGAGGCCGGCCTCGGTCGAGACGGTCGGCGCGAGCGCGTAGATCTCGACCTCGGAGACCACCATGTGCGTGTTCGCGTAGGCCGTCATCACGACTCGGACCGCCGAGGTGGTGACCCCACCGAGGTCGACGTCGACCACGGGAGCCGTGCCGTCGGTCGGGACGGGCACGGACACCGCACCACCGGGAGCGTCGACCCAGGCGCCCTCGGCGTCGCGGTACTGCACCGTCAGCGCACTCGGCCAGCTGGTCGTGCTGCCGTCCTTGTAGGCGTAGAAGGTGACGTGCTCGACGGTGTGCTCACCACCGAGCTCGTAGCTCAGCGTGTCACTCGTCGGCTTGTTCGACGAGCGCCAGTTCGACCAGCCCTTGTCGGTGCGCACGGAGTTCTTCGTGTTGCTCGCCGGGTAACCGGACTCGGTGGACGTCGCACTCGCGATCGTCGTGGCGTCCGGCGCGATGTTGCGTTCGCCGGGGGCCGTCACGATGATCGACAGCAGCGCCTCGATCGGTGCCGCCGCCTCGTCGTTCGACGCCGCTGTGCCGCTCACCCGCACCGCGCCGGGCTCGGCGAGGTCGGCGTCGGTCAGCGAACTGAAGTCCCAGGTCACGGCCGCGTCGAAACGGTTGCTGCTGGCTCCGATCTGTGCCGGGACGGTGGCAGGGGCCGCAGCGATGACGGCACTCGCCGGTGAACCGGCCGCCACCGTGAGTGACACGGGCTCGGTGGTCGTGAATCCGCCGATGTCCACGGTGGCCTGCACCGTGAACGGTGCACCCCAGCCGTCCGTGCCCGAGCCGTTCACGACGATCGTGCCCGGAGTGTTCCAGTCGACTGCGGCCGTGTCCCAGGCCACGCCGACCGGAGCGCCCTGGACGGCGCCGTAGAGCGGGATGACCGTTGACGGGAGCGAGGCCTGGACGCCGGCGACGGTCTGCGTCACGACCGGTTGCACGCCGGTCAGTGACGTGTCGACGAAGCTCCACGTCTGGTTCGCGCCGTTGTTCGACTGGTAGACACCGACGGCAGCGCCCGTGGCGGTCGACTGCCCGCCGACTTCCAGGGCCTGACTGGTCGCCACGTTCACGAGGCTCCAGTCGGCACCGTTCGTGGTGGTCGGGATCCACTGGAGGGACGGGTCGGCCGCTGCCTGCTCCCGACTCGCCGAGACGAGGGAGGAGCCGGCGGAGCTCGCCGCCAGCAGTGCGCCGGAGCTGCTGCGCAGGGCGTACCGGTCGGTGTTCGTCCCGCCGCCGGCGAGCAGCTCGGGGGTCCAGACCTGGGCTGCGCCGGTGGTGGCGTCGGACGCGCGGGGCGTGATCGTGCCTGCCGGAGTGGTGCCGGAGGCGGCGGATGCGGTGAACGCCTTCCCACTCTGCTTCCCGACGAGCTGGTAGCGGTGGCCGTCCTGGAACGGTGCGGCATCGGCCGCGACACCGGTCGCACCGTCGACGAGGAAGGTGGTGACCGACTTCGCCGGGACGGTCAGCACCGCCTGCTTCGTGACGGGGTCGATCGACACGGCCTGGCCCTGCACCAGTGCGTTGGCGGTCACGTCGTCCGCGGGGGACTCGGTCGTCACGATCGGGGTGACCGTCGCACCGGCGGCGATGTCCGCGAACTTCGACAGGTCGATCGTGATGGTCCGCGCCGTGGTCGACGGGTTGGCGTGCACGAGGGTCGCGCCGGTGCCGTCGGCCCGCAGCGCGGTGGTGGTCTGCGCGTCGGTCGAGGGGATCAGGTGGTCGCCGGGCTGCACGTAGTGGGTGAAGTTGCGGAGCGTGTTGTACTTCGCGTTGGTCTTGACCGAGCAGCTCGGGTCGGCGTCACCGTCCGCGATGCGCCGTTCGGAGACTCCCTCGGCGTTGCAGTCGAAGTCGATCAGGACGCTGCCCCAGTTGAGCTTCTCGACCTTCTCCATGTTGTAGAGGTCCTCGACGGGCTGCCACAGCACCCACGCCGTCGGCTCCAGGTTGCGGAGGTCGTCGATGAGGTGCGTGGCCATACCGATGCCGTTGTCGATGTTCGTGAGGTTGTGCTTGCCGCTGGAGTCCCAGTTGCCCTCGACCTCGCTCATCCAGAGCGGCTTGTCGGCGGTCTTCGCGATGTCGCGTGCGACGACGCTGCCGCCCTGGCCGTAGCTGTGGACGTTCAGCTGCGTGACGAGGTCCTTGGCGAGCTGCGACCAGCCGTTCCAGTTCGTCGCGAAGATGCCCGGGTTGGTCTCGTCCATCGCGGAGATGACCGCCTCCGTGGAGGTACCCTCCGCGGCGAGCCGCTCGGCGAGCGCCTTGATGACGGTGTCCTGCATGGCGGGGCCGATGTGCGCGCCCTCCTGGCGGCCGCCCGACGGCCAGCCGGTGGACTGGTCGATCGTCGTACCCCAGTAGTTGGTGTTCGGCTCGTTGAACGGGTCGATGGTGTCGAACGAGATGCCGGTGTCCGCCTCGAGGTGGTCAACCACCGTCGTCAGGTACGCGACGAAGTCGTCGACGCTCTCGGGTTTCAGCTGTTCGGATGCGGCATTGTAGTTGCCGGAGACGTAGCCGCTCTCGGTCATGAAGTAGGGCGGGGAGTTGCTGAACGCCTCCCACTTGGTGATCTTGTCCTTGAGGGCCGTGAGCCACCAGCGCTGCGTCGCGTCGGCATCGAAGTCGTACGACTGCGGGTCGTCCGCGTCCCACGCGGCCGCGTAGCGGTCGCGGTCGGCGTAGTCGGAGGTGATCGCGCCATCGGCGTCGCTCGCCTCGAGGTCCGGGTTCCACCAGCCGTCGACCGCACCACCGGCACGGAGGTACGGGGGGACGTCGCTCGCGTTCCCGCCGCCGATGTTGTACCTGGCGATGTTGAGGTTCAGACCGTCCTCGCCGAAGACCTTGTCGAAGAGGTCCTGGCGGACGTCCTCGGGGTAGTCACCGGTGGCGTTGGCGAACCAGACGAGGCTCGTGCCCCAGCCTTCGAAGGCTTCGTTCTGATACGCGGGGTTCGGGGTGATCGTGAGGGGAGTGCTCTCCGCGGCGAGTGCGGGAGTGGCACTCGCGGTGACGAGTGCGGGGGAGATCGCGGCGATACCGAGAGCGACGGCGACGGTCGCTCCGATCGTTCGTCGGCGGACTGGTGACGGCAGTGTCATCGGTGGTTCCTTCGTTGGAGGCCGTGGTGCGTGGTGATGTTCACGTAAACATTTCGCGACATGCGCGCTGGGTGTTCACGTCAACATTTCCGACGAGTATGGAGTGACCCCTGCGTGGGTGTCAAGCGATCCGCGCCGCTCCGGCGCGTCTCGACAGGCTCGACGACCAATCCCGGAGTCGGTTCCGTCCCTCGGTCCCTGAGTGCCTCGCTCGGTCCCTGGGCCTGTCGAACGGCGTCAGACGGCGTCAGTCGCCGGCCGGAGCCGCCGTGCTCGCGCGGACGACGAGGCGGGTCGGGGTGAGTGGCTCGGCGGTGAGCGACGGCCCCTCCTCGATCTCGCGGAGCAGTGTGGTGATCGCGCGGCGGCCGATCTCGTCGAAGTCCTGGTGCACCGTCGTGAGTGGCGGCCAGAACGAGTCGGACTCGGCCATGTCGTCGTAGCCCACGACACTGATGGAGCCGGGTACCGCGCGTCCGCGTTCATGGAGGGCGCGCAGGAGTCCGAGGGCCATCTGGTCGTTGGAGGCGAAGACCGCCGTGATCTCGGGGCGCTCGGCGATCTGCAGGCCGATCTCGTAGCCCGACGCCGTCGACCAGTCTCCGCGGAACACGGGCGGCGGGGTGATGCCCGCCGTGCGGAGGGTGTCGGCCCAGCTCTGCTCACGGCGCGCGGCGGAGTACGAGGTGCGAGGCCCGGCGATGTGCCAGACGCCGCGGTGGCCGAGGTCCAAGAGGTGCTGCGTGGCGAGGGCTGCACCCTGGGCCTGGTCGTTGTCGACGACCGGGTAGTCGGTCCGCGCGGCGGAGTCGATGACGACGACGGGCAGGCCGACGGGGAGCTCGACGTCGGCGCCGTCGACGATGTGCGACTCGATGACGATGATGAGGCCGTCGACGTCCTGCTCGCGCAGCCGGTCGAGCGCGACGGCGACGTCGCGCTGGGTCGGGTACTCCACGGGCACGACGGTCACCGAGTAGCCGGCGCGTGCCGCCTGCACGGTGATCGCGTCGAGGGTGCGCATGTTGCCGTAGGAGGAGAGGGTGAACATCGTGATGCCGATGCTGCGCGTGCGGCCGGAGCGCAGGGCGCGTGCGGCCTTGTTGGGGCGGTAGCCGAGCTCCGTCATGGCCTCGAGCACGCGGTCGCGCGTGCCGTCGTCGACGTTGGTCAGGCCGTTCGCCACCCGGGAGACGGTCTGCGAGGAGACGCCGGCGTGAGCGGCGACGTCTGCCATCGACGGCGCGCGTCTCGTGCGGCCCGCTGGCTTCTGCGTCGTGTCCGTCATGGTCTCCCTATCGTCGCATCCATCCTTGCATGTTGACGTGAACATGCTATGGTACCGAGCAGATGTTGACGTAAACATCGTCAGCATCATCACCCGATCCACCACCGAGCGCCTCCACGGAACCGCTCCGCTGCCCAGCAAGGAAGCTGCCCATGACCACCACGACCGCCCGAACCGGCCGGCCACCAGCGGTCCGCGTGCATCGCCGCGATCGTCGGGATTGGAAGGGCTGGGCGTTCATCGCCCCCTTCATGATCGTCTTCGCGCTGATGATCATCGCGCCGCTCGTCTACGCGCTGTACCTGAGCTTCTTCCAGGACCGCCTCATCGGCGGCAACGCCTTCGTCGGCTTCGACAACTACATCGCCCTGTTCCAAGACGCGAAGTTCTGGGAGCCGTTCGGCCGCGTCGCGCTCTTCTTCGTCGTGCAGGTGCCGATCATGCTCGCGCTCTCGCTCACGGCGGCACTGGCCCTCGACAGCGCCCGACTCCACGGTGCGGCCTTCTTCCGCATCGCGCTGTTCCTGCCCTACGCGGTGCCGGGCGTCGTCGCGGCGCTCATCTGGGGCTTCATCTACGGCGATCAGTTCGGACTCGCCGGATCGTTCAACGATCTGCTCGGCGCCAAGATCCTCGAGCCGTTCAGCTCGCAGGCGGTCCTCGCCTCCATCGGCAACATCGTCACCTGGGAGTTCATGGGCTACAACATGCTCATCTTCTACGCCGCGCTCCGCGTCGTCCCGGGGGAGATCTACGAGGCCGCCGAGATCGACGGCGCCGGCCAGTTCCGCACCGTCTTCAGCATCAAGATCCCCGCGCTCCGCGGTGCACTCGTGATCGCGTCGATCTTCTCGGTCATCGGCTCGTTCCAGCTCTTCAACGAGCCGAACCTGCTGAAGAACCTCGCCCCCAACGTCATCACCAGCAACTTCACCCCGAACAT
This sequence comes from Plantibacter flavus, assembly GCF_051487245.1. Lineage (GTDB taxonomy): Bacteria > Actinomycetota > Actinomycetes > Actinomycetales > Microbacteriaceae > Plantibacter > Plantibacter flavus_B. The sequence goes on from NZ_JAHVDH010000007.1 coordinate 6,578, forward strand.
GTACGCGTACAACCTGTCCTTCGCCGGCCAGCAGTTCAACTACGCGGCAACGGTCGCGATCGTCATGGGCGTCATCACCGCCGTCATCGCCTACGTCGTGCAGGTGCGCGGCTCCCGACAGGAGAACAGCTGATGGCCACCGTCTCGAACCCGACCGTCCGCCCGCAGACCGTGTCCACTCGCACGGCCCGCAACGCCCGCGCCTTCGACCGCCCGACGAGGAAGCGCCACGACCCACGCCGTCGTCGCTCGATCGTCCTGACGATCGTCATGGCCGTCTTCCTCCTCTACTCGATCGTGCCGATCCTGTGGCTGGTCATCAACGCGACGAAGTCGCAGCCCGACCTGTTCTCCTCCTTCGGCCTCTGGTTCGGGAACGGCGGATTCAACCTCTGGCAGAACATCGTCGACACCGTCACCTACCGTGACGGCCAGTTCGTCGGCTGGTTCGGCAACACGCTGCTCTACGTGGTCGTCGGCGCCGGTGGTGCCACGCTCCTCGCGACGATCGGTGGCTACGGCCTCGCGAAGTTCCGTTTCCCGGGCAAGCGCGCCGTGTTCGCGATCATCCTCGGCTCGATCGCGGTGCCGGGGACGGCGCTCGCGGTTCCGACGTTCCTCATGTTCAGCCAGATGGGCCTCACGAACACGCCGTGGGCGGTCATCCTGCCCTCCCTCGTGAGTCCGTTCGGCCTGTACCTCATCTGGACCTACGCGGTCGACGCGGTCCCGACCGAACTGCTCGAAGCCGCCCGCATGGACGGTGCGGGGGAGTTCCGCACCTTCTTCACGATCTCGCTGCGACTCCTCGGCCCCGGCATCGTGACGGTGCTGCTCTTCGCGATCGTCGCGACCTGGAACAACTACTTCCTCCCGCTCATCATGTTGAGCGAGCCGACGTGGTATCCCCTCACCGTCGGTCTGAGCCAGTGGAGCGCGCAGGCCACGGGTGTCGCCGCGCAGCCGATCTTCAACCTCGTGATCACCGGGTCGCTGCTCACGATCGTCCCGATCGTCATCGCGTTCCTGTTCCTCCAGCGCTTCTGGCAGTCCGGCCTCAGCGCCGGCAGCGTCAAGGGCTGATCCCACCGACACCGAAACCTCTCCCGCCGGTCCCTGGCCTTCGACAAGCTCAGGAGCCGTTTCCCACCAGCACCACCGCACCACCCGCATCACCTCCTCCTCCCAACGCAGTGAAAGGAAACACCCATGAAGCGCATCTCACCGTCTCGCACGGTTCTGCGCCGCACGGCCACGGCGGCCGTCGCGACCGCGATGATCGGAGCCTCGCTCGTCGCGTGCTCGTCCGGCACCGGCAGCACCGCCTCGGGCGACGCCAAAGACGTCGAGTCCGCCCTCGAAGCCGGTGGCGAGCTCACCTACTGGTCGTGGACCCCGTCCGCTGAGGCCCAGGTCGCAGCATTCGAGAAGGCCTACCCCAAGGTCAAGGTCAACCTCGTCAACGCCGGGACGAACACCACCGAGTACACGAAGCTGCAGAACGCCATCAAGGCCGGCAAGGGTGGCCCCGACGTCGCCCAGGTCGAGTACTACGCGATCCCGCAGTTCGCGCTCAGCGACTCCCTCGTGGACCTCAACGCCTACGGCTTCGGCGACCTCAAGGACGACTACAGCCCCGGCCCGTGGAGCTCCGTCAACATCGGCGACGGCCTGTACGCCCTCCCGCAGGACTCCGGCCCCATGGCCATGTTCTACAACAAGACGGTCTTCGACCAGTACGGCATCGCCGTGCCGACGACCTGGGACGAGTACATCGCGGCAGCGAAGCAGCTGCACGCCGCAGACCCGTCGAAGTACATCACCAACGACTCCGGTGACTCCGGCTTCGCGACGAGCATGATCTGGCAGGCCGGCGGCCGTCCGTTCAGTGCCGACGGCACCAAGGTGAGCATCAACCTCGCCGACGAGGGCTCGAAGAAGTGGGCCGACAGCTGGAACCAGCTCGTCGAGGGCGATCTGCTCTCCACCGTCCCCGGCTGGAGCGACGACTGGTACAAGTCGCTCGGCAACGGCAGCATCGCGACGCTCATCACGGGCGCCTGGATGCCCGGTGTGCTCGAGTCGTCCGTTGCTGAGGCCTCCGGTCAGTGGCGAGTCGCACCGATCCCGACGTACGACGGCAAGCCCGCCAACGCCGAGAACGGTGGCGGCGGCCAGGTCGTGCTGAAGGACAGCAAGAACCCGGCGCTCGCCGCCGGCTTCCTCAAGTGGCTGAACAACAACGAGGACAGCGTCAAGGTGTTCCTCGACGCTGGCGGCTTCCCGGCGACCACCGCCGACCTGAACTCCGACGAGTTCCTCTCGGCAGCGCCTGACTACTTCGGTGGCCAGAAGATCAACGAGGTGCTCGTGCAGGGCGCCAAGGACGTGTCCACCGGATGGCAGTACCTGCCCTACCAGGTGTACGCGAACAGCATCTTCGCCGACACCGTTGGCCAGTCCTACGCCAACAAGGCAGACCTGAACGACGGTCTCGCCGACTGGCAGAAGCAGCTCGTCGAGTACGGCAACACGCAGGGCTTCACCGTCACCGAGAAGTAGTCGGGAGCGCAGCTCAGCGCCTGTTCCACCAGCACCATCGACCGCGGCCGGTCGGAAGATCCTCATCGAGGCTCGTCTCCGGCCGGCCGTGGTCGCTCCATCCGCACCCCTTCATCACGGAGCCCCCGCATGCCCACCTTCTCCATCGGCGACGACGACTTCCTGCTCGACGGTCAGCCGTTCCGGATCATCTCCGGAGCCCTCCATTACTTCCGGGTGCACCCCGAGCAGTGGGCGGACCGCATCGCCAAGGCGAAGCTCATGGGGCTCAACACCATCGAGACGTACGTCGCCTGGAACCAGCACAGCCCCGAGCGCGGCGTGTTCGACACCAGCGGCGTGAACGATCTCGAACGCTTCCTCGGCCTCGTCGCCGACGCCGGCATGTACGCGATCGTGCGTCCGGGGCCCTACATCTGCGCCGAATGGGACAACGGCGGACTGCCGGGTTGGCTCCTCCACGACCCCGAGCTCGGTCTGCGTCGCAGCGAACCGCGGTACCTCGCCGCCGTCCGCGAGTACTTCGAGGCCCTCCTCCCGCTCCTCGCCCCGCTGCAGATCGACCGCGGTGGACCCGTCATCCTCGTGCAGGTCGAGAACGAGTACGGCGCGTACGGCGACGACCACGACTACCTCCGCACGCTGACCGCCTGGACGTGTGAACTCGGGATCACCGTGCCGCTGACGAGTGTCGACCAGCCGACGGCTCAGATGCTCGAGGACGGCAGTATCCCCGAACTCCATAAGACGGGTTCGTTCGGCAGCCGCTCGCTCGAACGCCTCGCCACCCTGCGCGAACACCAGCCGACCGGGCCGCTCATGTGCTCCGAGTTCTGGGACGGCTGGTTCGACCACTGGGGCGAGCACCACCACACCACGCCCATCGCCGAGACCGCCGCCGACCTCGACGCGCTCCTCGCCACCGGTGCTTCGGTGAACATCTACATGTTCCACGGCGGCACGAACTTCGGGTTCACCGGTGGTGCGAACGACAAGGGGCAGTACCGCTCCCACGTCACCTCCTACGACTATGACGCCCCGCTCGACGAGGCCGGCCACCCGACGGCGAAGTTCTTCGCGTTCCGCGACGTGATCGCGAAGTACGCGGACGTCCCGGCGGAGGTCCCGCCGAGTGCGACCGACGCTCCGGCGTTCTCGGTGCCGTTCGAGCAGGAGGTGTCGTTCGCCGACGTCGCCGACGTGCTCGCACCGCTCGTCGAGTACGACCGCATTCCGACGATGGACGAGCTCGGCGCATTCTCCGGCCTTGCCAGGTATCGGGCGTCGCTCGGTGGTCGCGGAGGCGTGCTGCGTTTCAGCGAGGTCCGCGACCGCGTGGTCGTGTCCGTCGACGGTGTGCAGGTGGGAGCCCTCACGCGTGAGTTCCACGAACGGTCGATCGTCATCCCTGCCGGTGAGACGCTTGAACTGCTCCTCGAGAACCAGGGCCGCGTGAACTACGGCAAGCGCCTGGGAGAGCCGAAGGGCATCATCGGGGCGGTGTCGCTCGACGGCGTCGAGCTCACCTCGTGGGGGATCGCACCGGTCGTCCTCGACCAGCTCGACGCGGTCGTCGACGCCGCAGTCGCTGCGATCGGCACCCGGTCCACCCGCGTCTCGGGTGCCGGTCCGTTGGTCGCCACGGCGACCGTCACACTCGACGCTCCGACCGACCTCTTCCTCGACACGGAGCACTGGGGGAAGGGCCTCGTGTGGGTGAACGGGTTCCTCCTCGGCCGTTACTGGTCGCGCGGCCCGCAGCACACGCTGTACGTGCCCGGTGGGCAGCTGCAGTCGGGCGAGAACCGCTTCACGGTGCTCGAGTTCCACGCGCTCACCGAGCCGGAGCTGTCGTTCCTCGCCCGTCCGTCCCTCGGCCCGGTGGAGTTCTAGCCGCGCCCCGAGCCCTCCGCCTACCACTCCCGGTCCCTGACCCCCAACCCGGTCCCTGACCCCAACCCCGGTCCCTGAGCGTGTCGAAGGGAACCACCTGCACCACCCCCGCAGCACCCCACGATGACGTGAAAGGACGCCGCACGATGCGACGAGCGATGAGACGAACCGAACGACCACGGCCGGACGGAGGTGCCGGGGGAGTCCGGCGGGTCAGGCTCGCCGCGGCTGTCGTCGCGGTCGCCCTCACCGGTGCGACCGCCCTGACCGCCGGCGCAGCGCATGCGGCGACCGAACCGGCTCCCGCCTCCCTCCTCGGCTGGGGCGCACCGGCCGTGCCGGCAGAGCTGGTCGGAACACCGGTCCTCGGCGTGGCCGCCGGGCTCGGGCACACGCTCGCGCTCGGAACGGACGGCACCGTGCGCGCCTGGGGTGCAGACGGCTTCGGCCAGTCCACCGTTCCCACCATCGGCGGCAGGGTCACCCAGGTGGCCGCCGGCACCAACCACGCGCTCGCGCTCCGCTCCGACGGCACGGTCACCGGTTGGGGACGGGACGCGAACGGACAGGCCACACCCCCGGTGGGCCTCGACCGCGTGCTGCGCATCGCCGCGGGCGGGCCGAACTCGGCGGCGCTCCGGGCGGACGGCACGCTCGCGCTCTGGGGAGACGACGCCTTCGGGCAGAACACCCTTCCGACAGCGCTCGACGGTGCGGACATCACCGATGTGGTCATCGGCTCCGGCTTCACCGTCGCCCTCACCGACGACGGTGAGGTCGTGCCCTGGGGCCGGAGCGACGCGGGCCAGCTCGAACTCCCGGCGACGCTCGCCGACGAGGACGTCGTGCAGCTCGCCGCCGGGACCGATCACGCGCTCGCCCTCGCCGATGACGGCACCGTCCTCGCCTGGGGGGCCGACGACGCCGGCCAGACCGACGTACCGGCCTCGCTCGACGGTGTCGACGTCGTCCGGGTCTTCGCCGGCCCCTACCTGTCCGGTGCGATCGCGGCCGACGGCGCGGTGACGGTGTGGGGCGCCGCGGACGCCCGTGCCGCCCTGCCTGACGCGCTGCTCGCCGCCGGTGTCGCCGTCGGTGAGACGGGTGCGTTCGCCGCGTCGGGTGCCGCTCCGACCAGGGGTGGCACCTCCGGCGGGCCGGGGAACACGGTCGACTCCCTGCCGGGCGGAACGGACCCGGGGACCGACCCGGGGACCGATCCAGGCACCACCCCTGGCACCGGTGGAGGTACCGGCCAGTCCGGTTCAGGGACCACCGGCGGCTCGACGACCGATGGCTCGCTCGCGACGTCCGGTGTCTCGATCGCCGCCGGCGTCATCGTCGCCGCGGTGCTCCTGATGACCGGCGCGCTCCTCCTCGTCCGACGCCGGCGTGCGGCAGCGGGAGTGCTGCTCCCCGCCGATGCAGGCACCGACGGCACGGGCGCCGGTCGCACCGGCGTCGCGGGCGCGGTCGCGATCGCCCTCGCCCTGTCCGCCGGTCTCGTCACCGCGGACGCCCCGCATGCGCAAGCGGCACCGGCCTATCCGACGCCCACCGTCGACGAACTCGTCGCGAACGACTTCGTCCTCTACTTCGCCAACGCCGGCACGACCGTCACCGACAGTGTGTCGCCCGGCGACCACCTCGGGCTCTACCAGGCCAGGACCGACCAGCCGTTCGGGGTCGATGCGACCACGGGCGCCTCCTGGGGGTACGTCACGGACGACAACTCGAAGCCGACGGCGAACACGTCGACGGGCACCGAGAAGACTGCGTCCCTGCGCTACGACGCGCCGCCGAGCGGCAGCTCGCTGCCGACCCGGTCCGTGGACTACTCGTTCGACCTGTCCGCCGGTGACTACGAGGTCACCCTGGGCTTCAACCTGCCGAGCGGCTGGGCGGCCCGTCCGCTCGACCTGAAGGCCGAGGGCCAGACGCTCGCCCAGGTCACCGCGCCGTCTGGAGCGCTCCTGGAGCAGCAGCTCGCCGTGCACGTCGAGGACGGCACGCTCGACCTCGAGGTGCACAGCCCGGCCGGCCGCACGAACACCTACACGGACCCCGCGGTCAACTACATCATCGTCAGGGCACCGCACACGGCGAGCACCGAGGTGCTGGCGGCCAAGATCCGCGCGGTCACGCTCGACGAGGGGCAGCGCGCGGGCTACGTCGCCGACTCCCTCGCCGTCCTCGACGCGGCGATCGCCGAAGCGCAGGCGCTCGTCGATGCCGCCTCCACCGACACCGCGGCGCTGACCGCGGCCTACGACGCCCTCGCGGCGGCACACACCGCGCTCCGGCCGATCGTCGAGTACGACACGTTCCGGCCCGGTCAGGCGTGGGTCGACGACCACGGCAACCCGATCCAGGCGCACGGCGGGCAGGTCGTGCCGTCGACGGACGCCGACGGTCAGCCGATCTACTACTGGTACGGCGAGGACCGGTGGAACGGCTACGCGAGCAGCCGCGGCGTCCACGTGTACTCCTCGCGCGACCTGTACAACTGGACCGACGAGGGCCTCGCGCTCCAGGCCCTGTCGACTGCCGAGCAGATCACGACCGACCCGGCGACCGCCGAGCTCTACGCCGACTACACGGCGCAGCAGCGAGCCGCCGTCGTCCGCGACCTCGTGACCGTGCCGAGCGACCCCGACGTGCCGGCGGCGATCCTCGAACGCCCGAAGGTCGTGTACAACGCGGCGACGGACCAGTGGGTCATGTGGATCCACACCGACGGCCCGAGTACGACCTCGAACGCCCAGTACGCCAAGGCGACCGCGGGTGTCGCCGTCTCCGACTCGCCGACCGGCCCCTTCCGCTACGTGGACAGCTACCGGCTGAACGTCGCACCGGAGGGCGAACCGAACCACCAGCCGGACAGCCCCGGCATGGCGCGCGACATGAACCTGTTCACCGATGTCGACGGCACGGGCTACATCATCTACGCGAGCGAGGAGAACGCGACGATGTTCATCTCGAAGTTGTCGACGAACTTCATGTACCTCTCGGCCCCGGTCGAGCGCGCGGTGAAGGGTGAGGACTTCACCCGTACCTACATCGGCGGACACCGGGAAGCACCGGCGGTCTTCGTCTACGACGGCACGTACTACCTGATCACCTCGGGTGCCACGGGATGGAACGCCAACCCGGCGAAGTACGCGACGGCCGATTCGATGCTCGGCGAATGGACCGACCACGGCAACCCGGTGAGCGGCCCGGGCGACTCGACCACCCACGGCAGTCAGAGCACCTCGGTGCTCACGATCGACGCGGCGGCGGGGAAGTTCATCTACCTCGGAGACCGTTGGACCCCGTCCGACCTCAAGAACGCCCCGGCGGTCTGGCTGCCGCTGGAGTTCGGTGACGACGGCTCGCTCAGCCTGAAGTGGTACGAGGAGTGGACGCTCGCCGACCTCGAAGGCAAGGGAAAGGTCGCCGTGGACGTCGACATGGCGGCGACGGTGCGCCTGAACGATGCGAGCAGCCTGCCGACCGAGGCCTCGGTCACGCAGGGCGGCGCCACCACGACGAAGGCGATCACCTGGGACACCACGGCGCTCGCCGTGCCGGGACCGGTCGCCCTCACCGGCACGATCGACGGCGTCTCCCGCCCGATCACGCGCCAGGTCGTCGTCGTCCCGAACGACCTCGTCTACCTCGTGGACGCCGGTGGTTCCGGGTCGCCGAAGTTCGACGCGATCCGCGAGGTCGCCGAGGCTGACGGTGCCCTGTTGAACTCCACGTTCGACCAGACGCTCGGGGTGGACGCGGGGACCGGCGCGAGCTGGGGCGTGGTCGGGGCCGAGACCGGCACGACCGACGGCCCGTTCGCCGAATCGCTGCGATATGTGGCGAGCACGGCGACCGACCGGACGCTCGAGTACTCGTTCGACTCACTCGAAGCGGGAACGTACGACGTCTACGTCGGACTGTACGACCCGTGGTCGCAGTGGGCGAACAACCGGCGGGCGGACATCGCTGTGAACGGGACGAAGCTCCTCGACGCCCAGCCGATCACCGGCACGCCGACGGTCGCGAGTCTCCCGGGCGTCGCACCCGATGCCGACGGCCGGCTGTCGATCACCCTCGACCCGGTCGGTTCCGGCGGCGGTACCGACGTGCAGCTGTCGTGGATCATGATCGTGCGTCGCTGAGCGCAGTGCTCCCTCGCCCGCTTCGGGGCGGGGGAGCGCCCAGCGCCCGCGGGTGCTCGACGGCTACGGCCCGATCGGATCGCCGTGCTCGTCGAGCCAGCGGAACGTGTGCGCGATCGCGTCGACGAGTGCGACGAGCACCTCGATCGTCGACTGGGGGAGGCGTTCCGGACCGACCCGACCGACGACCGTGCAACTGATCACGAGGGCCAAAGCGCGCGGAACCGCTGCCGCTCGGGGGACGAAGTACTCGATCCGGATGAGATCGACCGGCTCGCCGTCTGGTGACTCTCGGTCGATGCGCAGCGCGCGGGTCACGGGGAGGTCGCCGAAACGGTCCTCCGTGATCGTGACGGGTCGGCCGCCGACCGGGGGGACGGCCCATGCCTCGGGCAACCGTCCGTCGAGATAGGCGGCCCGCGATGAGGCCGGCGCGTTCATGACGAGGACGTTCGCCGGGATCACCGCTCCGCCTCTGGGCGCGACCGGAAGCAGGACGTCGACGCCGCCGCTCGCCCGGGCCGCATCCCGCAGCGCGCGTACCTGTCGGCGGAGCGCCGACCGCAGCACGGCGAGCTCGGATGATCCGACCTCCGAGCCGGTGCTCGGTATCAGTCGTCGGACGACCGCCTCGACCGGCTCGTCGGCAGGCAGGTGCGCCCACGCCGGAGGCAGCACGAAGCGGTATCGGCCGGTGTCGCGGCCGATGCTGTCCGCTGGGGTCGGCGTCGCCGTGTCGTGGTTCACCGGGCGCCTGCCCGGGCTGCACGACGCGCCACGTCCTGTGCGTGCCGCTCGGCCCAGAACGCGAACAGCTGCCCGACCGCGATCGCGGCGACGCCCGTCCACAGTGCGACGTCGAGGTCGTGCGGCCAGTCCGCATCGAACGGACGCTTCGCCTCGATGCGTTGCGACACGAGCACGGCACCGAGCTGGACGGCGCCCAGCACACCGGCGAACGCCTGCGCCGTGCGGCGGTGTCGCCCCCACCAGGCGAGGCCGAGGGTCACGATGAGGAGGCCGATCGGCACGGCGACGTACCACCAGGCCTGGGGGATCCAGGGGGTCTCGCCGTCGTCGGCGAACGCCAGCGGGACCACGCAGGCGACCAGCCAGGCGATGAGCACCAGGCCGGCGAGCACCAGTGTGGCGACCACCCAACGGGGGACCGCGAGACGGACGGGTGCGGCGCTCATGCCGTCGTGTGCCCGGTCGCGCTGCTCGGCCCCTGGAGGACCTCGTCCACGTCCAGCGCCCGCGCGAGGGCGTCGAGTTCGGGTTGGAGTTTCGCCATCAGCGCCAGGTCGTAGTCCGCGTAGGCGATCGACACGTAGGCGGTCTGGAGCGTCCACCCGTAACTGCGCACCGCCGCCAGGGTTCCGTCCGCCCCGCGTCTGCGCTTCACCGCGACCACTCCAGGGCCCAGGTGGGGAGAGGTGAACGGCTCGATCTCCGGCGCACCGTCGAGCCCTGGCTGGTCGAGCTGCAGGAACGATTCGAGCGACGCGTAGGGGCCGAGACGGGAGTCGGTAGCGGTGATCCGGATGACCCGCGCCGGCCGACTGAGGTCCGGGACGTACGCCACGCTCCAGGCGGTCCCGACGCCGTCGCGACTGCGCGAGAGCTCCACGAGGTCGTCGCGCAGCGCACCGCGCTTCATGAACGCCAGTCGCGAGCGCTTCGCCACGCGACGGGACACCGCGTCCGCCCAGGATCGGGGATCGGGGTGCCCGTGGTACGGCCAGACGTGCGGGATCCACTCCCAGCGGTCGAGGTCGATCTCCCGGAGGTGCACCGTCAACACGCTGGGGACGGCGTCCGTGTGATCCTGCGCGGTCATGATCCGTCCTCGTCCGAGCCGAGGTCGCTCAGGTCGGTGTACGAGGGCGGCGCCGTGACTGATCCGAAGGGATCGAAGGGGAACGCGCCGTCGGGCGCCGGACGGACGACGCCGTTGTAGCCACCGGAGTCCGTCGCCGTGTACGAGCCGTCGAAGTCCGGCACCGAGGGGACGAGTGCGTACTCGTCGACCGGGACGCGCTGCGTGTCGCCCGTCAACGGGAAGATCGGGATCGGCTCCTGATGTGCCGCCGGCGCGACGTCGTTCGGCGCGAGGTCGGGCAGCGCACTCGGCGACCCGGCGGCGATCGCCTCACCAGCCTCGGTGCTGATCGCAGCGAAGATGTCGACCTTGTTGGTCAGGTAGTACTCGACGGCGGCCCGCTGGTCGACGCCCTGGCGGCCCAACGTGTCGAGGAAGTCGTCGGCGTTCGCATTCGTCCCCGTCGTCCTCGGTACCCCGGAGAGCGAGCCGATGCCCGTCGGCGGGACGTCCATGTTCCGGAGCAGCGCGGCGATCGGCCCCTTCGCGAACTTGCTGAACGGGATGAGGCCGATCAGGTCCCAGGTGAGCTGGGTCTCGAGGCCGCGCTCGCCGGAGGCGATGGCCGCCCCGGACATGCCGGCCTGCAGGAGACCGATGGTGAGGCCGGCGCCACCGACGATCGCGATGGCCAAGGGGATGCCGGGGACGGCGGCGAGTCCGCCGGTCAGCACCGTCGCGACGACGAGGGCCGCGATCGCGAGGACAGCCGCGATGACGAGGACGACGACGCCGATCACGGTCAGCACGTCGTAGACCACCTTGCCCCAGTCGTCCCACCAGGTGTCGTTCATCCCGTCGCCATCGACCGCCGTGGTGATCATGGACGCTGCCGTCCGCCCGGCGTTCTCCGCGCGGATGCTCGCGTTCTCCAGGTCGACCTGTGCCTGCGACTGCGCGATCCGAGCGCGTTCCAGGCGGTACCAGGCGGCGTTCGACGTCTCCCTGGCCTCGGCGGCCCCGGTCTGCGTCGGGTCTGCGGCTGCTGCCGTGGCAGCGGTCGTCGCGAGGTCGAACTTCTCGAGGTAGTCGGTGTTCGCGCTGGCGTGCTCGCTGTCGGCGGCTTCCGCTGCGGCGATCGCGTCGCGCTCGTCCTGCTGCGCCGCCTCCAGCTCGGTCGCGTAGTAGTCGAGCGCCTCCTGGACGGCGCGGTACCGCGGTTCCGTCAGGGCGATGTTCTCGCCGAGGTACTCCGCGTTGTTGCGGTACTCGACCACTGCGAGGCTCGTCTGCTCACCCAGCTCGATCGACTGCAACTGGCCGGCGGCGGCCACGATCGTGTCGGCGATGCCTCCGTACGTTCCCGCCCACGTGCGGATCGTGCCGGGGTCTCCTGCGATGGGGCTCAACCCTCGTCTCCATTTCCGTCGGTACCCTCGGCTGCCGCTGCGGCGTCCGCCTCCCACTGCTCCACCTGATCGGCGATCGCCGTTCCGAGGCCGTTGAGGGTGGTGATCGCCTCGGAGAACTCGCGCCGGCGGGTGTCCCAGCCCGTCGCGAACTCCTGGAGGGTGCGCGCGAGCAGCTCGTGCGGGACGACGTCGCCGGCGGAGGAGGTGTTCTGCTCCGCGTCGTCGAACTCGGCCTTGATGACCGCGAGGTTGGCCGTCGTGTCGCGGATGAGGCCGGTGTCGACCGTGAACTGATCCGTCGTCATCGAATCCCCCTGTTCGTGATGCCCCCAGTCTACGAAGACGCTGCGCGGAGGACGATGGGGAGGACTCCCCGTCGGGTGCCGATGTCGGGGGCGACGGCTACGATTGCTTGGTGGTCACTGCTCTGTATCGCCGGTATCGGCCCGAGACGTTCGCCGAGATGATCGGTCAGGCTCAGGTGACCGATCCGCTCATGACCGCCCTGCGCACGAACCGCGTCAATCACGCCTACCTGTTCAGCGGTCCCCGCGGCTGCGGCAAGACGACCTCGGCCCGTATCCTCGCGCGCTGCCTCAACTGTGCAGAGGGCCCGACGGACACGCCGTGCGGTGTGTGCCCGAGCTGCGTCGACCTCTCACGCGACGGCTCCGGCTCGCTCGACGTCGTCGAGATCGACGCCGCCAGTCACAACGGTGTCGACGACGCCCGAGACCTGCGCGAACGCGCCATCTTCGCGCCCGCCCGCGACCGCTACAAGATCTTCATCCTCGACGAGGCGCACATGGTCACGCCGCAGGGCTTCAACGCCCTGCTGAAGATCGTGGAGGAGCCGCCGGAGCACGTGAAGTTCATCTTCGCGACCACCGAGCCGGACAAGGTGATCGGCACGATCCGCTCGCGCACCCACCACTACCCGTTCCGGCTCATCCCGCCAGCGCAGATGCTCGACTACGTGCAGCAGCTGTGCGAGAGCGAGCACGTGGGCGTCGAGGCCGGTGTGCTGCCGCTCGTGGTGCGGGCCGGTGGCGGTTCGGCGCGCGACACCCTGTCGCTCCTCGACCAGCTGATGGCCGGTTCCGAGGGTGACTCCGTCGACTACGAGCGCGCGGTCGCCCTGCTCGGCTACACGCACACGGCGCTGCTCGACGAGGTCGTCGACGCGCTCGCGGCCCGCGACGCGGGTGCCGCGTTCGGCACGGTCGACCGCGTGATCCAGACCGGTCAAGACCCACGCCGCTTCGTCGATGACCTCCTGGAGCGCTTGCGCGACCTCATCGTCGTCGCCGCCACCGGTGAGAACGCCGCTGCAGTCCTTCGCGGACTGCCGCAGGACGAGCTCGACAAGATGCTCGCCCAGGCACGTGCGTTCGGCATCGCGGAACTCTCCCGTACGGCCGACGTCGTGAACGAGGCCCTCACGCAGATGACGGGTGCGACCTCGCCCCGACTGCACCTCGAACTCATGATGGCGCGCATCCTGGTGCCAGCTGCAGACGATTCCGCTCGTGGCGCACTCGCCCGGGTCGAGCGCCTCGAACGGCGGATCGGTGTCGAAGGGCCGGTCGAGCCCGGGGCCGCAGCGTCGGCAGATGCTCCTGCGCGGGCCTCGGTCCCCGCGCCTGCGCCGTCGTCAGCCGCGGCGCCGTCCGCGGCTCCCGGTCCGTCCTCGGTGCCGAGCACACCCTCTGTCCCTGGTGCGTCCTCGGCCGCTGGTGCGTCCTCGGTCCCTGAACCTGTCGAAGGGCCGACCCCCGCGCCGGCGCCTCGCGTCGGCCCGGTCACGCTCCAGCTCGTGCGCGACGCCTGGCCCGAGGTCGTCGCCCGGGTGGAGAAGGCCGACCGCAAGGCGTGGATGATCGTGCTGAACACGCAGGTCGGCGGATACTCCGACGACGAAGTGCTCACGCTCGTCTTCGCGAACAACAGCGACTTGACCGACTTCAAGGCGCGTCACGCTCCGGGCACCGGCGTCGCCGAAGTGCTCAGAACGGCAATCCTCGACGTCCTCGGCGTGCGCGTGAAGTACCTCGCGAAGGTCGCCGGCGCCGAGGAGACGGCAGCGGGTCGCGCTTCGGCTCCTGGTCCGTCGCCCGAGCAGTCGGCGTGGTCCACGCCGAGCATGCCGCAGCAGGTTGCAGCGCCGGAGGCCGCGACGACGCCGGGTGAAGCACCTGCCGCTTCCCGTCCCTCCTGGCCCACGGCGGCACCCGCCGACACCGCGGCACCGTCCGTTTCCACGGATTCCGGCTGGGCGACGGTGCAGCCGCCGTCCGAGCCAGCATCGTCCACTGAGGCCGTGGTGGTCCCTGAGCCCTCCTCGGTCCCCGCATCCTCCTCGGTCCCTGAGTCTGCCGCTTCAGCTCCTGAGCCGGCCTCGGTCCCTCAGCCCGTCGAAGGGCGTCCCTCGACAAGCTCGGGGACCGGCGAGGTCCGGGTCCCCGACGCCGCTTCGATCCCGGAGCCCGCTTCGATCCCGGAGCCCGTCGACGGGCCGCACACCGGGCGCGCCTCGTCCCAGACTCCTGCGGCCCCTGCGCAGCAGCGCCCCCAGCAGTCCGCGCCGCGCCAGCAGGCTCCGGCTCGCGGCCCCGCCGCGAGCGACGCCCTCGGCTCGCGAACGGTCACGTGGGACGTCGCGTCCATCCCCTCCGACGACGACGCACCTCCCGCAGACGACGAACCGCCCTACCCGGACCCGTTCGAGCGGGCTGAACCGGTGTCGCCGGTCCGCCCGGCCCCCGCGGCACAGGCGTCACCCGCGGCACAGGCGTCCTCCGCCGAGCCTGTCGCGGATCCGCCCAGCACACCGGCTCCCGACCGTCGTCAGCCGCCGGCCAAGATGCGTCAGGCGCCTCCCGCGCCCACCTCGCACCCGGCCGGCGACAACCGCTACGGCGAGAGCGTCGTGCGGGAACTCCTCGGTGCGACCTTCATCGAGGAGCAGCCGCACGAACCTCGCTCTGGAGGGCGGTAGTCCATGTATGAAGGCATCGTCCAAGACCTGATCGACGAATTCGGCCGGCTTCCCGGCATCGGCCCGAAGTCGGCGCAGCGCATCGCGTTCCACATCCTCCAGACGGAGTCGTTCGACGTCTCGAAGCTCGCCGAGCTGCTCACCGTCGTGCGCGAGAAGGTGAAGTTCTGCGAGATCTGCGGCAACATCTCCGAGCAGAACCTCTGCAGCGTGTGTCGGGATCCGCGCAGGAACCCCGCGCTCATCTGCGTCGTCGAGGAGCCCAAGGACGTCGTGGCGATCGAGCGCACCCGCGAGTTCCGCGGGTTCTACCATGTGCTCGGTGGGGCGATCAGCCCGATCGACGGCGTCGGTCCCGACGACCTCAACATCCGGCGTCTCATGCAGCGCCTCGCCGACGGAACCGTCACCGAGGTCATCCTCGCGACCGACCCGAACCTCGAGGGCGAGGCGACGGCCACCTACCTGAGTCGTCTGCTCGTGCCCATGGGCATCCGGATCACGAGGCTCGCCTCAGGCCTGCCCGTCGGTGGCGACCTCGAGTACGCCGACGAGGTCACC
The DNA here is from genome assembly GCF_051487245.1 of Plantibacter flavus. Lineage (GTDB taxonomy): Bacteria > Actinomycetota > Actinomycetes > Actinomycetales > Microbacteriaceae > Plantibacter > Plantibacter flavus_B. The sequence goes on from NZ_JAHVDH010000007.1 coordinate 21,983, forward strand.
CTCGGTCGGGCGTTCGAGGGCCGCACCGTCGTCAGCGGCTGACCCCACCCGCGGCCTGCCCGCTCGCCGTGCGTCCACAATTCAGGACGTTCGCCGGTGTGTCGCCCAGCAGGGCCGTCTGCGACCGGGACGCGCCGATACGTTCCCGAGTCATGAACATCCTGAGTTGCGGTCGGTCGCGGGTTGGGAACGCGCGGGCAGGACAGCCGAGCTCACTCGGCGGAGGGTGCAGGCCACTCAGCGACGACCGGACGCACCGAGAGCTGGCGGCCGACCGCGGAGAACCCGAGCTTGCGCGCGACAGCGCGTGAGCCGGGATTCGTGTCGGCGGCGCGCCACTGGGGCAGCAGTCCGGCGGCGAGCGCGTGTTCGACGGCTGTCGACGCGAGCCGGGTCGCGAGCCCTGTCCCACGTGCCTCCGGAGCGGTCAGCGCGGTGACGTGTGCCACGCGCAGTGGCCAGGACCGGTAGCCCGCGACCGCGAGGACCCTGCCGCCCTGCCTGACGGAGAACAGCGGCGAGGTGATGCCGAAGATGCCACTCTCGGACGCCTCTTCCTCGCTCACCTTCGACAGCAGTGATTCGATGGCCGGGTCGCTGGCCTTGCTCGCGACGACGTCGATCTCCTCGGCCGGGGTGAACCTGCCGGGCAGCAGGTAGTCGAGGGTCGCGGGGCCGAGGACGTCGGCGATCTGGACGCGCGACCGCAGGAACTCGAGCGTTCCGACCGTCCTCGGCTGCTCGGCGTCGATCGCGAGGCGCCTGGCCGTGTCGTCGTCGGGCACGATCGCCAGGGCGCTGCCGTCGATCTCGACGACGCCGATCCATCCGGGAGGGCACGCCATCGAGCCGGCGTTGACGACGACCGCCACGCGGCCGGGGGAGAAACGGGCCGTCGGCGAGGCGAGCCCCTGCCACAGGCGTCGCACGGTCGCGAGCACTCTGGCGTCTTCGGGCTGCATACGCTCACCCTATCGAGCGGGCGCACTGGTGTCCGGCGTGGTCATTTATAGGTCAAATGACCTATAAGCTGTGATCATGATCGATCACCTCTTCCACCAGCCCGACGGTCCCGTCCTCATCGTGGGCGGCTACGGCACCGTCGGGGCCGAACTCAGCGCACTCGTCGCGGCAGCCGGATTGCCACTGCTGCTCACTGGCCGGACCCCGGCGAACGGTGCGGCACTCGCCGAGCGCCACGGCGCGAGCCTCGCCCGCTGGGACCTGCGCGATCCTGCGCCGTTCGAGGCGAGCGTCCGCGCCGTCGTGAGCGCCGTCAACGACCCGGAGGATCGCGTGCTGCGCGCTGCCGTGCGCGCGGGGATCCCCTACGTCGACATCACCCGGTGGACGAGTCGCCTCGCACGCGCCTCGGTGACGGCCACACAGCTCGAGCCGACCGCTCCAGTCCTCCTGTCGTCTGCGTGGATGGGCGGAGTGGTCAGTCTCGTCGCGGCGGCGCTCATCGCCGAGCTTGGCGGCGCCCACCGGGTCGACGTCGCGATCCGCTACGACATGGCGGACCGCGCGGGTGCCGACTCGGTGGACTTCGTCGACCGTCTCGGGCAGGACTTCGAGGTGGTGCGCGGCGGTTCGGCCGAGCTCGTGCGGCCACTCACGTCGGCAGGGTGGATCGACATCGCGGGACATCGCACGAGAGTCGCCGGGCTCGACACGCCAGAACAGCTCACCCTCCCGATCACGCTCGGGGTCGACACGGTCACGACACGTATCGGTTTCAGCGCGAACTCCTCCACCGCGATGCTGCTGGCGCTTCGTCGCATCGGGTTCTTCCGCTGGGCGAGCGGTCCGCGCTGGAAGCGGGTCCGCCGGTCGATGCTGTACGCACCGGGAGCGGGCGGCACGGCTCACCTCCGGATCGATGTCGACGGTGCGGCCGGGCATCGCACCGCCATGGTGTCCGATCCCGCCGGCCAAGCGCACCTCACCGCCGTCGGAGGGTTCCTCGCTCTCCAGCACGTGCTCGGTGACGCGGCTCGGCCGGGTATCGTCTTCCCCGAGTCCGTCACCGACCCGGCGACGGTGCTCGCGCAGCTGCGCGAGCTCGAGGTGGAGGTGCTGGTGTCATGACGGACCGCGCGCCTGCCGTCGGCAAAGGTGACCTCCGCCGTGCCGAACTGCTCGACGCCGCCGAAGCGGTCCTGACGACCCAGGGCAACGCGGCCGCAGCGATGCGCGACTTCGCGGCGGCGGCCGGCGTCCGGCTCGGGCATCTGCAGCACTACTACCCCACACGGGCAGACCTTCTCCAAGCGGTCCTCGAGCGCACGCTCGATCGCTCGCTCGGCCACCTCGAGGCCGTCGCGCAGCGGGCGATCGGTGGCCCGGAGGGAACGGCGGTGCCCTTGCAGCGCGAGGACACGTCACGTATGGTCGCGGCGCTGCTGCAGGCGCAGGGCGAGACGCACGCCGTGAGACTGGCTGTCGAGATCTGGGCGATCGCCGCCGGTGACGCCCGGATCGCCGAGGTCCTCCGATCGTTCTACGAGCGATACGCGCACCTCGCGGGCGACCTCGTGGGGCAGGCGAGACCCCGTGTGGAGCCCGCTCGCCGAGCGGGGATCGCCGCTGCGCTCGTCACGCTCGTGGAGGGGTCGTCCGTCGTCGGATCCGACCTCGCGGGGCTGCGCTCCGACGAGGCGACGACCGCGCTGGTCGCCGCAGCGCAGTTCCTCATCCACGACGCCTGAGCTCGGCGCCCGCCGCCGCAGCGGTTGTCGGCTATCCGTCACATGACCGGCCCGGAATGCTCCGATGGGTAGGATGATCCAGGGCCATTCGTGCCCGCACCGACTTCCCCAGGAGATCCGATGGCATTGATCGTGCAGAAGTTCGGCGGCTCCTCCGTCGCTGACGCCGAGAGCATCAAACGCGTCGCAAAACGCATCGTCGAGACCCGCAAGGCGGGCAACGAGGTCGTCGTCGCCGTCTCGGCGATGGGCGACACGACCGACGAACTGCTCGACCTGGCTCACGAGGTGACCCCGATCCCCGCCCCGCGTGAGCTCGACATGCTGCTCTCGAGCGGTGAGCGCATCTCGATGGCCCTCCTCGCCATGGCGATCAGCAGCATGGGGTACGTCGCCCGTTCGTTCACCGGCAGCCAGGCCGGCATGATCACGGACGCCCAGCACGGCGCGGCCCGGATCGTCGACGTCACGCCCGTCCGCCTGCGCGAGGCCCTCGACGACGGCGCGATCGTCATCGTCGCCGGCTTCCAGGGGTTCAACCGCGACACCCGCGACATCACCACCCTCGGCCGCGGCGGCTCGGACACGACGGCCGTGGCGCTCGCCGCTGCGCTGGACGCCGACGTCTGCGAGATCTACACCGACGTCGACGGCATCTTCACCTCTGACCCCCGGGTCGTGCCGAAGGCCAAGAAGATCGACCGGATCTCCAGCGAGGAGATGCTGGAACTCGCGGCGTCCGGTGCAAAGGTCCTCTACATCCGCGCCGTCGAGTACGCACGCCGGCACGGCGTGACCCTCCACGTCCGTTCGTCCTTCAACAACAACGAGGGCACGCTCGTCCTCAACAACCCAGGAGAGGGTGACGCACCCATGGAGCAGCCCATCGTCGCCGGAGTCGCGACCGACCTCAGCGAAGCGAAGATCACCGTCGTCGGCGTGCCCGACCTCCCCGGGAAGGCCGCCGAGATCTTCACGATCGTCGCGAAGGCCGGCGGCAACGTCGACATGATCGTGCAGAACGTGTCGACCGCCGTGTCCGGGGTCACCGACATCTCCTTCACGCTCCCGAAGCCCGAGGCCCAGCAGGTCTTGCGTGCGCTCGCGGCCGAGCAGGAACGGGTGGGCTTCTCCGCCATCCAGCACGACGACCAGATCGGCAAGCTCGCGCTCGTCGGTGCGGGCATGCGCACCAACACGGGTGTCTCGGCGAAGCTGTTCGAGGCTCTGAGCGCCGCCAGCATCAACATCGAGATGATCTCCACCAGCGAGATCCGCATCTCGGTCGTGACGCGCGCCGACACGCTCGCGAAGGCTGCGAACGTGGTCCACGCCGCGTTCGGTCTCGACGGCGATGACGAAGCCGTCGTCCACGGCGGCACCGGCCGCTAGCGGTCCCTCCCTCCGACGCTTCTCGACAGGTTCGGGGATTCGCGGTTCGGCGCTCGGAGCCCGAGCGCAGCCTCCCCGGACCCTGAGCCTGTCGAAGGACGACGTCAGGGAAACATCAGCAGTGATCGTGATGCAAGATGGTTCGTAGCATCCCCGAAACCAGAGGAATCCCCATGAGCAACGGTGTACGTGTCGGTGTCGTCGGAGCAACCGGCCAGGTCGGCAAGGTCATGCGCCGCCTGCTGGAGGAGCGCGAGTTCCCGATCAGCGAGATCCGCTTCTTCGCGACCGCGCGGTCCGCGGGCACGGTCCTGCCGTTCCGCGGCCAGGACGTCGTCGTCGAGGACGTCGAGACCGCCGACCCGAGCGGACTCGACATCGCCCTGTTCTCGGCCGGTGCCACGGGCTCGCGCGCGCAGGCCCCACGCTTCGCCGCTGCAGGAGCCCTCGTCATCGACAACTCGAGCGCGTGGCGCATGGACCCTGAGGTCCCGCTCGTCGTCAGCGAGGTGAACCCGCACGCGATCAAGGACGCCGTCAAGGGCATCGTCGCGAACCCGAACTGCACGACGATGGCTGCGATGCCGGTGCTGAAGGTCCTCGACGCCGAGGCCGGTCTGTCGCGTCTCATCGTGAACACCTACCAGGCGGTGTCCGGCTCCGGCCTCGCCGGGGCTGCTGAGCTCGCCGGTCAGATCGAGGCGGCTGTCGCCCAGGGCGACCTCACGCGCCTCGTGCACGACGGCTCGGCCATCGACTTCCCGGCCCCCGACAAGTACGTCGCTCCGATCGCCTTCGACGTGATCCCGCTCGCCGGTTCGATCGTCGACGACGGCCTCGGCGAGACCGATGAGGAGAAGAAGCTCCGCAACGAGAGCCGCAAGATCCTCGAGCTTCCCGAGCTCCTCGTCTCCGGCACCTGCGTCCGCGTCCCGGTCTTCACCGGTCACTCGCTCGCGATCAACGCCGAGTTCACGAGGGACCTCTCGCCCGAACGTGCGATCGAGCTCCTGAGTGACGCCCCCGGCGTGCAGCTCTCCGAGGTGCCGACGCCCCTCGAGGCCGCTGGTGCCGACCCGTCGTTCGTCGGACGGATCCGCGCGGACCAGAGCGCGCCCGCCGGCAAGGGTCTCGCGCTGTTCATCTCGAACGACAACCTCCGCAAGGGTGCCGCGCTGAACGCGGTCCAGATCGCCGAGCTCGTCGCGGCTGAGCTGCTCGCGCAGCCGGCTGCGGTCTGACCGGTCGTCCGGGCTTCGGGGCTGGGAATCACATGGCGCGCCCGCGTCTGCGCAAGCGCTGGTTCGCCGCGTTCATCGCGGCGGCCGTCGCGGTCACGGCGGTCATCGCGGTGAGCGGTCTCCGGGCGGACGTGCAGCAGACCACGGTGGCACGAGCCGACACCGGTGCTGACGTGGCGGTGGGGCCGCTCGTCGCCTTCTACGGCGACTCGTACACGAAGGGTTCGGCCGCGTCCTCGCCGAGCGCCCGCTGGTCGTCGCTCGTCGCCAAGGCCGAGGGGTGGACCGAGTACAACGCCGGGTATCCAGGCCTCGGCTTCGTTCGCAAGCGCGACCAGGTCGGCGACGTCGCGGGCGACGTCATCGCGCAGCACCCCGAGGTGCTCATCGTCGCGCTCGGCATCAACGACAACTTCGTCTGGGCCGGCAACGAGCAGGCGATCCAGGACGCGGTGCTCCCGGAGTTCCAGCGTCTGCGCGATGGGCTGCCGAACACGCGCATCGTCGTGGTCGAACCGTGGTGGTACACGGCCGACCGGCCCGAGTCCGTCGAGCGGATCATCGGCTGGGTGCACGGCGCTGCGGAGGCGATCGACGCCGATTACATCTCGGGGGCGTCGCACTGGCTGGATGAGAACCCGGGCGCGTGGATCTCCGAGGACGGCCTGCACCCGAGCGACGCCGGCTACGCCCACCTCGCCCAGCGCATGCTGGAGGAGCTCGACGCCCTGTCGCCCGCCCTCCCGTAGACGGTGCGGTCGTCGCGACGCGGCCCGCGCACGTGTGCCCGAGGTCGATGCGTCGCGCATCGACCTCGGGCACACACCTGGTCCGCTAGGAGACGGCCACGCTGGCGAAGCAGCGCGGGTCGGAACCGACCGACGCATCGAAGATGAACTCCACGGTCGCGGTGTGCGTCGATGCCTGCACCCCACGCAGATCGAGGTCGTGCCACTGACCATCCTGTTTCATGGAATCGGGCGAGTATGACCAGGTGGAGGAGCCGTTGTTCAACCCGAGATTGATGTTGGCGCTGTTCCCGTGCGGCGCGCCGTCATAGGTGATCCGATAGCGCTCGACCGTCACGATCCGGTCGGATCCCGCGGTGTACCAACTGACCTCCGCGGTTCCCGTGCCGACACCAGTCCCGGAGTGGGCGGTGCAGGTGAGGGTCCGGGTGCCACTCGACGCCATCGTCTCGGAGCCCGGTTGGGCCGCGGCGCCGGTGACGAGCGGCACGGTGAGCGCGGCGGCGCACACGGCGAGGGCGGCTGACTTCTTGACGTTTCGGTTCATGGTGTCCCCTTCGACAGACCTCTCTCCCACGTGTATGTGAGGTTTCAGCAGTGTGGCATATTAACTGTCAGTCGTCCAACTTGCTGCGCCGGTCTCCGCGCCGAACTGTCTCGATGTCGAGCGATCTCGGCGTCGGCGTCCGCTGTATCGACGCGGATGGGAAGGTGCAGCCCGGTCGCGACTAGACTGCTCTGGTGACCGAATCTGTCGACGTAGCCCTCATCGGTGGCGGCATCATGAGCGCCACGCTCGCCGCCCTCATCCACCAGGTGCAGCCCGACTGGAAGGTCGAGGTGTACGAGCGCCTGAGCGATGTCGCGCTGGAGAGCTCCAACCCGTGGAACAACGCCGGGACGGGGCACGCCGCGCTCTGCGAGCTCAACTACATGCCACAGGACGCCAACGGCCAGGTCGACCCGGCCAAGGCCATCAGCATCAACGAGCAGTTCCAGCTCAGCCGCCAGTTCTGGTCCTACCTGGTGGAGCAGGGCGTGCTCGGCGAGCCCGACACCTTCATCAACGCGACACCGCACATGACCTTCGTGCGCGGCGACAAGGACGTCGAGTACCTGCGCAAGCGGTACGAGGCCCTCAAAGACCAGCCGCTGTTCGCGGGGATCGAGTTCAGCGAAGACCCGGCGGTCATCGCCGAGTGGGCCCCGCTGCTCATCAACCGTCGCGCGGTGGGCGAGCGGATCGCCGCGACCCGCATCACGGCCGGTACCGACGTCGACTTCGGCGCGCTCACACACAAGCTGTTCCACGAGGCCGCTCCGAAGGCGAACCTCAACCTCAACCGCGAGGTCCGGAAGCTCAAGCGCCAGGCCGACGGCACCTGGAAGCTCCGCGGGCGCCACGCGCTCGGCGGGACTCCGTTCGAGGTCGACGCGAAGTTCGTGTTCGTCGGCGCCGGGGGTTGGGCCCTCAAGCTGCTGCAGAAGTCGGGCATCCCAGAGATCAAGGGATACGGTGTCTTCCCGATCGGCGGGCAGTTCCTCCGCACCGACAACCCGGCAGTCGTCGCGAAGCACCGCGCGAAGGTCTACAGCCAGGCTTCGGTCGGTGCACCGCCAATGTCGGTCCCGCACTTGGACACGCGCGTGGTCGACGGCCAGGCGAGCCTGCTGTTCGGCCCCTACGCCACATTCTCGCCGAAGTTCATGAAGCGCGGTTCGCTGCTCGACATCGTCGCGCAGGTCCGTCCGGGCAACCTGCTGCCGATGCTGGCCGTCGCGAAGGACAATCCGAGCCTCATCAGCTACCTCGTCGGCCAGCTCATGCAGTCGCGGGCCCAGAAGATGGACAGCCTGCGCGAGTTCCTGCCGACCGCGAAGGACGAGGACTGGTACCTCATCGAGGCCGGCCAGCGCGCTCAGGTCATGAAGAAGGACAAGGACAAAGGCGGCGTGCTGCAGTTCGGCACCGAGGTCATCACCGGCGCAGACGGCACGATCGCCGGTCTCCTCGGCGCGTCCCCCGGGGCGTCGACCGCCGTGCCGATCATGCTCGACGTCCTGCGCAAGTGCTTCCCGTCGAAGATCGACGGCTGGGAGCCCAAGATCCGCGAAATGATCCCGACGTACGGCTCCACCCTGAACAGCGCTCCGGCGAAGGCCGCCGAGGTCCTCGAGGTCACCGCAGAGGCCCTCAACATCTCGAAGTAGGTGCCACTGCACCCCAAAACGGGTGCAGCATCGAGGTCCAGGGACCCGTGAATGCGACAGCTGTCCGCAGGGAACCCTAAGCTTGCCTGGTGGCGAAACTGTATTTCCGATACGGGGCGATGAACTCCGGTAAGAGCACGGCGTTGCTTCAGGCGGCCTTCAACTACGAGGAACGCGGCCATCGAGTCCTGCTGGCGAAGCCCGCCCTCGACACGAAGGGTGACGCGGCGATCCTCAGTCGCCTCGGTGTCACGCGCGACGCCGATTTCCTGCTCGCGCCCGCGGACAGTGCGCTCGAGGTGTTCACCGAGCACCGACGGCGCGTGGCGCACGAAACGGGTGAGGACGTCAGCTGCCTGCTCGTCGACGAGGCGCAGTTCCTCGACGGTGAACAGGTCGACGATCTGCTGCGTATCGCACTGCTCGAGGGGATCCCCGTCCTCGCCTACGGCATCCGGACCGACTTCCAGACCGTCGCGTTCCCCGGCAGTCGACGGCTCCTCGAAGTCGCGCACAGCCTCGAGGAGCTGAAGACGATCTGCCGTTGCGGGCGCAAGGCGATCTTCAACGGACGACGCTTCGGGGACACGTTCGTCTTCGATGGCGACCAGGTCGCCATCGACGGGACGACCGTCACCTACGAATCCCTGTGCGGCGTCTGCTACCTGCAGGAGTCAGGCGGTCGCCTCTCCACACCGACCCGCTCCACCAACATCAGTGAGGAATCACCCGAATGAAGCTCTCCGTCATCGGCTGCGGCTACCTGGGAGCCGTGCACGCGGCCGCCATGGCCTCCATCGGCCACGAGGTCATCGGCATCGACGTCGACCCCGCGAAGATCGAAGCCCTGTCCGCGGGACGCGCGCCGTTCTTCGAGCCAGGCCTGCCGGAGCTGCTGCTCGCCGGTGTGGAGTCGGGACGGTTGCGCTTCAGCACGGACATGGCCGATGCCGCCGAGGCCACCATGCACTTCATCGCGGTCGGCACGCCTCAGAAAGCCGGCTCGCAGGCCGCCGACCTGCGGTTCGTGGACGCTGCGACGACGGCCCTCGTGCCGTTCCTGTCGCCCGGTGACGTCGTCGTCGGGAAGTCGACGGTTCCCGTCGGCACCGCCGCACGTCTGGCAGAGCTCGTGGCGCCGACCGGTGCCGTGCTCGCCTGGAACCCGGAGTTCCTGCGCGAGGGGTTCGCGGTCCAGGACACGATCGCCCCAGACCGCCTCGTCTACGGTCTGCCGCCGGCGACCGCCGAGGCTGCGCAGGCGAAGGCAGCGCTCGACGAGGTGTACAGCGTGGCGCTCGGAACGGGCACGCCGCTCGTGTCAACCGGCTATGCCACCGCCGAACTCGTCAAGGTCGCGGCGAACGCGTTCCTCGCCACGAAGATCTCCTTCATCAACGCGATGGCGGAGATCGCCGAGGTCACCGACGCAGACGTGACCCAGCTGGCGGACGCGATCGGGCACGACGCCCGCATCGGTCGTCGCTTCTTGAACGCGGGCGTCGGCTTCGGCGGCGGGTGCCTGCCGAAGGACATCCGGGCGTTCACCGCCAGGGCTGAGGAGCTCGGTCGGGGCGAGTCCGTCGCGTTCCTCAAGGAGGTCGACGCGATCAACCTCCGTCGTCGCCAGCGGGTCGTCGACCTCGTGGTCGAAGAGCTCGGCGGCAGCGCCTACCGGAAGCGTGTGGCGGTGCTCGGTCTCGCGTTCAAGCCGGACAGCGACGACGTGCGCGATTCGCCGGCGCTCGACGTCGCCGTGGGTCTCAACGGCCTCGGTGCGGAGGTCCTCGCCTACGATCCAGAGGCGGTCGCGAACGCCGCCCGACTGCACCCGCAGCTGAAGTTCGCGGACTCGGCGGAAGCGGCGGTCGCGGAGGCGGACATCGTCGTCGTCGTCACCGAGTGGAAGCAGTTCCGTGAGCTCGACCCCGTCTCCGTCGGAGAGCTCGTCGCCGGACGGATCGTCGTCGACGGTCGCAACTGCCTCGACGTCGACGCGTGGCGCGGTGCCGGGTGGCGCTACGTCGGGCTCGGCCGGCCGTGACGGCGGACGAGTAACCGAACCATCAGGACGACGAGCGCGCCGAACAGGCCGCCCGCAGCGTTGGCGTAGACGTCGGCGATGGTCGCGACACGCTCGGGGAGCAGGGTCTGTCCGAGCTCGATCGCGGCTGAGAGCAGCGTCGTCACGACGGGTGCCAGCCACCAGCGGCGCAACGGCAGCTCGAGGGCGAGGAGCGCGCCGAGGGGGATGAACAGGAGCACGTTCGCTGCCGACTCGACGAACGCGTAGCCGAACCAGCTCGGCGCGCCAGCCTCCTGGAGCCGGTCGATGATCGCGAGCAGGGTGCTTCGACCCGCGGCGTCGACCGGCGTGGGCCAGAACGCGATCGCCATCATGATCGCCAGACAGATCACCAGCAGGGCCCCGATCACGATGCGGGGTGTGCGGCTCATCGGCGGGTCGTCTCCAGGGTGATCAGCGGACGTTCGGATGCCGACGGCATCCGGCAATGCTACGCCCTCCGGGCATCGTCGACGTCGACGGCGACCTCCCGTCGCCCCCTGGAAGGGGGTATCCAACCGCCGGTTCGGAGGGGCGACCGGCGGTTAGGATGTGCGTACCCGACGAAGGAGCACCCTTGGCTGACCCACGCCCGGCGAAGCCCGGTACCCGCATCCGTGGTCGCCGCCCGACCCGACTGTGGTGGATCTCCGCCGTGGTCCTCCTCGTCGTGGTGGGGGTCGCAGCCTGGATCGGCGTTCGCGCGTACCTCGCGAAGAACGCCCTCGAAGCCGCCCAGTCCGACGCACGGGTGCTGCAGAGCGCGGTGCTCACGGGCGACGATGCGGACCTGAAGGACCGCCAGCGCTCGCTCGCCGAGCACACCCGACGTGCGGTCGGACTGACCAGTGATCCCGTCTGGCGCGTGACCGAGTTCGTGCCCTTCCTCGGAGCGAACCTCACCGCTGTCCGGGAGGCTGCCGCCGCGACCGACAGCATCGCGGTCGACGTCCTCCCCGACGTGATCGGGCTCGCGGACTCGGTCACACTGTCGTCGTTGCTGCCTGGCGGAGGATCGATCGCGACCGAGGAGCTGCGCGCCGTGGCCCCGCGTCTCGCAACGGCGTCGACCGCCGCTCTGGCCGTCGCGAAGCGGGTGGATGCCATCAGCACGGACTGGACCCTGCCCATCGTCGGCGATGCGATCGACAAGCTGCGCACGACCGTCGACGACACGAGCAGCATGCTCGACACGGCCGCCCGCGCGACCGCGCTGCTCCCCGACATGGCCGGCGGTGCTGGGCCGCGCAACATCATGGTCATGATCCAGAACAATGCGGAACTCCGTTCGAGTGGCGGGATCGCCGGTGCGGTGGCGCTGATCCACGCCGAGAACGGCACGATCAGTTTCGGCGGGACCCGCAGCAGCGACGACTTCACGGGCTTCCCGACACCGGTGCTCCCCTTGAGTCCCTTCGAGCAGAACGTGTACACCGACAACCTCGGGACGTACATCCAGGACACCAACCTCACCGTCGACTTCAGCCGCACCGGCGAACTGGCGGCAGCGATGGGCACGCAGGTCTTCGGCGTCCCGATCGACGCGGTGATCGCGATCGATCCGTACGTCCTGGCGAACCTGCTCGAGGCGACCGGCCCCATCGCCCTTCCCGACGGCAGCGAGCTGACGGCCGAGAACACCGTCCGGACGCTGCTCAGCGATGTGTACGCGCGGTTCCCGGACCGGCTCGACCAGGACGCCTTCTTCGCCACGGTCTCCGGCGCCGTGTTCGACGAGATGCTCACGCGCAGCCCTGATCCCAAGGCCCTCGGTGCCGCCCTCGCCGCGTCCGGTGAGGAGAACCGGCTCCACGTCTGGAGCGCCCACCCTGCCGAACAGGAACGCCTGGCCGAGACGACGCTCGCCGGCATCCCGCCCGCCGACGACGATGAGGGCGTGTACACGGGGGTGTACCTCGAGGATCTCACCCGCGCGAAGATGGACTACTACCTCGAATCGAAGGCGGAGGTCTACTACGCCCGGTGCACGGCTCAGGGCCCGGTGTACACGGTGGCGGTCACGCTCACGTCCACCGCCCCGGCGGACGCGGCCACCTCATTGCCTCCCTACGTGACGGCCGAGGGCCGCTTCGGGACCGCTCCGGGCAGCATCGCGACGCGTGTCGTGATCCACGGCCCCCTGGGCGGGGCGCTGCTCGCAGCGAAGGACGGAGACGACCTCGCCGTCAAAGCGGTGACCGATCCGGCAGGCCGACTCTACGCCCAGACCGACGTGACCCTCGAACCGGGGCAATCGAAGGAACTGGTCTTCACGCTGCTCGCCCCAGACGCCCCAGAAGTACCCCCAAACCTGGTCACAACCCCCGGAATTACGGGGAAAACGACGATTTCAGCCTTCCCCCGATGCGGCTCCTGACGTAGCATCGAACCACCTCAGGAAGCCACGCACCCGAATTCGTGACCCTCGAGGCCCTCGGCGCACGCCCACCCGAAATCGGCGTTCGTAGGGGTAATTGACGTTCCTTGGGGAAACATCATGAAGCGCACCCTTGTCCTGGCATCACTCTGCCTCCTTGCTGTGTTCGCCGTCCCGACGGCTGCCAACGCAACGACCGAATCCACCTACGGCCCCATGGGCTGTGCCACGATCACCCCGGTGGCCGTGACCCAGGGGGAGTCGGCGACGTTCAGCTGCGACGACACGTTCACGCCCGACACCCCCGTGACGGTGACCGTCGCTGGTCCCGGCTGCCACCTGCCTGCTGCAGAGCCGACGACCGCCGGCGCGACCGCGCAGTCCGGCACGCAGCAGAGCGCCGTCCTGACCTCCGCCGCCTACGCCGCTGACGCCACACGGGCCTTCGCCGTGAAGATCGAGACGAGCAAGACCGAGTCCGGCACCTGCACGGTCACCGCGACGCAGGGGACGACCACTGAGACCGCGTCGTTCCAGGTCTCGGAGCGAGCGTTCGCATCGACCGGTTTCAGCGGCGCACTCCTGCCCTGGATCGGTGGAGGCCTGCTCGTCGCCGGCATCGCCGCCTTCGCTGTCGTCGGCGTCCGTCGCTGTCACGCAGCCTAGGCGTTCAAGGATTCACGGCCGGAGGCGATGCCTCCGGCCGTGGACAGACGGGACGGCGCCGGATCCTCCTGGACAAGGGTCCGGCGCTGTCCTCAGCTTCCGGCGCATGCCGCGGCGGGCATACTCGTACCCCCAAAGGTGGTCACATCCGCGGAATTCCGGGGTTTTTGATCGTGACCGGACCTGGATCTCCCCTAGCATGATGACGGCCACGGAGGCCGCGAGCGACCCGAGCTCGACTCCCGGCTCTCTGTCCGCACCGTCTCCAAGGGGTCTGCCATGAAACGAACTCTCTCCGCCGCCGCACTCGTGCTGCTCGCCGTCGTCGCACTCCCGACCGCTGCCAACGCGGCCGGTCAGGACAGCTACGGTCCCGGCAGCTGCAACTCGATCACCCCCGCGAGCGTCGCCCGCGGCGCGTCGGTCACCTACTCGTGCACCGACTTCTGGGCGGCCGGCCAGCGTGTTGCGATCTCGATCTCCGCCGAGGGTGCCGAGGCCCGCACGCTGTCGACCGTCGCCGACGAGACCGGCAACATCGAGGTCTCCATCGACACCCAGTCAGACCCGGCCGGCACCTACACGCTCACCGCGACGCAGGGCGCCGTCTCCGATTCGTCCGACTTCACCGTCCTCGACCCGGCAGACGCCGCAGCAGCTTCGGCGGCCGACCCGTCCGCCGGTGGCAAGGCGCTCGCCGACACCGGATTCGCCAGTGAGACGCTCCCGTGGCTCGCAGGCGGCCTTCTGGCCGCCGGTGCAGCAGCCCTCGGGGTCGTCGTCGTCCGGCGCCGCCAGCAGGCGTGAGACCACCGATCGGTCGGGTGGCAACGGCGCCCCCGGCCGATCAGGTCTCCTCACGCGTCCGGGATGGGTCGATTCGAGGAAGTGGCAAACAGCCGCTGAAAAATCGGCTATCCTAGACAAGGCCTTCGGGCCATCGGGGTGTGGCGCAGTTTGGTAGCGCGCTTCGTTCGGGACGAAGAGGTCGTGGGTTCAAATCCCGCTACCCCGACAGCAAAGCCCGGTGGATACGCAAGTATCCACCGGGCTTCTCTGTTTCTCGGCCGTCGTTCGGCGGTTCGTTGGGATGGGGGTTACACATCCCGCTACCCCGACAGCACAGCCCGGTCAGTTCACCTGACCGGGCTTCTCTGTTTCTCGGCCGTCGTTCGCTCGCACAGCACCGGCTCCCGTCCCGGAGCGCTCAGACCACCGTGCGACGCGGAAGGAATGTGACGAGCGTCGCCTCGGGTCGGCAGGCGAACCGCACCGGCGCGTAGATCGAGGTGCCGAGTCCAGCCGAGACGTTGAGGTACGCCGAGCGCAGCGCATGCCGCCACACGCTGAGGCCCTTCGCCTGCTTGCGGGGGATGTCGCAGTTGGTGACGAGTGCGCCGAACCCTGGCACGCACACTTGCCCGCCGTGCGTGTGCCCGGCGAAGATGAACTCCGCCCCCTGGGTCACGAACGCGTCGAGCACCCGGCGGTACGGGGCGTGCATGACACCCACGGCCACGGTGTGTGCGGGGGACACGTCGCTCGTCTCCTGCGTCTGAGCGTCGAGGCGTTCGTCGATGAGCGCGGTGAGCGTGTCGAGTCGGTCGAAGTGTTTGTGCGGGTCGTCGACGCCGAACAGGTCGAGTCGGGTACCCCGTACCGTGATCTCGCCGACGGCGTTGTTGAGGTCCAGCCAGCCGAGGTCCTGTGCGAAGAACCGCTCGAGGGCAGCAGTGTCGAGCGAGGTCGGCGCCACGTGCTTCGACGAGGTCTGGACGAAGTACTTGAACGGGTTCTTCGCGCTCGGCCCGTAGTAGTCGTTCGAGCCGTGCACGAAGGCGCCGGGAATGCCGGCGAAGACAGACAGGCCGGCCCGGATGCCGTCAATACCCTGCTCGTGGCCCAGGTTGTCGCCCGTGTTGATGACGAGGTCGGGCTGGAGGTCTGCGAGGGAGCGCAACCACGCCTGCTTCCGGCGCTGCCAGGGCGCCATGTGGAGGTCTGACAGGTGCAGGACGGTGATGGGCTGCGCATCCGGCGGAAGGACGGGAGCGGTCACCCTGCGGAGCGTGAAGGCGTTGCGTTCGACGAGTGAGGCGTATGCGAACGTCAACGCACCCGCCCCGACGACTGCCGCAGCCCCGATGCCCAGCTTGCCCCCCGTGCTCACCCGTGCCGTCATCGAACCCTCCTCCGCGGCCGTCGGATACGGCCGTCCCCCGAGCGTACCCGGTGAGCCCTCCGAAGACGCTCGGAGCGACGCCGTCGCACGCACAACGACCGAGGGCCTGTTCTGCGCGCAGAACAGGCCCTCGGATCGTGCTTCAGGACATCAACAGCTGGTCTTCGAGACCGTCACCGTGACCTTGCCGTCCTTCCGCGCCGGCGTGCCGGCCGGGGGATCGACGCCGGTCACCTTCGGCGTTGTCGCCGCAGGATCCACGGCACACTTCTGGCCCACGTTGGCGAACCCGGCGCCTTGGATGGCCGACTTCGCATCCTCGTAACTCGCAGCGCCGCTGACATCCGGGACGACGGCGAGGAGGCCGTTGCTCGTGTAGACGGTGACGATCGAGCCCTTCGGCACGGTGCCGGAGGGGTTGGTGCTCGCGGCCTGGCCGGCGGGGAGCGCGGAGTCACCGGCGCCGCCGTTCTCGAAGCCGAACCCGGCATCCTCGAGCAGCTGCTGAGCCTCCTCGATGGACTTCCCGGCGATGTCGGGGACCTGGATGGACTGGCCGTTGATGAGTGACGGGTCGGGTTCACCGAACTCGCCACCACCGAACTTCGCGTTCGCCGTTGCCATGACCCGAGGCCAGATCTTGTGGCGGATCGTCGCGACCTGGCCGGCATCGAAGTAGGTGCGGCGGAGGTTCACGTGGCCCGTCGCGTTGAAGACGCCGACGACGGTGGCCGCCGTGGTGCTTGCGCCGCTCATCCACGTCGCCTCGTTGTTGTCCGTCGTACCGGTCTTGCCGATGAGCGGGACGCCGTCGCCGATGCGCGAGGAGCTGGTGGTACCGCCGTTGAAGGTGGCCTGCAGGGCCACGTTCGCCGTCGCGGCGACGTTGGCCTCGAGCCCCTGTCGGCAGTTCGCGGAGGGGACCGGGATCTCGCTGCCGTCAGGCTTCACGACCTTGTCGATCGCGATCGGGTCGCAGGTGATGCCGCCGGCCGCGAAGGTCGCGAAGGCGGTGGCCATGCTCAGCGGTGCGACCTCGTTCGTGCCGAGGACGGTGGCGGGGGACTGGAGGAGTGGGCCGCCGTCCGCACGGTGGACGCCCATCGACTCGGCCGTCTTGCGGATGCCGCAGAGGTCGAGCTGCTTCGCCATCGCGATGAAGCCGGTGTTGATCGACTGCTTCGTGGACTGCAGTGCGGTGTACTGGCCACCGTTCCCGCCCTCGTCGTTGCCGGGGTTCCAATCGGAGCCGGCGTAGACCGTGCCACCGTCGGCGCAGGAGTCCTTGAACGTGCCCCACGGCGAACGCTTGCGGCCGTCGACGCCCTCGTTGAGGCCGTGGCCCTCCTTGAGCCATTCGGCCAGCGTGAAGGTCTTGTACGTGGACCCCGGTTGGAAGCCGGTTGACCCGCCGTAGTCCACGTCGGTGTTGTAGTTGACGGCGGAGTAGTTCGCGCCGAGCGCCAGGGTCTCCTCGTCGCTGGCGTAGTCCTTGTTCTGCGCCATCGCGAGGATGCGTCCCGTGCCCGGCTGCACCGTCACGGCCACCGCACCGATGTCGAGCTGGTCGCTGACCTTCGGGATGAGGTCGTTGAGCGCCGTCTGCGCCGCATACTGCACGTCGAGGTCGAGGGTCGTGTAGACGTCGTAGCCGCCGCGGTTGAACGCCGACCACCGCTCGTCCTCGGTCGCGCCGAAGATCTCGTTGTTCTGGAACACCCGCGTGACGTAGTCGCAGAAGTAGCCTGCGCCGGGACTGATGTTGGCCGCCGTGATGCACCCGGTGCTCGACGGGGTGATCGTCGGCGTGATGACGGTCACGATCGCCGCGTCGTACTGCTCCTGCGTGATCTTGCCCTCGGAGAGCATCTTGCCGAGGATGTAGTCGCGGCGTTCCTTCGTCTTGGCGTAGCCGTCGGCCGCACCGTTCACCTCGTTGTCGGGCTGATCGAAACGGAGGTTCGACGGGTTGTTCACCACGGCGAGGAGCGTCGCCGCCTGCTCGAGCGTGAGGTTCGCGGCAGTGGTGTTGAAGTAGTAGTTCGCGGCGGCTTCGATGCCGTAGACCCGGCCGCCGAAACCGGCGATGTTCAGGTAGCCGCGCAGGATGTCCTGCTTGCCGTAGCGCTTCTCCAGGCCGATGGCGAAGCGCATCTCCTTGAGCTTGCGCTCCGGAGTGGTCTTCGTCGCCTCTTCGTACGCCGCCTTCATCTTGGCTTCGTCGGTGATCGCCTCCGCCTTCTGCACGAGGACGTTCTTCACGTACTGCTGCGTGATGGACGAACCACCCTGCAGGTCGCGGCCGGACACGCTGACCGCGACGGCGCGGATCGTACCCGTGAGGTCGACGCCGCCGTGCTCGTAGAACCGCGGATCCTCAGCCGAGATCGCCGCGTCCTTGACGAACTGGTTGATCTGGTCCCAGCCGACCTCGATGCGGTTCTGCTGGTAGAAGGAGGCGAGCAGCTGCGGGTTTCCCGCGCTGTCGGTCGCGTAGATGTTCGACTTCTGGGCGAGCTCGTCGAGCGCCAGGTAGTCGGGCAGACCATCGAACACGTTGATGGTGCTGTTCGTCGCGATACCGGTCACGGCGAGAGCCGGCGTGACGGTAGCGGTGACCAGCACACCGGCGGCGACGCTCAGACCGAGGAATCCGAGGAGACCGCCGAGCACACCGGTGGCCGTGCGATGTTGTTGAGGCATGGATCGATGCTAAGCGACAATCCTGAAAAAGGCCCGCTCAGAGGCGCGTTGAGGGTCGATCGTTGCCGATCAGCGGGCCGGTGTCGCCCGGTTTTCCGCTGATCGGCGACGATCGAGACGCTCAGGGAATCGTTATCCCGTACCGCCACCACTGTTGCCGTTGCCGGAGTTTCCGCCGTTGCCGGTGCCGTCACCGGCGCCGTCGCCCGGGTTGCCGTCTCCGGTGCCACCGTTGCCCGTACCGTCGTCGGGAGCCTGCGTCGGAGTCTCGCTCGGCACCTGCGACGGTTCGGGGGTGGGTGTCGGCGTCGGAGTCGACTCCTCCTCGCTCCCGCCGGTGCCGTCGCCCTGGAGGGTGGCGCGGTCGGCTGCGGGGAAGTCACCGCCAGGGTACTTCGCGAGCGCGGCGGACATGATCTGCGGCCAGATGTAGTGCCGCATGGACGCGACCTGCGTCCCGCCGATGTACGTGTTGCGGAGGTTCACGTGGCCGGAGACGTTGAACGTGCCGACGACGGTTGCGACGGTGGTGCTCGCGCCGCTCATCCACGTCGCCTCGGCGTCGTCGGTGGTGCCGGTCTTGCCGATGAGCTCGCCGACACCGTCGGTGCGGCTGCCGGAAGCCGAAGCCGTGCCGCTCGAAACGACACCCTGCAGCACGTCGTCCGCCGCAGCGGCGACCTTCGCATCGACCGACTGTCTGCAGTTCGCCGACGGTACTGCTGAGGCCGAGCCGTCGGGCTTCGTGATGGTGTCGATCGCGATCGGGTCGCAGGTCAGGCCGCCCGCGGCGAGGGTCGCGAACGCGGTCGCCATGCTCAACGGTGCCACCTCGTTGGTACCGAGCACCGAGGCCGGGCCGTTGTCGAGCGGAGCGCCGTCGGCTCGGTGGACACCCATCGACTCAGCGGTCTTCATGATGTCGCAGAGGTCGAGCTGCTGGGCCATCGAGATGAACGCGGTGTTGATGGACTGCTGGGTCGCACGCCGCACCGAGTAGTAGCCGGACTCGCCCTCGTCGTTCTGCGGGTTCCATCCGGCGTCGGCCGTCACGGTTCCGCCGTCCACGCAACTGTCGGTGAACGTGCCCCAGTTCGATCTGCGGTTCGCGTCGATCGACTCGTTGACGCCCTTCCCGGATTTCAACCAGTCGGTGAGCGTGAAGATCTTGTACGTCGATCCGGGCTGGAAACCCGCGGACCCGCCGTACGCCTGATCGGTGTTGTAGTTGATCGCACTGTAGTTGCCGCCCGTCGCGATGACGTCCGGGTCCTGCGAGTAGTCCTTGTTCTGCGCCATCGCGAGGATGCGGCCCGTGCCGGGTTCGACGCTCACCGCGACGGCACCGAGGTCGAGCTCAGTCGTCGTCTTCGGGACGTACTCGTCGATCGCCGCCTGGGACGCACCCTGCAGGTCGAGGTCGAGTGTGGTGTAGACGCTGTAGCCGCCACGCTTGAAGTTCGTCCAGCGCTCCTCCTGCGTGGAGCCGAAGATCTCGTTGTTCTGGAGCACGTTCGTGACGTAGTCGCAGAAGTAGGCGGCCGAGGCGGCCGCGGTGCAGCCCGTCACCGGCGCGACGATCGTCGGCGTGATCGGGATCGCCACGGCCGCGTCGTACTGCTCCTTGGTGATCTTCTCCTCGGACAGCATCTGTTTGAGGACGTAGTCGCGCCGCGTCTGCGTCAGCGCGTACCCGTTCGCGGCACCGTTGTCGGTACTGTCGGGTCGGTCGATGCGGAGGTTCTCGGGGTTGTTCACGATCGCGAGGAGCGTCGCCGCCTGCTCGAGCGTGAGGTTCGCGGCCGTCGTGTTGAAGTAGTAGTTCGACGCCGCCTCGATGCCGTACACCCGACCACCGAAGCCGGCGATGTTGAGGTACCCGCGGAGGATGTCCTCCTTGCTGTACGTCTTCTCGAGGCCGATCGCGAGTCGCATCTCCTTGAGCTTGCGCTCAGGAGTCGTCGCAGTGGCCTCCTCGTAGGCCGCCTTGCTCTCGGTGGCGTCCGGGATCGCCTCGGCCTTCTGCACGAGCACGTTCTTCACGTACTGCTGGGTGATCGACGAGCCGCCCTGCGTGGAGCCGCCGGTGGCGTTGTTGACGACCGCGCGGACCGTGCCCGCGAGGTCGATGCCGCCGTGCTCGAAGAAGCGCGGATCCTCGGCCGACACGGCAGCGTCCTTCGCGAACTGCGAGATCTGCTCCCAGCTGTCCTCGATGCGGTTCTGATCGTAGAACGAGGCGAGGAGCACCGGGTTGCCGGCGGAGTCCTTGGCGTAGATGCTCGACTTCTGCGCGAGCGAGTCGAGTTGCAGGTAGTCGGGGAGGCCGTCGAAGACGGAGATGCTCGTGGAGGTGGCGAGCCCGGTCACGGCGATGGCAGGGGTCACCGCTGCGGTGGCGAGGACACCGGCGGCGACGCTCAGGCCGACGAAGCCGAGGACGCCCTGGGCGACCGTCTTCGCGGAGGTTCGTTGTTCAGGCATAGGATCGACGGTAAGCGGGGAAACTGTGAGCGAGCTTCACTCGACGTTCGCTCTGAACAGCCCTGCATCACCTTCTGCTCGTCCACCCCACCGTGCGGCGCGCCCGATCGAGGAGAGCCATGACCCGCTGGGAGTACCTCACCACCCCGCTGATGATCCACAACACGGCGGCCATCCTGAACAACTGGGGCGGGGAAGGCTGGGAGCTCGTCCAGGTCGTCACCGGACCTGAGGGTGGGCTCGTCGCCTACCTGAAGCGCCCCATCGCCGATTCCTGATCCAGCCCACCGTTCCCGGAAGGAACCCATGTCTCAGATCGCTGACCGCCTCGCCGAACTCGGCATCACGCTGCCGAGCGTCGTGCCGCCCGTCGCCGCCTACGTTCCGGCCGTCGTCTCCGGTGACCATGTCTTCACGTCCGGCCAGCTGCCGATGGTAGCCGGCAAGCTGCCCGCCACCGGCAAGGTCGGAGACGGGGAGGGCCTCGTGTCCGCGGAGGACGCCAAGGCGTACGCCCGCACGTGCGCGCTCAACGCGCTGGCCGCGGTCGAGAACGTCATCGGTTCGCTCGACCGCGTGACGCGCGTCGTGAAGGTCGTCGGCTTCGTCGCCTCCGACCCGGCGTTCACCAGCCAGCCCGGCGTCATCAACGGTGCGTCCGAGGTCCTCGGCGAGATCTTCGGCGACCTCGGCGTGCACGCGCGCTCCGCCGTCGGCGTCGCCGTCCTCCCGCTCGACTCGCCCGTCGAGGTGGAGCTCATCGTCGAATTCGCGTAGCCCTCGACACGAGAGCCGGATGGAATCAGGGATTCTATCCGGCTCTCGTGCGTTCAACGATGTTTTCCATGGGCGATGGCTGCGATGATCGCTCGTTCGGTGTGATCCCAGTCGTACATGACCTGCTGATAGCTGAACCGGAGCACGGTGTAGCCGAGCAGCAGCAATCGGCGATCCTGGCGCAGGTCGCGACTGCGCTGCTCCACCTGCTGGTGTGGAGCGTGTCCGTCGAACTGCAGGACGAGCCTTCGGCCGATCATGCCGTCGACCCGGTGACCGTCAATCACCACCTGCTGGCGCATGTCGATGCCGAGCCTCCGGAGCCGGATGCGTGGGATGGTCTCGATGCCTGAATCGGCGAGGCCGGTGCACTCGTTCACGACGGCGCGAAAGCGCGTCGAGCGGGTCTCCAGGCGCAGCAGGTGTTCGCGATCGACGAGGCCACCACGAAGAGCCGACTCCAGCACGACGAGGGCCGACTCGAACGGTTGACAGGCGGCGAGGTGGATGAGGGCCGTCTCGACGGGTTCGATCAAGCGGCGTCCGACCGTGCCGCTCGGCGTGTTCATCCAGTGGCGTTTGACGCGAGGCGGGCACGGTTCCGATGAACTCGCCCTCACGCTGAGGTGGATCAATCCATCGCCGAGCGTCCAGAGACCGAGCCGCGCAGCCGCACTGAGACACGTCAGGCGACCGCCGTGCGTGGCCGCGACCGTGAGATCCGCCGGCGCGGACGATGTCGCGAGCCACCGGCGCCGGATGAGTCGGATCGCTCCATCGCGGAGGGTCGAGTCGATCTGCGAACGCGTCGCGCCGAGTTCGATCGCTTCCCGTCGTTCGGCGATGCCGTCGCGTCTCTCCAGCCAGCTGATGAGGTCCATGGCTGCAGCTTGCCGCAGGGCAGCGCGCCTCCGAGGCGGCAGCACGATGGATGTGGAGAAGTGCCGGCGCGCCGCGAGGTGGGGAGCAGAGGCCGGACGCACGAGAGCCGGATGGGATCAGGGATTCCATCCGGCTCTCGTGCGTTCAACGCGAAACTACGCGTTCTTGACCATCTTGTCGGTGATGATCTGCATGACGGTCGTGTCGGCGAGGGTCGTCGTGTCGCCGACCTCACGGCCTTCTGCGACGTCTCGCAGGAGTCGGCGCATGATCTTGCCGGAGCGGGTCTTCGGGAGCTCGTTGACGATGTACACCTCGCGCGGTCGGGCGATCGGGCCGATCTGCTCGCCCACCCAGCTGCGGAGCGCGCCAGTGATGTCGGCGAGGCCGGAGGCCTGTTCGAGGTGCGACTCCTTGATGATGACGAACGCGACGACCGCTTGACCGGTCGTCTCGTCCGCAGCGCCGACCACGGCGGACTCGGCGACCATCTCGTTCGCGACGAGCGCCGACTCGATCTCGGCGGTCGAGAGCCGGTGCCCGGACACGTTCATGACGTCGTCGACGCGGCCGAGCAGCCAGACGTCGCGATCGCCGTCGAGGCGGGCGCCGTCACCCGCGAAGTAGAAGGGCCCGCCTGGGACGTCCCAGAACTTCTCCCAGTAGGTCTCCTTGAACCGCTCGGGGTCGCCCCAGATCCCTCGGAGCATCGAGGGCCAGGGCTCGGTCACGACGAGGAGTCCACCGCCGCCGGCGCCGACCGGGTCGCCTGCGTCGTCGACGACGTCGATCGAGATGCCCGGGATCGGCACCTGCGCGCTGCCGGGCTTCGTCGAGGTGACGCCGGGGAGAGCGGAGATCATGATCGCACCGGTCTCCGTCTGCCACCACGTGTCGACGATCGGTGCGAGCTTGCCGCCGATGATCTTCCGATACCACATCCAGGCCTCGGGGTTGATGGGTTCACCCACCGAGCCGAGCAGGCGCAGCGACGACAGGTCGAACTGCTTCGGGATCTTGCGCCCGAGCTTCATGAACGAACGGATCGCCGTCGGTGCCGTGTAGAAGATGCTGACGCCGTACTTCTCGATGATCTCCCACCAGCGGCCCGGGTGCGGCGCGTCCGGCGTGCCCTCGTAGAGCACCTGCGTCGCACCGTTGGCGAGGGGACCGTACGTCACGTAGCTGTGGCCGGTGATCCACCCGATGTCGGCGGTGCACCAGTAGATGTCGGTCTCGGGACGGAGGTCGAAGACGTTCTTGTGGGTGAACGCCGTCTGCGTGAGATAGCCGCCCGAGGTGTGCAGGATCCCCTTCGGCTTCCCGGTCGTGCCCGAGGTGTAGAGGATGAAGAGGGGGTGCTCGGCCGGGAACGCCTGCGCCTCGTGCTCAGGGGCGGCATCGGCGATCGCCTCATGCCACCAGAGGTCGCGACCCTCGGTCCAGTCGACGTCGTTCTCGCCGCGACGGACGACGAGCACGTGGTCGACGGTCGCCTGGACGGGGAGGTCGCCCCGACTCGCGAGCGCGGCATCGACGGCAGGCTTCAGTGCGGACACCTTGCCCTTGCGGTAGCCGCCGTCGGCAGTGATGACGAGCTTCGCCTCAGCGTCGTCGATCCGGGAGCGCAGGCTGTCGGCGCTGAAGCCTCCGAAGACGACCGAGTGCACGGCACCGATCCGCGCGACGGCGAGCATCGAGACGATCGCCTCGGGGATCATCGGCAGGTAGATCGCGACGCGGTCGCCCGCCTCGACGCCGAGGCTCGTGAAGAGGTTCGCGGCACGCTTGACCTCGGCCGTGAGCTCGGCATACGTGACGGAGCGGGAGTCGCCCGGCTCACCCTCCCAGTGCAGGGCGACGCGATCGCCGTTGCCGGCTTCGACGTGGCGGTCGAGGCAGTTGTAGGCGACATTGAGCGAGCCGTCCTCGAACCAGGTGGCGAACGGCGGGTTCGACCAGTCGAGGGTCTTCGTGAAGGGGGTGTCCCAGTGCAGGAGCTCGCGGGACTGCTCAGCCCAGAACGCGACGCGGTCTGATGCCGCCCGCTCGTACAGCTCGGCGTTCGCGACGGCGCCCGCTGCGAACTCCTCGGAGGGTGGGAATCGTCGGTCCTCGTGCAGCAGGCTGTCGATCTGAGTGCTCATCGTGTGTCTCTCGCTCCTTTGCGAATCCGCGGTCCGGCCCGGTCCACCCCGAGGTGGCCGCGTCCGTGCCATGCACGAGCGTAGCGCGTTCTGCGTTGCAGGTTTGTCACTCGTCCATACAAACCAGGGGTGAAGCTGGGAGCGCACTGGGGGATGGTAGGGAAACCACTCGATCTGGGGTCACCACGTGTCTTGCAATCCAGGTCGACTGGCGTAGACTTGCATTCGGCCGAATACACATTCGTGCGTGCGGTGCCAGCGATTCCCCCCAATCCGGCACCGTAGAGGCGGCACCCATTCCCCCCAATGGGTGCCGCCTTCTTCTGTCTGCAGGCTGGACGGCCACACGGCCGGGAGGCTGCGACGCAGAGCGCCCGCGACCTGTCTCCAGGCCGTCGCGGGCGCTCTGCTGCGCTCCTGCTGCCGGCTACGCGTCGGCCACCGGGTGCTGCTCGAGAAACGCTGTGAGCTGGGCCTCGTCGGGGTACGAGGCCTGCGCGCCCTCGCCGGTCGCGGCGTAGCTGCCGACCGTCGACGCGTAGCGTGCCGCTTCGACGAGCGCGTCGCCGGCCGCGAGTCGCAGCGCGAGCGACCCCATGAACGCATCGCCGCACCCCGTGGTGTCCACGGCGTCCACCTTCGGCGACGGCACGGCGACCACTGCCGCATCGCCGTCCACGACGATGCTGCCGGCCGCGCCCGTGGTGATGACGGCCCTCGTGATGCCGCGCTCGCGCAGGGCCTCCGCGGTGGCAGGCCAGCCCGCGGTCTGCGGATCGACTCCCGCGAGGTCTGTGGCCTCGTGCTCGTTGACGAGGAGGACACCGGTCGATGCGAGCAGCTCCGTCGGCACCGCGCCGTAGGGCGAGAGGTTCAGGAGGACGAGCGCCCCGGCCGAAGCGCCTCGCCGTGCCGCCTCGAGGACCGTGGGCAACGGCACCTCGAGACACAGGCAGAGCACGCCCGCGCCGTCGAGCGCCTGCCAGGCGTCGCCGATGCGCTCGGTGCTGAGCGTTCCGTTGGCGCCGGGGGAGACGATGATCGTGTTCTCCCCGGCGTCGTCCACGGTGATCACGGCGGTGCCGGTCGCGACGTCCGTGCGCTTCGCGACGCGGCTCACGTCGACACCGGCCTCGGAGAGCGAACCGAGCAGGAGGGTTCCGTTCGCGTCGTCGCCGACCGCGCCGATCATCGTGACGTCGCCACCCAATCGGCCGGCAGCGACCGACTGGTTCGCGCCCTTGCCGCCCGGGATGACCACGAGTTCCGAGCCGGTGAGCGTCTCACCCGGCTGCGGGAATCGGGGTGTCCTGACGACGAGGTCTGCGTTCAACGAACCGACGACGACGATGCGTGAGCTCTGCATTGCTACCTCTCTGCGCGGGCGGGGGTCGCGTCGACGGTGTCGGCGGATCCGACCTCGGCGTTCACCGGCTTCGGGATGAGGAACGAGACCAGCAGGGCGACCGCGGTGATGCCTGCGCCCACCAGCATCGCACTCGTGTAGCCGCTGGTGGTAGTGCCGCCCGCCGGGGCGACGGCGATCTGGACCGCGGGGAGGACCACGAAGCTCAGGCCGGCGCCGAGGTTGAACGCGCCGGCGTTGAGGCCCGGGAGGAACCCGGGGTTGTCCTTCGGCGACAGCACGATGCCGAGGCCGTTCAACATGATGTTGCCGATGCCCGCGTAGGTCGCGCCGATGAGGACCGTCGTCGCGATGAGGACGGGCAGCGAGTGCACGCCGACGAGCGCCATGATGACGATCGAGACGATGGAACCGATGAGTCCGATCCGCAGCACGTTCAGGTAGCCGAGGGTGGGTGCCAGGCGGCCGGCGAACGGTCCGACGAGCCAACCGACGAGCGCGTACGGCGTGAGGAAGGCGAGCGACGCGAGGTCGGCTTCCATGCTGAACCCTGCGTCGGCGTTCTGCGCGATCGAGGTGACGAGACCGTTGGCGACCGCGAAGACGCCGGTCATCGTGAGCAGTGTGGTGAGCAGGAGCGCCCAGGTGCTGCGCTGGCGCAGGTACTTCGTCGCGACCAGCGGCTCGGCGACGCGGTTCTCGATCGTCCAGAAGACGCCGAAGGCGACCAGGGCGAGGACGATGAACCCGCCGACGAGCAGCCAGTTCGCCGCTGCCAACTTGCCGGCTTCGTTGAACGCCGTGAGCAGCGCCGCGATCGAGACGACCAACGGGAGCACGCCCCACCAGTCCATCCGGGTCCCCTTGGACGGCTGCGAGTTCGCCGCCCACAGGATGACGAAGACGATCGCGACGGCCGCAACCACGGCCATCGTCCAGAACACGGAACGGAAGCCGTGGTTCGTGACGAGCCAGCCGCCGGCGAGCGCGTCGATCCCGGCGATTCCGCCGTTGACCGCCGTGATGAGGCCCATCATCGCGCCGTAGCGCTTCGGGTCGGTGACCTCGGCGCGGAGCATCAGGAGCGTGATCGGCACCACGGGCCCGGAGACGCCCTGGATGATGCGGCCGACGAACAGCATCTCGACGTTCACGGCGAGCGCTGCGACGACGGTTCCGACCAGCATGATGACGAGCATCGCGGTGAGGACGCGCTTACGGCCGATGATGTCGCTGAGTCGGGGGAGGAACACGGAGAACAATGCCGCGGTGGTGAAGAACATCGTCTGCGACAGGCCGATGGTGGCGTCGTCGGTGTTCAGTTCACGGGCCATGCTGACGAGCGCGGGGCTCAGCATGCTCGCGTTCAGTTGGAAGGCGACGCAGGCTGCGAGCAGCGCGGTCATGAGGGCGCCGACGCGCACGGCGGGCTTCGTGGAGCTCAGACGGTTCTGAGTCGACTCGGTGCTCACAGCTCGACCTCCCCGATGGTCTCGAGGGCGTCGGTGACGAGGGCCCAGAAGCGGTCGGCGTCGAGCTCCGTCGCCGCCCACGTCGAGCAGTCGTCCGGAGCCGGACTCCGGAAGTCGGCGACGGTCATGCCGAGGGTGAGGGTGCCGGTGAGCTCGATGTCGATCGGGACCTTGACGGTCTTCACGATCGTGGGGTCGATCACGTAGGCGACGGCGCACGGATCGTGGACCGGTGGGCTGTCGAAGCCCTGTGCGTCCTTGTACGTGGTGCCGAAGAACTCGAGGAGCTCGCCGACGAAGCGCGACGGGCCGGTGCCGATGGCGGCGATCCGTTCGGCCACCGCGGGGGTCGCGAGAGCCTGGTGGGTGAGGTCGAGGCCGACCATCACGACGGGCCACGCCTCGTTGAAGACGATGTGGGCGGCCTCCGGGTCGATCTTGATGTTGAACTCCGCCACTGCAGACCAGTTGCCGACGTGGTAGCCGCCGCCCATGAGGACGACCTCCCGCACCCGTTCGACGATGCGTGGTTCCTTGCGGGCGGCGAGGGCGATGTTCGTGAGGCCGCCGGTGGGGACGAGCGTGATCTCGCCCGGCTCGTGCGACATGACGAGGTCGATGATGAGGTCGACGGCGTGACGTCCGTCGAGCTCGATCGCGGGCTCTGGCAGGACGGGGCCGTCCATGCCGGACTCCCCGTGGATGTCCGGCGCGTTCTCGAGCGGGCGGACGAGGGGGCGGTCTGCGCCGGCGGCGAAGGGCACGTCGGTGATCCCGGCGATGCGCGCGACGGCGAGGGCGTTCCTCGTGACCTTCGGCAGGGTCTGGTTGCCGACGACGGTCGTCACGGCGAGCAGTTCGACTTCGGGGTTGCCGTGGGCGAGCAGGATGGCGATCGCGTCGTCGTGTCCTGGGTCGCAGTCGAGGATGATCTTGCGGGGCATGGTTCTCCACATCGTTGGGGTTGCGGGGGTTCTCGCCCAAAGTGCGTAAAGCGCTTCAGGTTCGCTGCTGGCAGCATACGTGAAGCGCTTTAGGTTCGCCAATCGACCATGCTCCACAGGTGGTTCCGGTGCTGCCGATACGATCGACAGGTGCCAGCAGCGACGAACGAACCCAGCCCGCGCAGCCCTCGCCGCGTGACGGCCGCCATGGTGGCCGAACGCGCGGGGACCTCGGTCGCCGCTGTCTCGCTCGTCGCCAACGGCAAGGAGGCCGGGCACGTGTCGGCGCAGAACGCCGAACGCGTGCGTCAGGCGATCGCCGATCTCGGCTACGTCGTCGACCATGCCGCCAGTGCGCTCGCGAGCGGTTCGAGCAACCTCGTCGTGTTCGTCACACCCGACGCTTCGAACCCCTACTTCGGTGCCGTCATCCGTGGCTTGCGGGCGGGCCTCGGCGACGCGTATCAACTCCTCGTGTCGGTCACCGGCGAGGGCGACGTCCCGACGGTGTCCGCGCTCAGCCGGCTGGCGGCGCTGCGACCGGCCGGTGTCGTCGTCGACGCGCCGAGTGAGGCGTTCCTCGACGAGCTGCGACTCGATGCCGCCCTCGTCCTGCTCGACGCCCCGCGGCTGCCGGACGTCGCTGCTGAGGCCGTCGAGCCGTCTTCGGCCACCGCAGCAGCGCCGTCCGCGTCGTCGGCTCGGTACCGGGCTGCATCGGTGGACTTCGACCTGCTCGGTGGGGTCCGGCAGCTCCTCGACCATCTCCACGTGCTCGGCCATCGCCAGATCGGCTACCTCGGCGGGCGGACGGCGACGGACACCTTCCTCCTCCGACGCCTCCTGCTGGAGCGCGAGGCCGCCGTCCGTGGCATGCGCGTGCACGTCGACGACCGTGCGGAGAGCATCATCGACGTCGATGCGGCGTCGGCCGCGTTCGTCGACAGCTGGCCGCGGTGGCGGGACGTCGGCGTCACCGCCATCGTGTGCGCGACCGACACCCACGCATACGGCGTGCTGCAGTCGGCGCGACTGATGGGTATGCCGGTGCCAGGGGAACTCGCGGTCGCGGGGTTCGACGACCTCGCGTCGTCGGTCATCAGCGACCCGCCGCTGACGAGTGTGCGACTGCCGGGCGAGGCCCTCGGGCGCGCGGGAGCCGCTCAGCTGCTCGCCCGGATCGAGGGGCGCGAGATCGAGGCAGCGCCGGTGATCGGTGCGGACCTCATCGTCCGCGCCTCCACGATCGGTCGCTAGGCGCGACCGTCCTCCACAGGATGCTCGACCGCTTCGTCTGTCGTCGATGACCGGCGCCGGCGGATTCGGGTGCCGCACCGCGCCCTACGCTCGCCAGCATGTCCGATCGATTCGTCGCCGCCCGTCCGCCGTGCCCACCGGAGGAGGAGGACGACGTCGACCCGGCGGAAGCCGGAGGCGGGGACCAGCCCTCCCGAGGCCCCGCTGCGCTCGCCGACTTCGGTGCGCTCGCCCCGTACCTCGCCGACCCGGGCGTGACCGACCTCTTCGTCAACGGTGAGTCCGGGTTGTGGCTCGACCATGGTGCCGGGCTCGTGCGCGAGGCCGGGTGGTGCTCGGATGAGGCGACGATCCGTGCGCTGGCGACCCGTCTCGTCGCCCGGGGCGGCAGGCACGTCG
Source organism: Plantibacter flavus (assembly GCF_051487245.1). GTDB lineage: Bacteria > Actinomycetota > Actinomycetes > Actinomycetales > Microbacteriaceae > Plantibacter > Plantibacter flavus_B. Next base: position 52,008 of record NZ_JAHVDH010000007.1, read on the forward strand.
ATGAAGCGACACCCTGCGTCGACGTCCGGTTGCAGGACGGTGTCCGAGTGCATGCGGTGCTCCCACCGGTGTCCTCGCGCGGCACCCTCCTGTCGATCCGCGTGCCACGTGACGAGGCGCTCGGATTCGACGCCCTGGAGCGCGTCGGCATGTTCCCTGCTGCTGTGGCGGAACTCCTGCGCGAAGCTGTCGCGGCACGAACGAACATCCTGATCACCGGCGCGGGAGGCTCGGGGAAGACGACGTTGCTCGGTGCGCTGCTCGGGCTCGCCTCGACGGCCGAGCGCCTCGTCGTCATCGAGGACGTCGCCGAGCTGCGCATCCTCCACCCGCACGTCGTCGCGCTGCAGTCGAGGCAGGCGAACCTCGAGGGAGCGGGCGGGATCGACCTCGAGCGTCTGCTCAGAGAGGCGTTGCGAATGCGGCCCGACCGACTCGTCCTGGGGGAATGCCGTGGACCGGAGGTGCGCGAGCTCCTGTCAGCGCTCAACACCGGCCACGACGGCGGCGCCGGCACCCTCCACGCGAATTCGTTGACCGACGTGCCCGCTCGACTGGAAGCGCTCGGTGCGCTTGCCGGAATGAGCCAGGAGGCCGTGGCCCGACAGGCGACGAGTGCCATCGGACTGATCGTGCACCTCGCTCGTACGCCCGCCGGTCGGCGCGTAGACGCGGTCGGACGACTCGTCCTCGATGCGCACGGGCGGCTCTCGGTGGCGGAGCTGCAGTGACGCCGCTCGCGGTGCTGGCGAGGGTCCGCTCATCGCTCCCCGGGGCGCAGCCGCCCGACGACGACGGTGCGGCACGGGTCGCACTCCTCACGAGACGACTCGCCGTCCTCCTGGGCGCGGGCGTCGCACCGGCGAGCGCCTGGTCGCACCTCGCCGAGGAGGCAACGGGCACAGGGGATGACGCGGCATCGGAGGAAGACCCGGGTGGAACAGACGATCGCCACGAGGATGCCCGGAGTCTGCACGCCGTGGCCGTTGCTGCAGCGGAGGGCGGCGACGTCGCTGCGGCCATCGAGATGGTCGTCGATCGGGAGGCAGGCGACGGCGTCCGGACGGCCTGGGCTGCGCTCGCCGCCGCCTGGCAGGTCGCCGCGGCGTCAGGAGCGCCACTCGGTGTGTGCCTCAGAGACCTGGCCGGCTCGTTGCGGGAGCTCGACCGCATCGGCCGCGATGTCGGCACGGCGATGGCGGGACCGGCCGCCACAGCCCGCCTCGTGCTCTGGTTGCCCCTCGTCGCCATCGTCCTCGGAATGATGCTCGGTTTCGACACGGTGGGAACCCTGCTCACCACGGTGCCCGGTCTGTGCTGCTCGGCACTCGGAATCGGGTTCCTCGTCGCCGGCGGTCGGTGGAGTGCCGCGCTCACCGCGCGCGCGGCACGGCGCGACCCGGCGCCAGGGCTGTCGCTCGACCTCGTCGCGGTCGCGATGGCCGGCGGCGGTTCCGCGTCGGCCGCGCAGGCACTCGTCCAGGACGCCTGCCGACGCTTCGCCGTCCCGCACGACGACCGGGTGGTCGCCCGGGTGATCGCCCTGTCGGCTCGTGCGGGAATCCCAGCGGGGGAACTCCTGCGGAGCGAGGCGGAACAACTGCGTGATCAGGCGCGGTCCGATGGTGAGCGCGCGGCGGCTGTGCTCGCGACGAGACTGATGATCCCGCTGGGTGTCTGCGTGCTCCCGGCGTTCCTGCTCGTCGGGGTCGCACCGCTCCTGCTCAGTGTGCTCAGCTCGACGGCCCTGGGGTTCTGAGCGTGTGCGCCGCCGGAGCGTCCTCCACAGAGCAATCCCGCGTGTCTGTTTTCGCGGATCGGCCGGAGTCGACGCCAGCAGCGCGGCGGGGCGGTCACCATGGAAGGGTTCGTGCCACGAGCAGTGCACTTCGGTGCCGAGGAAGGAACACCATGAGCATCAGCATCCGGGGGATGGGGCGGGAAGCGGGCAGCGCGTTGCAGCGTCTGCTGCACGACGAGCGAGGCTCGGCGACGGCCGAGTACGCGGTCGCGACGATGGCGGCCGTGGGCTTCGCCGGGCTCCTCGTGGCGATCCTCCGAGGCGACGAGGTGCGGGGCATCCTCACCGACCTGATCCGCCGTGCCCTCACCGCGAACGGCTGAACCGTGCGGATCCGACGGATGGCCGCCGCCTCGGAGGACGGTGCGGTGACCGCGGAGTTCGCGGTCGTGGTCCCCGCCGTCGTCCTCGTGCTCGCGATGGGGCTGTCAGCCCTGCAACTCGGCGTGCTGCAGCTGCGGGCGGCCGATGCCGCCGCCGACGGAGCACGCAGTCTCGGGCGGGGCGACGATCACGGGACCGCAGCGGCCCGGGTCGAACGGGCGCTTCCCGGCGCGAGCATGACGAGCGGGGCGGAGGGCGACCTCGTCTGTGTCCGGGTCAGCGCGGATGCCGCCTCCGGAGCGGCCGCATGGATCCCTGTGCAAGCCGAGGCCTGCGCCATGGATGCCGGACGATGACGACCCGTTCGCTGCATCACGAGGGCGGGTCCGGTTCGATCCTCGCGATCGGCGTCCTCGGGGCCCTCGTCGCACTGCTGCTGGCGGCGATCCCGGTCTGTTCGCTGTTCGCCGCACACCAGCAGGCGGCCAACGCCGCAGACGCCGCAGCGCTCGCCGCAGCAGACACGGTGTCGGGCCGACTCCCAGGCTTCCCCTGCGAGACTGCCTGGAGGGTCGCCGCACGCAATCGGGCCGTCCTCGACACCTGTGTCGTCGACGGGCCGACGGTGCGCGTCGATGCCTCGGTCGACACCCACTGGGGCTCGATCACTGTCGCTGCGAGGGCCGGACCACCGCCGTGAAGCAGCGGCGCTGGTCAGCGTGCCCGGAGCCGCCCTATATAAAGAGGTAGTGGCGACGGATCGTCAGCTGCTCTCCGAGGAGGTGAACACCGCCTCCAAGAAGCGGTAGTCGACCGCGCTCGGCGCGCCAGAGTCGTCGTACTCCTGCCCGGTGGTCCGCGCATAGCGGTAGACCTTGCCGGACGTGCCACTCGGTACGTCGACGGTCGGCGTCGGCGAACCGGCATCGGAGAGCTGGGCGGAGATGGTCTTGCCCTCCAGCGGACCGTCGGTCAACTTCACGGTGTAACTGCTCGTCTGGGTACTCATGGCACACATTCTGCTCCGAACACCGCAGAACGCAAGGGGATGGACACCCGTCCCGACTCACACCCGATTGGACAAGCCTGCTGTGCACGTGTGTATGGTGTGGCTGATGGAAGGAGCCTCGTGGCAGGCAAGAAACTCGTGATCGTAGAGTCACCGACAAAGATGAAGTCCATCGCCGGATACCTCGGCGATGACTATGAGGTGCTGTCCTCGGTCGGTCACATCCGCGACCTCATCGAGCCGAAGAACCTTCCGCCCGAGCTCAAGAAGGGCTCTCTCGGCAAGTTCTCGGTCGACGTCGACAACGGCTTCGAACCGTACTACGTCGTCTCCGACGCGAAGAAGAAGACCGTCGCTGACCTCAAGCGGGCCCTCAAGAACGCCGACGAACTCCTCCTGGCGACTGATGAGGACCGCGAAGGCGAGGCCATCGCCTGGCACCTGCTCCAGGTGCTGCAGCCGAAGGTCCCCGTGAGCCGCATGGTGTTCCACGAGATCACCAAGGACGCGATCCTCGCCGCCAAGGACAAGACCCGTCCGCTCGACACCGACCTCGTCGACGCACAGGAGACCCGCCGCATCCTCGACCGCCTCTACGGCTACGAGATCTCGCCGGTGCTCTGGCGCAAGGTGGGCCCAGGTCTCAGCGCCGGCCGCGTGCAGTCCGCTGCGACCCGTCTCGTCGTCGACCGCGAACGCGAGCGCCTGGCCTTCCGCGCCGCCTCGTACTGGGACGTCATCGCCCGCTTCCTGCCCGGCGCCGACGCCACCGGGGCGCCGTTCAGCGCGCGCCTCGTCCGCCTCGACGGCGAACGCATCGCCACCGGCCGCGACTTCGACGACCTCGGCAAGCTCAAGGGCAGCGCCGTCACCCTCGACGAACAGCGAGCCACGGCGCTCGCCGCAGCGCTCGAGCAGTCGAAGGCCACCGTGCTCTCGGTCGAGTCGAAGCCCTACTCGCGGCGGCCGGCCGCACCGTTCACGACCTCGACGCTGCAACAGGAGGCCGGCCGCAAGCTGCGCTTCTCCGCGCGCCAGACGATGAGCGTCGCCCAGTCGTTGTACGAGAACGGCTACATCACCTACATGCGTACCGACTCGCCGTCGCTCAGCCAACAGGCGATCAACGCGGCACGCAAGCAGGCGGCAGACCTCTACGGCGCAGAGACCGTCCCCGACAAGCCGCGTCTGTACTCGGGCAAGAGCAAGAACGCGCAGGAGGCGCACGAGGCGATCCGTCCCTCCGGTGACACCTTCCGCACGCCGTCCTCGCTCGCATCGACGCTCCGTGGCAACGACTTCAAGCTCTACGACCTGATCTGGAAGCGCACCGTCGCCAGCCAGATGGGTGATGCGAAGGGTTCCACCGCGACGATCACGCTGGAGGCCGCGACCGAGGTCGGGCGTGCGGAGTTCACCGCCTCCGGAACGGTCATCACCTTCCGAGGCTTCCTCGCCGCCTACGAGGAAGGTCAGGACGAAGACCGGAACGCGAGCGACGATCAGTCCGACGCGAAGCTCCCGCCGCTGACGGAAGGTCAGCAGCTCGGCATCGAGGACCCGGAGGCCAAGGGCCACGAGACGTCCCCGCCGCCGCGCTACACGGAGGCCAGCCTCGTGAAGCGACTCGAGGAGCTCGGCATCGGCCGCCCCTCGACCTTCGCGTCGATCATCTCCACCATCATCGACCGCGGCTACGTCACGCAACGTGGCCAGGCGCTCATCCCGAGCTGGGTCGCGTTCAGCGTGGTCCGGCTGCTGGAGGAGTACTTCGAAGAACTCGTCGAGTACGACTTCACCGCTGAGATGGAGAACGACCTCGACCGCATCGCCGGTGGCTCGGTCGACCGGGTCGACTGGCTGAAGGGCTTCTACTTCGGCGACGAAGCGGGCCGCGGCCTCCGCCAGGTCATCGACAACCTCGGTGACATCGACGCCCGTCGGATCAACTCGATCGTCATCGACGACGGCGTGACCCTGCGCATCGGCAAGTACGGCCCGTATCTCGAGGTCACCCCCGACGGCCCGCCGCCGGCCGAGGGTGAGGAAGCGCCGACCCCTCGTCGCGTCAACCTGCCGGAAGACCTCGCTCCCGACGAACTCACGCCCGAGAAGGCCCACGAGCTCATCGACGCACCCGTCGTCGGCGACCGCGTCATCGGACTGAACCCCGACACCGGCAAGCAGATCGTCGCGAAGGACGGCCGCTTCGGTCCGTACATCACCGAGGTCGACCCCGAGCCCGAAGCCGAGATCGTCGTCGACTCGGCGACCGGTGAGGTGACCGACGCCAAGGCGCCGGCGAAGAAGGCCCCTGCGAAGAAGAAGGCCGCGGCTGAGAAGCCACGCACCGCGTCGATCTTCAAGTCGATGGACCTCGCGACCATCGACCTCGACACCGCACTCAAACTGCTCGACCTGCCGCGCGTCGTCGGCGCCGACCCCGAGTCCGGCGACGAGATCCTCGCTCAGAACGGCCGATACGGTCCGTACCTGAAGAAGGGCACCGACACCCGGTCGCTCACCTCCGAGGACGAGATCTTCTCGATCGACCTGCCCGGTGCCATCGAGCTGTTCGCACAGCCGAAGTACGGTGCTCGGAAAGCGTCGAGCGCGCTCAAGGAGTTCGAAGCGGACCCGGAGAGCGGCAAGCCGATCAAGATCAAGGACGGCCGGTTCGGCGCCTACGTGACCGACGGCATCACCAACGCGACCATCCCGCGTGGTGAGCAGGTCGAGGACGTCGACTTCGAGCGCGCTGTCCAGATCCTCGCCGACAAGCGTGCGAAGGGCCCGGCGAAGCCGAAGGCGAAGAAGGCTCCAGCCAAGAAGGCGCCCGCGAAGAAGGCTCCCGCCAAGAAGGCCGCGACCACCAAGACCGCGACGGCGAAGGCTTCGTCGACGACGTCGGCTGCACGCTCCGCCGCCGCGAAGAAGGCTGCCGCGACGAGGGCCGCCAACAAGGCTGCTGCAGAGCAGGCGGCATCCGCCACGTGAGCGAGGACGTGAGTCCACGAGGACTCTTCATCACGCTCGAGGGCGGCGACGGCGTCGGGAAATCGACCCAGGCGAGCCTGCTGAGCGAGTGGTTCGAGCAACAGGGTCGCACCGTGGTGCGCACGCGCGAGCCCGGCGGGAGCGAGCTCGGCGTCGAGATCCGCGAGATCGTGCTGCACCACCGCGGCGACATCAGCCCTCGCGCCGAGGCGCTGCTGTACGCGGCAGACCGCGCACACCACATCGCGACCGTGGTGCGGCCGGCACTCGCCCGCGGCGAGATCGTGCTCCAGGACCGGTACCTCGACTCCTCCGTCGCCTACCAGGGCAGCGGCCGGGTGCTCGACGCCGAGGAGATCCGCGGCATCTCGATGTGGGCGGCCGAAGGGCTGCTGCCGGACGTGACCGTGCTGCTCGACCTCGACGTCGCGACGGCCCGCGGCCGCCTCGACAACGCCAACAAGCGTTTCGACCGACTCGAGGCCGAGGCGCAGGACTTCCACACGAGGGTACGGGAGTCGTTCCTGGCGCTCGCCGCTGCGGAGCCCGAGCGGTTCCTCGTGGTGGACGCCGGGCTGCAGCCCGAGGCGCTCGCCGCCGAGATCCGCGGGCGCATCGCGCCGCTGCTCTAGGTCGACCTGTTCCCCCTGCGCTCAGTGAGCGGACGGCGGCACGCCTCGCGTCGGTGCCGCCGGGTATCGTAGACACATGGCTTCCTGGACCGACTTGACGGGTCAACGCGACGCGATCGAGCTCCTGCAAGCCGCGTCGGACCCGGTCGCGCCCAGAGGACTCACGCACGCCTGGCTCATCACCGGTCCGCCCGGTTCCGGCCGGTCCACGCTCGCCTACGCGTTCGCTGCCGCACTCCTCAGCCGTGAACCGGGTGGCGACGACGTCACCCGGCGCCAGGTGCAGGCGCGCACCCACCCCGACCTCTCAGCGCTCAGCACCGATCGCGTCATCATCACCATCGACGAGGTCCGCGATCTCGTCCGGAATGCCTACCGGGCACCATCCGTCGGGCGATTCCGCGTCATGGTGGTGGAGGACGCCGACCGCATGACGGAGCGCACCTCCAACCTGCTGCTCAAGTCGTTGGAGGAGCCGCCGAGCAGCACCGTCTGGGTGTTGTGCGCTCCGAGCGAGGCCGACCTCCTCCCGACCATCCGCTCGCGCGTCCGCTCGATCCGCCTCGGTGTGCCGACCGTCGACGACGTCGCCGAACTGTTGGAGCGTCGCGACGGCGTGCCGCACGACATCGCCGAGCGTGCCGCCCGCGAGGCCCAGAGCCATGTCGGGATGGCGCATCGGCTCGCCACCGACCCCGGCGCTCGGCAGCGGCGCGAGTCCACGCTTCGAGCGGTCCTCGACATCCGGAGCGCCGGGCAAGCCGTCGTCACCGCCGGCCGACTGCTCGAGCTCGCCGGTGACGATGCGAAGGCGTACACCTCCTCACGTGACGAGGAGGAGCGGGAGAGCACCTTGCGCTCGCTGGGTGTGGAGCCGGGACAGTCGGTGCCGCCGGCCCTCCGCTCGCAGCTGCGGGCCATGGAGGAGGACCAGAAGCGTCGGGCCACCAGGAGCCTCCGCGACGGCCTCGACCGCATCATGGTCGACCTGTTGTCGCTCTACCGCGACGTCGTGTTGCTGCAGCTCGGCCACGACAGCACCATCATCAACCGTGAATTGCGTCCGGAACTGGAGGAAGCCGCTCGCCGGACGACGCCGACGGTTACGATCGAAACCTTGGAGGCGATCTCGGTCGCCCGTGAACGAATCGAAGGGAACGTCGCTCCCGCGCTGGCTCTGGAAGCCATGCTCGTGTCGGCGGTCCGGTAGGGAGCCTCTGTGACTTCGCCCAGGCAGCAGCCGTCGGCCTCGACCGGAGCGGCGGGTGCTCGCAGTCCGCGAGGGCACGTTCCGCGCCGAGCCAGGAGGGTCGCGCTGGTGGCCGGGCTCGCGGTCGCCGCGCTCGCCCTGAACGGCTGTGTCACGGCGTTCCTGCCGCCGAAGGCCCAGCCGTCGTCTTCGTCCTCGCCGGTCGAGAGCGATGTCGACGCAGCGCTCAAGCCCTACTACGAGCAGGAGCTCGACTGGAAGACCAGCGGTTGCGCCGACGGCTTCGAGTGCGCCACCGCGAAGGCGCCCATCGACTGGGACAACCCGGAGGGCGGCGACCTGTCGCTCGCGCTCGTCCGCCACCAGGCGACGAACGGCAAGCCGATCGGTTCGCTGTTCATGAACCCCGGCGGGCCGGGCGGTTCCGGGTACAGCCTCGTCGCCGACAGCCTCGACTTCGCCGTCGATGAGGAACTGCAGCAGAACTTCGACGTCGTCGGCTTCGACCCTCGCGGCGTGGGGCGCTCGACTCCCGTCGCGTGCTTGAGCGACTCCGAGATGGACGCCTACCTCTACGACATCACTCCGGGGGAGCGCGGCTCCGACGAGTGGATCGCGGCGAACGAGAAGGCGGCGAAGGACTTCGGTGATGCCTGCTCGGAGGAGACCGGCAAACTGCTCGAGTTCGTCGACACGCAGAGTGCAGCGAAGGACCTCGACATGCTGCGTGCCGCGGTGGGCGACAAGCAGCTCTCCTACCTCGGCTACTCGTACGGCACCTTCCTCGGCGCCACCTACGCGGAGCTGTTCCCGAAGAACGTCGGGCGTCTCGTGCTCGACGGAGCGATCGACCCCTCGACCACCAACTTCGAGGTCGTCAAGGAGCAGGCGAAGGGGTTCGAGAGTGCTCTGCGCGCCTACCTCGAGGACTGCATGACGGGCAAGGACTGCCCCTTCAGCGGCTCCGTCGACGACGCGATGACGGAGATCAAGACCCTGCTCGACGAGGTCGACGCCAACCCGATCCCCGCCGACGACGGCCGTGAGCTCGGCGGGAACACGCTGCTCACCGCGATCATCTACCCGCTGTACCAGGCGGACGCCTGGCCGTACCTCAGCCAGATGTTCGACGAGGTCATGCAGGGCGGGACCGACATCGCGTTCCAGTTCGCCGACGGCTACAACGGTCGCAGCGAGTCCGGGAAGTACTCCGACAACCAGACGGAGGCGTTCAACGCGATCAACTGCCTCGACTACAGCTACGACGACGACAAGACGAAGATGGCCGACGAGGCGAAGCAGCTGCAGGAGGCGGCGCCCGTGATCGGCGAGTACATGGCCTACGGCGACACGTTCTGTGCGAACTGGCCGTACAAGACCCGCACGGAGCGCACGGAGATCCACGCGAAGGGCGCAGCGCCGATCCTCGTCGTCGGTACCACGAACGACCCCGCGACCCCGTACGTGTGGGCGCAGAACCTCGCTGAGCAGCTCGACCAGGGCCAGCTCGTGACGTACAAGGGCGAGGGTCACACCGGCTACAACAAGGGCAGTTCCTGCGTGAACGCCGCCGTCGACGACTATCTCATCGACGGCACGGTGCCCACGTCCGATCCGATGTGCAGCTGACAGCCAGAGCATGACGATGACTGCGCCTGTGGAGCCGGGGCTTCGCGAACGGAAGCGGATCGCGACGCGCCGTGCGATCCAGCACGCCGTGCTGACGCTCGCGGCCGAGCGCGGTCTGGAGAACGTGACGGTCGAGGAGGTGAGTCGCCGGGCGGAGGTGTCGCCGCGCACCTTCTTCAACTACTTCGGTACCAAGGAGGAGGCGCTCATCGGCGACATCCCGCTGATTCCGGACGGTGACGCCCTCGAGGCGTTCCTGACCGCCGGGCCCGCGTCCGATGTCCTCGCAGGTCTCGGGGAGCTGCTCGCACGGACGGTCGGCGACGCCGATGAGGACATCGAGATCCACCACCTCCGGAAGGACGTGCTGCGCGAGCACCCGCACCTGCTCGGTGCTCGGATCGCCAGCATGCGCGGCTTCGAGGAGGGCCTGTACAAGGTGGTCGAGCGACGCGTGCTGAACGACGATCCCGAGCTCGAACGTGATGCTGAGGCGCTCTTCGACCGGTGCTGGATGATCACGATGGTGGGCTTCGCCGGCCTTCGCCACGCCTGGCGCTGCTGGGCCGATTCGCCGAACCCAGGCTCGCTCGCCGAGCGGATCAGGCGTTCGTTCTCGGAGTTGTACACGACGGTGCAAAAGCTGCGCTAACATGGATACTCGTGCGCCGGGCAACCTGCGCACACGCCGCCCTAGCTCAGTCGGCAGAGCATCTCACTCGTAATGAGAAGGTCAAGGGTTCGATTCCCTTGGGCGGCTCCACTTGCTACACCCGGCCGTTGCCCTGGAAACCCCAGGTCAGCGGCTGTTTTTCATCACCTGCGGCTGGCGTAATGCGTCATCGGTCGAATTGCGCCGCAATTGCAGCAACGGCTGTAGCAACGGACCCCACGGACGACCGCTTCCCGACGACGCGCACTGCGGACTGCGCTCGGGCAGACGGGTGCGGGCGAGCCTGCAGCGAGTGTTTCACCTCGTCCCCGGCGAACGACACGAGGCGCACCGCCCACAGTGGGGCGAATGCGGCAGCGAACACGATCCCGGCAGACACGATCATCACCCCGACATTCGTCGACCGGGCTGTGAGGCGGATGGTGAGCACGAGGATCGCGGCGGCAAGAGGTTCGGCGATAATCAGCCCGATGGTGAGGTTCGCCCACCGTGTCGCCCACACCGCGAACTTCGGTTGACCGACCATCATCAAACCGACCGGTCCCGTCGCGGCCAACGCAACGAGCCCGAATGAGCGGATCGCCATTGACACGTACAAGAACAGCGCCGCGATCGCCATGATGCCGAGAATCAGCAGGACGATCACGTACTGGCCGATGATCGTCGACGGGACCGCGTTCGTCGCTGGCCGCAACGCCTCGACGATGCCTCCGTCCTCGTTCGCAATCGTCTCGCCTGCGACAGTCGTGTAGCCAAACATCCGCAGCAGCGCGGTCCCCAGGCTCTGATCCTGCACCGTCGCGACGAGAGCGTCAGTGGTCTCACCGCCCAGGACCACGAACTGCTGCATCACGTACACGCCAGCGACACTCGCCGGCACCGCCACCACCAGGCCTGCGGCGATCTGCCCAATCCGGCGCCCGTCGCGCAACACGACGGCAGGAGCGATCTGGAACAAGGCGACAATCGCCGTGACAAGCCCCATCGTCGCGATCCAGAACCAGAACTGCCCATCTGCCACCTCCCAACTCGACTCCGCGGGGCGGCTGCCGATGAACGCGTTTGCGAGCATGTCGGTCATGAAGTCCCCGAGTCCGACGATCCCACCACCGATCACCCGGGTCGCAGCCTCCTGCGCCATACACGGAATGTCGGCTGGCCCGCACCCGAACTGCGGAATCGCGAACCCCTCCCCGGTCGGCAGCATCGTCATCACAGGAGTTGGAGGTTCGCGCCGAAGTTGACCAACGCCGTCGTGCTAGCCGCAACTGCAGCCGCCGCAACACCGCAGATCGCCCCGGTGATGCCGGCGGATTTCAGGGTGCCGTTCTTGACGAACCACCCCAACGCGATACACGCCGCAGAGAACACGACACGGATCGCGCAGATTGTCAGGACCACATAAAGCATGTTGTTCGCCAGCTCCAGGATCGCCGACGACCCGAGCCCGGCGACCGGGGTGATGTGTCCGGAATGTCGGCAGAACTCGAAACCAGCGGGCCTACCGCGACTGGCGGTGCGGCGAGAGGTCGAACGGGGCGCCGTCCGTCATCGCTGAACGCGGTGTAGCGACTGGCAGCCGGGCTTTGCGGCGGAGATACAGCGCGGAGTGCGCCAAAGCTGCACTGCGAATGATCCCGACCAGCAACCAGATCAGTCAGCGACCCAAACAGGTGTCGCGCAGTAGCACCGACGACCCGTACCCCGAGGCGACCAGCTGAGCGACCACCCAGCCACCCCACCGGCTCAACGAGGCCACAGCAACACCAGTGCAAGCACCGGTGGCATCAGCACCGTCCCCCCATGAACACCACCATCACTGAGGAGACGCTACGAGGCCATGCTGTCGCTCACACACGGCAGCCGGTCATCTGTGGATAACTCATCCGCGCAACTTGCCCGGTCGTGACCACGCTCCGGGATTGCGAGGGTGACCTCCAGCCGCAGAGTGTGCGGGCGACTGCGCCATTCGGTTTCGAGAGTTGACCGGACCTCGGCTAGCTGCATTCGCGGAATGGTGGCGGAACGGGATCGACGACATACTAGGGGCGACGGACGAGCCCAGGGTGCGGGGCCGCGTTGTCAGTCCTCAGGAGACTGGGATCGAAGCGGCCCATATCGCAGAGAAGTCCTCAGGACTGGCGCCCGAGAGATTCACCGTGCCTCCGAATGGAGCTCCATCGAAGATGAGCACGACGTATCCCGCTGATCCTGCGGCGATGCTCTGAGGCTGGGAGGAGCCGACCACGCTATACGTGATGCCGTCCGATGCAGAGTATGTTGCACTATATCCGTACGGCGAGATGGACTGTGTGCTGGCGGTCGCCTTCAGGACAACAAACAGGCTTCCGCTATTCGCTTTGTACGCCGACACAAGTTCGAGCGTATTCCCGCCAATGTCGCCTGCCCAGGGCTGCGTCCAGAGAGTGCTTTCGACAGTGCCGCTCTTGCCCGTCCAACCACTTACGAGTCCGTCGTCATCGAATGTGAAGTCGCTTAGCGTGTATGTTCCAATCTCGGCTTGCACGACGGTCACCACGCCATCTTCAAAAGTGAGTGTCGGATCATTGGCCGGATCGTTCTGACCATCGCCGTTGGCGTTGAAGGCCGCGTTCACGGCCTGCTGGTGGACAACATATCGTTCTGCCGCTGAACCCGGGGAAGCATGCTGAGTTGCGACTTCGTATGAGTCGCCGAACGCGGCAGTCACGAAGGCCTTGATCGTTGCATTCTGTTCCGAGGTTTGGTTCGCGACAGCGGTAGCCGTCGGCGAAGCGCCCGCGGTTGCCTCGCGCGAAGCGGGGGCGACGGTGCACCCCGTCAAGCTGACGATAAGCGCAAGCGCAGCAACAGTCGCAGCAATGGTTCTCGACACGAATTATCCCCCAAAATATGAAACGTGGTTGCAGTGGTGCACCCGCGGATGCCACTTGCATCAGTCGCACAATCATCCCATCTGAGTCGCGCTCCTGCGACCAGTCCCTCTACCCAGATCAGGGGACACCCACTCCGAATGAAGTTATTGCGTTCGAGCCATATTCACCAAAGAACAAACCTGGGATCCCGGCTATCATGGGGCGAGAGCGAAGGGGACTGCTGCACGAATGGGTGACATCTGATCTGGCTTGCCCGTGAGGCGGCCCGGAAGGATGGCGTTGTGCCAAAGCCCTATCCCGCGGAGTTCCCTGACGTGATGCGCGTCGCGAGAAATCGGGAACCTGGAGTGACGATCGAGCAGATCGCGAAAGACTTCGGCGTTCACCCGATGACGCCGCAGAAGTGACTCGGCCGCGCCGCGGTCGACGAGGGCGTCAAGCCCGGCCAGTCCCGCGCTGAGGCGGCTGAGATCCGTGAACTGCGGAAGCGAACCCGTCTGCTGGAGCAAGAGAACGAGGTCCTCCGGCGCTCGGTGGCGTATCTGTCGCAGGTGAACCTGCCGGAAACGGATTCTACCCGCTCGTGAGGGAGCTCGCCGAAGCAGGAATCCCTGTGACGGTGACGTGTCGGGTCCTTAAGCTCTCCCGCGAGCTCTACGACCGGTGGCTGGCGGATCTCATCACGCCCAGTGAGGTGGCGGAGGCTTATCGCGCGAACGCGTTGTTCGACGCTCAACGACGGCCTCGAGTTTGGCCACCGGCTCCTCGCCCACGAGTCCCGTGATGCGGGCGAATCCATGTCGGATCGGGCGGCGTGGCGCGGGAAAGGGATGCACGCCGGGCCGCTCGTCCACGACGACCTCTGCGCCGTCATCGACGACGGCGGCGGAACGCGGCATGTGTCCGCCGCTGAGGCGCCGAACGAGCTCTGGCTGGTGGACATTACGGAGTACAAGACCGCGGAAGGCACGCTCTACTGCTACGCCATCAACGACGTGGTCTCCGGTCGAATCGTGGGCTACTCGAACTCATGCGCGCTTTGGTGCGTCACCGCATGGTCGGATCGATGGGCAGGGTCGGCTCCAGCGGCGACAACGCCGCCATGGAATCCTTCGTCGCCCTGTGCCAGAAGACCGTCCTCGATCGCCGCTCCTGGACCACCCGGGAACAGCTGCGCATCGCGATCGTGACCTGGATCGAGCGGACCTACCACGGCCAGAGACGCTAACACCGAGTTAGGCGTTTGACGCCCATCGAGCTAGAGACCCTGTGAACACGGCCCCCGCACTGACGGCGTGACTTCAAACTGTCACCTATCCGTGCAGCACTCCCGAGAGCTAGAAGCCTCACACAGCAAGCGAGAGCGCCCTACGGGACGCGCTTTCCATGCTTGCCTGCGTTCGATTCACTCCGGATTTCCTCAATCAGAATGTCCATCGCTTGGAGCGCATCCGCTACGAGCGTGGACTCCCCGCCCAAGTCGTTAGGTATCGGGCTGTGTCCCTGTAAGGCGCGCAGGGCATTTACGAGCCGAGAGGTTGCTTTCCGCTGCTCGTGCACAGACGCTTCCTGACCAGCATCGGAGTATGGAGGGATGAGCATGGCTATCGTCTTGGTCGCGTGCTCTTTGAGCACGTCATCCATGCCAGCCGGGTATACAAGCCGGAACCGAGTCATTGCTAGTTGATAGTCGTCCATCAACTTCACGCCCTGCTTCGCCACCATCGGTGCGAATTCTGCTGCCGAGCGGCCGATGCCCAACATCGCGAGGTCGCGCGCCGCGTTTCCGGCGTTCACTAACTGTGCGCCGAATTCGACCAGTTCCTTAGTGTCTTCTCGGTTGCGGTCACGCTCGTACTTGGCCCGTTCGTTCCACCGCGTGAAGAGGAAAGTCAGAACGCCACCGAGCAAGAGGAACGAGCCCGCCACCACCGGAACACCCCACCATGGAGCCGCTGCGACAGTGGGTATCTGCTCCACCAGAAGGGATGGGCTGGGCGTCGGCGTCACGATGCGACCGCACCAGTACCGGTGGGGATGTCCAGGTACGTGCGCACAGCTTCGATGAAGGCCGTGATTTCGAGCCTCAGCTTCTCTCGAGATTCCTCCGCTTTAGTATTGTCGCTCACGGCGACGAGGTAGGTAGCTGCGACCAGCCCAAGAAGTGCACTATTGATCCTGCCCGGAGCAATGAGGTTCAAGTCCCTGCAATTCAAGTAGCTTGTTGTGAGCCGACAAGGCGCTTTCCCTGCTCGGCGCGTAGATACTGTCCGCCTCCGACTGCTGATCCGGGTCTGGGGCTCGGTGAAGCCCACTTGGTTTACCGACTCTTGATAGACAGTCCTGGCAACCGCTACGGCCAAGCTGCTGAGTCGACGAACCTTTTCATACCATTTGGTCGCGTGGGCCTGTTTCGCTTTGCTTCTCTCTATTAGCCAGTTGGTGAGATGCGCGAGAAGAGCACCCAACACGAGCGTGGCAAGGGGGCCGAAATCGGACCACAACTTGGACCACTGGCTGTCTGCGGATTCCGCTATCTCAGCAACCAGCGGGGACGGGATCGGGGAGGGCGTCGGAGTGCGCATCACATGCGCGACTGTATCAGTGCGCTATACGTCCTGCGGGAGTCCCAAGTGCAGGCGCACTTCGACCAGTAGTGCGTTTCGCTTGTAGAACTGTCCTTGATGGGAGCTGTCACGCTCTGACGGCTTCGCAAGCGCTCCAACGAGTACCTTGCCCAGGAAGTCGCCGATGGCAAACACGAACGACTCGGGCACGATGATGATGAGTTCGTTGGCGGTGTTGCGCATGGCTTACTGTTCATCTTCAATCGCCGCGACGACGCGAGCCTTGACTGGAATGGAGTCGTCCAGGCCGTCGGCTGCGTACCCGTTGTTGGTTTCCACGAGTGCATTGATGCGCTCGGCGTGAGCGAGTAAGGCTGCTGAGAGCGTGCGCACAATGTCGTGCCATCGAGCGTCGGCTTCGCGCTTCGCTCGACTCTTTTCGTTCGCGCGGATGAACAAGAACCCGAGCACCGCACCCAGCAAGAGGAAGCTGCCTGCGATCACGGGGACGCCCCACCAAGGCGGTGGAGGAGGTTCTGATGCGGCGTCGGCAAGCAGAGCATATAGATCGAGAGCTGGACAGACGGAACAAGGTGCGCGACATCCCCAACGAAATCAGGAATCTCGCTCAAGACTTCGAGGGCCTGGGCGGTAGCCGAGTTGATCTCATTGCCAAGATCGAGGGCCCAGCTACCCTCCGGCAACCGACGAGCCCCCTGTTCTGGGCTGACAGATTAGGCGAAAGCTCCTCCACCCTCGCTGCCGAATCTGCTAGAAAGATGATTAATCAGTATCAGGTGGGGGAATAATGCCACGCACGAAGGGCGCAACAAACCGTACGCCGCGCGAAATCCGCAAGGATGGCGAGCATCAGATCAAAGTAGCGAAGCTGAAGGACCGGCTCGCTAAGGAAAAAGCTAAGAACAAGAAAAAGTGAGCGCCTTGAGCGAAACGAGTAAGGAAGCCGGGGCGATACTCTTCGCTGCGTTGAAGTGGCCGCTGATGATCGGCGGACTCGTACTCGCCTTAGTTGGGGTCATCGGGGGCGCGACGAAAGGTATCGAAACTGGTGTTTCTTTCACCCTCGCGATCGGAGGCATCGCCGCGCTCATCTTGGGCATCGCTATCCAGTCGCTCGACCGGGCCGCGCTTGCGAGGCGTTACAACCGCTGGGCTACTGAGGCGGCTGAGGGATACGGGCCTGTGCTTCCCGCCAGTGCTCATAAAGAACTCGTGCGTCAGATCATCCTGACTCAAGGGCTCGGTGGTGACACCGAAGGGACCTTCAGAGCATTCTGCCAAGACTGGGCCGTCAAGGCCGCTCGCTCGCGTAACAGCAGGTAGAAGGGGCAAGCGTTGACGGATGCGTTCTGACAACTCATATACATGGGCAGATGAACGACGTTCCAACCATCCACTACTGCACCGTAGAAGACATCCGCGTGAAGGCGTGCTTCATGAAGGCGACGAACCTCGCGGACAGATACGTCACGCCGGCACGTCGGAACGCTCAGACTGAGATCGACATCGCACTATCGGGTTCATTCACTGTTCCGTTCAACCCAGTGCCGGAGAAGATCCGGCCCTTACAGCCACGTTGGTTGCATACTCGTTGAAGCAGGACGCCTACGAGGACGTGGGGAGCGCAAAGGCGCTGGAGGCACTGCGCAAGCAACTGCAGGACATCGCGAGTGATGAGACGCCCGTAATCGATGACGAAGGCGTCGATCTATCCACTGCCGAGGGGGTGTCTGGCTACTTTGGCGAGAATCCTCGCGCGTTCACCATAGGACAGAAGTCCAGATGGCAGCGTGATCTCACGTGTGCCGCATGTCGGGAAAGCGGCTACGTCGAACGCTGGCGCCGGCGATCTCCGTGTCAACGCTCTGCCGGAGGTCGCTCGGTTCGATGGTACGACGATCGAGGTGGTGGAGACGAGTCCTGAGTCGAGCAGGTCATGCGCATGCTGGACCGAGCGAGGCGAAGCGGCTGTCGTGTCACTGCGGGCCGTCGAGGGCCACTGAGCCGGGCGACGCTCAGGCGCCGGGCTCGGCAGCGAGACGGCGAGCCGTCTCGACGTCGGTGATGAGGACATCCAACCAGCCGCCGCGGAGCGCGGCGCGGATGGCTTCATGCTTCCGCGGCGCTGCCTCGTGGTGGAGGTGGAGGAGATGCTCGACACGGCGAGCGCCTAGGTTGACCGGAGGCGGTCACGGTGGACATCCCCGGGTTCGCGTGCGTCGACAGGGGGATCGACCAGGCGGCGGTCGACCGGATCCGCGCCCGGTCGCGCTGAGGGCGTGACCCCGCCCGTCCGACGGCCCGCACCTCATGCAGCGTCGGGTGACCGGCGACACCCTGCGGAGGACTGCCGTCGCGAACGTGTCACCCTGAGAGGTTTTTAGCTCGTGCTAAACTCGTCTTCGACGGCGTCGTACGCAGCGGGGTTCGAGCGCGTCGCACGCCCGAATCGCTGACTGGTTGGAGTCCCGATGCCGCCCACGAATCGTTCGTTCGCAGTGCAGCAGCCGTCACGCGCCGGAGCGATCCCCCACGGGACCCCGGACGGGTTCGAGCAGGGTTGCCGGTCTCGGGGCGGATGCGCGAACGATGCAACGTCACCGTTCCTGAGCTGTGTCGAGGCGCACATCGCGCACCACAGCGACCGGACGCTCGGGCGTTGGCCGACATCGCGACCGGTGCCGCGTCGTACCTCGGATCCCAGGGTGACCGACGACGGCCGGGGTGCGCGAGGCTCTGGTGCGCGTCGCGTCGACCCGAAGCCGGCGCTCGACCACCTCGATGAGCTCCAGCGGGCCGGACTCACCCTTCGGCAAATCGCCACCGCGGGTGGGTTGGGGCGTGCGACCGTCTCGGCCCTTGTGCGGCAGTACCGGCAGGCGGGTGCGGGTGGAGTGGCGATGAGCGAAGCGACCAGTGCGGCGCTCCTCGCGATCGACGTGATGGCCTCGGCTGGTACAGCTCGATAACCGGTGTGGGTCCCGACCGGATGGACGGCGGGGCGCAGGAGGTCTATCGGGAGGCTGCCGGACCGGTCGTGGTCCGGATCGTCAGGCTCGTCGGAGTGGCCACCACCCGCCGTCCGGCGGTGTCTCCCTCGATGCGCGTCGTGAGTGTGTCCCACGTGGCGTCGATGGTGGCGTCGACGTCCTGGTGCACGGAGGTGAGCTGGTTGTACGACAGCGCCGCCACGGTGCTGTCGTCGAACCCGACGACCGAGATGGTTTCGGGGACGCCCACGCCCCGGCTGCGCACGACCGTCAGGAGCCCGACCGCGCACTGGTCGCCGCCGCAGACGACCGCGGTGGGCAGTCGGTCGCGTCGGAGCAGGGAACGGGCGGCTGTGGCACCGTCCTCCTCCGTGAACCCCACCTCGACGACGTCGACGTGATCGGCGAGACCTGCCTCGCCCATCGCCGCACGATACGCCTCGGCCCGGTCGATCCCGAGTGAGCCGCCGAGGCCACCTGCGTACGCGATGTCCGCGTGACCGAGCTCGACGAGGTGCTGGACCGCCTGCCGGAGGCCTGCCGCTTCGTCGACGTGGATGTTGTCGGCATCCGGGCAGTCCATCCACTCGCCGAGCACGGCGACCGGAAGCAGATCGCGTGCCTCCGCGAGCACGGGGGAGTCGCGCTCGGGGTTGAAGACGATGAGCGCCTCGACCCGTTCCTCCATCAGCTCGGCGATGACGACGTCGGTCGAGCGTTCAGGGGTCACCGGGCCAAGTGCGAGCGCGAACCCTTCACGCGCGGCGCGAGCGAACAGCCGCTCGACGAAACTCACCTGGAACGGGCTCTCCATGACGAAGCCGACCCCGATGAGCCGGGTGCGGCGCTGCCGGAGGAGACGAGCCGACGTGTTCGGGCGGTAGCCGAGCTCTGCGGCCGCCTGCAGGATGCGGTCGCGCGACTCGGCACTCGGACCCGCGACGTTCCGGACGACGAGGGACACGAGCTGGCGGGACACGCCCACATGCTCGGCGATGTCCTTCATGGTCGGCATGCGTCCTGCAGACGCTGCGCGAGGCAGCGTCGTGCCCTCGTCAGCGATGCTCATCGAGCCAGTTTGGCACGTGCCGACCTCCGGGTGCGGATGGGATGACAGGAACGGCCCCGGCTCCTGGCGGAGCCGGGGCCGAGGCCGCGGTCGGATCGGGTCAGCGCACTTTCTTGATCGGGATGATCACCAGCGCGCCGACGAGCGCGATGGCTCCCGCTCCGATGAGCATCGCGACGTAGTTGTCGGTGCCTCCACCGAGGCCGAGGAGCGCGAGGCCGGCAGCTGGCGCCAACGACTGCGGCAGGGAGTTGGCGACGTTGATGACGCCGAGGTCCTTGCCGGGCTTCTCGGGATCGGGGAGCACGTCGACGACGAGGGCGGTGTCGACGGCCGCGTAGACGCCGTAGGCGAGCCCGAGCACGATCTCGGCGACGTAGAAACCGGCGACGGTGTCGTTGAGGGCGAGGATGATGAAGCCGACGCCGGTGAGGGCGGTCGAACCGGCGACGAAGATCTTGCGCCGGCCGAGTCGGTCGCTCAGCCAGCCGGACACGAAGGCGGCGAGCATCAGCGCGATCGTGTAGAGCAGGACGCCGAGCGCGATCGCGCCGACGGCGGCTTCCGCGTCCAGGCCGACGTGGTCCTGCATGTAGAGCAGGCGGTAGGTGGTGAACATGAATGTCGCGAAGGTGATCAAGAACCGCGACCACCAGGCGAAGCCGAAGTCGGGGTGCTTGATCGGGTTCGTCCAGAAGGTGCCGAGGATCTGAGCGAAGGAGAACGGACGCGGCTCGACCTCGGGAAGTCGGTCGGGAGTGACCATGACGTACACGCTCACCAGGACGACGCCGATGATGCCGGGGACGATGAACAGGACCGGCAGGTTGTCGACCAGGAGGACCGCGCCGTAGACGCCGGCGAGGATCGAGAGGTTCTGAGCGAGAGCCAGGGTGCTGGAGGCTCGGCCGCGCTGCTCGACCGGCACGTTGTCTGCGAAGCTCGCGATGAGTGCGGCGGAGGCGGCGTTCGAGGCCAGCTGGCAGAGGAGCCAGGCCAACGTCAACGTCACGACATCGGTGGAGGCCGCCACGAGGGCGAGGCCGATCGTGAGTGCGAGGATGCCGCCGATGAGCCAGGGCTTGCGGCGCCCCCAGCGGGTGCGGGTGCGGTCGCTCAGTGCACCGAAGACCGGGTTGCCGATGAGGGCGCCGAGCGCTCCGATGGGCAGGACCGTTCCGATGAGTGCTGCCGGGTTGTCGGGCTGGAGCTCCTGCGCCTTGAGCTGCATGCTCACGATGACCGGCGACAGGATCGCGATGAAGATGCCGAACTGGGCGAGGCCGAGGGCCGGGATGTACCACCTGCTCAACGGTTTGGTCGAGACCGGTGTGGTGTAGGGGTGGGCGGGAACATTCGTCGACATCGACGCCTCCTTGGGTCGGGTACGCATCGCAGGGCGCCCGGGCTGAGAATTTAGCTCGTGCTAACCTTGTTGCACGAGTCAATATAGCTCGTGCTAACCCAACACGTCAACGATGTCGACGAGGAGCCCGAATGCTGCCCAACTCACTGCCCGCCCCAGAGCTGTTCCTTCCCACGAGTGGAGAGCCCGCGCTTCGGTGGGGGATCATCGGTCCCGGCTGGATCGCAGGCGCGTTCGCCGATGCGCTGCACGCGCACTCGGACCAGCGTGTCGTCGCGGTCGGCTCGCGGTCGCAGGAACGAGCGGACGTGTTCGCCGCGAAGCACGGCATCGAACATGCCCTCGGTTCGGTCGACGCGCTGGTGTCGCACCCGCAGGTGGACGTCGTCTACATCGCTGCGCCGCAGAGCGAGCATGAGGCCTTGGGTCTGCAGGCCATCGCGGCCGGGAAGCACGTCCTGATCGAGAAGCCCTTCACCGTCACCGCCGCCGAGGCGCGGTCCCTCACCGAGGCTGCCCGCGCTGCGGGGGTCTTCATCATGGAGGCGATGTGGAGCCGGTACCTGCCGCAGGCGTCGGTGCTGCGCCAGCTGCTCGCGGACGGCGCCCTCGGCGAGGTGCGCAGCGTCCTGGCCGACCACGGCCAGTCGATCCCGACCGATCCGACCCACCGGTTGAACCGTCCCGACATGGCCGGCGGTGCGCTCCTCGACCTCGGGGTGTATCCGATGCAGTTCGCCTTCCAAGCCCTCGGGGCGCCGGAGACCATCCAGGCCATCGGTGCACTCACGGAATCCGGCGTCGACGCCTACGCCACCGTCGTCATGGGGCACGGTGGCGTCGGTCAGTCGGTCGTGACGACGTCGATGGTCGCCCGCAGCCACACCAGCGCATCGATCGCCGGCACCGACGCATCGATCACCTTCGCCGGGCCGTTCTACAACCCGAGCTCGTTCCGGCTCGTCGCAGCCGAGCACTTCGGTCCGGTCGTCGAGTGGAGCGACCCGACGCCGCTTCGTGGGTTCGACGCCCTGTCCTGGGAGGCGACCGCGCTCGCCCGCTATGTCGCTGAGGGTCGACTCGAATCGCCGGTGCACACGCACGAGGAGACCATCGGCATCATCGGTGCCCTGCAGGAGGCCCGCGTCCAGCTCGGCGCCGTCGGCGCCGTCCGCGAGGAGGTCGCAGCATGAGCGCTCCGGACAACGCAGCACGCATCGCCGAACTCGAAGCCCTGGAGCAGGAGCTCGTCTTCGACCGGTTCGACAACGAGACCGCCTACCTCCTCGGTTCGCGGATCGCCAGGCATGCCCACGAGCGGGGTCTGCGGGTCGGCATCGACATCCAGCGGCCCGGCATCACCCTGTTCCGTGCCATGCTTCCCGGCGTGACCGCGGATCAAGAGGTCTGGATCCAGCGCAAGGCCGCCCTTGTCCTGCGGATGGAGGCTTCCGGTGCGCTCGTGGAAGCACGCTTCAACGGGTTCGACCCCTCGAGCATCGGGTGGTTGGACCACCGCTACGCGATCACCCCCGGTGCGTTCCCCATCCGGGTGAAGGGCGTCGGCGTCGTCGCCGTGGCCACCGCATCAGGACTCTCCTCCGAGGAAGACCACGACCTCATCGTCGAGGGCATCCGTGAGCAGATCGCGGAGGACGCATCATGATCGAGAGTCCTCCGCTGCCGCAGTTGCTCCCCGGACAGCGGTCCCGCATCCGCGTCTGGGATCGCGCCACCGGCGCCATCCGAACGGTCGCCGAGTCAACGGAGCTGCTGTTCGAAGCTCCCAACTGGACAGCTGACGACCGACTCGTCGTGAACGCCGGCGGGCGTCTCTGGACGCTGCCCGCCGATGGCACGGCTGAACCGGTCGCGATCCACACCCCGGGTCTGCCGCCGGTCAACAACGACCACGTGCTCGCTCCGGCCGGCGACGTCATCTACGCCTCAGCGAACGACTGGCACATCTGGTCGGTGCCGATCGGCGGCGGATCCCCCACTCGCCTCACGGAGGAGGACGGTGCGCTCCACTTCCTGCACGGCGTCCGCCCCGACGGTGGACGACTGGCCTACGTCCGCCTGGACCCAGCGGGGGACAACTGGTGGGCCTCCGCGAAGATCCACACCATGGCGAGTGCCGGGGGAGACGATCACGCCGTCACCCATCACCCGGGGCCAGCGGACGGGAGCGAGTGGACGCCCGACGGCGAATGGCTCCTCTTCAACACGGAACAGTTCAGCACTCTCCCCGGGCATGCCCAGCTCGCGCGGATCCGCGAGGACGGCTCCGATCTCGAGCAGCTCACCTTCGATGAACGTGTGAACTGGTTCCCGCACGTCGATCCCACCGGTGAGGTGGTCGTCTATCTCAGCTTCCCGCCCGGCACCACCGGGCATCCGGGGAACCTGACGGTGGAGCTGCGTCTCGTGACCCTGGGCGACTGGACCGAGCCGACCACCGTCGTCGAACTCTTCGGCGGGCAAGGCACGATCAACGTCCCGAGCTGGGCACCGGACGGTTCGGCGTTCGCGTTCGTGGACTACCCCGTCGACTGATGCAGTCGTGAGCTGGGGCACGACGCGGGTGCCGACACCTGCCGGATCTCGACCCAGGCCTGACGCCTCCCTGCCGACGGGCCCGTTTGCGCGAGCGGACGCGCTCGACCAGGACTTCTCGTCGGCGGGAGGACGCGGGCGACCCGGAGTTTCCGGGCTCGTCGCGGGCAGCGGCCCCTGAGGCCCGCGGAGCCCTGTGGCACGAACCCGCGGCCCCGTCACACCGGGTTCGGCCGGAGCTGAGCGGCCGCATCCCGCAGACACTCGAGGAAGGCGGCGGTCACGGCGCTCTCGTCCTCCCGCGCCGGCCACGCCGCGATGAGTCGTGTCGTCGGGGAACCGGCGAGCGGGACGACCGCGATCGACGGAGGGATGAGTTGCCGCACCGACTCCGGCAGGATGCTCGTGCCTGCGCCGGCGGCGACGAAGCCCAACGCGGTCTCCTGGTGGACGACCTCCTCCGCGACGTTCATGACGCCACCGGCGGATGCGAGCGCCTCGCCGACGCGATCCACGAAACCCGGCATCAGCGAGCGGGGATAGGCGATCATCGGGACCTCGATGATCTCCTGGGTCGTGACTTCTGCCCGTCCGGCAAGCGGATGTCCGACGGGCAGACACGCGACCAGTCGCTCCTCGTACACGACCTCCGTTGAGATCGCCGAAGACGAGGGATGCGCCGATCTCGGGTACTCGTCTCGGACGATGCCCACGT
Organism: Plantibacter flavus; assembly: GCF_051487245.1. GTDB lineage: Bacteria > Actinomycetota > Actinomycetes > Actinomycetales > Microbacteriaceae > Plantibacter > Plantibacter flavus_B. The sequence continues at coordinate 76,443 of NZ_JAHVDH010000007.1, forward strand.
CGAGGGTCCCGTCCTCGAGGCGGTCGAACTGCTCGCCGGAGGTCAACGGAAGCAGGGTGAGTGCGACACCGGCTCGACGTGATCGGAAGAGTTGGACGACGCCGGGGAGCACGGTGTAGTTGGCGGAACTGACGAATCCGGCGGTGAGCTGCCCGGCGAGTCCGTCGACGTAGTCGCGCATCTCCGTTCTGACGGCCTCGACCTCGTCGACGATGCGTCGCGCTCGCTCCTGCAGATGCCGACCGGCGGCGGTGAGCGACACCCGCCGTGTGCTCCGATCGAAGAGCGGGATGCCGACCTCCCGCTCGAGACGGTTGATCTGCACGCTGAGCGGAGGTTGTGACATGTGGAGCCTCGCCGCGGCGCGACCGAAGTGGAGTTCGTCGGCGACGGCGAGGAAGTAGCGCAGTTGACGGAGCTCCATCGGACGAACGATACGGCGGTCGTATTACCGCGCTGTTACGGGCGTATTGCGAGCGAAACGCTCTCAATCCAGCGGTGAATTCGTATTTGACCGGGCCGTGTCAGAGCCTGTTTCCTGATGTCACACACCCCGACCTGGAGGCTCCCCGTGACCGCAGACGTTTCCCCCAGCACCCGCATCGACATGCTCTACCTCAGTGAGCCCGAGGTCATCACCGCGGGGATGAAGGACATGGCCCGCTGCATCGAGGTCATGGAGGAGGTGCTGATCCTCGTTGCACAGGGCGACTACCGGATGGCCGGACCATCCGCGAACTCCCACGGCGCACCGATCGGGTTCCCCGCGTCGTCCCCGTTCCCCGGCATGCCGCTCGATGCCGCCGACCGCCGGTTCATGGCGATGCCCGCCTACCTCGGCGGCCGCTTCGACACCGCCGGGGTCAAGTGGTATGGGTCGAACGTCGACAACCGTGAGAAGGGTCTGCCGCGCTCGATCCACCTGATCGTCCTGAACGACAAGGAGACCGGCGCGCCCTATGCGATCATGTCCGGCAACCTGGAGAGCGCCTACCGCACCGCCGCCGTACCGGGAGCCGCGGCGAAGAAGCTCGCTCCCGTGAACGCGAAGTCCCTCGGCATCATCGGCCCCGGCGCGATGAACAAGAGCGCCCTCCACGCCATGACGACCGCCCGACCCTCGCTCGACACCATCCGCATCCACGGTCGTCGCCGATCGACCTCCGAAGCCTTCGCCGACTACGTCAGAGCGCACTACCCGCAGTTCACCACGATCGAGATCGCCGAGACCGTCGAAGCTGCGGTACGCGACTCCGACATCGTGTCCGAAGCCGTCACCGGGCTCGTCGGTTCTGAGAACTACCCGTTCATCGACGGCGACTGGATCAAGCCGGGCGCGTTCCTCAGCCTGCCCGCGAACCTGCGCATGGACAAGGAGTACACCCTGTCCGGCAAGGCACGGCTCATCGCCGACGCGAAGAAGATCTACGAGGCGTGGGCCGAAGAGTACCCGGCGCCGTCGCACGAGACCGCGTTCGGCATGATCGGCCTCTACTGGCAGGACCTGATCGGGACGGGCGAGCTCGACGAGTCCCGTGTCGTCAACATCGGTGACGTGCTCGACGGCACCGTCGAGGGACGCGAGTTCCCCGAGCAGCCGGTGCTCTTCAGCGTCGGCGGCATGGGCGTCGAGGACGTGGCGTGGGCGAAGACCGTCTACGAGAACGCGCTCGAACTCGGCATCGGCACGAAGCTCAACCTCTGGGACACGCCCGACCTGTCCTGATCCTCCCGCTCGACCGGGCACGGGCGCAGCCGCTTCGGGCTGCGCCCGGTATCCGGCGCGCCCGCACCTGTTCCACCAGCACCTGTTCCATTCACCCCGCTCCGGCCGCCCGGCCGCTGCGAACCTCGACCTGTGGAGTGACCTGTGGACTCTGGAAACGTCGCCTGGATCCTGACGAGCTCAGCGCTCGTCGCCCTCATGATCCCGGCCCTTGCCCTGTTCTACGGCGGGATGGTCTCGTCCCGCCGCATCCTCAACATGATGATCATGTGCTTCGGTGGCGCAGCCCTCGTCGCCATCCTCTGGGTGGCCTTCGGCTACTCGCTCGTCTTCGGGGACTCCGTCGGTGGCCTCGGACTCATCGGCAACCCGCTCGAGTTCGCCGGACTCGACCAGGCGCTGACCGACGACCCGGACGCCGGCATCCCGCTCGCCCTCTTCGCCGCGTTCCAACTGCTGTTCGCCGGCGTGACGACGGCGCTCGTCGCGGGGGCCGCCGCCGGGCGCATGAAATACGGCGCCTGGCTGCTCTTCGCCGGCCTGTGGGCGACACTCGTGTACTTCCCGGTCGCGCACTGGGTCTTCGCCTTCGACGGTGATGAGACGACGGGCGGCTGGATCGCGAACACGCTCGGAGCCGTCGACTTCGCCGGCGGCACGGCAGTCCACATGAACGCCGGCGTCGCAGCCCTGGCCCTCGCCCTCGTCCTCGGGAAGAGCAAGGACTGGGGTGGGAGGCTCCGCCCGCACAACCGCCCGCTCGTGCTCGTCGGGGCCGGCCTCCTGTGGATCGGCTGGTACGGCTTCAACGCCGGATCGGCGCTCGCCGCAGGGAACGCGGCGAGCGTCGTCTTCCTCAACACCACCGTCGCCGCCTGCGCCGGTCTCATCGGCTGGGCGATCGTCGACCGGCTGCGTCACGGCGCGGTCACGAGCCTCGGCAGTGCCTCCGGCATCATCGCCGCGCTCGTCGCGATCACCCCCGCCTGTGGCGCGGTCTCTCCCATCGGCGCGATCCTGATCGGTGCGATCGCCGGTGTCGTCTGCTGCCTCGCGATCGAATGGAAGTACCGGCTCGGGTTCGACGACTCGCTCGACGTCGTCGGCGTGCACCTCGTCGGCGGCATCATCGGCACGCTCCTCATCGGCGTCTTCGCAACCGACGCGGCCCCCAACGGGCGGTCGGGCCTGCTCTACGGCGGCGGATTCGAACTGCTCGGCGTGCAGACGATCGCGACCGTCGCGGTCCTCGTGTACTCGTTCGTCGTCACCTGGATCATCGCGAAGGTCATCCAGATCGCGATCGGTCTGCGCATCCCCGAGGAGCACGAGGTCGCCGGTATCGACGAGCACGCCCACGCGGAGCGCGCCTACGAGGACGACGAGGCAGAGTCCGTCGGTGTCGGAGCGATCGGCGAGAACCCCGTCGAGGACGTGCGGCGCTGATGGGCGCCACCCGGGTGTCGCCGACCGCGACCGTGCCGCTTCGGCCACGACGGGTGCTCCCCGTCGATGCGCTCGAGGAGTCGGCGTGGATCGGCGGGGGAGGCAGCACCCGGGTGGTCGCCGACGACCCGGCGGGCTGGCGGATCAGCATCGCGACGGTCCGCGACGGCAGCTCCTTCTCGGAGCTCCCCGGTGTGACGCGGTTGCACCTCCCGCTCGAACCGCTCTCGATCGTCCTGCTCGGCGAGGACGGTCCGCTCCTGGTCGGCTCCGACGGGGCCTACCGCTTCGACGGATCCCTCGCCGTGACCGCCCACGTTCCGGCCGGAGAGGCGTTCGCGCTCAACCTCATGTCCTCGCACGGCGGACCGGCCGTCGCGTATCGGACCCTCCGGATCACCGGCCCCTACGTCAGCGGCGACCCTGCCGTCGTCTGCACCGTCGTCCGCAGCGGTCATGTGGTGACGGGCGACGGCAGGGTCGTCCCGGCCCCGTCGGTCATCCCCGCCAGGTACCACGTCGACGCGGAGGCCGCGGAACTCATCGAGCTCTTCGTCGAACCAGCGGATGCGCCATCCACGAAACACCACCCCAGTGAACCAGGAGCAGTCCTATGACCAGTGTCGTCGTCGTCGGAGCAGGACTCGCCGGAGCCGCAGCCGCCTGGCGGCTCGCCCAGGCAGGGCATGAGGTGACGGTCCTCGAGCGCAGCACCCCCGCCAACGCACACGGGTCGTCGCACGGTTCGGCACGCATCTTCCGATACGCGTACCCCGCGACCGACTACGCACGACTGGTGGTCGAGTCGGCTCGCGGCTGGGACGAACTCGCCGCACTCGACGGCACCGCCCTGATCACGCCGAGCGGCGCGCTCGACTTCGGTGCGACGCGGCAGCCGGAACGCCTCGCAGCCGTCCTGGACGAGCTCGGTGTCGAGCACGAACTGCTCTCGCAGCAGGAGGCGTCGGCGCGGTGGCCCATCGGCTTCGACACGTCCGTCCTCTGGCACCCGGGGGCCGGTGTGATCGACGCGGAGCGGAGTGTGGAGGCGATGCTCGCGGCCGCGGTGTCCCACGGTGCCACCGTCCTGCACGACTGGCCGGTGACGCGCGTCGAACGCGTGCCCGCCGGGTACCGTCTGCACGGCACAGCGGGACGCGCGCAGGACGCCGAGCAGATCGTCGTCGCGGCCGGTGGCTGGCTCCCGGACCTCCTCGGCGAACTCTCGCTGCCGGCCGGTTTCCTCGATGCCTTCCCCGCACTCGACGTCCGCCAGGAGCAGGCGTATCACTTCCCGTACGTCGACGGTGAGCGCGGTCGCGACGGCACCGGTCTCTGGCCGACCTTCATCTACAAGTCAGCCACGATCCAGGTCTACGGCCTCCCCGGCGGCCGCGACGCCGATTGGCGCGGTCAGAAGGTCGCCGAGTACAACGGTGGGAAGCACCTCGCCTCGGCCGCCGACCAGGACGGACTGCTCGACGACGCCAATCGCCAGCGGGTGATCCGGTACGTCACCGAGTTCCTCCCGCAGCTCGTCCCGGAGCCGTACGCGGAGACGACCTGCCTCTTCACGAACACGCCCAGCGAGGACTTCGTCATCGATCGGGTCGACGGCATCACCGTGCTCGCGCCGTGCTCCGGGCACGGGGCGAAGTTCGCGCCGTTGATCGGGGAGTACGCGCTGGCGCTCGTCGAGGGCGCCGACACCGTGCCGGGTCTGTTCCGACCGAGCCTGCTGGCAGCGCGATGACCGGCGACACGGTCGTCTCCCTCCTGTCGGAGATCGCCGCGATCGGTGTGGATCGCACGCGTGGCGGCTACTCGCGACCGGTCTACTCGACGGCCGAGCTCGAGCTGCGCGGATGGTTCATCGCGCACGCCGAACGGCGAGGCCTCGACGTCGACATCGACGGCAACGGCATCATCCGAGCCTGGTGGCACGTGCCCTCGCGGTCACTCGACGGCGCCGTCCTCACCGGCAGTCACCTCGACTCGGTGCCGGGCGGCGGTGCGTACGACGGCCCGCTCGGCGTCGCCGCGGCACTCGTCGCCGTCGACCTCCTCCGCGAGCGCGGCACGGTCCCGACGAAACCGATCGTCATCGCCGTGTTCCCGGAGGAGGAGGGCTCACGGTTCGGCGTGGCGTGTCTCGGTTCACGGTTGCTCAGCGGTGCGATCACGCCGGAACGCGCACTCGCGCTCCGCGACCCTGAGGGCGACACCTTCGCTGACGTGCTCGCGCGACACGGGGTCGATCCTCGCGGGGTCGGCGCCGACGTCTCCGGGCTCGCCACGCTCGACTCGTTCGTCGAACTGCACGTGGAACAGGGCCGGGCACTCATCGATCTGGAGCAGCCGATCGCGATCGGGTCGAGCATCCTCGGGCACGGGCGGTGGCGGATCACCGTTCGTGGTGAAGGCAACCACGCGGGCACGACGCTCATGCGCGACCGACACGATCCGATGGTCGCCGCGGCACGCATGATCCACGAGATCCGCTCGATCGCGCGGGGGACCGACGACGCACGCGCGACAGTCGGTCGCCTGGTCCCGGTACCGGGAGGAACGAACGTCATCGCGTCGAGCGTCGACTTCTGGGTCGACGTCCGTCACCCGGACGATGTCGTCACCGCCGCCGTCGTTGCACAGATCGGCGAGCGCCTCGAGCTGGTGGTCGCTGAGGAGGGTTGCGAGGGAACCCTGGTGGAGGAGTCCTTCAGTGCGACCACCGACTTCGACCCGACGCTTCGCCGTCACCTCGAGGGGATCCTCCCGTCCGCCCCGGTCCTCCACACCGGTGCCGGCCACGACGCGGGTGTGCTGGCCGCCCGGGTGCCGACCGCCATGCTCTTCGTCCGGAACCCGACCGGCGTCTCGCACTCGCCGGAGGAGCACGCGGACGATGCGGACGCTGAAGCGGGTGCGTCGGCGCTCGCCGACGTGTTGCAGGGGCTCGCGACCACCTGAGTGAGATCGGGAGGCGCCGGCGCTGGCCCGCTCGCAGCACCCGCTGCCGCGAGTCCGTCTCGGCGCCCCCATCGTCGGCCACCCGTTCGAGAAGGTCACCTGCCTGATGTCGAGCGTCTCACGGCCGGACGCGTTGGCGTCGTCGTGGAGGTAGGCGACGTACTTCAGGGTCCTGCGTCAGCGGGTTCCGCACTCCTGTGACAGCTCGTTGAGGACCCACCCGTGGCCGGTCTGCTCGAGGACGACGGTGCCGCAGTCGCCGCCGTCGCTGTACACGACATCGAGTTCGGCTGCGTCAGGCGATTCCGACAGGACGGTGACGTCGACGTCGGCGCTGATCCCGAGGCTGGCGTAGAGCGCTGCTGAGCTGGTGATGAGCTCTGCACACGACGAGACGGTCACACCCTGCGCGGCGAGTTCGGCGATCATGTTCTGGACGAGGGCGTCGGTCATGAGCGCGCAGGCCGTGTCCGGGTCGGGTTCGCGTGAGGCGGCGAGCCAGGTTCGGAAGGTCGTCTCCGGGTCGGAGGCGTCTGCCGTGGCTGAGGATGACGCGGCCGTCGGGGTAGGGGAGTCCTCTGCGCTCGCCACGGCGGAGGTCGCGGTGGAACCCGCCTGCCCAGCGGTGCAACCGGTGACGAGCGCCAGGGCCATACCCGCAACGACGAGGCCGACGAACGGCCTGATGCCTCGCATTCCCATCCGGTCAGAATACCAATCGGCCGTGTGGCGCGACAGGCGACGCCTCACACGATGCTCGGCGTGAACGAGGCGCGACTCCCGACGTCGGCCGCGTTCTGCGCGCATGAGCGGCTAGCGTACGTTTATGGGGACGACACTTGCCGAGCTGGCGGAACTGCAGCAGCTGGATCCATCCGAATGGGCGGACTACCTTGCCGAGCGCTCCGGGCTGCCGGGCCCGCGAGCGAACCTCCCGCTGGTCCAGGCCGTCGCCGAGCTCGCGGACCAGCGGGTGATCGATCATCTCCTGCGCGACGGTGGCGAGTACCCGGTGATGTGCGCCGCCGCCGCTGCTGGGCGGAGATCGGAAGACGCCGAGTCGGAGAGCCTCGCCCGTGCTCTGGCGACCGATGAGCGGTGGCGGGTCCGCGAGGGCGTCGTGATCGGGTTGCAGCTCCTCGGTGACCGCGACCTCGCGGCGCTCAGGACGATCGTCCTCGACTGGGTGGACGATGTGGACCCGCTCGTGCAGCGTGCGGCGATCGCGGCGATCTGCGAGCCACGGTTGCTGTCGAGCCCGGAGACCGCTGCGCTCGCGCTCGACGCTTGCCGACGTGCCACCGCTCATCTCGCCGCCCTGGCACCGGAGGCCCGTCGTCGACCCGCAGCCCGGACGCTGCGGCAGTCGCTCGGCTACTGCTGGAGCGTGGCGGTCGCCGCCGACGTCGACGCGGGTGTGCCGGTCTTCCTCGGCCTGGACGACGCCGATCCTGACATCACCTGGATCGTCCGCGAGAACCGACGGAAGAAGCGGCTGGCCGCGGTGCTGTGAGGTCGGACGGGAGACCACCACCACTCACCCCCCCCGCGTCCCATCAGATCGGCGTCCCGAACGCTCTGATCGTGATCCCGGTGAATTCGGCGGGTCCGCCGTCGGTGTAGAACGAGATCCCGGTGTCGCCGTCGATGAAGTGCACCTGCTGTGAGAGCACCGTGTGGCCGGCGTTGACGAACACCTCCACGCTCTGCGTGTCGACGAAGATGCGCAGGTGCATCGAGCGGGCGTCCGCATCGATCGGTGCCGCCGCCCGGCTGTAGGGCAGGAGGGAGAATCCGGCGAGGTCTGACGGCGATCGGTCGACGTACACCTCGGCACCGTACTTGCCGATGTTCGTGTGTCGGGAGCCGTCCGACGACCGCCCGACCGAGACGCCGACGTTCGTCGCCGACGTCCACGACACGTCGAGCTCCAGTTCGTAGGCGCGGCCGCTCCACGGCAGCACCGAGCTTCCGGAGACGGTGCGGTCCGGGAGGGAGGTCGTGGCGGTCGCGTAGCCGGAGAGCGCATCGATGGGTGAGCTCAGCAGGCTGTACCGGCCGCCCGGCTGCGCTTCGAGGCGGAGCTCGCGGACGATCGAGTTCTGGCCGTTGTAGCCGTCGGAGGCATCGGTCGGGACGTCGCGAGCCGCGTACTTCCAGTTGTTCATCCAGGCGATCGCCAGTCGACGGTCGTCGGGGGCGTCCGCGCGAGGCCAGGTGACGGCCGCGTACCAGTCCCACCCCCAGTCGAGCCACTGTGGCGTCAGGTCGTCCGCGACGAACTGTGTGCCCGTCCAGGTGCCGGTCCAGTACGCGTAAGTCATCGGCAGACCGATGCTGTAGGCGTCCATGCTCGCGCCGAGCACCCAGTGCCAGGTGCCGTCTCCCGCCCGCATCTGGAACAGGTCCGGGCACTCGATACCTCCGAGCGCATGGTTCGGGTAGTCGAAGTTCAGCTGCAGTGTCCAGTCGCGGAGGTTCGGCGAGGTGTAGAACGCCGCGTAGCGCGCGCGCCCGATGACGCACACCCACTCGTTCCGAGCGGCGTCCCAGTGGATCTTGGGGTCGCGGAACCACTCGGCGTTCTCGATCTCCGCCGGGGTGACCGCCGAGCGTCCGTCGGTGTTGACGATGACGGGATCGGCGAGTCTCGTGAACGTGAAGCCACCGTCCGTCGACCAGTACAGGTACTGCTCCTGGTACTTCCGGACGCCGTCCGTGGGTTGCGTCGCGAGCGCGACCACAGCCCCGGCACCGAAACCTGCGGTGTTCGCGGAGTCGACCACGGCCGAACCCGACCACACCGGGAAATCGGGTTCCAGCGGCATGACGGTGCCATGGTGGGTGAAGGAGACGCCGTCGCCGGTCGTGGCGTGGTCCCAACCGCCGGGGCCGTTGTTCTGCCCCGAGTGCAGGTAGTAGAGCTGGTAGGCGCCACCGGTGTACACCGGTCGCTGCGGGTCGCACAGCCATCCGGTCGGTGGGGTCATGTGGAAGACCGAGCGGAGCGAGGTCTGAGCCTGTGCCGCGACGACCGGTGCCGCGCTGGTCATGAATAGGGCCAGGGCTCCGATCCCGGCCCCTTGGAGCACGGTGCGTCGTGAGAGGTCATGCGTCATTGCTGTTCCTTTCGATTGGGCGGCGGGCGCGACGAACGCCCCCACCGCGGTTGCGGTGCAGTGAGAGAGGTGGAGTGACTGGTGCGTCAGGCGTGCACGGCACGCACCGAGATCGAATCCCGGGGGATCGAGGGACAGGCGATCAGCTGCGGATCGGCGGTGGAGGGCGGTTCGAGTCCGAGGAGCCGGCGGACGCCCGCTGCCCCGAGCTCGTAGTGCGGAAGTGCGACCGTCGACAGCGGTGGGCGGAGGTGGGCCGCGATGACGTCCTGGTTGTCGAACCCCATGACCGCCATGTCGTCGGGAATGCGGAGGCCGCGCTCGCGGAGCCCGTCGTACAGTCCCATGGCGACCCGGTCGTTGTGGCAGAACACCGCGGTCGCTCCCGAATCGACGACGTCCGCGGTCGCCGCGTACCCGCCTTCCTGCTCGGGCGTGGCAGCGAACACGAGCCTGTCGTCGAACTCGACGCCTGCCGCTTCGAGGGCGGAACGATACCCGGCGAGGCGCCCAGTCTGTGCCGGTGACGGCGTCGTGGTGTTGACGAAGGCGATCCGGCGATGCCCTGCCGCCAGGAGCTCCTCCGTGGCCGTCCGGCCGCCCTGCTCCTCATCTGGGACCACGGCGGGCAGCCCGCTGCCGTCGGCGAAGCAGTCGACGAGGACCGAGTCGGTCTGGTGCAGGGCCTCCGGGACGACGATCTCTCGGTGGTACCAGGTCGAGTAGAGGATCCCGCGCACCTGGTGTTCCAGCATCATCGCGATCGCCTCGTCCTCGGCGGCGGTGTTGCCGTCGGTGTTGGCGACGAGGAGCACGTAGCCGTGCTTCCACGCCTCGTCCTGTGCGCCGTGGATGATCTGGCCGGCGAACGGGGTGGTGGCGATCGCATCGGCGACGAGGCCGATGAAGCGCGACGTGCCCTGCGACAGGGTCTTCGCGAGGGCGTTCGGTCGGTAGCCGAGTTCGGCGACGGCCTCGTGGACCCGTCGCCTGGCGTCGTCACCGATGCGTGCCCCCGGCTTGTCGTTGACGACATGCGAGACCGTCGCCACGGACACCCCTGCGGCCTTGGCCACGTCGCGCATCGTGATGCCGGAGGTGCTCTTGCCGTGCTCCGCGTTGCTCATCCCTTGGTCGCTCCGCTCTCGAGACCGTTGATCATTGCCTTGTTCAGCACGAGGAACACCAGGAGGAGGGGTGTGACCGTGACGCAGACGGCGGCGAACGTCGCCGTCCAATCAGTGTTCCCCATCGCGCCGATGTAGTTCTGGAGGCCGAGCGGGATGGTCTTCAATCCGTCGGAGAGGACGAAGGTGTTCGCGAAGATGAAATCGTTCCAGATGAAGATGCTGTTCACCAGCACGACCGTGATGATGGTGTTCACCGACAGCGGGAAGGTGATCTGGGAGAAGATCCGATACGGCCCGGCACCGTCGAGCGACGCCGCCTCGTACATCTCCCGCGGGATGTACTCGTAGAAGGACGAGAAGAGGTACACCGCCATCGGCAGGGCGAACGCGGCGAGCGGGATGATCATCGACAGGTGGGTGTCGAGGAGGCCCACCTGCGAGTAGTCGATGAACAGCGGGACGAGGGCGATCTGCACCGGCACGATGATGCCGAGGAGGAACAGGGCGCGGACGAGCCCGCTGAAGCGGAAGCCGAGCACCTGGAGTGCGTAGGCGGCCATCATGCCGGCGCCGACGATGAGGACGCTCGCACCCAGGGTGACCACGAGGCTGTTGACGATGTTGAGCCCGAGATTGCCCGTCGAGAACGCCCTCGCGTAGTTGTCGAGGGTCCACTCGGACGGCAGGGCGAAGGGGTTGCCCCCGGCGAAGTCGGCCGCCGTGCGGAAGCTCGTCAGGAGGAGCCAGACGAGGGGGTACACCTGCACGAGCACGATCGCGACGATCGTCACGGTGAGGACCGTCCGCTGCGCACGCAGTCGAGGGGAGTGCGACGGTCGACGTGCGCGGGGCGCGGATGGGGGAGTCGGCTGCTCCGTGGGCCTGGTGAGGACTGAAGCGGTCATGAGTCGTCCCTTCGACGAAGCAGCAGGAAGATGAGGCCGACGGCGACGAGGCATTCCACCACGATGAACATCGAGATCGCACTCGCGTATCCGTAGTCCGTGTGGACGAACGCCGTCTTGTACATGTAGGTGGTCAAGAGTTCGGAGGCCTGTCCCGGCCCGCCGTTGGTGAGCAGGTAGGGGATGTCGAAGCCGCGGAGCGCGAAGGTCGTGGCCATGATCGTCGTCGTGATCCACACCGGACGGATGTAGGGGAACCGGATGCGCCAGAACACCTGCCACCATGACGCGCCGTCCAGTCGAGCGGCCTCCTCGAGCTCGCGGGGGACGGCCATGAGCGCTGCGTAGATGATCAGCATGTACAGGCCGGTGAATCGCCACCCCTCCGGGATCGACACCGCGGCGAGGACCGTCTGCACGTTCGACAGCCACGCTGTCTGCAGATGGCCGAGGCCGACCCACTCGAGCAGCTGGTTGATGAGCCCCACTGGTTCGAGTGCGTAGAGCCGCTGGAAGAGGATCGCGATGGCGACCGTGGAGATGACGGCCGGGAGGAGGTAGAGCGTCTTGACGAGTTCGCGTGCTCGAGGCAACGCGGTGAGGAGTCCGGCGACGATCAGTGCGCCGCCGAGTTGGAGCACGAGACAGATCGCGAGGTACCCGAGGGCGTTCCCGAACGCGGTCCAGAACACGTCGTCCCGGGTCAACATCTTCACGTAGTTGTCGACGCCGACGAACACCATGTCGGTGATGCCGTCCCACTTGTACAGGCTGAGGAACAACGATTGGACGATGGGGAGGAGGACCGCGACGCCGTAGAGCAGAAGCGGGGGCACCAGGAACACCGCTACCGAGAGCGCCGACCTGCGAGGCAGCATGGACGTGGACATCGGCCTGGGCCCCCGTGCCGGGCGGGTGCGCCGTGCCCCCGCCCGGCTCGGAGCGAGCTCAGTCATCCGTGTTCTCCGTGAGCGTGGCATCCATCGTCGCGATGAACTCGTCGGGGGTGATGTCGCCTTGCACGAGCAGGGTCAACTCCTGCTGCAGGCGGGTGTTCGTGGCCGGGTCGAGCTGGGTGTCCCAGGGCATCGCGATCGCCGGTCCGACGCCGTCCGCCTGCTCCACCGAACTCGCGTACAGGTCGGTCGCGTTCGCAGGGATGGTCGTCTGCGCGGAGGTCGTCGGCGACAGCGCACCCGTTGCCGCGTAGATCTTCGGGTAGCGGTCGAGGGCGAACGCGAGGAAGTCGCGGACGAGTGGGTCGTAGGTCTTCGCGTTCACCGCCATTCCGATGCCGGACGGGGTGACGTACTCGTTGTCGGCGGTGACTGCACCGTCGATGGTGGGCAGGGTGAACGTGCGGACCGCATCGCGCACCGCCGGGTCGAGCGCGTCCGTCGCGAGGTTGCCGAGCTCCCAGGTGCCGATGTTGTACACGGCTGCTTTGCCGGACGTGAACAGGGCCTGCGCGTCGGCGTACCCCGTGGAGGAGAAGCCCTCCTGGAAGCAACCGGCCTGACCGAGGTCGTACAGCCACTGGGCGGCCGCCTTGCCGGCGGGATCGGAGAACGAGGCGTCGCCGTTCTTGAGGTCTTGCACGTACTCCGGGCCCGCCATGCGGAACGGGTAGTAGGCCATGTAGCGCTCCAACGGCCACTGGTCCTGGCCGTCGAGGGCGATCGGTGTGATGCCCTTCGCGCGGAGCGCCTTGCACATCGCCGGGAAGTCGTCGAGCGTCGCCGGCACCTGGACGCCGGCGGTGTCGAGCAGCGCCTCGTTGTACCAGAAGAACTCGAGCTGGAATTCGAACGGGACCATGTAGAGCGATCCGTCGTCGAACCGCTGATAGTTCAGCGCGGCTTCCCGATAGTTGTCGGCCAGCCCGAGGTCTTCGAGGAGCAGGTCGACATTGACCATGCGTCCCTGGCCGGCGAGCTTCTGCGCGAACGGCGTCGCGTCGGTGTCGAACAGTTCCGGCAGCTTGTTCGCCGCCGCCAGCGTCTCGTACTTCTGGATGTACGACGGTCGGTCGGGTGTCGTGATGAGGTTGAGCGCGAAGCCAGGGTGGTCCTTCGCATACTCGTCGGCGATCTGCTCCATCGCGGTGATGACGCCGCCGTCGGCGGGCCGCGACAGCAGCCAGGAGATCTCGCGGGGGACGATCTCGCCCTTCGGGTCGACATCGGTCGGGTCGGCGCCGGTGGACCCGCCGGCACATCCGGTGAGGACGAGCGCCGAAGCGGCGACGATCGCGGCGAACGCGGTGGAGCGGCTTGCGGCCGCGGTACGGGGGATGAGTGGCATGGTCAGAATCTCCGTTGATCGATCATAGGGCGTGGGTGGTTGGGTGGGTTTGCGGTGGGGTGGTGGAGTGTTCAGGACGGGACGGGAACCGTGAGCAGCTCGCGCAACGGGCGTTCCCGGATGACGCGGTCGTCCGCATCCTCGAGGTCGACCCGCGGGGCGAGTGTGAACGCTTCGACGGTGGTGGACCCCTCGCCGGTGAAAGCTCCGACCCGGCCGGACGGGAGGTCGTACAGCCGGGTGCTCAGGACGACGGCGTCGTCGACGGTCGCGACGCAGAGGTCGCCATCGATGATCACCTCGAGTTCGTGGATACCGGGAGCGAGGTCGCAGTGGCGTTCGAGTTCGACGGCGTGGGGGACGTCGCCGGAGATCTGCCATTGCTCGGTGCCGGTCCGGGTACGGGGCCAGCGGTCGAAGACCAGGCGATCCCGTCTCGGTTCGAGGCGGAAGACGTATCCGGTGTCACCGTCGTCGCTGGCACGGACGAGCACCCCGCATTCGCCGGTGTGCTCCGAGATGTCGAAACGGGCGACGAGCCGGAACGACGACGGGACGTCCGCGGGGCTCACCACGGCCACGTACCCGTCCGGGGCGTCCAGGACGGTTCCCGGAGGCAGGGCGTCCGTGCCGGCTGCGAAGGTCTCCCGCAGTTCCGCGGCTGGGTGGAAGGAGAGTGTCCCGTCGACGCGCTGTTCGGCTTCGAGGACCGCCATCGTGCCGGCCCATTGCCACGCACCGGCGTCGTGCGCACCCTCCCGCGAGGCGATCCAGCCGAAGAACAGGCGTCTCCCGTCGCGTTCGGCCGACTTCGCGGCATAGTAGGCGCGGCCGTCGAGCGTGTCGTGGTCGGGGGTGAGCCACGGGCCGTCGAGGCTCCGCGACATCCGGTATCGCGTCGTGAAGCTCTCGCTGAACTCCGAGTAGACGAGATACCACCACTCGCCCCACTGGAACACCTCTGGGCATTCGTGGGCGATGTAGCGGCGAGGATCCCAGAAGGGCTCCGCCGCCTCCCAGGAGGAGAGGTCTGGCGAGGTGCACTGGGCGATCACGCCACGACGACGCTCGGGGCCGTCCGAGTGCCGCGCGGTGATGAGCATGCGCCACAGTCCGGAGTCGGGGTCTCGGAAGACGAAGGGATCGCGCCAGTCGGCGGTCTCGTATCCGGCGGTCGCTCCGAACGTGTCCGCCGGGAGCTTGTCCCATGACCGCATGCCGTCGGAACTCGTCGCGTGCATCACGAGCTGCAGCGGCTGGCCGTCGGTGCCGCGTCGGTCCGGATTCTGCCCGGTGTAGAAGACATGGTGCACGCCGTCGTCGTCGAGGACGATGCTGCCGGTGTACACGTTGAAATCGGCAGCGTCTGCTCCGCCCGAGGGGAGGGATTCGCCGGTTTCGTGGAAGTCGACGAGGTTTTCGGTGATGACCCGGTGCCACGGCATGCCGGTCTTCGGCACGCGTCGTGACTCGTGGAGGTACAGCAGATGGAACGCGCCGTCCTCCTGCCAGGGGATGACGTCTCCGACCCACGCGTCGCTCGGTCGGTGGAACCCTCGTTGGCTCATTGCATCCTCTTCGGTACTGGTTAATCGGTTACGCAGTACCGTAGCGTGCGCTGTGGAGAATGGTCAAGCGGTTAATCAACCGTTTTCCGCCGTGTCGTCGCGGCCGGTTCGAACACCGTGCGCGGAGCTGCCCGATGGCGCGAGCCGTCGGGCAGACCGGCCGATCCCGGCGGCGTACAGTGAAGCTGGAACGGAGGGCCCATGTCGACACCCGGTCAGGCAGCGACCACGCCGCGCGTCACGCGGAACGACGAGACGCACGAGTACGAGATCCGCATCGGTGATGACGTGGCCGGTATCGCCGGCTATCACGACCAGCCGGGACGCATCCTGTTCACGCACACGGAGATCGACCCGGCGTTCGGCGGTCAGGGGCTCGGCAGCGTTCTCGCCCACGCCGCGCTCGACGACGCGGTCTCCCGCGGGTTGACGATCGTGCCGTACTGCCCGTTCATCCAGGCCTATCTGCGAAAGCACCCCGATTTCGCCGGCACCGTCGACTGGCCAGAGGCCACGCCACCGCGTGCGGACTGACGCCCCGGTGTCTCCGGAGCGCCCGGTCGGGCGGCCTGCGCGTCGACGGGGAGTGGGCCTCGTCCTGATCGCGCTCGGTCTGGGCATCGTCCTGACAGCGTGTACGGGCTCCGGGCCGGCCGCCCCGCCCGAACCGACCACCGGTGCGAGGGTGACCGAAGCCCCGCTCCCGTCGTTGCCAATGTCCGCTTTCCCCGCCGGTGCCACGTGCGACTCGCTCGTCGGCGCGGAGGAACGCACGGCCCTGCTCGGTGAGGCGGCGGCGCTGACGCCGCCGACCATCGCGGACATCGCGCTCCTGCAGGACGGCGGAATCGTCTGCGCGTGGAGGACGGCTTCCTCCGAAGCGTCGCTCTCGGTCCGTCTCGTCGGCGACGGCGTCGACCACTGGGCTTCCTTCAACCACTGGTACGAGCACACCGACTGGAGCAGCGCCGTCGGTGAGATCAACGGCACGCAATGCGCCGGCGACGGTTGCAGCGTCCATGCGCTCGACGGCGAGCGGTTCCTCGAGGTCGATGCGACCTCACCCGGCGGCATCGTCGGCGAGCAGGTGGAGGCGGTCGCACGCGCGGTGCTCGCGACCGCACCGGCCCCGCAACCGGTGGGCAGGGCGAGCACTGCCCCCGGCACCCGGTCGTGCAGCGCCGCCCTCGACGAGGCTGCGGCTGTCGAGCTCCTCGGAGAGCCGTCCACCGCCGCGGGCTACGTCAGCACCGCGACGCCGAGCTATCGCCTGGCCGACGACTCGTTCCGTCGCCTCGACGCGGTGGACTGCCGCCTGCGATCCGACGACGGACGTGAGCTGCTGCGCTACACGATCCTCCGGGGCGGGGCATGGGTGTTCCGGGAGGACTCGCCGATCGCGCCAACCGGTGAGGCGCTCGCCGTTCCCGACCCGCTCGACCGGGTCGTCGTCCTCGACGAGGGCCGGGAAGCGCAGGCCCAACGCGGTGCCGACTGGTTCCGAGTCAGTGCACCGAACGTGAGCGAGGGCGTGTTGCTGGACCTGCTCGCGCGCCTCGCGGGCTTGTGATGCGTGCAGGTTCGGGTCAGGGCTTCGAACGTGAGTGAGGGTGTGTTGCTGGACCTGCTCGCGCGCCTCGCGGGCTTGTGATGCGTGCAGGACGTGCTCGCGCGCCTCGCCCGCTCCCGACGCCGTCGCGCGTCCCGCGGGCGCAGCACTCGCCGCGGGTAGGCTTGTCACGACCTTCGACCCCAGGGAGCATCATGGCCATGCGACGCACCGTCACCACGGTCGACGACATCACCGGCGAACCGCTCGACGACCGCGGAGAGTCGTTGGTCTTCGTGTTCGACGGCAGTGCCTACGAGATCGACCTCTCCGCCGACAACGCCGCGGCGTTCCGCGAGGCCGTCGCCCCCTACGTCAGCGCCGCCAGACCGTTGCACGGTATCGCGAGCACCCGCCGCCCCGGAGGTCGCCGGAACGCGTAGGGGCGTGCTTCGCCGGAACGGACGAGCAGGCTTCACCGGAACGGACGAGCAGGCTCCGCTGCAACTGACCAGCCGGCTTCACCGGAACACACGAGCCGGCTTCGCCCGCTGAGCAGGCTTTTGTGCCCTGAGCGTGTCGAAGGGCGGCACGACAGGCATCGTGAAACGGCCTGCGGTTCGGTGGTGGACACCTCGACAGGCACGATGAGCGCCTCTGGCTTCTGTCCCGGGCGTGACGGTGGGCTCGGTGACCGCGCTTGGTCGCCGAGTGTGTCGAAGGGCGGTGAGGGGTTACCCGGTTTCGGCGTGTTCTGGGGTCGTGGTGTGGTGTCGTCCGTCGGGTGTCGTCCAGTGGAGGGTGCTGCCGGGGTGTTGTTCGATCTGCCAGCCGGGGTGGTGCTTGAGGCGGTGGTGGTGTCGGCAGAGGCTGGCGAGGTTGTCGAGGCTGGTGGTGCCGTGGTGTTGCCAGGCGGTGGTGTGGTCGAGGTCGCAGCTGCGGGCAGGGCGGGCGCAGCCGGGCGCGCGGCAGGTGGTGTCCCGGACGCGGACCGCGCGCTGGAGGTCGGTGGGGACATGGTACTGGTCGCGGCCGACGGAGAGGACGGTGCCGGTTTCGGGGTGGGTGAGGATGCGGGTCATCGAGGGTGCGGTGATGGTGAGGCGTGCAGCGGTGTCGGGGTCGATGGGGCCGTAACCGTCGAGGGTGCCGGGTTCCTCGGTGATGCCGAGGACACTGAGTGCGGGGACGGTGAGGTGGACGGAGGCGCGGATGTGGGCCTGGATGTCGATCGGTTCCTCGACGAGAATGTCCGTCGATGGGCGCAGCTCGGGTGGTGTCGCTGAGCCGGGCAGCCAGGTGATGTTGGTGGGCGCGTCGGGGTCGGTGGGGATGGGGCTGCCGTCGGTGGTGACGGTGCCCGCGATGGCGAGGGAGGCGAGGGCGTCTGCGCGCAGCTGCGCGAGCGTCCGCGCATCACCCGCGACCCGGGTGGGGATCGCGGCGGCGTCGAGGCGTTCCCGGATCGCGTAGGCGAGGGGTGC
>NZ_JAHVDH010000008.1:0-58087 GCF_051487245.1 Plantibacter flavus
GGCCGTAGCGCGGGGATCGCAGTGTCTGCGAGGAACGTCAGGGACCGCCGGCCGGACTCGAGCAGCTGACGGAAGGTCGCCGGGGACGTGGCAAGCAGTAGCAGGCTCGCGAGCGTCAGCAGGAGGACGCACATCATCGCCATGAACGCGCAATCAAGTTCACAGAACCGCCCGCAAGTCGTCGATGCCGCAAGGGCGGGAGTTGGCGCGAATGTGCCACTGTCGGCGGCACTGGGGAGCATGGCTGTATCGGCTGCTGCTGGGCGGGGGGCGGGCGCGGGTGTCGAAAGCGACGTTGCTCCTGAATGCATGACCAACACACTCAGTAGGAGCGCCCCGAGCGCAATGACGCCGAGGAGCATCAGACGAAGGCCACGGCGACGTGGTTGTTGAGCTGATGCTCGGATGAACGAAACCATGTCACCTCCAGACCCGTGCGGCCGTATTGGACGCGCCAGCTGAGGCCGACTACGTATACCCCCTGAGAGTACCGGCGGCGAGGCGCGAGTGGCTGAGAAATAGCCAGACACTTCAAGTGCGGTCTGCGACGTCGGCCAGGTGTCGCCGAGGAGGGCCGACGTGCGTCAGGCGCGGACCAGGCGGGCGATGGCGTCTGAGGCTTCTTTGATCTTCGCTTCGCCCTCCTCACCGCCAAGCTTGACGGCATCCACAACGCAGTGTTTGAGGTGGTCGTCCAGCAGCCCGAGTGCGACGCTCTCCAACGCGGATGTGAGCGCGGAGACCTGTGTGAGGATGTCGATGCAGTACTGTTCCTGATCGACCATCCGGTAGATGCCGCGCGCCTGCCCCTCGATGCGCTTCAACCGGGTGAGGTAGCGGTCTTTGTCGGTGATGTACCCATGATGCGGTTGCTCGGACGAAGCGTCCGCAGCAGGGACGGCATCGTGGACTGGGGCGGTGTCGGTCATATTCGTCTTCCTTCGATCACCTGCTTGCGGCGGCGGGAGTTCGCGTGTTGTGGGGGCTCTGGGCCAGAGCTGTGCGGGCGCTCGTCTCGGGGTCGAGCTGCAGGCGACGCAGCAGTTGCGCGTTCAACGCTACGACGATCGTAGACAGTGACATCAGGATCGCACCGACAGACATGGGGAGCACGAACCCGATCGGGGCCAGCACGCCAGCGGCAAGCGGCACGGAGATGAGGTTGTAGCCTGCGGCCCACCAGAGGTTCTGCCGCATCTTCCGGTAGCTGGCCCGGGAGAGTTCGATGACGCTCAACACGGAACGTGGGTCGGATGAGGCGAGGATGACGCCTGCTGACGCGATCGCAACGTCGGTGCCGGCACCGATCGCGATGCCGACATCGGCTTGTGCGAGAGCCGGAGCATCGTTGACACCGTCACCGACCATCGCCACCCGGCGGTGCTCGCTCTGTAGCTCCTTCACCTTGTCGGCCTTGTCCTCGGGCCGGACGCCTGCGAAGTAGCGGTCGATGCCGAGTTCGGTGGCGACGGACCTCGCGACGGCTTCCGCGTCGCCCGTGATCATCACGACCTGCACGTTGCTCGCGTGGAGTGCGTCGACGGCCTGCCGGGACTCCTCGCGGATCTCGTCGGCGAGTTTCAGCGCACCGACGACGTCACCATCGCGGAGCACGTGCAGGATGATCGCGCCGTCCTGCCTCCACTCGTCGGCGACCTGGAGCTCGGCTCGGTGCGCTTGCTCGAGCAGGTTCGGCCCGCCCACCTGCACGCGAGTTCGGTCGACGGTCGCGGACACGCCGACCGCGGGCGAGGAGGAGAAGTCGGTGGCTCGAGGCACCATCAGACTTCGGTGGGTTGCTGCGGTCACGATGGCGCGCGCCAACGGGTGCTCCGAGTCCGTCTCGGCTGCAGCAGCCAGGGCGAGGACGTCGTCTGCCGTGAGGTCGCCGGCCGGTTCGATCGCGGTCACGGTGGGTTCACCCTTGGTGAGGGTGCCGGTCTTGTCGAACAGCACCGTGTCGACGGTGCGCATGCTCTCCAACGCCAGCCGGTCCTTGATCAGGACACCGCCGCGCGCTGCCCGCTCGGTGGCAATCGAGACGACCAGCGGAATGGCCAGCCCGAGCGCATGCGGGCAGGCGATCACGAGGACAGTGATCGTTCGCACGACGGCTTCATCGGGCAGCCCGATCAGGTTCCAGACGATCATCGTGATGATGCCGGCGCCCAACGCGAACCAGAAAAGCCACCGTGCCGCGACATCCGCGATCCGTTGCGCCCGAGAAGTGGAGTTCTGGGCTTCGGTGACGAGGCGCTGGATGCCAGCCAGGGTTGTGTCCTCACCGACCGCGGTGATTCGGACCCGCAGGCCGGAGTCGGTGGCCACGGTGCCGGCGACGACTTGGTCGCCCTCGCTGCGACGCACGGTCTTGGACTCGCCGGTGATCATCGACTCGTCCATGCTCGCCGAGCCGGACACGATCTGCCCATCCGACGGCACACGCCCACCCGGCCGCACGACGACCACATCATCAAGGCGGAGATCAGCGGGCGCGACGGTCACCGTGGTGTCACCTTCGACCCGCTCCGCCTCATCCGGCAGCAGTGCCGCCAGGGAGTCGAGGGCGGAGCTTGTCTGGGCGAGGGAGCGCATCTCGATCCAGTGTCCGAGGAGCATGATCACGATCAGCAGGGCGAGTTCCCACCAGAAGTCGAGTTCATGGTCCAGCAGCCCGAGCGATGCGCCCCAGGAGGCGAGGAACGCGACCGTGATCGCCAACGCGATCAGCAGCATCATCCCCGGCTTCAGGGTGCGCAGTTCGCCGACCGCCCCGGTGAGGAATGGTCGCCCTCCCCACACATACATGACAGTGCCCAGCACCGGGGAGATCCACGCCACCCATGCCGCGTCGGGCAGCGGATAGCCGAGGATCATCGCGAACATCGGCGAGAACCCCACGACGGGGACCGCGAGCACGAGCATGATCCAGAACAGGCGCCGGAACTGACCGACGTGGTCCCCGTGGCCGGCATGCCCACCGTGCCCGGCGTGAGCGTTGTCGGGGTGCTCGCCGTGGTCGGCGTGTCCCGTGTGCTCCCCGTGCGGTGCTGGTGCGTGCTCGGTGGGCGCCTGAGGTGGTGTCGGGGTGTGGTGCCCGGTGTGGTCAGTCATGGTGGTTCCTTCGCCGGTGGATGTTCGGGGACGTGCTCCGTGGGGGGTGCGTCAGTGGGTGAGGCGGCTTGGTTAGGCCGTGGCGTAGCGGGCTGGGTCGGCGTCGAACGCCGGCCCGCATCCGGCGCAGCACAGCCAGTACCGGTTGCCGTCGTAGTCGCGGACGAGGCCAGCCGCTTCGGCGGTGGCTTTCACCACCGTGCGGCCCTTCATCACGGGACATTCCGCGACGTCTGTGGTGGGGGTTCCGGCGAGCAGATCCCGGCCTGCTGGGGCGGATGCGGCAGTGTGCTGGTGGGTTGGGGTGCAGCAGTTGTCGCTCATGCGGCGATCCTTTCGGTTGCGGACGTGGTGTCTCGGAGTGCCGTCGGTGACGGTGAGGTTGTGATGCGGCTGGAGAAGCTGCGCAGTCGGAGGCTGTTGCCGACGACGAAGACGCTGGAGAAGGCCATCGCCGCGCCGGCGATCATCGGGTTCAGCAGACCGAAGGCAGCCAGGGGGATCGCTGCGACGTTGTACGCGAACGCCCAAAACAGGTTGCCTTTGATGGTGCCGAGCGTACGCCTGGCCAGACGGATGGCGTCACCCGCGACGCGCAGATCGCCGCGCACGAGGGTCAGATCGGCTGCTTCGATAGCAGCGTCCGTTCCCGTGCCCATCGCCAACCCCAAGTCAGCGGTGGCAAGGGCTGCGGCATCGTTCACACCGTCGCCGACCATCGCCACGCTTCGACCTTCTGCCTGCAGGCGACGGATCACGTCAACCTTTCCCTCGGGTAGGACCTCCGCGATGACCGTGCTGATGCCGACCTCACTGGCAATCCGGTCCGCGACGGACCGGTTGTCTCCGGTGAGCAGGATCGGATCGAGACCGAGCCGACGAAGTTCGGCGATGGCTTCGGCACTGCTGGGCTTGACCGCGTCCGCGACGGTGATGATGCCACGCACCAGACCGTCCCAGGCGACGGCCACGGCGGTCGCCCCGTTGGCTTCGGCAGCTGCCTTCTGCTCGGTGAGCTCCGGAGGCAGCTCCAGTGACCAGTCGGCCAGCAGGCTTTCACGTCCGACGATCACCGAGTGCTGTTCGACGATCGCCTCGACGCCCAGTCCTTCCCGGTTCTGGAACGACTCAACCGGTGGGAGTTCGCCATGAGTGGCAGCCTCAGTGGCGATGGCACGAGCGATGGGGTGTTCGGAGGCGTGCTCCACAGCGCCCGCGATCCGCAGCAGCTCCTCGGTCGACGTGCCGGCAGCCGGGAGCACCTGGCGGACACTCATCCGCCCAGTGGTGACCGTTCCAGTCTTGTCCAGCACGATGGTGTCGATACGGCGCGTGGACTCGAGTACTTCAGGACCCTTGATGAGGATGCCGAGCTGAGCTCCACGGCCGGTGCCGACCAGCAGTGCCGTCGGTGTCGCGAGTCCAAGCGCGCACGGGCAAGCGATGATCAACACCGCGACCGCCGAGGTGAAGGCCGCCTCGAGCGGCCACCCGGCGAGCAACCAGCCGGCGAAAGTGATGACCGCCAGCGCGAATACGATCGGGACGAATATTCCTGACAGACGGTCGGCGAGCCGCTGCACATCAGCCTTGCCCGATTGAGCGTCCTCGACCAGCTGCGCCATCCGTGCCAACTGGGTGTGTGTGCCGATCTTCGTCGCACGCACAACCAGCCTGCCCCCTGCGTTTACCGTCGCTCCAGCAACCGCGTCCCCTTCGGAGACCTCGACCGGCACCGACTCGCCCGTCAACATCGACGCGTCCACAGCACTGCGACCGTCGACCACGACGCCGTCGGTCGCGATCTTCTCACCCGGCCGCACCACGAACTCATCACCGACCGACAATTCTTCGATCGGGATCAGGAGCTCACGCCCCTGGCGGAGCACGGCGACCTCCTTCGCGCCGAGCTGCAGCAGCGCACGCAATGCCGCACCGGCTTGTCGTTTGGACCGCTTCTCGAAGTAGCGCCCGGCGAGCACGAACATGGTCACCCCGGCAGCGACCTCAAGGTAGATGTTGCTCGATCCGCCCAGCGGGTCGGCTGTGAACTCGAATCCGTGCGTCATGCCGGGCATTCCGGCCATGCCGAAGAACAATGCGTACAGCGACCAGGCGAACGCCGCCAACGTTCCGACCGACACCAGCGTGTCCATTGTTGCAGCACCATGGCGCAGGTTCGTGAACGCGGCCTTGTGGAAAGGCCAGCCCGCCCACACGATTACCGGAGCCGCGAGTGTCAACGACAGCCACTGCCAGTACGTGAACTGCAGCACCGGGATCATCGCGAGCACGATCACCGGCACCGTGAGGATCACGCTACCGATCAGGCGGTTCCGCAGGCTCGTCAGTTCCGCATCAGGCGCGTCAGCGTCGGCCGGCTCGGCCGGCACTGACGGCCGAGCTGCGGTGTATCCGGTCTTCTCGATCTCGCTGATGAGTAGTTGCTCGTCGTACCCGGCCGGGACGGCCACGCGTGCTTTCTCCGTCGCGTAGTTCACCGTCGCTGTCACCCCATCGAGCCGGTTCAGCTTCTTCTCGATTCGCATCGCGCACGACGCGCACGTCATGCCGCCGATGTCGAGTTCCACGCCACGGTCAGCGGTCGCATCAGGGTGAGGCATCAGGTCTCCAAACGTCCGGGAAGTGCGGGTGGCTAGGCGCGAGTCGCGGCGTAGCCGGCCTCATCGACCGCAGCCAGCACCGCAGCATCCTCCACAGGGGCCTCGGTCGTGATCACCAGACGGCCGGAAGCGGCAGAGACATCAACGGCGCTGACGCCGGGGATCTGCGAAACCTCTTCGGTGACGGACCGCTCACAGTGACTGCAGGTCATCCCGGTCACCGCGTACTCAGTGGTGCTCATAACTGTTCTCCTTCACTCGATCCAGATACCCCATAGGGGTACTCTCAGGAGAACATCATACCCCCCGCTGGTATTCCGTCAAGGAGCGGGACGGCGTACTGCAGCACGCGCTCGCCACGAAATCTGCGCCGAAGCCAGCCGCCGCGACAGAACCGCACGTGGCGCCTCCTGCTCAACCGGAGTGTCACCACCAGAATGACCCTGGCTGTCACCGATGCCTTGATGCAGAACTGTCACCGATGTCCTGAGACATAACAGCCCATCGTTACGCTTTGCGCATGGAACTCCCACGCTCGATCGCCGGCGCATTGTTCGCGGCCGCCGCACTTCTACAGCTCGCTGGCGTCCTCCTGATCCTGTTAGAGATGCAGACGGCGCGCCGCCTCGCAGTTAGCCCGAATCGGAACACGATCGACGGGGGTGGCGCAGACGGTGCATCGACGATGAACGACTCTGCCGGCGACGTAATCGCCTTCCTCCTCGACTCCCGAGCACGCCAACGAGGAGCGGTGATAGTGCTGGTCGCTGGAATCCTGATCGGTACCGCCGGCAACTTCGCTGCCCTCTGGGTTGCCTAATGAAGAAAACGCGGTCGGCCTGGGTTATCACTTGGTCACACACTCAGGGCCACGCCTCTTCAAACTGGCCCACTACGCCTCCCGGTTCGACACTCGCAGTATTCCCCCAGGACACGCCCGCAAAGGTGATCGAGGGGGCGCTGCTCGGTCTCTATCAGGCCTTCACGAGCGAGTACCCCAGCGACCTCTTCCCGTACGTCCGCATAAAGGGCCACCCCGCCCCCTACCTGCCTCACTGGAACTGGAACGGGACCCACTGCTCCATCGGTCACGACATCGAAGTGATGGCCCATCGAGTGAAAGACTTCGAGCTGGATCCCGAGGGCGCGGGCGTCCTTCGATGGTCAGTCACCCCCGCTGGCACGCCGCCGGTCATCAACGGGTAGCCATTCCGGTAGCCGATCGTTCACCGGAACACCTAGCCATCGAGTCTTCGACCGCGTGGCGACGTTCTCGTATGTGGAGTTGCTTGCTCGATGGCGGCGTTCTCTGATCGCTCGGTGGCGCCGGTCAGCTCCCGATGACGAGGACGCTGGCGGCAGCTTCGATGACGTCGTCGGTGATCGTCTCGAGTTCGTTGATCTTGAGCACGCGGCTGATCTGGGGGAAGAGTCGTTCGAGGAGGCGGAAGTTCCCGCGGGTGATGCGTTCGATGGCGGCGATGGCTTGGGCGTCGGTGAAGTCGTCGGGGTTGAGGGTGCGTCCGAGGCGTTTCCAGTGTCGGTCGAGGACGAAGAGGAGTTCGTCTCGGCCGAGGGCGCGGTAGCGGTGGGAGAAGCCGAGGCGGCTGTAGAGCTGGGGGTAGTGGCGGAAGCGCTGATCGATGCCGGGCATGCCGATCAGGATTATCGCGAGGTGGGTGCGGTCGTGTTCGTCGCGGAGCAGCTCGAGCGCGGTGGGCGTGAGCCGCTCGGCTTCGTCGACGATGAGCATCTCGACCCGCCGAGTGGTGTCGCCGTTGTGCACGCCGGCGACCTTCCCGATGGTGCGGAGGTGCTCATCGATGCAAATGCCGAGGTGAGCCTGCCACTTGCCGATCTCTCGCATGAGGTCCTTGGGTCGCGGCAGTACCTCGGGTGTGTAGAAGACGGTGCGGGAGCGATGCGCGAGCGCGTTGTGTTTCGCGTCGTCCTCGCTCCGTGGGCCCCACGCGGTGATGTAGGGCTCGAGGGTGTCCCAGTTGGCGTAGCGGCGGGCGGAGTTGGTCTTGCCGACTCCGGCGTCGCCGTGGCAGATGCCGATGGTGCGTTCCTTCTTCACCGCGTTCGCGAACTCGGTGAAGCGGCGGTGTTCCTTGGTGGCGATGAAGGTCTGGGTCATCACTCTTCCTCGTAGGTGCGGAGTCGTTTCTTGCGCGGGGTGGGGTCCGCGAGGTGGGGTTCTTCGCGGTGGGCGACGGTGGGGATGCGGTCGTTGATGGTGCGGCGGAGTTCGTGGCGGCGGGCGCGGCGGGCGGCTTCGATGTCGCGGAGGGTGAGGCGGATGTTGGGGTGGGCTTCGTCGACGGCGACGCAGAGGAAGGTGTCGTGGTCGTAGACGCGGATCTCGGAGAGGTCGCGGGGGTCGTAGCGGATGGTGACGGTGTGTCCAACGAACGGGGCGAGGGTGGGCGCGAGGTAACGCTGCCCCTGGAAGTGGATGCCGTCTCGCTGCACAGTGCGATGGGTCGGGACGGTGAGTAGCAGGCCGTCGAGCTCGTCGAGGGTGTCGGGCATGCGGGGTATCCAGCCGTCCGCGACCCACGCGTCGCGCGGGGAGATACCGAGCTCCTGGTGGGTGCGCTGGTTGTAGGTGGCGATGAAGGCGCCGATCGCCTGGTCCACGCCCGGGAGGTCGAGCACGGGCTGCGGGCTTCGGTTCCCGGGGCCGAGGTGGCCGGGGAGGGTCGGGAGGACTTCGGTGTTGATGGTGCCGAAGAAGCGCTCGATCTTGCCGCGCCCCTGAGGTCGGCCGGCGGTCGAGAAGATGAGCCGGAGGTGCAGCTCGACGGCGGTGCGTTCGAGGTGGTGGCTGGTGAAGTCGGAGCCGTGGTCGACGTGCAGCACGTCGGGGATCCCGCACATCGCCCATGCCGGGTCGGTCTTCCGCCAGATCGCCTGCCGCAAGGCGAGAGCGGTGTTCAGCGACGAGGGTGCCCCGGTGAAGAGCATGTAGCCGCAGATCGCGCGGGAGTGATCATCCATGACGGTCGTCAGCCAGGGGCGGTCGGGCTTGCCGTTCGCTCCGACGATGAGGATGTCGAGTTCGGTGTGGTCGGCCTGCCAGATCTGGTTCGGCCGTTCCGCGCGACGGCGGAACACCAGCTCGTGGCGGTCGCGATAGGAAGCCGGGCCCTCCAACGCGAGGGTGACGAGCGCGGGGTCGAGGGCCTGCACGATCTGACGGACGGTCGCGTAGCTGGGCGCTGGCCGGCCGTCGCGCAGGCACTCCTTGGCGGTGAGGCGATGTAACGTCGCGATCGACGGTCGAGGCCGGGTCAGGGCGAGCCGCTCGATGGCGGTGACGGTCGCCGGATCCGTGCGCCGGCCGCCCTTGTCCGTCCTCGCAGTGTCGTCGAGCCCGGCGAGCCCGTCCCTTTTATAGAGCTGATGCCAGCGCTGCAGCGTCCGCGTGCCGATGCCGCTCTCGCGGGCGAGGGCCGCGAGGGGGACCTGATCTTCGACGTGAAGTCGAAGGATCCGCCACCGCTCGAGGCCGTCCATCAGTCGCTACATCGCTGCACTCTCGCGGGCCGCGTGGGCCTGCTGGTGGCGGTAGAGCGTCGCGCGACTCCACCCGACGAGACGAGCCGCGTCCTCGGCGGTGCGACCGCGCGCTCGCGCATCTGCGGCGATCGCGAGCTTGTCCGCGATCACGACCGGATCCGACAGAGGCCGGCCGAATCGGGTGCCGTTCGCGCGGGCGGCCGCGATACCGGCGTTGACCCGTTCCACGATGAGTTCCCGCTCGTACTCCGCGAGCGTGGCGAGCATGTTCAACATCAGCCGGCCCGTCGATGTCGACGGGTCGATGCCGTCCGAGATCGACCGGACCTGCACCCCGCGCTCGCGCAGCAGGTTCACCGTGTTCAGCACGTCGATCAGGGAGCGGCCGAGGCGGTCGACTCGCCAGACGACCACGGTGTCGCCGTCCTCGGCGTACTCGAGGAGCTTCTTCATCCCGGTCCGCTCGATCGCGGTCTTGCTCCCCGAGGTGACGTCCGCGAAGACGTCGCGCTTCTGCACGCCGGCGGTGACGAGCGCGTCGAGCTGCAGCTGCGCGTCCTGACTCGACGTACTCACACGCGTATAACCCAGAAGCCTCACGAGCTCATTCTGACTCGGAAACACCCTCCGCATCCCCTCCTGAGACGAAATACGGCAAGACGTCTTTCCGAGACGGCCGACGTCCCGAGAACCCGGACCCACTGAGCGTTGAACGATCGCCGGACGATGCGTCTCAGAAAGCTACTGTTTTGTGAGGCGATAGTAGACAGAGCTCTCCCCTCCACGGAGGAGGGGCGATTTCGAGTTACGCCTTGGGGCGTCGGCTTCGCTGGAGGAGGGCCTTGCGTCGAGCGGGCTCCTTGCTAGGGAGGAAGATGACGAGGAAGTCCTCGATCTTCTTCACCATGAATCGGAGTCCGCAGTAGCTCGTGATGCACACGAGCGCGACGTTGGGGTCCACCTCCTTCAGCAGCATCTCGATCAGCGAGTTCAGCAATGTGACCTCCGCGGGGTGAACGCACGAGCGCGTCCAGATGGCACCGAGCCGGTCGACTCGGTTCTACTCCTTACCGGCAACCATTCGGGTGCCGGCAGGAGAGGAGTGGGCCAGGAGAGCGCGAACTGCTCGGATCCTGGGCATGAAAAAAGCCGGCTCAAGGCCGGCTGGTCGGGCGACAGATCGAGTGCCCATCATCAAGGTAGGGGGTGACATCGTTCCGCTGAGAATCGCAGTGCCGCGGCCTGGCGCCGCGACCGAGGAGCGTCTAGAGCCTGCTTGAGGCGCGTACCGCCCGTTAACGCAGAAAGCCAGCCGGGTGGCTGGCTTCGGGCGCACGTGTATCCATGCGTCATCAGTATGGCTTGAAACGAGGGGGACGGCAACGTCTACTCACCGATCTGGAGCCACGTCGCGGCCTAGCGCGAGCCTACAGATTTCAGTTCTTGTCGGAAGTCAAGGACCCGGCATGGCGTCGAACGCCGACTAGTCGGGTCGAAGCCGCTCGATGAAGATCGTGTCTCGCCAGGTGTCGGCGGCGGGTCCGTGGGTCATCAGTGCGATGCGCTCGCGGGACAGGACCCGGCGGAAGCTGACGCGGCACCGCATCAGCGATGTGCGTTCCTCCGCCGTGGCAGAAGGCAAACTGCGGCGCGTTGCTGTGCCAGTTCAGGCGAGGGTGAGGAAGAGCTTCTCGAGCTCTTCCACGGTGAGCTTGCGCGGAGGGGCGTCAGCCGCGTCGTCGTCGGCGGAGTCCGCGTCGTCGGTGATGAGGCACTGACGCATGGCGGTGGAGATGATTGCGAAGCCTGCCCGATCCAGGGCGCTGGAGACGGCGGAGAGCTGGGTGACGACGTCTCGGCAGTCGCCGCCGTTCTCGACCGCGGTGATCACGGCGGTGAGCTGTCCCTGCGCGCGCTTGAGGCGGTTCGCGATCTTCCGGATGGCGTCCGTGTCGTGGAGTTGGCCAGCGGTGTCGGTCATGCTCGTTCTTCCTGTTCGCGGCGCGTGGTGCGCGTCGAGTGATCTGATGCTGCGGGTATGTGGCAGCTTCCGAATCAGAGTACCCCTGGGGGTATCGACATTGAGGCTGTGGCGCGATTCTCGATCGCTTGGCCGTCTCGTTGCGAGAGCGTCAGCGGGTAAGGAGTCCCGCGATGCTGACGAACGCGACGAACACGGCGACGAGGAGGACGAGTACGGCGAAGACGATCTTGACGGTTCTGTCCGGGAGGCGGGAGGCGTAGCGGGAGGCGACGAGGGATCCGGCAATCGCTGCGCCGCTGAACAGGAGGATGACGGGCCAGTCGAGGGCGGCGCCGGGGAGGTGGGCGCTGAGGCCGGCGGCGGAGTTGATCACGATGATGACCAGCGAGGTGCCGACCGCGGTGCCGGCGGACAGGCCGAGAAGGAGGATGAGAGCCGGGGTGATGAGGAATCCCCCGCCGATGCCGAGCAGGCCGGTGAGGAATCCGACGACCAGGCCGACTCCGATGGCGCGGAGTGCGTAGAGGCGGACCCGGTGGTCGTGTCCGGTGGGTGGGGCGGTGAGCATGCGGATGCCGGCGGCGACCATGAGGGCGGCGAAGAGCAGCATCAGCACGTCCGGGTCGAGGACTTTGTTGACCTGGGAGCCGACCCACGCGGCAGGGATTCCTGCGGCGCCGACGAGGGCGGCGGTGCGCCAGTCGATCGCGCGTCGGAGTCGGGGGATCACGGCGGTGAGCGCGGCCAGTCCGACCACGATCAGGGATGCGGGGACGGCCTCGTCGGTCGACAGACCGACGCCGTAGACGAGGGCGGGGACGGCGATGATCGAGCCGCCGGCGCCGACCAGACCGAGGACCGCTCCGATGAGGAGCCCGAGAGGGAGGGAGATGAGACTCATGCGGTCTTCCGGATCGTCGGGTGGGTGAGGGCGCTCTCCGCGAGGTCGGCGAGGGCCGCGGCGGCGAGGACGCCGGAGTGGCGGCGCACCACCTCGCCACGGCGCAGGAGGAGGACTGTGGGGATGGAGCGGATTCCGGCTGCTCGGGCGAGAAACGGTTCGGCTTCGATGTCCACGGTGGCGAAGAGGACCGACGGGTAGTGCTCGGAGAGGCTCGCGAACACGGGTGCGAAGGCTCGGCAGGGACCGCACCAGCTCGCCCCGTAGCTGATGAGAGCGA
This sequence comes from Plantibacter flavus, assembly GCF_051487245.1. GTDB lineage: Bacteria > Actinomycetota > Actinomycetes > Actinomycetales > Microbacteriaceae > Plantibacter > Plantibacter flavus_B. The sequence goes on from NZ_JAHVDH010000008.1 coordinate 12,429, forward strand.
CGTCGTGCGCTGTCGTCTCGGTGTCGATCGTGTCCGTGGTGAGGGTGTGGACGGTCATCGGTCCGAGGTCAGGTGGTGGGGAGGCCGGCGAGGGTCCAGGCGTCCATCCCGCCGGCCATCGTGTCGGCGGTGAAGCCGGCGCCGGCGAGTGCGGCTGCCGCGGCGGCGCTGCGGCGTCCGCTGCGGCAGACGACGATGATCGGCTGTGTGGGCGAGAGCTCGGAGAGGCGCTGCCCCAGCTGCCCCATCGGCACGTGCAGGGCGCCGGGGATCATGCCGGTGGCGACCTCGTCGTTTTCGCGGACGTCGAGGATCTGGCTCGTCGGACGACGACGGTCGGCTTCGGTGACGGTGATCTCGTTCATCGGTTCTCCTTCAAGTGGTGAGCGGGGTGCTGCCTCGCGGGGAGGGGTCAGCGGAGGGGTTCGCCGGCGGAGCGCCAGGCGGTGATCCCGCCGCGCAGGGAGTGGGTGGTGTAGCCGCGGTCGGCGAGAAGGCGTGCCGCGGATGCGGAGCGGACGCCGGACTGGCACATGAGCACCACGGGACGGTCCTTCCGGATCCCTGCGCTCGTGCTCTGCAACGTGTCCAGGGGCACGTGCTTCGCTCCTGCGGCGTGGCCAGTGCGCCACTCCTGTGCGGTGCGCACGTCGACCAGGGTCGCGCCGAAGAGCACGAGCTCCTTCGCTTGCGCGACGGAGACGGTGCGGGAGGAGCGGCGGAACAGGCGGTCGAGTAGACCCATCAGGCTGCGCTCCGGACCGGGATCTGAGTGATGGCGCCGGTGGCTGTCGGCTCGACGACAGCCTTGTTCCACGGCAGTCGTCCGAGGACGGAGGCCATCGGGCAGCTGTTCACCGCAGCCGAGAACGTCAGACCCGCCCCGATCGCGCCGGACAGCAGACGCAGCGGAGACCCGATGATGCGTCCGCCGACAAGTCCCAGGAGGACGAGGACGCCGGCGGCGAAGCGGACCTGGCGGTCCATCGCCCACCGTTCAGCACCCCGGACGACGTCGCCGCCGGCGGCGGCGTAGCCGGGCACCCCGTCGGCCAGGACGTAGACGCCGGTGAGGCCGGTCGCGGCCAGGCGCTGTCGAGCCTGCTCCGCACGGACCCCGGACTGGCAGGCCAGCACGACGCGGCTCCCGAGGCGCTCGGCGAGCTGGTCGGTGTGCTCGGACAGCAGCGGCAGGGGCACGTTGAAGGAGCCGCGGATGTGCAGCGACTCGAACTCAGCTGCGGAGCGCACGTCGATGACGAGCAGGTCCTCGTGCTCGCTGACCCACTGCTGGAGGGTGCTCGAGTCGACGGTGAGAGGGAAAGAAGTAGTCGTCATGGTTGCCCTTTCGAGAGCGCGGAAACACCGAAGGCGGGCGTCGCCGATGGTTGGAAGCGAAGAGGTAGGCCGTGGCCGGCACGGGTGAGATGCCGGGCGGCGGGGCCCGGCAGTCCGGCGAGGGGACACTCGCGCTCGGGCCGGTGTCCGCCCGCCGCGCCCGAGTTCGGGCGCGTGAGTAGGACGCGCCAGGGTCGGGCGCGGCGGGCGGGAAGCCGTGAGGAGGGTGTCTCAGGCGGTGGGTGCGTCGGCGTTCTGCTGAGCGCGGGAGTAGCCGAGGTAGCTGCCCTCGATCTCGATGACGGGGAACCCGGCTCGGCGCAGCGCCTGGCTGGCGATGATGTTCCGGGCGCCGCTCTGGCAGTAGCTGATGATCGTCCGGTCCTTCGGGAGCCGGTCGGTCTCCCACAGCACGCGTCCCGCGCCGATCCGTGTCGCTCCGGGGACGTGCCCGGCGGCGTACTCGCTCGCCTCGCGCACGTCGAGCACGAAGGCGTCCTCGACGTCCTCGACCTCGTCGGGGGCGATGGTGGCGGAGGGTCGCGTCTCGAGCCCGTCGAGGGTCGTGAGGTAGCCGGCGAAGGAGTCGATCCCGACGCGGATCAGGTGATCGCGCACGTAATCGGCCTGCTCCGGCCCATCGACCAGGAGAAGGAGGGGGCGCTTCTCCTGCTCCGGGTCCACCGCCCAGGCACCCCACGCGGCGGTCTTCCCCGTCGCGGGGATCGCCAGAGCACCGGGTACCGAGCCGGCGCGCACGTCGGCCGGGGGACGGGTGTCCACCAGGATCACGTCGTCGTCGCGGAGCAGCTCGGCGGCGTCCTCGGACGTCACCGCCGCCAGTTCGGACAGGGGTCCGAGCACGGCCGGGCCATCGCGGTTCTCGCGCTTCATGCGGGCGAAGTAGGCGTGCGCATCGGGCTGCCCGTCGAGCAGCTCACGGACGAACCCGTCCCGGTCATCCGCCGCGAGGTAGGGACCCCACCAGGTGTAGAGGCGCTCGTAGCCGACGGTGGTCGACGCGATCGCGCCCAGCGCCTTGCCGCAGGCGCTGCCCGAGCCGTGCGCAGGGTGGATCTGCACGTGATCGGGAAGGGTGAGGAGGACGCGCTTGAGGCTGTCGAAGAGGTCCTGCGCGCCCTGGAACCGCGTGTCCTGACCGCCCGCCGCTTCATCCAGCAGATCGGGGCGGCCGAGGTCGCCGACGAACACGAAGTCGCCGGAGAGCAGGTAGCCGGGGTCCTGAGTGAGGGCGCCGTCGCTGACGAGGAACACGAGGTGCTCCGGCGTGTGACCGGGCGTGTGGCGGGCCTGCAGGCGCAGGTTGCCGATGGGGATGACGTCACCGTCGTGCAGCCGGGTCGCGTCGAAGCCGTACTGCCAGTCGACGCCGCCCTCCCCCGAAACGAAGATCTCAGCGCCGGTGGCGCGGGCGAGCTCGCGCGTGCCGGAGAGGTAGTCGGCGTGGATGTGGGTCTCGGTCACCGCGACGATGCGCATCCCGTTGCGGGCGGCGGTGTCGAGGTAGACCTGGACGTCCCGTCGCGGGTCCACGACCACCGCGTCTCCGGTGGCCTGGCAGCCGATGAGGTAGCTCGCCTGGGCGAGGTCGTCGTCGTAGAAGCGTTCGAGCAGCATCACTTCCCCTTTCAGTAGGAACTCATGATCAAATTATACCCCCGGGGGTATTTTGTCGAGCGTGGCCGCCGGGCGGGGGTTCCGGACCCTCCGAGCGCAATCAGGGAATGCTGCGTCAGTTGGGCAGCCTGTCCTGGCTGGCGATCCGAGGGCCGCGGTGCTTGCATGACCCCCATGTCGACCGCCTCAGCACCTCCGCCCTCCTCTCCCCGCGCGGAGCCGCACGACAGTGCCATCTCGGGGCGACTGAACTGGTTGCGGGCAGGAGTGCTCGGCGCGAACGACGGCATCATCTCGGTCGCCGCGCTCGTCGTGGGCGTCGCCGGTGCGACGACCGCGACGGCGCCGATCCTGACGGCAGGGGTCGCGGGCGTGGTCGGCGGGGCAATCTCGATGGCGCTCGGCGAGTACGTGTCGGTGAGCAGCCAGAGCGACAGCCAACGTGCGCTGATCGCGAAGGAGCGCGTCGAGCTGGCGGAGGATCCTGCCGGGGAGCTCGAGGAGCTCGCCTGGCTGTACCAGGCGCGCGGCCTGACCCCGGAGACAGCGCATCAGGTCGCCCGCGAGCTGACCGAGAACGACGCTCTGACCGCACACCTGGAAGCGGAACTCGGGTTGGACGAGGAAGCGGTCGCCAGTCCGCTCGCCGCCGCCGGCGCCTCAGCGCTGGCGTTCTTCCTCGGCGCCGTGCTGCCGCTGCTGGCGATCCTGCTCCCTCCGCCGGAGCTGAGGGTTCCGGTGACCTTCATGGTGGTGCTGATCGCTCTCGCCGCGACCGGATACATCAGCGCACGGGTCGGCGGCAGCCCGGCTCTGCGCCCGGTGATCCGCATCGTCGTCGGCGGCGCTCTGGCTCTCGCTGCCACATTCCTGATCGGATCGCTGCTCGGCACCTCTGGCGCCGTGTAGAACCGATTCACGACCACTGCGACGCCAATAAGCGATGCAAAACGCCGCCACGAAGCGCTGTCAATCACAGTTCTCGTATGACCCGTTCCGGTAATACTTCCGGTGATGGTTCCCCAAACGGAAGGTTTCAGTATGCCCGGAGTGCTCGTCGGATACGCTCGCGTGTCCACCGATCGACAGGACGCGACGATGCAGCGGGATGCTCTCGCAGCTGCCGGCGTCGCTCCTGGCGTCCTCTACGTGGACGAGGGGCTGACGGGATCAACACGGGCCCGTCCTGCGCTCAGGGAGGCAATGGCGGCGTGCCGCGCCGGAGACACTCTCATGGTCACCCGCCTCGATCGGTTGGCGCGATCGGTGCCGGATGCACGTGACCTGATCGACGAACTGACACAGAAAGGCGTCCGGCTGCGAATCGGGGACAGCGTGCATGATCCTCAGGATCCGACCGGTCGACTGCTGTTCAACGCGCTGGCGATGGTGGCGGAGTTCGAGGCGGACCTAATCCGCGCTCGTACACGCGAGGGCATGCGGGTCGCGAAGGCGAAGGGCCGGCTTCGCGGACGCGCCCCGAAGCTCACGCCGGCCACAGAAGGCCACCTTGTGGCCGAGTTTCACTCCGGTGACTATTCGGTGCACGAGCTGGCGCGGCGATACGCGGTTGGTGTCGCAACGGTCTATCGAGCGGTTGAGCGAGCGAGGCTGAAGGGCGACCCCATCACACCCGCGCTTCCGACCGTCGAAAACACCTGATGTCACGCACTCGCAGCACGCTCCGTCGACTGTTCGGACGGAGGTCGATAGCGTCAGCAACGCGAGAGAACTCCAACACCCTCGAACAGAGCACGGCGCTCGATGAAGCCCTGCGGATGGACATCCCGAAAACTACCGGCGTGCACGTAGTACTCTCGCTGGCCCCCGCCTGGTTGGTCATTGTTGCTCTCTGGCTGGTCAATGCTCTGGCCGGAAACCTCTTCTCGCCCCGCGCCCTCAATGGGATACCAGTGATCGTGACCGCATTCGGGTCGTTTTGGGTCGCCAGCTCCTTGCTCCTCCGGCCTCAGGTCGACAAGCTCCGACGCGTGGTCGACACCGCCGAGTCCTACGGCCGCGCTCTGATCGAACCCCCGCCGAACGCTCTCCCCACGCGGGAGCGTCGGTACAACCTGAAGGCCGAGAAGGCCACCGACGCGATCAAGTTCTCCAAACGGCAGCTAGGCGAGTGGAAGGCGGCGATCGTCGGGCTCGAACGATCCGGTGCGGCACTGCTTGCGCTCGGCGCGCTCGGCGCATTCGCCGTCTGGCTCCTACTCCCCTAGAGCGCCGAGCGACGCCGCGAACGCGTCTGCGGGCGCGTCTCAAATCACTTTGCGGGGAGCAACCTCGACTATGCCCACAAGGAAAACCCTGGTCAAGGCATAAAAAAATCCCAGCCTACAGCCGACGACAAATAACCCCTTGCGCGGGGTGCCGCCACGGGTGTAGGCTGGGAGGGTGCAACAACCTGTCCAGGTCGGGCAGGAGGTAACCCAAACGATAACATGTGGTGTGTAGAAGACTATACGAGTTTGACTCTGAACTGTCAACTTTTTCCTCCGTGGATAGGTTGAACGTTCTATCGCAGGGGTTATTACGAAGGCACAGAGAGGCAGGTACCGATGAAGATCATTCGACGTCGGACCATCCGAATTCGGATCCGGCCCCGCCGCTAGACGCGGCGGGTGATCCCCTCCGGTTGGCCACGAGTGTTCTCGTAGCTCGTGGCCAACCACCCCTCGCAACCCCAACGATTGGAATCAGAATCATGGCTCGAAACAGCAAGCAGACCTCCTCGAAGGTCGCCAAGGTCGCCAGCGGCATCCTCCGCAACCCGCGTTCATCCGCGGCAGCAAAGAAGGTCGCCGGCAGCGCGCTCTCGCAGAAGGGCAAGGGCAAGAAGTAGCAACCGAGAAGTGCGGGGTTGCTCTAGGAGTGGCCCCGCACTTCTGCGTGCCGGAATCTGCTGCGCCGTGGGGCTACTCGCGCCCTACCTGCGGCGACGGGAGCGGACCGCCACACTCCGTCGACCGGCCTCCGTGTACGGCTGCAGCGTCTCACGGAGCGCTGCAGCGTTGTCGGTGCTGAGGTCGATCTCGTACATACGGCCGTCGACACCGAACCGGATAGTCTCGCCAGATCCTCGCTCGAGTTCTGTCCCGTCAAGATCGTCGACGAGCGTGGTGATCGTTCGCTGTGCCATGGCCCCATCGTGCCAGCTGCGCGCAGAACGGCTCCTAGCCAACACGCGGGGGAACTTGCGCGTCGACCAGGAGCCTGCGACAGGAGGGGGTCCCATCGCCGCTCAGCGTAGCTCTCGCAGAGGACACCGGGCCGCCTGGTGACGCGTGGTTGTGATTCGCGAGCTGAGGGAGCTACTCCCCCATGGGGCGCCCCTGGGGCAGCTCACGCGCTCCAATGGCAGGGAACGGCTGTCCGCCGTTGTACTTCGCTTCAAGTGCGGCGACCTTCTCCATCACGGCATCGTCGATGAACTTCGACAACGACCGTGAACCCTCCTGCACCTGAGTGTGCAGGATCGCACCGCGAACGCGGTCGGTGTCGGCCGGGTCTTGGTAGAAGCTCACCTTGGGGCGGTACTTCTTCCCCTCGACAGGCCCTGCCGCCGGCTTCGATGCAGGCTTGCTCTGCGCCTTCACCACGAAGGCCGGCGGCGCAGCCACCTCGGCCGGTTCGGTCGCCGCGGCTACAGGTGGGGCGATGGGGTTCGATCCGGTCAGGCTGGACTTGCGGGGCGCTGGGCGGTTCATGAGGACTCTCCTTCGATGCTGGCGAGATGGTCGGCGTAGAGCGTTCCGAGCGCGGTCGCCTCGGCACTCCCCCACTCGTCGAGGCCACGTGAGGCCTCGGTGGCGTCGGAGATTACGACGCGCTTCGGGATCGGCGGGGAGAGCAGCGGCAGGCCGCGAGCCGCGGCCACGCCTTCGAGGTCGGTAAGCCACTGCTGGGCCCCTACCGTGCGCTCTTCGTACTGGTTGACGACGATCCCGGCGACACGCAGTGCGGGGTTGTAGTAGCTCCTGACGCTGTCGATGGTGTCGAGGAGCTGCGACAGCCCATCCAAGCTCCACTTCTTCGCGTGGGTGACCACCACGACGCTCTGAGCGGCCGTCAGGGCGTTAATCGTGAGCTGGTCGAGCGATGGGGCACAATCGATAAGAATCAGGTCGTAGTCGTCCGCGACGGTAGCCAGAGCCTCGCGCAGACGAACCTCTCGACCTGCTCCGGCGATCGTGAGCTCGTCGCGGACAGCGCCGAGTGTGACGCCGCTCGTGGGTACGACGTCGAGGCCAGACCAGACACCCGACACGATCACGTCGCGGAGGGTCTCGGGGGCTCGATTACTGAGTGCATCCGCTAGGCCCGCCTGGTCCCCCTCGACGGGCTCTGCGGTGGCGTTGCTGGTGAGGTTGCCCTGCGGGTCAAGGTCGACGGCGAGGACACGGAGCCCGGCGAGCACGGCGCGGCGCGCATGCTGGAACACAGTCGTGCTCTTGCCGACGCCGCCTTTCTGGTTGCAGTAGGCGCGAATCTGAGCGGTCATGGGTATTGCCTCCAATAGGGTTAATAGTACCGTTAGGGTCGCATTTTGCAAGCGACCCTAATAGTACTATTAGTGTCAATTCGTCAGATGAGGGTGCAGCGCCTCGGCTACTGCTCTGGCGCTGGCCCAGCGCTGGTCTGCATCGGCTCGGTCTTCGGCGCTGTAGTCGCCATAGCTCGCCTGGTGCTCGAAGTCGGCACGGCCTCGCTCGGCCAGGCGCAGCAACTCCTCCAGGCCTGCCACGGTGTCCTCGTCGAGCACGAGCACACGTCCGTGGTCTGTGGCGACGGCAAGCGGGTCGCTGAGGCTGTCGACGTGCAACACGTTGGACTCCCCCTCCCGGGCTATGTATGCCGTGGCGATCGTGCACGAGGCGTCGTCCTCGAAGTCCACACGGCCGTAGTCGTCGGCCGAGGCCGGGCGTGGGCTTTCGTTGCCGGTGATCCCGTCGCGAACCCAGACGAACGGTTCCAGTCGAGCGCCGGTGTCATAGGGGGTTGGTTCGTGGTTTGTCATACTGATTCCCTTCGACTCTGATAGTACTAATAGTACTATTGCCACTATGCCGCGTCAAGTCTGGATCAGCTTGCCGACGCGCTCGATCTGGTCGGGCCGGAAGCCGGACCAGTGGTCCTCGTCGTCGACAACGACAATCGGCGCTTGTTGATAACCCAGCTCCTTGACGTACTCAACGGCAGCCGGGCTCTCACTCAGATCGACGATGCGATAGGGGATGCCGCCGTTGTCGAGCGCTCGATAGGTGGCCGTGCACTGCACACACCCCGGCTTCGAGTAGACCACCAGCCCCTTGTCGATCATGTCGCCCATTGTGCCCTGACCTCTCCCTACATCCACAGCACTATTGGTACTATAAGTACTATTACCATCGTCGTGATATTGCCCTGTCATCCGAACGCCTCTTCCCAGCAGCTAGGGTGCGTGCCTGAAATCAGCAGCTCGCGGGTGACTGGCGCGACGTCGGGCAGCACGTCCTGGATCGGCGTGCGAGCCTCAACGGCGGCGGCCTGCTCAGGCGTCAGCTCAACGTCACTCGTCCGGCGGCAGAACATGCACGGACGGGTAGTAATGGTCACGGTCTCGGCGGTGCGGTTCGTCATGGTGGCTCCCTTTCTGTGCCTACCCCTAATAGTACTATTACCGCAGCCCGAAAGCAACGGTAATAGTACTATTGAGCTAGGCTGCGGTGACGTCTTCGTCGGTCTCGGTAAGTGCGTCGGCCAGGGTGTGCGCGGTGCGGAGCACGTTCGAGGCGGTGGCCTTGATGGTCTCGGCTTCGCAGTTACTCCACCCGGCGACGTAGCCCACGCTGTAGTCGCTGGTGTCGAGTCCGAGGATCCCGGCGACGATGTAGGCGACGCTCTCGGCTTCGGTCTCCTTGATGCCGCGGTGCGCTACGTACTCGCCGGGCTCGTCGTCGGAGTGCAGCAACACATGGGCAGCCTCGTGAAGCGCGGTCTTGGCGCCCTGGGCGGGGGAGAGATCCGCGTCGACCACGACGCGCTGCGTCCCGTCCATGACGGTGTAGCCGTTGACGTCTCCGGCGATGGGCTCGCGGTCGACGGTCCAGCCCTTGCCGGTGAGGTAGTCCGTCACGGCGTGGAAGATGCCTGCCGGATCGTCTCCGGTGAGTGTTTGGGCGATGTTGCTCGGGTCGCCTTCGTCCTCGTCGATAAGGTCGGTCTGTCCCAGCTCGAACACGGAGACCGGGAAGAATCGCACGCGGCGCTGTTCCTCCTCCTCGCCGGTCTTCTCGTTCTCGACCGTCTCGCGGACGTCACGCCCGCCGAAAATGCGGATGCCCGTCTCTCCCTTGCGCACCTGGCGGTTGAGCTTCTGCCATGTCCGGTATCCGGCGACGTATGACGCTTCGGGGCACTGGGCGAAGATCAGCAGGAGGTTACCCAGGCTGTAGCGGTGGAACGACTGGGCGAACGTCAGGAACCGCGCCCACACCTCGGACTCGCGCAGCTCCTCGACCTGCTCCGCGATAGTGGCTTGCAGCGCCTCGGCCTCGGCGCGACGCTCTTCGGGGCTCTTGGTGTTCTTGACCTTGCGGACCATCTCACTACCTCCAACGGTATTAGTACTATTGGGGCCGCCATCCCGACCCCCCTCCACGTTTTTTTGCCGTGAAGGCGGTTTATCCGCCGCTAGGGAGCGCCTGGTGGAGTGCAACCCGAAGGGCGGGGGAGGAGAGAGTTTCTGGCCGAAATAAGGAGCGCAGCGACGCGGGGGGAAAGTCTCGGGGGAGCCGGCGGCGTAGCCGCTTGCATGGAGCCTGGCCGACCGTATGCTGCCGAAGGCTTCACGGTAAAAGAACGAGCGCCGCAGGCGCGACAGGAGCCGGCCGCGCAGCGGCTGTCGAGCACGGCCCTCGGCCGCCCCTGTGCTACTACTTCATCCGTGAGTCAGAGGCCACGAACGGCAAGACTTTCTGAGTGAGGAGCATGTAGATCTTGGCTTGCTGACGACGATTGATGGCGTCCTTGTCACGCTTGTTGAACATCTTCAACAGGAACTCGTAGTCGCCTTCGCCGTCGTGGTTGTTCCATTGATCGGGAGTGAACACGTCCTGAAACCAGAAGTACTCGAGCATCGCTCGTGAGAAGTGGTCGGCGGTGAGTTCGATCGACTTTCCGTCGCGGAGGGTCTTCCGCAGCGCCAACAGGTCGCCGAGAAGGTCAACCTGCCGATTCAGATCGTTGCGGCCGAACTGATTGACGCACGTGCTGCCGATTGGGTAGAGAACTGCCTGGTTGTTGACGTTCTCGATCGTGAACAGTTGGACGAGATTCTGCTGACCACAGACGCAGACTCCCCGGCCGGCTGGGTCTTCCTCGACCTCAATGACTTCCCATTCCTGGACCGCCGTGGCCCAGGCGTTGGACACGGACGCATCAGTGACCGCCCGCACTAGCGTGTCGAAACTCTGGGATGTCATCTATGCCCCCTCGGTTGACTGTATCGAACCGGATTGGGCGCTGTCCGTCCCCACTGTGTGCAGGCCAGCCCTGCGATAGCTGGGCTGTGCACATTGGGGGCGGGGAGACATGATGAGCGGGCTCGGTCACGACAAGGTGTCAGGGATCTTGCGCGTCTTTTTGCGTCAGGCGATCCGTACGGCTCCGAGTAGGTCGCTGAGCATCTGCTCGGTGGCGTCGAGGGGCTCGGTGCGGTCGAACACCGGAGCACGCTGGGCGACCCCTCCGCGTTCGTCCTGGACGACGCGGCGCGCTTCTCGCCAGTCCAACCGACCGTCGCCGCGGCGAGGGTGCGGGCCGTAGGCGTTGGTGCCGTCCTCGGGCACGAGGGCGAGCTGTCCGCGGCCTGGTCGACGCTTCGAGCTGGTGCGCCGTGGTGCGCGCATCCAGGTGTCCTCGGCACGCCACCAGGCCCACAGTTCGCGCTCGATGCTGTAGCGCTCGGCTCGCTGGGCCAGGCTGCCGTCGACCCCGGCTCGGACGGCAGCGGCTCGACGCCGGTCGACGGCGGTCCTGCGCCAGCCCTGTGCGGTTCGCACGAGCACGCCGGCCGACGTTAGCCGGTCGAGGGTGAGAGCGGTTCGGGTGAAGCTGGCTCCGGTGGCACGGCTGAGGTCATCGAGGGTCTGAGGTTCGGAGCTGGTTCGGGCGTAGGTGTTCCCAGCGTGGTGGCCAAGGGCAGGACGTCCCAGCGTGAAGAGGTCATGTGCAGCGGCAGTCGTCCGGTCAGTGAGAGTTGCGAGGAGGGATGTACGTTCGGCGGCACCAGTAGTCATCGGGGGGAGTTGATCTTGCGGCCCCGGCCCCTGCGGGGCGCGGGTCCGCTTGTGACCGACGTCTGACTGGGAGTTGGGGATAACCTGCGCGGGGTCGATCGTCCAGTGCGCGCCGTGCGGTCCATCGGCTGCGCGGACGTGAGCGATCCATCCGTCATCAGAGAGACGCAGGAGCGCCGTGCGCGCCGTCTCGCGCCCCACTCCGGCCAACAGGGCCAGGCGGCGGGTGTCGGCCTCCACAGCGGCGCTGAGGGCTTGCAGGGTGATGAGGCAGAGGACGTCGAGGATGCGGCGATCGGCAGGGCCGCCTCCGCGGGTCCAGCGGCCGGCTGAGGCATCAGCGCGGGCTTGCAGCTCGCGCACGTGAGCGGCGATCGCGCCGGCCCGGCGGTCGAATGTGGGATCGTCCCCGATCTGTCGATCGGTCGTGGCCACGAACTTCACGGCCTTGTCCCACTGGCGGCGCAGTACTCGGGCGGCGTCGGTGCGGCCGCGTGTGCGGCGGGTGCCGCCGTCGCGGTAGCTGCGTACGTGCTCCAGGCCGGGCGCGGTGTCGACAAGGGCGGCGACGTCGGCGTGCCGCCACCTGGCGGCCGCGGCTCCGATGAGCACCCGCCAAAGGATTGCCGAGGCGTCGCCGTGGGCGGCATCCTCTCGCAGCGCGGCCGCGCTCACGGCCGCGAGCTCACGACGCGGGCCGGGCAGGAACAGCCGGGAGTGATCGTCGAGTGGCAGGGGTTTGTGGGGGTCAATCGTGTGGGCGGGCTCGGCGTCGTCGACGAGGCGTGCGAGGCGCTGCGTGAGGGCGCGAACCTGCGCCACGGTGCCCGTGGGTTCAGTGAGCGTGCGCAGCTCGCCGCTGAGGACGGTGGAGTGACCACCGGCACGGTGCGGCGCCCCTGGCGGCCGTACGCATCCGGTGGCCGCGTTGTTGAGCTGCGACGTGTCGAGGGTCGGGCAGACGTGCTTCGCGAAGCGAGCCAGCTCGGCCGCGGTGCGCTCGTCGACGCCTTCGGCCAGGGCGGCCCAGACATGGCGGCCGCCGGACGGACCGGAGGCGCAGACGACGGGCTGTAGGCCGACGTCGACGAGGAGGCCGGCGAGCACGTCGGCGTCGCGAGCAGCTGCGGCGGCCGCGCCGGGAGTCTTGGCGTCGAGGTCGAAGCAGAGCAGACGGAACAGCCCATCGCGGCCGGCGAGGTAGACCGCCCACGGGCGGGCGGGCTCGGTCCCGGTGATGCGCTGCCAGCCGGTGTAGGTGTTCATGACGTCGCCGTAGGCATCGACGGCAGCAACGCGGACGGTCGGCCGGGGGCTCAGAGCGCCGGTGAGGGTCCACGACTCGGCGGAGGCACCGTGGCGAGTGCTCAGGTTCAGCATTTGCGCACCCTGGCGATGGACACGCCGGGCGCAGGGTTCAGAAAGACGGACACAACCGTGTCCTCGTGCGTTACTATGGCTCCATCACCTCCAGTGGGTGGGTACGGAAAAACCTCCGGGCGGATCCGGATCTGTTTCTAGGGGATTAGCTCGAACCGAAACTTTGGTCGGTGCAGGTTCTGAGCTACGAATCTTTGAGGGGCCCGGTGCGAAAGCACCGGGCTTCTTCGTTTAAGCGGCGGCTGAGTCGGTGGCCTCCGTCACTTCAAGCGTGGGCGAGAACACGGGCAGGCTCCCGTGTTCAGCTCGGACCAGGGCGAGCAGCTGCTCCAGGTAGAGCGAGCGGGAGACGTTGCCGGACGCTGTGCACACGGCGGACAGCTCCGCATCGGTCGTCGGGTCGAGGTAGACCTTGCGAGTCTTCGCCGTCGTGCCGGTAGCGAGACGGTTACGCTTCACACCTGCGTTGGTCCCCTGAGTCATGGACACATGATCCCGCGTTAAGGGACCGCTTAACAGTCGCCCTCGCGGCGTGTCGGATTCCGTGTTGCGGACGTGTGCGCGGCCGGCGGAGCCGGCGGTCGCCACGATCGTCCCATTCATGCGGGCCACGATACTGGATTCTCTACGTCAATAGTGACGGTCACAGTCAAATCTGACAGCCGGACAAGAAATTGGGTTAAGTGATTACCCCCGCAGGGCCGCCTGGGGTGGTGAACCCGTTGTGTACTAGTTAGTACCCACGAGGAGGCCACTCAATTGACGATCATCACTGCGTTGTTCGCTGTGGGCTGCGTTGTGCTCGTAACCAAGCTGCCTCGGCTGCTCCGAGGCGAGGGCACGAACGCGTTCGTCGCGACGCTCTTGCTCACGCTCGCGATCGGCCTCGCGATCCCACAGCCGTACCTCGTGATCGACCGACTGCTGGGTGGCCACAACGTCGCCAACCTGATCTTGCACTTGATGCTGACCGCAGCGTTCTTCTTCATCGGTCTGGGCCTGGCTGACGCCCACCTTGGTGAGCGGGCTCGACGGCTCATCAAGGGCCCGGTGGGCCTGGTGGTTCTTGCTCTCGTGCTCGGGCTCACGATTCTGTTCTTTGCCCTGAGCGACACGTCGGACAGTGCGAGCGGCATGTCCGCGGTGGATCGCCAGTGGACGATCACCGCTTACGGCACGATGGGCCGGGTGTACCCGGCTTTCATCGCGTTGGCGATCATCCCACCGATGGCTGCCGCCGTAGCGAATCAGAAGCGTTCTCGGTCGCTGCGCGTCGTTTCGGCGCTACAGGTGGCTGCGTTCTCGATCACGGTGCTGACGCTCCCGATCCAGGCGCTCGAACTGATCCCGGGCATCGACGTCGGAGGGGTCTACACCGTTCCGACCTGGATCGCGGTCGGGTTCTTCCTCGCGGGGTCGGTGGGGCTCGAGCTAGCTCGTTACCAGGGCCAGGATCGGCAGGTAGCAGAGGAAGACGGCAACGCCGCTGCCGTACCCAGCTAGGACCTGGAGGGGAGTGTGTGCGCCCTCCCTGACACGGGCCCAGCCGACTGCGACTGGGACGAGCAGCAGCGCCCCCGCGATGAGGGGCGGCAGATAGGTGAACTGCAGGACGCCGACGAACGCGGCTATGGCGGCGTGGATCGAGAGCTTCCACACGAGGTTCACGGCTGTCACGACCAGGAGCCCGAGTATCGAGGCGATCCCGACTGCGAGGAGCTGAGCGCCGGCACCGAGCCAGATCAGCAGCGATACCCCGAGGATGACCGACACCAGCACGCAAGCCAGAATCGGCCCGCGCTGGCGTCGTTCGGAGACGAATCGCCCGCTCACCCGGCCCGAACGGGCGAGGAGAATGAGCGCGGCGTAGGGCAATACGGCGATCAACAGCGATCCGAGCAGCGCGGTCCAGATGCCGCGCGCCCCGGTTTGCGCCCCAGCTTGGACGAGGGCGAACGTCAGGAGGGGTGCCGGCCCGAATATCTCTGACAGTACCTGGGCGACACGGAGGCTACTGCGCGGGCTCGAAGAAGGTTGCACCCAAAGACAGTAGTGCCAGCCGCTCTAGAGGTTGCGGCGAAGCCGGTCGTCGATCTCCTGCGCGTCCGACACGTCGTCAGCCTCCGCGACTGCTGCGCGCTCGATCGCGTCGGAGAGCAGCGCCTCGTGCGGAAGATCCAGACCGCTGCACAGGGCGAGGAACTCGTAGACCGTCGCCGGGCGTCGCCCTCGCAAGATCCGCAGGACGGTCTGCGGGTTGAGACCGACCCGTCGAGCGAGCACGGTCGGAGTGACGTCAGCCGCAGCCGTGTGCGAGCGAAGCACCAGCGCTAGGGCGCGCTGTAAGTAGGTTTCGCTCGGAAATGCGGGCATCTGTCAATCGTAGAGGGAAGGAGCTTCCCCTCACGCAGCACAAACCGGTGATTTTCCTCGTTTGAGCCTCAAATTTGATAGTCTGAATCTGTTTAGAACGTACATATCCAGATTTGACGCCGTTGTGTCGGTTGTTTGGGGGACTAATGGCCCCTCAGGTCGCCTGGTTCCGGCCACCCGGCCGCGGTAACGAGCGCAGAACTAGAGGGGGCCACAGTGTGGCGTGATTTTGTCAGCGAAGCTGACGGCACAGTCCGAGTCGATGGGGAGCAGCTACACGCTGCCGACGGGGGCAGCGCATACGGCGCAGCTATCGCCCTGTTCGCAGCAGCAGCGGGGGAGCAGGGCGCTCCTGTGCTCGTGCGTAGCTCTGGTGAGGGCGGGGAGACCTGGTTCACCGTGAGCGCGGAGGGCACGATCGCCGTCGCCGCTAACCCGGACGAAGCAACGAAGGAAGTACCCACGACGACGGGGGAGCGCCCGCGGGCGACGTCGGACGAATCAAGGGCCACCAGCCACGCAGTGCTGGCCGTGCCGGTCCAGGTTGATACCAATACCCCAGAAACGCGCCGGAAGCCCTCAGCGGCCGATTTCGGGTCACACAGGGCCGAACGTGCCCCTGGGCCGGCCGAAGAGGGTTGGCGGGGTGTCGTCAACGAGATGAGCGGTCACGCGTTCCGTCTCCCGCCGAGCTGCGCGGAGTTGCAGCGACGCGCCTGGCGTGCGGCCGCGCAGCGGGGACTGTCCGGCCACAAAACGATCGTGTTCGTGAACCTGAAGGGCGGCGCGACGAAGACCACGGCGACGTTCCTGGTCGGCGCGACGCTGGGCCGGGTGCGCGGCGGGAACGTGCTGGCGTGGGACAACAACGAGAACCAGGGCACGCTAGAGCAGCTGTCCATGGCGGCGTCGCACGACAACACCGCGACGGACCTCCTGGCCAACATCGACCGGTTCGCGATCCCGTCGAACTCGCCCGAGTTGACGAACTACATGCGGCCGCAGGGTGAGAACCGGTTCCACGCGCTCGTCTCGCAGAACGAGGCGTCGAACCAGGAAGTGATCGACGGTGCCGCGTTCGTGCAGCTGCACGGGATGCTGCGGCAGTTCTACCACCTGATCCTCGTGGACACCGGCAATGCTGCCACGGCGAGCACCTGGCAGGCTGCGGTGGAAATCGCTGACGAAATCGTGCTCGTCGCGCTGAATAAGCGCGACTCCACGAAGAAGCTCGCCGCGACCGTGGACATTCTGATCGCGCAGGGCTTGGAGTCCAAGCTCGCCCGCGGCGTGCTGATCCTCACCGAGCCGGCCGCGCCGGCACGCAAGGGCAGCAACCGCGACAAAGCGAGCGACGAGCGACGCGGGTACATCGCGGAGCACTTCGGCCACTACGTCCGCGACGTCGTGAACGTGCCCTACGACGAAGCGCTGTCGGAGGGCGACGAAATCGTCTACGAAAACCTGGCACCGGCCACGCAGCGCGCGTACCTCGCGGCGACGGCGGCGATCGTCGATGGGCTCTGACATGTCGATGGTCACCCTCGCGCAGCTGAACGGGCCGATGTGGGCCGTTGACGGTCGAACCGTCGAGGTTCCGGCGGGCGAGCACCCCGCCCGAACCGTACTCGAGGCGGTGCCTGCGGCCGGCGGAACAGTCGTCGAGCTCAACGTGCGCCCGACCTGTCAAGAGCCCTTCACGCTCACCCTGGGCGCGGACGGAGCGGTCACGACGAACGCCCTCACCGACCCGCGTATCCTGCACTGGCTGCGGCCGGCGACCGGCGGGGGAGCGGTCGAACCGGGTTGGCACCTGTTCGGCGCTCACCACGGCTCCGGCGTGAGCACCTGGACGGAACTGCTCGATGGTGTCGAGCTGGCCGACCCGGGCAGCTACAGCGGCCGGCTGCTCGTCGTCGCTCGGACCACCTTGCAGGGCGTCGAGGCGGCTAAGAAGCTCACGCATCGGGCCGGTGCGGTGCTCATGGTCCCTGACGCCCCCGGCGCCCTACCTACGGACGTTCGGCGCGGCATCAAGGTGCTCTCCGGCGTCGCTCCGATCGTCCGTGCCCCGTGGATTCCCGCGCTCCGCGGGACGCTCACCGTTTCACACACCCCAGCCGTGGCAAAAGCCGCAGCGAAGACCGCTGCGGGCATCCGCAGCACCTGGAAGGACACACCATGATTGAAGTTCTCGACGCGGTATCGACCTCGATTGTCGCCGCCCCGTACTGCATGCCGGAAGCAGCGCAGAATGCTCTGGACACAGGGGTGTTCTGGATGAGGATCGTCGCGGTCTCGCTCGGCGTCATCGCGTTGATCATGATCGGCATCGGCATGTTCTACTCGGCCCGCCGCGGCGACGGTGGCGAAATGCTCAGCAAGCTCGGTTGGTTCATCGCCGGCCTGATCGTCGTCTCCGCTGCGGCCGGCATCGTCTCGATCTTCCTCGCCACGCCGACCGGCTGCACCCCTGGGGGGGTCTGATGGACCGCCGACGGACGAACCAAGTCACCATGTGGGCCGCGATCGTCTTCCTGGTGTTCGTGCTGATCGCCGTGCTGGTGATCTTCCTCGTTCCGAACGGAGAACCCGACGCGGCCAACACGTCGAGCCCGGCCAACACCAAGCCGGCTCCGAGTGCGACGCCGACGGAAGTGGCTGGGATCGGCTGCGAGGCACCGCCCAGCGACAACCGGAAGGTGCCGGCCGACTTGCGCTGGGAAGTCTCAACGGTAAGCGGCGTCACCTGGCCGGTGTCGGACACCGTTGGACCGACCGAGACGACCGAGGGATTCGCCTCGTGCTTCGAGCACTCGCCGGTCGGTGCAGCTCTCGCCGCCGTCGCGATCAACTTCTCGACCACCGATCGGACACAGCTCGACGTGGCCAAGTTCTACCTGGCTGACTCCCCGGGCCGCGACTACGTGCTGGCCAACACCGCACCGGATGCGTACTCTCCGATCGCCCGGCAGATGCAGGAGAACGGATTCTCGCTCGTCGGCTTCCGTGTTGAACAGTACGACGGCGATAGCGCGTCGATCCGCCTCGTCCTCCGAGCCCCTGGCAGCACCACGGGCTACCGGGGCATTCCTGCGCCGATGGTGTGGGCTGACGGTGACTGGAAGTTGAAGCCGCTGGACAACGGCTCGACCGGTCAGCCAACCGACGAGCGCGACGGCGACTTCACCGATTGGACGGCTGCCGGCAATGGCTGACGACTGCGGTCTGATCGACGTCTCCTGCGGCGTCTCGAACCTCGTCGGCGGCGAGCTGGAGAAGTTCGCGAAGGACGTCCTGGCTGGCGCGAATGACCTGTGGAACGGGTTCTTCACGTCCTGGATCAACTCGGGTCTAGACGGCGTTGTCGGCGGTTCCACAGCGGACTGGTTCGCCACTATCGCTCTGCCAATTCAGGCTGTCCTGCTGACGCTGGGGCTCATGGTCGCCGGCATCCGCACGATGCTCTCGGCGCGGGGTGACCACCTCGGAGATGCCGCCAAAAGAACGTTCCGCGCCCTGGGAATCATCTTCGCCGGCACGACCCTGTTCGGCATTCTGCAGGTGGGGTCGAACGCCCTGGCCAAGTCGATCCTGGACGCGGCGACGGAGGGCACTCCGGCGGTCCTCTGGGACGCGGCGACATTCAGTTCCAACGTGGCCATGGGTCTGATCTTCGGAATCTTCGGGCTGCTGGCCGTGGGGATTCAGTGGATCATCATGATTCTCCGGGCAATCGCCGTCTCTGTGCTCCTGCCGTTCTGGCCGATCGCGGCTTCGGGGGCGCTGTTCGAGAAGCACGAAGCAATGTGGGAGAAGACCACCGGGTGGCTGCTGGCGTTCTTGCTGTACACACCGGTTGCCGCCGCGATCTACGGCCTCGCGATCAAGTTTCGCGACGGGAAAGACGGCGCTGAAGCGTCGATGTACGGCATTGCCGTGTTCATCCTCGCGATCTTCGCGCTGGCGGCCATCATGCGCCTGGTCGTCCCGATCACCTCTGCGATGGGCCGAGCGAGTGCCGGCGCTATGGCGATGGGTGCCGCGAAGACGGCCGTTGTCGCGACGGTTGCTGCGGGTTCCGCCGTGGCCACGGCGGGCGCTGCGGCTCCTGCCGCTGCGGCCGCGGCCAAGGGCGGTAGCAGCGCGGCCACAGCCGCTGGGTCCGCCGCAAGTGCCGGCGGCTCGGGCGCTGCCGGCAGTGCAGGCGCGCCTGGTGCCACGGGCAGCGCAGGACAGGCCGGCGGCTCTGGCTCAAAGGGTGGAGCCGGTACGGCCGGCGGGTCCGGTTCGTCTGGTAGTTCGGGATCCTCGGGTTCTGGGCGGTCCGGTTGGGACGCCGCCCGTGATCTTGGAAACGCGATGCCCGGCGGGAGCCGGGGAGTGGGGGACATGATCGATGAGTGAGCAAACAGAAGCTCCGCAGCGGGTGCGGTTCGGCGTATGGCTGCCGACAACCCGCATGACCCTCGGCGGGCTGACAGTGCCCGGCTGGGCGGTGCTGATCGGGTCGCTGGTGGTCGGCGCGATGATCTCGACCCGCGGCCTGTTCTTGGAGGGCGTGATCCTGGTCGGCGCTGCGCTGCTGTTCGAGCTGGTGTTCGTCATCCGCTTCGGGGGAGACGCGACCGGCCGCACCATCGCGGACCGTGTGATGACGGCGCTGTCCGGCGTAATGCGCGCCGACCGTGGTGAGACGAGGTTCAACTCTGGCCTGTTCTCGACCCTGCCGACGGACGCGATCACCTCGCTGCCGGGCATCCTCGCGAACCTTCGCGAAATCGACGGCACCGACGGCCTCGGCCGGCCGTTCACGCTGCTGCACAACCCGCGGACCAAGACGCTGACGGCGGTGCTGTCCTGCAACGCCGACGGCACCGACATGCAGACACAGCAGATGATCGACCGGGACGTCGTTGCCTACGGCGGCTGGATCGCCTCGCTGTCCGCCGATGAGGCGCTGGCCGGGGCGACGGTCGTCGTTGAGTCGGCACTGCGTGACAAGGGGCCCCTGATCGAGCGCATCGTGTCCGACATCGACCCCGATGCCCCTGAGGTCGCCCGTCGTCACAGCTTGGAAGCCGGCGAGGAACTGCCGGCGAAATACTCCGAGGTAGCGACGTGGGTCACGCTGTCCTGGTCGATCCCGTCTCTGGCGGCTTCCGTCGAGGACGCCGTGGCCGAGGTCGCGTCCAAACTGCCGTATCAAGTCGATGCGCTCCGCAACGCTGGCGGCGGAGCCGTCACCATTGCCACCAGCGAACTCCTGGCCGAGGGGCTGCGTGTCGCCTACGACCCCGAGCGCTCGGCCGAGTTCGCGAGTGACGCGCTGCGCGGGCAGCACTCCGGTCTCCGGGTGACGCAGGCTGGCCCCGACTACTTCGATGACGAGGCCAAGCGCATCTGCCTGCACGACGGCGTTGCGTCGATGACAGCACTCGTGCTGGCCCCGCCGAAACTGCACATCACCGAGGACACCATGTCGGCGTTGTTCCGCCCGTCAGAGCGGTTCTTGCGGAAGCGGGTCGCGATCTTCTACCGGGCGGTTTCGCCGGAGAAGACCGTGCAAATGGTCGAGCGATTGGGCGCGAGCGCATCGACCGCGGCGACCGCCAAAGCTCGCCTGACGGCGCACGACAAGGCGATGATGGCGAAGGCCGGGAAGCTGGAATCCGAGGTCACGGAGGGGGCTTCGGTGACACGGTTCGCGATCGCTGTTACGGCCACGTTCGAGGCCGACGAGCGGGCGTATCGGGAGGCGCTGGTGAAGATGAAGTCGCTGCTGTCACAGTCGGCGCTCTCGTACCGGTTCTGCGACTACGACTCGGGCCCGGCGTTCCACACCACGCTCCCGCTCGGCGTGCTGCCCTGGCTGCACGAGTCGCAGGTCGAAACGATCATGAAGGGCATGTCATGAAGCGCCTGCCGGCGTGGGCGCGCTCACGCCCCCGCGCGCTCACCCGCGCCGGGTTCGCCGGCCACGGCGGTGGCCGGTGGGGACGCATTCCGGCCGCGCCGCTCTGGTACGGGTCCTCCGTTCAGGCGAACGGCATCTACCCATTCACTGCGGGCACTGCCCGTCCGGTTTCCGGTGCGCCTTCTGGGACCGATCTGCTGACTCACACGGCCGTTGCAATCGATCATGAGGCGCTCTACCGGGAGGGCATCATCTCGTCGCCGTCCATGATGTTGTTCGGCATCAACGGCGTTGGAAAGTCCACTAGTGCTCAGACGATCATCCTCGGCCAGATGGGCCGCGGGCTGGTCCCGGCGGTGTTCAACCCGTTGAAGCGCAACGAGCACACCCCGCTGGTCGAGCAGGCCGGCGGGGCGGTGTTCGACTTCGGTCCGAACGCCCGCCACCAACTGAACCTCCTGTCGCTCGGCCCACTGGGTCAGGCGGCTGCGCGTATCGGTGGGGCCACCGGCGCAGAGCTGCGGGAGCTGGCGGTGTGGAAGGTCATCAAGCAAGCGCAGCTCGCCCTCCGGGTGAGCCGTGGCCACGCCCTCCGGGACTCGGAGGACGCTGTGGTGCAGGCGCTCGTCCAGTCGATCTTGGACCGCGACGACACCCCCGTTACCGGTGACCTCGCTCGAGCATTCGCAGCCCCTTCTGAGCGGGTGTTGTCCGTTGCACGGCAGCGCTCGGCTGAGGGGTTCGAAGAGAAGTACACGGCGCTGGGCGACTCGATCGGGGCGCTGCTCTCCGGCGACCTCGGCCGGCTGCTTGGTGGTACGGAGTCGGTCGAGATTGACCCGGGCAACCGGGGAGGGTTCTGCTTCGATACGTCCTCGATCCCGGAGAACGCTACGACGC
This sequence comes from Plantibacter flavus, assembly GCF_051487245.1. Classification (GTDB taxonomy): domain Bacteria; phylum Actinomycetota; class Actinomycetes; order Actinomycetales; family Microbacteriaceae; genus Plantibacter; species Plantibacter flavus_B. The sequence continues at coordinate 34,263 of NZ_JAHVDH010000008.1, forward strand.
TGCTGTCCACGGCGATGCTCATTTCGTGGTCGCTCGGTATGGACGCGATCGACGCTCACTGGGAGTTGGCCAAGCACGAAACCGCCCGCGCTGCGGAGGCAGCGGAGGCCGGTGACTTCTACGTGCCGGCGGTCAAATGGACCGGGTACACGACGCTCATGGATGAGTTCTGGCACCCGATGCGAGCTGCCAAGGGCATCGTTGACCGAGTGGACGCGCTGTCGCGCACGAACCGCTCGAAGGGCACTGCGGAGATGAAAATCACCCACTCACCCAAGGACATGATGTCCCTCCCGGACCCGGAGGACCGGGAGAAGGCGCGCGGGCTTGCAGAGCGCTCCGGCCTGCTGGGGCTCATGGCGCTGACGACTGATGACCTGCACGAGCTGTCGAAGGTGAAGCCGCTGACCGACAAAGAGATTCAGCTCGTGTCGAGCTTCAACGCCGCGTCTGCGTGGGGCAAGCCGCCCCGCAGATCACAGGACGTGGGCGACGCGAGCGAGGCCCCTCCGGGTGCCGGAAAGATCCTGTTCAAGGTCGAGGGCCGGCCGGGGGTACCGGTGCAGATGGTGCAGACACCGACCCAGAGAAACCTTCACATCACCGATGAGCGCTTCCGCGAACAGCGGCGCGCTGACCTGATCCGCCGGGGGGCGTAACCATGTCCGCAGTCACACGTAGAACCGAATCCGCCGCTCCCGTCATCGCGCTCCTGTGCGCGGTGGCGGTTGCTGCCGGCGTGGCGTCCATCTGGACGATCGCAGCCTGGTTGTCGGGGGCCGGCCTGGCGTTCGTTGACCCGATCGGAGCGATCCGTCGCGGCGACCCGTGGACAGGCGCTCACACCGCGGCCGCGGTGTTCATCGGCGCCATTTTCCTAGCTATTGCAGTGCTGGCGATCGTTGCCGCGGTGCGGGCAGCGAGGAACCGGACGCCGGCCGACCGGGCGGCTCCGAAGATGGGAACCGGGCGCGCGATCGCCCCGCTGCTACCGCCGGCACTGCGCAAGCGCCATGCCCGGATGGGTATCCCGGCCGAGTTCGTCGGCGTGACCGTCGGCTACACCGTCGCCGGCAAGGTGCCCGTCCGGGCCTCCTACGAAGACACAGTGACGTTGATCGCAGGACCACGGCGCAACAAATCCGCAGCGACCGTGATCCCCAACGTGCTCGCAGCGCCCGGGACGTGCCTCATCACGTCGATGAAGCCCGACATTCTCGCTGACACCCTCGCGGCCCGGGCCGCGCTCGGGACAGTCCACGTCCTCGACCCGCAGCGCCTCGCCTCCGCACACCGCGGATACGACACCTGGTGGAACCCGTTGGCGAAGGTCCGCACGACGGAGGATGCCGCGGCCCTCGCCGCGGTGTTCGCAGCTGCGACCTACGGCGCGGCCGGCAACGACGACCCGTTCTTCTCGTCGAACGGGCGGACGCTCATGTCGGACTACCTGTTCGCTGCGGCCGTGTCGGGAAAGTACCTGCCGACGGTCCTCGAATGGCTGAACCACCCCGAGAACCCGATCCCGCAGCTCGCCTTGAAGGAGGAGTATCCGCACCTCGCGTCCCGGATTCAGGCGATGGTGGACCTGACCGAGCGCACTCGGTCGGGTGTCTATGCATATGCCCGCGAAGCGCTGGGCTTCCTCGCGTCCGACTCGATTCGTGCGTGGGTGCAGCCGATCCCAGGCGCTCCCGAGTTCGACCCGGAGAAATTCGTCGTGGCCAAGGCCGACACGCTCTACCTGTTCAGCGAGGAAGGACCCGGCTCGGCCGGCCCCCTCGTCGCCGCACTCACCAAGGCGGTCCTGACGGCCGCGGAGAACGCCGCGAAGGCTGAACCCTCCGGGCGTATGCGGGTGCCGTTCATGGCGATTCTCGATGAGGCCGGCAACATCTGCCGCATCCCGGACCTGCCCGACAAGTACAGCCACTACGGCTCCCGCGGCATCATCGTGATCACCATCCTGCAGTCGCAGGAGCAAGGGGAGAACGTGTGGGGCGTGACCGGTTTCGGTCAGCTCTGGGCGTCCTCCACCGTCCGGGTGTTCGGTGGCGGCAACGCCTCGAACGCCTTCCTGCGCGACCTCTCCGAGCTGATCGGAGACTACGAGTACAACGAGTCATCCGCCAGCACGAGCAACGGTCAGCGGACCGTCAGCCGGTCCCGCCGGTCCGAGCGGATCATGGACGTGGCCGACCTCGCTTCCCTCTCGCTCGGCCGCATGGTCGTGTTCGCGTCCGGGTGTCGGCCGGCACTCGTGCGGGCGGTCCCGTGGTGGGAGGACAAAGCGCTCGTGAAGCTCCACGCCACCGCGGGGACACCCGCGAACAACGACGCTGAGGCTCTGGAGGACGCCGCATGACCACCGAGAGCTACCCCACGCTGACGGTGGAGATCCCGCTGGCGACCGTCGATGACTTCTACGCCCACATTGCTGCTGTGGAGCGGATCGAGGACGGCGCAGCGCCGATCGCACTCCGTGAGCTCGGCGCTCGACTGCTTGCCGCCGACCCTCGCTACACCACCGAAATCGACGAGCACGGGCACCTGATCCAAGCCACGCTCAACACCCCGGAAGGCTCTACCGATGCTGTCTGAACACCTGCCCCTCACCGACGTCCCCGCCGGCCTCGCTGAATTCGTCGACGGCGTGCTCCTGGCGCGCCTGACCACCCTCGGCAAGAACGAAGTGTGGTGCGCCAGCTGGCGCGAGCACCCCGATGCCGTGCACCGCCTCGCAGCGATCCAGGACGAGTGGCAACGGATGATCGCTGGGGAGGACGCCGAACTGCACACGTTCATCCGCGACGTCCTCGACTATCACCTGCCGCGTCTGGTCGCTCGGCACGACGGTGGTGTATTCGCTTCGTGCGAGTTCAAACACATCGAGCCCGCACGCCTCGACTCGGTGGGCCAACCGGGCTAACGCTTGACCGGAGCAGATACACGGCCCCAGCAGCGTCCTCGAACCGGCAAGATGTGTCGAGATGAACGAACTATTTGAGCAAGTGCCGTACCCCCGCGTCATGGCGGATGGTTTCAGCGACGCCGAAATGGCCGTTCTCCGGCCACTTTGCGGAGGGCTGGAGCAAATGCACTCACACTGGCACCCTGAAGAACACGACGTGCTGCTGACGACAAACGCACGCATGCTCGCCTATTCGCCTGTGCGATTCCGAATCATGTTCATGCCGCCGCCAGTCGAGCAAGCTGATGAGTATGGAGCTAGTCCCTATTCGAGGTCATGGCTCCAGGACAAGCCGGCTAGGAACCTGGAAATCACGCCTTTCGCCGAGAAAGAGAGGCTCGCGGCCCTCGTTCGGAACAGCTGCGTACCCCAAGCCGGTGCCAGATATAGAGGCATCAACCTCCCCGTGGATCCAGCCCACACTGCGTACCCCCTCCTGTACGAGAAGCTTTCTAGGCCCTACGTCCTCGCGGCGATTCTTGAGAACAACAATGACCCGGAGTCGGCCGACCGATACCAATCGACCCTTTGGCTCCCGGCGTCCGCGCGTTCTCATCTCGCGGACTGGTTCCGTTACGCAGTTTCGCGTTGGCGCACACGCCGCCCTGATCTGTTCCCTGAAACGGCTGAATGGCGATCTTCGGATGACTGGGCTTCCCCGGATGAACGGCGTGCTCGCGCAGCCCTCATCGACTTCGACGAGGAAGAGGACGCGCGACGGGCTGAAGCGGCGATGCAACGAGCCACTCTGGTGGAGCAGGTGGAATCGGCACGCATCGATGGAGACAACGATCGCAAGATCCTTGAAGCGACGGGTGAGGACCTTGTTGCCGTCGTGCAACGCATGCTTCAAGATCTGGGATTTGACGTGATCGACGCCGATCAGATGCCGCAACACAAGGGAAAAAAACGGGAGGATCTGCGAGTGAACGATGGTGCCTGGACCGCGGTTGTCGAGGTGAAGGGGTACACCGGAGCCGCGAAGTCCAACGATCTGATGCAGGTTCAACGCGCCATGACGATGTATGCGGCTACCGAGAAGAAAATGCCGGACGCCGCGTGGTACGTCGTCAACACGCACCGGGAAATGGACCCATCACAGCGGCCAGACCCCTTGGTGGAACGGGCTGAAGACGTTGCGGACTTCGCGGACAATAGCGATGGAACTGTGCTCGACTCCCGTGAGCTGTTCAAGTTGTGGCGGTCCGTTCGTGGCGGCGAGTTGAGCGCTGATGAGGCGCGGTCCGTCCTGCGCGAGAACCGAGGCTACTTCAAGATCGCGCCGCTGAGTTAGCGCTCGGGTGTAGGCGACTCGTCCGGGACGCTCTGCTGACGCTCACGCGCCAGCCGGGCGTCCCGCTGCTGTTCCCGCCCGGCAGCGCTCCCCTGACGTGATGCGTAGGCGTCATCCTTCGACTTCTCCTGTGCCGGCGTGCCTGGCTGCGGTGCGGCCGGCTGCTTCGCGGTCGGGGCTGGGTCGCGGCGCAGCCCGTTGTGGTGCGCGATCGCGCGCTGCTCTGCGGCCCGCGCGGCACCCAGCTTCTCGCCTGCGCCGACAGCGACCGCAGCGCGCGCCCATGCCTGCCGCTGCGCCTCCGACGGCCGCGGCGTCGGCGCAACCCGGTGCCGGTCCTCGAACGCTCTGCGGACCGCCTCGGCCTCCTTTTGCGCGGCCGCGCGCCGGAACACCGACGCTGACGCTGCGGCGCTCTCTGCCCGCTCTACGGCCGCGTAGTCGGTCACCCACTGCTGCTCCCCCGTTGCGACGGCCTCGCTCGAGGCAGCCCCTTCGAGCTGCGCCCGGTGCTGGGTGGCGGCGTCTGCCTCGGAGCCGGCGGACTGCACCGCGGCGGCGTAATCGTCCACTGGCGTCTCCGGGTGGCGGCTCTGCCACTGCTCGCGGGCGCTCTCCCACGCCCGGACCTCCGCGCGGTGCACTCGGTCCTCCGCGGCCAGGCGTGCGGCGCGCAGCTCACGGTCGTAGCTGTCTGGCAACACCACTCCTTCCACGTCTCGCTCGACGGCCGCGATCGCGGCCGCGGTGCCCCGGTCGCCGGCCTCGCGCCCCATCGCGGTGACGAACAGGTCGCGGGCGTCGGCGCGATCGCCGGCAACGATGTGCAGGGCGTTGTGTGCGCGGCCTCGGGTCGCGGCGACGTACACGGCCTGAGCGGACGATCCGTCGCTGACGACCCCGTGGCCGTAGTCCACCGTCGCACCCTGCACGCCGTACTCCGTCGAGGCGTAGGCCAGGTGCGTGTGTTCCTCGACATACTCGCGCGGGAGCCGCACTTCGCGTGCGCCGGCACTGACCTGCACGGACCCGTCCTCGTGCACCCGATCCACCGTCCAGGTGTCTCGGTTCGCGACGCCCAGCTCACTGCTGTTCTGCCGGGTCATGAGGCGGTCACCGATCCGCAGGGTGAGGCTGTCGCTGCCGGCGACCTCGACCGCAGGGGTGCGCGTACGGCCGGCGCGCTCGTGTGCGGCTTGCACCAGTGCGTTGACCTCTGCGGCCTGCTCGTTCGTAGCCACGGCCACGGCCACGGCCGCGCCGGCCTCGGCCTTCGCGGCGACGTCGCTCGTGATCGCCGCCCACGCTGCTTCGTCGGTGTCGTGAATGACGACGTTGCCGCGCTCGTGCAGCTTGTCGAACAGCGCGCCGGGTGCCTCGCGATCGCGCATCTGCAACGTCAGGTCGGCATACCCTTCCTCGCGGAACCGGTACAGCTCCGACAGGTCGAGCGGCCGCGGTGACGCCGCCACGGCCATATCGAGGACCCCACCGCGACCGATCGCCGGCAGCTGCGCTCGGTCACCGATGAGCGCGAGACTCGCGTCGCCCTCGTCTGCGACGGTCATCACCGCGTGCATGAGGTCCTGATCCAACATGCCGGCCTCATCGATCACCAGACGGGTGTCGGCATCGACGGTGAAGGCCTCGGACGGTCCTTCGTACACGGCCCCGCTCACGGGATCGACGTCGCCCACTTCGAGGCGCGTCCAACGGCCGTCGTCGTCCCAGCGGAACCCGTGCTCGTGGACGAGCTTGTGCGCGCTCGACGCGGCCGCGCCGATCGACGCCGCGGCTTCGTTCGCCGCGCGCAGCGTCGGCGCGAGGACGACGAACCGGGTTGCCTCGGACGCTCCGACCTCGCGTGCGGCCAGCTCCTTCGCCGCGGCGAGCATCGTTGTTTTGCCGGACCCCGCTGCGCCCTCGATGACGACGAGCGGTGCACGAGTCGCCAGCGCCCGGGCGGCGAGTGACTGCTCCGCGTTCAGGCCCTTCAACGGCTTGGCGTTGGCGTCGAGCGCGAGCCCGGATTCGAGGCCGCGGGCGGCGAACCCCTCGCGGAGTTCCCGCTCGATCCGCTGCACGTGCTCGCTGGTGTAGTGCCGCACCCAGTTCGGCAGCTGGCCGCTCACTTCGACGGGCAGCGACGGCAAGCTCCCCGCGATTTCTTTGGCTATGTTGCGGGCGTAGTCCACGACCCGCTCAGGCTCAGCGGTGACGCCGGCTGCACCGATGAAGACGCCGATGTGGCCTTCAAGATCGGCCAGCGACCAGGCAGACGATCGAGCGCCCGCGACGGTGACAACGTGCTCCGCGATCGCCGCACGGTCGAGCTGGTTGAGGGTAGTAGATGCCGGCAGCTCGACGGGCTCGAACCCATCGACCTGCAGGCCGGCGTCGCGCAGCTCGGTGAGCCACTTGCTCTCCGCGCTCTCGGTCGCTTGCACCTTCTGCGGCCGCTCGAACGCCCATGCCTGTTGGTCCCAACGGCGCAGCACCGCGGCGTCCGGCTCTTGCCCTGGGTGCTGCTCGCGCCATGCCGCTTCGAACCGGGCAAGGTTGCTCTGAATCTGGTTCGCCCGCTTCGACATCGTGCGCGCCTGCTGTTCGAGGTTCGTGACCTTCCCGGTGCTCGGGTCGAACGCGAACCCGGCCGCTGCGAGGGCTTCTTGCAGGCCGTCGTGGGAGTGGATCGCGGCCTCACCGACGCCGCGCAATGCGCCCTGCTGCTTCAACGTCGCAGCGGTGTGCATGCCCCGCCACTTGCCCTCCGCGAACACGCGCGTATTCCACTGAACGTGAACGTGCCGATGCGGGTCGCCGGCACGCGAAGAACGGTGCACAACCGACACCGATTCGAGCCGTTCCACGGGCACGAGCTTCTGCTCTCCGCGCGGCCCAGTCCTCGTCACGGTGTTCTGCGCCATGTACTTGTTCATGGCCTCCGCTGCTGCGGCCTGTGCCTCGTCTAGCGCGGCCGAAACCGTCGGGTTGAGTGCAGCGGCGACTGACAGGCTCTTGTCGCAGTTGACGGTCATCTCAACGAATCGCGGCGACGCCGGGTTGACCACGACCTCACCGTCCTTGGTGACGCGGGTCTCTTCTCGCGGCCGTCCACGGCTCGCGCCGCTCTCCGGCTCCCTCCAGTCAACCCATGACTGATAGTCGGTCCCTGAGAGGGTCGCGTCAGCCGTCAGCAGACCCCGGCTGTCCCACGCGGTCCACTGGGCGACCGCTCCTGCGTCGGCCAAGTAATACTCATCGGCGTGCGAGTGGTCCGATTCGAGGTAGGCGCGCGCAGCGGCTCCCGCCCCTCGAAAGAACACCAGCCCGCCGCGCATACCGGCAGACTACTACGGCGCGAAGCCCGTAGCATACGTGCATCCGTTTATGAAGCTTTTCAGGTTCGAACGCAGTTCGACACCTGGGAAGCTGAATCACAACGGATCTTTGCCTTGGTCTGTTGGTGCACGTACTCTGAGGTACATGACCAAATCAGTGCAGGAACTCGTCCACGAACAGGTTGCAGCGAAGATCGCTGCGGGAGAAGCATTGGAGGCCGCGGTCGCTGAGGTCGGCCGGGTGCAGGACGCACTCACTTCGGCCGAAGCTGAGGCGAGCAAGTACCGCAGGGCTGCACTCAAAGCTGGATGGACCGAAGCTGAGCTAAAGAGTCTTGGTCTTGCTCCGCGGCCGCGCACGCGCCGTCGCGCCGCACCGGCTCCGACCGCCGCCCCTGAGAGCGGAACGGGCGAGTGATCCGGGCAGCGCGTGCCGGGGGCGTCCTCGCGCTGCTCACCCTCGGAACCATCACTCTGACCGGGTGCGTCGGCGCAACGGAGCCCGACCCCACCCGCTCACCTTCCTCGACGCCGAACGCTTCGGGGAACCCCTTCGGCACCCCGGGTCCCGGGACGATCGCGCCGACCGGCGGGGCATCCGACGACGAAGCCGCACCGGACCCGAACGCGGCGACCGCCGCCTCCCGTGCGGCGTTCGATGCCCTCACCGCGTACTGCCGCCCGACGCTGCCAAAGTCGCAGTGGATCGCGGAGCTGTCGCCACTCCTGACCGCCCGCGGCGTCACCGCATACGAGACGGTGGACCCGGCCGTCGTGCCGTGCACGGCCGTCACCGGTGAACCTGCCGTGCGCGACGGCGACGACTCGTTCACGTTCCGCATCAACGTCCCCACCGATGCCGGCATGTACGAGGTGTACGTCACCCGCTCGTACACGACGGACCCATGGTTGGCCGAGCGAATGTCACCCGCCGAATGAACCAGCGCGGATTTGCCGGTGTCATCACCGCAGCGATCGCAGCGCCGGCCGCGCTCATCCTCGGCCTGGTGCTCGCCGTGGCGTCCCTCGGGAGCCCCGCGAACGCCTGCGCCGCAGCAACCGGCGTCGTAGACGCGACGAAGATTACCGCTGACGCGAGCGTCGCCGGCTTCTCCCAATCGCAGCTCGCGAACGCAGCCGCGATCGTCAACGCCGCATCCTCGCTGGGCCTCCCGCCGGCCGCACAGACCATCGGCGTGCAGGCCGCGATCGGGGAGTCCTCGCTCGTGAACATCGGCTACGGCGACGAGGGCGACGGTGTGACCAACCCCGACGGCTCCCCCACCTGTTCACTGGGCCTGTTCCAACAGCAATGGTGCCTCGGGTCCTGGGGCACCAAAGAACAAGTGATGGACCCCACCTATGCCGCGACGGCGTTCTACCAACGGCTCGTCGGCGTGGCCGGCTGGGAGGGCCTGGAACCGTCAGTCGCGATCAACGCCGTGCAGATCAACGCCGACCCGTACCACTACACGAAGTTCCGCGCCGCGGCCGTGGAAGTGACCGCGTACCTCGCAGAGCTTGGCGGTGGTTCCGCCGGCGGCGGGTGCAGCGTCTCAGGCGACGCCCAGCAGCTCGCGCAGGGCCTTCAAACGGCGATGGACAACGGCACGCTGACGTTGCTCGAATCGCGCTACGCAGAGCAGATCACGAACATGGCCAACGGGACGGCCGTCGAGGGCTGCAAGCTCGACGTCCGCACGTTGCAGTTCATCACCCTGGCACTCGACAAGTTCGGCAGCATCGGCCTGTCCGACCTCAACAGACAGTGCACCGGCTCGCTGCTTGGTGCCGGTGAAGGATCGTCCCACTGGGTCAAGGGCGGCGGGATGGGCGTGGACTTCACCGTCGTAAGCGGGACAGCCCTCGACGGTCGCAACTCTGAGAGCCTCGCGCTCATCGACCTGTTGTCGTCGGTCGCGCCGGACGGAACACGAGTCGGACAGATCCAGTGCCGCAGCGGGCAGGCCTGGCCCCACCTGACCGAAATCGAGGACTCGTGCAACCACGTGCACATCGACTTCGCCTACACCGATCAACCACTCAACATCACAAGCTGAGGGGCACGTTCATCCGCCTGCGACGCAAGCCCTGTGGACCACACATCTACACTCCTGGTTCTTCATGAAGAATCCCGTCGGGAGTGTTGACAGATCCGCCTGTTTTGAGCGTCATGACTCCATAGGCCAGAGTCCCGTGCGCGCTGATCGTCGCGCCTTCCAGTGACACGTGACCGTCGGCGCAGACCGTCGTGCCGCTGATAGTCACGACTGCGCCGTCTTTGACCTCCAGGTCTCGGAGTTCCACGTACCCCCCAACGATCTTCAAGTTTTCAAGATCCACGAATCCGCTGACCGTCATGTCCCTGAAAGCCAGGATCCCATCGTTGCTGATCGTGGCATTGTGGAGATCGAAGTATGCACCTTCGTCGATGTCGCAGTCCCGCAGATTGACCATGAAATCGATGTGTGAGCCGTCGAGATTGAGCGGTCGGTCGCACCAATTGGATGGATTTTCCGTCTTCAGGTGGTCTTTGATGACTGAGTAGCCAGCTTGTTTTACGGCGATCTCCTGGGGCGTTGTGCGCTGAGCCTCTCGTCGCTCAGTAGGGTCGAGCTGCGCGTGTTCCTCTTCGGTCAGTGGAAGGAGCATGTCGTCAGAACGGGGGGCTCGCAGGTATCCGGTGAGCACCTCAATACACACCTGAACCTCGTCTCGCTTGCCGAATGCAGTCCAATCATCAGCGAGAGCGCCGAGTGCGAAGATTGCCGCTTGACGATTGACCGGCGATGGATCGCTTAGAAGATTCACTGTGGTGACGAAGCGATCCCGCAGTGCGCGTTCTGTTTCCGTGCGGCGTTGAATTTCTGCTTCTTGACGCCGCGACTGTTCACGCTCCTGGTCGTTGCGCAGACGTACACGATCGCGCGCTGCCGCTTCAAGCTCCTGGCGGTGACGAGAGAGACTGAGCCCGACACCGACGAGGGCAATCGTGCCTCCGAGGGCGAACAGGACCGCATTCGTTGCAGGGCCGAGGAACGCGGCTCGCTCCTTCGAGGAGAGGTCCGGGAACCAATTCGCCAACAGTTGGTCGGGGACTGTCACTAGCGCGACGCCCCCGACGATGACGTAGAGAATCACGCCGAGGGTGACGTACAAGCCAAACTGCTTCCACAGTGGTGGCGTTTCGCCGCGCTGGGTCATGTTCCTACGATCCCAGCAGCCGCGCCACGAGGTCGTGGCCGTCTCGGAGCTCGACGACGCTCACACTCACGCTGATTCCTTCATGAGACGGGTTGAGGGGCCGGCGAGCTGCTGAACGCGCTGGTAGCTCACGCCGAGAATGGCGCCGGCCGCTTCCATCGGGTAGCCCTCTTCGCGGAGCTTGCGTGCCGCCTCACGGCGCAGGGTGTCGGCGCGCTCAATCGCCGCTTTGCCGGCCGCGTTGGCGTCGTTGCTCTCGGTGACGAGCTGGACGATCGCGCTGGGCGCTTCGACCGTAACCGTCACCTCGAGTTCTGTGGGTTCGATGTCGAGCCACACCGCGGCGAGATCCGAAGCCGCCTTCTTGACGCCTCGAAAGGTGAGCGCGGAGCCGGTGGCGATGATCGTTGCGCCACTGGGCGCGGCCGAGGTGAGTTCCGGGATCGTGATCGTCCAGGTGCCGTCCTCGTCGCGGGTGGCGTGCGCTGTGAGCTGCATTGTCATGGCCATTCCTCTCAGTTCCAGTTGCTCGGGGTGTTGTTGAAGGCATCCTGCACCTGTCGGACGATGCCGACCTTGACTGTGTCGCCGTGGACGGGGATCGAGATTTTCGAGGTGCCGTCCGCCGAGGACCAGATGTGATGGCTTCCCCGCGTTCGGATGTGCTCCCACCCCTGCGCGCGGAGGAACTTGCTCACGTCCCGGTACTTCTGCGGCTTCGTCATGACTCTATACTAGCAGCACTTGTGTTGACGATACAAGTTGCATTTGTAGTTTATTGGCGACGCTTAGTCACAGCTGACCGCCACACCCATGCCTCCTGGAACCCGCCGCCGAGAATTGGGAATCGGACCAGCACGGCGCGCTCGTTGAATGCCACCGCCTCTCCCTCGACCTGGACGGCACTCTCGGGATATCGAACCCAAGCGAGCACCTTTTCAGGGCGCTCGGGCAGCTCCACGCCGGCCCCGGAAGCCTGGCGCTCCTGTTCAGTGAGCGAGACGGGGCGCGGGCGCGTCACGGCCGCGTTCACGGCCTCCCGCGACACGTCCGAGCCGTAGCGACGATTGCCTCCCATGGAACAAGATTAGAACACATGTTCGAATGCGCTCGAGGTGCCCATCGTTACGCTGTGATGTCTCAGGACATCGGTGGCAGTTGATCTATCAGGACATCGGTGACGGTTCGGTCTTCCTGGGCCTCGGGCCGCGAGGGCGGCCGTTGCCTACGTAGGTCACGCCGGCCGCTGGGCGGGTGTGTTCGATGAGGATTTCGCCGTCGAGGTTTGAGACGGCGATCTTGTCACCGTCGACGATGACCAGCACCTGCTGGAGTCGATACTGTCCGCCGACGATGTAGATGACTCTTGCGAGGGTGAAGGTGCCTGCGCTGTTTAGTTTCCTGAGGGTGATGTCTGCGGGCAGATCGGCCGGTGCCGGGACAGGCCGGATGGCTCGGCTGGCTGTCCGGGCGAAGAGCTGTGGCGCGGGGTTGGGGCGGGGAGGCTCAGCCTTCGAAGTGGCATTCCAGGCGGTCTCGGGGGTGACTCGACCGGGGAGTCCTTGGTGCGGTCGCTCGGTGTTGTAGATCTGGTCGAACGCGTCGACTTGGGCCTGCAGGGTCGTCAGGGTGTCGGCGAGTGGCTGTTTATCGAGGTAGCGGAACAAGGTCTGATGGAAGCGTTCGTTCTTACCCTGCGTGGTTGGCTTGTAGGGCTTGCCTGTGATCGCCTCGGTGCCGAGCGCCGAAACATGGGTCACGAGTTGCCCGGGGAATCCGCGACGTGAGGGATTCAGTGCGACCCCGTTGTCGGACAGGAGCCGTTGAGGAACCCCATTGGCGGCGACCGCCTTGTCAAAGACCGTGATAGCCGCCTCAGCGGTCTCGCCCCAGGCGACATGGGACGCGACCGCGTAGCGGGAGTGATCGTCGATGAGCTGGAAGATCACGCATTTGCGCCCACCGATGAGGACGTACTCGGTGGCGTCGAGCTGCCAACATGCGTTCGGCGCCGGATAGACGAAGCGCCGCCATGCTGATCGGGGTTTCTTCTTCGGCTCCAGCCTGGCCACACCGGCCTCGCGGAAAATCCGGGCCAGCGAGGCAATCGACGGCACCGCCTCAAACCCCATCGTCCGCATCTTGTCGTGCACGCTGATCGGCCCGTGGTCCAGCCCAGAGGCCTCGAGTGAAGCACGCACCTGAACGGAACGCGCTTTGATCTCGTCGGGTATCTGTGACGGGCTTGCTCTCGGTCGCCTGGTCCTGGGTTCAAGCACCGCGGCCGGACCCTCATCGCGGGCACGCTTTCGAAGTTGGTAGAAGGACTTGCGAGAAATGCCATGCTCGGCACAGAACGTCGAGACGGCACCACGCGGTGCGTCGCTGGGCCATTGCGCGATCGCGAGACGGACACGAGGATCGATAGGTTCGTTGGGAGTCACCACTCGAGCCTTCACGGGTGAATACGGTCGCGCAGGTGGTGGCAGATGCTCCGTCATCAGCGATTGCCGTCTTGCCCCGGCCCCGACCAGGTGCGGGTGTGGGTGAGGTCAGAGTCAGAGCACTCTCAGCGAGGAACGGCACCCCTTCGGGTACTCTGTGGGGGTATATGTCCGACTGCGTGACTGTGGAGGTGAAATGGTCCCGACTTCGCGAACGCCTGTTCGTCCGATGCCTTCCCCGCGTCTGAGGTCGATGCTGTTCTCTCTCGTCGCGCTTGCAGCGCTCCTCATTGGCGTGTTTGTCATGCACGCCGGGAGCCCGAGCGCGAGTGCTGCTCCGATGACTGCATCGGCTCACTCCACACACGCCGACACCCATGCCCCGGCTCCGGCCGCAACGGCAGCGGATCAGGCGCACACGAGTTGGACGGATTGCGGTGAGGGTTGCGCGCTGGATTGTGCGTTCATGGCGATGATGTGCGTCCTCCTGCTGACGCTCGCGAGCCTGCTACTGCTTGCCACGTCCCCGGCGACCTTCCGTCAGCTGCTCGAGTCCGGCCGGCGGTCCCTGACGTTCCTCGCAGACACTGCGATCCCCGCGCTACGGCCCGATTTCTTATTCCCAGCTCAAACGAACGGATAACACGATGTTCAAGGCACGTTCCTACCTTCTCGCAACCGCAGCACTCACCACCGCTCTCGTCCTCGCCGGCTGCTCCGGCGGCGGTATGGGCGGCATGGACATGGGGTCATCGAGCTCGTCCGACAGCTCTGACGCTTCGGCAACGTCGAACAACGCGGACGTCATGTTCGCGCAGATGATGATCCCTCACCACGAGCAGGCGGTGGAGATGAGCGACGTCATTCTCGCCAAGGACGGCATCGATGATCGAGTCGTCGCGCTTGCTACGCAGATCAAGGACGCTCAAGAGCCCGAAATCACCCAACTGAAGGAGTGGTTGGGCGAGTGGGGCGCCGAGGAGAGCGCGTCGGACATGGATCACAACATGGACGGCATGATGTCAGACGACGATATGCAGGCGCTCGAGGCAGCCACCGGTGCCGAGGCAAGCAAGCTGTTCCTGGAACAGATGGTCAAGCACCACACGGGAGCGATCGACATGGCACAGACCGAGATCGCTGACGGGAAGAACGCCGATGCGAAAGCGATGGCTGAGACCATCGTTTCCACCCAGACCGACGAGATCACAACGATGCAGGATCTGCTCGCCACGCTCTAACCGTCCCTCCAGGCACGCCGATCCGCCGGCGGGCGCGCAACTGTGTTCGCGCGCCCGCCGGCACCCAGCAGAGCGGCTGCACGCTGTCCAAGCGAGCCTGGATGAAGCTATCTCGAAGGAAGCATCATCGACGACCTCACCCGTGAACCGTTTCCCACCCGCCGATCTCTCAGAGCCGAACGCGAAGCCGGCCACAGAGACACACCACCACCGCCCCCTCAGCCCTTCCCGCACTCTCGCCGACAAGCTCGAAGGCCCCAGCCCCAACCGGCCCCCCAGGTGCAGGCCACGCGTGCCCGCACCAGCGGACGACGCGGCGCCGGTGCAGCGGCCATGACGTTCGTCGTGTTGATGACGGCATCCATCTCGCTCCCCGCGTTCGCCACGCCGAGCGAATCCGACACCAACGCCTCGGCCGCACCGGCCGGGGACGCGCAGAGCCTCGCGGTCGGGCATGTCAATGCCACCGAGCTGCTGCGTGACGGGTACACGGTCGAGCTCGGGCCGACGACAGCGTCGTATGCGCAAACGGCGAGCACGTACACGAACTACCCGGGCGCGATCCAGTGGCCCTTCCTCGTCGGGGTGCCCATCAGCACCGACTACGGGCCCCGGGTGGCCCCGTGTTCGGGTTGCTCGACGTTCCACAAGGGCATCGACATGAACCCCGGCGTTGGGTCCCCGATCCAAGCGGTCGCCGACGGCATTGTCCGAGAGGTCTCACCGACCGACAATGGCGGGCTGGGCGTGTACGTCGTCATCGACCACACCATCGATGGGCAGCTCGTCAGCAGCGTCTACGCCCACATGCTCGAGGGGTCGGCTGCGGTGGAGGTCGGACAGCCCGTCAAGGTGGGACAGCTCGTCGGCAACGTCGGCAACACCGGGCAGAGCACCGGCCCACACCTGCACTTCGAAATCCTGCTCGACGGCACCACCCCCACCGACCCGTTCGCCTGGCTCACTGAACGGGTCAAAGCATCATGACCGGTCGAACGTCCCGGTCCCGAACGTTCTCTGCCAGTGTCGCGGTACTCGCTCTCGCCCTGATCCTCGGAACGGCGCAGACCGCAGCGGCTGAGGAGTATCCGAGCTGGTCCGATGTGGAAAGCGCGCGAGGGAATGAAGCTGCCGCACAGGCGAAGATCGTGCAGATCCAAGCGCTCATTGACGGGATCACGGCTGAAGTCGGTGCCGCGCAAGACCTCGCTACGCTCCGGGCGGCGGAGTATGAGACGGCGCAGACGGCGTTCGACGAGGGCACGTACCGGGCCGCGAGCTTGCAGGCACAAGCCGACGCCGCGTCGCAACAAGCCGCAGCCTCAGCAACACAGGCCGGCCGTCTCGCCGTGAGCCTCAGCCGTACCGGCGCATCCGACCTCTCGTTGTCACTCATTCTGGAAGGTGACAACGCCGCCGACCTGCTCGGGAAGCTCAGCAGCATGAGCAAGCTCAGCGAACGCACCAACCAGATCTACGACAACGCGACCCGGGATCGCAACGCTTCCACCGCTATCACCGCGCAAGCGATCATCGCACGTGATGCCCTCAGCGATCTCGCCATAGAAGCAGAGACTGCCCTTACGGAGGCGACCGCTGCCGCAGCCGCGCTGACCGCCTCACTCGCGCAACAGCAACAGAACGCTGCCACCCTCGCCGCCCAGCTCAGCGTCCTGACGGAGGACCGAGCGGCAACCGAAGCGGACTACGCCAAGGGTGAGGCGGCACGCCGAGCTGCGGAAGCCGCCGCTGCCGCTGCAGGGGCCGCGGGCCCGTCGCTGGACTCCGGCCAGCTCAGCGACCAGGGGTGGGCGTTGCCGGTCGCCGGTTGGATCAGTGATCGGTTCGGACCGCGCCCCGAGAAACCCGTCGCCGGGGTCAGTGACTTCCACTCCGGCACGGACCTCGCCGCAGGCTGCGGCCGTGGCGTCTATGCCGCCACGGGTGGAACCGTCATCTACGCGGGCTGGTTGGGAAGCTACGGCAACTGGGTGCTCATCGACCACGGCAACGGTGTCCAGACCGGGTATGCCCACAACAGCACCATCCTTGTCCGCGAAGGCCAAACCGTGGCGGCCGGCGCGAACATCAGCCTCGTCGGCACCACCGGGGCCTCCAGCGGCTGCCACCTGCACTTCGAGGTCCGTGTTGACGGAGCCCGCATCGACCCACAACCGTTCATGAGCGCCCGAGGAGTCCAGCTTGGCTAAGCCACCAACACATCGAATCACTCTCACCTCTATCGCCGCGGTGCTGCTGCTCGCCGGCCTGGCCGGCTGCACCGCAGCGAGCTCTGCGCCCGAATCGGCCCCGGACTTCGGGCACGTACACGGGCTGGCCGCCGATCCGAGCACCGGCCAAACGTATGCGGCAACCCACAACGGCGTCTGGCTGCTCCCCACTGGGGCGCTTCCTGACACCTACCTCTTCGGCGTCGGCCGCAGCGACATCACGAGCCCGACCCAGGTGGCCGGCAGAGCACAGGACACGATGGGATTCACTCTCGCCGACCCCGGACTGCTCTACGCCTCAGGACACCCAGACCCGGCAGAGCAGCCGGAGCTGAACCCGCCGAACCTCGGCCTCATCGCAAGCGACGACGGTGCTGAAACCTGGCAGACGATCTCCTTGCGCGGTGAAACCGACTTCCACGACCTCGACGTCGCCACCCAGGCCGACGGCACCCAGATCATCTACGGATACGACGCCACCACCAGCACCATTCGCCGCAGCGTCGATGACGGGCGCAACTGGACCACTGGTGCCCAGCTCGAGCTGCGCGACCTCGCGGCCGACACCATCGACCCTCAGCGACTCTATGCCACCACGGCTGCCGGGTTGATGGAGAGCCGAAACGGCGGGGACAGTTTCGAGCCGGTCAGCGACGCCCCGGCGCTGCTGCTGGTCACGGCAACCGGACAGGGCGGCCTGCTTGGCGTTGATACCAGTGGGCAGATCTGGACTGCGGCGGCCGCAGACGGCGTCTGGACCGGCTCCGGGCGCACCACCGGGACACCAGAAGCCATTGGTTGGGTGCCGGGCGAACCCGGATGGCTGCTCATCGCCGACGATCGCGGCATCACCGCGAGCAACGACCTCGGCATCACCACCGTGACCATGGTCCCCAGCAGCAGTGGAGCACAAGAATGAGCATCCCCACCCGTCGGACGCGCATCGGTGTCGTCACCGTGCTCCTTGCGGTGCTGCTGGCTGGTTGTGCCAACGACCCGCTTGCGGCGCAATATCGCGCGGGTAGCGGCAAGAACTACATCGGTGGCGACGGCACCATCACCGAGATCGCCGCGAAGAACCGGGGCAAGCCGATCAGCTTCGCGGGCGAGCTGGAAACCGGAGCACCCACAGCTTCAACCGACTACCTGGGCAACGTCCTGGTCGTGAACTTCTGGTACGCCGGCTGCGCTCCGTGCCGGGCGGAAGCGGACGATCTCCAGGCAGTCTGGGAGAAGTACCAGGGCGAGGGCGTCGCGTTCCTCGGCGTCAACGTCCGCGACCAAGTCGACACCGCCCTCACCTTCGCCACAAGCTACGGAATTACCTACCCGTCGGCGATCGATGTGAACGACGGCAACTTCAAGATCGCGTTCACCGGCGAGGTCGCAGCCAATGCCGTTCCCACCACACTCGTCCTCGACAGGCAGGGGCGGGTTGCTGCACGCATCCTGGGCGAGATCAGCGACGACAGCATCCTCGACGCCATCGTCGCCACCGTCCTCAGCGAGCCCGAATGAGCGGGCGTCCGCGGGGGCATCGTCATGGGTGAGACGTTCATCAGCATCGTCCTCAACGGACAACTCATCCTCGCCGCCCCGATCGCTCTCGCGGCCGGAATCGTCTCGTTCGCATCCCCGTGCGTGCTGCCGTTGGTCCCCGGATATCTCGGCTACATCGGCGGCATGACCAGCCAGAACAGTGCCAGACCACGGACTCGGTTGCTCCTCGGCGTGGGACTGTTCGTCCTCGGGTTCGCCGTGATCTTTGTCACCTACGGTGCGCTGTTCGGGGCCGCTGGTTCCTGGCTGATCCGCTGGCAGGACCTGGTCACCCGCCTGCTCGGCATCCTCGTCGTGCTGATGGGTCTCGCGTTCATCGGAGGGATCCCCTTCCTCCAGCGCACCCTCAAACTCCCCACCAGCCCGACCGTCGGCCTGGCCGGAGCACCGTTACTCGGCATCGTCTTCGGGCTCGGCTGGACACCCTGCCTCGGTCCGACCCTCACCGCGATCTCGCTCCTCAGCCTGAACAGTGGATCGGTGCTGCGCGGTGCGCTCCTAGGACTGATCTACTGCGCCGGGCTTGGTATCCCGTTCCTCCTCATCGCACTCGGGCTGAACTGGATGACCGCTGCCGTGGCGTTTCTCCGACGCCACATCCAAGCCATCAACATCGCCGGCGGGGTGATGCTGATCGTGATCGGCGTGCTGATGATCTCCGGCCTGTGGACCGCGTGGATCTACTCCCTGCAGGCCCTCATCGGAGGATTCGTGCTCCCCATCTGACGGCATGGCAGCGCGGACGATTTACGCCTACTCGCTCATGGACGGTGTGCGGCGTAGTCGTGTGATCACGCCGGTGAGCACAAGCCCAGCCAACCCGATCAGAGTGGGAATCGCATCGAATCGTCCGCCGGCTGCCGTCGCGGGGGTGACGGTGTCGCTCAATGGAACGTTCGCGAGCATGGTGCCTGGCTGAAATGTCGGCAGTTGCGTCATTGTACGGCCCGAGGGATCGATGATCGCGGAGACGCCGACCGTCGAAACATTCACCACGCTACGTCCCGTCTCGATCGCTCGGATTCGAGCGATCGCGAGCTGTTGGATGCTCTGATCCGAACGTCCGAAATCGGCGTTGTTCGTGGGAGAAATGATGATCTGAGCCCCGTCCGCCATCATCTGCCGGATCAGCGCATCGTCGACGATGTCGAAACAGATCGCGAGGCCGGCTCGCAGATTCGCGACGGTGAAGATGTTGTCGCGGCTGCCTCTGGTGAAGTCCCGGGGAATGAGAGAGAACAGTTCTGGTGCTAAAGGGGTCCAGAATTCCCGGTCCGGCAGGTATTCAGCGAACGGGACCGGGTGCAGCTTGTCATACTGGTCGACAGCACCACCTTCGCCGTCCCACAGCAGCAGGCTGTTGAAGTCGTCGGTGCCAGATTGGGTCAATGTTCCGGTGATCAGCGGAGCTCCGAGTTGTTCGCTGATGCGAGTGAGCGCACGAGCTGCAGGGTTGTTGCGGAGTGGATCGATGTCCGATGCGTTTTCCGGCCAAACAACCACATCCGCGTCCTGGCCGACAAGTGGTTCGGAGGCGGCAATGTGGTTGTCGAGTATCTCGCCCGGCGCTGGTCTGGAAAACAGGCCGGCGTCGGCATTGCCTTGTACGGCGCCAACGCGCAGCGTCCCGTTGGTGACTACCGGGAAGCTGGGCACGCTGACAACGACCGTCAATGCCACGGCCGCTATCCCCACATTGCGCGGTAGCGACACCGGCCGCGTGTGTCGGGCAAACTGAGCGAACATCGCGCTCATGGCGGCCATGATGAATGACAGCCCGGTCGCTCCGACCCAGGAGGCAAGGTCCCCGAACGGACTTTCCGATTGCGAGAATGCGAGACGACCCCAGGAGAAGCCGCCGTAGGGCCATGTGCTCGTGACCGTCTCGCGGGCGACCCAGAGCCCACCGATGATGGCTGGTGCAATGAGGTAGCGCAACCACCAGTGGTTGCCCGCCCGGTCGGTGAATCGCCAGGCGAGTGCGATCAGGGTGCAGAAGAGACCGAAAAACAGGGTCTGCAACATCACGAGCGCAGCCCACGGCGCGGGCCCGAGGTATACCGTCAGCCAGAAGATATGCATTCCCCAGAACACGGCCCCTGCACCGGCCCCCACGAGGAGTGCGCTTTTCACTGAACGTCCGACGAGTGAAAGCAGAATCAGCGGTGTGCCGATCCACGCCAAGGGCCACCATCCGAGCGAGGGGAACGCTAGTGCGTTGAGCATCCCACCCAGCAGCGTTACCGGGACAGCCCAGTGCAGGGGTAGCGAGCGCTTAGTCGAGGTATGCAAGGACACCCATCATTCCGGCTTCGCCGTGGTACAGGTTGTGGCAGTGGGTCAGCCATCGTCCTGGATTGTTGGCATCGAAATGCACTGTGAGTGTGCGGTTGGGGAGCACAATCGAGGTGTCTTTTCGGGCACCGCCGCGAGCGAGCTGGAATGTGTGCCCGTGGAGGTGCATGGGATGCCACATCGTGGTCGTGTTCACAAACTTCACAGCCACCCGTTCGCCGCTCGATACGGAGTAGGGCTTAGCCATCGGATCACTGAGGTCGAAGGAGTTGTAGTCCATGGACCAGTCGTACTGTTTCATTCCACCGCGCAGCCGGACCGTGATCTCGCGATCCACCGGCCGGTTGGGGAGCTGGGCGCTGTCGACAGCGACGAGCTGATCGGCGGTGAGTACTCGCCCCGTGAGCTCTGGGGTGTTGACGTCGGGAGGCGGCGAGGCGCCCGCGGCAGTTCTGACGATCGCGACCGCTCTGTCCTGCTTGCCTTCCGCCTCGGCGATCAGCGCAAACGCGCCATCGCTTAGAGTGACGATGAAATCGTAGCGCTCACCCATTCCTACCAGGATGGCATCGGTCGTGGTCGGAGTGACCGGGAACCCGTCCGTGTGTGTGACGGTTAATTCGTGACCGGTTAGTGCGATCCGAAACGCAGTGTCAGATCCAGCATTGATGAGGCGTACTCGGACTCGGCGTCCGGGGGAGGACTGGTAAGTCTCTGGATCCCCGGAGGGGCGGCCATTGATGAGGTAGTGCGGGTAGTACACATCTCCCGCGTCGCCGCCGAGTGCGTCTGAAGTTGCACCCATTAACGTGTTTCCCATACGCATGGGCCCATCGCTCATCCCGCTCATGCTCCCCATGCCTTGGGACAGTTCGTCGAACACTTGCGGTGGCGTTGTCGTCACACCGTCAAGCCAGTCGTCAACGATGACAACCCATTCCTCGTCGTATGCGAGGGGTTCGTTGGGATCTTCAACAATCAGCGCCCCGTACAGACCGCGGTCGAGCTGGGTTCCCACATGTGAGTGGAACCAGTAGGTGCCAGGGTCGGGTGCTGTGAAGTGGTAGTCGAATGCTGCTCCGGGCGCGACCGGGGCCTGGGTGAGGTTGGGGACACCGTCCATGTCGTTGCGCAGCGCCAAGCCGTGCCAATGAATGGTGGTGGGATCCGGTAACTCGTTGGTGAGCGTGGCCTCGAGAGCGTCGCCTTGTCGAAGACGAATAGCGGGGGCCGGGAGGGACCCGTAGGCCCAGGTGGCAGCTGGAGTCCCAGCAAGGTCGACAGTGGTGGCCGCTGCCTTCAACGCAACCTTCGTCAACATGCCAGTCGCCTGTCTGGCCGCCTCGACGTCTCGAACAGCCGATGATGTTGGCGACAGAAAGCGTGGCGCGGGAGCACATCCCGCAAGCGCCAGAACTGCGGCTCCTGAGAGCCCAGCCCGGAGGAGGGTACGTCGTGATAAGCCCGCTGGAGGCTCGTTCGCGTTGAACATGACTTCTCGTTTTCTGATTGGCGGGTAAGAATGTGTTCTTTCCAGCCCGGCACCGAGCGGATGGTGCTGGCGGGGCGGGCTGCCAGGTGGATCACGTGTGACTGCGGTGGGGGCTATTTCTGGCCGGCGACGATGGCGCCGGCGATGAGGAACGCCGCAGCCATTGGGTAGCCCGCCGCGAGATCCAACCACCCGGGAGGTTGCTCAGGCCCAAATGCTCCGAGATGGGCGAGCCAATGACTGATGCCGATCAACGCTCCGATGACCATGAGCGCCTGGCCGGCGCGGAGGAAACGCTGTCGACGCCGGTATTTCCGACGGGCGAGGTCTTCTGCGTTGGCGGGTGCGTCATCAGATGAGGGGTGGCCGGCAGGATGCGGGGACATGAGGGGTCCAATCGGTGTGGGGTCAGGAATCAGTGGCTGGTCGACGAGCCGGGCCAGATACGGATTGCGTGACAGGGTCTGACGAGCGGATGCCACGATTGGGCAAGTAGGGACTCAGCTCGGGTTCTGGGTGACGTCGGCGTTGTACCAGTACCAGCGTCAGTCCGACCATCGCGATGAGCAGTGCGGTCAGCATGTTGATTTTTATGCCCGCGATGAGAAGTTCGGTGGGATCCAGGCGGAACGACTCAAACCACGCTCTGCCGACGCCGTAGATGATGAGATACAGCCCGAGCGCTTGTCCCCACCGCAGTGGTGTCCTTCGTTCGATTAGGAGGATGAGCGCGGCACCGGCGAGGTTCCAGAGAATTTCGTAGAGAAACAGCGGGTGAAATAGCGTGTTTGCGGGTAGATCTGCTGGAAATGCTGGCTGAGATGAGTCGATCTGCAGTCCCCACGGGAGCGTGGTGGGGGTTCCGAACAACTCTTGGTTGAAGTAGTTCCCGAGCCGTCCGAATGCTTGCGCGAGGAGCATCCCAGGAGCGAGGGCGTCCGCAAACGACAGGAATCTGATCCCAGAGCGGCGGCAGGCTATGAAGATGCCGATGCTACCGACGATGACGGCACCGAAGATTGCCAGCCCGCCCTCCCAAACATAGAGCGTCCTCCACAGGTTTGCTCCTGGATAGAAGTAGTCGCCAGGATGGGTGATGACGTGGTAAAAGCGTCCACCAATGATGCCGAAGGGTACGGCCCACAGCGCAATATCAAGGACGATGCCCGGGCTTGCGCCCCTGCGCGTTAACCGTCGCGCGGTGAGAGCGATGGCAATGACGATTCCGCTGATGATGAATAGCGCGTAGAAGTGGATCTGGAACGGTCCGAGCTGCAGGTAACTGATATCGGGACTTGGGATGCTGATGGGAAACCGCATGGAGGAAACACCTTGTGTCGAAGAAATGAGAATCACAATGGTTCGCGCCGTGACGCGGAGCGAAGAGAAGGCGGCCAACAACGGGCAGACACACCACTGGTGCCGTGACGGTCGGGTTGTGCGCGACAGGCCTTGAGCCGCAGGTCGACCACGTCAATCAGCAGCGCGACCACAGGCACCGGGCAGGCAAGCTTCGATCCACGAGCGCTCGAAATATCGGCCTACGGCGTTATTGACTCGGGTCGAAACGACTCGCGCAGCTCAGGTTCGACTGATGGAYAASACGACCAGGTTCGGCCGTAGCGCGGGGATCGCAGTGTCTGCGAGGAACGTCAGGGACCGCCGGCCGGACTCGAGCAGCTGACGGAAGGTCGCCGGGGACGTGGCAAGCAGTAGCAGGCTCGCGAGCGTCAGCAGGAGGACGCACATCAT
>NZ_JAHVDH010000009.1:0-5685 GCF_051487245.1 Plantibacter flavus
ATGTGACTTAACGCAAAATGGCCACCCAAGAACCTTGGGTGGCCATTTCAACGAAGAAGTCCGGCGGTGTCCTACTCTCCCACAGGGTCCCCCCTGCAGTACCATCGGCGCAAAGAGTCTTAGCTTCCGGGTTCGGAATGTAACCGGGCGTTTCCCTCTCGCTATGGCCGCCGAAACACTATTGATGTATCAAAGTGAACGAGCAAACCAACACATGAAGTGTTGTTTGCAGGTTCTCGACCGTACATCGAGAACCACTCAGTGGACGCGTAGCATCTYCGTATTCAAACAAAGAAAGTGTTATCAAATTATCGGCTTATTAGTACCGGTCAGCTCCGAGAGTCTTTAGTCCTCTCTTCCACATCCGGCCTATCAACCCAGTAGTCTGGCTGGGAGCCTCTCGCCCGAAGGCATGGAAATCTCATCTTAAGGCCGGCTTCCCGCTTAGATGCTTTCAGCGGTTATCCATCCCGAACGTAGCTAATCAGCGGTGCTCCTGGCGGAACAACTGACACACCAGAGGTTCGTCCAACCCGGTCCTCTCGTACTAGGGTCAGATCCTTTCAAATTTCCTACGCGCGCAGCGGATAGGGACCGAACTGTCTCACGACGTTCTAAACCCAGCTCGCGTACCGCTTTAATGGGCGAACAGCCCAACCCTTGGGACCTACTCCAGCCCCAGGATGCGACGAGCCGACATCGAGGTGCCAAACCATGCCGTCGATATGGACTCTTGGGCAAGATCAGCCTGTTATCCCCGAGGTACCTTTTATCCGTTGAGCGACAGCGCTTCCACAAGCCACTGCCGGATCACTAGTCCCGACTTTCGTCCCTGCTCGACTTGTCAGTCTCACAGTCAAGCTCCCTTGTGCACTTACACTCGACACCTGATTGCCAACCAGGTTGAGGGAACCTTTGGGCGCCTCCGTTACTTTTTGGGAGGCAACCGCCCCAGTTAAACTACCCACCAGGCACTGTCCCTGAACCGGATTACGGTTCGAAGTTAGATATCCAGAGTGACCAGAGTGGTATTTCAACAATGACTCCACCTGAACTAGCGTCCAAGCTTCAAAGTCTCCCACCTATCCTACACAAGCCACACCGAACACCAATACCAAGCTGTAGTAAAGGTCACGGGGTCTTTCCGTCCTGCTGCGCGTAACGAGCATCTTTACTCGTAATGCAATTTCGCCGAGTTCGCGGTTGAGACAGCTGGGAAGTCGTTACGCCATTCGTGCAGGTCGGAACTTACCCGACAAGGAATTTCGCTACCTTAGGATGGTTATAGTTACCACCGCCGTTTACTGGGGCTTAAATTCTCAGCTTCGCCTTGCGGCTAACCGTTCCTCTTAACCTTCCAGCACCGGGCAGGCGTCAGTCCGTATACATCGTCTTGCGACTTGGCACGGACCTGTGTTTTTAGTAAACAGTCGCTTCCCACTGGTCTCTGCGGCCTTCAAACGCTTTCGGAGCAAGTCCTAATACGCCTCAGGCCCCCCTTCTCCCGAAGTTACGGGGGCATTTTGCCGAGTTCCTTAACCACGATTCTCTCGATCTCCTTAGTATTCTCTACCTGACCACCTGAGTCGGTTTGGGGTACGGGCCACTAGAACCTCGCGTCGATGCTTTTCTTGGCAGCATAGGATCACCTACTGTCCCTTACGGGTCCGTATCGTGTCTCAGCCTTCACGAGAGACGGATTTGCCTATCTCTCAGCCTACGCACTTACACCGGGACAACCATCGCCCGGCATAGGCTACCTTCCTGCGTCACACCTGTTAATACGCTAAACGCACCAGCATGGGGTCGAGCGTTAGACCGGACYCATCATCCCCGAAGGGAATCAGTCGTCCGGGTTAGGACTCTTAGCACCACTGGATTATCTTGGGCGGTTCTTCGCGGGTACGGGAATATCAACCCGTTGTCCATCGACTACGCCTGTCGGCCTCGCCTTAGGTCCCGACTTACCCAGGGAAGATTAGCTTGACCCTGGAACCCTTGGTCTTTCGGAGGACATGTTTCTCACATGTCTTTCGCTACTCATGCCTGCATTCTCACTCGTGTAGCGTCCACGGCTGGTTTACACCGCCGCTTCACTCGCCACACGACGCTCTCCTACCCATCAATACGGCTGGACCACGAAGGCCTACCAAAAATATCAATGCCACAACTTCGGTGGCGTGCTTGAGCCCCGTTACATTGTCGGCGCGGAATCACTTGACCAGTGAGCTATTACGCACTCTTTCAAGGGTGGCTGCTTCTAAGCCAACCTCCTGGTTGTCTGTGCAACTCCACATCCTTTCCCACTTAGCACGCGCTTTGGGACCTTAGTTGGTGGTCTGGGTTGTTTCCCTCTCGACGATGAAGCTTATCCCCCACCGTCTCACTGCTGCGCTCTCACTTACCGGCATTCGGAGTTTGGCTGACGTCAGTAAGCTTTTGGGCCCCATCGGCCATCCAGTAGCTCTACCTCCGGTAAGAAACACGCAACGCTGCACCTAAATGCATTTCGGAGAGAACCAGCTATCACGAAGTTTGATTGGCCTTTCACCCCTATCCACAGCTCATCCCCTCCATTTTCAACTGAAGTGGGTTCGGTCCTCCACGACGTCTTACCGTCGCTTCAACCTGGCCATGGATAGATCACTTCGCTTCGGGTCTAGGACATGCGACTGAATCGCCCTATTCAGACTCGCTTTCGCTACGGCTACCCCACACGGGTTAACCTCGCCACATATCGCTAACTCGCAGGCTCATTCTTCAAAAGGCACGCTGTCACACCAACAAGGGTGCTCCAACGGTTTGTAAGCAAACGGTTTCAGGTACTATTTCACTCCCCTCCCGGGGTACTTTTCACCTTTCCCTCACGGTACTTGTCCGCTATCGGTCATCTGGGAGTATTTAGGCTTATCAGGTGGTCCTGACAGATTCACACGGGATTTCTCGGGCCCCGTGCTACTTGGGATACTTCTCGCACGATTGCAGCATTTCGACTACCGGGCTGGCACCGTCTCTGGCTGGGCTTTCAATCCCATTCGTCTATACCACGTTCTAATGCTCCCCGAATATCAGTTCGGAGTGAGAAGTCCCACAACCCCGGACATGCARCGCCTGATAGCTATCACACATGCCCGGTTTAGCCTCTTCCGATTTCGCTCGCCACTACTGACGGAATCACTGTTGTTTTCTCTTCCTGGGGGTACTGAGATGTTTCACTTCCCCCCGTTCCCTCTACCCGCCCTATATATTCAGGCGGGAGTCACCAGGTCACTTAAAAGGCCTGGCGGGGTTTCCCCATTCGGAAATCCTCGGATCAAAGTTCGTTTATCAACTCCCCGAGGCTTATCGCAGATTACTACGTCCTTCTTCGGCTCCAGATGCCAAGGCATCCACCGTTTGCTCTTAGAAATTTGAAATCACATGAGTTTGAATCGATCGACACCAGTTACCTGATGCAGATTGACCAATGATCAACATCACTTCCGAAGAAGTATGTTTTGATCTTTGTGATCCACAACCCCGAAGGGCCATGAATCTAAGATGCTCGCGTCCACTGTGTAGTTCTCAAAGTACGGGCGGTACCCGTCGTGATGGCGATGTATGCCAACAACAACAGGCCCAGAGGTTCGTCCTTCCTCCACCGAAGCGGAGAAGATCCGGTCCCTCAGGACCCAACAGCGTGCATATGTGAACCCTCCAGCCAACCACCGTTCCCATCTCCCGAAGAAGACGTACTAACTGGCAGACCATCACGTCCACATCAATGTCAATGTTCCACCCATGAGCGCCACCTGAGAACATTCGCCTCAGTGTGACTTGGCAACGTAAACCTCGCTGTATACAGACGAGCGTTGCACATGCTCCTTAGAAAGGAGGTGATCCAGCCGCACCTTCCGGTACGGCTACCTTGTTACGACTTAGTCCTAATTACCGATCCCACCTTAGACAGCTCCTTCCTTACGGTTAGGCCACTGGCTTCGGGTGTTACCGACTTTCATGACTTGACGGGCGGTGTGTACAAGGCCCGGGAACGTATTCACCGCAGCGTTGCTGATCTGCGATTACTAGCGACTCCGACTTCATGAGGTCGAGTTGCAGACCTCAATCCGAACTGGGACCAGCTTTTTGGGATTCGCTCCACCTTACGGTATTGCAGCCCTTTGTACTGGCCATTGTAGCATGCGTGAAGCCCAAGACATAAGGGGCATGATGATTTGACGTCGTCCCCACCTTCCTCCGAGTTGACCCCGGCAGTATCCCATGAGTTCCCACCATTACGTGCTGGCAACATAGAACGAGGGTTGCGCTCGTTGCGGGACTTAACCCAACATCTCACGACACGAGCTGACGACAACCATGCACCACCTGTTTACGAGTGTCCAAAGAGTTGACCATTTCTGGCCCGTTCTCGTATATGTCAAGCCTTGGTAAGGTTCTTCGCGTTGCATCGAATTAATCCGCATGCTCCGCCGCTTGTGCGGGCCCCCGTCAATTCCTTTGAGTTTTAGCCTTGCGGCCGTACTCCCCAGGCGGGGCGCTTAATGCGTTAGCTACGACACGGAAACCGTGGAATGGTCCCCACATCTAGCGCCCAACGTTTACGGGGTGGACTACCAGGGTATCTAAGCCTGTTTGCTCCCCACCCTTTCGCTCCTCAGCGTCAGTAGCGGCCCAGAGATCTGCCTTCGCCATCGGTGTTCCTCCTGATATCTGCGCATTCCACCGCTACACCAGGAATTCCAATCTCCCCTACCGCACTCTAGTCTGCCCGTACCCACTGCAGACCCGAGGTTGAGCCTCGGGATTTCACAGCAGACGCGACAAACCGCCTACGAGCTCTTTACGCCCAATAATTCCGGACAACGCTTGCACCCTACGTATTACCGCGGCTGCTGGCACGTAGTTAGCCGGTGCTTTTTCTGCAGGTACCGTCACTTTCGCTTCTTCCCTGCTAAAAGAGGTTTACAACCCGAAGGCCGTCGTCCCTCACGCGGCGTTGCTGCATCAGGCTTTCGCCCATTGTGCAATATTCCCCACTGCTGCCTCCCGTAGGAGTCTGGGCCGTGTCTCAGTCCCAGTGTGGCCGGTCACCCTCTCAGGCCGGCTACCCGTCGTCGCCTTGGTGAGCCATTACCTCACCAACAAGCTGATAGGCCGCGAGTCCATCCTTGACCAAAATTCTTTCCAGCAACTCACCATGCGGTGGAAGCTCGTATCCGGTATTAGACGTCGTTTCCAACGCTTATCCCAGAGTCAAGGGCAGGTTACTCACGTGTTACTCACCCGTTCGCCACTAATCCCCAAGAGCAAGCTCCTGGTTCATCGTTCGACTTGCATGTGTTAAGCACGCCGCCAGCGTTCGTCCTGAGCCAGGATCAAACTCTCCGTAAATGTTGAATTGCACGACCGAATAAACGACCGGCACATTTCGCGCAACGCAACGCCGGAATAGGCGAAAACGCTGCAAGTTTGAAACTGACAGAACAAATCATTACTGACTTGCTTTGTTGTTTAAATGTTTTCCAAAGGAATCTCCTGCAAGATCAACCAACCAGAAAAGGAAGGCATCACCAGCACGAGGTTTTTGGCATTTGACATTGTGCACGCTGTTGAGTTCTCAAGGATCGGATGCTCCTGCCTTTGGCCATCACGACCGCCCTGCAGGGCAACTTCTCTAACTTACCA
>NZ_JAHVDH010000010.1:0-5146 GCF_051487245.1 Plantibacter flavus
CGTTTCGATGCAGGCCCGGCAGACGTAGGTGGGATACCGCGGGTTCAGGGGCACGATGGCTCCGCAGAGCGGACACGTTTGCGCGGGTGGATCGACGGTCACGCCATCAGCCTAGGCGGCGTGGCGTACCGATAGCGTGAGCATGACCGGTGAGCGGTTGGGTCGCGGCATCGAAGGGGGAGGCGTGGGTATCACCACTGACGGATTCGAGCGGGTCCTCGCGACACTCGATACAGCCGGCATGGAGGGGGACGTGCTCGAGCGAGCCCGAGTTCTGGACCGGGCTGCAGATTGTGCTCCTCGACGAGTGCGCGGTCCTCGGGGTGCTCGGCGACGAAATCCGTCAGTGGCATGCTCATCGCTCGCGCTCCCTCACTCCCTGTCAGTCGGTCGTGGTCTGCGTCTAAGACGCCTGATCATGCCGAATTGATGTGTGTCAAGCCCGTCGGAATCGTGCTGTGTGGTCGTGCGCGGGAGAATGGAACCACGACCGAGCCTGAGCCTTCGCATCTCGTCGACGACCCTGTCGCAGCGCGCCGCGAATCGATGATCGACATCCTCGCGAGCTGGGACCTCGACGGCACTCGGCCCGATGCGACAGGCATGCGAGCGTCAGCGCTTACGTCGACGGAAAGATCAGCCTGGACGAGGCCTTTGCCGAGGTCGACCGTCGCGCCGCGCAGTTCCGCCAGGAAGAACTGAGGACGGAGTCTGAGCATACGCGTCGCTCCGATCGCTGAGAGTTCGTCGAGGAGGCCCGGGCCTCCTGGATATGTGTGTGCAAGACGACGGTTTGGCGTTCCTCTGGAGTCTCGCCGTACACGAAGACGATCATCGCGAGGTCCCGTCGGAGTCAGACGCCGGATCAGTTCCTCAGTTCCTCACCCTCTTCGGCTCATCATCCAGGCGCGGAAGTCACCGTTCAGGGAAGCCTGGCCGATGCGTCATCAACGCTGTCGGCTACCGCACCGTCCATTTTCGCGCCTCCAGATCCTCGAGTTCGCGTAGCCGCACGAACCGTGCTCGGTGTGCCACGACGACGTGTACTAGCCCCATAGCGTGCTCCGATTTGTCGAGAAGGCTTGGACGTGCTTGAAAGTGCCTCGCGGGGCTGCCCGGACATGGGGCTGAACATACGCTCTCTGAATTATCGGAAGCTGACCATGCGCTGCAACGTACACCTTGCCCGAAGCGCTGCCCAGCACACTTCGGGTCGGTGGGAGTCCGTGGCGTCGCCGCGCGCGCTCCTGACTGCCACCGCTGACGATGGTGGGTGCAGCAGTGGTCCCAGTCAGCCACGTAGCATGCTGGCGGGACGAGTCCCACCTACGCGAACTCGTCCCGCCACGTGCCCTAAGCAGGTAAGTTCGCGTCGATAAGGTCCTTGCAGGCTGCGACGACGTACTCAGGGACCGCGTCGAAAGTCTGCGGATTTAGCTGCATTACGTACTCGTTCTCGATGTGGTAAGTCTCGTTCACGAACTTCGTGAAGATACGGTCTCTCGTCAGTACCGTCGGGCTCAGCACCGTGAATACTCGGAACAGCTGAACCTTCTCGTAGCCGACGTCAGTCGCATCGAACCTCGTCTTGACCTTCTGAGCATCCTTCAGATCAGCGAGAAGCGCCTGATAGTCGAAGTTGGGAAGCAATTCCCGTACCTCATTGGTTCCGGCCACGATCTCCAGCCGAGTCATCGGGGCTTCACCATCAGTGTTCGGCTTCAGGAGCGGGACGTCGCGAACGTGCAACAGGTTAGATAGCAGCTCGTAGCCCATGTTCCTCGTGCCGTGGACCTCCAAAAGCCGCCGCGCATAGATGCACTGGATCACCGGGTCAGTAGCGGTCGCGATGTTCTGCTTGCACACCTCGGAGAAGGTCATGATGTCGTCTGACGTGATTGGATGCTCAGAGATCACGCCGTCGCGTCCCGTGAGGAAGTGGACGACTGGCTTCGCCGACGTCCGCACGACATCGATCGCCGGCTCAAGATCGTGAGTGAGCAGCAGGCAGGTCACGTCTCGAAAACTGTTCTCGCCATGGAAGAGCTGGTGCAGGATCGCGAACTTCTTCGTCTTGTCGAAGCTTGACACCGGGTCATCGAGGACCACAAGGTCTGGCTGGCGACGTCTGGCGTCGTACATGAAGAGCACCAGCGCGAACGCGTTCTTCTCTCCGTAGCTGAGGTGCTGACCTGCTGACTCCAGGTGTCCGGCCTTGTCCTGGTGTTCGAGCAACATCCGGTAAGAGTCGCCGTTCTCCTCGATACGAACTGCGTATTTGTATCCTGCCGAGCTCAAGAAGTCGTTGATCGCGCGCTGGTTCTCCTGGATCAGCTGTCCGACCCTGCGTTTCTGTCGAGAGATCCGCTTGTTGATGTCTATGATGCGGGTCTCCACTTCATCGAGCTTGGTGTTGATCGACGTCACGATGTCCTGGGTAGCGTCCGATCGTAGCCCGTGCAACAGGCTGAGGTCGATTCGCAGGCCGTTGAGGAAGATCTCTACGTCCCCGGCTTCGCGTAGCGCATGGAACGAGACATTGCGAGCAGCCGTGAGTTTGTTCAGGAAGGTGACGATCTCCCCGTGCAGGTTGACAAGGAATCGCTCCTGCTCTGCGGTCATATCCGTGAGCAGCTTCGTGAGCTTCTCCAGCTGCTCGAGGTGCTCCGGGTCGAGGTATCCGCCGAGCTTCTCGATCACGGCCCTCAGGCTACTCATGTTCTTCACCGCCGCTGAGTTGTACTCAGCGGATACCTTCTCCGCGGTTGTCTTGTCGACGCTGACGGTCGAACAAAATGGGCAGTTGTCTGAGAGGCCGAGGTATTCTTTGCCTTGCGCCTGCCACGTGATCCACTTTGCGGGGTTGTCGCTCTTTATGAACTCGGAATAGCCCTGAAGTGCCTCCGGGATCACATCCAGTTTGCCGCCCATGCTGAGTGCCTTTGAGCCCCGGCTGCTCTTCGACAGCTTTCCGGCGGCGGTGATGCCGAAGGCGTCTCGAAGCTCGGTAAAATGACCGATTGCTTCGTTGAGCTCGACCCCTTCGAGAAAGGTTTCCTTCAACGACTCGAAGATCTCGTCGATCTCCGCGAGACCGGCGCGGTACTCGTCTGTGTTGATGAAGATCTCGAAGCTGTTTTCGACGACCTCGTCTTTGCGGAATACAAAGGTGGAGACGTACTCGTCGTCGAATGTGAGCACACTCTTGATCTCGTCCGCACCCTCCACTACCGGAACGACCGCAGGCTCGGCCCGCAAGTGTCTGAACGGCGTGAGTTCAGCCAAGCGCTCGTCACTTTCCGCCCGGTACTCCAATGCATGCGCGATGGTGCTCTTGCCGAGGCCGTTGGGTCCGTACTTGATGTTCAGCGCGCCGGGGCGAAGCGTGATCGCGGCTTCAGTGATGCTGTTGCACTCACGGATCACAACCTCGAAATCCTGCACGTTCTCGGGCGCTTGTGTCTCATCTTCGGCTACGGGAATGGTCACGGTGAAGTCCTTCCTTCATTTGGGCATGCCCGTAGGCATGCAGAGCGCCTCGTCACCTCAGACGTTTGCCTCTATGTCAAAGATGCCACAGGACAGCGATGCTCACTGGTCGGGGAGAGCATTAGTGCTGTGCCCGGCTACGTAAGCGCTCCTCGCGCTTCGGTCCACACTATGCGGTCCACAGCGTAAACCGCGAGATCAGCCTGTCTCAGCTACGAGATATCGATGATCGTCGTGGCCGGCAGCGGCAGGTCGCCTGATTCGATCGTCTTGAGGCGTTTGTAGACCGTCTCAGAAGCGTTATCGAACGACCGTTTGCTGAACGTGGTGAAGCTGGCTCATGACACCGTTCGCTCTCTATTCTTGGAGCATGAAGCCCGTGGTCATTCTCGACAGCAACGCGCTGTACGGCCGGAAGCCGTTCTCCCGCAGCGACAGCCTTGTGCTTTTCGCTCTGGCAGCGAAGGGCCAAGTCCGCCTGGTGCTTCCCGAGGTTGTCCTCCTCGAGCTGTCGCGGCAATGGTTTCAGGAAATTGAAGACCTCAGCGCCAAGATTGACACCGAGATCAAGACCTACGGGGAGACGCTCGACACTCTAGATGTAGCCCGCCCAATCGTTGATCTGCCTCGCACGTCGCGAACGGATCTCTACGACTCTGCCCGTAGGCATCTTGAAGACAAAAATGTAGAGGTTCCGCCGTACCCGGGCGTCGTGGTCGCCGATCTCCTTGAGCGAGATCTAGACGCCAGGAAGCCATTCACCAAGGACGGTAAGGGGTTTCGTGACGCCTTGATCTGGGAGACCGTCAAAACGCTCTGCGCCGAACTCGATGACCGAGGAACTCTGGTGATCTTCGTCACGGCTAATCACAAAGACTTCTGCGCCCACGAAGGTGGTGGGCTGCACGGTGACCTCGAAGTTGAGCTTCCGGCTGATCAAAGGTTTGAGATCGTCAAACGTCTTCCTGAACTCTTGAAGCATGACGAGATCAGCCCACTCGTTGAGGCGCTACGTGTCGAGGAAAGCATCAATCCACGCCAGCTGGCCAAGCCCGTCAATCACGCACTCGCCGAGCTCGAAGGCCGCGATCTTGAACAGGACTTTGGAGTCTACGAGGGTGATGGGATATACACCAGCCCCATCCAGACCGACCTCGTCGAGGTCTGCTTCAACTGGATCCACCCTGACAACACGTCGATATCGCACAAGGTATTCCGAACAGGCGAGGCGGGAGAGTTGACGCTCCGCGTGACCGTCGACGCCGAGGCGCAGATTGACGGGCTCATCGGCAAAGCCGACTTCCTAATGAATTCCGAAAGCTTTAGTTATCACGAGGATTGGAACCGGCACATGTACCGCGTGATCGAGCCTCATCAGGTGAGGTTTACCCTCACAGCCAATTTGCCCTCCGAGAAAGGCATCGAGGGGATCGCCCTGAGAGTGGAGGGGGTAGAAGAATTTACGCCGGAATCATAGTCCGCTCACAGAATTGCTGGCGCGGTCGTCCGAGTGTCGTCGGGGATGAGCACTCCCGTCGAGCGGAGTCGCAAGCCGGCACCGGACCGGAAGGCGTGGGACTGGACGATCTCGGCCGGCTGACCGTCGATCGTCGTGGCCGTTTCGATGCAGGCCCGGCAGACGTAGGTGGGATACCGC